>NZ_FOOU01000011.1 GCF_900113275.1 Neptunomonas qingdaonensis
TAATGTGGTATGCATTGCACTGGCGAACAAGTTGTCGCGGATAGCCTATGCTGTTTTAAGTAAGAATGAGCCTTATCAGGCACAACAGGTTTAATCGGGTTTGCAATAATAGAGCGTGATGATGAAAACGGTTGACCGTCCGGGTGGCAAACCTGTCATAAAAAACAGCTGTGAAAAGCTGCCGGCTTTTTAAGGGCTATCTGGCGCGGATGCTCATCGTGGAGCGGGAATAACACATTCCTAATTAAAGACTCCGAATACATTAGCGCAAAACCACCTCATGATCACAAATCTGTGTTGCAATCATGAGGGGAACCATACATTTTTATGCTTGGAATTCCTGATGCCTGAATCGCCACTAGTTCTATCGACACTTTCCCGCCGTCTTTCAAGCGTTTATTGGCCTGAAATGCCTGATACCATATGTCAGTAAGTCTGTGTCACCGCAGTTGTCGAGTAGAATCGTGGCAGGGGAGGAGAGACCCGTCAGCGCCGCGCTTTTCTCTTCGCCGCACTTCCGACAGCCACCCCGGCGCCAGGGGCTTGAGATGACGCATCACACACTACCGCACCACCCTCCGCACCGTGACACGCCAGCAAGGGACACCCCCCAACAGGGCATCGTCCAGGAAATGCGCCTGTTCTCACCGACCGGCGCGCTTGTATTTAACCAAAGCCGAGCGCCACGCTTACTTACGCGCGGTCCAGGACGAGTCGCCCGCGCGGGCCCTGTTTTGCCAGCTGCTGCACGATACCGGCTGCCGTCCTTCGGAAGCACGCGAAACCAGCGCCCAACGGGTATTATGGAGCGAAGGCCTCATCGTCTTCCGGACCTTCAAAAAACGCCGTCACGACCGGCGGGGGCGTGAAAAATTGCCCGAATATCGGGCGGTACCGGTCTCGTGGCCTTTACTGAAGAGACTGGATCGCGTCTTTGGGATTCGTCGGTTGCAAAAAGACCCGGACACGTTACACACGCCGCTCTGGACGATGAGCCGTTCCACCGCCTATCGTCTGGTCAAGAGGGTAATGGCCCGCGCCGGTATTCACGGAGATCAAGCGACCGGCAAAGGGCTGCGTCATGCTTATGGGGTCGCCATGATGACAGCCGCGAGACCGGTCCCGATTCACTTGTTGGCTAAAGCGATGGGGCACAGTTCAACCAAGACCACCGAGGTGTATTTACGCGCAACAGGTGACGAGGAACGGAATTTATTTTTAGCGGCCTGGGATGAATAGTGGATAGAGACTTCAAGCCCCTGAAATCATATCGAAACCGGCATTAAGGGTCTGCTGATAATGTTATGCAATGTTGAATCGGTATATAAAGCAGTTCGCCTTGATCTGATGCTGCATCGATGAATCCATATTTTTTATAGAAGTCGATCGCTTGATGCTTAGGATCAACAAACAGCCCAATGACAGCGGCAGGGTTATCAGCATTAGCCGTCATGGCGGTTTTATTAATTACATCTAATAACATTTGTTCCCCGAACTTATTACCACGAGAGTCTACGTGTACAGCCATACGCGTCAACTTGAGTGCAGGCGCGGGGTGAGGATAGTTTTTCAGCGGCGAAAAGCCTTGAGGGGCGCTTACGCTGGCATAAGCAAGCGTATAGAAACCAATAATCCTAGATGGATTATCGGTTTCTATTAAGACAAAGGTTTTTGTCAGTGAGCGACTACTCGACTGGTTAGCCTGTTTGGATATAAATTTATTTAATGCTTCTACGCCACAATCAAAACCATTACGGTCATGTTTTTTAGGATTGAGTATTTCCGTGACTAGCATATTTAAATCCACCTTGCTTTTTAAAGCGTTGTGCTGCACTTAGTAGTGCATCGTTAATAGGTGGCGGATTATCCAGTGCATAAAAAACAGCTTCTGCCCCAGCGAGCGTGAGACGAATATTTTTTTCACTCTCAACGATTGCACGAGCTTTGGCTGTAACAGCTTCGACAATAAATTGAGAGAGTGTAGCGCCGGATAGGTCCGCAGCATTTTTTACAAATTCCTGAACATCCTGCGGAACACGCGCTACAAGCCGTGTATCTTTTGGTGCTACTGTGGTCATTGTGGTCTTCCTCTTGGTTCTTTCTTCTAGTTTTACGCCATCAGTGGCGAACGCTGAGTTTCATCTTTTGAGATGACACATCTAGTGTTGTTGCCATTATGGCATACAATAGTTTGTTCTGCCAATACGTATGTCATAACGGCACACGCCGGCAGTTTCGGTTCAGAAACACTCGTCTTGGATTTGTCTGTTAATGGGAGCTTAGGGTCATGGGCTAGGCTTATAGGTCCCTCAATTCTCGGGGGATATCAAAAGAAGGGGGGAGTACAATTATTCGGACATAGATATATGAGCTATTCACTCCGGCCAGATGATCCCTCTCTGCTATGAAACACACTGCCGAGAGTCTGTGTCACCGCATGGGTCGCGGCACTGTGCGGCCTGGACGGAGCGACCCGTCAGCGCCGCGGTGATCGCTGCGTCACCTCGATCACCACCCAGGCGCGAGGGGCTTGAGATGACATATCAAACACTACCTCACCATCCGCACCGTGACACGCCAACCAGGGCCTCCCCCTACAGGCCATCGTCAAGGAAATTCGCCTGTTCTCGCCGACCGGCGCTCGTTTGTATTTAACCAAACGATGGCGCGACAACTATGCTGGCATAGAGGGCAAAGAAAAATACTTAGCTGAGTACAAACAAAAAGGTCATGTGTCTGCTATTGTTTCCTATGATTATGTGGTTTTTACGGAAATAAACTTACCATTATCATCAGGTTACTACTTATTTTTGTTCAACCACTAGTGCCGTTTTTATTATCTGAATACAGGGTTTTTACATGGAGTTTTCAAAGCAACTTGCTCTCAATATCCGAGCTGGTGCACCAATCATTCAGGTCATTAGCCATGATACATTAAGAATTCGCGCTGAAATTTTACGAGCGGCAGAAGTCACTAATCGACAGGCTTTTATTTGGGATCGTACAAATGGCCTACGAAATATGCAAAATCTAGAGCCAATACTTCCTGAAGCGACCAAGCAACCGCATGTAGTACTAAGTTGGCTCAATGGTGAGATGGAAGATGATGACGAACTATTACATCCTGTTGCTAACAGTCTTGTGCTGCTCGAAGATTTTCATCCAAATCTAATTGAATCCGAATATCAGCTAATTAATCGCTTACGCAGCTTTGCCATAGCAATGGCAGGCAGGGGTATTGAAAACACGACTATCGTTATGTCGCAACCGATCCCTTATTTACCTGTTGAGCTGGAAAAAGACGTTCAAGTATTGGAAATGCCATTACCTGGGATAAGTGAATTACGAAAATTGGCCGAGCAAGCTAAGCAGCGATTTGACGTTGAAGAGCGAGATTTTCAGCCAAGTAATGAATTGCTTAATTCGGCTCTGGGTTTGTCTACTAGCGAAGCTCAATTAGCCTTTGCCAAAGCTGCATGTGAAAAGAAACGCATTACTGAAGCAGAAATCCCGTTTATTGTGGAAGAAAAAGAGCAAATTATTCGTAAGAATGGGCATTTAGAATATTTTCATCCAACTGCGAAGCTCGACGATATTGGTGGACTAGACAATCTAAAAGCGTGGCTAAACCGACGTCGTAAAGCATTTACTCAAAATGCGAAAGATTTCGGCTTAGAATATCCACGAGGCGTGTTATTGCTTGGCTTGCCAGGTACAGGAAAAAGCCTTGCAGCAAAAGCGGTTGCCAATGCTTGGCAATTGCCACTTTTACGTTTGGATATGGGGCGAATATATGGCGGTATCGTAGGGCAATCCGAAGCCAACATGCGTCAAGCTCTGCAGCTCGCAGAAGCATTATCACCCAGTATTCTTTGGGTAGATGAGATAGAAAAGGGTTTGTCCGGTATGCAAAGCTCCGGTAGTTCAGATGGCGGTACAACTGCGAGGGTGCTTGGTAGCTTTTTGACTTGGATGCAAGAAAAAGAAAAGCCAGTGTTTGTGGTTGCAACAGCCAATAATATTTCACAACTGCCACCTGAGTTATTACGTAAAGGTCGAGTTGATGAAATATTTTTTGTTGACCTGCCAGGCTTAAACGACCGCCAAGAGATTATTCAAATTCATTTGCGTAATCGTAACCGCGTTGATGAGTTTACTGAGCAAGAAATTGGGAAACTAGCCACAAAAAGTCAGGGCTTCACTGGTGCGGAGTTGGAGGAGGCTATTAAAGAATCTATGTTTGTTGCCTTTGATGAAGGCGTTGATTTAACAGCAGAGCATATTAGCGGCGCTATCCTTAATACCAGTCCTTTGTCTAAAACTATGCACGAACTTATCGATACCACAAGAAAATGGGCAAAGGGTCGTGCTGTACCTGCCAGCAGTGCAGAGCCGGAAAGGTTAGAGCTTACTAGTTCTGACGATAAACCACGCCTTAAATCTGAATTCGAAAATCCATTTATTGGAAGTTAACCCATGGCCAATCCATTCTTTGAAGCACTAGCGACTAAACAGCATAGTGGAGAGGCATTGCGTGCTGCTACACGCGATGGGTTAATGCCTTTTCGACACTATATCAAAAATAGCATCAATGCTTTTCGAGACAAAGAAATTATCTGCGAGTGGCAGCCTGTAAGTAATAGCAACTACTTCATTAACTGTAAAAATAGGGTTTTTGAGCTAATACCGCTTACGACTATGCAGCTTATATCCAGAGATCAGGATTGGTATCAGCTAGTGAGTGAAGATGACGGTACTCCATTAGACAGCGACTTTGAATCAGATACTGCTGAGCCTGTTATCATTGGTAAAGGAAAGTATCGTCGGACTATTGATCTCAATAGTGATGATTATCGACTACGAGATAACCGGCACGAAATTCAGCTTAAAGATATTGATTCGACCGAACTCATTTCATGGCTTGGTTACCAACTTAAAATATCGCCTCTCATGCCAAACTTCACTGATAATAGTGAACTGACCATTAATGGTGTTCGGCACGTCATCAAAAAGTACCAACAGTCATTACTGACGATTACAGGAGTGGTTGAAAGTGATGATGCCAAAATACTTGTTGATGGCCAAGCTATAGATTTCGAGATCGTCAGCCAGTTTGAGCAGCACGCACTTAGTCCGTATTCTCATCAACAAAGCGGTAATCATTGGTTTCTGTATTGCAAAGACAAGGTGCAGGGATTGCACGACTGTGAACTCAAGGATATTACCGAGCAAGTATTCTCTGATGTGCTGCTATCGCAATTACTGTTTAAGCATCAACCCCTGAAACCTGAACACTGGCAACTGAGTCGGGAAGGTAAAACGCTAAAACTCTCGGCCCAAACAAGCACAGCATCTCAGCTTGCTAATATCTCTTTATTGACGCATCCAAATTTAATACTCAATATAGAAAAACAAGAAATTAAAGAAAAATGGATACAACTATTAGAATCTAATGAGGATGATGGCTCAGGTAAATCTGCACTCGATTACTTTTTTAGCGACAATGCTGTAATTTTGGATGCTAATAAAAAAAACATGAGTGTTGCGTACCGTATCCTTAAAACTCGTAATGAAGAACGGCAATTGTTGTTGGCCGCATCACGTCCGCCGAATAGGCAATCGGTTTATCCCAGTCACAGTCAAATAAAAGCAAAAGCCGATACTTTACAACTTAAGAGGCAGCAAGATGCCATCGACGAGTTAATACGGGCACCAAACCCATACCAAAATGGTCTAGTGTCATTATTTGTCGATAGAAAGAAACAACACTGGCCCGAATTTTTAGCTGCGCAATTAAATGAAACTCAATGGCAAGTGCTTACGGATATTGGTTTTGATGGCTGTGCTGAGCAACGTGAGTTTGTATGTAAAGCCCTCGCGGCACCTGACTTTGCTGTTTTAGACGGACCTCCCGGAACGGGTAAAACTACCGCCATTCTTGAATTAATTGTCCAGTTAGTTCGTCAAGGTAAGCGCATTTTGCTAACAGCATCTACACATGCGGCAATAAACAATGTGCTAGAACGGATAGATAGTAATGACCTGCAAGGAGAAGTCTTTGCTCTTCGTATTGGTAGTGAAAGCACTGCGCTAGGTGTTAAACATTATCAATTTGATAATCAACTGCAAGCATTAGATTTGGAGCTAAACGCCCCACTCAGTAAGCAACTGCTGGTAGATAGTGCCAACCTGGTGTGTGGTACGACGATAGGTATCATGCGCTTATTTAATGACAACGATGTTGATATCGATAAGCATAAAGCGTCCTTTGATGTGATGATTATTGATGAATGTAGTAAAACGCCGTTGCAAGAGTTTTTGGTTCCAGCACGCTATGCCGCCAAACACATTTTAGTAGGCGATATTCGTCAATTATCACCTTTTACTGATCGTGAGCAAATCGTCGCTAACTTAGAAAATTTATTATTGAAACCGGGTTATAAAAACACCCCGGATACTACCCTCAATAGATCTCTGCAAGAGGCTTGTTTCTTGTTAGAAGAGTTACGTGGCGATGCACATAAGCCCTATAACAAACAGTTGATCAAAGTTGTCTCATCTTCTGTGGCTAAGGCACTGAGTGCTGAGATTAAAGTGCGAAGAATGGGGTTGCATCAGCAAGGTTTAGAGCAAGTGCTGATTGTTAGCAAGCAGTACGGTGTGGACCCCGCTCAGCTCAAATTGAATTCAATGGCACTGTGGCAACACAATCTCTGTTTTATAGAAGAAATCTGTTATCAAGAAATACAAACACTGCTCCCAGCAGACGCTATTGTTCTTGATGGAAATTGGTCAAGCCAAGCGCAGGCGTTCGCACATCAGCAACACTTTGCGCAAAAACAACACATTAAGCAAAAACAACAGAAATACGGTCACGCTAGTGAAATCCATAAAATTATTTATGAGCGGCTACAAACCTCCGGTTGGGCCGATGAAGTTTGTTGGCGATTGGAACGCCTTTACTGGCTCCGCTTATCGCAAGGATTTGTTAAGAAGACAAAAAATTATAAAACTACCGTTGAGCGCTTGATACCTAAATCTGAGCAAGTCGAAGGTAGGGTATTCTCATTGCAGAATATTGCGTTCCCCTCTGTGTTAGAAGCGTTAGCGGGTTCCGGTATAGAAAAGCGGAAAAACGACACTCCCAATACGATTAACCAGGGTTTTGACGACAGGGAAAAAACGGCTCGACATACTACCTTGACCTATCAGCATCGGATGCATCCAGATATTTCACGTTTTCCTAGCCAACAGTTTTATGGAGGTAACTCACTAAAAGATGGCAACCGCGTTGAAGCTAAGCGGCTATGGCAATACAACCGCTATTCAAACCATAACATTTGGTTAGATGTTCAGGGTAATCAATCAAAAGCGCGAGTGCAGGGTAATCACAACACAGCTGAAATCAATGCTGTTATAGAAGAGCTACAGGCGTTTTGCGACTGGGCTAAAGACAAAAAAAATTGTGACAACGAATCTTATAGTGTGGCTATCTTGACCTTTTACAAAGGGCAAGAAAAAGGGTTAAGGGAAGCCCTTAAAAAACTTCCGGGCAATCAAAGCCACTATGCTCGTTTTGAGTATTTAGGCGTCAGTATCAAACTGGCCACAGTCGATTACTTCCAAGGTCAAGAGGCGGACCTTGTGATGTTATCGATGGTAAACAACCAGCGCGATGGTTTTTTGGACTCACCCAATCGGCTTAATGTGGCTATTACTCGAGCGAGATACCAGCTAGTAATAATCGGTTGCCATCATTATTTTGCTGAAAAATCAAAAACAGATGAGCTACATAAATTGGCTGCTGGAAGTGCAGTGATGAAAGGGACATTAAAATGAAGAAGGACGCAGTCAAAAGTTTGGGTGACTTCAAAATATCAATCGGAGAACAGCATCGCCTCTCTGAAAGAAAAACAGCTGGTAGCGAAAAGACGAAAACGCCTGAACAGATCCCTAAACAGAAAAACAAGTCTGTGCTTCTTGATAATCGTGATTATTTAGTTCTTAGCAGGCCTCTATTGCTTACTTGTTACCCCGTCATTGCCACGTTGAAAGTCATGCAGGACAGGCCAGATATTGCGATGTTATTAAAACAAGAGGAGCCTCAACTACCGCCACGATTATCGGCATACTTGAAGAAATTAGATGTAATTTCAGAAGAGGGTGAGTTGACGGAATTAGGCCGACAGGTCATTACAACAAAGCAACTACCTACTATTGAGCGTGGTCTGTACCACATTTGGTATTGTCACGAAGATCCGCTCATTGCTGATAGACCGTTGCTTATCCAGCGTATCAATGCCTTTTCGTCAAACACTACGCTGGATAGGTATAAAATTTTGCATAATAAAGAAGATGTCCACCGTCTTAGATATGTTTGTAAGGAACAATTCAGCTGCAAAGCTTATAACGGTCTCAGCCAACAACAGGATGATCTTGTTGGGGAAATATTAGATGTTGAGGTGGTATGTCAGCACATCAACAAAAGCCAAGCGACATTAATCTGGGGGTTAAGTGATAGATGCAGCGACATCTCAATCAATGGACAGTTGAGTATTCAACAACAAAGCAAAAATCAACGGAACAGTGTTGCAAATATTGAATGTACATTGAAACTTACATTCTCCGCTAGAGCTGAGCAGAATACCCATTTGAAAAAAGTGGTCGCGTCTGTCCTGAACGGTGAATGGAATGAAAAAACCAAGTTGCTGCAACTGCCTTTGCAAGATTTAATTAATAACTATAACAGCTTGGATCAATTTACCCTTTCTGAGCTACCTACTAGCGAACTTGCCACTCAAACGCTCGGTAAGTTCAGTGTTAAACAGGTTTCAAAATTAGCAATACAGCCGTTACAAGGAACTGAAATCTATTGGCAGGAGGCATGGGTAAAGCACTTTTACGATCATGACCATGTGACGCCTTTGGATGCAGATAGCGCTCAACAACGCTGGCTGAAAAACAAAGCTGTTATTGATTATGATATTGCGCCACTCACCCAGCACAGCATTCTGCAATTATTACAAAAAAATGGTAAAACCAGGGCTTTTTGGCATGCTGCAGCCAGCATTGACCTAGTGCCAGATCAGGCGAAAGGTTCAGCGCTACCATTACATTTATCTGAAGGCGACTGCTTTAGCTTCACCGACGTGGTATCGCATTTAACGGGTGGCGAAAGTATTGAACGGCTGATCATTTCTGATCGTTATTATCAAACGAACTTGCAAAAGCGTTTGTTGTTTAGGTTATTTAGTTCCACTCGCTGTGATTCAGGTGTGTTATTTACTTCAAAAAATCAGAATAATCAGTCGCTTCCAGAGAACTGGCAGTTTGAGTTTTTTGAACACAAGCGCCCAGAAAATCATGATCGTTATTGGATATTTCAAACCGCACGAAATATACATGCTTGGAAGCTGAGTACAGGCTTGGATTTTGCAGAGGAAAATGCAAATGATTGGCAAGTAAAGGGCCATCCCAGCTTTACCCCTATCGTGAAGTCTAATCTTCCTGAATATCTGAAAGTATTTATTGAGACTTTTTCTGAGGAGGCTGCACTATGAGCCTAATTGCTAAAAAACAAGAAATCTTTGAAATTGATTACCGTCAGCAGCCTTTGCCATTAGTCTTTGTTGATACGAATAATGACATAGAGCCAATGAATTATGACTGGTTTAAGCCTTTTAAAGTAGATGCACTTATCGACTTTATTCAACAAGCAAGGAGTACTCTACTGCTTGCGATGGATATATTAGATAACCAACAGGTGATCAATGCTTTACAACGTAAAGCGGACCAAGGCTTACGCGTATTTTTATGTTTGGGTACAGAGCATAGTAATACTAGCGCTATTGATCAATTGCAGTCTCGGTGCTTACTGCGCACAGGTACAAGGCAGCAAGGCGCCTTGATTATTCGTGACCAAAATACGTTACAAAAATCTGGATGTTTGCTAACAGGGGCATTGACTGATGAGGCCTATCAAATCTTGCTCGATAAACGGCAAGTCGATGATAGCTATCGTAGTTTCTGTCATTTATTTTGGCAGGAATGTGATAAAGAATTTAGCATAAACAGCACCAAAAAAGCTCAGTCTATCAATAGCTCTATAGTCGTTAATCATAGCTATCAAAGTAAAAATGGTCTTAACCGTTATTTCGATATTGAACCCTACAGTGCTTTTAATACGTTAGTCAGTTCCGACGATAAATTATTACAGCAACTGAGCCCCAAAAGTGATAGCCGTTCCTTTGCCTTACTGTCAGTAGATCAGTCCGCACTGGCTGAGAAAGTCATTGAGCAACAAGGTCAAGTCTCATTGACGGAGAAAAGCCTGCCGAACTTAGTTCAGGTGAAGCAAACTTACTGGTTGTTGCCTCAAAGCGTTAATACAGCACAAAGCAATTGGGCGTTGCAGCTTAATGATCAACAGGTAACAGATATTGATCTATGGGTATATTTCAATTACCGGCAGGCCAAGTGGCAGCTAGATAAAAAATCGAACATAGGCCAGCTGCAAAGTAGAACAGTCAAATTTGCCGCCGATATTAAGCAATCCTTTATTTGTAAGGAGCATCGGGAGCGCGTTATTTCTCCTATTTATACACACTGTTTTGATGATTTCTTTAATACGGATATCAAAGTGTTAGCTAAGGAGCAAACCGGGTGGATAAAGGAGCAATTAGCGTCAGTTATTCAATATACAGTGGAGCGTCATCCTCCTTATTTTCCTGACTCTGCTAAAGAAGATGCTCTACATAGGCAGTGGAGCTTAGCGCAAAACCAATGGAAAAAGATCGTAGATGAACAACTCGCTAAGCTAGCTAATCTTGAGCAACAGCAAAGTAGTGTAGCTGAGTTAATACGCCAGTTTATAGGGCAGTTCGTTTTAGGCCAAAAGCAACAGAATAAAAAGCTGAAACAACAACTTGAGGCTTTTGCTGAATGGGACTGTTTACACGCTACACATGCTGAGCGATCTGAAAAACTGCAAGCATTACAAGGTATAGCCATAGCAATTGCTAATAACAAGCAGCGAACAGAACAAGAAATCAGCAATGCAGAAGCACAAAGAAAGTGGAATGAGAAGAAGATAAAACTCAACCAAACGGTTCTAGATGCTGAAACTCAAGTCGGTACATCTAAATCGAATATAGATAAGCATGCATTACAGCTAGTTGAACAACAGACTCAAAATGAGCAAGCGGCTCTGTTAGAACTAGAACAGCTTGTCAGTAGCCTTGTAGAAGCGGAACGAACAAAGTTACCCAGCGATCTGTCGCAAGTAGAGCTTGAAAAGTTTTTTGCAAACAAAGTGAAACGTAAGAATTTCCCATCACTACATCAGGTGTTTATTCGAACGAAAAAGAAAAATAATGAGCTTAGGGGTAAGCTAAATGAACTAGATGCGCGTTTGATGGATGCCGAAAAACAGCTGACTAACGCACGAGAGCAGCTTCTAGCCTATGGCAATTATTTTATTGCCCCGGTTGTATCACAAGATCACCTGAGCCAGCAGCTCAGGTTAGAAGAAAATAAAGATTTGGAGATCAATTGGCCGACAGAACAACTCCCTCAAAACGGTTTACAACTCATGCGAGAGGGAAATCAACGCTATCTTGTAGTGGTTGATGTTTCACAGTTTCAAGATGCACAAGTTGATGCGGAGCGTTTGAAAGCTAAACTCTGTGCACCAGGAAATAGGGGGTAGTCATGGCAGAACAGCAAATTATTTTGACCATTGATGGGAATGGTAAACTGACAGCAAAAACCCATGGTTTTAAAGGTGATACTTGTATAGACGCCGTAGCAGAGTTAATGGATCAAGGTTTCAATGTTGTCAGTGTGAAAACAACGGATGAGTATTACCAGCAAGCGACCGTTCAACACAGTAACCTTGTTAGTAATAAGAGGGGTTGAAAATGAGTGCAGTGATAAAAACGACTACCCCATTTGTTGTACAAACGGTATTGTTGAGCGCACTTTCTGAGCTCGGTTATGAGCCGGTTTTGATTACGGAACTTAACTTAAATCAATATCGCCAACGGGGAGGGCTGCTTGTTGGTGATATTCTGACTAATCGGAATGATTATTGGGGGCGCCAGTATTTTCGGAAAGTTAATCATACTTTCCTATTAAATCATGATTCTGATGAAATACATGCTCAAATTATTTCAAAGCAATATACCAGTAAAAATTACAAACCTGTCGCTAGCTTTTTACAAGAATTAGAAAATGAGTATGCAGTTCAATACCAAATTAATTTAAAACATTTAGCAGCTATAGAACGCGAGAAGCTAGAAGAAGAGCGTGTCGCAAGGGTAGAGACTACACGTCGAAAAGTAATAGCAGAAGCTAAGGCAAAGGGTTATTTAGTGAAAGAAAAATACGTGAATGGCAATATCCAGCTTGTGTGTACAAGGTCCGTTTAATATGGATTTTGGCACTCAGTTTAATATTGCTCACATAGAGCCATGTACGCATATTTATGGCCCTGGTAAGCGCTTTACTATTTGGTTGCAAGGTTGCTCGTTGGCCTGCAGAAATTGTTGGAATAAAGACATGTGGCCAAGTAAGGCTAAGCAGTTACTCGAACGTGAGTTATTGCTACAGCGAATCTGCAATACGAAAAACATTGACGGCATAACCCTGCTAGGTGGCGAGCCAATGCAGCAAGCTGCAAATACACAATGGCTAATACAAACTCTACGCCAACAAACCGAGTTATCTATCATGGTTTATACCGGCTATGAACCTAGCGAGCTGGATCAAAA
Source organism: Neptunomonas qingdaonensis (assembly GCF_900113275.1). Taxonomy (GTDB): domain Bacteria; phylum Pseudomonadota; class Gammaproteobacteria; order Pseudomonadales; family Balneatricaceae; genus Neptunomonas; species Neptunomonas qingdaonensis. Next base: position 12,771 of record NZ_FOOU01000011.1, read on the forward strand.
AGGGTTATGGGATACGCTCAGTGACCATGCAGATTTAATCATTGCGGGGCGTTATGATGAGACTTTACGAGACACCTATCAGCAATGGCGTGGTTCAAGCAATCAGCAGCTTATCTATCCAGTGAACTCGCGGTTAAAACAACAGGCTATTCAACTCAATGAAATGGAAATTATTATCTCAGAGCACGCTGGGGTAACAGTGTTGGGTTATCCCGATAGTAGTTAATTGAATTTTCAAAAAGCTTTCTGATTGATTAAATTCGTCGTTTGCCATCACTGGTTCTTAGTCATGAGTTGTAGTGATTGAAGTCGGTTCGTTTACCTCGGGGAAAATCAGCGAACACTATTGTATTACCGATGCTAAGTTTCGCGGGTTATTAAAGTCTGTGATGCAGAAGGTAACTACTTTGCAGGACAATACTTAAGGCAGTGGGTGGGTAATCCTCCCTTTTTTAAAAAAGGATAAAAGTAGAAGTTATGGCACCATCTATGGTGATTTATAGCGAAAACATGTATCTAGCCACAGGGCCGACCGCCGGGACAGTCTGAGGGTTCTAATGTAATGAACCATATTTAGGGATGAACCATCTATGCGATTTATACACACATCCGACTGGCATATCGGTCGGTTATTTCAGAACGTATCCTTGCTGGATGATCAGCTTCACGTATTAAAGCAAATCAAAAACTATGCCGTTCAGCACAATGTCGATGCGCTGGTGATTGCAGGAGATATCTTTGATCGCTCAGTGCCTCCGGCCGAAGCTGTGGATGCGCTAAACGTCTTTCTGGAAGATTTTACCCGCGATCTATCGATTCCCGTGATCATGATTTCAGGCAATCACGACAGTGCTAAACGGCTGCGTTTTGGTTCCCAATATATGCGCCAGGCAGGTTTGCACATCCTGGGTGATATTCGCGAAGTAGCTCAGCCGGTGCAGGTCGATACGGATAGCGGCCCAGTACACTTTTTTGGTTTGCCGTATCACGATCCGGTTGAGGTGCGTGAGGCGTATGGATGTGAAGTAAAAACCTATGACGAGGCACATACACATTTAGCAGAAATAGCACGCCAGGCAAGAACCCCAGGTATTCCTGCGGTTTTAATCAGTCACTGCTTTATAGACGGGGCGACAGAGAGTGATTCAGAACGTCCGCTGTCTATCGGCGGTGCGGATCGAGTTTCCTACCAGCCACTGACTTCATTTGATTATGTGGCGCTGGGGCACCTGCACGGGCCTCAATACAAAGGGGAAGAACACATCCGTTACAGTGGATCCCTGTTGAAGTACTCCTTTTCCGAACATCAACAGAACAAAGGTGTTTGTCTGGTTGAGTTGAACGACAAAGGGTTTGTTTCACAACAGCACCTTAAGCTGACCCCAAAGCACAACCTGCGGGTCATTGAAGGCGAGCTTGAGGATTTGATTCAGCAGGCGAAGAGCGATTCTGCGACGGAAGATTACATCTTGGCACGCTTAACCGATAAACATGATTTGCTCGACCCACTCGGGCGGTTACGTCTGGTTTATCCCAACACCTTGCAGATGGAACTGACACAATTTTCCATCAGCAGTGGTAGTAAACTTGTCGCTAATGTGGATAACGAGCGCAGCGAAGATCAGGTGTTTGCCGACTTTTTCACGCAGGTGATGGATACGGAGCTGACCGACGCGCAAACCGTGTTGTTACATGGAGTCATTATGGAAGCACGTACGGCTATGGAGGGCAAAGAATGAAATTGCAAAAACTAGAGATTCAGGCGTTTGGCCCCTTTGCAGGCAAAGAGACCATCAATTTTGCTGATCTGGGTGAGAACCCTCTGTTTCTGATTGACGGTCCCACAGGAGCTGGTAAATCTTCAATACTACATGCTATCTGTTATGCCCTCTATGGAGAGACAACTGATAAGGAACGTAAGGATTTAGGGCTTCGATGTGATCATGCTGATGCGGATACTCTGACGGAACTAGCTCTTGAGTTCAGTATTCGTGGAAAAACCTACCGCATTAAGCGGATACCCAGTCAGATGCGTCCCGCAAAAAAAGGGGGAGGCGAAACAGAAGAAAAACCTTCCGCCCATCTACGTCAGGTTCTTGCTGATGGCACTGAGGAAACGTTAGTTGCTAAAAAGGTCAGTGATGCTGACAAAGAAATCGTTAAAACAATCGGCCTGAGTGCCAGTCAATTCAAGCAGGTCATGGTTTTGCCACAAGGGCGGTTTCGCGAACTGTTGTTAGCCAATTCCAAGGACCGACAAACCATTCTTTCAACCCTGTTCCAGACCGAAATTTTTTCTGAGATAGAAAGGCTGCTGGCAGCCCGAGCGAGTGACATCGATAAAAAGCACAAAAAGTTTGAGGAGAACAAACAAGAGGCTTTGCTGGAGGTTCAGGTTACCGATCAGGCGGCGTTGGGTGAAGCAATTATTGAATCCGATGGGCTGTTGGGAGAGTGCACAAGGACTAAAGTTCAAGCGGATCAACACCGGCTAGAGGAAAATAATAAGCTCAAGGCGGCCAGCGATCTGCAGCTGCAGTTCGCTCAGCAAAAGCAAAAGCAGGATGCGCTTAATCGCTTGGTTATGGAGCGAGACAACAACGAAGTCAAACGGACGCAATACACACGTGCAGAACAGGCTACTGTGATTGCTCCGACCTGGCGTTCGGTGCAGGAGACCGGTAAGGATATACAGCAGAAAAATACCGATATTACTACGGCCAAGAGTGCCGGAGTTGAAGCCTTAGCCAAAACAAAAGCAGCTGAACAGGCGATGACGGCCGCCGGTACCGCCTACCAACAGCGAGATATTCTAAAACAGCGTGAAACACAGCTGGATGGATACCGAGGCATCCTCAGTCAATATGAACAATTGCAAACTACGGATCTCGCTGCCCATGCCAAACTCGAACAGGCTAAAACACAGCACGCCGCATTGGAAAGCGCTCTCGTTACTAAAGAACATGAGATAGAGCAGATCAAACTATCAATAGAGGCGCTGGGACAAAGCACCGCCCAGAAAGCTCAGATTACAGAGCAACAACTTTCCGCAAAGGCTCAACTGCTGTTGCGAAAGAATTTGGATCAAGCCAATACCGAACTCCAGCGATTACAGCTCGCTGAAAAAACAGCCCAAATAGCATTTACCGATTGTCTAGTTGAATATCAGAAAGCTGAAGAAAAAGCCGATAGGCTAGAACTGCTGTTGCGTAAAAATCAGGCGGCTCTGTTGGCTGAAAAATTGGGTGAAGATGAGCTTTGTCCTGTCTGCGGTAGCGCAGATCATCCTCAACTCGCTACTCGTTCTGAGGATGCCAGCGATATCGATCAGGATGGCGTTGATCAGGCGCGCAGCGAACAAAGTCGCGCGGCCACGGCCCGTAACGAAGCCGATAAGCAGCTTGAAAACAATAAGTCTGCAGTGATAGCCAAACAGACTGTTATTGTAGACTTAGTTACCCAATTGGGTGATGATGCGCAGCGCCACGTGAGTGATATGGAGCAGGCGCACGCGAGTCTCATATCTCAGCTCGACCAGATCGATAAAGATGAGAAATCACTTACGCAGCGCAAGCAGGATCAGAAAACGCAGGAAGCAGCGTTCAAAGTGACGACTGATGAATTAGCGGGTATTCAAAAGACACTCCCAGAACTGCACCAGAAGAAAACCCTGGCAGAAAGTGCTTTAAAAACGGCAGAAGCGAACCTGCCGGAACAGTACCGTTGCACTGACGCACTGGAAAAGGCGATCAAGGATACTAGTGCAGAGATTGAGCGGTTGGAAAAAGCATATAAGGCGGCTGAGGCGGCGTTAAATGCAGCGCAGCTCGCACAGGCCAATGCACAAGCGGCTATTAAGGGACATGGGCAGAACCTGATCGAACTTAACGATCGTTTACGCGTACGCACCGAAGAATGGCAGCAGACTTTGGATGCTAGCCCTTTCACCACCCAAGCGGAATTTGAGACGGCCCGATTGGATGACGCCTTAGTTACCCGTCTGCGCCAAGAGGTTAGTCATTATGACGATCAGCGCAAAGAACTCACCGCAGAGCTGGGACTGCTAGCGCAACAGCTACAGGGTAAACAGTTACCGGAGCTAGCAACGTTGCAGGCACAGGCCGAGGCGACGCAGACAGCCTTTGAAGCCGCAGACAGCGCCTGGACGGAAGCTAACAACCGATGCGTCTTGCTTAATCGTATTCACGAACGCATTCAGCAGCTAGAAGCGGACCAGCAACAGGTGCGTCAAGAATATGAGGTGATTGGCAATCTGGCTAAGGCCGCTTCCGGTAACGGCAAGGTACGGGTCAGTTTGGAACGCTTTGTGTTGGGGAATCTGCTCGATTCAGTGCTTAGTATTGCGAGTCAACGTCTTCGTATTATGAGCAAAGGGCAGTACAGCTTGGTGCGCCAGAACGAGGCCGAACAAAAGCGCAATACCACCGCGGGGCTCGACTTGGCAATTGACGACGCCCATTCCGGCAAGCCACGCCCCGTAGCGACCCTGTCGGGTGGCGAATCCTTTATGGCGTCGCTAGCACTCGCGCTGGGTTTGTCCGACGTGGTGCAGCAGCGTTCTGGGGGCATCCAGTTGGATACCCTGTTTGTGGATGAAGGCTTTGGCAGCCTCGATCAGGAATCCCTGCAATTGGCGATCAATACCCTGATCGATCTGCAATCCACCGGACGTACCATCGGCATTATTTCCCACGTATCAGAGCTTAAAGAACAGATGGCCCAACGTATCGACGTGGTTGGTTCGCGCAATGGCAGTTCCATACGTACCGTTGCCTAAATGAAACACAGATAACACCTCCCACAGCAAAAATTATCCAGCAAGAAGTGGCAGGTGAGTTTTGCTAAGTTAAGGGAGCGAGGTATGAGGCGATTTTTAAGTGTTCATGAAGTGGTTCATAACCTTTTCAATCTTGGTAGGGGGATGGTTTCAGCATCGAGCTATCGAAATTTCAGGGAAGGTGCGTTTAATGAATGAGTTAAGTGTACGTTTTCCTAACGAATCACTTACGTACTTGAATTCATTGATAGCGGACGATGTTCAGTGGATACCTCAAGAGCTTCAGCAGTGTCTAGATGCTATCAGGCAGTCGAATCCAATCCTCGTTAATGATCCAAGATAGGTGCGTTTAATAGAGATTTTTAGGCGTCGTGGTACGGCGTAGATGCCAAATATTTTGGAGTATTAAGGTGCGTATGCAATTATCCTATCCGGCTGTACATATATCTCGGAAGTGACTTGCACGCAGTGGCATGCCCATTTTTAAAAGGAATTTGATTAAATGCCAATTATTAGCAAAGAAGTGGTTACGGTAAAAAATATGTTGGAGATGCCGCTTGTTATTCCCGACTACCAACGGCCCTACAAATGGCTGGATAGCCATGTAAATCAGCTGTTTGACGACCTGCTCAATCATCGGTACAAAAATCGCTACCGGCTGGGAACAGTGGTGTTACATAAGGAGGCGCTAGAGGGCTCTGAGCAGGAGCTATCGATAGTCGACGGCCAGCAACGGCTGTTAACCCTGACGCTACTGTGCCATATGCTAGACAAGAACAAGCTATGCCAGCCAAACCTTCTGGAACAGGTATTTAGTTCACCAATCACGATCGAAAACCTTAGCCACAATGCTGCCGTGATCGACAGCCGCGCCAACCAGTTGAGCGAATCCGATCGCGAGTATCTTGTCGATTTTCTGCTTAATCGCTGTGAATTGATCTGCGTTAAACTTGATGACCTCAGCGAAGCGTTTCAGTTTTTCGACTCCCAGAATGCACGCGGTAAACCTCTTGAACCCTATGATCTGCTCAAGGCGTTTCACCTGAGAGAAATGGTAGACAACACCGAGCTGGAGCGCACTCAATGTGTTGCTATCTGGGAGAGCAAGATCAGCCCAGAACCGGGCAGTAAAGCAACCAGCCTGCACACCATTATGAGTGACAGTCTATTTCGCCTGCGTAGCTGGACAGCAGGAAGCTCTGGACGAGCATTCACCCGTCATCATATTAATGCCTTTAAAGGGGTCAACCTGCGTTCAACGCCATACCGGCATACCGAGACGTTGCGGGCGTTGGATTACATGGTCGACCAATACAATGCCGATAGCGTCAGGCATTGGGATCAGCAAACAATGTGTTATCCGTTTCAGATAGGTCAGCCTCTTCTCAACGGTAAGCGCTTCTTCGAGTATATCCAACACTACATCGCGACTTATGAAAATCTGTTCCTTCATGATAAATCGGAGCTTAAAGATCTCCTAAAAACCATCAACAACTATTCAGGCCGCAATCGCATTGGGGACCACTACGTGCGAACCTTATTCGAGTGCGCCGTGCTCTACTACTTTGACAAATTTGGTGATGTTGAACTGGAAAAAGTCGCCCAACGCTGTTTTATCTGGAGTTATAGCATTCGTCTGACAAAACAACGGGTCGCCCTAGAGTCCATCGATAACGAGGCGTTGGAAGACAATAGCTTATTAAAGACCATTCAGAAGGCACTACACCCTCATGAAGTACTGGCCTTTATTATCCCACCGCTGAATAAGTCGGAACTCAATGCCCCGAAGAACGTTCAGGGTTTAGTCGAAAAATTCACATCATTGGGGTATCTGCAGTCATGACCACAAAACAAGAATTTCAACAGGTAGCTGAGATTTCAGTTGCCGAATTGTTTCAGAAGGGTCAATACACTATACCTATCTATCAGCGGAACTACGCCTGGGGCGAGCCGGAAGTTGAGCAGCTACTACAGGATGTTATGGATGCTGCTACTCGTGACGATGAGCAATGCGGCAGTTATTACATCGGCAGTCTGGTGGCCTATCAACGTACGGATAACAGTTTCGAGATCATAGATGGTCAGCAGCGCCATACTACGTTGAGTATTCTGCTGTCGGTATTGAAGAATGAGTTTGCAGTAAATCTCGGTGGTATTCAGAAGATCAACCTAGGATTTGATAGTCGTGAGAAATCAGATCGAACGTTGCGGATGCTGTTCAATGGAGACAATCCTTCACCTGAGTTACAAGAGGAATCTGGAATCCGCTCTGCTTATGAAGTTGCCAGACGCTATCTACAAAGGGAAAAATCCAATCTGAACCTGTTTGCCCACTATCTACAAAATAAGGTCAAGATCCTGCGAGTCATCGTACCGGAAGGTACCGATCTTAATCATTACTTTGAGATCATGAATAACCGTGGCGAGCAATTAGAGAAACACGAAGTCCTCAAAGCCCGACTGATGAGTCAGCTCTCCGATGATGACGAGCGCAGCGCATTCGCCACTATTTGGGATGCGTGTACAGTGATGGATCGCTACGTTCAGCTCGGTATTAAATCGGATCTTAGAAAAACAGTTTTTGGCTCTGATTGGAAAACCTGCCCTGAGGAATTCGGTAGTCTTTGCAGTGCATTGACCATCAACAGCGAAGAGCAGAAAGGCACGGAAGCAAAATCGCTGGCATCGATTATTAACAAGCCACAGTTTCGCTCAAGCCAGAAAGAAAATAGCAAAGAAAGTCCGGGAACTTTCAGCTCTGTTATCAATTTCCCCAACTTCCTACTCCATGTTTTGCGGGTGACGACGGTCAAAGACATCCCCCTGGATGACAAACGGCTACTGGATACCTTCACAGAACATAACCCAGAGCCCCGCAAGTTCGTGCTTGATCTACTTAAGTGCCGGATGTTGTCTGATCGTTATGTCATCAAACGGGAAAATGAGGAAGACTGGAGTCTGAAGCGGCTTAAACGCTATAAGCGAGAAAAGGTGAGCTTGGGTTATGTAAACAGCTTTGCCGAAGACGCTGACAACCAACTGCTGATCATGTTGCTCTCGATGTTCCATGTTTCCTTCCCTACTCAAGTTTATAAACACTGGCTGAGTGGGGCGTTGTTCTACCTGTACCAAAATACTGACAGTAGTTTGACACTAGTTGGCGGAGGTTACATCCAATTCATGGAAGCCCTCAGCGATAGATTCCTCTATGGCCGATTTAGCTCGGCAGAACCCTTGGATTACTTCGAATTGACTTTTGGTAACCGAACATTATCTACAAGCTTCAATGTAGAGCATCTGAATCAGGGAACCCACGTTCAGAACTTTATCTTCAACCGCCTCGACTACCTGCTTTGGAAGCAGCTAAAAAACAAAGAGGTCTTTGATGGAGTTAATATGGACTATATCAGCAAGAGAGCAAAAGGATTTAGCTTTACTTTCCGCACCTCAGTTGAGCACTACTATCCACAACATCCGCTGAGCGGCATACCCATTACCACGTCAGATATTTTACCGAAGGGTATCGACTCCTTCGGAAACCTATGTCTGATCAGCCACCGTAATAACTCAAAGCTGAGCAACTACCTGCCAACGGCGAAGAAAGAGCACTATGAAAAAGCTACTGCTGTCGAGAGCCTGAAGCAGGTGTTCATGATGAGCTGTGACGACTGGGGTCCTGAGCATCCAGAAGTGATCGCCGAACACGAAGGTAAGATGGTGGAAGTGCTTTGTAGCTAGGTGTAATGGTCAGTCACTTCCCTTCTTTGAACTTAGTAGGTGTTTATTGATATTCGGCACTTTAGTTAATGAATAAAAAATATAGAGCGGGACTTCCTCCTTTTATTCCAAGGCCCGCACCGCTCATGCCGGCGGGATAATCTCCCTCTGCTATGGCACACAACAGAGAGAGTCTGTGTCACCGCATGTCGCGTCCACGCGAGGGGCGAAGCATAGGCAGCGACGCGCTTTAGATCTTTCACTTCTCGCTTCTGTAGATCAATGGATACTCAAAGCTAACGCTGGCTAATCATTAGCACAGAATCCGCACAGTCACGTTTTGCTGCCAACTCTAACGAATGCTGATCAATGTTGCATTGGTGTCATTTTTAGAACGGTCGGTAATCCAGCAGGCATTTTTCCTGTGATAGCCCCACAGTCAGCATCGAAAGGATGGGCGAGTATCTAGAAAAAGGTCCATTGTGTGATCTTTACACCTATATCGATCCAATCTAGTATCAATTTTGAATCAATACATGAATCAAAAATTATATATTAACGCATCGATAATTAAATAATAATGCATCAAAAAAATTGTAACTCGTTGATTTAAATTGATGCCTCTCGCTGTCAGCTTTGTAGCAGAATAGTTTTAAGCAAACGACAGAGCGGGAGCGCCCACTAATGAATATTTCAAAGCACGCGAGTGAACGAATAGAGCAACGTTCAATTCCACAGGTGGCAATTGATCTGATTCTTGACTGGGGAAAGGTTGAGCACCACCGGGGCAGCGAGGTTTACCACCTTGATAAAAAAGGTATGACACAAGTGAAGCGCTATTTGGGGCCTCTTTCCGAAGGGCCATTGGCTCAGTTAAAGAGCATCTATGTAGTCGTAGATTGTGGCACAGTCATTACTGTTGCTCGTAAGAACCAGCACTCGAAAAGGAACCGTCACTGATGAAGCATACAAGTGAAACAGGGAATGTTATCGCATTCCCAAAGCAGATCGACTTTGAGAGAAATCAGCGATTAGAAAAGAATGAAAAACAGTCTGAGCGTATGGCTCAGCTTCATAGCGCAGGAGAAGAAGCGTTTAATAATTTGATGGATTGGCGCAAAAAAATCCCCCTGGAAGATCGTGCCACGTTGGCTATGAATATGTGGGGGATTCTGTCGTATTATGACATTAAACCTAGAACGCTTTGGTCTCATGCATGGGAGGCATATCCGGACAAACATGCTTTTCGGCGTGATCTGTCTCGAATGACCCAGCGTAATCCAGAGTCGGCTACTAGTAAGTGCTTCATTGCAAATACAGCCACATGGATACGGACTCTCCGTTCTGTGCATCAGTATTTGGAGGCATCTTCGCGCGGCATATCACTAGAGTCTTTAGCTGATAAGCTTGCACGGGGTACACGCTTTCATCCATTAAAAGGGAGCATAAGTGATCAAGGCAAGCTGCGTTACTTATTGTCTGCGATTACGGAAAAGGTCAATGAAGAAACGGGGTTACTGTCGACCTATCGCAAGCTAGCTGAGTCGAAGGCGGAGCACCTGAGACGATACTATCGAGAAATAGGAGAGTCGGGCTTTTCCATGGATTACCCCGATATGGAAACCATTCGCTACTTTGCCAAGCAGATAGAGTTAACCGGTTTCGAGAGGCATGAAGAGTTGTACAATAAGCCGTTCAAGACTTTTTCTACTAACGATTGGAACTTGTTTTTCTCTTCGATAGACGAAAAAGAGCAGCCTGTTTGTAAGCATTTAAAGTGGGAGCTACAAACTTGGAATCGGATGATAGAAAAGCAAACGACATTGGTCAGGCGCAATATGGAAGCAGATTATTCCATCGCTTTTGATTTATATTATTTGCCTAGATTCTTTATTGGATACCACCTTCATTCTGCAGTTGAGCGAATTGTTCATCCAAATGACAGCGAGTTAAGTTATTTGTTTGAGAATTGCATCGATTCGAAAGGGCTTTGTCGACCTGATGATATTTCACTGGGTCCTGACCAGCTAAAGCATCCCAGTGAGAGGCCTGATGTCCATCACTTTGGCGAAACCTATCTTGTGCTGTATCCCGATACCGATTTATCTAAAATAATTCCTTATGTTTTTTATTATGCGGAAGAAGTATCTCAGTTCTTTCCTTATGAAGAGAGTCCATTCGACGAAGATTTTTTCTGTCAGCGGTTTGAAAAAGGGGAAGCTGCTATTGGCAAGACCATTTTGGAGACAATCGAAGAGAGCGTCGAAGAAGTCATCCAGTCGTTTAGAGAGACGGCCCCCTTCCTTAATCAGCATCCTTATATCGCCTGGAAAGGACAAAAAGAAAAGAAACTTGATGAGCATCTTCGAGCATTGCTTGGTGATGAACATCATTCAAGGACAGAGGTTTAATAAACATTATGATTATCCCTAAAACGTTTTTTCGTGTCTCTAACTCTTGCCTAATTGTCGAGGATAGCTGTGGTAAAGCCCGTATCCAAATGCCAGCAGGCCTTGGGGCGAGGTTAAGGCCCCGTCATGGCTTAGTTATCGCCGAGTGGAACGAGCAAGAACAGGTTGGTGAAGTATCCGGTATTGGCTTAGTGGTAGGAGTAAATCAAGCAGATAGCGAAGCAGAGCTTCAGTACTGTCCGGTAAATATCACGCTCAAGCCGAACCCGTCGGGAAGACGCTACTGGCGAAACCCCTTCTTAGGATTTGCTAAAGAGGTAGTTGGACGCTACATGCTCGAAGATCTTTTTCATGAGCAGTTCGAAGGAATGGAGGACCTGTCGTTTCAAGCCACAAGGTCAACTGGAGTCGATAGGGGTGGCGCCTGCACTGGCGGTTATGTGTACGTGCTTAAGTCAGATTACGGCTACAAAATTGGCAAAACGGTAAACATCAAAAGTCGGACTCGACTATTTGAAGTCAAGCTTCCATTCGTGACTGCGATTGAGTCATATGCATGGTTTGATGATTACACACAAGCTGAGTCGTCATTACACCGAAAATTTTCCGCTAAACGGACGGAAGGTGAGTGGTTCGACTTGGACTCAAATGATTTGAAATACATCAGCTCCCTTGGTGATCAAATCAGGATAGAAGGTTTATAAGTATCACGGGCGCTGAATAGAGAGAGTCTGTGTCACGCACATTTTTTACTACACTCAGGGGGTATGAGAGACAAGTCAGCACCGCGCTTTTCGCTCAATCACAAGCTCGACAGCCACGCAGGCGCCAGGGTGTTATGGGGGCTGAGAGTAGGATCCCCTCGGCTACCCGTATATGAACTCCATCTGTTGAGCAATGAAAATAACATAAATAGTAAACTACTTGCGTATATACGGCTTCTATTTGAGGGAGCTACCCTCTAGCCTTCGATGTTTTCGCAACTACCATCCTTTACGATTAGACAGCCTATAACGGCTTTCGGGTAGCACAGGTTTTTAGTAGTTTTCGTACCGTTGGGCTTCAAACCCCTTAACGAGTCCAAAAAAAGGTGAACTGGAAATTTAACCAGTGTGTGGTGTTGCCGCACAAAAGTCTCTCATTTGAAGTTTTAATGATAAGTCAACTGGCAAGAACGAAGATTGCGACTTAGAATGCTTATGAAAATATGATTTTGTGGGGTTTTTTAGGCAAGGAAGCTTGTTGTATTTTTGTAAAACGCGTGGTCAAGGTGTTTTCCGGAATATATCTAGTTCTGCAGAAGATCAGCATGATACCCTCAGCATTCATGCTTCCATCTATGCAAAAATCCTTACCTTTCGATTGGGGTTGATTCTGAGGCTTCTCCATATTCCCTTGTTTGAAATTATATGACTCTACGGTTTTTTATCGCACTTGGCTAAAAATAAGGCTGAGTAGATAATATTGGGGAGCACTAATTATATACCTCATAAAAGGAGTTAATAATGAGAACAGCATTTTTATTTTTAACTTCCACAAATGGACAGGGTACTAGTGTGTGTGAAGTACGCCCTCTATATTTGACCAATACGTGTAACGTTGGAACGCAAGATATCTACTAAGTATGATGTTAGCAATAGCTAATCTATTGAAAAATAGAACTTAATAATAGAAAAAGTTCCCCCGAAGGAATTCTCAAACAAGGAATTATGATGCTAGAGCTTCTTTTTCATTTATGGCCAAATTTCAGTTTATTGCTAGAACCTGGCACCCAAACAATGGAACTCAGTGTTTGGTTCTGGATTGGTATGATGGCAATTCTTGCGATTGCGGTCACCTCTGTCGTCTATCACTATTTTAGCTTTCGTTCTCGATATAAACAGGTTAAATCTCTAATTAAAGAGCTAGACAAAGCTAATCTAGCTTACATGCGCACAGAAACACTTGAAAAGGCACAGCAGACGAAAAGTAAACAAGTTGGTAGTTTGTGGAGGGAGTTTGACGAAAGTTTAGTTTTTTCGTCAGATCAGAAAAAATTATATAATACATTAGATGCTGAGCATTTTTTCAACAGTAGTACCTTAGCTTACGGTCTGTCGTCGAGTCGCCTTTTGGCTGCGACCCCTTCTTTTTTAACTGCCATTGGTGTTTTAGGGACTTTCATTGGTTTGACCATTGGTCTTACCGACCTCCAGGTAAGTACATCCGATGTTGATGATCTTAAGAAAGGTGTGGCTTCAATGATTAATGGAGCTGCGGTGGCTTTTATGACTTCGGTTTGGGGAGTTAGCTCCAGTTTGTTTTTGAATGTATTTGAAAAGTTGTTTGAGCGTAGCGCTTTGGGGAGTATTAACCGGCTACAGCATGAAATTGATTTTTTATATCCTCGTCTACCCGCTGAACAGGCTTTAGTGGAAATAGCTGATTCTAGTAGAGAGACTAAAGAAGCGTTGCAGGAACTGCATGAACGTATAGGTGACCGTTTTCAAGAAACGGTATCAGGTATAAGCGATTCGATGCAGACGGCTTTTACGGATGCTCTTAATAATGTAATGGCACCGGCATTAAAGACACTTGCAGAACAAGCGGGTCAACAGTCTTCTGATGTGTTAGAAAAACTCGCTAGTAATTTTATGGGGAGTATGGAAACAGCCGGTACTCAGCAAGGGGAGATGATGGATAAAGCCGCATCTGATGTTAGTTCTGCTGTATCGTCAATGGCAATAAAAATGGATCTGTTATTTAACACATTAACAGAACAGCAAAATAGAGACCGTGCACATACGGAACAATACTCTCGTGAATTTGCAGAACAATTGAAGAATCATCGGGCAGAGGCCACTCATAGCCAAACAGAAATGGAAACTTGTTTTAACGGACTTATGCAGAGTTTAACTAACCAGTTATCTGATCAGTTAGGTGCGGCAGAGAAGCATGATCAGGAACGTCAAAATATATTCAATTCTGTCCTTAAAGAAAGCACTGCGAGTCAGAGGGATTTGCTAGCGAGTCAGCTCGAAGCTGTTAATGATCGTGACGTGAAGAGAGCAGCCCATATTTCACAAGTACAGCGAGAACTCGTTACTCAGCAGCAGTCAATGATTAGTACTTTTAGCGCTGCATCTTCAGATCAACTGAATCGTATGGAAGAAGTGACGGGGTTACAGCAGAATAATCTTGAAAAGGTATTTCAAAAAACCATATCGAATTTGGATAATCAAATAACTTCTCACAATGAAGCAGCTCAACAGCGAGAAACAGAACTACAGCAACGGTTCCAAAATCAATTAGAACAAATAGTATCTGAACAGCACCAGTTGATGAAAGTAGTCTCTGAAGGGGTTAGTGTGACTCAAAAGCAGATGCTACAAATGGCAGATCAGCATCAGGTACTTATAAAAGAGCTGAGTACAGCAGCTGGCGCCGCTGAACGTAGTAGTCAGAATATGAGTAATAGTTCTAATCAGTTAAGTATGCTTTCTTCAAACCTTAAGCAAGTTACCGACGTACTAGATATCCGCCTTAAAGCCGTAACAGATAGTATTGAAGGTGCCTCTCAGCAGAATCATGAACTTGCCTCGCAGGTCAGAGAGCAAGCTTCTTCCCTGGAAATGCTTCAAACATCATTAAATGAGGCGACTCAACATTTCGAGTCTGCGGCTAAAGTTGCGCATGAAGGATTCAGTCATCTCGGTACACATCAACAGGCTTTCTTAGAAGGTGTTCGGCACGAGTTTGATAACTTGGGCGGTTCTTTGCGTACTCAAGTAGAAGGTATAGAAAAACAGGCTGAGGAATGGCTGCGAAGTTATTCCGATGAGGTTCGCCAGCAGGTAACTGAGAGAATGGAACTTTGGAATGAGACAACCATGGCATTTGCTGATGAAATGAAACGAACAGTTCATGCTATTAGCGGTATTGTCGATGATTTGGAGAAACGTTAATGCGTATGCGTTTTTCAAAGAAACCTTCTGTAGATGAAGATAACCCGTATTGGATATCTTTTTCGGACATTATGTCATCATTACTAATTATCTTTATTCTTGCAGCGGTCGTTCTTATTGTTCAGCTTATGGAAATTCAAGAAAAATTAGAGGAACGGCAACAGAAATTTACGCAGGAAGTAGAGTTTCTGAAGGAAGCAGAAGGTGTTCGTAGAACAATTCTCCAAGAAGCAGCAGAGATGTTAATTAAGCGTGGTATTCAGGTTAGCGTTAGTGAAAATGAAACTGTACTGAGTATTTCAAATGACATATTGGGCTTCAAGACTGGTGCATATGAGGTGGGGTTGCGTTATCAGTCTACTGCATTGCAAATAGGAGAAGTACTTAGTGAAGTCATTAGGTCTGGGAACCGGTCTGACTATTTGGATACAATCTTTATTGAAGGTCATACTGATGATCGACCCACCGCTGGATTTATGGGGAAAGGAAACTGGGGGTTATCAGCCTTTAGAGCCATTTCTCTCTGGCAGTTTTGGGATAAAGCATTGCTTCCAGGAAGTCAGCTGGATGAGCTGAGAAACAAAGAACTATTACCGTTGTTCTCGGTAAGTGGATATGCTGAAACACGTCCAGTGACAGATAAGCAGGAAACTGAAGAAGAGTATAGCCTGAATCGGCGGGTAGATATTCGTTTTACGATACGTCGTCCTAATAGCGCTGATTATGAAGCGCTATTAGGACGACAGCGATCCAGGAGCATCCAGTGAACTTGCCTCCACTGTGTTTTCAATTTAGAACATTGGGCCTATCCGGATGGCAGAGTCTTATTTCTGATACTCGTATTATTCAAGATCAAGTTGGGCACAGTGACGTATTTCTGCGGATCTGTGAGGAATTAAAAAAACTGGATCTCCATGCATCTTCTATCCGTCTAGAAACACTTCTTAAGAGCCGGGTAGCGGCTAGAGCGATTACATTTCTTTGGCTTGAAGATGATCAGTTTAGGGAAAAGTCGCTGAAAGCCGGAGTAATAGATATTTTAATTAATGCTCAACAACCTCGCCTTGGAAGAGTACCTTTACTGAATTTAATACAATTATATTTCCAGTTTTTCGACCAACTAGAGCCAGAAAATAACTCGTCTAAAATAGGAGTGTTGAAGGCGTTTGAGAGACAGTTAAGAACACAGTTTTCGAAATTGCCAGAACCAAAAACTGATGAAAAAATTGATTTTCTACATACATTAAAAAAAGAAGGATATTGGATCCTAGCACTTGATGGACCTAAAGCGTTGGTTCAGCGTGCTCTCAATGAGCATAAAGAGCTTGATGAGATTTTCACATTCTTTTGTATATCAGGGTTTGATGGTGGTCGATACGGAGATGTTTGTCGAGCCCATTACTATTTAGATGTCCTACGTACCTTACCTGTGGGAAGTGTTCATGAGGTCTTTTCTGAGCTGTTAAAACCAAGAGTATGTAGAGCTCCCTTTGAAGGTAGTCGTCGCATAGGCCACGCCGCTTTAGAAATTCTTATCGACAGAGTAGCAGAAGATCCTGGGTCTGCTTGGCAAGATTTTATTATTAACATGGCAGGAGACCCCCGTATAGCTAGCTCTGCTCCAAACTTCCGCCAATGGTGGTTACCGTTAGGTGAATCGCGGATTGAAAAAGTACGAAGTTGGTTGTCGAAGGAAGATTTAAAACTTTTCCTGCAAGCTGTAGAGCAATACGGTGTCGTGACTGGTAAAGATGATTTACAAAGAATGTTTCCTGCGAGAAAATTATTTCTTGAGGGGTTATATAAATTAAAGATTATAAGAAGTACGCGTTTAATGCTTGGTAAGACAGCAGCCGGTATAGTTAAACGAATACTCGGAGATGAATTAAAAACAAGTTATGTGAAACTTGATGGGGTGTTGGCAGATAAAGCGATTATTTATTTAGATTGCGGTGACTTTTTTCTGATAGAAGGATCCCATAGTTTCAGGCTTTGGGCTTATTTAGCACAGCCTAGTGACCTGCTAACCTCTTATGATATAAAGCTATTAACGTATGGAGAGCTAATTCATCGTATTCCACAAGATTACAGTAATAAATATCCGGGTTTGCCGTTTATAGATGTGGTACATAATTCAAGTTGGCAAAGAAAAGTAATTGATTTTCTGGCAAGTAACGGTATAGGTCTTGATATAGAGGAATTGCTAAGCTCAAAAGATTATAAGTATTATATTTCCGCATTTGGGTACCCTACTGTAAGCAAAAAAACAGATGATATTTTAGGGTTGTCTATGAATTACGTGGATGTTAAATCATCCGATAAGTTAAAAATAAATGGTAGTTTTTCTGAAAAAATCATTAATAATGAGGCAGTTTTTGAAAATAAAAAAATAACTATATCGGAGAAAATGACTGATTTTGAAATTTCATATACTGCAGCGAAACTATTAGAGTACTTGAAGCAAAATGAAATATTTGATACAACGTACTCCGGCTTAAATTTAGGTTTTACTCAGAGAGAAGTGTTAAGTTGTATTAATAATGAGCTCTCTGGCTTGGTAGAAAAGAATGCTGATGGATATTGGGTTTTAAAAAATAAAGAAAGTTCTGGTACTGAAATTAATAAGTCAAAGATTGTAAATGATTTTGAGTTTGAAGAAAAGATATTGAAATGTATATACTTAAATCCAGGGTGCCAGATTTCTAAGATTTCTAAAATTCTTGAAACTGAAGAAAAAATAATAAAAAGATATATTCATGGTTCTATATCGAAATATTTAAGACAAAATTATGAGTTTTGTTGGTATCTACGCAGATCCGGTATCAAGAAGTATAATTTAGATAATTTTAGACCACCTGTAGAATCAAATAAAAATGATACTTTAGGTTCTAGTTACTCTTCAAAAGTTTTTCATGAAGATGCAGTTAATGAAAATAAAAAAATAACTATATCAGAGAAAGTGGCTGATTTTAAACTTTCATACCCTGCAGCTAAAATATTAGAATACTTGAAACTTAATAAGAGATTTGATTCAAAGTTCTCCGATTTCGGTTTAGGTATTAATCAAAGAGTGGTGCTGAGTTGTATTAACAATGAACTCTCTGAGTTGGTAGAACAAAATATTGATGGGTATTGGGTTTTAAAAAATAAAGAAAGTTCTGGTGCTGAAATTAATAAGCCAAAGATTGTAAATGATTTTGAAATTGAAGAAAAGATATTAAAATGTATATACTTAAACCCAGGGTGCCGGATTTCCACAATTTCTGAAATTATTAAAGTTGAAGAGATAACGATAAGAAGTTATGTTCTTGGTTCTATATCGAAATATTTAAGACATGATAATGCTTTTTGTTGGTCTTTACGCAGTTCCCATACGCCCGGTATCGGGAAATATAATTTTAAGGAATTGTGATGAGCGTTAAATCGTTATTGCTCTCTTTTTTGGGCGTGTCTAAAAGTATTTCGTCTTCTGATTATGGTGCCGGTTTTGATTATGTTGCAGATATAAGCGGCGTTAATTTTTTCTTAGATAAAAAATATTATGATAGTGTGCTTAAAGGTAGCGGTCTTCCATTAGAGACTATGCAGTTAGTGGTTTTTCGCATGCTCGAAGAGCAAGATCTGGCAACCGCCTTTCCTAATGGGTTTATGATTTCTTCGGAGGTTGTTGCAGGTTTAGATGACGAGCAGGCGGATATATTAGGGATCCATAGGCGCTATCCAGGACAGTTTACTTCAGCAATTAGTGGCCATACTGGAAAAAGTAGTTTTAAAGTTAATTTGAGTGCTTTTTATAATGAAAAAAATGAGCCTTTTCGTAGGAAAGGGCCTTTTATTTATTTTGGTACTAAAAAGATTTACAGGCTGACATCTTCTGAATTGATGGGCATAACTGCTGTAGAAAACCATCAATCATTACCTGTTGAGGAGCGAGGTACAACGGCCAATTTAAGAATGATGGCTTTATTACAGATGGCTGAGCGTAGCGGCATGAGAATTGATTTGAGTCATTTTGATCGTCTTGATGTATCAATTCCTAACGAAGTCGGTGTTTTAGTTACACGTATGCCTGACGGAAGTTTAGAGCTGTGTCCGAGTTTAGGCACAGGTATTACCCCTGATCATTTAGAAAATCGTTGGCAGCAATTAGACCTCAGCGGATCCGATGGGGTATTGCGTATTAACAACAAGATTGTACTGATTGAACCTAAAAGAATGGATGCTCTAAGAGAGGTTATGAGCAACAGACGAATTCCAGCGGATAAAGTTGAGGACTTTATTACTTCACCAAGTGCTTTTCTTGATGCCTCTTTAGTTAATCTGGACTTGGGTTTTTCTTTGAGGGTGCTAGGTGCTGGTAAGCTTCGGCACATGGATTTTGGGGGATTAGACGATAAAAAGAGAGATTGGTTTACTACGAGAATGGCCTCAGAACCAATCGAACGCTTAAAGTTTTTAATTAAATCTAATGACGACGTTGATGAATTTGTTAAACAATTAAAAGTGGCTAAATCGCAAGGCGCCGATTCAATGGAGTTTGCTGGGGAACTAATTGATATCAGTGATGATGATCGTATTGATGTTGTAGTTAAAGAAATGATTCATCAGATTAGTAATAAGGTAGATCAAATTAAACCTGATAGCTATCTGCCAAATGATAATAATTCTAAAGAAAAGGTGAGTATTGTATTAAGAGAGGCGGATGAGATTTCTAGTTCTCTGATTTTAAAATCTAATCAGTTGAATGAAGTCAATAAACCAGATTGGGAAAGTTATGCCAGAGCTCCTTACCCTCATCAGAAGGAGGGGATAGATTGGATTTTATCTCTTCTAGAGTCTGCTTTAACTGATGATCATGACGATTTATATCGTTTACAGGGTGCTCTTTTGGCCGATGATATGGGGTTAGGCAAAACATACATGACTCTTGTTGCTCTTAGAGAGTATCTTAATCGGCAGAAAAGATACGGAAAACCAGAAAAGCCCATGTTGGTTATAGCACCGTTAAGTCTTTTGGAAAACTGGGAACAAGAAGTTCAAAATACCTTTAGTACGATACCTTTCCGCGACATTGTCGTTCTTCAGTCTGGACGAGACTTGAAGAAATACAGAATTCAAGGGTCCGACAGAGAATCTGTTCAACTAGCCTCGGCCTTAAATGCAGAAGGGCAGCTGTCGAATGACGCTATACGATATGCTTTACAAGTAGGACCTGAATCAGGCGTTAATCGATTGGATATGGATCGTCGATTAGTCCTTACTACCTACCAAACACTCCGCGATTATCAGTTTTCTCTTTGTGTTATTGACTGGGGAATTGTAATTTTTGACGAAGCTCAGAATATTAAAAACCCCAACACTCTGCAAACAAGAGCGGCCAAGGGCTTGAAGGCAGATTTTAAGTTATTAGCTACAGGAACTCCTGTAGAAAATAGCCTAGCAGATTTTTGGTGTTTAATAGATACCGCGCAACCTGGGTTACTAGGAAGTTGGGCACACTTTCGCGATACTTGGGTAAAGCCTATTACCGAAGCAGATGATGAAAATCGAGATCATATCAGAGCAACTGTTGGAACTGAATTACGAGAAGCCGTAGGTCGGTTCATGCTACGCCGTGTTAAAGAAGATCAACTTAAAGGGTTACCAGGTAAGTTTATTTATAGTGGCATTTGTCAATCAGCGGGTAGTTTAATTTCTGTAAAAGATGACCTCGCTAAAATGATGAGTGGTCAACAGCTACAAGTATATGACTCAGTTTTGGAAGAGTACAGAGTCAAGAGTAGTACGGAGGATATGAGAGGGCAGGCACTGACAACTTTGCAAAAATTAAGGAGCATTTCTTTACATCCTCGGCTTCATGATACTGCTTCGTTATTATTGGCGAGCTCGCCTAAACATGCGGTAGCGCTAATAAATGAATCAGGGAAATTAAAAGTTCTGTTAGATGTTCTTGAACAGATAAAGGCTAAAAGGGAAAAGGTAATTCTCTTCATGGTAACTAAGCAGTTGCAACGCTTATTGAAAATGTGGCTAGATAAAATTTATGGTTTAAATATCCATGTTATTAATGGTGATACCGCCGCCGTACAAAAAAAAGCTGATGATCTCACACGAAAAAGTATGATTGAACAATTTGAGTCCGTCACTGGGTTTAACATAATAATCATGTCGCCGATTGCGGCAGGAGTAGGTCTGACTGTTGTTGGTGCGAACCATGTTGTTCACCTTGAAAGGCATTGGAATCCTGCGAAAGAAGCTCAAGCTACAGATAGAGTTTATAGAATAGGGCAAACAATAGATGTACATATCTATCTTCCCGCAGTTTTGCATCCTGAGTTTGACTCGTTTGATGTTCATCTTGATCGATTATTGAATGGAAAAATTGTACTTAAAGATGCAGTGATTACTCCTGATATTGTCAGTGAAACAGACATGATTAAATCAATGGGCTTGTAGATAATGTTATTAACATAGCGAGAAGACAAAATGGTAAGAAGTGCTAGATCTTGCGAATCCTTCCTTAATCTAAAATGTAGTAGCTCAGACTTGATCTGACAGTTACCCGTTTTCAAACGATGCCTGTCAGTTTAGATCTGAGCTAAGTTTTTCTCAGCCCAAATCGATTTACCATCATGCAATGTATCCATCGGTGTTCTACCGCAACACATTTTGCCCTGATGCGTCCGTTCATTGTTATAGTATTCAATCCACTCGTCCAGATCTTTTTGTAACTCGTCGATGGTAAGGTGTGTGAGGCGGGGAGTTGTGTTCCCGCCTATTTTAAATTAGTAATGCACATATATTTTTTTTGGTTTGACCGTTTAGTAATAGTACTTTCCTTCAGTGCGGAGGGGTAGCTATACCCAACCTTAGGAAAGATATTAATAATGACGATTTCTTAATTAGTTTCCTGTAGAATCTATGGATTTTATGGTTTCTTTTCTGAGGCGTTTAATATTATTTGTTCTATTTTTTTATTTTATTTCTGATACATTCAATTTCGTTAATATTGGAATTGTTCATAAGCACGGAATAATAATTATCATTTAACAAATTCTCTACTTTTTCAAGATTGTTTTTTATTGAATCGATAATGGTGGCTTTGTTGTTTAAATGTGTTTTTTTCCTCAAAGGTTTTTTGTTTTTTATATTAGAAAGAATTTTATAATTTGATACACCATGCTGGCTGGAAATTAGATTTTTTCTTATTGTTTTTCAGCTAAGTTGAGGTGGTTGGTCTGTGTAGTTTTCTTTTATTAAATCCCAATCAGTTACATCTTTTACGAGAGATAAAAAGTTTATATATATAGGAGATTGAAAGTCGGATTTTAAAATATGATAAAAACTGGTTAACATTCTTCCATAGTAAAAGTTTTTATTTTTAAGATACTGGTCTACTACTAAAATAGTGGCATCATTCACTGATTTAGCAGATTTTTCTCTTATTATTTCTCTAGCATTTTTTAAAGTATCTTCTGGGCTTAATGAATTAAATTCTGACTCCATTTTTTTATTATTTTTTGTAGGAAGAGAAATTCCGCCAGACATTTTGTTTAAAGGGAATAGGGTTTCAATATTATTGAAGTATTTGAAATTGTTATTTTCCAAAGCTGAATTTTTTGCACATATCCAATTTTTCTGAGCTTTTATTATGTTGTCTTGATATGAACTTTTTTTGTTTGTTATACTTTTTAACTTTAATTTGTTTTTTTTATTTTTCAAGGACCATAAAGTGCAATATGAAACTATATGCATAAAGTTTTAAGTGCCAATGGGTGAGCACTTTTGTTCATTTTTTCGTATTTGTTTTGTATATTGGCACCGTCAAGATTTTCACTTTTCCAATAATCATCAAGTATTGGGATAAAGGAAAGATAAATCTTATTTTTATCTGGTATTTGGATTATTTTTTTTGAAACATCCATGTTGTAGTCCATTTTATGATTTTTAATCTGAAATTTTAATAATTGTATATAACACACATGTGAATGCAAATTAAATATTATGGTTTGTAGCAGCTCAAATTCTCAGGAAGATGCGAGTAAGGGGCTGGCCATGAGGGGGAACATACTTCACCGTTAACAAACTAAGCGATCCAAGCATAAGCAGTTACTGCGCTTCGCCGAAAGCGAATATCGTCATAAGGCCATCATACTAGGAAGGAAAATTTGCTCGCACTTATGGATAAGTTGAGGCTATGGTGCGGTAACCTTACCTTTTTTTAAAGAGGATAAAAGTATAGGTTATGCCACCATTAATGCTGATTCATAGCGGAAAATCTTTATTGAGCCACAGGGCGCAATGCCGCTACAGTCTGAAGGTGATAATGTTTAATATGACTCACCTCTGCGCTTCATAAACACCTCGGCTGGCATATCGGTCGGTTATTGCAGAATATACCTTGCCGGGTGATCAGCGAGTCATATTGAAGTAGATTAGAGATTATGGCCTACGGCATAATGCTGATTTGTTGGTGATTGCAGACTATATCTTTGATCGCTCAGTGCCTCCGGCGAAGCAGTGGTTGCGCTAAATGCTTTCTTAGAATAATTAACCCGTGATCATCATTTCGGGCAATTAGGGCAGTGCGAAACTGCTGCGATTTGGTTTTCATTATATGCGTCAGGCATGTTGCACTTCCTCGGAGATATTGCAAAGTAGTTCAACCAATGCGCATTTTAATACGGATTGTTGCCCTATAAACTTTTGGGGTTGGCAGTATCACTATCCGATTGAGGACGTAAGATGTATGGAGGCGACGATTGTTTCAAGAGATGATGCGCACTTACTGAATGATCTGGGAGGTACTCAGTGGTCCGTATAGTTATTAATATACCCATAGAATTTTATTCTTATTATGTTTGGCTTAATAATGGTTTTCAGTAATGATTAATGGAATAGATGCATGCAGTAAGCACTTTAAGTACTCGGACCTCATATTTTGTGGTGCAACACAGGTTAGGAGTGGCGTATCAAACATGCCAAAATCACAAGAAAGCTTCAATGCTATTAGCTTGTTAGCTACTGAGATTTTAGACTTGGTGGTAGATGAGTTTGGTTCTGTTAAGTTGACTTATGGCCTCTGCAGTAAAGAATTACTTTCAGAAATACGGAAACGTAATGTGAAGCGCATTGCCCCCTCACTGGATCAGCATGCGGCTTTTGAAGTAAATAAAGCGGGAAAGCGTATATGTAGTCGGGATGGGTTTGCATGCGACTTTAGGGTTGAAGGGGTAAGTTCAATAGTTATCGCGTTATGGGTTATCGAAAACTGCTCTTTTGATAGGCTGTATTTTTATGGGCATGATCTCCCTATACATGTTAGCTATGGCCCAGAGCTTAATTGCAAAGTATCAGTCATGAAGCAGTATAATGGGAAGCTGGTGCCACGGACTATCAAGAAAGAGCGGTTTTTAGACTATGTAGGCTAGTTATGGATCAAGACAGATTTATGAAGCTTGTAAGTGAATTAACTTTAGGAAAGCGCCTGCCTGATGTTATATATCTACACCGCTCCGCTCTAGAATACATAGCAGATGAGCTCTCCAAGTTTACTTATTTGATTGCTAAGGCCGGCCAAATTGATGATGAACACTGGAATGTAGTTAAGTATTATCGTAAAGACTTCAGATTATCATATCTTCATTACCCACTATTTTTTGATGATTCATATCCTGCCCTTGAAAGAAGTTCAACGGTGGATCTTCGTTCAACTACCAAGCGAGAAATGGACTACAGTAAAGCTGAAAACCCTCCGATTCTTCATAGAAAAGAACTTTTTGTTCATCCAGATCACCCTGAGTAT
Organism: Neptunomonas qingdaonensis; assembly: GCF_900113275.1. Classification (GTDB taxonomy): domain Bacteria; phylum Pseudomonadota; class Gammaproteobacteria; order Pseudomonadales; family Balneatricaceae; genus Neptunomonas; species Neptunomonas qingdaonensis. Next base: position 37,446 of record NZ_FOOU01000011.1, read on the forward strand.
GAAAATTTTATTACGTTAACGCAGGAGGGTGAAACTGCTGGTCTGTATGAAAATCATAAAATAATTGGCTTCCGTGATTCTTGGTATCGCCTAATCAATCAGAGTGGTTATGCTTTGGTTGATGGACGGTTATTTCGACAGGCGGCTCTTCAAACCGGTGATCAAGCACAAGTAGATCGTCATAAAACCGCTATACAACGTCATAGCCTTTCTGCACCGATGAAGTCTCTTTCAAAGCATGGATATCTTGATGGTACATTTAGTGTATTTGATTATGGGTGTGGGCTTGGCGATGATCTTTGTGAGCTGGAGGCCCATGGTATTGATGTGGCTGGTTGGGATCCTGCACATAGGCCCGATGCTGACATATTTTCAGCGGATATAGTTAATATCGGGTTTGTGATTAATGTGATTGAGGATCGTGAGGAGCGTATAGAGGCTCTTATGCGAGCGTATGAGCTTGCTGGGAAGGTGCTAGTTATCTCTGCTATGTTGGCAAGCGATAGCTTTATCCAAAGGTTTAGGCCTTACAAAGATGGTGTTATTACCTCTAGGAATACATTTCAAAAGTATTATGCCCAATCTGAACTTCAGGCTTTTATCGAGCAAACACTAGAAGAAAATGCTATTGCGATTGCGCCAGGTATTTATTATGTGTTCAGAGATAAGTTGCAAGAGCAGTCGTTTTTATCTAATCGGCAACTTCGCCATCATCAATGGAAGCAACTGACACAGCGGCCTGTTAATTCGTTGAGTAAGATGCAGGTACTCATCGGACAAAATACTGAGCTATGTGAGCGTTTTTGGCAGGTTTGTCTTGAGCTGGGGCGGTTACCAGCAAGTGATGAGTTTGAAGGTTATGCTAATATTGTTGAGGTTTTTGGCTCCTCAAAGCGTTTATTTGATGTATTAAATGCGGGGGCAGCCAGCTTAGACTTTGAGCTCTCTAAGGCAATGAAAAAGGATGACTTGATTGTATACTTTGCTTTAGCGCTATTTGGAAAGAGAAAACCTTATACGCGCTTGGCTGACGGCTTGAAGCGGGATGTGAAAGCATTGTTTGGCACATATAAGGAGGTTCAAGAAAGAGCAAGGCATGCTTTGTTTGAAGTATCTGACGTTCAAAAAATCTATAGTGCTTGTAAAACAGCATACGAAAACCTTTCTGCAAGCGTCATGGATGAGCAGCACTCGCTTACGATACATCGTGGGTTCTTGGAAGAGTTGCCACAAATCTTGAGAATTTATGTTGGTTGTGCGGTTCAGTTGTATGGTGAATTAGATGAAGTGAGTTTGATTAAAATCCATATCCAATCAGGAAAAGTTAGCCTGATGGTTTATGACGAATTTGATGAGTCGCCACTGCCGCTTTTGTTAGAGCGAATTAAAATTAAGATGCGAGACCAGGATGTAGATTTCTTTGATTATGTCGATGGCTATGCACCTCAACCGTTGTATCTCAAATCTAAGTTAATAGACAGCAGTTTTAGTTATTATGAAAAGCAAATGTCTTTTGATCGCCGTTTGCAGCGGCTTGTCCCTTCCATTCAAGGGCTACTCGGCCCGGGTAATATTGAGTTGCAGCGTCTGCTCGCTGAGCAGGGTAAGGTTGCTAAAGGTTATCGATTTTATTCCATCAAAAAAACTGGATAAGATAAGAACTGACGTTTACTTACGTTATTTGGTGACGTAAAATGCACGAAATTACGTTATCAGGTCTGTTGATATGAGCTCTACTGACACTTCCGGCTATTGTTATTCTTTTCCTGCAGTTAGAGGGATGCAAGCAGGGCACTGTTTTTATATAGCTACATGCCCCCTTCGGATCATTCCTCGTATTTTTATTTATGACGAAGAGGAGGTCCCTCCTGAGCTTCGTGCCCAGAGGACTCTTAATAAGTCTCGAATACCCGAAATGGTTAAATACCTATTAGATAACCCTCATGATTATGTTTTTTCAGCGTTGACTGCATCAGTAGGTAGCGATGTTAATTTTGAAGAGTTTGAGAGCGGATCAAATATGGGGACACTGAAGGTTCCTATGGATGCGCAGATACTGATTAATGATGGCCAGCATCGGCGCAAAGCGATAGAGGAGGCGGTCAAAGAGCGTCCAGAGCTGGGTCATGACAACCTTCCCGTTTTGTTTTTTGTTGATGAGGGACTCAAGCGAAGTCAGCAGATGTTTGCGGACTTGAATAAATATGCTGTAAAGCCCAGTCCATCGCTGGCGACATTATACGACCTTCGTGATCCTGCTTCTAATTTAGCTAGGTATTTAGCGACTGAAATAGAGCCATTTAAGGGGCTGACCGAGATGGAAAAGTCCAGTATTTCGGTTGTGAGTAATAAGCTTTTTACTTTGAGTAGTATTAAGCAGGCTACACGCGCACTCCTTAGTAAGGGTGCTAAAGAAGGTTTTGATGAAAGTGAGAAGGAAACCGCTACTCTCTATTGGCAGGTTGTGTATGCCAATATGCCTGATTGGCAACAAGTACATAAAAAAGAGGTTTCCCCTACGCAGTTAAGGCAAGAATATGTGCATGCACACGGTGTAGGGCTTCATGCTTTAGGTATCCTCGGTAAAGATCTCCTATGCGAATCCCCTGACCAATGGCAACAAAAACTGACTAAGCTTCGTACTATTGATTGGCGAAAAGCGAACCCAGAGTGGATTAAGCGTAGTATGCAGCACGGAAAATTAAGTAAATCTAATACGAGTATTCAGTTGACGTGTAATGCATTGAAGTTGGCGCTTGGACTGAAACTAACACCCGAAGAAAAAGCATTAGAAGAGCAAGTTGCCTAATGAGTATATTGGTTCAGAAACACGATCTTGAAGATTACGAAGAATTTATTAATGCAGAGTTATTTGCTGGTCGGCCTCTGGCTGATTTTGTTGCAGAGGTCCAGAGGATTTACTGTACAGATAAGCGTCCATGGGTTATCGGTTATAGTGGTGGCAAAGATTCCACGGTTATTGTGACGCTTGTATATCTTGCGTTGCTCGGATTAGAGCCAGAACGACGTTCCAAACCTGTGTTCATAGTTTCTTCTGATACCTTGGTCGAGACACCCGTTGTCGTCGATATGATTACACGCACCCTCAAAATGATCGAAGATGGTGCTCGCAGAGATGAATTGCCGATTACTACCCATCTTGTGACACCTAAAACAGATGCCACATTTTGGGTTAGTTTGCTTGGTAAAGGATATCCAGCTCCCACTCGTCAATTTCGTTGGTGTACAGAGCGCATCAAAATTGATCCGGTAAGCCTATTTATTAAAGAGAAAGTTGCTCAGTTTGATGAGGTGATACTCTTGCTAGGCTCTAGAAGTGATGAAAGCGCATCCCGAGCACAAGTTATTGCACGCCACAAAATAGACGGATCCCGTTTAGCGCGACATACGACGTTACCGAATGCCTATATCTATACTCCTATAGATACATGGAACACTAATGACGTGTGGTCTCTGCTGCGTGGAGCGTATAAGTATTCAGACTTCGTCGACGAGTGGGAAAGTCCTTGGGGTACGAGCAACCTTCCGCTCTGGACGCTTTATCTGAACTCATCGAACCAAGGTGAATGCCCTCTGGTTATTGACGATAGCACACCATCTTGCGGTAACTCACGTTTTGGCTGTTGGACATGTACCGTTGTTACAAAAGATAAGGCCATGGAAGGTTTGATCAAAAATGGAGAGGAATGGATGTCGCCTCTGCTGCGTTACAGAGACCTGCTTGCGTCAACGGGCGACCCTTCACAAAAAGCCAAATATCGTAATTTCAAACGACGTGACGGAAGAGTTATCTACCAGAACGCTAAAGAGGGAGAAGAGCTCGACAGCCAGCGGAAGTTTATTCCAGGCCCTTACTGGTTAAAATTCCGTAAACAATGGCTTGAAGACCTACTCACCATTGAAAAACAGCTCAACCAAGAAGGACATGAGATTACCCTCATCACCGAGCCGGAGTTACACGAAATCCGACAAGAGTGGTTTAAGGATCCTAATGAACCGGATTGGGAAGACTCACTTCCTAGCATCTATCGAAAAGTCTATGGACGTGATCTAGAATGGTCCAACAATGACCGGCCACGTTTCGATGCGGACGATGCAAAAATGCTGGAGCAGCTTGGTGACGAGTACGACGTCGCACCGGCGATGATTAAAAAACTGATTGAGCTTGAGCTCTCGATGGAAGGCCTTAGCCGTCGAAGTGGAGTCTTCAACAAAATTAGCAGTCTATTAAAACAAGATTGGGGTAGCTTAGAAGAGATTGAAGCTAAAAAATCTCAGTTACAGGCTAAGCATGAATACGATCTCCATCAAAAGGAGATTCAAGATTATGAAGACAAAATCAGAGAGATCGAAGCGCTACTGTTACGTGATAAGCAGGCCGAATTAATATGATTATCAAGAAATTAGTGCTACATAATTTCCGGGTTTTCCGGGGTGTTCATGAGGTTAATTTAGAGCCTAGCAGAGATCAACATGGAACCCCGAGACCCATCATCCTCTTTGGTGGTCTCAACGGAGCTGGTAAAACTTCAATCTTATCTGCTGTAAGGACTGTGCTGTATGGCCGGCAAGCGTTTTCGCGGACACTAAGTAAAGGCGAGTATATTGAGCAGCTCGATGCGCTAATTCACAAAGGTGAAGGCTTGGGCGGGCACCCAGAACAAGCTAGCATCGAACTAATCTTTACCTTCACCCAGGGAGGACTAGAGAGCGAATACAACCTCATTCGCTCTTGGGGTAAGGGTAAAAAAGATCGTCTCAGCCTAAGCCAAGACGGTACCCCGAGGAGTGAACTAAACTATGATCAGTGCCAAGGATTCTTAAATGAATTGATACCCGCAGGTATCGCCGATCTTTTCTTCTTTGACGGAGAGAAAATTGCAGAGCTGGCAGAGGATGAGTCAGGAAGTATTCTTCAAACTGCTGTCAGACGGTTACTCGGTATTGACTTGATTGCTCGCCTCAAGAGTGATCTCATCATTTACCTTAAGCGCCACGGCGCTGAGGCGATGCCCGAGAAGATCAATCAAGAGCTCCGTGAATCTCAAACAGAGCGTCAGGCTCTTGAAAAAACAGCTGAAAAGCTGCGTTTTGACGCAGATTTGAAAGCCACCAAGTTTGAGCTGGTCAGCAAAGATCTTAGTGATTTGGAAGCATCATTGAATGCCGATGGTGGGACTTGGGCAAAGACACGCCAAAGCGAAGAGGAGCGTGTTAAAGACCTGCTTAAGGAAAAGGTGCAATTAGAAAAAGATATTCGTTCTGAGTTGGAATACCTTCTACCACTGGCTTTGGCGCCAAACACGCTAAAAGAACTGCTTCATGATTTAGCGAGCGAGGCTCAAGTAAAGCAAAAGCAAAGCTTTGGTCGTGAAGTACAGAGCTTATATACGCAGCTAAAGTCTGCATTAAGCGGTATAGAAGAGGATAATACGCCCTCACTGCAACTGGTTGACCAGTGTTTTGAAGCACACTTAAACGAAATTCCAGTTGATGCTGTTTCGTTGGATCTATCCGACCGTGAATACCGAGGGCTAGAACACCAAGTATCTGATGCCCAAGAGCAGTCTCTACCTCGCTTTCAAGAAGCCAAAGATCGACTCGCCAAGGTTGAATATGAGCTTGATCACGCCTCTTTAAACATTGAACGCGCACCTGATCAAGAGCAGCTACAGGATATTTTCACCAAAATTCGTCAGCTCGAGCGTCAGCGTGTCCAGCTCAATAATGATTATAGGCAAGTGCTTGAAGCGGCAAAAGATGCCTTTAAAAAAGCTATGGAGCTTGCCAAGAAAGAGCAGAAACTTCACGATAAGCACCGTGTTTTTAGTAATAGCTCTGAAGCTGTGAATAACGCGCAGCAAGCATTATTGTTGCTCGATCGCTTTGCTGAATTGTTAACGCATGCGCGCGTGAAGAAGCTGGAATCCGAGTTTATTGCGTCTTATAAACAACTGGCCAGAAAGGATGATCTGCAGATTCAGGCACGGATTAACCCTGCGACCTTTGACGTGGAGCTCATCGACGACCATGATCATGTGATTAACCGTAAAGCATTGTCAGCCGGTGAGAAGCAGATCTATGCGATTTCGATACTTGAAGCGCTCGGTCGCACATCAGGTAGAAAGTTACCGATCATCATTGATACTCCACTAGGCCGGTTGGACTCACATCACCGTGATAAGCTGGTGAAGTATTACTTCCCCTTTGCCAGCCATCAGGTAGTTATTCTCTCCACAGATACCGAGATCGATAACCATTACTTCTCCAAATACTTGGAGGAAGAAATTTCTCACGCGTACGAGATTGTTTTTGACGGCAAGACTAAATCATCACGGCTAAAAGAAGGTTATTTCTGGGCCGCATCACAGGAGGAGGCTGTCTAATGTTACCCAATCGAATGCACCTGAAGAAGCAAACTGAAGAGCAGCTGAAACGATTGAAAAGCCATACCGGTGTGACCCCAAATGTCTCGGCTCGTATCGCTTTCTTTCGTTCGCTAGAGAGTGGCTATCGATTTTCTGGCGAGCCTATCAGCCTAGACGGGGGGTTAAGTCTGGATAAGGTCACCTGGTTGGGTGACTTAGAGCTTGCTGTTGAAACACTGCTGAGAAAGTACTACCCAGAGCTTGGGTCTAAGGAATTAGAGCAAGCTTGGGCAGCACATGTTGAAGATGGGATAGCTTCGCTGAGAAGCCACAAATCCTTGACAGGATTCAGCAATACTTTCTAATGGGTTGAGGGCATAAATTTGCGACCGACACAAATGTTATGCCACCGTGGAATCACGCAGCTGTGACTTCTTCAGGTAAATTGCCAAACATGAATAAGTCTATGACTGCGCGCCTTATGAAGTCTTTGCGATCTGATAAAGATTGCGTGTCCCAGCTTTCATTCTCACATAGACTTATCGTCATATTCAGCCGGCTGCTCCTGTAGGCAGGAACTTTCTCAGGGAAAGATTTATTACCTTCATTTTCATTATCAGTCCCTGAGAGTAACGTCAGATTTTCCAGCTTGTGCATATATGGATTTAAAGTAGGGTCCACTTCTCCATTTCTTGGATAAATATGCTCAAGCGTATAGGCAAAAGCATCTGGGCACATTGTTCTATCATGAGATTTGTAAATACCTACAAATCCTTGTTTTCTTTCGCTTGATAACCACTTCCAGCTTTCTTCTATTGACGACAGAATAAACTTTAAATGCTTATTATCCCCCCCTACCTCATATTCAATTTCATCTAAATAGGAGTGAATCTCACTCTTACCAATTTTAGATATCAGCACTCCTCTAAGCTCATCGACAAATCGCCTAACCTGATAAACGCCAGAATCCTTTCTCATTTCAATAATATTTTTGTAATATATTTTGGTGACTGGAGTCATTCTTTTTTCCATGGCAACCCTATAGACAAAGAAGAATTTCTCCAAAAAATATATTAGTTGATAAAACTTTTTCTCACTTAAATTACTTGCGGCCATTAACAACGGAAGGCAGTGAGAATGTTTGAAAATAACAATCAAATTGTATAATTTCTTTCTTTGGTACTCAGTAAGCATTGATTTTTTATACGGCCATCTCCCATCGCTGAGAAGATCGTATATCTTTATCTGCTTATCAATATCATCAATCCGTGAAGATATATTTTTTTTATCATCGAAGAATTCTTTATTAAAATCTTCAAAAAGAGAAGTTTTAGAAGATCCTTTGCCTTTATTAGAAACATAATAGGCTATCAGCTTATCGTCTGTTGACTTAGTACCTTTTTCAGTAATAGAGTCCCACTTAGTTTCCAGTTCATTTAGCTGTTCATCTTCTAAGCCCGTTTCATCAGCAGCCCCAAGGGATGAAGCTCTCAACAAATCACCAGCAGTTAGAGACCTACCTCTATCATTGATAACTTGGAAAAGAGTATAAGCATCACTGATATCCTTCATTTTTATAATAAGAATTTTGCAAGACTTTGAGAAAACCTTAAACAACACATCAATGTTTTCTAATGTCTCATTATCATCAACACCTCTAAAGTCACCAAGCCAAGAATCAATATCAGAACAGCATCTTTTAATGAGTAAGTGAGACTTCAAATCAGAGCTAGCAACAACTCCATTTCTAACAGCATCATCAAAATATAAATGATCCCTTTTTGACAAGGTCATTCGAGGAAAACTGACATCCTTACCATTTTCCTCAAACACTACATCTACAAATTTTCCCTTATACTTCGCGATTCGTTTTTCTCTTGTCTCGGAGGCATCACCATTTAGCTGAAGACCTTCGAGAAGGTTAACTATTCTAGATATCAAGATTACTGTTGTAGATAGCCTCTGCTGTCCATCTACCAATTGATATTTAACCTTGTCATCAAGCTCATCTTCACTTTTACATTTAACAGATACAATTCCACCTAAAAAGTGCTGCCCAGCTTTGCCTTCTGTTTTATGAGCGTCATATAAAGCCTTTATATCGTCACAGAACTGTTTAACATTCTTGCGTTCCCAAGAATAAGACCGTTGGTATTTTGGTACAAAAAATATAGTATTTTCTGAAAAAACAGATTCCATTGAACAAAAATTTGGTTTAACTTCCATGACATCCTCAATGATTATTATATGGATATTTACAAATCAATTATTTGTGAAAAACTTCTTTAAAGTGCCATTCTATGTATTTTTCAGAAGGATGGTCATTTTTTAATCTTGGTAAATAACAATCTACTCCTTCAAAATCAAAGAAAAGTTCTTTAACTCTTTTGTTACCATTGACTGATTTGGATACGATAATCTTCATATCTTTATCGAACCCAATTGCCCCCTTATCAAAAGCCCTGTGATGCAAAGTACACAAGCAAATTCCATTATTAGTGTCACACGGACCACCATATTGTTTCCATTTTATGTGGGCAGCATCTAAGCACGCAGTAACTGAATCTAATCTCAAATCAAGTTCGCAAATTGCACATTTATACCCGTAGGCTCTTAAAATATTTTTTCTGAAAGCAGGGTCCCGCTTTTTAATAATTTCATATAAATCAAAATCTAGCGTTTCAATAATATCTTCTTGAATGCTTTCAGGAAAATTATCTTTTAATATCAAAGAAACAAGCTCTCTTGCTAGAGATGGGTTCACCATGAGTAATTTATGTGCTGGTTTTGAAAAACCACCAGTGACATTCTGGTTTATAAGTTCGCTCTTAGGTGGATCGGTATTGCTTTTTCTAGGCATGCAATTATCAGTATTGGTTAACTCCCAAAAGCCATCATTTATAAGTCTCCAAAAAGGATATGTAGAGTGATAGTTAGACCTACAGGGACCATAACGTTTTAAGAGTTTAGTGAGACTCTCATCGATTTCAGTTTCAAAATGAAATAGGCGATCGTGACCTTTCAAATACTCTGAGATAGCAAAAATTAAGAGTAAAGGCTTATGTGGTGCCCGAACGTCTCCACGTCTCCATATCGATATTGTTTGAATTTTTTCTTTTAGTTCTTCAGGACTCATTGATCAAGAAGCTCCCAAAACGCCTTGTCTTTAATCTTTGATACTTTCTTCTCACCATCAACATAAAGGCTATAGTGCTTATCCAGCTGACGTATCTGCTGCATAAAACGCTCTTCTTCATTTTTGTCCGCACTGTTGAATATCGCTTTAATCTCTTGGCTTTTCAGCTGAGATACGCGGTGAATAATCCAGGAGAGGATGTATTTTGAGTAGTCCATATCTCCTGCCTTAAAGTGAGTGAGCTCTTGGGTTGATAGAATGGTGCCCACACCAAATTCTCGTCCCTCTTTAAGAATTTTTTTCAGGCTTTCAAATTGTTGCGACATAAAGTTATCAGCTTCATCCACCAATATCATTTTACTGATTTGGCGATAGTCGCCATCTAGTTTTGAGCTGCCGTGCTGGTGCATCTGCGCAAAGAAGATATCTAGGGTGATGGCAACAACCAGGTTTTGAATCTTCTTATCGTACCCTGAAAGGTTGATCACTGTTACGCCATTTAAGGTGTCGTAAAGCGATTGTGTTTTTTCGGAGTTGGGCTCAAATACTTCGAAGGTATTGAGCTCATAGAGTGCTGCGTAAAGGGAATCTTGCTCCACTTTTTCTTGGTCGAGGAATAGGTCCCAGATATTTTGCATCGTCGGAACGTTATTCGTCCAACTCGCAGGGTTGTGCGCTTGAATGCCGCAGTTCTCATATGCCTGCATGACCAACTCATGAATTCGGTGCTCTTGCTTAGGCCCTAAACCAAATGCTTTAGCTAGGGTTGCACGGAATAAACTGGCTGTATGTACTGGTAACATAGGCTTGTTGCCTACCAAAGAAAACGGATTAAAGGGGAGGTGGTGCAGGCCATAGACCGTCGCATTAGTCGCTTTAACAAAGTCTTCTTTGATATAATCTGCTTTGTAGTCAAAGATCAGAATACCTAGTGGCTTTCCATCCACATTATCTTTTTGTTGACGTACCAGCTGAGTGATTAAACTTTTAGTAAATTGAGTCTTCCCCGTACCCATCGTGCCAATAATACCGGTGTTGGTATTGAACACTTTGTTGGTATTGGTTGGCTCCCAAAAGATGGGCGCCTTATCAATCGTACGGTGGCCTAACAGGACTGATAGGTGCTGGCCACTCCAGTTACTTGTTCCAGATAATTTTCTCTTAGTATCAATAGATTCAGATTGAGTAGTATCAAAATTTTCGTTTCTAACATGACTCTGTGTATTATCGTATTCCGGTGAATCATCAATAGAGCCGGAGCTGCTTTCAGTTTTTACCGAACCGTAGTTACCTATGTCATTTTGCACGCGATAATTCTGAGTAGAAACTTTTTCCGTTGCAGAGTTATCTACTTGCACATAGATATCTGGCCGGATCCTTTTCTGTTGATTATCTATCTGAATATCTATATTTGGCCGGACCTTTTTCTCTTGGTTATCAAGTAAAAACCACAGACCGTTATTATGTCCAAAAAGAATGCCTTCGTTACGGAGTAATACCTTGCTTACATCCTCTCTGCTGAAAGAAGTCTTTCGATAAAGGTAATGTAACCGCAGTTGGTTATTGCCGGAGAGTGCCCTCAAAATTTGTTTTTTGAGAATATCATTATCACTGAAATTACTTTCAACTTGAGGGTCGCTATTCGTTTCTAGCTCTGTTTTGTCTGGTCTCGTGTCTGTCTCAATTAAGGTGTCTTGAGTTTGGCTAACACCCGAAGTATTAGAACTGACCTGTGGCAACGGTTGCTTTAGTTCCGATCTGGAATCATTTGACGAGATATTAAATTCATTAATAGAGAGATTAGAACCAAGGATATATTTAGTGGGCACATGGCACAGCTGTTTGATGTTCTTCTCATGCATCAGGCCTTTAAGTGAAGTACCAACCAATGTTGATAGCAGACTAGTGGGTAATTCGATGCACAATACTGCCCCAACTTCTTTGTAGCTAGGCTCTGGTATCGACTGACCATCGATATGTTGAACAACGATGCCTTCGGGGTAATCCTCTAAGGTTGCAAGTCGATATTCTCCACGCGTCCATTCTTCTCTTTCGGCCAAGAGCTGACTGAAGTAACCCTCTGTGAAAACGTCGTAAAGTTGATATTTATCAACCTGGATCAGAACCTGTCGCATAAACAACGCCCGATAGATTTTGTTGGCTAGCGATCGACGTCCGAGCATATTTTGAAGGTGGGCAAGCAGGTTCTCAATTTGGGCGATTGCTTTGTCTGTCCCTTGAGGTTTTCCGGTTTTAACCTCCACTGGTAGTAAGAACAATTGTTGGTCTTTAAAACCGACCAACAAGATATCATCGGACATTGGCCCTTCATTTTTACTATGAGCACCAGGTGCGAACTCACTTTCCATGATACGCAAGCCGATATTTCCGGATACTCGGACCATCTCACCGATCGAGAGCGGCACCCATGTAATATCCGACTCGGAAAGCATACTCGTTACAAACTTGTACGCGCCAATCTCTCCTTCGATCCCTTTTCGTGAAGATTTACTGGCTGTGAGCATCTTGAGTAGCCAATCGCCGTTGAAAGCATTGAACTCTTCAATTAATCCTCCTTGGCCTTGTTCAAGGACTCGTCGATACAGCTTAATTTCTCGCGTGACTGTTATCGCATCGTATCCTGCAGTTGTTGTGTACTGGTCTGAAAAGTGAATCAGAGTCAGGTTCTGATTACGGAAGAAATCTAACGTTACCTTAGGATCTATAATCGTGGTCCAGATTGATGCCTCGTACGCCTGTTCCAAATGCTTTTGAAACCCCTCATTGACGGCTAGGGCGATAGCGTTGGACCCGGTATAAGGCGTACTCGATTTTCTTGCAGGAACAATTAGCGCGCCATAGAGCCTCGCTAATTTTAAGTGAGGGGTGAGCTTATAAGGAACATTACGCAGACCAAAGGCAGTAAAATAGCTGTTGCCTTTGCTTTCTGCGCCTTCACCACTAAGCAGTCCATCAGCTGATATGCCTGAGATGCTGGCATCGATGTTAATTTCTCTTGGCTGAATTTTTTCTTCATTACGGAAGAAGGCTATATGCGCGTATGCATGTCCTGATTTAGCCGCTTCTTTGTGAGTAAACTTACTGTAGGTGAGCTGTGTTCGCAGAGTATCGATTAGGGTATCTGCTATTTCTTTTTTGTCCTTTTTATTGAGCCCTAGCTTTTCTTTCAACTGGCTATGACTGGCTAATTCTGCAAAATCGTCAAACCAGTTGAACTGTAATTGTTCATCATAAAGGTTTACATGCACGCAGCAGGCGTTATCCAGATTTTTAGCAAAGTAATCAACAATGCCTAAAAGCAGTTCTTTACACTGCTGTTGGTTGATTGCATTGATGAGCAGTTTGCTCTTGCCATTATGAGAAAAGAGTTGACTAAATGCATTCTGAAACTCGCCAATTTTTTCCCGTACAACTTTACGAACATAGTCATAATTACTATCTTCATGCGGAATGGCTTTCAGCCAAACAGGATTTTCTTTAACCAACTGTACGTAAGAAAAGGCGTGTTCGTTATCGTACAGGTATGGAATCAATCCTCTGGGCGATAAACGCTCTAGTGTTATGCGGGGAAGATACTTGAAGCTTGACTCTTCACCATCAGCAACGATCTGATCGGCAAGCTCTACGAAATAAGAGAGAATCAAAGGATGAAAAGGACTAAAGTGCTCACAGTCCTCAGATTTAACCATCCCAACCTGCAACACCAAACGATCGGCGTTAGTAGGCACGGTATCGATTTCAATTTGTTCCAGATAGGCTTGATACGCTGATACGACCTGATGTACTAAATCTCGGTATTCATCGCCCCAAGAGACAAGCGAGGGGAGGGTTTCACGGCAAGATAAATAGCTAAATAGCGATTGATATGCATTGTGTAATTCGGGGCATATTGTTAATAACGAAGACAAAGGGGTATTGCCTTCATGATTGAGTGCTATAAGTTCCTGATCCAAAAAATCGGCTTCCCAGCGTAGCAAAGTAAGTCGGACGCTGACTGGTGTGACTTCTTTATTATCGATCAGAACCTTGTCTTTCCGTCGTGAAAACTCACCGTAATAGCTGTCTCTAAACAGCCGGCTAAAGCGATCTCTGTCAAATAACAATGGTAAAGATAATGATTCGGTGGCGACTTCTCCTTCAACGTTGAAATGAAGGCGGTGTAAACCGCTGTTGATCTTGAAGTCGATTAACTCTGAATCATTGGCTAATTCTTTGAAGTGTACTTCGGCAGTTGTGGTAAACAATGCAGATTCGCCGCATTCCTCTAGCTCAACTCGCTGATTCGCTGAAGGGTTTACAGTCAGGAAATATTCATTGGTATGTAAGTTGATGATTTGCGCTTTTGCAGAAATAGTATAGATGTTTTGAAAACCCTCGATGTAAAAATCACCTTTGCGTATCACTAGACAATGAAAATCGAATTTCTCGGTTGAGCGATCACGGCCTCCGGTTCCTACAGTAAAAAAAAGAGGAGTTCCGTCAAAAGGGCCTTTCACAGTCAATTTACAATGCTTAGAGCCTTTTGTCGCTTTTAGATCATGGCCTAAAGGGAGGAGTCGGTTTGGGGTGGTAAGTTGATTCGTATCGAGGTCGTTCCCAAAAAAGGTTGCGGTAAAGTCAAAGGCCATCTCATTAGCTGGAACTTGAATGATGATATGTTGTTTTCGCTCGGCAGCCTTTGATGTTCCGCTGCTGCGAGCTATCGACTCGCATTGCTCTGAAGTTATTTCATCAAACACAAGGGTGGGTTGGCTGTTCCTGTTTATTTCATCAAGATAAGTTTGAAAATGAACATCCTTCCAAGATTTCAAATCACCTTTTGGAAAATGCTTAGCAATAAACTTTGATCCAAACTGCTTAAGACGAGATTGCAACTGTCCTGAAAAGTGCTCAACGTCATGTTCAATCGAGCGATATAGTTGCCTATTTTTTTCTAAACGTTTTTTTATTTGGTCTGTATCGTCACTGAGCTCTTTTATAAAAGGGTCATTGAAGAGTTCGAGTTCATGAAACTCAATCTCACCATCTTCCAACGAGTTATAAAGCTTTTCGAAACCAAACATTGTTGCGCCATCTTCACTAATGGCATCGAATTGATAATCAAGAAGGCAGTTGGAGATTCCTTTAGCATCGTTTTGCTCATCGATTAGGTTGGTGAGAGCTGTTTTAATTGATGATGGGTGCCATATGCCACCTTCATAAGCCAAGTCATCGGAGCTGTTAACAATCGTATCCAGCGTACTATTGTGTAAAAACAGTAATGCCATTCCACTAAGTAAACTATTGTCGGACTCTGGTTCATCGCGTAGGTGGGCAAGAAAGTGCTCGTTGAAACCGTCATCATCGTCAGAGTGGAGAAGAGGAAGAACCTTGAGACCGTTCAGGTCAAGGTATGGCATAGAGATGACATCAGATATCGACTCTACTTTATATGAAACTGAATTGTCACCAGCTAGCTCAATTAATGCTCTATAGATTTTCTTTCTTATTTCTTGGCTAGGTGACTTGAACTGAAAACGTTCACCTGCGCTGACATGATTTGGAGCCCACGTTGCAAACTGGGTTGCGATAAAATTTTCAAATCGTTTTACGGACATAAACGGCTTCCCCACTGTCACTCATACGTTCTACATTACCGATACGCTCATAAAAATCGACTAGCCTAAGCTGCGATTGTTTATCGAAAAATACGCCACGTTGCTCAAATGCCTCGATGAGCTCTACCAACCGGAGCCGCTCAGAACTACCAATTGATATATTGGTTAGCAGCAGAAGAGTGTCTTGGTTCAACACCAGTACATTGCCACCACGTCTTCGGTTTTGAACGAAGCCTTCCGCGATATACTTTTCAATTGCACGTACAATTTTGCTATTGATATCTGGACGATCTGAACCAGGTTTAGCCCAGGCTTTATCGAATTGATCGCACGCCAGTCTAAGGAGGTTTCTTAACCACTCAATAGAGTTCTCAGCAGGTTCAATCTCTCTCTTTATTCCTCGCTCATCTTTAAAGCGCAAAGTGTAGTCTTTTAAATGCTCAGTATATTGAGTGTCAGAACTCTCTCTGAGCTCAGACGCGATTTTCCATAAAGGTTTTTTAGGTGTTTTGGGGAGCTGTAGCGCCTCCATCATCGAAAGCATAGGGAAAATATCGTGTGCAGCCTTCGTAAAGGATTCCCAACCGTAGTTTTTGATCTCTGTGCGTTCAGAGCTTGCTTTTTCCGTATCAAGGATGAAATACAGAGGTTTGGGTTTTGGAGGTCCGGCTTCCCATTCAGGTAGATTTAGAGCTAACTGAGAAGTATACAAAAAAGTATAGAGAGCCAAAAAGTGGGGTAGCTCTTCAAGCATATACTTGGGGTTCTTTGCCAAAAATAGGATATCTTGTTGGAGACAGTCTGCAAGAAAAGGGAGATAGGGAGGCTCAGATCCTTCCGGTCTTTTCTTTACTAATTGTGCTTTCAGAGTGCTTATAATGATTTTTTCAATGAAGTTTAAATGGTGCTCTACATCGAATTCAATCCTTATTTCGCCCAGCAATGAGTCTAATACAGTCGCAACTCGTTGATCGGCAGCCGTTGTTTTTTCCTTATTTGCGTTAAGGAGTAAACAATGAGGCGCAACTTTAAAAAGGTCCTGATTTTCGAAATAGGTTTTTTTAAGTACGTTCCAGAAGCTTTCTTCGCTTAGTTTGTCTTTGAACGCTTTTTCACAGTCTTCTTCAAACTGCTCAGCGCTATATTTTTTAATCTCGATTCCAAGCGCTGAGCTTACAAATAAGCCAGAAACAGCATTCCAGTCACACTCATTGTAATTGGTTCGTACTGGCATATAACTGCTAGAAAGGTTCTTGCTTTCTACATTTGCAGTCAGTACATCTAGGTTGATAATCATTATCTATCCTCACATTACCTGCAAATAACCTTCATCTAGCTCAACTTCATAACGTTCTGTTCCATCTATGAAAAAGAGTGTACTTTCTTGGTTGGCTTCGTGGGTTATCTGGTCTACAAGCTCATCCAGAATAAGTACGGTGCTCTTATCATGCTTATTGGGTCGGTATCCAGCTTTGAGCTTTATTAACAACTCATACAGATTGATGCCAATAATCAATGCAGGAAGAGCGGTACCTCCTACTTTCATGTATGCATTGAAAGTTGCAGAATGATGCGCTCGGTCATCAGCTATAGCGCTAAAGTTGAGCTTTATTTTAAGAGCTGTTACAACCTTGATCTGGTTGTATTCTGCAAGAAAGTACAGTCCTCTGCGCAAATCTGGAGCACGCCTGTTCATGTATCGCCGCAACCCATCCAAAAGAACATCGCTGTAAAAGTGTTGAAGCGCATTATTGTCATCTTTAGATGAGTCATCATTATAGCCGTCATGAAGCTTCCAGATACGTGCAAACTGCTCCAGTAAAGTGTTTGAAAAGTCGGCATCAAACCGTTGATGGTAGCCATTAGCAAAATCAGAGCCTTTGAGCATATGAAACAAGCGGATATATGATTGGGGCTCCAATCTATTCAATATTCCAATTTTTTTGATCTCGTTTCTAAATTCGTTGAATTCGCTATCCCTATCGATAAGTTCAAGCTTAAGTTCAAGAATGAAGTGGTCAATTTGTTTCGTGCGGATATTGGCAGGATCAAAGCCGACGATTCGTTGGGACAGTTCATTATCAGTAGCCGCGTACAAATTATCAAAAAGGTAATTCGGAGAGGTGAGCAGGTGATGCAAGAAGTCTAGTAACGCCCTAGAAGTCATAAACTGATCTTTTATTAGACGCGCTTTCATCAATGCATCGACGATTACTCGTTGCACTGATGGTAGCATTAACATTTTAAAATTGGAGCAGAGAACAGGCTCCTGCCCATTTTGATCATGTCCCTCCAGCAGCGGTATAAATGGATTATCATTGTATTGAGTTAGCCGCTGCATAAAGGCTTCAGCAAAATTCGAATGAGCCACATGATCCCGAAACTCAAACTTTGGATATCGCTCAAAATCAAAGTAGTGGTGCATGGATGGTGGGGTGTTACCTTGAATGTGCGCTCGCATCGAGTCTTTTAAGACTGAGTGCTCTTCGCTACCACCTTCTGCATAGTTTCCCATCATGCCCACATTGATACCAATCACTAGAGGCTGGCGAGTGACAGCCACCTCTGAAAAAAGCTTATCAAGTTCACTGATGGCATTGTTATGTGGATCAAGACTATGAGTTGCATCTAGGTGGAATTTTATCTTGTTACTTAGTTTCCTGCTGTAGCGCGTCAGAATAGCCGACTTTCCATCACCGCTACTACCACAGAGAAAAATTATTTCCCCAGGCTCTAATTTATTAAGTTGTTTACTGAAATCTTTTTCAATTTCAGTAGTAATGTATAGAAATTGTTTATAGATGTTCTTATCCGCATCATCCTGCTCTACCTCCACTGCTTGAGGCGAGGATTTAGATAAAACGGATAAAGCAGATCGAAGTGTTGGTGTGTTGGGCAAAGGTCACGACTCCATGTCAGCTTTAATAGCTATTGAACCGAATGAGGACTGGGGAGCGACGCTGAGAAGTCTTTTAGGATTGATGACATATTTGAAAGCCACATATTCCTTCGTGCGTATCAGTCCAAATCAATTTAGTTCAAATGATAGATTATTCAAGTTAGTCGAGATAAACATGAATAATCGGTGACGAGTCTACACCAGTTTATTCATTTATATAAGATAGGTGGGGTCAGCGAATGTTAATCATCATTTATGAGCCGATTTGTGTGTTGCTTTAGACACTATTGCTGTCGCTATATTTCTTGATTCTTATTCCATGTCATCCATACAGCGTTTAACCCCTTTGAAAAGTATCCTAATGGAATTTTTTGCTTCCCTAGCGTCTTCAATATGTTAATGGAGATTATCAACATATATAAAAAGATGGATAGCGCTGCAGCACTATCTGGAGGGGGAGAGTCCTCGGCAACATCACGACCATGGGCTCTATATCGCTCGAACTTTCTAGATGCGGGTTTACTGAGAAGTGGGCAACGTGCCGCTGCGGTGATGACGTTGATTCAGTTCACCAAACTGAATGGGTACGATTCGTATGCCTATCTAAAAGAGGTGCCGACGAGACTGCCTGCGCAGAAGTGCAGCGCCATTGGTTAGTTGCTGTCGCATAACTGGACACAGGGGGGGGACTAGAAAGTTTGATAGCCGACAGATTTCAAAATTATTTATATTTTTCAGTTTGTTAGTAATCATTCATGCTGAGATTATAGTGTGGCTCAATTATTTTCTTAGCTCTTACCTGGATTGGCTGCTAAGTAGCGGTGTGGATGTGGGGTTACCCTCTCATTTTCTCAAAATCATCAAAAAAGGCTTGTGCGAAAGGGGTGTATAAATAAATTTCACCAAACCAATTGACTAGTTGAGAGCCTGAGTAATGAAAATCAACAGCTTTATTTTGAAGAAAACTATTGCGTAGACCTATATAGGAGCGATTATATTTCCAATAGATATCTCCAGTTCCATTGTCGAAATCGAGAAGATTTCCTAGCCTGCCTCCTCTGAGAGGGGTGAGATTTTTTACGCTACTCAGTACGAAATCAGAATGTATAAGATTGTCATAAGACAAACCTCGACTTATATCTATTTGTATAACTGATTCAAACCATTTTCCTGTAAAAGCAAAATAAGCAATTTGCTCCGGAGATCGACTTAAACCATTGATGACTAATGAATCAAGCAACTGGTCACCAGATTCTCTTTTAAATAATGCCGATTCAGCATATAACAGCTTTTCAGATAGCTTATCTTCTATATAAACATTACTAATATCGATATGGTCACTCACTGGAGGTGATCTATCTGCATACGCTTGTTCAATATAGCGCTCACTATTTACTAGTTGGCTACCCGTATGATGACTACTATCTAATTTGATTCTATCATCATTACAAATGGTAGCAATGAGCCTATTTTGGTCACCTTTATTAAAGGCAGATTTCGTAGCTATGTTTCCCGATTCATCTAGTTTAGTTTTCTTCACTTGATGATTAATAGAAGGTCCCCTGTAGACATGTGGTGAGAGGTTTTCAAAAGAGAAGTTTTTTCTGTTACCGTCTTTAAATCTCATAAGGGGATACCACTCACCTGTTTCTAGGTAGTAAACAAGAGAGGCTGCTGGTATTGGATCGTTGTGGGTGATATATACAACGTAGATTTCCTCTCCGCTCCATTCAATGCTAAGTAGGCTCATAAAGTCATTGAATGGGAGCCGATAGAAATCTTTACCATCAAAATATATTTTCTTTCTTAAGCCTTCTGGCGTTAGAGTCGGTTTTCTAAACGGTGTTCTAGCCATCCATAACTCCATTGCTTCGATTTGGTAAATCGAGCCTTTAATCCATAGAACAAATCAAACCTTAAAGTAGGACTATACCTCAACAGAGGCCCGGAAACGTATGGTGCTTTTCGATTAGCCCTTTGGAGATACTAATCACAAACTCACTCCAGCTACGGAGTAATCTATAGATGAGTTTATTTCAGCACAAGTAGAGTATTGAGATCGGAGCGTTAATCATCATTAACGTACCTTGTTAAAGGCCATTCCAGAGTGCATCAGATTCCACCAAGTCAATGAAGTGTGAGGCGCTGAAGCCATTAGGGAAAAGGCTTTCGCGTTTATCTAAATCGAGCTCATTTAGAGGGCTAAGAAGGTGCTTCTCATCTCTGAGCACCACTTCTAGAACCTCCCTCGATACTACCGGGAAACCTTCAATACATTGCCCGTCTAGTTCAATGGACGTATCAACTATCCAGCAGTGCAGTGCGTCGTATGATGTGTCTGAAGTGTACCCTAACTGTAGCTTGAGTTTTTCATCGTGCTGTATCGCCGTGATAAGTGCTTCTCGCTTTCGGTTTAACTGCCAGGCGGCTTTACGAAGAGTGCTGGTTTTGTGAAGCCATACCTCTTTTCTGCTACGACGGATGTAACCGGATTTAACTTCCAGCAATAACAGATTGCCATCGAGATGACAGATTAGGTCGATTTCACCGGGATTGTCGTTGCCAACAGTAGGTGGGTGATAGCCAACTACAACTTTAAATCCTCGTTGCTTAAACGACTCTCCTAGCCGTTGTTCGACTCGCCGCGTCTCCTCCTGAAGTTCTCCACGGTGCGTACCCAATCGCCGTAGATTATTGACTGCTGATGTTAGATTGTTCTGCTTACCCGCGACCCAGGGAAATTGAAAAATATAATGGCCAATCTTGCTGTAGGGGAGCTCTGAAATCCTCGGATTTTTTTTAGGAGTCAGGCTTTTTAAGTCGTTGCTCCAAAACTTGATAATGGCATCTGCAATGGCAATGCTGCCATTTGGGTATTCATCGCAAACCGTCCAACCTTTAATACGTTTAGCCTTTTCTGACGTAGTTGACCAGGTGATCGGTAAGCGATTTTCACCTTGTGCGAATCCGTCGAAGGCAAGGATGCTTAATGCCTCCGTTGTACTTTGTGTTGTACGTGCAAGTTTCTGTAATGGCTGAATGAAGGATTGCTCAAAGAACTGTGAACTTAATTCGCTTGCTAATAGTAGTTGGAACAGAGGGACAGATGTACCGTCATTCAAAGTGATATGGTCATCTAATCCATAAACCTCACCCAACTGTAGCCTGCTTCTTATAGCTTTAATATAGGCTAGCTGATTACCTTCATGGTTTTCCGGAAGTCCTATCGTTTTCAGTACAAGGTCTGTGCTGACAAATGCTTCCATAGCCCTGTTGATCCAGTAGTTCCAGAGAAGGTCAGATTTATGGCCTGTTTTTTCCCATTCGCGTGTTCCTGCATCACTAATGTTGTAGATGACAGATTCACCGGGAGCCATCTGGTAAGCGCACAGAGGATCAAAACGGAACCAATCGATGGAATCCTCATAATCTATTCGTTCTGAGGTGGCTGCAATCAGACATGCTAGGTCTTCGATATTTTGATGAGAGCTTTCGCGCCACCCCGAATTGGATGGGAATAACAGAGATGACAAATGACGTTTGAGGGATTTGCCTATTATTTTGTCATTCAACTGAAAGTCTCGAGGAGAGCACGATTTTAGTTTACGTTGAATGATACGGTCATATACGTTCCATTGTTGATGAAGCTTATTTGACGATTCTTCAAGCATATCGGAGCAGGCTATTACGCTTAGATAAGACAAAAGCTCTAAAAGCGACAGTTTTTGGAGCGGCTGTTCAAAGCGTTTGATTAATAGGTCAAAGGGTTGTAACTGCTCAAGGAGGCGGTCGCAGACATCAAAGAACGTATTCCAATCCTGACTTGTGCAATGAGAGCGAAGGTGAAGCCAAACTGGGGAGTTAGTCCGTTCAAACAGTCCAGAGTAGCGGATGGCCCAGCGCAGCGTGTCCGGGTTTTGAGATGCCAACTGATCTGCTAATTGCGTCGGTAAAAAATCGTCATAGTGCAGGACTTTACTTAGCGCCAGACTCGCTAAAGCTGAGTCTGAAATTGTTTTACTGTCTTTCCATAGTTCAGTTGTAGCCAGTCCATATGCTCTCGCCTTAGCGGTCAGATTCTTACCTTTGGGGCTCTGATTTAAAAAGCGATGTAAACAAGCATCAAAAGCTTTTTCTTTACTACCAGAGTTTTTTAAGTGGTTCTGAAAAACTGATTGATAGTAATCTCGGCATTGCTCATGATGCTCTTTTTGCACAGATACTCTCCCTGTATTTGCAAATTATTCGGGGAGTATAGCGCGTTATAAATATTATGCAGATCGTATTTTTCCAGCCACGATTAAGTTGGAATGCCGCAGTATTATTCAATCGGACAGAAAAGCTAACGCAAACGTTCGGCTTGAGGGTTAATCAGAAAGGGGTTACAAAGGTGCAGACTGTATTCCAATTTCTATAACTACTTTTTGAAAGGGTTGGGCCTGCTCAAGGTTTGAGGATAATGCCAAGCTTTGAATGGTCCGTGAGATACTTATTTCAATCTTCGTAGTGGGGCGTCCTTGAACTATCGGCATTTCAGGGGAGGGCGTTTAATTAATAGAGAGAAGCCACTGCTTAAGGCTTCTCTCTTGATTCTGGTTTGGGTGATGAGGCCCTTGTCAGTGCCTGGAGGAGGCATTAAAGGCTAAGTCTTAAGAGTCTATGCAATGGCACAGCTCATCCGATAGCTGTGCTTTTATGCAGAATGAAAGATTTCTATCAACCGGCAAAGGCTTCTTTCGTACGGGCAGCCAGCTCATCTTTAGACAAGTTTTCAATCTTGGACGCCAGAGTCCAATGATGGCCAAACGGATCCGATATGATTCCGTATCGCTCACCCCAGTAGGCATCTTGCAAGCCTGTAACAGGGGATGCGCCGCAATCTAGCGCCTGTTGCCAGAGTGTATCAATATCATCGATGTAAAGGTGAAGGCTGGCAGCAGCGCCCCCTAGTGTTGAAGGACTCAAGATCTTGTTTTCTAATGACTCCTCCATCACGCGCACCAATGAGTTACCTATCTTAAGCGTGGCGGCAACCACCGTCAGCTCATCCGGACTGAGAAATTTATGACTCAGTTCAGCATTAAAGCAACCCTGATAGAATTCGATGGCGTCCTGAATCCCTTTAACCACAATTACTGGTGTTACGGTGCGATACCCTTTAGGTATCGGCGATACTTTTTTTCTCATAACAGATTCCTCGGTTATATTTTATAAACGATAATTTGTGTAAGCCTGAATAATTTTATTCAAGTCAAAAGACCACTCGGTAATGGTCTGAGTAAGTAGCATCAACGCATTTTTCGGGCTTCTGTTATCCAGTATGGGAGCTTATTCGTGGGCTGCGCTAAGTGTGAAGTCGTACCCTTTTTTTGTGGGAAATAGATCCTATGGATCGAGTCTTGAAATGCTCTACCCAAATACCTACCAGTAAGCTGGCTGTAGCCGAGGAGTTCTGCCTAAGTTAGAGAATTTTATCCATGTAGACCTAAATTGTAGACATAAAAAACCCGAGGGCCATAAAGCGCTCGGGTTTAAAATAACTGCTTATTTATCAAAGAGTTAAATGGTACCAGTGGCCGGACTCGAACCGGCACACCTTGCCGCAACGAATTTTGAATCCGTCGTGTCTACCAATTCCACCACACTGGCTCAACACTTAACTCTACATGGCTCCACAAGCCATTTTAAACACGATGCTTTAGCTATTTCAGCGCACCGGTACATCGATCAATACACCTTACTCGCGTAAAGTGTGGGCGTATTATAGGCAGCTTTCGCCGTACGTCAATCCCTATATTTTTAATGATGATAAAAAAATTAATTTTGCTGTACAATCACCGGCCTCTTTAACGGCCTTTTTGTAGTGATATGCAGGTAAAAGATTTTCATTTTGACCTCCCTGAGGAGCTAATTGCCAGTTATCCGCTAGCACAGCGTACGGCGAGTCGTTTACTGTGCATGGATGGTAATACGGGTGAGTTAGCACATCGTCATTTTTCGGATGTGCTGGAACTGTTAACGCCAGACGATTTGGTGGTTTTTAATAATACCCGGGTGATTCCTGCGCGTTTGTTTGGTGAGAAGGCCTCAGGCGGTAAGGTTGAGGTGCTGGTGGAGCGAGTGCTGGATCAGCATCGCGTGTTGGCGCATGTCAGATCCAGCCGATCACCTAAACCCGGGACGGTGTTGATACTCGAAGGTGTCGCGCAAGCGACGATGGTCGCACGCCACGAGAATTTGTTTGAGCTTGAGTTTGCCGGTGAAACACCGGTTCTTGATCTGCTTGAGCAGCATGGGCATATGCCGTTACCTCCTTATATGAAGCGTGAAGATCAGCTGGAAGACAGAGAACGTTATCAAACGGTGTATAGCTCGCAGCCGGGTGCTGTCGCTGCGCCCACCGCAGGTTTGCATTTTGATGAAGCATTGCTGGCTAAGCTGGATGAAAAAGGTATTCAAAAAGCGTTTGTCACCTTGCATGTGGGTGCGGGTACGTTTCAGCCGGTGAAGGTTGAACGTATCGAAGATCACATTATGCATGCCGAATATATCGAGGTGGATGAAAAGGTGTGTGAAGCGGTGAGAGCAACCCGTGCCCGTGGTGGTCGCGTTGTCGCCGTGGGCACGACCAGTGTTCGCTCGCTTGAAAGCGCCAGCCAAAACGGTGAGATTGAGCCTTTCTTTGGTGATAGCTCTATCTTTATTACGCCAGGATATGAGTTTAAAAGTGTCGATCTGCTCATCACTAATTTTCATCTCTCTGAGTCAACGCTGTTGATGCTGGTGAGTGCTTTTGCCGGATATGCGCATACGATGCACGCCTATGCTGTGGCGGTGAAGGAAAGATATCGATTTTTTAGTTACGGTGATGCTATGTGTATCAGTCGTAAAACAGACACAACGGAGGCTTTGTGAGCCGTAACTGCTTTATGAAATTTGAGAAGATCGCGACACAGGGCAAAGCTCGTCGTGGTCGTATAACCTTTCCACGGGGTGTTGTTGAAACGCCTGCGTTTATGCCTGTTGGTACCTATGGCACGGTGAAAGGGGTGTTGCCTAAAGATATTGAGGCGATCGGTGCGCATATGATTTTGGGAAATACTTTCCATCTGATGCTGCGCCCGGGTACTGAAATTATTCAGATGCACGGTGATCTGCATGACTTTATGCAGTGGCAAGGGCCTATTTTGACGGACTCCGGTGGTTTTCAGGTGTTCAGTCTGGGTAAGATGCGTAAAATTACCGAGCAGGGGGTGACGTTCCAGTCACCGGTGAACGGCTCTAAAGTTTTTATTGATCCTGAGCGTTCGATGCAGGTGCAGCGTGAGCTGGGCTCTGATGTGGTCATGATCTTTGATGAGTGTACGCCTTATCCTGCAACCGAAACGGAAGCGGCTCAGTCGATGCGTTTGTCGTTACGTTGGGCGAAGCGCTCTAAAGAGGCGCATGGCGATAGCCCTTCGGCACTGTTCGGCATTATTCAGGGCGGAATGTACGAGCATCTTCGTGATGAGTCGTTGGCTGGATTGACCGAGATCGATTTTGATGGCTATGCCATTGGTGGTTTATCGGTAGGCGAGCCCAAAGACGAAATGGTTAAAGTGCTGGATCATCTGGCACACCAGATGCCTGAAGACAAACCGCGTTACCTGATGGGTGTCGGCAAGCCGGAAGATCTGGTGGAGGGCGTACGTCGCGGTGTGGATATGTTCGACTGTGTTATGCCCACGCGTAATGCACGAAATGCCCATCTGTTTGTTTCTACAGGGGTTGTAAAACTAAGAAACGCCTCCAATAAAACTGATACGCGTCCATTAGATGAAACTTGTGATTGCTATACCTGTCAGAATTTCAGTCGCGCTTATCTGCATCATTTGGATAAGTGTCATGAGATTTTGGGCGCGCAGTTAAATACTATTCATAACCTACGCTATTACCAGATATTGATGGCAGGTTTGCGTGCGGCTATTGAACAGGGTAAATTGGACGACTTTGTAACAGAGTTCTACAGCAATCGGGGTATGGAAGTGCCGCCGTTAGCCAAAAATTAATTTTAATTTCATAACGTTAGGAGTAGCAATGAGCTTCTTTATTTCCCCAGCTTACGCTGAAGCAGCAGGTGCTGCCGGAGAAATGGACCCGGGTTTTTTCAACATTATTTTTCTGTTGGGCTTTGGTTTAATTTTCTATTTCTTCATGTGGCGCCCACAGGCTAAGCGTGCCAAAGAGCATAAAGCACTGATCAATGATCTGGCCAAAGGTGATGAAGTGTTAACCGCTGGTGGTATCTTGGGCAAAGTTGTTAAGCTGAACGATGATTATGTAGTTCTTGAAGTAAGCGCTGGTACTGAGCTGACTTTCCAGAAAGTACACGTTGCAGCTGTATTGCCTAAAGGTACTCTGAAAAGTATCTGATACTTAAGTTTGTTTGAAACGCCACTCTTCTTAGTGGCGTTTTCGTTTGTATACAAGGAACGGGCACCATGCTCAACCGCTACCCACTGTGGAAAAATCTACTTCTCATCTTTGTATTGCTGATTGGTGCGTTGTACGCATCCCCCAATCTGTATCCTGAAGATTATGCTGTGCAGCTGTCAGGAAATCGTGACATTCATCAGGTAGATCAACCACTGATGGATACCGTGATCTCTGCCTTAAAACGCGAAGGTTTGGCGTATAAAGAGGTTGAGCTGGCGAATAATAGTGGCTTGATTCGTTTTGCTGATGGTGAAACGCAATTGCGTGCCAAAAAAGTCATCAGCACTGCGGTGGGTGACAACTATGTGGTTGCACTTAATCTGGCAGCCACTACACCGGAATGGCTGGAAGCGCTTGGCGCAGGTCCGATGAAGCTTGGGCTTGATCTGCGCGGTGGTGTGCATTTCTTGCTGGAAGTCGACATGGCGACGGCTGTTGCACAGCGTCTTGATGTTTACGTTTCAGAAATCAAACTGAAGCTTCGTGAAGGAAAACTGCGCTACCGTTCGGTAGACCATCGTGACGATGGCAGTTTGGAAGTGAAGTTTGCGGATGCAGAAATCCGCGATAGTGCCTTGGCATTGATGCGCAAAGACTATACCGAATTTCTCTATGAGACCGATGATAACGAAAATGGTAATTATCTGGTCATTACGCTGACAGAGCAAACAACGCGTGCGATCGAAGATTATGCGATCAAACAGAACCTGACAACCTTGCGTAATCGAGTTAATGAGCTGGGTGTCGCTGAGCCGTTGGTGCAGCGTCAGGGGCGTAATCGTATTGTCGTTCAACTGCCGGGTGTGCAAGATGCCGCCGCAGCGAAACGTATTATCGGTAAGACGGCTAATCTTGAGTTCAGGCTTGAAGCAAAATCAGATGTTAGCCGTGCGTTGACTGAAACGTATGAGTTCCGCAATGAACCAGGGCGCACGGCGGTGCTGGAGAGAGATATTATCATCACCGGCTCGAGTGTCTCGAATGCGCAGTCAACGTTTGACGAGAATGGCCAGCCTCAGGTGTCGATCACGCTCGATAGCAAGGGTGGGCAGCTGATGGGTCGTACCACGCGTAATGCGGTGAAGCGGCGTATGGCAGTAATTTTTGTTGAGCATAAAGCGCGTACCTTGATTGAGACTGTTGATGGGGAGCAGGTCGAAAGGCGTATCCCTTATATCGAGAAGAAGATTATTTCGCTGGCGACTATTCAGTCGGTACTGGGTTCTTCGTTTCGTATAACAGGTCTGGATGGCGGTGGTGAATCTTCAGAGCTGGCGTTGTTGCTACGCGCAGGTGCGTTGGCGGCTCCGGTGTATTTTGTTGAAGAACGTACCGTTGGGCCGAGTCTGGGGGCTGAAAATATTAAACAGGGTATTACCTCAGTGCAGATAGGCTTTGCCCTGGTGCTGCTCTTTATGTTGGTGGTGTATCGCGTATTTGGCTTGCTGGCGAATATTGCCTTGTGTGTTAACTTGGTATTACTGGTGGCGGTCATGTCCTTGCTATCGGCAACACTGACGCTTCCGGGCATCGCGGGTATCGTCTTAACCGTGGGTATGGCCGTTGATGCTAACGTGCTTATATTTGCGCGTATTAAAGAAGAACTGAAGAATGGTCTGCCGCCGCAGTCAGCTATTAATGCGGGTTTCGATCGTGCATTTACCACTATTCTTGATTCCAATATTACCACCCTGTTAGCCGCTGTAATTTTGTTTGCGATGGGAACCGGGCCGGTGAAAGGGTTCGCGATTACATTGTCGGTGGGTATTTTGACCTCAATGTTCACTGCAATTCTGGTGACACGAGCGTTAGTCAACTTAACCTATGGTGGCCGTCAGCTTAAGTCGCTGTCGATCTGAGGTAATTGAAAATGTCTGCACATCTAAAAACTTATAACTTCATGGGTTTGCGTAAGCTGGCCACGATTTTTTCTGTGATTTTATTGCTCCTCTCAATCGGCTCGATGGCGGTCCGTGGCCTGAACTTTGGGTTGGACTTTACCGGCGGTAGTTTGGTTGAAGTCGGTTATGAGCAGGAAGCGGATCTTAATAATATTCGCCTGCAATTGCAGAATGCTGGTTTTGAAGGCGCAGTGGTGCAAACCTTTGGCGCATCCACTGATATTCTGATTCGTTTGGGATCTGATCATGATCCTAAGTTGGGCGACAAAGTCTTGGCTGCGCTTCAGGAGGGTGAAACTCAGACCATTGAGTTACGTCGTAATGAATTTGTCGGCGCTCAGGTTGGTGAAGAGCTGCGTGAGCAGGGCGGGTTGGGATTGTTGCTCGCGCTGTTTATGATCATGGTTTATGTGTCATTTCGCTTTCAGCTTAAATTTGCTGTGGGTGCGGTGGTGGCACTGGCGCATGATGTCTTAATTGTTGTCGGCTTCTTTGCTCTGTTTCAGATTGAGTTTGATCTGACCGTGCTGGCAGCGGTATTGGCGGTTATTGGTTACTCATTAAACGATACCATCGTTGTTGCCGACAGAATTCGGGAGAACTTCAGGAAGTTACGTAACGAAACCTCAATCGAGATTATGAATATCTCCCTGAGCCAGACGTTAAGCCGAACCCTGATGACCTCGCTTACTACTTTGCTGGTGCTGGTTGCATTAGCGTTTTTTGGTGGTGAGATGATTCATGGTTTTGCGATTGCGCTGTTGGTGGGGGTGGTTGTGGGTACCTACTCTTCTATCTATGTAGCAGCCAACGCGCTCATTATGATGGGGCTTTGTAAGGAAGACTTAATACCACCGCCTAAAGATGATCAGGAAGCGATAGACGAGCTTCCATAAATAAGAAAAACACAGGCCGGCATCTTGCCGGCCTGTTTGTTTATGCGACATACTGTTAAAAAAAGTTGTTCTATTGGATGGAAAGTCATGAGTAAAGATTGGACCCAGAATGATCCAGAAGCTCAGCGCGAAGCTGATAAATATCAGAATCCGGTACCTAGCCGTGAGTATATTCTTGATTTTTTGTTGAGTTGGGGGGCTCCAATCAGCCATGGCAGACTATGTGCTGAACTGAAGGTTGACGACGAGGATGGCATAGAAGCGGTTTCCAGACGACTTAAAGCGATGTGTCGCGATGGTCAGTTAATGAGTAATCGTAAAAACGAGTTTGGTCTGATTAAGAAAATGGATCTTATCTCTGGGCGAGTGATTGGGCATCGTGATGGTTTTGGTTTTGTGAAACCGGATGAAGGCGGTAATGACTTGTTTATCAGCCCACGACAGATGCGTCAGGTGTTTGATGGTGATCGTGTGGTGGTGCAGGAGATCGGCGTTGATCACAAGGGGCGGCGCGAAGGTAAGATTGTTGAAGTACTGGAACATTGCACGCATAAATTGGTAGGACGTTTTAAAGGATCGGCTGGTTTCGGGCATCTGCGCCCAGAGAATCAGCGTATCACGCAGCAGGTGATGGTGATTGCTGATCCTGACAGTGCCTTGGTTTATGAAGATGATCAGCTGGTGGTGGTTGAGCTTACTCAGCAACCAGGTAAGCGAAATATGCCACAGGGGCGTGTCATCGAGGTTCTCGGTGACCATATGGCTGCCGGAATGGAGATTCAGGTTGCCATTCATAATTACGATATTCCGAATGAATGGCCAGATGCGATTCATCAGGAGATCGGTGATTTAACACCCGAGGTTGAAGAATCAGCCAAACTGAACCGTGTTGATTTGCGCCATCTGCCTTTTGTGACCATTGATGGTGAAGATGCCCGGGATTTTGATGATGCTGTTTATGCAGAAGTAAAGGGCAGTGGCGGCTGGCGTTTGTGGGTCGCTATCGCAGATGTGTCCTGGTATGTGCTCCCTGCCACGGCGTTAGATCAGGAGGCGCTTAAACGCGGCAACTCGGTCTATTTTCCTGAGTTTGTGGTGCCGATGTTGCCTGAGCTGCTCTCCAATGGCTTATGCTCGTTAAATCCGAATGCGGATCGTTTAGCGATGGTCTGTGAGATGACCGTGAGTGCGGCAGGGGTTCTCTCGGGTTACCAGTTTTATGAAGCGGTTATCAACTCTCAGGCAAGGCTTACCTATACAAAAGTAGGCGCTATGCTGATGGAGCCTGAGTCAGATGACGGTGCTGCTTTGCGCAATGAGTACTCACACGTCGTACCTCATCTGGAACATTTATATTCTTTATATTTTGCCTTGAGAGCTGCGCGCGTTAAACGCGGGGCGATTGACTTCGATACTACCGAAAGCCGTATGATTTTCGGTCCGCAGAGGAAGATTGAGCAGATCATACCTGTGATACGTAATGACGCTCATAAACTGATCGAAGAATGTATGTTGTGTGCCAATGTGGCCACCGCACGCTTTCTCAGCAGTGCCGATATGCCAACCCTTTATCGCGTTCATGATGGCCCTAAAGTCGGGCGCCTAGAGAGCCTTAGGGCATATTTAGGAGAGCTGGGGCTTAACCTGGGGGGTGGTGATGAGCCCGATCCTAAAGATTATCAGCAGCTGGCTGAATGGATCGAAGAGCGTCCCGACCGGCATGTGATACAAACCATGATGTTGCGCTCTATGGCACAGGCTGTTTATAGCCCCGAGAATCATGGTCATTTTGGCTTGGCTTATCCTGCCTATACGCATTTTACATCGCCGATTCGTCGTTATCCTGATCTGCTGGTACATCGGGCTATTCGAGCCCTGATTCATTCTGATTCACAGGCACGTACGATTCGTCGTCCGGAGGGTTTTTCTCCAAACCCTGCTTTTCGCTATCGCTATACCACTGAGCAAGTGGTGCAGCTAGGTGAGCACTGTTCAATGACTGAGCGGCGTGCCGATGATGCTACCCGTGATGTCGAAGCCTGGCTCAAATGTGAGTTTATGCAGGACCAGGTAGGGCATGAGTATGAAGGTGTGGTTTCAGCGGTAACCGGCTTTGGGCTTTTCATCGAGCTTGAGTCT
Organism: Neptunomonas qingdaonensis; assembly: GCF_900113275.1. GTDB lineage: Bacteria > Pseudomonadota > Gammaproteobacteria > Pseudomonadales > Balneatricaceae > Neptunomonas > Neptunomonas qingdaonensis. The sequence continues at coordinate 68,902 of NZ_FOOU01000011.1, forward strand.
GTTTATATCGAGGGGCTGATACATATCACCGCTCTGCCCAGTGATTATTATCACTTTGATGCGGCAAAACAAAGGTTGGTAGGTGAGCGTACGCGTAAAGTATTTAAGCTGGGTGATCGCTTGCGTGTACAGGTGGCAAGAGTTGATCTGGATGATCGCAAAATAGATTTTGAATTGATCGGTACCTTGAATAGCGGCCAGGAAGTTAAAGCGAAAGTGAGTCAGCGGCAATTGTTGGCTGAAGGCAAAATCGGCCCTGAAGGCGATCGGCCTAAGTCAAAAGAACGTAGCGGCCGTGGCGCCTCTAAATCTAAGACTGGCGGTAAAGGTAAGACTGACACTAAAAAGAGTGGGCATCAGGGCTCGGCGCATAAAAAAGCGCATCTGTCCGCGGCTGAAAGAGAAGTGGCGGCGCTTTCTAAAGGTGGCGAAGGGAAAAGCAAGAAGGCGCGCAAACGGCGTTCGAAAAAGACTAAAAAACCCACCTCAGCTAAGTGATCTGAAACCAGCAAGTGATTCATGGCGGATTTCCTTTGGTATAATCCGCCCATTATTTATTGGCAAAATGTGTAGTTAAGCTGAACTGGAAGATTTGATGAAAGAGATTATCCTGTTAACGATTTCTGGTGAAGATAAGCCAGGTGTTACGTCCACTATAACGTCCATTCTGGCTGGCTTTCAGGTCAATATTCTGGATATTGGCCAAGCCGTTATTCACAATACCTTGTCTTTGGGTATTCTGATTGAAGTACCCCAGGTTTCAGAATCTTCGCCTATTTTGCGTGATCTTTTGTTCAAAACCCATGAGATGGATATGAAAGTGCGCTTTCAGCCTATCGATGAGGATGCGTATGAGCAGTGGGTGACAGGTCAGGGTAAAGCGCGCCATATTATTACTCTGCTGGCGCGCAAAATTACCGCAGCGCAGATTGCGACAGTGACGGATGTGGCGGCTCAGCATGGCCTTAATATCGATAAGATAACGCGTCTGTCCGGGCGTTTATCCTTGCTAAATGATGTGCCTGAAAAATCTAAGGCCTGCGTAGAATTCTCGGTTCGGGGTGAAACGCCAGATATATCGCTGGTACAGAAGGAGTTTCTTCGTACAGCCAATGAGTTAGATGTCGATATCGCTTTTCAGGAAGATAATATATTCCGTAGACATCGCCGTTTAGTGGTGTTTGATATGGATTCGACGCTGATTGAAGCAGAAGTCATTGATGAGTTGGCTAAAGAGGCGGGTGTCGGCGATCAGGTGATTGAAATCACTGAAGCAGCTATGCGTGGTGAGCTCGATTTCAATGAAAGCTTCCGGCGTCGGGTAGCGTTGCTCAAAGGGTTGGATGCGAGTGTGCTCGAATCGGTTGCACAGCGCTTACCTCTGACCGAAGGGGCGGAAGATCTGGTTTCTCATCTGAAAATGCTGGGCTTTAAAACCGCTATTCTTTCGGGTGGTTTTACTTATTTTGCTGAAAAGTTGCAGAAGCAGCTTGGCTTTGATTACGTCTATGCTAACCAGTTGGATATTCGTGACGGTGTGGTGACGGGCGAGGTGGTCGGCGAGATTGTCAACGGAGACCGCAAAGCTCAATTGCTCAGAGAGATAGCCGAACGTGAAGGTGTGCGTCTTGAGCAAACGATTGCGGTAGGAGATGGCGCAAACGACCTGCCAATGCTATCTATTGCTGGGTTGGGGGTTGCCTTCAGAGCTAAGCCGTTAGTGCGTCAGAGCGCCAAACAGGCGATCTCAACACTCGGTCTGGATGGTATCTTATATTTGATTGGCTTTAGAGACCGCGATTCGTTGCGTTAACCTGATATTTGATTAGCATGTAAAAAAATGCCAGTGAAACCCGTGATGGAGTTCACTGGCATTTTTTATTGTTCTTTTTAATGCCAACCTTGTTACCCGTTTTTCCCCGCCTTATTGCCCTTCGAAAAAATCATAATCCATCTTGTCACGCGGTGGCTGTAGATAATAGCCTTGAATCAGGCCGACTCCCGACTTCCATAAGCGGCTCATTATTTTAGGGTCTTCAACAAGTGGCGCGATTGTGATCTTGCCTTGCGATTTTAATGCTTCTGCCATTGTCTCAAATGTCACATCAAGCGCGTTGGTGGTAGCTAGCTCCTGAACAAAGGAGCCGTCCAGTTTTACGTAGTCTGCATTGATTTGTCGTAGCACCTGAGTGGCGTTACTGGAGCAGCCAAAATGTTTGATGCAAATCAGGCAGTGTAATTTCTTCAAACCGGCAGTGAATGCCTGAGCAGCGGCTAAATGGCTGGAGCAGTCACTTTCGCTGATTTGGAAAACCAGATGGTCTGCCGGGATGCGAAGCTCCCTTAGCTGCTCGGCTAGCCATTCAAGAATCTCCGGATCTCCCCAGGTTTTTTTGGTTACGCTGATAAACAGGCGGTGTTTATTGCCTTTGTTGAGTTCTTCGCGTAAGTGGTGGATACACTTGAGTATTACCCAGCGATCCATGGTTATGCTGAGTTCGGCAAGTTCCACTGTATCTAAGAAGGTGGTGGGGGAGAGCTCGTTTTGGTTTTTGTCGAGTAATCTTAAGAGTGCTTCGTAGTGACTTAGTTGGCTGTTGTACGAAAGTGGAACGATAGGCTGAAACAATAATTTAAAGTTTTGATTCTGCACCGCTGCCTTGAGCGCCTTAACAGCGTCAGGGTTATCTAGTTCGGTGGGCGAATTGTCAGGGATGTAAAACTTAACGTTATTGGTGCCTGTTGTGATGCTTTCGGCTGCCTGCTTGGCGCGCTCAATCAGTTCGACTGTGCCTGGTGACGTATCGGTAATGGTCACAATACCGATGGAGCAAGTGAGTGGCAGCTGAATATTGTTGATAGTGGATGTATGTTGCCTAATGATGGCACTTAGCTCCTCAGCGACCGACGCGGCTTTGTCCTGACTGGGGTCTTGGAAAATAACACTAAAGGTGTCTTCTGAAAGTCGGGCCTTAATGTGTACCGGGTTGATGTTCTTTTTTAGTATGTCGGCCAGGTCGCGGGCAATATGGTCGCAGCTGTCGCTGCCGTACTCGGCACGAATTTGGGCGTGATTATTTAAGAGGATATAAAACAGGTGGCAATCACGTCCGCCGGGCAGTGCAGCCTGGATGGTTTCGTCCAGGCGTCGCTGGAAAAAATCAGCGTTATATAGTCCGGTAATAGGGTCATGCTCGCTGAAAGACTGTTTACTTTGGTGTTGGCTTTCGGCGCGTACGATAATCTGCACGCAAGGTTTGTTGTTGATGCGTGTCTCTTGTAGTTCTAAATGCGCTTTAAAGTTAGAGTCGTCTGCCCGGCGGCCGGTAAGCTGGAAGATAAGCTCTTTTAAGTTCTCTTCGGCAAAATAGCGAACCTGTTCATATAGCTCATTGCTATCTTGTGGAACGACAAACTGATCAATCAGTTTGCCCTGAAGTTTTTCCGGGTTGTCATAGCCAAAGAGTAACGCAAATGCGTTGTTAGCGAGTAATAAGCGTTCTGCATCAAAATAAGCAATCGCCAGCGTAGAACGCTCCATTAATAAGCGTACGCGCTTCTCTGCTTCGGTCAACTGAGACTCTACCAGACGCATCCGCCGGCGGTTCTCCAGGTGCTCCAGTTCTCTGCGAATAGTGATGAGTAGTAGCTCTTTCTCATCCAGAGGAACAACCGCCTGCATATTGGCTTTTAATCCTTGCAGTAGAAGCTGGCTATCCGGGTGGGGTACTAATTGAATCACAGGGATGTCTTTATCAAAGCGTTTGAGGTGTTGCATGGCTTGCTTAATGGCAAAGTCTTCACGCTCAGAAGTGCATATAATCAGATCCCAGGAGCGTTCGCTGAGTGCTTCAATGAATTCGCTTTCAGTATTTAACTGTCGACCACGAGGGGCGAGGCGTGCGCCACGTAGCAGTGAAATAATGGGGTTGGTTTCTTCCGACCTAAGGCCTAGAAAAAGAATCTGGACGTTTTTACGTAGTCGCTGCCTGCGCTGATCAGATAACCGCTGTATCAGAGCGTCAGATGTGGTGACCGCCTCTTTCATCCAAAATTCCCTTAAATCGATAGCTGAGTACTGCATAAAAACGTACGCTAAAGTTTAGCTGGTTTGCTAAGATCTGTCAGGAAAATATAGAAGGAAGAAATGGCAGGGGTAGAAGGATTTGAACCTACGCATGCTGGAATCAGAATCCAGTGCCTTACCGCTTGGCGATACCCCTGTAACAAAGAATATGAATCTAGAGATTCATCAGAGAATGGTAGGGGTAGCAGGATTTGAACCTGCGCATGACGGGATCAAAACCCGTTGCCTTACCGCTTGGCTATACCCCTATATCTCTACGAATGGTGGCGATGGCGGGATTTGAACCTGCGACCCACGCATTATGAATGCGTTGCTCTAACCAACTGAGCTACATCGCCGTAGTCATTCGAGGCGCGCATTATTCTATTTTTTCTAAATTGTGTCAACACGTAAAATGTAAAAAATTAAAATAGCGTTGATTTATATGAAAAAGCCGACAGAAAAGTCGGCTTTTGGTTGTGCGTGTGGCTTTCCGCTAACCCGTAGAAGGGTAGCGTTTACACGTTGAAGCGGAAGTGGACTACGTCACCGTCTTTTAATAAGTAGTCTTTACCTTCCAGACGCCATTTTCCGGCATCTTTCGCGCCTTGCTCACCTTTAAATTCGATGAAATGCTCATAACCAATCACTTCTGCGCGAATAAAGCCTTTTTCAAAATCAGTATGGATGACGCCGGCGCCTTGTGGAGCCGTAGCGCCGATAGGCACAGTCCAGGCACGGACTTCCTTAACACCTGCAGTAAAGTAGGTTTGCAGGCCTAAGAGCACGTAACCTGCGCGGATGAGGCGATCCAGTCCGGCTTCTTCCATTCCCAGGTCCTGGAGGAATTCGTTTTTCTCATCGTCATCGAGTTCGGCGATTTCAGCTTCAAGTTTATTACAGATAGCAACAACCTGAGCGCCTTCTGCCTTAGCGAATTCGTTGACCTGATCCAGATAAGGATTGTCTTCAAAACCGTCTTCATCGACGTTGGCGATATACATCATCGGTTTGATGCTGATCAGGTGGAAACTCTTGATGATTTTCAGGTCTTCAGGGCTGAAGGTTAATGCACGAGCCGACAGTCCCTCTTCCAGGTGAGGCTTAAGGCGTTCGAGTAACGCTTTGGCTTTAATGGCGTCTTTGTCGCCGCCTTTGGCTTGTTTCTGGACTTTAAACAGCTGCTTCTCGACCGAATCCAGATCCGCTAATGCCAGTTCCATATTGATGATTTCAATATCGGCAATAGGGTCTATTTTGTTAGCAACATGAATAACGTTGTCATTATCAAAACAACGAACAACATGTGCGATAGCGTCTGTTTCGCGGATGTTGGCAAGAAACTTATTGCCTAAACCTTCACCCTTGGAAGCACCTGCTACCAGGCCTGCAATGTCCACAAATTCCATGGTAGTTGGCAGTACGCGCTCTGGTTTAACAATCTCTGCAAGCAGATCCAGGCGTGCGTCAGGCATAGGGACAATGCCTGAATTGGGTTCGATCGTGCAGAAGGGGAAGTTTTCTGCGTCAATGCCGGCTTTGGTGAGTGCGTTAAAAAGTGTTGATTTACCTACGTTAGGCAGGCCAACGATTCCGCATTTAAAACCCATAGTGTATTACCTTTCGTTAGCCTTTAAAGCTGTGGAGTTTATTCATGGCTTTTGCCCAATCGCCGCTCACTGCTTCAGGAAGATAGCGGATCGATTCTTCAATCGCTGCCTGAGTGTTATTGCGTTCGCTGATAGGCCCTTTACTGAGTACAAAATCTGCAACGGCGCTGGCGTGACCGGGGTGACCGATACCAAGACGCAGTCGATAAAAATTCTTGTTATTTCCCAGCTTGCTGATGATATCTCTGAGGCCGTTATGCCCACCGTGTCCGCCGCCCTTTTTTAAGCGCGCAGTGCCGGGTGGCAGGTCTAGTTCGTCGTGAGCAACAAGGATGTTTTCAGGAGGAATTTTATAAAAATTGGCAAGTGCTGAGACTGACTGCCCACTGAGGTTCATAAAAGTCATGGGTATCAGCAGATGTATCGTCTGATTGTTCAGAATAATCTTCCCGTACAAGCCGAAAAACTTTTTATCGGCTTGCAGGGAAGTGAGTTGTTGGGCAGCAAGCTGCTCGACAAACTCTGCTCCGGCATTGTGACGGGTTTTAGCGTATTGAGCACCCGGGTTACCGAGGCCTACAATGAGCTGTATTGTGTCTTTCATGCCAGAGTTGATGTCCTAGAGCGTTTTAGTCTGCTTTAACACCGCGTGGGGAGTATACATAACCGATACCCTGGTTATGGTCTTCACCACGACGTAAAGCAGCAATTTCGATGCCTTTTGGTAGAGTAATGTCAGAGAAGTGAAGCGTCTGTGCGATTTCAATACCTGAAAGATCTACGTTCAGTGATTCTGGTAAGTCTGCTGGCAAGCAAAGAATTTCAACAACGTTGCTCTCAACTGCAAATTTTGCAGCAGCTTTAGAGGCTGCAGATTGTGCAAAGTTTACGAAATGAAGAGGCACTGTGATTTTGATTTTGCTGTCTTTATCAACGCGCTGAAAATCAGCGTGCATGACGACTGACTTGGCAGGATGACGCTGCAGATCTTTGATGATTACTTTTTCTTCTTTACCGTCGATTTTTAGTGTCAGGATTGAAGAGAAGAATGACTCATCAGTGATTAACTTGGTTAAATCTTTGTTGATCATGGAGATAGAAACAGGTGTTTCACTGCCATATACAACGCCTGGTACCAGGCCTTCGTGACGCAGGCGGCGGCTCGCACCTTTCCCCTGATCTACACGAGTTACAGCTTCAACTACAAAATTAGACATTTTTTTACCTATAATTAAACTACCTTCAGAACCTCGCGACCAGGGCCCTAAAGTGATTTTAAATAGCCCTTTTCAGGACTTCGTATACCCGGTAGCGGGCTTCTTTTCAGACTATGTTCGTTATTAACGAAACATAGCGCTGATAGATTCTTCGTTGCAAACGCGTCGAACGGCTTCTGCCAGTAATGGCGCTAAAGTCAACTGACGGATTTTGCTGCATTGCTGCGCATCTTTTGACAGAGGAATGGTGTCAGTGACAACCAGTTCATCCAGCATAGAGTTTGTAATGTTTTTAATAGCAGGGCCTGACAATACGGCATGTGTAGCATAAGCGATGACGCGTGCCGCGCCGTTCTCTTTCAATGCCTGCGCTGCTTTGCAAAGTGTGCCTGCTGTATCGCACATGTCATCGACCAGAATGCAGGTGCGGTCTTCGACATCACCGATGATGTTCATCACCTGAGATTCATTGGCACGCTCGCGACGTTTGTCAATGATGGCCAGGTCACAGTCCAGCTGCTTAGCGACTGCACGCGCACGTACTACACCACCCACATCAGGAGAAACAACCATTGGGTTTTCGTACTGTTGATCAACGATATCATCCAGTAATACTGGCGAACCATAGACGTTATCTACAGGGACGGAGAAGAAACCCTGAATCTGATCAGCATGCAGGTCAACGGTCAATACACGATCCACGCCGATAGTTGTCATCATGTCGGCGACAACTTTGGCGGTAATGGCAACACGAGCTGAACGCGGACGACGATCCTGTCGGGCGTAACCAAAATAAGGTACAACAGCCGTGATACGGGCAGCAGATGCGCGACGTAGAGCATCTGCCAGGACAATCAATTCCATGAGGTTGTCGTTGGTCGGTGCACAGGTGGATTGAATAATAAAAACATCTCTGCCGCGGACGTTTTCCTGGATTTCGACACTGACTTCACCGTCGCTAAAACGCGCAACGTGTGCTTTTCCCATCGGTATGTCGAGTCTCTCGACAACTTTGAGCGCAAGCTCTGGGTTAGCATTGCCAGTGAAAACCATCATTTCAGACATGGATTGCACCTTTTCGGACTTGTCATCATTGGAAGTCATGTTGAGTGGGAACTCATCATTGATTACTGGCTGGGGTAGCAGGATTCGAACCTGCGGATGCTGGAATCAGAATCCAGTGCCTTACCACTTGGCGATACCCCAGTATATTCTCTGGAGGATGTTCCCCTCAAAAAGAGGGCGCTATTCTCTTAAAAACAGCCTAAATGGTCAAGTAAAAATGAAAATTGTGCTCTTTTTAATCAATTCTGCGCCAGTTACCGATGATAAGAGTGAGTTTTAGCGATTCTCTGCTCAGAGTCAGCTTGCCTGGCAGGCTGGTTTCATCAGCTTCCAGATAATTCTGATATTCAATTTCCCATCCTTGCTGAGTAAGTCTGGCTAAACGGTTTTCATACAGAACGGTGTCATAATCGCTGCCTGGTGCAGGGATGCCTTTTATCCAGTATTGAGCATCTTTTACCGGAATTTCCCAGCCAAGGCGAAGGCTTAGTAGTTCTTCTGGAGACCCCGCGGCCATTGGTTGTTCTCCGGGGATTTCCAGGGTGGCGGAATGTTGATCACCGCTTATGGTGGCGCCGCCCTGACCCAGAGGGCCTTTCAGGCTGATTTCATACGCCTGCTGATCTTGTTGCCAGGATAAAGAGGCGGATTGAGAGTCATCCGGAGTGCGAATGCCAATTTTCCCGGTCGCGACCCAGCGAGTCATTTGGCTGACGTTTAATTGATGCTCTTCCCAGCTATAGGTGGCCGTTGGTGCGGGGACTTCTCCGCGGGGGATCAGGCTACAGGCTGACATAAAAAAAGGGATAAAAAACAGTAAGATTATTTTTTTCATAAAGGCGCGTTCAGTGCTCTCTGGGCATCCGGTAGATGTGGACTATCCGGAAATTTTTTGGATAGCTCGGTGAAAATCTGTTGTGCTTTGGGGCGCTGATTTAATGCGACCAAAACAGCGATAAGATGACCTCCTACTTCCGCATCAGGGTATACCTTGTAGGCTTTTTGTAAATAATTGAGTGCCTCTTCATGGCGTTGTAGTTTGAATAACACCCAGCCGATCGAGTCCATAATAGCAGGGTCGTCGGGCTTGATTTGAATCGCTCTGTTGAGCAGTTCGTATGCCTCGTTATAACGTTCGGTATAAAGAGACAGTGTGTAGCCCAATGCATTCAGTGCCATGGCGTTGTCAGGCTCTTTCTCTAAAATGAAACGAAAGTCGATTTCGGATTGCGGAAACTCTTCGGGTGGGCGCATCATCGCCCGGGAGTAGCGTAAATTTATGTGTTCGGGATATGCACTGACTCCTTCACTCAAGCGGCTAATGGCCTTGTCGTTAAAGTCAAAGCTTCTCAGCCAGTCTGCATGCAGGTTGATTAAGTCCGGGGCGAGATTGGCGTGTTTATTGATCGCATTTTCCATAATAGTGTTGACGCGAGTTTCGTCCTGAGCGTTGCTCAGCAGTGCCAGGCTGCGATTGTATGACGGTAAAATGTTGTTGCCGCGATCGACCTGCAGATAATGTTGTATAGCCAGTTCCGGGTTGTTTTGTTGCTCTTCTATCAGGCCCAGATAAAAATTCAGAGTGTTATCCCGGGTTCGTGCAAAAATAGTTTTCAGCATGCTTTTGCTGTCATCGAGGCGATTGAAATCCAGGGCGAGCAAGGCTAGATAGAGATGAAGTTGGTTGTCGGTGCTGTAGTCTGAGATAAGCTGCTGGCTGTGTTTGACGGCCGCATTAGGGGAGTCAGCTTTATAAAGCGTCTGCACTTTGAGAATAATTAATTGCTTATTTTCGGGGTCTTTGTCCAGCCATTGAGAAATGACCGCTAGCGCCTCTTTAAATCGTCCTGCATCTTTCAGTAAATCTGCTTTTTGTACAAAAGCAGTTTCAGCCTCAGGGTTGTAGCGAATGGCCTTATCAAAACTTATTAATGCCGCTTCTGTTGCATTCAGGTGGCGCTCGAAGACTCCCCTGGTTAACCATAGATCAGAATTCTTTGGCGTGATTTTGCTTTGCTTAATGAGTACGTCCAGATATGCCTGCGCATCGGCGGCTGACATTTTTGTAGCACGGCTATTGAGTAAAGCTAAGATCGGATGGCTATCGGTGGCGAGTGCCTTATCAATAAAGGGGAGTGCCGTTGAAAATTTACCCTGCTGAATCAGCATGCCAACCAGTAATGTTTGCGGTTCATTGCTTTCAGGTTCGTACTTAACCCAGATTCTGGCGGCTTTTTCCAGTGCAACTGAATTTTTTGTAAACTGTGCGATACGTGCAGCACGTCGGATAACACCCGGGTCGCCGGTGAGTTCGGCTTGTTTCAGGTATTTTTCAAGCGATATGTCATATTGCTGCTGATGACCGGCCAGCTCGGCAATGAGCAGATCATACAGCGACTCGCCATTAAGCTCGCCTTGTTGATAAGTACTTTCCCATAGTGGGCTTGGCGTGACGGTTTCTTTTACAGTCTGCGTTGAGCTGCAGCCGGTCAGTATCCCTGTACTGAAAACTATCAAGTAGAATATTTTTTTTAGCACAATATATGATCGATCCAAGGTTGATGTACTACTGACTACCGTCACTATAGTAGAGATTGATAGGCCTTGTCATCGCCAAAGCATACCCAGATTAGTGTAATACAGCTTTAATAGGTTCCATTTAATGTATTTTCAATCCCCGGGTAATTTATGTTTTAGGCTAAACAGGTGTATCATTGCGCGCTTATTGAATGTCTGGTGTAGTTAATCGATCCATGTCACTTCTTGCTTTAGGCATAAATCATAAAACGGCATCTGTCTCCGTTCGCGAACGGGTGGCATTTAGTCCGGATAAGCTGGCGGATGCCCTGCGGCAAGCGCATGGATTTGCACAGCTAAAAGAAATCGCCATCCTGTCTACCTGTAATCGAACAGAGCTGTATTGTTCGACAGAGTTGCCGGGTACTCGTGCTGTGCTGGAATGGCTGGGTGAGTATCATGGTCTTGAGCTGAGCGAGCTTGAGGCGTGTGCCTATACTCATTGGGATGAGTCTGCAGCAAAACATATGATGCGGGTTGCCAGTGGTCTTGATTCGTTAGTGCTGGGTGAGCCGCAAATTTTAGGTCAGCTTAAGTCTGCTTACTCGGTCTCTCAGGAACAGGGCTTTGTCGGCGCCGAACTCGGCCGTTTATTTCAACAAACGTTTTCGGTGGCCAAAAAAGTTCGCACCGATACCGCTATTGGTGAGAACCCTGTCTCTGTGGCGTATGCTGCGGTTAATCTGGCTCAGCATATTTTCTCTGATCTTAAAGACAGTCGGGCGTTGCTGATTGGCGCAGGGGAAACGATTGAGCTGGTCGCTCAGCATTTAGTCAATGCAGGGGTCAGCCAGATTACCGTCGCGAATCGCACCATCAGCCGTGCTTTAAACGTTGCGCAAGCCTTCAATGGTAAGGCCATCATGCTGGGTGATATCCCCGATGCTTTAGTCGACGCCGATATCATCATCTCCTCTACTGCCAGTCAGTTACCTATTTTAGGCAAAGGGGCTGTTGAGAAAGCGTTGAAAAAACGTAAGCATCGTCCTATTTTCATGGTGGATATTGCAGTGCCGCGGGATATTGAATCACAGGTTGCAGAGCTGGATGATGTTTATCTGTATACCGTAGATGATTTGCGTGAAGTGATTGAAGAAAATCAGCGTAGCCGTGAAAGCGCAGCAATAGAGGCAGAAGCGATCATCGACGTCGGTGCGCATGACTTTATGCGCCAGTTACGCTCATTGGATGCCGTAGATACCGTGACCCGGTTACGAGGCAGTTATGAATCGCTACGGGATCAAGAAGTAGAAGTGGCCTTGAAACAATTGAAAAAAGGCACAGACCCTGAAGAAGTGCTAACTCAGATGGCGCGACGTTTAACCAATAAAGTACTTCACCACCCAACAATTCAACTTAGAAAAGCAAGCGCCGAAGGGCAGTCTGACATTGTCAATGCTGCGCAAACGCTTTTCCAATTGTCTGATTCGGACGAAAACTGATACATGAAAGAGTCTATACAAACCAAGCTGGAAAAGCTGGCAGATCGCTTTGAAGAGCTATCCGCGTTATTAAGTGATGCGGGTGTTATCTCAGACCAGAATAAATTCCGTGATTATTCTAAAGAGTATGCTGAACTTGAGCCTGTGGTGCAGTCGTATGCCGCTTACCAGCAGGCAAAAGATGATGTTGAAGAAGCGCAGCTGATGATGGAAGACAGTGATCCGGATATGCGCGAGATGGCTAAAGATGAGTGGTCGGATGCTCAGGCGCGTATCGCTAAGCTCGAAGAAGAGCTGCAGGTGCACCTGTTACCTAAAGACCCTAATGACGGCAGTAACGTTTTTCTTGAAATTCGTGCCGGTACCGGTGGTGATGAAGCGGCTATCTTCTCAGGTAACCTTTTCCGTATGTACTCAAAGTTTGCGGAAGCGCAGGGTTGGCGCATAGAAATTGTCAGTAGCAGTGATGGCGAACATGGCGGCTATAAAGAGCTGATCGGACGGATTGTTGGTCAGGATGTTTATTCGCGGATGAAATTTGAGTCCGGTGCACATCGCGTACAGCGTGTTCCTGAAACCGAATCACAAGGGCGTATTCACACGTCTGCCTGCACTGTGGCGGTGATGCCTGAGCTGGATGATGTTGAAAAAATCCAGATTAATAAATCCGATCTGCGTGTAGATACTTACCGTGCGTCGGGTGCGGGTGGGCAGCATATCAACAAAACAGACTCAGCGATCCGTCTGACCCACATTCCGACAGGTGTGGTGGTGGAGTGTCAGGAAGAAAGGTCACAGCATAAAAACCGTGCCAAGGCGATGGCGCTGTTGGCATCGCGCTTACAAGCAGCTGAGATGGAAAAACATGCTGCCGAGCAGGCGACTACTCGTAAAAGTCTGGTCGGTAGCGGTGATAGATCGGAGCGTATTCGAACCTATAATTATCCTCAGGGGCGAGTCACTGATCACCGTATTAATCTAACCCTCTATAAGCTGGATGAGATTATGGAAGGTAAGCTGGAAGAGGTGATTAACCCGCTGATGCACGAATATCAGGCAGAACTGCTGGGGGCTCTCTCTGAATAGAAGGGTCTGAATACCCGGATCTGATTCAATAGATCCGAATAAACGGGAAGGGCTGTGATGCGAATTGCTGAAGCGTTAGCGTTTTCGAAAAGACTTGAAGACATCAGTGATTCGCCACGCCTGGATACTGAAATTTTTCTCTGTCATGCGTTAGAAAAACCCTCCAGCTACTTAATGACCTGGCCGGAAAAAGAGCTCACGTCTGCTCAAATTGAGCGCTTCACTGCCTGTCTGCAACGCCGCCAAAACGGCGAACCTGTTGCCTATATACTCGGCACACAGGCTTTTTGGACGTTAGATCTTGAAGTGACTACCGATACCCTGATTCCCCGGGCCGATACCGAAGTGCTGGTTGAGGTCGCGTTGAATCTTTTTCCTGAAAACACCCCCTTACGCATAGCTGACTTAGGAACCGGAACCGGAGCCATCGCATTAGCACTGGCAAGTGAGCGGCCTGCCTGGGAGGTCTGGGGTTGTGATCGTATTGATGCAGCCGTTGATCTGGCAAAGCGTAATCAGGCAAGGCTGGGGTTGCCTGATGTGAATTTTGTTCAGGGAAGCTGGCTGGCACCGCTTGGCGGGCGCTTTGATATGATTGTCAGTAATCCCCCTTATATCGATCAGCACGATGAGCATTTAAAGCAAGGCGATGTTCGATTTGAACCGTTGAGCGCGTTAGTCGCGGCTGAAAACGGGCTGTCTGATATTATGCATATTATCAATACCGCCCCTGATTATTTGCTCAAGGGTGGCTGGTTGTTGTTTGAGCATGGTTATCAACAGGCTGCCGCTGTCAGAAAGCTGTTTTGCGATAGTGGCTATGAGCAGGTGAATACCTATCAGGATTACGCCGGCAATGATCGTGTAAGCCTGGGTTGTTGGAATCGGTTGTAGAAAATAGTTTGCTGGAGAAATACGAATGCTAAGTGATGCACAATTATTACGCTATAGCCGTCAGATAATGCTGGCCGATGTTGATATTGATGGTCAGGAGCGTTGGCTTGCATCTAAGGTGCTGATTATCGGTTTAGGTGGATTGGGTAGTCCGGTCGCGCTTTATCTGGCAGCCGCGGGTGTGGGTGAATTAGTGCTGGTGGATGATGATCAGGTTGACCTCTCCAACTTGCAGCGACAGATCGTGCATACCACCGCACGTATTGGCATGAATAAAGTCGATTCGGCTGCACAGATGCTGCGTGAAATTAATCCTGATATCAATATAGTGACACGCGCTGAGCGACTGGATGAGAAGGCATTGCAGACATTGGTTGCTCAGGTCGATCTGGTGTTGGATTGTACAGATAACTTTTCAACGCGTTTTGCGGTGAATCGCGCCTGTGTAGAGCATCAAAAGCCGCTGGTGTCGGGTGCGGCGATTCGTATGGAAGGCCAGATAGCTGTTTTTCAACCAGGCGTAAAGGGTAGTCCTTGTTACCAATGCTTATACAAAGAAGGTGACGATGAAACGCTAACCTGTTCAGAATCCGGGGTGTTATCACCCTTGGTTGGTATTATTGGTTCGATGCAGGCATTGGAAGCACTCAAAGTACTCGCTAATATTGGCACTTCATTGACCGGGCGCCTGCTGTTACTGGATGCTAAGCATATGGAGTGGCGTTCTCTTAAACTCAAACCAGATCCTGCATGTCCTGTCTGCTCGCAAAAGGAGTTTGTTGTATGAATGAGATAGAAACGGTTAAACGTATACTGGAAAATAGTCGGGTAATCGCGTTGGTGGGCGCCAGCCCTAAGCCGGAGCGTGCCAGCTATCGTGTGATGGCTTTCTTATTGCGGCAAGGCTATCGGGTCATTCCGGTGAATCCTCTTAAAACGGGAGTTGAGATTCAGGGGCAGAAGGTTGTCGCTTCGCTGAGTGATATAGATGAGCCGCTCGATCTGGTGGATATCTTCCGTAACTCTGATGCGGCAGGTGGGGTAGTCGATGAGGCTATTGCTGTCGGTGCCAGGGCTGTGTGGATGCAGTTGGGTGTGATTGACCATGCTGCCGCTGAACGTGCCACAGCAGCCGGATTAGATGTGATCATGGATCGTTGTCCGGCCATTGACATTCCAAGACTGGGTATCGCCGCAATTACATCATAATCTGTGATCGCCAGAATAAATAACACGGTTAACCTTTACGGTTTAGCCGTGTAAATAGCGCTGTGTAGTTAGAGTGTCATCTCGCCCAGTAATGGCTTGGCCATGAGTGTTTTGATATGCGGGATGTCAGTTTCAGTGGCGAGTAAAAAAAGCAGTTTGGTAAAGGCTGCTTCAACCGTCATATCCCCCCCGGGAATGACGCCTAATTGATTGAGCTTTGCGCCGGTCGCATAGGAACCCTGAATGACCTGTCCGTATGAGCATAATGTCAGATTAATGATAACGACCCCACGTTGATTCGCTTGCTCAAGCAGAGACATTAAATATTGGTTGTTATCGGGTGGGTTGCCTGCACCGTAACTGAGCATGACAACGCCGCGGATAGCGTCATTATCCAGGGTTGCTTTCAGCTGGGCATTATTGATCCCCGGATAAAGATGTAATTGAGCAACCTGATGCGTGAATTCTGCTACCTTAAAGTCTGGCACCTTAAAATCAGGAGTCTTAAAGGTTAATTTCTGTTTAGCGGTTACATGAGTATCTGCAGACGTAGTCAGGCAATCCCCGTCCTGTGCATTCTCATTAGCCCGACTTCTCTCATTAACCCTTACAGTCTCATTAAATAGCTGAATGTTAATACCAGACTCGCCGAGTGCTCTGAAGTTGGGTGAGTCAAAGGCTCGCAGTGATGACGTATGAATCTTTTTAGCACGATTTCCTCTGAGTAATTTTCCATCAAAGCAGATACATACTTCCTGATTGTTTGGCTTGCGGGCAAATTCAATCGCGTTTAATAAATTATTGGTGGCATCGGTACGCGGTTGCGCTAAAGGGATCTGAGAGCCGGTAAGTATCACTGGTTTGGTTAATCCCGTCAGCATAAACGAGAGTGCCGAGGCAGTATAGGCCATCGTATCCGTGCCGTGTAATATCACAAATCCATCATACTGATCATAATGTTGAGTAATTAAGTGAGCCAGCGTTGTCCAATCCTTTGGCTCAATGTTTGAGCTGTCGATCAGATTTTCAAGCTCTATAATGTCAAATGGCTGGAGTGCCGAAATAGAGATCTGATTCAGTCTCTGTTTCAACAGCGCATCAAAGCCACCTTGTGGTACATAGCCACTGGATGAGGGCCACATGCCGATAGTGCCGCCCGTGTAAATAATTAAAACTCTGGACTTATTCATAGGCAGGCCTCATCGGGGGAGTATTCATACCGCTGTTTTCATGGAGGGAGTCACGGCGGTGGAGGTAAAGCGACTTAATGATGTCGCATCCAATAGTTTGTCTTTTAGTGCTTGCTCTGCAGTGGGTAAATGGCGATGAGGCATTTGTGCAGTCATCATCTCCGAGTTGTTTGCGGTTACACCGCGGATACAGCGATGATCCAGCATGTAGATAGCCGAACTCAGCATTTTCATTGAGTTCAGTATGTTGTAGATAATCACCGGCTCCATGGCGTTGTGCTGCAGGTTTCCGGCTTGGGCGGCTATGCAAACTGTCAGGCTATGGCCCATCACCTGAAACGCAGTCTGATTAACCGCTTCAGGAATAACCGCTGTTGTCGTGTCACTTGCAATGGAAGAGCCCGCTTGTGCTGCGGGTAAATTAATCTCATTAAATCCGTTACGCTGGTTACTGGATAACAGGCATAAATCATTGCAGATGCTGGACAATTTAACGGCCAGGTGTTTTTGTATTTCTGAAATGGCTAACAGTGCCTTTATATCTGCATCAGGTTCCATCGGCTGGCTTGAAAACGTAACCGGTAACGAGGATATCAGAGCCAGATGGCTGATCACCAGAGTTGAATAGCTTTTGTGTTCACTCATTGAGGAGATATTAACAGTGGAGCCTAAGTTGACTTTGCATAGCTGTATACAGGCTGTTTCAATGTGCTGGATTTCATCTTCGAGCATCTGCGCAAACGCTTGAAATGATTCTCCTAAGATAACCGGTGTGTGATCTTGAGTGGATGTCATCCCGACTTTCAAAATCCCGGAAAACGCCTCCGCTTTCTTTTCAAAGCTGCTTTTTATTGAACGCAGCGCATGAGAGAGGGTTTGCGTGCTGAGAACAACCGCTAAGCGGGCAGCCGTGGGGTAAGCGTCATAGGTTGATTGTGACTTATTTATATCATTGTTGGGGTGTAGATACTGATATTCACCTTTTTCGTGCCCCATGATGGTCAGAGCGAGGTTGGCGATGACCTCATTGGCATTCATGTTGGTTGATTGGCCGGCTCCCCCCTGAATCAGGTCGACGACAAACTGATTATGCAGTTCTCCTTCCCTGATGCGCATGCATGCCTGGCGTATGGCGTCATTTTTTTTGCTATTGAGCAATCCTAATTCGTGATTAGCTTCTGCCGACGCTTGTTTCACCATGGTTAATGTATTGATCAGATCCTGAAAGTGGTGAATCGGTACGCCGGTGATGTTGAAGTTACGCAGCGCCCGCAGGGTCTGTATTCCGTACCAGGCTGTATCCGGTAGCGTTTCATCGCCTAATAAATCGTGTTCAGTTCTGCTGCTCATTAGGAATTACGCTCTTAGTTATAGTTATATAGGATATTGAAGCATACTTAAGTAGTAGTTAACGATTGGGCATAGATGCAGTTTGTGATGCATATTGTTGCTTGTAGTGCGTCATACAGCGTCGCTATAATAGGAGTATCTAAATTATAGGTTTTTGGTATGTATCAGGATCTTTCCAGTAATTTGAAACTGCTTTGTAGTTATTATGATTCGATAGCTGAGGTCTGCCGGCGTGTGGACCTTAACCGAACCCAGTTTAATCGCTATCTGAGTGGCCGTTATAAACCTTCACCCAAAACTATGCGTAAACTGTGTGATTTTTTTGGTGTTGAGGAATACGAGCTGCTACTGCCAGCGACGCAGTTTGAGCGCTTGATTCAGGTGCGGCCTAAAGTTCAGGTTGCATCAGGATTGCCGCGTATCGAAGACCGGCATTTGGAGGCCCTGAGTCATGCCGGTTCGTTGCAGATGGAAAAGTATCTTGGATATTATTTCGAGTATTACATGTCGATGGCGTGTCCGGGGAAGATTCTCAGAAACCTGATATGTATCGAAAAACGAGATGAAGGTTTTTATTATCAGCGCACCGAGCGTTTGAAAGAGCATCCGGAAGAGCCTGCTTTTCATAGTAAGTACCTTGGCGTCGCATTGTTTCTTACCGACCGGATTTTCATGATGGATTATGAAGCGCTGGCGACGAATGAGATTACCGAAACCATTTTGACTCCCAGCTATAAAAACCGTATTACCCGTTTAAATGGTTTACGCATCGGTGTGCCGGCTAATGGTATGCGTACGCCGAGTTGTGCGCGTGTAGTGATGGAGTATTTAGGTTTGCAGGTCGATATCAGGAAAGCGCTGGGTCTATGCGGGCTTTATGAATTGCAGGATGACGCTATTGATGAATCTATCAAGTTGGCGGTACGCAACTCCATGAGTGGTGCCGAATGGCACTTTACTGCACTTGCTTGAGGGGGCTTGCCTGATTGCACTTGCTCGAGGGCTATTTCTCGAAGGAAACCAGTAAAAAAGTTACTGCTCCAGAAACATCTGCCTGATACGCATGTCATCTACACAGCGGTTGAGATACACCTTTAACGCTTCAGGAGTCGACTCAGGCCAGACCTGTGGCGTGTTGGCTCCCGAGACGATCAGAAAATTTAATAGCTCTTTGTTTTCGGTTTTCAGTGCATGCTCCAATGCTGTTAAGCCTTGGGAATCTGGTTGGTTCAGGTCCATACCGTATTGTATAAAACGGTTAAGATGCAGCATCAGTGTTGTCGAAGAACAATGCTGAAAACAGGCCGTTACTGCATGAGTATCTGACACTGTTATTATTTGCTGAGGATCAGCGCCGGATTGTAAAAGCACACTAATGAGTGGCAGGCTGTGTTCCTGCTGTAAGGCTAATAGTAGGTAAGGCTCGTTTGTTGATGCTAGGTGCTCAAGATTGGCTCCTGCGTCAATCAGCATGCCCAGTGCTTTGGCCTGGCCGGCACGTATGGCTATTTCGATAGTGCTTAATCTGTCCGTCTGTTGGTTTAATAATTCGGCATCAATCTGTTTAAGGCGCTTGGAAAGCGTGTTCAGATCTCCAGTTTCAATGGCTTTTAACAATTTGGATTCTTTTTGTTTTTTGAAGAGGGCGAGCATACTTAGAAGACCTCCAGCAATTTCATCAGATAAATGCCACCGCTTAGTGTAAATACAGAACCAATGGTGGTGGTCAGAATGATATTAGCTGCCAGTTGTGCGTTGCCACCCATCGCTTTTGCCATGACAAAACTGGCAGCAGCTGTTGGGCAGCCAAACAGCACAAACATTAATACCAGGTCCTGTTCTCTGAAACCGAACAGCCAGGCACCGTATGTCAGTATAACGGGTAGAAGTATCAGCTTGATGGCCGTGGCCCAGAATGCCTGGGATGATGAGTGCTTCAGGCTTTTCAAATTCAGGGTGGCACCGATGGTGAGCAGCGCTAATGGTAAGGTTAGATTGGCAAAGTAACGGCCGGTTTTTTCAGCCACTTCGGGTAAAGTGAAACCAAAATAAGAAAAGGGTAATGCTAATAATACGGCAATGATCAGAGGGTTCTTCAGAATTTCTAAAGCGATACCTGATAGCGATAATGCTTTGCTGTTTTTCATCGGAAATGAGAGTGCGATAATAGCCAGCACGTTATAAAGAGGGATGATCAGCGCGAGTAATAATGAGGCTTTCGCTAATCCCGTCTGGCCAAATAAGTTGAAACAGACCGCCAAACCGATAATTCCAAAATTACCTCTGAAAGCCCCTTGAATAAAAACGCCGAGATTTTCTGCTTCGCTAATCCAGCGTTGTGCCAGCCACCAAATAGCCGCAAAAGTGATCAGCGTACCCATGGCAACATAACTGAGCTGTGCCGGATTAAAGACGGCATGAAAGTCGGTACGGGCAATACTCATAAAAACCAGAGTGGGTAAGGTAACAACAAACACCAGTCGTGAGCCGGTGCTGACAAACGCATCGTCGATGAGCTTGACGCGTTTGAGTAAGACGCCCATGAATACGATAAAAAAAATCGGGGCCACGATGTTGGCCGTAAAAGCCAGCGTGTCTAAGTAAAGGGCCACTGTGGATTCCTGATCAGATAAAAATTGGATGATACTGTTGTCGGAAGCGCTATTCTATAAATAAAGAACGCTATTAAAAAGAAGAGTTAGCAATAAAGACTGTTGCAATAAAGAGTACTAATAAAAGAGCCTGTTAACGCCTGCCTGAAAGAAATATTTTGCTCTATTTCTGAGCCTGCTTCTTAGTCACTTTCTGGTGCAGTTTGGGATAATCAAACCATTCAAGCGTGCCACAGCCTTCGCTTAATTCAGACCAGCAGGTGACCCCTAAATGAATATGCATGACGCCACAGGTGGGAAGGTTGGGTATCTGCTCTGCACTCAGGTACTCGCCTAAACGTTGCAAGCCCGGGTTGTGCCCAAAAACCATGACGTGGTGGTCTTTATCTGAATGGCGTTGTAACACGTCTAGCAGTGTTTCCATGCAAGAGTCATAAAGCTCTGGGATAACTTCGATCAAGGGGCGATTAGGCAGTCGTTTACTGGTGGCTTTCGCGGTCAAAAAAGCACGGGTTGCTCCGCTGGAGAGGCACTTGTCCGGCGTAAGCCCGGCGTTTTTCAGGCGTTCAGCCATCGCGGGCAGATCCCGCTTTCCGCGTTTGTTGAGAGGGCGGTTAAAGTCCTCAATATCCGGGTTTTTCCAGCTGGATTTAGCATGCCGGATCAGAGTGATTGTGCGCATAAGGAGCTCCGCTGTGCAAAACGTATGCTCGCAAGATATCATGCTTTGCGTTGTCTGCAATAAAAATCAGGCAGCAAACTCGCTGTCTTTTGGTGTGTTTTCCAACATACGCTTCCAGATAGAGCGCATATGCCGCATCGGCATGCTGCCCACATGTTGTAAGTTCATCGGGCCATCATTAAACAGGCGCGGGTCCATCAGCACATAGTCGTCATCGATTATGGGCAAAAAATCCATCTGGTCGAGGATGTCGGTTTGCAGGTCAACCCCCGGCGCTATTTCCAGTAGTTTGAGTCCGTCTGGCGTGAGTCGAAACACGGCTCTTTCCGTGATAAACATGACATTTTGCTGCTTTTTAAGAGCGAACTGTCCATTAAAGGTAATCTGTTCAACTGCAGCAAGAAACTTGCGAATAGGGCCATTCTGAACGACAGAGAGTTGGTTGTTGTTGATGTCGAGTTGTTGTGCTCCTGACGTGAAAGTACCGAGAAAATAAAGATCCTGAGTATTTTGGGTGATGTTGATAAAGCCGCCGCAGCCCGACAGCCTGTCACCAAAACGGCTGACATTAATATGGCCTTCGGGGCAGGTTTCTGCCAGCCCTAAGAATGCCTGATCTAAGCCGCCGCCATCATAAAAATCAAATTGGGCGGGTTGATCGATAATGGCATCTGCATTCGCAACGGCACCAAAGCTCAGTCCACTGGCCGGTGATCCGCCAATACCGCCGGGTTCGACTGTCAAGGTGAACTCTTTCAGGCGGTTTTCTTCTGCGGCCACCTGGGAGATTACTTCCGGCATACCGATACCCAAATTAACAACCGCGCCTTTGCGTAGCTCCATCAGCGCACGTCGGCCAATGATCTTACGGGCTGAGAGTGGAATAGGCTGTAGCGGGTTGCCGCTACGGATCTCACCACAGTACGCAGGGTTGTATTGCTCAGCAAAAGTTTGCGGATGATCTTCAGGTTCCGATAAAACAACATAATCGACCAGAATCCCCGGAATGCGGACGCGGTCGGGTGTTACCTGATGCTGTTCTGTCGTGCGTTCAACCTGAACGAATACCAGTCCTCCGCTGTTTTTCACGGCTTGCGCAATCGCCAGTGTTTCTAACGGCAGTGCTTCCTTTTCCATTGAAATATTACCGCGCCGGTCAGCGGTGGTGCCGCGTAGCAGCGCGATATTAATCGGGAATGCCTTATAAAAAAGGTAGGGCTCGCCCGCCAGATCGATACGTTGAACTATCTCTTCTGTAGTGAACGAATTGATTTTGCCTCCATCCTGTTCCGGATCGACAAATGTATGTAAACCTACATGGGTCAGTGTGCCGGGTTTACCCGCGGCTATATCACGAAACAGATGGCAGATAACGCCCTGAGGCAGGTTGTAAGCTTCTATTTTATTCTCAAGTGCCAGTTTTCCCAGACTGGGTGCCAGCCCCCAGTGCCCGCCGATGACACGCTTAATCATGCCCTCATGACCAAAGCGGTTCAGCCCACGGCTTTTTGCATCGCCTTGTCCTGCTGCATAAACCAAATTCAGGTTGGATGGGTGTCCTGTGTCTAAGAAACGTTTTTCAATGGCCTTTGCGAGGGTTTCGGCGAAGCCGATGCCAATAAACCCGGCCGTTGCAATAGTGACGTTATCATTGATAAGTAGTGCGGCTTCTTCTGCTGAAATTAGACGAGCTGACATCTTGGTACCTGCATAATTTTATTTTTATATCAGTGCTTTTTCGATTAGTAGAGCAAAAGCCAGGCCAGTCGGTTTTATGTCAATAAAATCAGTTGGTTGCTTATAAATCGTCAGTGATGGCTATTGTTATATGTCTGATTTTATAAACACTTCTGTACGTTTTGTGTATAGTTTGTGTGTGGTCTGATTAGTTATCCGGACTTTTTTTTAAGCGCTCATACAAGGTCGCCCGGGAAATACCTAGCAACTTAGCGGCGCTACTCTTATTTCCCCTTGTTTGTTGTAACGCGTCTTGCAGTGCGCCTTGCTCTGCTTTTAAGCGCGTCTCAGCCAAACTGGTAAGTGAAGTGTCAGTATCAATACCAGTGACAATAGCAGAATCAGGACAGGGTAGGTCATCCAGAGCCCCTAAGTCTTCTGGTTCAATAGCTGTGCCTTCTGCCATCACACAGCCCCGCTCTAAACGGTTATGAAGTTCGCGGACATTTCCAGGCCAGCTGTATTGAAATAGCCAGGCTAATGCTGAATCAGTCAAGGCGAGTGCCGGAATTTGTGCCTGTTGTTGGATGCTCTGTAAAATATGAGCACAGAGTAATGGGATATCTTCTTTTCGTTCTCGCAGTGGTGCTAAGCGGATGGGGAGTACGTTCAGGCGGTAATAAAGATCGGCACGAAATTTTCCTTCATCGACCAGTTGTTTAAGGTTTCCGGATGTCGCGGCAATAACACGCAGATCGACGTGCTCTAAGCGATTGGATCCCAGCGCCTCTACTTCGCGTTCCTGAAGTACCCTGAGCAGCTTGGCTTGCATGCTAAGCGGCATTTCGGCAATTTCATCCAAAAATAGAGTGCCGCCATCTGCCAGCTGTATTTTTCCTTTTCGTCCGTTTTTATCAATACCGGTGTAGGCTCCGGGCGCAGCCCCAAACAGTTCTGCTTCGACTAACGATTCTGGTAGCGCGGCCATGTTGATGCCAACAAAGGGGCCTCCGTTACGTTGGGAAGCATGATGAATGCCTTGGGCAAGTAGTTCTTTTCCTGTGCCTGTTTCGCCCAGGAGGAGCACGGTGGTATCCAGCAGTGCTGCTCTGCGTGCTTGTCTTTTTAGTTGCTGGATGATGGCAGACTGGCCAATTAAGTCATCTAACGCATAACGGGAAGGGCGAATCAGCTTTTGCTGTTCGAGCTGTCGTTTGAGGCGGGCAAACTTATCAAAGAGCGGCCTCAGGCTTTCCAGATCGGTATAAAAAATAAATCCAATAGCGCCCATCACTCTGGCGTCGTTATCTTTTAGCGGCATGCGTGTGACGACACACCAGCGACCGTTAATTTGCATCAGATCGACGAAGGTTGGTTTTCCACTTTTTAAGACGCGTGGCAGTTGTGTGTTAGGCAGAAGTTCCTCAATGGGAGTGCCGATGAGTTCTTTATCTTCAGGTATATTAATCAGCTGCCGATATTTAGGGCTCATCCAGATAATACGACAGGCCGTGTCTACGGCAATGGCGCCCTCACAGAGGCTCGACAGTAGCTCAAAAGGATGCTGTTTGATGGTTTGCCCGCTAAGTAACTCATCCAGGCAGATGTGTTGCTCTGGCAGGTGATTTGTCGGCTTTATCAATGAGGCATCCCTTGCTATGTAAAAATGTTTTGTTTGCATTAGGTCTATAAATTTGTACTCATATGTCGCATGGAATACAAGTGTTAGTCTTAAATTACGCCACTGATTAATCGCCTTTCAGGAAATGCTGCATGGATAAAATATCAACCACAGCCTTATCAAAATTACGCGGCATGTCGAGCAAAGCGCTGTTTGCTCAATTGGAAAATGCCGGGTGGATTGTGCGTTTGGAAAACAGCTGGGAATTAACCCACAATGGCAGGGAGCAGGGCGGAGAAGTAAAACAGAGTGACAAGTTCGGCTCTTACATTGTATGGCCTCCTCAGTTAAAAATTGAGGGCAGTGAAGTAGTGGTCGCGTATGAAAAAGAGGATCTTCACAGTGCCGCCAATATAGGACAAAAAGTTGAGTTATCTGCCCGGCAAGTCAATGCGGTGTTTTCTGAATTGGGGTGGGTCAATCGCCACCGCAAAGGCTGGCAACTTACAGAGCAGGGGAAAGCGCTGGGGGGCGTACAGAAAGAGAATCAAAAAACAGGTATTCCTTATGTGCTGTGGCCGTTTGCTTTTATTCACAATCTGGCTTTTCAGCATTCTTTAAAAGCCTTGAAAGGAGACCTTGGGCAAGCATTAGGATTGAATGAGGCTAGTAACGAAGCAACATCGGCTTTCAGGAAAAAATTCCCTGCCAACTTTCGTGCGGTTGATGGGCATCAACTGCGCTCAAAGGCTGAAGTGCTGATCGATAATTGGCTCTATCTGGCTGATATAGCGCATGCTTATGAGCGTCGCTTACCGATTGATGAGGATGTATATAGTACTTTTTATATTCCAGCGGGGAAGATATATGTTGAGCTCTGGGAGCATGAAAATGATGCTGACTATCAAAGAATTAAGCAACAAAAGCTACAAGCCTATGCAAAGCATGGACTCACACTCATGGAATTGAGTGTGAGTGATCTGGCACGTTTGGATGATGTCATGCCTCGCTTGCTGCTAAAGCACGGTATAGAGGCCTATTAAGGCTTGTGGAAAGTAAACTAACTACTCAACCATACATCACTAATCCAATCCCACAGATTATCCCATTGCTCTTCTGAGACCTCTTCTTCTGCTGACCAGAAGCCAATAGAACCATCTTGCTCGATAAAATAGTAACCGTCATTCGCTTCACAAATTGGAATCAACTCGCGGGGTAATCCGAGTGACCAGGCCGTTGCTGTCAGTTCTGGCAGATGGGTTTGTTCGTGAGGCTCGGTTGCCGTTACAGGAGACAAGCTGCCATAGACAACATCGCTGGCCTCCAGTAAAAACTCTTTCAGGTCGGCAGGAATAGAGATAAGAATTTCTTCTTCCAATTCTACCAATTCATCTTCAGTCGGAAGGCGCATTGAGTTAAAACGATCTTGGTTCAACTCACGCAGTTCATCAATCACGTCGTTCATATCGGTTTCTGGGTGTCCTGAGGCCGGAGCCATTTTACAGTAGAATTTTATCGGCAGTTTACAGTATAAATCAGAATACTGTCTGGCCTTTATGCTCTACTTCTTCTTCGTCACTTTCCTCCTCTTTTTTGTCTTCTTCAAGGCTGAAATTAAGCCCGCCGGCGTTGCTGCTACTGCTCTCTTCGCTGAGTTTGAACTTTAAGCGCAGGTTGTTGGCAGAATCGGCATTCTTGATCGCTTCTTCTTCGCTGACTTTTCCCTCTCTGACAAGCTTAAAGAGTGCTGAATCAAAGGTTTGCATACCGAGGGCTTCTGATTTGTTCATAATCTCTTTGATACCGTCGATGTCACCTTTGAGTATCAGTTCTTTGATCGTCGACGTACCTAAGAGGATCTCGATAGCCGCCGCACGTTTGCCATCAATGGTATGTACCAGCCGTTGTGAGACGATGGCGCGAACATTCAGCGAGAGGTCCATTAATAGTTGGTTGCGTTTTTCGTCGGGGAAAAAATTAATGATCCGGTCAAGGGCCTGATTGGCGTTGTTGGCGTGTAGTGTTGAGATAGCCAGGTGGCCTGTTTCGGCAAAAGCCAGACAGTGCTCCATGGTTTCTTTATCGCGTACCTCACCGATCAGGATGACGTCAGGGGCCTGTCGTAACGTGTTGACCAGTGCATTGTGGAAGCTGCGGGTATCAACACCGACTTCGCGTTGATTGACGATCGATTTTTTGTGGTGGTGGACAAACTCGATTGGATCTTCGATGGTGATGATGTGACCGCCGCTGTTACTGTTACGATGGTCTATCAAGGCTGCCAGTGAGGTTGATTTTCCTGAGCCGGTCCCGCCGACAAACAGTACCAGGCCGCGTTTTGCCATAACGACTTCTTTTAATATCTCCGGCAGACCCAGATCGTCCATCCGTGGAATATCGGTTTTGATATTACGCGCAACGATGGCCACGTCATTGCGCTGTTTGAAAATATTCAGACGAAAGCGTCCCGTCTTCTCAACTGAGATAGCCAGGTTCATCTCTAGTTCGTGCTGAAATTTTTCGCGCTGTTCGGCATCCATCACTTGTAGCGCTATTTTTTCAATATCACCCGGCTGATAAGGTGTTTTGCTAAGGGGTTTTAACGCTCCCTGAAACTTGGCACACGGTGGCGCTCCGGTGGACAGGTAGAGGTCTGAACCATCTTTCGCCGCTAACAGGCGAAGGCAATCATAAAATTCCATTGTCGAAGAATCCTGTTTATCCGTCAGCGTTAATCTGTGCGATAAGCTTCAGTAATGTGTCTTCAGCTTTGTCATTGTCTACCTGGCATGTTCCTGCGGCCTCATGACCACCCCCGTGATAGGCCAGCATTAGCTCGCCAACATTGGTTTTTGACGAGCGGTCAAAGATGGATTTACCGGTGGCAAAAACCGTGTTCTGTTGTTTAAGACCCCAGAGTACATGAATAGATATATTACATTGAGGGAAGAGGGCGTAGATGACGAAGCGGTTTCCAGCGTAGATCACCTCTTCATTACGCAGATCCAGTACGACTAAATTTCCGTAGACTGTTGCGCAACGGTTGATCTGATCTTTGAACTTTGTTTCCTGGTCAAAATAGAGGTCAACACGCTCTTTAACATCAGGGAGTTCGAAAATCTGGTCGATTGAATGGTGCTTGCAGTAATCGATCAGATCCATCATCAGATTGTAGTTGGAAATACGGAATTCACGAAAACGCCCCAGACCCGTGCGGGCATCCATCAGGAAGTTCAGCAGTTCCCATTTTTTAGGATCGAGCACTTCTTTCTGGTTGTATTGGGCGGAATCGCCTTTATCGACGGCCTCCATCATCTCATCCCATTCTGCGGGAAAGGCATCGTGGCCGCCGTAATGCAGCCAGACGACACGAGCAGCGGAGGGTGCTTCAGGATCGATAATATGGTTGGTTCTTGTGCCTTGATTACGAATCGTTTCTGATGAGTGGTGATCAAAGCTTAAGTGAGCTGATGCGACATAGGGTAAGTTGGTCGTAATGTCGTTTGCATTGATATCTACGCTGCCGTCCTGCATATCTTTGGGATGAACAAACTTGATATCGTTGATCAGATCAAGATGTTTGAGTAATACTGCGCAAACCAGCCCGTCAAAATCGCTACGGGTGACTAATCGAAATTGGGACATACCTGTATTCCTGCGTTAGCTTCCAGATTTTATAGAAAGCAGTATAGTCAAGGATTAGCGATATGCAGGCCCAGTTATCAGGAAAGTTATCAGGAAAGTTGTTAGGAAGGTTATTTAGAAAAGTGATAAAAAAAGCCACTCGTTATGTAAATAGCGAGTGGCTTTTTGGTTCAGTGTTAAGTCCGGCACTCTGGCAGTCTGCTAGCCACCCAAGTAGGCTTTACGTACTTCAGGGTTTGTCAGCAGGGCATCTCCGCTATCACTAAGAACCACACGGCCGTTCTCCATGACATAACCACGATCAGCAATACGCAGCGCCTGATTGGCGTTTTGTTCTACTAAAAAGATGGTAACGCCATCATCGCGCAGCTTCTCAATAATGGAGAAAATCTGTTGAATAATGATAGGCGCAAGCCCCAATGACGGCTCATCCAGCAAAATCATACGTGGACGACTCATCATGGCGCGGCCGATGGCTAGCATTTGTTGTTCGCCACCAGACATAGTGCCTGCTCGCTGATCAATGCGTTCCTCTAATCGGGGGAACAGCTCCAGTACGTGTGCCAGGCTTTCCTTGTATTCAGCGTTACTGCGAAAATACGCACCCATGTGCAGGTTTTCCTGCACGGACAAGCGGGAGAATACGCGACGGCCTTCAGGCACGACAGCCAGTCCTTTGCGCATGATTTCAGGGGTGTTAACAGAGGAGATATCCTCTTCATCGAAAAATATTGTCCCGGATGAAGCACGAGGATCGCCACAGATAGTCATCATCAGTGTGGTTTTTCCTGCCCCATTCGCGCCGATCAGCGTTACGATTTCACCTTTGTGTACGTCGATGGAGATATCGTGCAATGCCTGAATCTTGCCGTAATGAGTGTTTACATTTTCCAGTTTCAGCATCTTACGACTCCCCGAGGTAGGCTTTGATGACATCAGGATTGTTCTTGATCTCGTCGGCATTGCCGTCGGCCAGAGGCATCCCTTGTGCAATCACATAAATGTGATCTGAAATACCCATGACCAGCCCCATATCGTGCTCGATCAGCAGGATAGATATTTCATGTTCATCTCGTAGCCTGATAATCAGCTCATCCAGTTCCTTGGTTTCATTCGGGTTCAAGCCTGCTGCAGGCTCATCCAGCATGAGTAATTCTGGCTGGGTGACCATACAGCGGGCAATCTCCAAACGGCGTTGCTGACCATAAGAAAGGTTGCCTGACTCACGGTTGGCCGAATCCAGCAGATTGACCTCCTTCAACCAGAAAACCGCTCTGTCCATGGCTTCCCGCTCGAGGCGACGGTATGAGGGGGTCTTAAATAGTCCGGATAGCAGGCCAGTATTTAAATGGCGATGCTGTGCAACCAGCATATTTTCAATAACCGTCATGTTGGAAAACAATCGTACGTGCTGAAAAGTGCGGACTAAGCCCTGACGAGAGATCTGAAAATCTTTCATGCCGGCTATTTCTTTGCCTTTGAAAAGGACACTGCCGGTGGTTGGAATATAAAAACCGGATAAGCAGTTAAACACGGTAGTTTTACCTGCACCATTGGGGCCAATGATAGAGACGATCTGGCGGTTTTTTACCGTTATATTTACCTTGTCTACTGCCTTCAGTCCGCCAAACTGCATGGTCAGCCCATTCACATCGAGTAATAACTGACTCATTATTTTAACTCCAGAACAGGGCGTTTCATGGGGACTAAACCTTGTGGGCGCCAGCGCATCATCAGAACCATGGTTAAGCCGAACAACAGCATGCGGTACTCAGAGAACTCACGCGCCAATTCAGGCAGAATCGTCATGACGATAGCGGCCAGAATGATGCCTATCTGTGAGCCCATCCCCCCCAGAACAACAATCGCCAGAATGATGGCGGATTCAATAAAGGTGAATGACTCAGGGCTGATAAAGCCTTGTCTGGCAGCAAAGAACGAGCCCGCAAAACCCGCTGTCGATGCACCAATTGTGAAAGCCGACAGCTTGATCGCAGTACGGTTAAGTCCGAGTGAGCGACATGCGATCTCATCTTCACGCAATGCTTCCCATGCGCGGCCAATCGGCATACGCATCAGACGGTTGATGACGTAGATGACGAAGGCAACCAAGACGACGGCGATCAGGTAAAGGAAAATCACCTTGTAGGTGCTAGAGTAATCGATACCGAAAAACTCATGAAAAGTCGTACCACCTTCGCTTGGGCGGCGGGAAAACTCCAGCCCGAACAGGCTTGGCTTATCGATGCCGGAGATACCGTTAGGGCCGCCTGTTACTGCTGTCCAGTTATTCAGTAGAATACGGATGATTTCACCGAAGCCTAAGGTCACAATGGCGAGATAATCACCGCGTAACCGCAGGACCGGGAAGCCTAGCAGAAATCCGAAAAGTGCTGCCATCCCGGCAGAGATCGGTAAACAGACCCAGAAAGATAAGCCGAAATACTGGGACAGCAACGCATAGGTGTAGGCACCGACTGCATAAAAAGCGACATAACCTAAATCCAGCAGACCGGCCAGTCCGACCACGATATTCAGACCAAGGCCGAGCATGATGTAGATCAGCGCGAGTGTCGCCAGGTCAACAGAACCACGGGACACCAGGAAAGGCCAGATAACCATACAGACAAAAACACCGGCAAGCAGCCAGGGTTTCAACCGCACCATTTTGTCGCCTTCAGGTATTAGGTTGCTTAGGTTTGGCTTAGGGATTTTGCCAAAAGCAGCATCGATCTGATCAGCAAAAAGCTGTGAGAGAAAGACCAGTGCGATACCGCCAATAATCCAGCTCCATTGCTCAGGCGATGCGCCATGTACTTTTAGTGTTGTGCCGTCGGTGTCCAGCTTGACGCCAATCATCAAACAAGCCAGCACTAAAGCAATACCCGCAGAAAAAATTGCGTTGTAGAGTTTACCCATCAGACTTTCTCCACTTCCGGTTTGCCTAGCAAGCCGCTAGGACGGAACAGGAGGATGAGTATTAATAAGCTGAAGGCAACGACATCTTTGTATTCCGAAGGAAAGTACGCTGCTGTGAGTGCTTCGGTAACACCGAGTATGAGCCCACCCAATACTGCGCCAGGGATTGAACCGATACCGCCGAGCACCGCTGCTGTAAAGGCTTTCAGGCCTGCCATAAAGCCAATAAAAGGGTTCACTACGCCGTAGTAAAGGCTCAGAAGTAAACCGGCAATGGCTGCCAGGGCTGCACCAATAATAAAGGTCATAGCGATAACCCGGTTAGTATCAACACCGAGTAAGTTGGTCATGCCGAGATCTTCTGAACAGGCACGACAAGCGCGCCCCATACGCGAACGCGAGATAAACAGGGTTAAGCCTAGCATCGTGATGAAAGTAGCCACCCAGATGAATAGTTGCATATATGAAAAAGAGACTTCAAATAAGCTTGGATCGCCAAAGGTCCAGCCGCCGGAGATCATGGGAGGCAGCGCGACATCACGTGAACCCTGCGACAAAACAACATAGTTTTGCAGAAAGATAGACATACCGATTGCCGAGATCAGCGGAATCAAACGGTTCGTACCACGTAATGGGCGATAAGCAACACGCTCAACTGTCCAACCGTAGGTGCTGGCGATCAGTACGGCGATGACTAAAGCGATAAACAGAATCAGAGGCAGGCTGACCATGCCCATGCCGAGTAAACCAGCAATGACGATAAAGGATATGTAAGAGCCGATCATATAAACTTCGCCATGAGCGAAATTAATCATGCCGATGATGCCGTAGACCATGGTATAGCCAATAGCGATCAGGGCATAGGTCGACCCGATAGTCAGCCCGTTAATAAGCTGCTGAATCAAATAAAGAAGTGTTTCTGACATATGCGGGAACCGTATAATGAAACACCCTTGATCCCGGATCACGGAATAAGGGTGTTATTTTGGATCAACTCGGTACTGAGTACCGATCAGATTCTCTTATTGTTAACTGCATTACTGAACCGGTGTTTTAGTACCGTCAGCATGCCAGTCGTATACGACAAACGAGAACTCTTTCAGATCACCTTTTTCATTAAAGGAAAGCTCACCCGTTGTGGTTTTGAATGTATTCGCACGGATGTAGTCAGCTAATTTTTCTGTATCGGTTGTTCCTGTCGCTGTCATTGCTGCTGTCATGACTTCGATGGCAGAATAAGCAGGGAACACGAATGGGCCGCTTGGGTCTTCACCTTTATCTGTAATGGCCTTAACCAATGCTTGGTTAGCAGGGTCTTTTTCGAAGCTCTGTGGCAGTGTTACTAACAAGCCTTCAGATGCTTCGCCGGCAATTTTAGAGATATCCGGGTTACCCACACCTTCTGGTCCCATGAATCTGGCGTCTAAGCCTTTCGCATTTGCCTGACGCAGAATCAGACCGAGCTCCGGGTGGTAGCCGCCGTAGTAAACGAAGTCAACGTTGTTCCTTTTCAATTTAGCGATCAGCGCGGAGAAATCTTTATCGCCGGGTGTGACACCTTCAAACATTACAGGTTTGATGCCCGCCTTTTCCACTTCATTTTTCACCGCAGTTGCTAAGCCTTCACCGTACTGCTGCTTATCATGGATGATCGCCATGTTTTTTGGCTTAACGCTGTTAATAATGTATTGAGCGGCGAAGGGGCCCTGCATGCTATCCAGACCGATCGTACGAAAGATCATCTGATAGCCTTTCTCGGTGATACTCGGAGAGGTAGAAGCAGCGGTAATCATCAATACGCCTTCTTCTTCATAGATATCAGAAGCGGGTTCAGTCGATGATGAACACAGATGGCCAACAACGTGGAGAATACCATCGTTAACTATTTTGTTAGCGACCGCGACCGCTTGCTTTGGATCACAGGCGTCATCATAAATTACGCCTTCAAGCAGCATGCCATTGACGCCGCCCGCTTTGTTGATCTGTTCGATCGCTGCCAATACACCAATTTTCTGCATATCGCCGTATTGAGCAACAGGACCTGTTGCGGGGCCCGCCAGACCGATTTTGATGGTGTCAGCCTGCGCTGCTGCGCCGTATAAGCAAAGTGCAGTACCAACAGACAACAGCGTACGTGTAAATTTCTTCATGGGAAATATACCCTCTCCGTCCTTTGGCTCGATATAACGATGCCCGGACCCTATAGTTATTATTCAGACAGGTTGAATAAACTATAAATAAAAGAAAAAATCAATGTTTACTATAGGAAACGAGGTTTCTGAAAAGTTATCTGATCGATAATGTCACCAATGTTGGGAGCTTCTGTTATTGAGCGGATGTGATGAACAAACGATGCTATCAACAGGTTAAGAATGTCGCTTATCGTGGCAGGAAGAACATCACACAGAGTGTTATGCTGGTGTTTCTTTTGATTCCCCAAATAATGATAAGAAATGGGGGCTTTATGCTCAGTTTCACTAAAGTCTTGCAGCGTGCGCGCTGGTTTGTTTGTTGTTTATTGCTGGCAATGACGGCGTGGGTGTCTGCGGCGGCAGATCGGATAGATACCCCCAGCTTGCTGTCGTCACGGGCAAGTGAAGGGTTGTTGCTGGATATTGCAAAAGCCGGTGATCGTCTTGTGGTTGTGGGTGATCATGGGCGTGTTCTTGTTTCGGATGATCAGGGAGAAGACTGGAAACAGGTTCAGACCCCGGTCAGTGTATTACTCACATCTGTTTACTTTTCTGATGACCAACACGGGTGGGCGGCAGGTCACGATGGTGTTGTCATTCATACAGCGGATGGCGGTGACACCTGGATCAAGCAACTTGATGGACGACAGTTAAACCAGTTGCAACTAGACACTTACCAGGCGTTATTTGATGCAGGAGGTGATCCTAAGGCAGCGGATCTATCACTCGAGGATCTGGAGCTCTTCTTAGATGATGCCATGGTAGCGGTAGAAGAGGGGCCGACTCAGCCAATACTGGATATCTACTTTGTTAATAACCAGAAAGGCTTTGTGCTGGGTGCGTATGGCCTGCTACTGAAAACCGAGGATGGCGGAAGCAGTTGGGCGGTGTTGTCGCATCATGTGCCCAATCCGGACCGTTTTCATCTGAATGCACTTTTAGCTGATACGAAACTAGTTAATCAGCAGTCAATCAATCAACAGATGACAGACCAGCAAACACTTATCATCGCCGCTGAAGCAGGCCTGTTATTCAGATCAGACGATCAGGGGGAGTCATGGGTGGCACTGGACTCTCCTTATGAGGGCTCATTTTTTGGCTTATCCGCCTATCAAGATCAGGTATTAGCACTGGGTTTACGAGGCCATCTGTTTGCCAGCCAGGATCAGGGTGATTCATGGCAGCAAGTGGCGTTGATCCGTTCGGCATCCATGTCGGGTGCAGCCACCTATATGGATGAGAAGAAGGAAGAGATTATGTTGGTGGGGCAGGGAGGATTAGTCTTACACGGTCGGTCGCTTGATCAACTTAACGTATTTGATGCGCAAGATCGTCGGGCATGGAGTAGCGTTGTTCGTGTCAAAGATGGATGGGTGCTGGTGGGCGAGAAAGGCATAAAACGGATAACGGATAAGGCACTGGAGGCGAGTTATGAGTAGTTCATCGCCTACGCCAGAAAAAACATCAGGGCTGACATCCGCGTTATTAGGGCCGATTAAGCTATCTGAGCAAATTATAGAGCGGGTGCTGTTTCACAAACGCTTGCCGGTATTACTGATTTTTGTGCTGATGACGCTTTGGTTAGGCTTTCAGGCAGTACAGATTCGACCGGATGCCAGCTTTGTTAAGATGATTCCGACCAGCCATCCCTATGTTGAAAACTATCTCAAATACAGAGACGACCTGTCCGGCCTGGGCAATAGTTTACGCGTGGTGGTGGAAGCAAAAGAAGGCGATATTTTCACTGCGAAGTTTCAGGACACGCTCAAACAAGTCACCGATGAAGCTTTTTTTATTCCGGGCGTAGATCGCTCGGCGCTTAAATCGATATGGACGCCTAACGTACGTTGGACCGAAGTGACCGAAGAGGGCTTCGAAGGCGGACCGGTTATTTCGCCTGAATATGATGGAAGCGCCGCCAGTCTGAATCAGCTGCGCACTAACGTGCTGCGCTCAGGGCAGGTGGGTATTCTGGTGGCGAACGATTTTAAATCCGCCATTATCCAGATGCCGCTGTTTGATAAAGATCCCTCCACCGGCGAAAAACTTAACTATCAAGCCTTCTCCGGCAAGGTGGAAGAATTAATCCGCCAGAAGTATGAAAACGAAGACATTCGTATCCGTATTACCGGCTTTGCCAAAATCATCGGTGATCTGATTGATGGCGCCAAATCGGTCGCACTCTTCTTCGCCATTGCTATCGGCATCACGCTGGTATTGTTATATCTCTACTCCGGCAGTGTGACCGGTACGCTGATTCCGATTGGCTGCTCGCTGGTGGCTGTTGTCTGGCAAATGGGTTTATTAAAAACTCTCGGTTATGGTCTCGATCCTTACTCCATGCTGGTGCCTTTTCTGGTATTTGCCATTGGTGTGAGTCACGGCGTACAGGTAGTGAATACGATTCGCCTGGAACAGTCAGAAGGCGCCGATCCGTGGTTAGCCGCCCGTCGTGCTTTTCGTGCGATCTATATTCCTGGCTTAACCGCGTTATTGTCGGATGGCTTAGGCTTTGTCACCTTAATGGT
Source organism: Neptunomonas qingdaonensis (assembly GCF_900113275.1). GTDB lineage: Bacteria > Pseudomonadota > Gammaproteobacteria > Pseudomonadales > Balneatricaceae > Neptunomonas > Neptunomonas qingdaonensis. Next base: position 104,484 of record NZ_FOOU01000011.1, read on the forward strand.
GATCGATATTCAGGTGATACAGGATTTAGCGGTAGCGGCCTCTGTGGGTGTCGCGGTTATCGTTTTAACAAACCTGTTATTGCTGCCATTGCTGATGTCTTATGTGGGCGTGGGTGACAAAGCTATCGCTAAAATGCACGCCAGCCAGAATAAAGCCAGCTCCCGTTGGGAAGTGCTCACGGTGTTTGCAAAACCTCGCGGTGCTGCTATTGCTGTGGCCTTTGCGTTGCTTGCCTTGGCTGCAGGTCTCTACGGAAGTCAGAATCTGAAAATTGGCGATCTGGATAAAGGTGCGCCCGAGCTGCGGGCTGATTCACGTTACAACCTCGATAATGCTTTTGTAACGGACCATTATTCCACCTCCAGCGACATCTTTGTCGTGATGGCTACTACGGCAAGAGACAAATGTACCAGCTTCGCAACGTTGTCGATGGTAGATAACCTCCAACAGTTCTTAACCAATGTGCCGGGTATTCAAAACAGTGTATCACTGGTGGATGTCTCTAAACGTGTCACCTCGGGTCTGAATGAAGGTAACCTGAAGTGGCGCAGTGTCAGCCGTAATCAGTATGTGATCAACGCGTCGCTGGCGTATGTCCCTTCCGGCTTTATGAATGGGAGCTGCTCGCTGTTACCGGTGATTATCTTTCTCGATGATCATAAAGCAGAAACACTGGAGCGTGTCTCGACCGCCATTGCCAGTTTTGCCGCTGAACATAACAGTGAGGAGCTGAAATTTGAAATGGCTGCCGGAAACAGCGGTTTTGAAGCAGCGACTAATGATGTTATCGGCACAGCACAATACGAGATGCTTGCCTGGGTGTATGGTGTGGTGAGTATTCTCTGCTTGCTGACCTTCCGCTCAATCAAAACAGTGATCTGCATTATTGCACCGTTAGCGCTTACCTCTGTGCTGTGTCAGGCGTTGATGGCGTACCTGGGTATTGGCGTTAAAGTTGCCACCTTGCCGGTTATCGCTTTAGGTGTCGGTATCGGTGTGGATTATGGCATCTATATCTATTCACGCTTGAGTACCTATCTATTGGAGGGTAAACCTTTGCCGGAAGCCTATCTTGCTACATTGAAAACTACCGGCTCCTCAGTTGCATTTACCGGACTGACGCTGGCGATAGGTGTGGTCCTGTGGCTATTTTCACCAATTAAATTCCAGGCCGACATGGGCGTGTTGCTTACCTTTATGTTCCTCTGGAACATGTTGGGTGCACTCATCTTGTTGCCAGCGTTAGCCTGCTTGCTGCACAAACGGGAAGTGGTTCAGGCCGAGGAGAATTTGCATGTTTAATAATAAGATACTGGTGGCACTGGATGCCAGTGACGCAGCCGAAAAGGCGTTTAAGCGCGGTGTGTTAATCGCCGATCGCATGGGCTGTAAACTGGAAATTCTCTGGTTGTTTGTACCCTTGTCGGACCACCCGCTAAAACGTTTAGTTGCGGCACTGGAGGCTGATGGGCTCACGATTAAAGAGCACTATCAGGAGGAAAAAACCTTATTGCAGGATGTATTAACACGTTGGCAAGATGATCATTTCTCACTGCTGGTTAAAAGCTGCGAAGCCACCCACAAAGGCCTGATGGCACCGCTGGATTGGCAACTGCTGCGCCAAACCCCCTGTCCTGTGTTACTGGTAAAAAGGGACAGCCTGTGGGAAGGCGGCAAGATTATAGCGGCGGTAGACCCGCTTTCGCGCAAAAAAAGTTGCTTACAGCTCAATCAAGGCGTTTTGATGATGGCCGAATTTGTCAGCAGAGAAGCTAAAGCCGAACTGCAGGTGGTGGTTTCATATGCGCCGCCGATGTTAGGTGCCGAGCCCGTCAATCAATCCGCCAGCCTCTCGGAAGAAAGAGCAGCCAGCGCCGCAAAATCACTGCTTAGCAGCATGCAACTTAAACCCTCCGCATATCATTTGGGAGAAGGACCGCCAGAATACTGGATTCCCAAAGTAGCCGAAGATCAACACGCCGCGCTGGTGGTTATCGGCACACATGGCCGCGATGGCATAAAAGGCGCCTTGCTTGGTAATACCGCTGAACGCATACTCGATCGTCTTAGCTGTGATGTGCTGGTATTGCGTGCGGGCTTATGCGTGGATATTGATAAAAGTTTGTAGCCCGCCAAAGAATCTCTACAATAGCGACAAGCTCCTAACCTTCTGATAAGCACGGGAGCACTAAGGAGCTTGTATGCGTTTGAAAATGATCACACTTACCCTGTTAACATTGGCTTTATCCGCTTGTTCAATAATTCCCGACCTGCCCGGTCCAATTGGCATTCCTGGCTTATAAGCTGGGTTTTATGCTTCATTGTTATTATTAACAGGTGTTCTCCCTGCGCATAAAATTAAGCGCTAACATCGGGAGCATGCTGATTCCCGACCCATATAGGCAATAGGCTGAAATCCATTCTGTAAAATTCCTTGTTCAGTGAGCCCTTTCCAGTTAATAAGAAAGTATTAGTGATAGCTCATTGATCTTTAAGGCAATAGGTTTATTCTCATGCTAAAGGAATGAATAACAGCAAGAGCATGGAGGCTTCTTTTGTCGATCAACGCCACTCCCATGCTTCTTTCAAGTTATTGGTTTATAAAATTATGTGCCGCCAGTCTTATTGTTTGTCTCCTTGTTAAGGGACAAATAGTTATCAGGCTGCGGGCTTTATAATTTTAGCGGTTAGAATTTTTTTAGGGCATATAGGGATATCTGATGAGAAGAGGACGATATTATCTTGGCCGAGTCGTTAAAATAAATCTCGATCAAGTAAGCTTGATGAATGCTATTGCAAACGCTCCTATCATTACGATCGGTAAATTCGACTGGACTATTACAGACATTACAGATAATAGGCATGATGAATTTCCTTATGTTTTTGGAAAGTTGTCTAAATATGCAAAAGATGGTCATGCGAAAGTCATTGACGAAATTAGTCGCTCACAAATAGACGCGGATGTACCTAATCTCCTCGAGGCAAGTTCTTCCTTTGTATATTTACCTGAATGTTCAGGAATAGCTTTTTTACATGTATGGAACGGAATTCAAGAAGATGTATTCACTAGAAGGTTTAAATCTGTAATTGAGGCTGCATTTGACGGTTTTATGGTCGCTTGTGATGTCGAGCCAATATCGGATTACCGTGCGTTTACTAGTCGGTTGAAAAAGTTGAGCCACTTTACAGAGTTTTCGGCAACTGTTTATCCTCCCAACCCTTTATTTGGCCGATTGTGGGGGAGTCTAAATGAATATATTGATAGCCGGAATGCATCAGAAGTCTCAGTTAAAGAGCTTACCTCCAAGCCAAAAGGTTTGAAATCAAAAATAATCGAGCTTATGGATAAGATCATGGATTCTCCAGACTATGAGCCAGATGAAGTACCCGCGATTGGTGATGCAGCAATACTCATGGCTGCAGATGGTTATGGAAGAGGTAAAGTAGTTGGTTTTGACGGTGTTGATGAAGTTGTAATTAAAACAAGCGACACCCAGAAAAGCTTCCTCCATGAAAAAGAACCAGCGCCTAATGAACTTGCTTTAAAGGCAAAATCTCAGTTTGATAAAGTTTCAAGAGAAAGGGATATGAAGCACTAATGAAAGCGCTCTACTATTTAAGAGTTTTTTTCATCAGCTATGAGTTCGTTTTCCTAATTTTAAGTTTTGCTATCTATATCTTTTACGGGGAATTTATTGGGAAGTATTTTCTGACGATGTCAATAAATGAAGATGCCCTAAAGTGGGCAATGTTTTTCCCGATTAGTATTTCTGGTTGGACACTGAAAGAAGGAATTGGTGTGCTTTTTCCTGACGACCGGACTTCCAAAATATTACATTCATGGCCCGATTATTGGAGGCTCAAAATTCATTTTAATGTTGGTGTTTTGAATTGTATTATTTATCTTCTTCCATGTATCGGTGTCTGGTTTGTTGGTGGACTGAATACATTTGATGGAGCATGGTTGTTTTTCATGTTTGCTGTTGCTATCTCACTGAATGCTATTAGTTTCTACACTGCGAAAATAAGTATTAGAAGTGCATTAATCAGGTCTATTGAGTAGAAAAATTCTAACAAGAGCGTCAATATGATGCTCTGATGCTCGATCGCAATAAATGGGATCAGAGTAAACTTACTGTTGTGGATTAGTTCCTCTGACCTTAATCTGGGAGTTGAATTCGTGCTCAACTAAAGCCTGAGAGCTGGTTAGGGCCTCCAAAAAAAGCAATTGAAGCTCATCGAAAAATCAAGGAAAAAAATAATGAAAAAAGTAGTACTTTGCGCTGCTGTAACGGTGTCACTCTTATCAGGATGTGCCTCTGTTCCAATGGAGTCTCTAGAGCAAACTGAGATGGCAAAACAGTTTAATGCTCCTTCTGCTGGAAATGCTGGATTATATATTTATCGTGCAGGCTCATTTGGCGGAGCACTCAAGAAAGATGTCTGGGTTGATGGCAAATGTATCGGGGAAACGGCGCCTAACATTTTCTTCTACGAAGAGGTTAGCGGTGACGCGGAGCATAAAATATCCACAGAATCGGAGTTCTCACCAAACGACCTTCTTCTAAAAACAGAAAATGGTAAAAATTACTTCGTGAGTCAATACATTAAATTAGGTGCTTTTGTGGGCGGGGCTAATGTAGAACTGGTTGATGAGGAAAAAGGAAAGGCAGCCGTTGCAAAACTAAAAATGGCGAAAAAGGGACAATGCAGTAAATAGAGCAACACGTGTGGCGTGTTGTGTAGCTGCAATCTGCCTTATTCATTCGCCCGATGTACGAAGTTTTAGCTGTTGAGGAGCCCCGCATGTTCCATTTACTGTACAAGTTGACCTGCTGAGACTAAACTTGTCTTATTAGTTGTACATGTGGAGGCTGTATGAAAATCGTATCTTTTACAGAAGCTAGAAATGGCTTAAAAGCGGTTTTAGATGGTGTGGTTAACGATGCGGATACCACCGTCATCACACGTCGGGATGCCGAAGATGCCGTTGTGATGTCTTTAGATTATTACAATAGCCTAATGGAAACCGTGCATTTATTGCGTTCGCCGGCAAATGCAGAGCATTTGAACCGTTCAATTGCACAGTTCAAAGCAGGCAAAGTCACTCAAAGAGATTTAATGGATGAGTAGTCGTTTGCTTTCATGGACGGATGAGTCATGGAGTGACTACTTTTATTGGCAAACACAGGACAAAAAAACGCTTAAACGTATCAATAAGCTCATCAAGGATGTTAAGCGTTCCCCTTTTGAAGGCATTGGTAAGCCTGAACCTTTAAAAGAAAATTTAGCTGGTTTATGGTCTAGGCGTATCGATGATACGAATCGCTTGGTTTATGCTGTTGATGACAATGTAATTACGATAATTTCATGCCGCTATCACTATTAAATTTGGAGCTGTGCCGTGCAGCCCACAGATCTGAACCTTGTCTATTAAATAAGCCCAAGTAACGCTTATAGGCCGTGTCAGTGGCCAACCATAAAACCATCTGCAAGGCTGTTTACTTCATCTGTCTTTGTTGGCTGTTAAGTGTACTTAACAACCAACATACGGTTACCCCCCTACGCTTTTATCTTTCCTGCGAAGCTTTCAATCACCTGTGTTACTTTAGATGAATATTTTATTGGTTTTTTTACAGGGGCTTTTGTGCAGCCAGAGCAGATAGAAATTCAGCGCTTTTTACAGCGTTTCCCACCTTTTGATGCGCTACCGGATGAGGCATTGTCGCATTTAGCTAAGAAAGTCGAGATTGCCTACTATGTGGCGGGTAGCGATATCCTCAATTACGGTGAGCCGGTTAATGATTTGTTTGTTGTGCGCAGCGGTGCGGTGGAAACCTTTCGGCGTAATGGTGAGCTATACAACCGTCTGGACGTTGGAGGGGTTTTTGGCCAGATGGGGTTGATGATGCGTGGCCGGGTGCGCTTTCCCGCCAGAGCGCTGGAAGATACTCTGGTATATTGCATCTCGGCGGATCTGTTCAATGATTACTGCGATCAACATGATGACTTCTCCAATTATTTTGAAGTGGATAACGCCGCTTTGCTGCACCAGTCTGTTGCTGATCAGACTAACAAAAATGATTTGACGACGGATAAAGCAAAGAGTCTGCTGATGCATGGTGTCGTGACGGTGACTAAAGATACGCCAATCTGTAAAGCAGCGTTGATTATGACTCAGGAGAACGTGTCATCTTTATTGATCACCGATCCCGATAAGCCCATAGAAAATGATCCGGAAGATGATGACGGACAAGCCGTTGGCATTATTACGGATAACGACTTCATTAGCCGTGTCATCGCACAAGAGTTAGATTTGCAAACGCCGATCAGTGAAGTGATGTCCACTGATATGGTGTCGTTGGATGAAAATGCTTATGTCTATGAAGTGATGTTAACCATGTTGCGTTTTAATCTGCATCACTTGCCACTTCTTAAAAAGAAAAAGCCGATAGGCGTTGTTACTCTGGAGGATATTGTTCGCTACGAGTCCAAGAGTAGCTTGTTTTTAGTCAGAGGAATCTTTGCACAGAATAACGTTATGGAACTTGCCCGCTATGCTGAGTTAGTACCTGAAGCTTTCGTGCGCATGGTCAATGAAGATGCTAACTCGCACATGATTGGTTCGGCGATGTCGGTCATTGGGCGCAGTTTCAAACAGCGATTGTTAGAACTGGCGGAAGCAGAGTTGGGTCAACCGCCGATCCCGTATTGTTTTCTTGCGCTGGGGTCTATGGCGAGGGATGAGCAGTTACTGGTGACTGATCAGGATAATGCCATTATTTTTGATGATAGTTACGATGCCGATCTTCACGCTGAATACTTTTCTGCACTGACTACATTTGTTTGTGATGGTCTGAACGCTTGTGGTTATAGCTATTGCACCGGCGGTATTATGGCGACCAACCCTAAATGGCAGCTAACACGGAGCCAGTGGAAGAGGCTGTTTAGTCAATGGATTACCCGTGCTGATCCTGAGGCATTATTACACTGCTCAATTTTCTTCGATTTGGAGGGGGTGTGGGGCCGAGAGCAGTGGGCGACTGAATTACGTCGGCATATAGCTACTCAGGCAAAAAACAATAGCAGGTTTCTGGCAGCGCTGGCCAGAAATGCCTTATCCCGTACGCCGCCATTGGGTTTCTTTAAAGCATTTGTTATGGAAAAAGATGGACGGCATAACAATACCATAAACCTTAAACGCCGGGGGACAGCACCCTTGACCGATGTGATTCGTGTACATGCATTGGCGGTTGGGTCCAGAGCACGCAATTCGTTTGAGCGTCTCGACGATATCATTGAGACTAAATTGTTGCCGGAAGGCAAAGCCCAGGATCTGAGTGATGCGCTTGAGTACCTTTCTATTGTCAGGGTTAGGCATCAGGCGCACGATGTAAATCAGAAACTGCCGCCGGATAACAATATAGAGCCGGATAACTTGTCTCGTTTTGAACGACGAAACCTGAAAGAGGCGTTCCAGGTGTTAAGTGTAGCGCAGAATTTTCTTAAATTTCGCTATACGGCAATTACGCCTATCTCAGGTAAAAAAGAGTGACTACTGAGCGCGATCTACCCTTGGATTGGGTTGAATATTATATGCAGCGCTCGACCTCCTGTAAGAGTGAAATGGTCTTTGATTTTTATAGACAGGGAGTTATAAACCCCGAAACCCCGATTCGACAGGCACCGATGGTTGCGATGGATTTTGAAACCACGGGTTTGTCTTTAGAGGACTCCGAGATTGTCAGTATTGGTCTTGTGCCTTTTGATATCAGGCGGATTTATTGTGGTGAATCTAAGCATTGGGTTGTAAAGCCGGAGCAAGACATGACGGAGGAGTCCATCGTGTTTCATGGTATTACGCATTCTGCGGTGGAAGCCGCACCACCCCTTGAGGTAATTCTGGATGAGGTGCTGGATGCTATTGAAGGTAAGTTGGTCGTGGTTCATTATCGTTACATAGAAAGAGAGTTCTTTCATAAGGCGGTCATGGAGCTGTTGCATGAACCGCTTCTGTTTCCGCTGCTTGATACGATGCAGATAGAGGCAAATATCCTCAAGGGGCAGCAGGGGTTCTTTGAAAAATTACTAAAGAAGCCGCTTGATCCGGTTAGGTTAGGGTATTGTCGCAGACGTTATAATCTCCCACATTACGATGCACATAATGCTCTCACGGATGCGGTGGCCACTGCTGAGTTATTGCAGGCGCAGATTGCGCATCACTTGGATCCAGATATGCCTGTTAAGGATTTATGGGCATAAAAAGCTGGGCATAAAAAAGCTCGGCGAACCGAGCTTTGTGAATTACAGCATCAATTAATTAATTAATTGTATTTTCTTTCTGTTCTCAAGCCTAAGACCAGGCTCACACACATCAACAACAGTACGATGGTGAAAGGTAGGCCGGTAGAAATAGCACCGGCTTGCAATGCCTGGATAGCTTCTGTGCCGCCTATCCAGAGTAGCGCTGCTGCAATCGCACCTTCTGTGCTTGCCCAGAAAATTCGCTGAGGTACCGGAGCATCTATCTTACCGCCTGAGGTGATGCTGTCGATAACCAGTGAACCTGAGTCAGAGGAGGTAATGAAAAATACCAGAACCAGCAGAATGCCGATGACAGACAGAATAGTACCCATTGGCAGCTCATCAAACATCTGGAACATCGCCAGAGGTACTGATGTCAGGCCATCTGTGCCTAATGCTCCTATATTGTTCACCACCTGATCAATCGCAATGCCTCCATACACAGACATCCAGATGACAGTGACGCTGGTAGGGATAAGCAGTACGGCGGTGATGAATTCGCGGATGGTACGGCCTTTGGATACACGCGCAATAAACATACCTACAAAAGGAGACCAGGAGATCCACCAAGCCCAGTAGAAGACAGTCCAGCCCTGAAACCAGGCCTCATCTTCACGTCCATGCGGGTTGCTTAATGGAATAATATTTCCCAGATAGGCGCCGATTGTCTTTGGAATAGTACCCAGAGAGATAGCCGCTGCAGAAAGCGCTACAAAGACCAGCAGGACAAAGGCAATGATCATATTGACGTTACTCAGCAGTTTTACACCGCCTTCGATACCTCGTACCACTGAAATGATCGCCAGCAATGTAACGACAACAATCACCAATATTTGCAGACCGACACCTGCTTCAATACCAAACACATGATTAATACCCGCTGCCGCTTGCTGAGCGCCAAGGCCCAACGACGTTGCCAGACCAAACAGCGTTGCTAATACGGCGAGTATATCAATGATATGACCGGGCCATCCCCAAGTACGATCACCTAACAAAGGGTAAAAGACGGAGCGGATGGACAGTGGCAAGCCCTTGTTATAGGTGAAAAATGCGAGGGATACCGCAACCACCGCGTAGATTGCCCATGGGTGCAAGCCCCAGTGGTACATAGTGGCGCCCAATGCCATACGAGCGGCTTCAGGTGTTAGTGGTTCAACACCTAATGGCGTTTCATACCATCCAGTGAAGTAAGCAACGGGTTCTGCAACTCCCCAGAACATCAGCCCAATTCCCATTCCTGCAGCGAACAGCATCGCTAGCCAGGAAATCGTAGAGTGTTCTGCTTTAGCATCATCACCACCCAGGCGAACTTTTCCCCAGGGTGAGACAATCAAAAATAGGCAGAAAATAACAAAGAAATTTGCAGACCACATAAACAGTACGTCAAAGGTACCGATAATGTTCCACTTTATGCCGTCCAGATATCCTTTTGCAGTGGCTGGGTCTGATAACAATGTTGCTAATAGGAAGATTAATACCAGCGCAGCACTGATACCAAAAACACGGTTGTGGATATCAAATCCCCACTTTTGGACGTTGTCCTGACCAATAGTATAGTCCGTGTTATCTATACTATATTTATCTGTTTGTTCACTCATTTAACCCTCTTTAACATCCGTTATTACTATAAAAATATCTAGAAATGCATCACTTACAGGTTGCTACTAAGGTGTAGTGATGCCGCGATACAATAACATTTACCAGCGCTAAATAGGCGTCTAACTCAAATTATATTGAGATCAGATTGCAATGATTGCCAAGACATGTTCTTTTCCGTTGTTTGTAATAATTAAAGTACCTTCCAGAGGGTATTCTGTAGGTCTGCCTTTAGAGAGGTTTTCGCATGTCCGAAGTCAAACAAGAAGCGGCTACTAAAGGAAACGTTACTGAAGTTTTTAAAACGTTTCTCAAATTAGGGCTCACCTCATTTGGCGGGCCTATTGCTCATATTGGGTATTTCAGGAAAGAAATAATTGAGCGGCAGGGGTGGGTGAGTGAAAGCCAATTCAGCCAACTGCTCGCGATTTGTCAATTTATTCCTGGCCCTGCCAGTAGCCAGCTTGGTTTTTCTCTCGGTTTATTACGCGCCGGTTGGCTGGGGGCTATCGCCGCTTTTATTGCGTTTACGCTTCCCTCCGTGATCATGTTGCTTGCTTTTGCATTGGCACTTCCCGTTTTGGATGGACACATCGGGGAGTCGGCAATTCATGGACTGAAACTGGTGGCTTGTGCTGTTGTTGCCGACGCCGTACTGAGTATGTCTAAAAAGCTCTGCCCAGACATCTATCGACAGAGTTTAGCGGTATTGGCTGCCTGTGCGTTGTTACTAATGGGTTCAGTGTGGGCTCAGATTCTGGTCGTATGTGGTGGTGCGATTGCCGGTATGGTGTGTTGCCGTGAATCGGCTCAGGCAGTTGATAATCATACCCAAGTGACTTATGGAAAGCGGCTGGGCTTAGTGCTATTGGCAATGTTCCTGTTCCTTTTGCTTGCATTGGGGGTGGGTCCGGAAAAAGAGGGGCTCTACTCAGTTGCACAGGCTTTTTATAATGCTGGGGCGATGGTCTTTGGTGGAGGGCACGTAGTCTTGCCGTTGCTCGAAGACTCTGTTGTGGCGACGGGATGGGTTTCTAATGAAAGCTTTCTTGCCGGGTATGGTGCAGCGCAAGCGATTCCGGGCCCCATGTTTGCCTTCTCTGCCTACTTAGGTGCCATTATTCCTACGGAGCACGGGAGTTGGTTGGTCGCGTTAGTCGCTCTGACTTTTATGTTTTTACCGGGGTTCCTTTTAGTAGCGGCAGTGTTACCACTATGGCAGGCCATTTCTGTTAATCCGATAGCAGTCAATGCCATCGCAGGTGTTAATGCGGTTGTTGTGGGCATTTTGGGTGCGGCGCTTTACGATCCGATTTTAACATCAGGGATTACATCCGGCAGCGATTTAGCAATCGCGCTTGTCGCTTTGGGCATGTTAACGATATGGCGACTCTCACCCTTGTATGTGGTCGTGTGGTGTCTGTTTGCAAGTGTACTCTCTGCGCTGTTGTAGTCGAAAATATATTACTTTTATATCATGAGTGTAGGTACACATCGTTCATGCATAGCAGGGAAAAGTATTATACGGGTGGGTTAAAAGTAACCCATATGCCTATTAAGCGTCTCCCTGTACTTAAGTCTCTGTTTATATTCAACAAAACAACAAAAAATCTATCAGCAAAGCAGCTGCTGTAGTTCTATGCTGGGTGTTTTTTGCCCTAGCTTAAAGAAACTTTTGCATTTAGTTATTAATAATCAATTAGTTATGTTTTGGCATGTGATTTGTATGATTTCTAATAATGACTGCCGTTAACAGGGTATTGTTATGCGGTTTATGGTTTTTAAGCTGAGGAGATCGACATGGATATGGCGAATATACCTCGTAGTTTTTGGCATGCGCTGAGTTTTTGTATGGTGGCTGCAACGCTGGGGCTGCTGTATATCGCACAGTCATCCAGCAGTGTCTCAATCGAGATTGCTAATGCAAAAATTGAGTTGTCTTCGGCTATTTCGCAAGTAAAGGATATTAAGAGCGACCTTGAAGCAGAAAATATACGTCTGGCTGAGGTTAACTTACAGTTACAGGAGAAAATTAAAAATTGGGAAGCCGCTGCCAGACGGGATCCAGGCGCTATGTCATTGGAAGATCTCAATCTGGGTGAGGTACTCGGTCGCCCCAGTCCTATTGTTCAGGAAGCTATCGATCAAAGGCCTGCTAATGAGAACCCTGTTGTTCCGAATTCAAGTGCGCAAAATCCCAGAATTGCCCCACCGAGTGACCCGTATAGGGATATAGATGCCAAGATTCAATCGGCTGAGCAATATATAAGAAGTGATCGCAGGTCGTCAGCGAACTGAGGTTTGATATGAATAGAATTGCGAATATTCATATATTAACGAAGCGGTTGATTATTATGACCGCCTTGGCTGTGCTGTTGTTTAGTGGCGTTTTTGCGCTTAGCTTCTATTTTAGCCATCGGTTGATGATGACGTGGGCTGGTTTTATGTGCGGCATTATTGGTGGCTTTGTGAGTATCCAGCAGCGCATTAAAACAGTTTCAGATGAGGAGCTTGTATTACTCACTCAATCTTGGTTTCAGGTTTTATTGATTCCGATTTTTGGTGGAGTGTTTGCGCTGGTACTTTATTGTATTTTTTTATCTGGAATGATCTCGGGGAATTTATTTCCCCTTTTTTATATTCCTGAGCCGCAAAATGATACGCCTGATACGGCGTTTATGATCGATATATTGACAAAAACGTATCCGCTGACCGGGCAGGATTTGGCGAAGTTTCTGTTTTGGTCTTTTGTTGCGGGGTTCTCAGAAAGGTTTGTTCCGCAAATTATCAGTAATGTCGTTCGTAGCACAACAGAGCCAAGCGATACAACGGCGGATCATGGCAGTGAAAAGGGCAGCGCAAAGTAAGAAATGAGCCTTGATAATCAATGAGTGGGATCCAGGGGGATGGCGCCTGCTACTCTTGCCTCGCTAGCGGTCTGCTTGTTTTTAGCTTCTATCCATTGCGCCATGTATTTTGTACTTTTGTGATGGTGGTGACGCAGCATCTGCCCAGTGAAGTTATTTAACCGGTGTGCTGTTAGCTGCTCCGGTTCTAACAGGGCTGTAATGCGTTCCATCAGCCTCGCTTGGATAATAGTCTGATCGAATCGTTTGTTAAGTATCTGATATCCTACTGTTTGTGATACTTGCCACTGTGTTGCATCGGTATATAAACGGACAGCCGCCTGTGCAAAATCGACGGGTGTGTTGGCTTGCTCTCCACTCCAGACCTCCAGAGGATCAATCATTCCTTCGGTTCCGATTGAAGTAGTCACTGAGGGTGTGCCGTTTCTCATGGCATCAACGAGTTTTCCTTTTATCCCGGCACCAAAGCGTAGAGGTGCCAGCAACACGCGTGCTTCACGGATAACCTGATGTGCATCGTCTACCCAGCCCTTGATAAAAAAACCTTCTTTTGCATTGTGCAATGCTGTGGCTTTTGGCGGCGGGTAAGCACCGTAAATATGTAACTCAGCATGGGGTAATTGTAGACGGATCAGCGGCCATAATTGTTGTTTTAGCCACAGAACCGCATCCCAATTGGGAGCATGGCGGAAGTTGCCGATACTGATAAAGTGCTGCCGATCTATAAATGCAGGTTTATGAGGTCGTTCGCGGGGCAGCATAAAGGGGCAGTGAATCAACTGACTAGCGGGAACGTTAAAGTGCTCGGTTAATAGCCGTATCTCGATATCGGAAATCATCAGTGTCAGATCGCAGCGGTAAATAGCTGCAATTTCCCGCTGCGCCAGGTCGGTGTTGGTCATGCTTTGATACAAAGCGGGTAGTGATGAACCTGAGGATAGTGCCGGGATATCTAATTGATCGTCACGTAATTGCTGTTTTAGTAGCTGATGGCGTGCTTGCCGAAGGCTGTGCAGATCTTCGCTATCCAGTATCCGCAGTGCATCAGGGCAGCATTTCTCAACCCGCCAACCAAACTGCTCTTCCATCATGAAGCGATCAAATAAAACAATATCGGGTTGTAATGGCTTGATCCAGTCATCGAAGCTTGTTGAATTAAGCTCGATTGCTACCTCATCTACGTTCAATGCGCCAAGATCTGCCCGGTGCTCACTTAACGCCGCCGGGCTGGCAAAGGTGACCTGCCACTGCTGTGCTAAAAATAGCTCGATAAACGAAAGCATGTGGTATCCCGCTGCCGATGAGCGCGGTTCTGGCCATACATAACCGATAATCAATAATTTTTTCATCGCGCTATTTTAAACTAAAAAATGCATTCTCAGTTATATTATAAAGTGTTGGTTGAATTAATTTGTCAGATTTTTGCAGTGCACAATTATAGTGTTTATGCAGGTTATTGGCATGTTGAAACTATTTGTTAGTGATATTGGCATCTTTTGTTATTGGTGGTTGTGAGGTTTTCATCCATTCTTACTGAAATGATGAAATTGATGCTTACCCATTACATCGTGTTTTGCGGGTGCATAAAAAATAAGAACTAAGGAATTGATGACCATGCCAGATTATAAAGCGCCTTTACGTGAAATACAGTTCGTGATGAATGAAGTATTGGAGTCGGAAAAACACTATGCCAGTTTGCCCGGTTGCGAAGATGCAACGCCAGATATGGTGAATGCGATCATCGAAGAAGGCGCTAAATTTGCTGAGCGCGTGCTCGCTCCGCTAAATCAGGTAGGAGATCAGGAAGGCTGCCAGTTTAATGATGGCGACGTGAAAACTCCAACCGGCTTTAAAGAGGCTTATCAGCAGTATGTTGAAGGCGGCTGGCCGTCACTGTCTCACGACCCTGCACACGGCGGCCAGGGTTTGCCTGAGTCCATTGGCACGATTATCAGCGAAATGGTCGGTACGGCTAACTGGTCATGGGGTATGTATCCGGGATTGAGCCATGGAGCGATGAATACGCTTAGCGAGCATGGTACCGACGAGCAGAAAGCGGTTTATTTAACTAAGCTGGTGAGTGGTGAGTGGACGGGTACTATGTGCCTGACCGAATCACATTGTGGTACTGATCTGGGGTTGCTGCGTACCAAAGCTGAGCCGCAGGCAGATGGCAGTTATAAAATTTCGGGCAGCAAGATTTTTATCTCTGCCGGTGAGCACGATATGGCAGAAAACATTATTCATATCGTGTTGGCTCGTCTTCCGGATGCACCGGCAGGAACAAAAGGTATCTCCTTATTTATCGTGCCTAAATTTATGCCGCAAGGCGATGCTGTTGGCGCGCGTAACGGGGTTGTCTGTGGTTCAATTGAGCACAAAATGGGTATTCACGGCAACGCTACTTGTGTGTTGAACTTTGATGATGCGACCGGTTATCTGATCGGCCCGCCGAATAAAGGTTTGAACTGTATGTTTACCTTTATGAATACGGCGCGTTTGGGTACGGCTTTGCAGGGGTTGGCGCATGCAGAGTGGGGCTTCCAGAACTCCCTTCCATATGCCAAAGATCGTTTGCAGATGCGCTCGCTAACGGGAGCAAAGAACACTGACGGTGCGGCTGATCCGATTATTGTGCATCCGGCCGTGCGAAATATGTTGCTAACGCAGAAGGCCTTTGCGGAAGGTGGCCGGGCATTGATCTACTTCTGTGCCCAGCTTGTTGATAAGGCCAAACTGGCGGGTGCGGATGAAAAGCTTGAAGCAGATGCGCTGCTTGCGTTTTTGACACCGATTGCCAAAGCATTTTTGACTGAAACAGGCTTTGAGTCGGCTAATCATGGTGTGCAAGTGTATGGCGGCCACGGATATATTGCTGAATGGGGTATGGAGCAAAACGTACGTGATGCGCGCATCTCGATGTTGTATGAAGGCACGACTCAAATTCAGGCACTAGACTTGTTAGGCCGTAAGGTATTGATGTCACAAGGTGAATCGTTGAAAGGGTTTACTAAAATAGTACATAAATTCTGTAAAGAACACGCAAATAATGATGCAATGAAGCCTTTTGTTGAGCCATTGGCTACGCTTAATCATGAATGGGGCGAGCTAACCATGAAAGTGGGTATGAAAGCGATGCAGGATCGGGAGGAGGTCGGTGCTGCTGCGGTTGATTATCTGATGTACTCTGGTTATGTGACCTTGGCTTACTTTTGGGCGCGAATGGCTCAGCAGGCACAGCTGGCATTAGATCAGGGAACGTCTGAGGAAGCTTTTTACAAAGCAAAAGTAACAACGGCGCGCTTCTACTTTGCCCGTTTGTTGCCACGCACGCGTGCGCATGCTGAAATTATGCAGTCCGGGGCAGAGAGTCTGATGGCGTTGGATACAGAACACTTTGTCTTTTAAGGCGTGGACTTTATAGTGAGGCCTTTAAAGTGTGGATAGTAAAGTACCGGGCTGGCCGTTGGCTTGCGCAGCAATTTTTAAGTTATAAAGCAACGCGTTATCAGAAGAAGCGTAACCATATAAATATAAATAAAGTGATAAGTAACCGAGTAGAGGGAACCACTATGTCTGACCTGAGCAATATATTTGAAGAGATGAAAAATCGTTTTAATAGTGCAGCAGCCGCTGGATTGGATGTAGTCTTTCAGTATCAGATTGACGATGGCGAACCGTACCATGTCACTGTTAGTGAGGGTAATTGTGTTGTTGCTCAAGGTGAGCATGATGAGCCTTCCGTTACTTTATCTATGGATAGCCAAACTTTGCAGGAAGTTATTTCGGGTGA
The DNA here is from genome assembly GCF_900113275.1 of Neptunomonas qingdaonensis. Classification (GTDB taxonomy): domain Bacteria; phylum Pseudomonadota; class Gammaproteobacteria; order Pseudomonadales; family Balneatricaceae; genus Neptunomonas; species Neptunomonas qingdaonensis. The sequence continues at coordinate 121,045 of NZ_FOOU01000011.1, forward strand.
AACCGATGGAATGCAAGCATTTATGACGGGGCGTATCCGTGCAGATGGCGATATTATGCTGGCAACACGTTTAACGGCGCTTTTCCCGGTCGCATAAAGAACTTAGGTATAGAACTTAGGTAAAGAGCTTAGATAAAGCGCTTAGGAATGAATTTAAAAAAGAGTCGTTTACCTCATGGTGAGCAGACTCTTTGCGCCTACCCATAACAATAAAAGCAGGGGCAGTTGATGGATAATGCACGTGGTACCTGGATTCCTGAAGATCTCAATCCCGAGGGATATAAAACCGTTCTCGATGTAGTGTCCAGTGTGTGTCAGCGTTATGCCGAGCGCCCGGCATTTACCAGTTTCGGCAGGACGTTGAGCTTTGATGAGTTGAACCGCCTGGCCGATGCGTTTGCGGTTTATATTCAGCAAGAAACAGATTTGCAGCCGGGCGACCGGTTGGCGATTCAGTTACCGAATTTGATTCAATATCCCATTGTACTGTTTGGTGCTCTGCGGGCGGGCTTAGTAGTGGTGAATACTAACCCCTTGTATACCCCGCGCGAGTTGGAGCATCAGTTCAAAGACTCCGGGGCTAAGGCACTGGTGATTCATGCCAGCATGGCGCACAACGCCGAAAAAATTATTGATAAAACTCAGATCAAACATATTTTTGTGACTCAGGTGGGTGATTTGCATGGTTTTATCAAACGTACGCTGCTGAATACGGCAATCAAATACATAAAGAAGATGGAACCTGATTACAACCTGCCGATGGAAATATCGCTGCGTCAGGCGTTACTCAGCCGGGTAGGGCAACAACCACAGCCTGTGGTAGTGAAAACCGAAGATATGGCCGTTCTTCAGTATACCGGTGGCACCACGGGAGTTTCTAAGGGGGCTGTGTTAACACACGGTAATTTGGTGTCTAACATGCTGCAGGGCAGAGACCTTATGCGTCAGGCTGATAGTCATTGGTCTGATACATCGATAGCGCCCTTGCCTCTTTATCATATCTACGCATTCACTCTATCGCAGATTGTTATGGAAGCCGGAGGACACAGTGTTCTTATCGCTAATCCTCGCGACATCCCTGGATTCGTTAAAGAGATGAAAAATTGGAGTATGACGAGCTTTATGGGGTTGAATACCCTCTTTGTAGCCTTGTGTAATAACGAAGATTTTAAAGCGTTGGATTTTAGTCAGTTGAGGGTGACCATTTCCGGCGGAATGGCACTCACGCATGCGGCGGCGGATCAGTGGAAAGTCGTGACGGGGTGCGACATTATGGAAGGCTATGGATTAACTGAAACCTCGCCTGCTGTTGCGATCAACCCACCCGGTAATGTGAAGATAGGTACCATTGGCTGGCCGTTGAAAGCGACGGATGTACGTATCATTGATACTACTGGTGCTGCTGCGCCAACGGGTGTGGCGGGTGAACTTTGTGTTAAAGGTCCTCAGGTTATGCAGGGATACTGGCTGCGCGAACGTGAAACCCAGTCATGCTTTACCGATGATGGTTTTCTGATAACGGGTGATGTGGCTGTTCGTGAAGAAGATGGACGTTTGCGAATTGTTGATCGTGCAAAAGATATGATTATTGTTTCCGGTTTTAATGTCTATCCCAATGAAATTGAAGATGTAGTGACATCTCATCCAGGTGTTGTTGAATGTGCCGCCATTGGTGTTAAAGATGAACGTAGTGGCGAGGTGCCAAAACTGTTTGTCGTACGCAAAGACCCCTCGCTCACTGAGAAGGAGGTGATCAAGTGGTGTAAAGAGCATTTGACCAACTATAAAGTGCCAAAATCCGTGGTTTTCGTAGATGACCTGCCTAAGTCTAATGTGGGTAAGGTGCTGCGTCGCATGTTAAAAGATGATGTTGGCCAGCAGAAGGATGCAGACTGAGGAATGAGAGATGTCTTTATCTAAGCCGGTTCGTCGTAAACATGCTCATCGGCGCACCATTATCTGTAATGGCTATGAGCGGGAAGATGGGATGTGGGATGTTGAAGCACAAATGACCGATGTGAAAGCCGACTCTGTGGATAACCCAGAGCGTGGCGGATATGTCGCTGCAGGTGAAGCTTTTCATGATATGAAGCTGCGTTTTACGTTAGACAAGACGTTCTTAATTCATCAGGTTGAAGCGGCCATTGATGAATCTCCATTTATGATGTGTCCCGGTGCTGTGCATGTATTTAAGCGCTTGGAAGGCACACGTATAGGGCCGGGCTGGCAACGTAAAGCTAAAGAATTAGTTGGGGGCGCGCAGGGCTGCACGCATCTGCATGAATTGTTACCTGTTATGGCCACGACCAGTATCCAGAGCCTCTGGCCGAGTATGGACGAGGATGTCATGGATGCGGGTGCTAAAGTAATGTTAAATACGTGCCGTACCTGGGCGCAGGATAGTGATGTGGTAAAGCGCTACCTGCCTGAGTTATATATTGAAGATCCCGCCCTTCAGGGTTCATAGAATCTGGTCTTTTTAAAATATCCATGAAAACTGAGTGAAAATTATGAGCCAAGGAACACATGTCTTGCAACAGCGAGATGAGACATTAATGTTACTGAAAATTAACCGTCCGGATAAAAAGAATGCGCTAACGCTGGATATGTATCAGGCGCTGATTGATGGGCTGGTCGGGGCTGAGCAGGATGATAGCGTTCGGGTCGTGGTGATTTCAGGAACGACTGATTGCTTCACCTCCGGTAATGATATATTGGATTTCATGGCGGCAGCCTCTCAGCCTGATAAAGGCGCGTTACCACTGAAGTTTTTACAGACAATATCGACGTTTAGTAAACCCATTATTGCGGCCGTAGAAGGTGCTGCAGTAGGGATTGGTACCTCGATGTTACTGCATTGTGATCTGGTTTTTTGTAGCGAAACATCACGTTTTCAGCTGCCATTTGCACGCTTAGGTCTGGTGCCTGAAGGCGGAACTAGCTTATTACTGCCTCAGCAATTAGGGCATCGGTTAGCATTCGAGTTACTGGTGTTAGGTAATGCTGTTGATGGCAGGCGTGCTGCTGAGTTAGGCCTTGTGAATTATGTTGTTAATGAACCATTAGCTGAAGCGTTGAAAACAGCCCGGCAACTAGCCAGTATGCCGCCTCAGGCAGTGAAACAGAGTAAGCAAATGCTGAAGAGTCATCATCAGGAACTATTACAATCGGTACTGATTGACGAAGTTGAGCAGTTGACTGAGCGTTTAAGTTCTGCAGAAGCCAAAGAGGCTTTTACGGCGTTTATTGAAAAGCGTCAGCCGAATTTTAATTAAGCTATCAGGATGATAGTTGCAGACAGTTGCAATTGAAGTGGTTGGTATCAGTTATTTAAGATTTCTTTTACGTTCGCCTTTACGTTTACGTTAAGGTAATATAAATAACTGCTAAAAGACTACGTAGTTTCCCTTGTATTTGCGGAGTGTTTTGCGAGAATGGATGCAGTCGTCCATGAAACAGATGTTTTGTTATTATGGCTTGGCGGTGCAGAGCTATTATTGACCTAGACGTAAGGTCTGGCGTTCAGACCATCAAAAGAACAACAAAAGCGAGGCTTGTATGAAGATACTTGTCGCTGTAAAACGCGTAATTGATTACAACGTCAAAGTACGTGTTAAAGCGGATAAAACGGATGTGGATTTGGCTAACGTAAAAATGGCTATGAACCCGTTCTGTGAAATTGCAGTTGAAGAAGCTGTACGCCTGAAAGAGAAAGGTGTTGCCAGTGAAATCGTCGTAATCTCGATTGGTGCTAAACAGTGCCAGGAACAGATTCGTACGGCATTGGCGCTGGGTGCTGACCGCGGAATTCATATTGAAACAGTTAATGCACCGGATTCACTGTCAGTGGCAAAATTGATGGCTAAAGTCGTTGCTGAAGAACAGCCAGGTTTGGTTATTCTGGGTAAACAAGCCATCGATTCTGATAACAATCAGACTGGCCAGATGCTAGCGGCATTGCTGGATCGTCCTCAGGCAACCTTTGCTTCTGAAGTTGTTGTTGAAGGTGATAAGGTCACTGTGAAACGTGAAGTAGATGGCGGTTTACAAACGCTTGAGCTGGACCTGCCAGCTATCGTTACTACTGACCTGCGCTTAAATGAGCCGCGTTACGCATCTTTGCCTAATATCATGAAAGCTAAGAAAAAACCGCTGGATGTGAAAACACCCGAAGAACTGGGTGTTACGCTGAGTAGCAATATTACATTGGTTGCCGTTGAGCCACCTGCTCAGCGAAAAGCGGGTATTAAAGTAAGCTCGGTTGCTGAGCTGGTCGATAAACTGAAGAATGAAGCGAAGGTACTGTCATGAGTATTCTAGTTCTTGCAGAACATGATAATCAGGAGCTGAAATCAGCAACACTGAATACCGTTGCTGCGGCAGTTCAAGTCGGTGGCGATATCGATATTCTGGTAGCGGGTAGTGGCTGTCAGGCAGTTGCTGAACAAGCGGCAAAAATAGCGGGAATTCGCAGCGTACGCGTCGCTGATAATGCTGTTTATGAAAACCATTTGGCTGAAAATACGAGTAAGCTGATTGTTTCCATCGCTGAAGGTTATACCCATATTTTTGCATCCTCAACGTCGGATGGTAAGAATATTTTGCCACGTGTTGCTGCATTGCTGGATGTTAACCAGTTATCTGATATCACTGCGGTTGTTAGCCCTGATACTTTCCAGCGCGCTATCTATGCAGGTAACGCCATTGCGACGGTTAAATCAGCAGACGCTGTCAAAGTAGCTACTGTCAGAGGTACTGCTTTTGACGCGGTTGCAGCAGACGGTGGTAGCGCATCTGTTGATGCCATCGCCGATGTGATTGCTTCTGAGAATTCACGTTTCTTGAGTGCTGAACTGGCTAAATCCGATCGTCCTGAATTGACGTCTGCATCTATTGTGGTGTCAGGCGGGCGTGGAATGGGTAACGGCGAAAACTTCGAGATGTTATACACTCTGGCTGACAAGCTTGGTGCGGCTGTGGGTGCATCACGCGCGGCAGTAGATGCGGGCTTTGTTCCCAATGATATGCAAGTAGGCCAAACCGGTAAGATGGTGGCGCCTGATCTGTATATTGCTGTCGGTATCTCGGGTGCGATTCAGCATCTGGCAGGTATGAAAGACTCTAAGGTTATTGTTGCGATCAACAAAGATGAAGAAGCGCCTATCTTCCAGGTGGCTGATTATGGTCTGGTTGCTGATCTATTCGACGTGATTCCTGAGTTGCAAGCTGCACTGTGATATCACAGTTGTTTTCGTAGCATCGCTACGGACCTCCAGAAGGGCTGCTTAATGCAGCCCTTTTTGTGCTCTGCATCATGATCTTTTCTTGGCTTTTACGCCTGCAGTAATTGCCATGCGCATGGCTTCTTCAACGCTGATATCTAGTCGGGTTAAGCGATTTTGTTCGACATAAACAGTAAACCCGCCTATCTGATAACTCATCGGCAAGTACACACCTACTTTATCCTCTTCAGCGAATAGCTTTTTTCCGGCGGCGACGCCCGTTACGAATCCTATCAGGTGGATATTGTTGCCCATGTCGATTGATACGACACTGCGTAAATCATCCTTTTTATTCGTAATATTAAAGACAGTGACAATGTCTTGAATGGTGCTGTAAACCGATTTTACCACCGGGATTTTTTCTAGCAGTCGGTCGCCTAATTTTACCAGATAGCGAATACCGTATAGATTCACCACTATGCCGATTAATACTAAGACGACGACACTGGCAAGAATGCCTAGTCCGGGGAAGTAGAAGGGAATGGGAATCAGTGAGAGCAGCAACGGTTTGGCGAGTTCCTCCATAAAAGTAAACAGCCAATAGATGAAATAAACAGTCAGCCCTAACGGCAGAACAGCAATAAGCCCCTGCAGAATAAATGTAAATATCCGGTTCATTTGTCGTCACTCTCTATGAGCTTACGCAGGTATAGCGCAATACTCTACCTGCGTATGCTATCAACATTGGTTGAACTTTGTTCGTATTTCGCTGCACTGCGGTATTAATAGCTTTGTGGAGTTTACCCCATGCTCATGAGGCTGGTTATCCACAGGCTCTGGGGGTAACTCTTCAGATGATTCCTGAGATAATTTTCAGGTGTGTCAAATCTCGTGAAAGATAAAAGCAGCCAAAAGGCTACTTATTGCTGAGGTGTCAACTATAGTTAAACTTTTGGTAGATATGATAGGGAGGAATATCCAGATATGATGGCAACTCTCGTACAGCAGATAGAATAAACATAATACGTTGGAGGATGTTGTCGACCGCCAACATTACACATGCTAATAGTGCGTAGGCCTCTGTTAGAGCCTTCTTTTCACTCGAAATAAATCAACACTCCAGACGCAGGCTCCTTACGGTGTTCGCTGACCAATTGGTTATTACACCTGAAAAGGGAGTGCAGAAAATAGGAAAATGAGTAACGGATCTTAACTGGCATACTGATAAATATCGTTTAATTTACTGGAAATATACGTGCAGAAAAATTTTAAAACACCAACAAAATTGAGTAAATTTAAGTATAAGGAAGATCGCTGGCCTGTTTTTATCATTCTAACACTGACTATTATTGATTTTGTCCTGTACTTTACAGTCAATAACATCGTGCTTCTTGTTAGCTATTATCTGTTGATGATTCTTCCAAAAGGGGTCATCTGTGCATGGAATCACCACCACCAACACCTTTTTACATTTCGAAATACCTTACTCAATCGCGGTTTAGAATTCATTTACGCTTTGCACACCGGTGTAACAACGCATCTTTGGCGCCTACATCATGTATTGGGCCACCATGTGAACTTTCTCAATCAAGAGCAGGATGAGAGCCGTTGGAAACGCAAAGACGGTACTCGTATGGGAGTGGTAGAGTACACACTAATTGTTGCCTTAACCGCTTATACACGGGGCTATAGCGTAGGAAAGCGCTACCCAAAACAATTTAAACCCTTTCTGATTTATACCGCGATAACATCTATTATCGTCGCCATTCTTGTCTGGTATAAGCCCGTTGCAGGCCTGTTGCTATTCGTCTTACCCATGATCACCAGCCTTCTTTTCACCGCCTATGTGACATACGATCATCATTCAGGTCTGGATACGGAAAACGAATTTGAAGCCTCTTACAACAACCTGGATCCGCTTTTCAATCGTTTAACCGGCAACCTCGGATACCATACCGCACACCACCATAAACAAGGAGTGCACTGGTCAAAATTACCGGCACTGCATGCGAAGATTGAAGCTGAAATTCCTACTCACCTTTACCAAAAATCTATTTTTACCCGAATGTTTGTTGGAAGATGAATCCGTTCATGTTTTGTCTTTTACTTCTGATTTTTATCTGCAATTGCGACTCTTTCCGCTCGATATTCTCAGGCCGGTTAAAACCAGCATCGTGGTTTAAATCTCGATCTTATCAGACACGCTGAAAGGCTTTTTCGCGTCTTATCTCGCTGCACTCAACATCAGGCAATGTATGGCTCTAACTGAATTAAATTGTTACTGATTGGTGTAATAGTATGTCCAGTGTTTATTGGGGTATATTGGCTAATGAAGGGTATCGTTAGTGATGCTGATTGAAACTGTCATTGTAACAATATCACTTCCGGCTAGACTGGAATAACTTAGCGACATAAGTCACAAAATAACAGTACATAACCTGACGTATGGAGTCATCCCATGTTAATGGAAGGTCAAGCGATCCGCTTGCAAGCAGTTGAAGAGGGTATTTATGAGGTGGTGTTTGATCTCAGAAATGAGGCAGTAAACACACTCAGTCAATTGGCTATGCAAGAACTACGAGAAGCGGTTACTCAGCTGCAAACAACGGCCGGCGTAACCGGCGTTGTTTTTACCAGTGCCAAAGATAGTTTTATTGTTGGTGCTGACATTACCGAATTTGCGCAGATGTTCGATCATGATGAGGAGACCATTGTCGCGAATCTGATCCGGCTACAAGGTCTGTTTAGTGAAATTGAAGACCTGCCATTCCCAACAGTAACAGCCATCAATGGTATCGCATTAGGCGGCGGTTTTGAGTTGGCGCTGGCGACAGACTATCGTGTGATGGCTGATACGGCCAAAGTAGGGCTGCCAGAAGTGAAGTTGGGTATTTATCCTGGTTGGGGTGGTACGGTGCGTTTGCCACGCCTGATCGGTATTGATAATGCTAACGAGTGGATCTGCGCTGGCGCTGAAAAACGTGCAGCAGATGCGCTGAAAGATGGTGCAGTTGATGCGGTTGTAGCAACGGCTCAGGTACGTGATGCGGCTATAGATCTTGTTAAGCAGTGCATTGCCGGTAAGTTTGATTATCAGGCACGCCGGGATGAGAAAAAAACACCGGTTAAATTGAATGCTATCGAACAGATGATGGCATTTGAAACCGCGAAAGGGCTGATTGGTGCTAAAGCAGGTCCGCATTATCCTGCACCTATGCAGGTGCTGAAAACGATTCAGAAATCCTGCACGATGAATCGCGAACCAGCGATGGAAGTCGAAGCGAAAAATTTTGTTAAGTTAGCAAAAAATGCAGTGACTCCGGCGTTGGTTGGTCTGTTTATGAAAGACCAGTACGTTAAAAAGGTCAGTAAAAAATATGAAGCGCAGGGTTCGCCGGTAAAACAGGCGGCTGTATTGGGCGCAGGTATCATGGGCGGTGGCGTCGCTTATCAGTCAGCGGTGAAAGGCACGCCTATATTGATGAAAGACATCAATCAAGGTGCGCTCCAGCTGGGGCTGGATGAAGCGAATAAGCTATTAGGTAAACAGCTGAAACGTGGCCGCTTAGATGTGACTAAAATGGCGCAAACAATCAATCGGATTACACCGACCTTGAGCTATGGTGATTTCAATCGTGTTGATCTGGTGGTTGAAGCGGTCGTAGAAAATATTAAAGTTAAAAAAGCAGTTTTGGCTGAAGTAGAAGGCCACATGCCTGAAGACGCGATTCTGACATCGAACACATCCACTATTTCGATTACTGAGTTGGCCAAGTCTCTGAAACGTCCTGAAAACTTCTGTGGTATGCACTTTTTCAACCCGGTGGCTTTGATGCCGCTGGTAGAAGTTATCCGTGGTGAGAAAAGTAGCGATGCTGCGATAGCACGTACGGTGTCATATGCTAAAGCGATGGGCAAAACCCCGATTGTGGTAAACGATTGTCCAGGATTCCTGATAAACCGCATTCTATTTCCTTACTTTGGTGGTTTTTCCGCCTTGTTAAAAGATGGCGCTGATTTCCGCAAAATCGACAAGGTGATGGAAGGTTTTGGTTGGCCAATGGGCCCGGCTTACCTATTGGATGTTGTCGGTATTGATACGGCTTACCATGCCGATGCCGTCATGGCAGCAGGTTTCCCGGATCGTATGCAGCACGAAGGTGAGAATGCGATTGATCGAATGTTTACATTAGAACGTTTTGGTCAGAAAAATAGTAAAGGTTTCTATCAATATGAAATGGACCGTAAAGGTAAGCCTAAGAAGCTTGCTGATGAAGAGGTCTTTACATTATTGGAGGGAGTCTTGGGTGATGCGCGTGACTTTTCTGATGAAGAGATTATCGCACGTATGATGATCCCGCTGTGCATCGAAACCGTTCGCTGTTTAGAAGATGGTATTGTTTCCTCTGCTGCAGAAGCGGACATGGGCCTGATCTACGGCATTGGTTTTCCTCCATTCCGTGGTGGGGCTTTGTATTATCTGGATCAGATGGGATTAACTGCATTCTGTGAACTCGCGGAAAAATATAAACATCTTGGTGGTTTGTATCAACCAACCGAGCGAATGAAACAGATGGCCGCCGCTGGCGAAACCTATTTCGGCGGGGAGAAATAATCATGAGTCTGAAACCAAATGACGTAGTGATCGTAGATGGCATCCGTACCCCGATGGGGAAATCTAAGGGTGGTTCTTTTCGTAACGTGCGTGCTGAAGCATTATCTGCTGCTGTTATGAATGGCTTATTGGCACGTAACCCCAATGTTAATCCGGCTGACATAGAAGATGTCGTCTGGGGATGTGTTAACCAAACCAAAGAGCAAGGCTTTAACATTGCGCGTAATGCGCTGCTGTTAGCGGGTTTGCCGCATACCATAGGCGGGCAAACAATTAACCGCTTGTGCGGGTCTTCGATGTCGGCGCTACATAATGCCGCACAATCTATCATGACCGGAAATGGTGATACTTTCATCGTCGGTGGTGTGGAGCATATGGGGCATCTGGATATTCTGCATGGTCTTGATATCAATCCAGAGATGTCTAAACATGTCGCTAAAGCCGCCCTGATGATGGGGGTTACCGCTGAAATGCTGGGCAAGATGAACGGTATTTCGCGTGAAATGCAAGATCAGTTCGGTGCGCGTTCACACCGCCTGGCACATGAAGCACGTGAAACTGGTCGCTTTGATAACGAGATCATCCCAATCGAAGGCCATGATGAAAATGGTTTTAAGAGCTTGTTAGAGCAGGATGAAGTCATTCGCCCTGAAACGACCTTTGAAGTCTTGCAAGGTTTGAAGCCTGTCTTTGTACCGAAAGTCGGTACTGTAACGGCGGGTACTTCATCAGCATTTTCTGATGGTGCATCTGGTATGCTCGTGATGTCTGCTGAAAAAGCTCAGTCACTAGGTTTGAAACCACGAGCCGTGATTAGTTCGATGGCTGTTGCTGGCTGTGATCCTTCTATCATGGGGTATGGACCTGTCCCTGCAACGCAGAAAGCGTTAAAACGTGCTGGTTTGAAGATGGATGATATCGATTATATCGAATTGAACGAAGCCTTTGCTGCGCAGGGACTTTCTGTATTGAAAGGCCTGAAATTGCTGGATCGCATGGAAGAAAACGTCAACCTTAATGGTGGTGCTATTGCATTAGGTCACCCGCTAGGCTGCTCGGGTACACGTATCTCCACCACACTGTTAAATGTGTTGGAACAGAAGAACGGTACGTTCGGTTTAGCAACGATGTGTATTGGTATGGGGCAGGGAGTTGCGACGGTATTTGAACGTTTAAATTAACGTTTATTGTCCAATACCTTGGCAGCAATAGCTATTAACTAAAAAGGGCCGCTGACTCATTTCAGCGGCCCTTTTTAAGTTCATTGAATTGTTCATTGAATTGTTCATTGAATGGTTTGTTGGGATTTTTCTGGCTTAAAGCCGCCGACTAGCGAATTGCATCCTCTGCCGTCTGATATTCATATCCCAATACGTCTGCAACGGCTTTATAGGTGATTTTGCCACGATGCACGTTTAAGCCATTACGCAGGTGCGGATCATCACTGAGTGCCTTCTGGTAGCCTTTATTGGCCAGCGCTAGAATAAATGGCAAGGTTGCGTTAGTTAAAGCAAAGGTTGAGGTACGAGCAACACCGCCGGGCATATTAGCCACACAGTAATGCACCACACCTTCTTCGATATAGATCGGGTCCTGGTGAGTGGTTGCATGCGATGTTTCAAAACAGCCGCCCTGGTCAATCGCGACATCGACTATCACGGCACCCGTTTTCATCTTTTTCAAATGATCACGCGTTACCAGCTTGGGTGCAGCTGCGCCGGGGATTAATACCGCGCCGACTACCAGATCTGCTGCAACGACTTCTTCTTCGATGGATTCAACATTGGAGTAAAGTGTTTTTAGTTGTGGGCCGTAAATCTCATCGAGTTGTTTTAGACGCGGCAAAGAACGATCCAGAATCGTAACGTCTGCACCTAATCCCATCGCCATGCGAGCAGCGTTGATGCCGACCACACCACCGCCAATGACGACAACTTTTGCGGGTGCAACACCCGGTACGCCGCCGAGTAAGGTACCTAGCCCGCCCTGAGCTTTTTCCAGTGAGTGTGCCCCAGCCTGAATCGCCATGCGTCCTGCGACTTCGCTCATAGGCGCAAGCAAAGGCAAGCCGGCGTGGTTATCGGTCACGGTTTCATAGGCAATGGCGACAGCGTCAGACTCTACTAAAAGTTTTGTTTGCTGGGGGTCTGGTGCAAGGTGAAGGTACGTGAATAATAATTGGCCAGAACGCAGCATTTTACATTCGTTAGGCTGTGGCTCTTTTACTTTGACGATCATCTCTGCGGTGGCGAAGATCTCTTCAGCCGTGTCGATGATGGTTGCACCCGCCGCTTCATATAGTTCATTGGTTAAGCCAATAGCGGTTCCTCCATCGCGTTCAATGATGACTTGATGGCCAGCCGTTACCAGCTCACGGACTCCCGCTGGCGTCATGCCAATGCGGTATTCATGGTTTTTGATCTCTTTAGGGACGCCGATAAGCATGTCGAACCTCCAGTTGTCTCATATAGTGGTCTGAGACAGGCATTTTTTATTGTTGGGGTAAAATAAATTCAGATTAGTATTATTCAGATTAGCACTGGATTGGCAGAATATTACGATGTTGTTGATCGATAATTAGACAATATCACTGCTTATTTGGTAGTTGATGGCAATAAAAACTGTGCTGTTGCACAAAATTGGCGTTATTTATGGGGGATAGCTCTTATCATTGTTTAAAGACCGAAACCAAAACGAAATAAGCTAAAGGCAAGCATCCCGACAACAATGGTTGTCAGCAGGTCTTTGCGGATAAACGCTGTGATGACGGCTATCAATGAAGCCAGTAACCAAGGGTTAGTGGGGCTTACCCATAGCTGCCCTTGTGGCATCAACACTGCAGGCATGATGATGGCTGTTAATACGGCAGGCGGTACAAATCCCAGGCCTGTGCTGAGCCAGGCGGGAAAATGCACACGTCCTGCAACTGCAAACAGTACATAACGTACGCTAAACGTCACAATGAACATACCAGCAATTAACAGTGCTTCATTCATGATAACTCCTTATAGATTCCTATAAGTCCTTGTTGTTTTTGTTATCTTGCTTACTTTGTCGCGCCAGCATCATTTGAAAAGATAAGCCAACAGCAATCCCGGATAGCGCGGCGAGTAACAGGCCTAGTTTGTGAGGCATGCCTGCGGTAGCTATCGCCATTGCCGCCGCAACAATAACGCAGGCCCACATCGGTTTGTTTTTAAGGTAAGGCACAACCATGCCAATAAAAGTAACTGACATTGCAAAATCCAATCCCCATTGGGTCATGTCAGGAAACAGCTCTCCTAGCGCTACACCTATAGCGGTACATAGCACCCAATTACCATACATGGCGCAAAAAGAGCCTAAGTAGAACCAGTGTGCGTTACGAATATCATCTTGTTGAAGGTAGCGGCTACTCACTGCAGCGAAGGTCTCATCGGTTAGCCCAAATGCCATCAGTATGCGCCAGCGCTGAGGGAGGTGGCGAACTTTGGGTACTAAGTTGGCGGCATATAGGATATGCCGCAAGTTGACGACGAAGGTTGTCGCAATAATGATAGGTAGCGCCGCGCCTGCTGCGAGCAAACCGAGTACGATAAACTGGCTGGCGCCAGCAAAAACAATGATCGACATAGCGAGGGCGCCAATTACTGATAATCCGCTGGGTTCTGCCAGTGTGCCAAAGATAATGCCGAACGGTATTGCGCCCACTATTAAAGGCAAGGTGGCTTTTGCGCCACCCATAAATTCATGGCGGCGTTGCTTTGTTGATGAAGGAGGTGTTGAAGGTAGCGTTGTTGTATGCGTCATGATTGTTTGCCATTCATCACAGGGTTAACGTTAAGCAGATATCGGGCCGAGGGTATATCGATGGCCTGTTAGGATGAAGTACTTTACAAAAACCAGCATTACCAGGCTCTGATGCTGTGAAATGAATTATATACTCCTGTTGGCTGATGTTTACGCAACAGGATACATAATTTAAAGCGAACCATTAAAAAGTAAAGGCTTGATTGTAAACCAGGTTTTTATGCTAAGAAGCGATTTTTCCAGTTGATACCTGCTAATGCCGATCCGCCCACAATGGCAGTGCAGGCTAACAGCAGTGTCCAGCTTAATTGGGCTTCTCCTGCGGCTATTAGTAAGAGAACCGAGATTAGCGGCGCAGCGTAAGCGAGTATGCCGAGTAGCTGTAAATTACCGTGCTTGATGCCGTAGTCCCACGTGAAAAAGGCGATGCCTACCGGGCCAAGGCCAAGCCCTGCTATTCCTGCCCACTGCATACCTGTGCTTGGCCAGACGGTAGGTTCCCATGCTAGATGGCATAGCAGCGCTAGTATCGCGGTTACGGCACAAAACCAGCCTACCGCATCGGTGGGTACGGCGCTTACTAGTCTGCTGGCAACAGAATATCCCGACCATATGAAGGCGCATGCTAGCGCTAATAAGTAGCCTGGGAGGTATTCGCTGTGAAACCCAATGCCACCTTTACCGATCAGTACCCCACATCCTAATAGTGCTAATAGGGCGCCGAGTAAGTATTTCAGCCTAAAGTGCTCTCCCGGCAACAGGGCTGCGAATAATACAATCAGCAGTGGCCAGAGGTAGGCCAGCAGGCTGACTTCTACTGCCGGGGCTTTTGTCATCGCAACGAAATAACAAAAGTGATAACCAAAGTAGCCCCCCACACCCAATATCCAGGCCAATTTGGGTTGGCGCAGGTGACGTAAACCTAAGTGCCCTTGGTACCACCAGCGTAAACTCATCAAGAGAAAAGCGATACTGAAGGTCATCGCCATCATTTGAAAAGGGGGTATCTGGCCATCAGTAAGGCGGGTAAATAATGCGAGTGCGCCCCATAAAATAATCGAGATGGAGCCTATGTAGGTTGCACGCTGTACTTGGGACATTAGTTCACCAACAATCATATTTAAGAGAATATCTAGTGTATGACCTGAGAAGTGCTACTGTCTTTGCTGATATGGCTGAACTCTTTGTCGATTCAGCGGAGTTCTTAGTCGATTTAGCTGAGCTCTATAATAATACAGGTGGACTAGTTGTCGATCTGGCGAAAGTGACGCGGTGAATGCCCGAAGTGCTTTTTGAACCGACTGCTAAATGCGGAAAGGTTGTTATATCCGACATGATCAGCGACCTGCTGAACACTCATGGTGGCTGTCTCCAGTAGCTGCCAGGCTTGCTGCATGCGTTTTTCAATTAAATATTGCTGCGGTGTCATGCCGAGTTGTCGGCGAAACAATTCATTGAGCTGGCGTTGGCTGATATTAGCAGCGGTTGCTAGCGTTGTGGCGGATATAGACTCGCTAAAATGATGATCAAGATAGCTTCTCGCCGCTTCAATACGACGATCTACTTGTAAAGGTTTGCCAAAACGTTCCTGTAATAATTGAATGAGTAACAAAAGCATCTGGCGTTCGCTATTGGTATTTTGAGACGGTTTGAGCAAAAGGTTCTGGTGCAGAAAAGTTACGTAGTGTGCGAGTGCACCGTCAAGGGGGATGAAGGCCGGTAGTTTCTCCAGTTCAGGCGCAAGTGCGGCGGGCACATCGGCAACAACAAAGCTGTTTTGATCAGAGGCAGAAAACTCGTGAGTTTCTCCTGCAAGGATCATAGCTGCTTGCCGGGGAGATACCTGGCCTTCTTGGTTGCCGATATTCATGGCAAGCTGCCCAGCGATAGGAAGCACCAGCTGATGGTAGTCGTGCTGGTGGGATTTAGCTTCATGACTATAGCTGCGCAGGTCCAATGTCAGGTTGGTGTGCTTCATTCAACATCACGAATAAGATCAGCAGGCGCTTGTTTAATAACCTCTATTGGCATACCCGCTTCAATAACCCCGCAGTTTTGTGCGATCAGGTTCTGACCAAACAGTGCGCCACCCTCATGAGCGCGGCGGTATTTTAGCATCGTTCGCAGCGGTTCCTGGTGTGGGTTGAATTCGATGGAGTGGGGTGGCAAAGTCGTCAGCTTACAGCGTTCACAAGGTGAGTGAACAGTAAAGCGGACTTCGCCAATTTGAATCTCTTGCCAGTCATCTTCCGCAAAAGGGAGGTTACCGCTAGCAACCAAGTTGGGTCTGAATTGCTGCATAGCGATGAAGTCAGGGCAGCGCTCTTGTAGCCAATCGAGTGATGCTGTGCTGGTTAATAGCAGCGGATAGCCATCGGCAAAGCTGACTTGTTGCTCTGTGAAATCTTTGATAGGACGCTCTGTTTTTTCACCAAAAAATAACAGTTGGCAAGGCGTGTCTAAAAATGCGCTAACCCATTGTTGTGCCTCTACACCACAATGCTGTGCTTGCATGAGCTGCTTCCATACCTCTGTTTCCCGGTAATCGTCCAGATAATCAGCTTCATGTAATTCCAGAGTTGGTGCGCCTTGGGCGGCGAGGATTACACCGCCATCAAACGGTGTTGCCATCAGTTGAGTGAGCTTGGGGTACTTGCGGGCTGTCATAAAAACCCCGCTTTCATCAGCCACCATATAACGGCGATCTCCACTTAATCCGAGTTCATCTATCCAGCCACGACTGAGCTCGATGGGAGCACAGGACTTTACCGGGTGCTGGTGAATACTATGTAAGTAGATATCGCTCATGAACTGAATCCCTGTTGTGCTAAATAGTCGTGCTAAACACTTGTATACATGGCAGATTAATCGCATAACAACAGGCTTGTACAGGCTTTTTTGAAGCCAATACGTATTTTATCGCAGGCGTTTTATTTCCCATTCGATGACCTGATTATCCATCATCAGTGGGATATCGAGTGATGTTGTTGAGCGCAAGTCTGCTAAGCCCTGGTGAGAACTGCTTTTCTGTTAGGTGTTATTTCGTGCGTGGAGTAGATGGCGAAAAAAAACCGGCCAATTGACCGGTTTCTTGATGGGCAAAGGGACGTTTACTAATTGAGCTTTGTTACCAAAGACAGTGTATTTGGCTGTGTTTGCTCGTGTGACTGAATAAACGCTTTAATCTTAGGGCCGACCTCTTCACGGAAACGACGTCCGTTAAAGATACCGTAGTGGCCTACTTCCGGCTGTACATAATGTTCACGCATGTTGTCAGGTATATTGCTTAGAATGTCATGAGCGGCTTTCGTTTGGCCTTTGCCGGTGATGTCGTCATTTTCACCCTCTACTGTTAGTAAGGCTGTGGCTTTAACCGCGGACGTATCGATTTTTTTGCCTTCAAAGAGCATTTCGCCACGGGGTAAGCGGTGGTCAAGGAAGACTTTACGAATGGTTTCCAGGTAAAAATCTGCCGGAAGATCCATAACCGCGAGATATTCGTTGTAGAACTCTCTGTGAGCCTCAGCACTATCGCCATCGCCTTTAACCAAATCATCAAAGAACTTAAAATGTTTTTTGATATGGCTATTCATATTCATGCTCATAAAACCGGAGAGCTGAATAAAGCCTGGATATACTTTTTGCCCTGCGCCAGCGAAATCGGCAGGTATTGTATTGATAACGTTATTTTCAAACCACTCTAAATCTTTGCCGGAGGCATAGTCATTGACTTCTGTAGGGTTGATTCGTGTATCAACAGGGCCGCCCATAAGCGTGAGCGAGCGAGGAATATTCGGGTTGTTGCGCTCTGCCATGATGGTTGCAGCAACAATAGCCGGTACGCTCGGCTGGCACACCGCAATGACGTGGGTGTCGGGGCCTAAAAACTCAAGGAACTCGATCAAATAGCGCACATAATCATCAAAGGTAAAGCCACCTTCGTTGAAAGGGACGTCCCGCGCATTTTGCCAATCGGTAATATAAACTTCGTGGTCTGGAATAAATTGCTCTACCGTGCCGCGTAACAAGGTTGCATAGTGGCCGGACATTGGCGCCACCAGGAGTACTTTAGGGTGGTTGTATTTGCCGGTGCGACGAAAATGTAACAGATCACAGAAGGGGAGTGCGTAGGGCACTTCTTCCCTGATACGAATTTTTTCGCCGTTAATTATTGTTTGGTTTATTCCGAATTCAGGTTTTTCGTAGTTGTCGGTGCAACGTATGATCAGTTCTAAATGCGCTAGTAATGTGCGTGTCATTGAGCCTTCCAAAAAAGGCTGCATCCAAGATAATTTAAGCTGTTTTTTCCACGCTTGTGCGAAAAGGTGCAAGGGTTGAACAGATTGGTTGATGGTGTGATGTAGTTGGTACAGCATAGAATAATTCCTTATCAATCTATATTGATTGATTCATTATTTATCTGCAAAAAATATATATTGCAGCGCAGCATTTAATGCTTAGTGTATAGGTTAATACTTTTATTTGGCAAGATAATATATCTTCTCTTTTTGATGTTGCGTAGCAGCAATGTTGTCAGGTATATATGCTTAATGGTTGCTTAAAGAGCGGGCGATTCATTATTGTTGTGATACCTTACTGGCATGCGTGAGCGGCCATCAGGGAGAGGTGTTTTGATTTCTGCGGATACATCTGGGGACAAGTATAAGGCAAGTAACAAGAGAGGTAGTGAATGAAATGGTCACCTCGTGTGCTGAAATTTGCACTGAATATTTATGGACCTTATCTGGGTGCTGGGATTCGTATTACGCATATTGATCCTGAGTGGCGTGAGATGCATGTACGCATGAAATTACGTTGGTATAACCGTAATATAATGGGCACGCATTTTGGAGGGTGTTTATACGCGATGGTTGATCCTCAGATGATGCTAATGCTGATGAATCGCTTGGGCAAAGAATATATCGTATGGGATCAGGCTGCAGAAATTGAGTATGTAAAACCTGCCAAAGGTACGGTAGAGGCTCATTTAAGTTTATCGGATGCTCAGTTGGATGAGATTAAAAGAAAAACGTCAGGTGGATTGGCGTATCGGCCTTCATTTGAAATAGCTATACGTGATGTAGATGGCATTGTGGTGAGCAAAGTAAAAAAAGTGCTGTATGTAAAACGCAAAAAACATTAAGTCTAAGTACTTATTTAATCTAGATATTGTTAATCTGGATATTCTTGGCCTGGAGTAGTTAAACAAAAATAATTAAGCCAGAATCACACAGGCGGCACCTAGTACAATTAAAGCTAACCCTGACAGATCCCTTGGGATGAGTTTTTCTTTAAACCAACGAGCCGAAATGAAGAGCGTAAAGAGCACTTCGATTTGGCCAAGGGTTTTAACCAGCGCAACCGTTTCTAAACTCATCGCAGTGAACCAGCCAAGTGACCCAAGGCAACTGAACACGCTAATGGTCAGGGTAAGTTTTGGCCGCTGCCATAATGCTTTGAGTGTGGCAGGTTCTTTAATCAGCAGCCAGGTGAGGAGAATAGCAGTCTGTGTTGCGATGACATAAAGTAAGACCCAGGCGGCACTGTAGGGAAAGGGTAAGCCGAGCATCAGGCTTGCTTCTCTAACCCATAACGTGGTTAACGCGAAGGCTAAACCACTGCCTAACCCCAATGCGAGCGTCTTTAATGACAGATCTTTTAATGAGCCGGTATTGCTCATAAGCCAAATAGCAATCGCGCCAATAATGACACCACTCCAGGCAAGCCCTGACAGCGGCGCAGCGAAAAATAACGCGCCTAATGTAGCGGCAATCACCGCTTCACTTTTCGCCAAGCCAACGCCCATTGCATAATTTCTGAGGCGAAACAGTTTTACCATCAGTGCAGTAGCAATAATTTGCGAGACCGATGCTAGTGTAATAGTCACCAGATAATTAGCACTCACTGTAGGAAGGGCGACAGGTTCAACTTGGTAGAGTATCCATAAATACAGCGCGGCCAGTGGGCTTGCATACAAAAAGCGTGCGAGCGTGACACCGGCAGTGCTGACCTCTTTGCTGAGCTTATTTTGGAAAGCATTGCGCCAAGACTGCATAAAAGCTGCAAAAATAGTAAAAGGAATCCACAGTCCCATTAACAATACTTCCCTGAGTAAGCGCTGGGTAAGCGACTATTTTTTGAAAAGAGAGCGGCGTAGCGCGGGTGTTGTTGGTTTTTCCGCTTCAGGTGCCTGGTATTGATGCTTAGGCTTGGTGTTTTTCTTTTGTAGCCTTTTGCTTTTTGCAGACTTAGGCTGGAGCGGTTTACCATCGACTAACTTACCATTGTCGATAAAAGGTACGGGTTGTAGCGGGATTCTTTTATTGATTAACGCTTCTATCTCAACCAGGTAGCATCTTTCGTCCGGGGCAACTAAGGATATTGCTTGTCCGGATAAGCCTGCACGTCCAGTACGGCCGATACGGTGTACGTAAGCTTCGGGTTGATTGGGTAAGTCGTAATTTACAACACGAGGGAGTGACTCAATATCAATACCCCGTGCTGCCACATCGGTAGCGACCAGTACTTTTATCTCACCCGCAGCAAATGCCTTTAGTGCATGAGTACGCTCGCGTTGCAGTTTGTCACCATGAATAGCCAGAGCGCTTATCTGCTCTGCTTGTAAAAATTCAGTGACTTGATCCGCACGTCTTTTGGTACGTGTAAAAACCAGGGTTTGGGTCCATTTTCCACCGTCAATCAGGTAACTCAATATCTCGGATTTATCTTGGTTATCTACTGCATAAGCAACTTGCTTAACCTGGCTCGTGGTGGAGTTGCGTGTGGAAACGCTGATACGTTTTGGTTCACGTAGTAAGGATTCCGCCAGTGCCTCGATGTTGCTGTTAAAAGTGGCTGAGAAGAGTAATGTTTGTTTATTTTTGGGAATGAACTTCAGGATTTTCTGAATATCATGGATAAAGCCTAAATCCAGCATACGGTCCGCTTCATCCAGAACAAGCACTTCGAGTTGTTCTAATGAAAACTTGTTTTGCTCCAGCATATCCAGTAATCGACCGGGTGTGGCCACTAAAATATCGGTGCCGCGTTTCATCTTGCGGATCTGGTTATCGAAACGCACGCCGCCATAAAGGGAGATAACACGTACTCCCAGTGCTCGGCCGTATTGCAGTGTGTGATCACCTACTTGCATAGCCAGCTCGCGGGTGGGTACGAGTACCAGCCCTCTTATGTGATGATACTCAGTACCTTGCGGCGCGCTACCGAATTTCTCGATCATGGGTAGCGCAAAGCTAGCGGTTTTACCCGTGCCGGTTTGTGCTTCGGCCATTAAGTCGTGCCCCTGGAGGATGGCAGGAATAGCCTGTGCCTGAATAGGCGTGGGGGTTTTGTGGCCTAACTCATCCAGAGTAAACAGTAGTTCAGGGCAGAGCTTTAGTTCAGAAAAAGCGGGCATGAGTCGTCCGGATAAAAACGCAAAGTAACAGGGCTGAATTTGGAGGCTAAGTTTACAGGATTAGAGCAAATTGAGCGATAGATGATGAAAACAGCTAAATGGTTGTTAGAAGTGCATATCGTAACAGACCCTCCATGATTGCTTTGTTAAATGAGCAGGCCGGATGTGAGTCCGTCTACCTTGGGGAAGATAAAAACCGAGCTTAGCTAGGAACTTAGTAATAACCGCTATACTCTAGTATTAGTATTGCGGTGAATGGCCGATTGCTTGATTGTCGTTCACTGCATGCGTTCCACAACATTGAGACATCACAGGAGCTTTTGATCAATGGAGGTGACTCTACTTTACTGGCATTGGCTGGTATTCGGTATGCTGTTGATGGCCGCCGAAATGTTTATTCCCAGTTTTACTATTTTTTGGTTTGGTCTGGGCGCTATGGTGGTTGCCGGGCTCTTAGGCGTTAATCCAGAGATTGCTTTAAGTTGGCAGCTTTTCTGTTGGGCCGTGGGATCATCAGTGTTTGCATTATTATGGTTTAAGTTATTGCGCCCGAAAATGACGGATCGTACTAAAGCAGGTATTGCACGCGAAGCAATCGCCGGTGAAAGCGGTCAGGTCATTAAAGCCCCTACTGAGCATTCACGAGGTATCGTGCGGTTTACAACGCCGGTATTAGGTGATGATGAGTGGGAGTTTATTTGCAATGCTGAGGTGATTATGGGGGACCGGGTTTTCATCAAAGAACTGTCCGGTAACACTTTGCTGGTTGAAAAACGCTAATCATATAGCACTGACGATAGTGCGCTGGTTACAGCGATGTATAGCTAATAATTACGATATTTAAATAGGGGAGTTTTGTATGGATGGATTGATAATCGCCGGCGTTTTAGTGTTTCTTGTGGTGCTTACGCTGGGTATGGGGGTTAAGACGGTGCCGCAGGGCAGCAAGTTTGTTGTGCAGCGCTTGGGTAAGTTCCATTCCACATTAGGCCCCGGGTTAAATATTATTATCCCTTACATTGACCAGGTCGCTTATAAAGTAACGACGAAGGATATCGTCATGGATATACCTTCTCAGGAAGTGATTACCAAGGATAATGCCGTCATTATTGCCAATGCGGTTGCTTATATTAATATCGTCGCACCTGAAAAAGCAGTGTACGGCGTTGAGGATTATAACCTGGCTATTCAGAATCTGGTGCAAACATCATTGCGTTCGATTATCGGTGAAATGGGTTTGGATGATGCGCTTTCTTCACGCGATCAGATTAAAGCAAAGCTGAAAACGGCTATTTCAGATGATATTTCAGACTGGGGTATCACCCTTAAAACAGTAGAGATACAAGATATTACGCCCTCGGACACGATGCAAAGCGCAATGGAAGAGCAGGCCGCGGCTGAGCGTCAGCGACGTGCTACCGTGACTCGTGCAGAAGGTGAAAAATCGGCCGCTATTTTAGAAGCAGAGGGGCGTTTGGAAGCGTCTAAGCGCGATGCAGAAGCGCAGGTTGTATTGGCGAAAGCCAGCCAAGTGGCTATCCAGCGGGTCACTGAAGCGATCCAGGATAATGAACTTCCTGTGATGTATATTTTAGGTGAAAAGTATGTAGATGCGATGGAGTCTTTAGCTAAGTCTACAAACTCGAAAACGGTTGTTTTACCGGCTGATATCCCGGCAGCCATTAGAGGCATGATGGGTGGGTTTAAAAAATAACTGAATTAATCCTGTATTCATCGCGGCATAAGACAATGGTGTTATTAGAAATTATAACCAGAGGGCTATGCTGTGAGTATGCTGAAAGAGTTCAAAGAGTTTGCTGTCAAAGGCAATGTGATGGATATGGCGGTCGGTATTATCGTGGGCGCAGCCTTTGGTAAAATCGTATCGTCATTTGTCGGTGATGTCGTTATGCCGCCTATCGGTTTGTTGTTGGGTGGGGTGAACTTCACCGATCTGGCTTTTGTGTTGCAGGAAGCGGCAGGTGATACCACCGCCGTTACTCTTAACTACGGAAAGTTTGCGCAGACAGTTATTGATTTTGTGATTGTTGCTGGTGCGGTGTTTGTTGCAGTAAAAACAATTAACTCGATGAAAAAGTCAGAAGAGGCAGCGCCTGCAGAACCCGTAGTGGAGCCTGAACCTTCTAAAGAAGAAGTATTATTGAGCGAAATCAGAGACCTGCTTAAAGCGCGCACCTAGTTACGTCATCTGTTCACTGTTTTTCTAAAGGTGCGCTATGGCGCACTTTTTTTATATTTGTGACGGATATTATGGCCAATTCTGAAAAAATAAAATCGCCCTGTATAAGGCAATGTTGTCTTGATCAGCAGGATATTTGTCTGGGATGCTATCGCTCATTGCAGGAAATTCTTGATTGGGCCGCTGGGTCTGATGATGAAAAGCGTGCAGTATTGGCGCGGACTGCTGTTCGTCAGACAGAGCGAGGCGAGCGGAATAAAGTGTTTAAAACTTTATTATAAATTTAGCTGTTATGTTGGCCTATGTGTCTATGCATTGTTTATAAAAAGGTTTTAAAAGGTTTTGATAAATTGTTGAGTCATTGCTGGTCATAATAGATCTATAGTTAATTGCTATGAGGGTTGTTAAAAAAAATAATTTTTACAATAGTCTCTGGTTGGTTATAGTTATTTTCAACGAAGTAAATGTTCAATAAATCAGGAGATTGCACCATGTTGGAAAATCGCGAAGGCCAGTCAGTACCTAGCGTCACTTTCCCTGCCCGTGTTGGAAACGAGTGGGTGAAAATTACCACAGATGAGTTGTTTAAAGGGAAAAATGTGATTGTTTTTGCATTGCCGGGCGCCTTTACGCCAACATGCTCGAGCACGCATTTGCCGCGCTACAATGAGCTGGCACCGGTCTTTAAAGAGAATGGTATTGATGACATTATTTGTCTGTCAGTAAACGATACGTTTGTAATGAACAGTTGGGCTGAGGATCAAAAGGCCGAGAATATTACCTTTATTCCTGATGGTAATGGTGAATTCAGTGCGGGTATGGGAATGCTGGTGGATAAAAGTGATATTGGATTCGGCAAGCGTAGCTGGCGCTACTCCATGCTGGTCAAAGATGGTGTTATCGATAAAATGTTTATCGAGCCGGATCTGCCAGGCGACCCGTTCGAAGTGTCTGATGGCGACACGATGCTGAACTACATCAATCCGAATGCCAAGCAGCCAAAACGCGTAACGTTACTGACTAAGCCTGGTTGTTCACACTGTACGCGGGCTAAAAAAGCATTACAGGCAAAAGGTTATAAGTACGAAGAGATTGAATTGGGGCAGCATGGCGTCAGTTTCTCCAGCTTGAATGCTATTTCTGGTCAGGGAACGACACCTCAGGTCTTTATTGATGGCGAGCATGTCGGCACGGCAGATGATCTGGAGGTTTGGTTAGCAGCTCGCAGCTGATTGGTTAAGATCGGTTTATGATGATAGCCATATAATATGTATACAAAGCGCCCTCTTGTTCAGGAGGGCGTTTTTTTTGGGCTGCTATTATGCGGCGCTGCGTCGAATGACCTCGCCATGATCTTCGGCTTCAAATGAGTACTTTATGGAGTGTCCTGATGGCATTTTCATAATCATTATCGGCAACAATACATTGCATTTCGACCTGCCGCTGTGTCGTTTGACGATATGCAAAGTTGGGAGCAGTCCATGCTGCTGGCAAGCCTGGAGAGAGTCGCTTAGATGCTGGATGCGCAGCACATTGATGCCGCTCCTGTGCTGGATATAGGGCAATTGGATCGCGCTTTTGAGTCAGAAAAACCTGAGTATATTGATAATACAAAACGGTAAGTGATTATTGTTTTTTCAGGAAATTCTTGGTTAATTATACTACTATTGGAGTAATGTATATCTGACGAGCGAGTCGCTTGGCTGCTGTAGGAGGAGGTGAATGACAGCTAATTTTACAGGAGCATTGAATGAGTTACGGCGCTTACTCGGTTCCCGATTTGACACATCGACGAGTGTTCGCTTGCACCATGCTCATGATGAATCATTTCATTTGCCAGCCTCCCCGGATGCAGTAGCCTTTCCTAAGAGTACGTCTGAAGTTTCTGAAATCGCCCGGATCTGTATGCGACACCACATGCCTATGCTGCCCTTTGGTACTGGCACTGCAATGGAAGGTGGCGTCAATGCTTATCAGGGAGGTTTGAGCATAGACATGTCACTGATGAATAAGGTGTTGAGTGTTTCAGCAGAGGATATGGATTGTTCTGTTCAGGCGGGAGTAACCCGCAAGCAGTTGAATGAATATATCCGTGATCAGGGGGTCTTCTTTCCTATCGACCCGGGTGCCGATGCGTCAATTGGTGGGATGGCGGCAACACGAGCCTCCGGAACCAATGCGGTGCGTTACGGCACAATGCGTGAAGCCGTATTATCGCTAACCGTTGTGATGGCTGACGGTAAAATTGTCAAAACCAGTAGCCGAGCGCGAAAATCAGCAGCCGGTTATGACCTGACGCGCCTTTTCGTTGGCTCTGAAGGAACGTTGGGAGTTATCTGCGAGGTTGCTTTACGCTTGCATGCGATTCCCGAGGCGATCTCTGCCGCTGTGTGTGCTTTTTCATCATTACAAGGCGCCGTTGAAACGGTTATACAGACTATTCAAATGGGGGTGCCTATTGCCCGGGTTGAGTTGTTAGATGCGGTTGCCATAGATGCGGTTAACCGTTACAGCGATAAAGACTTCCCATTGTTACCCCATCTTTTTTTAGAGTTTCATGGTACCAATGCTTGGGTTAAAGAGCAGGCCGAAATTGTTAGCGAACTGGCTGCTGATCATCAGGGAAGTGATTTTACCTGGGCGTTGAATACAGAAGATAGGAAGGCGCTTTGGCAGGCACGCCACGATTTTGCATATGCTGCCAGTGCGATGCGGCCAAATGCCAGGATCTTTTCAACGGATGTGTGTGTGCCTATCTCACAATTAGCGGATTGCATTCTGGAAACGGTGGCTGATATTGAGAAAACGGGTTTATCAATGCCCATTGCTGGTCATGTTGGCGACGGTAATTTTCACGTTGTGCCTGCCGTTGATCCGACTGATGCGGTTGAAATGAAAATGATAGAAGCGTTTCATGCAAGCCTTATCCGGCGGGCTTTGAGAATGGGAGGGACGTGTACCGGGGAGCATGGGATTGGCCAGGGGAAAAAAAAATATCTAATGGATGAGTTACCCGCAGGCGTTGAATTGATGAAAATAATTAAACGCGCATTGGATCCGGACAACCTGATGAATCCTGGTAAAGTGGTTGACCTGATATAACTGTTTTATTTTATTTAAATGGCTGATGTTAATGGCCTAGTTAGTTCATTTCCTTACTAAAGTTATCAATATAAATGGAAGGTATTTGTTTGAATCCAAACGGTAAAAGAAGGTGAGGCTTCTCCCGGTTCTTAAAAGATTATTTTTCCATAGCCCTGTCTGGTCGGCGATTCTGGTTGGCCTGTTGGTTTTATGTGTATCTTCATTATTTATCCAAAGTGAAGTTGAGCGGCTTAAGGGTGAAGCTTTATTCCGGGCGGCAAGTCAGGTGGGTATTATTCGTGCACGTCTGGAAGGCGAGATCAACGCTAATCTTGCTGTACTTAAAGCGTTGAAGGCCGAAGTTAGCATCAATCCAGAGATGGGGCAGTATCGACTAGACCAGTTAATGGAAGCGCTACTATCAGAGGAGTTGCATATTCGTCATGTTGCTTTAGCCCCTGATCTGACCGTGAAATATGTCTATCCGTTAGCGGGTAATGAAAAAGCGATTGGCTTAAATTATACGGCCAATAAAGACCAGGTGCGTTCCGTTCTTGATGCCATTCAGTTGAATAATACGGTGCTTTCCGGTCCTCTGCAGTTGGTGCAGGGCGGAGAGGCGTTGATTGCTCGATTACCGGTTTACCTGAGTAGTCAAAGTGATGCCCCCTTATGGGGAATTATATCCGCTGTTCTTGATTACCAGAAGTTGCTGGATGCTGCCGGCCTTTCTGAAAATTATTATGGCTTACTATTGGGTATTCGCGGAAAAGATGGCTCCGGTTCTGATGGCGCGTTCTTTTATGGGTCAGAACAAGCTTTTGGAAAAGAGGCTGTCATGACAAATATCAGCTTGCCTCATGGAGAATGGCAACTGGCTGTTTTGCCTGAGAACGGTTGGTCCGTACCTACAAAAAGGATCTACCTATTGTGGGCGAGCGCATTCTTTCTAGCCATTATCATGGGGGCGGCTGGTTATTTTCTGAGACTTGTTTATCAACAAAAAATCCAGGCAGTCACTATCGCTAACTATCGAGCTAACTTTGATGCATTAACAGGCCTGCCTAATCGTTTTTATTTCAGCCAGCGCTTAGAAAGTCTGATAAAGGAAGTACGTCGGGAGAGGCTTGATTTCGCTATTTTTTTTATCGATATAGATCACTTTAAACAGGTAAACGATAGTCTTGGCCATAGTGCCGGCGATGAGCTGCTTGCTGAATTCGCTTCGCGTTTGCAGCATTCAGCCCGTGATTCGGATATTGTGGCACGCCTTGGTGGCGATGAGTTTGTGATCGTATTGCGAAATGTTCAGGACGTGATACAGGCCGATCTTTTAGCTGAAAAACTCCAGAGTAGCATTCAGCAGCCTTTCAATATTGGAGAGCGTCCTTTTTTGGTGACAGCGAGTATCGGTATTGCAATGTACCCGATCGATGGAGAGGATGTAACGAGTCTGCTACTGCACTCTGATCAGGCCATGTATACCGCAAAGCGTGCCGGGCGTAATACTCACTTTTTCTTTAATGAAGGGATGCGTGAAGAAGCTGAGCAGCATTTGCAGCTGCATAATGATATTCTACGAGGCCTGAATGCGGATGAGTTCGAGCTGCATTATCAGCCAATCCTGAATATCAAAACCAATCAAATCGAAAAATGTGAAGCGCTAATTCGTTGGATGCATCCTGAAAAGGGGCGGGTGATGCCGGATGCGTTTATTCCGGTTGCTGAGCGTAGCGGTGCGATTGTGAATATAGGCAATTGGGTGTTGCAACAAGCATGTAAAGATATGCGGGTTTTGCTGGATGCAGATATTGATGTAAAAATATCGGTTAATCGCTCGGTGAGTGAGTTTCATTCTGAAAACGCATACGAAACCTGGGAAAATATTTTTAAGGAAAATGGTGTTGATAGTCACCGCTTTGTTTTTGAAATCACTGAATCTTTGTTTATGGATCAGAACTCCGCACGGGTAAATGTCATCTCTTCACTCAGGGATATCGGCGTTCAGTTTGCCATTGATGATTTTGGCACGGGTTACTCCGCCATCAACTATCTGCGTACCTATCCGGTCGATTATCTGAAAATCGATAAAAGCTTTATCCAGGATCTGTTGATAGATGAGCAAGACAAAACCCTGGTAGAGGTTATTATAAAAATGGGCAGGGCGTTGGG
Source organism: Neptunomonas qingdaonensis (assembly GCF_900113275.1). GTDB lineage: Bacteria > Pseudomonadota > Gammaproteobacteria > Pseudomonadales > Balneatricaceae > Neptunomonas > Neptunomonas qingdaonensis. The sequence goes on from NZ_FOOU01000011.1 coordinate 149,544, forward strand.
TATTCTTGTCATTGCAGAAGGAGTTGAAGAGCCAGGGCAGTTGGAGGTGTTACAGCAGTTCGAGTGTGACTATATACAAGGTTACTGGTTATCCAAACCGCAGCCGCTGTCTCAAACGGTCAGCATCTGTCACGAACATATGAGCAAACAGAACACCCTCTGATTAGCTGATGCAGCATCGTTGCGAGGGTATCCTGCTTGTATAAGAACTACTTTCTTTTTAAAGGCGCAAATCCATCCAGGACAACACGGTTTTTAGAGTCGCCCGAACGGGGTGTCGGTTTCTTCTTATCCGTTTTAGACTTGGGTTTAGCCTGAGCGGCTTTTTTATCAAGCTTTTTCTTTTTGCTTCCTGCTGCTTTACCCGAGGCTTTTAGTTTTTTGGGTCCGGCATAGCTACCCTCTAAACCTTTTATAACGCGCTTTTCAAATTGAGTTTTAAGGTAGCGCTCAATGCTGGACATTAGATTCCATTCGGTCGGCCCTATCAGTGAGATAGCAACGCCTTGTTCGCCAGCTCTGCCGGTTCTGCCAACCCTGTGTGTGTGATCATCACCGCTGCGGGACATCTCAACATTGATAACCAGGTCTATACCTTTGACATCAATCCCTCTGGCGACAACATCGGTTGCTACCAGTACGTTGATCTTTCCACTGGCCAGCAGTCCCATTGCATGATTACGTTGCTCTTGTGTCAGATTGCCATGAATCACACCGGCTCGTATGTCGTGGTATCTTAAATAACCATTGAGGCGCGTAGCATTGATGATGGTATTAGTGAAAACAATGGCTTTCTCAAACGTATCATTTTTCAGAAGCCAGACCAGTTGCTTGTCTTTAAGCGATGCGTCGTTAGAGAGAATGACCTGCTGACGGATGCTGGAATGTACTTCTCTGTGGCTGTTTAGCTTAATAGAAACGGGATCTTTCAAAGAAGTAGTGATGACAGAACGCATGCCCGTATGAGCTAATGTTGCTGAGAAAAGCATGGTCTGGCGGTTTTCTGGGCAGGTGTTGCAGATACGCTCGACATCTTCCTGAAAACCCATGTCCAGCATTCGATCAGCTTCATCCAGAATTAAGAATTCGATATCATCTAAACTTATGGTTTTTCTGTCCAGATGATCGATGAGGCGTCCGGGGGTTGCTACCAGTATTTCAGGGTTTTTTCTGAGTCTGGCTGCTTGCGGTTTGAATGTCTCACCACCACATACCGTATCGGCTTTCATAAAATTGAACTGCGACAGGTCCGTAATGTGATTCATGACCTGCTGTGCTAATTCTCGGGTGGGTGTGAGAATTAAGGCACGCGCACCACTTTGCGGAGTGGGATTGTTCAGCATGGCATTTAATATAGGTAAGGCAAAGGCTGCTGTCTTGCCGCTGCCTGTTTCGGCGGTTACTAATAGATCCTTGCCAGCCATAGCCGCAGGTATCGTGGCTTTTTGTACTTCAGTTGGCGTTGAAAAGGACAGTGCGTCGAGTGCTTTTAGCAAACGCGTATCAAGTGAAAAATCTGTGAACACCGTGTGCTACTCTCTGAAAATTCGTTGTCAGAGTGCATCCTACCAGAAATGCTTATTACAGGAGAGCATAAAAGTAAAAACGGCAAGTGAGATCACTTGCCGCTTGAGGCTTTTCAGAACAAATTTTCTTAGTAGTGAATGGCGCGTGGTAGCGCTTTAGCCTGCTTGACCCATTCTTCTACCTGAGAGGCGGCTGGCATTTTTTCTACCAATTTTTGCTCACTGTTGCACTCATCCATTTTCGCATGCAGGTTGGCACCGTTGCGCTGAGCCAGTTCTGGTACAGTATCAACGCCTGCCAGTTCCAACAGATCCGCATAGAGTGTGCTGACGCCTTTAATGCGTGCCAAATCTGCACGGTTCAACCAGCCAAGTATCTCTTTTTCATCAATTCCTGTTTTTGCGGCAACTTCTTTGCGTCCTTTTTTATCACCGCAAGCAGTCAGGAAGCTTTCCTGAGTTGTTGCTCCGGCGACTTTCAGTTTTTCTGCAGAAGTTTCGTTAATGCCTTTGATATCAGTCAGTTTAGCCATGCTTGGGTTTCCTCAGTTTAGTATAAGCAGTCCATGAGTCATTGTAAGTGTGCTACCTGAACAGCAGCGTAACACCACCACTGTACACTGATTTTATTCTAGATTTTCATAATATAATAACCTATTAAAATCTATCCGCTGATTCAACCCGCATACTTAAAGAGGAGGGTCGGCTCTGTTCACGGATGAGTTATTAACTCTGAACCATCCGGCGATGCTATATCGGTCTCTGAAGGTTTTTTTTACTTCATGAGGGAACTCATCACTTAAAAATACAACCAGAGTCCCGGCTTCCGGTTTGACTTGTAGAAGCGTTTGGTCCGCAAGGTCATAGATAACAAGATCACCACCGTCAGTGTCACCCCATTGTTCATTTAAATAGAATACGGTTGTGAGTATACGGTTTGTCTCTCCTTTAAACGCATCAAGGTGTTTTTTATAAAAAGCACCGGATGGGTAATGGGCAAAGTTTGCCTCGTAATCAAAAAGCCCCATGAACAGACGTTTATTCATAGCAACACGTAACCCTTCCATTTCGCACAGGTAGGCCGCTTCAATAGGGTTGGTTGCGTCAATCCATCTGATCTGATCGGTTCGAACGACCCGGTTAAGTTGGTGTTGGTTTTCTCGTCCGATCCCTGCCCGTTTGAATTGTGCTTCGTAATTAATAGCGGTTGTCAGCAGTTCATCAATTAGATCAGTGGGTAATGCATCTTTTAATATGATATGGCCTTGCTGGGAAAGTGAGCTGGCTATTAGGTTTAACGTGTCTTCTGTTATTGTCGGGCTATACTGAAGTGATGTAGTACTCAATTATGCGAATTTCCTATGCGAACTTCTATGGCGTAATTAGGTGATACGCTAAGAGTAATGTAATTAGCTAAAGTGTTGTTAGTGATTAATGATGAATATAAAAAATGTTAAGGGGAAACCCCTGTTGTATCTGAGAGGCTTGGGTATCGGCATCATTTTAAATACGATGCTGGTGGGGTGCGCAAGCCATAAACCCTACACTCACTCTCCTGATGAAGTGGCTTACGTGCCTGTAAAAAATCAGTTGCAAGCGCATTATTCCCGCTGGAATGGAACGCCCTATAAGTTTGGGGGTAATTCACAGCGGGGAATCGATTGCTCTGCTTTTGTTGCGCGGACCTACCGGGAGGTATTTGATCTCTATCTACCCAGAACGACTAAGGGGCAGGCAAATATAGGAGAGGAGGTCTCTCTTCATGCTGTACGGCCTGGCGATCTGGTATTGTTTAAAACTGGTTTTAAAAATAGGCATGTAGGTATTTACGTGGGTAATCAAACGTTTATGCACGCATCATCGAGTAAAGGTGTGACGAAATCCCGGTTGGATAACCCTTACTGGGTAGATAAGTACTGGAAAACTATTCGGCCAGCAGATCTACTATTAAATTAGCCTGATTAAAAAGTGATCAGATGTTTTGCGCCTATGATTTATATCGTCCCTATTAAAGGACTCATAGGTTATCCACAGCTTGGTGCTGCTTTTATACAGAGAAACTGTCTATAAGTTTTTTAGCAACCTTGTGAGGGTCGCACAGATTGTAAAAAAGAGGGCTGTCAGCCCCCTTGCGTGCGCTTCTTAATATGAAAAGTCGAAAGCGTATTCCTAAGAGCGGGTTGCCGTGTCTTTTGCAGTTTGAGCACTTGCCTTTTTAATAGCAGTTTTTGAATCAGACGTCGTGTTCTGTTTGCTTTCCTTCGTGGTTTTTACTTCAGTAGATTCTTTTATTGAAGATTGTGGTTTAGCTCTGCAGTGCCCTTTTACATTGGCCCCATCTGAACGTTTATATCCTGTTACCCAATAGCATGAGCCATTCTGGTTGCAGGCAGTGTCTGTTTGTCCTTTACAGGCTGATGCAGCGAATGTTTGAGATGCTGTTAGCAGGGTGAAAGTGATGACGAGTGTACGTATTAAAAACTGAGGCGTAAGTGTTGGCATTTTTTATTTCCCTATAAAAATGATGTGATTGCGAATTCCTTCCGCACAAGCATTAAAATCTATAATAAATGAATATAAGCTGAATGAATGTGTAAATTATCTATTTTTTTAGAAGGGTGGCTTTTTCTATTACTGCTACACTGATATGTAATCGAAAAGACTGTGGATAGTGTATGTTTTCTCTGTTTTATAAGCCCATTTTTCTGCTATTAATTGTAATTTTTTCGTTACCAGGGTGCACCAGTGAGCAACCCAGCACATTGAAAGTTGGCACCAATGTCTGGCCTGGTTACGAGCCTCTGTATTTGGCGCGTGAATCGGACCTTTGGGAATCAGGCCGCATTAGTATCATTGAATACAATTCGGCGAGTGAGGTGCTGAGAGCGTTTAGGAGCGGTTCGTTAGACGTTGCGGCGCTCACATTGGATGAGGCGATTTCGTTAATTGCAGATAGGCCGGATACACGCATATTTATGGGAACAGATTTTTCGGCCGGAGCTGATGTTGTCATCGTTCAGCCGGATATTGAGGTTGCCGAAGCGTTGAGAGGAAAATCAATTGGGGTTGAGAGTACGGCAGTAGGGGCATATATGCTTGCCCGATTTTTGGAAGTAAACCAATTAATATTATCAGATATCAATATTGTTTTTATGGCGGTTGATCGGCATGCACAGGCATTTGCTCAACGTGAGATAGATGCTGTCGTTACCTTTGAACCAGTAAAAACACAGTTGTTGAAGCAGGGTGGGCGCACGTTGTTTTCGAGTAACGATATTCCGGGTGAGGTGCTTGATGTATTGGTAACCAGACAGGATATTGTTGAGGAAAAAGCTAAACAGCTCCAGGCATTAACCGATGGATGGTTTCAAAGTCTTAGTATTATAAAAGAGCACAGAGAAGTAGCGCTGTTAAAAATGGCGCCTCGGTTGGGTGTCACTTCCAAGGAGCTGGATATTGCGATGCAGGGAATAAAATTGTTGAGCCGGGAGGATAACCAGCGCTTACTGGCATCCAGAAGCGCAAGCATCAACGAAACCGCGATAAAAATAGAAAAATTAATGCTATCAAATGGACTGCTAGCAAAACCTGTTTTTGATGAGGGACACATCAGTAGCCAATTTGTTGATACAAAATGATGGCATTACCTCAGATATCATTACGTCGTAGCATTCTACTTTTCATCATCACTCTTTCATGTGTACTGGTGTCATTTAACCATTTTGTATTAGGTCCGCAGCTTAAGTCGGTTATGCAGGACGATGCCTATAAGGATATTGTTGCGATGGTAGACAGGATCCAGGGAAGTGTCGAATACATGCTCAGAAATAATGATATGAGTGGTATAAGGCGTGAAATTGCGGCGAATAGTGTGCATGAGGAAATTAAGTACTTGGTTTTGTTTGATGAGGCTCTGCATGTGGTGGCAGCGTCGAAACAAGCGTTTGTTGGACTACATATATCAGATTTACCGCTACATCTGGAAGTCAATATCATGGATGAAGTACTTTCGAAAAAGAAACAGATTGTTTTTGAAAGTCAGGCTGAAGAGGACACCTTGTATGCCCTCGCTCCTATTAATATTCTGGGCAATCAGGGGTTAAGAGACAGTCGTTGGGGGGTATTAGTCTTAGAAGTTGACTTAGGTATTCGTCAAAATCCGTTATTACATCAAATAGATCGTTTTTTTTGGCAGGCCTCTTTTTTAGTCGCATTACTTGGGCTGTTGTTTTGGTTTGGTTTTCGAAAAACAATTAATAGCCGGTTGGGTACGATTATCAGTGCCGCAAAAAAAATAGCTGAGGGAGAGTTTGCTACTCGAATAGGCCTTTTGGGGAAAGATGAACTCGCAGAAATTGCCGGCGCAATGGATGTGATGGCCGCAAGGATAGAGGAGGATCACAAAGAGCTGGTTAGTCGTCATATACAGTTGGAAAGTATTCTTCGAAATATTCCATCCATGGTCTATATCAAAAATACGAACGGCCAATATTTAATGGCAAATCAACGCTTTATAGAAACTTTTCCTCGTATTGATGTCGCTACTGGACAAACGGTGTACGATATTTTGCCGAAGGATGAAGCTGATCGATTCACGCGTTATGATGCCAAAGTGTTGGAAACGGAAGCAGCAATAAGTAAGCGTGTGTTCTTTACAGTTAATAGTAAAGAACATCATTTTTTTATGGTGAAATTCCCTTTATTTGATAGCACTAACCTTGCTTATGCTATCTGTACTATTGCCACCGATTTGTCAGAGCAGGAGCAAGCTGAAAACCTTCTGAATATTTCAAACAGCATCTTTGAAAATACCATCGAAACTATTGTGATAACGGATGAAAAGCGCCGTATTATCGATGTGAATCAATCATTTTTGAAAATGACAGGATACGCAAAAGACGAGGCTTATGGTAAAGATCTTCGTTTTATTGGGGTGCGAGAATCCAGTGCTGTTCATCAGGATATATGGAACTCTTTGTTTGATCTTGGACATTGGGCGGGGGAGTTGATTAGTCAAAGTAAAAATGGTCATGAGTATCACGAACGGGTTTCTATTAACTCAATTGTTAATCAGGACAATAAAATTACCGGGTATGTCGCGATCTCACAGGATATTTCTTTGGAGAAAGAAAGCAGTGAAAACCTTCTCCGCTTGGCGTTCAGGGATGCATTAACGGGCTTACACAACCGCGAATCATTTAAGAATAACTTAGCTACTGCTACTGCGCATGCGCAGAGAACTGGAGAGTCCTTAGGTGTGCTGTTCATTGATCTCGATTTTTTTAAAGAGGTAAATGATTCACAAGGTCATGGGTTTGGAGATCGTCTGCTGGTTATGGTGTCTGAGCGTTTGCTGCAACGTACCCGCATTGTGGATGTTGTCAGTCGCCTCGGAGGAGATGAATTTACTATTCTGGTGACAGGCAGTGTGACGGATGCTGGTTTGGCTGTTTTGGCTAGCCAGATTATTAAGTCGTTAAGTCAACCTTATCATATTGATAATAACGAGGTCATCATCGGGGCTAGTATAGGCATTGCTATTTTCCCAAGAGATGGCAGTGATGTTGAGCTGTTAGTGAAGCATGCAGATGCTGCCATGTACCATGCTAAGGAGCTTGGCCGTGGGCGCTTTTCATTTTTTGATTTTAGTATCAATGAAAAAAATCAGCGATTAATTAAGGTTAAACAAGCATTACGCTCAGCCATCGAATCTTCGGAATACCGATTAGTTTATCAGCCTAAAGTGAATCCGCATCAATGCGTACTGACAGGTTATGAAGCACTGTTACGTTGGAATAGTCAGGAGCTTGGTATGGTCTCTCCTGATGAGTTTATCCCCATAGCTGAGGAGTCTGGTGAGATTGAGAAGATTACTGATTGGGTAATCAGACGCGTGGCCATGGATAAGCAGTATTCTGCTCACCTTCGGCACGCTAATATTGCGATTAATATTTCGGCTAAGCAGTTTAAAAGTGATAGTTGGGTTAATACGTTACGCATTATGCATGACTCTTCTGAACTGGATGTCGCTTCAATAACGGTCGAAATAACAGAAACTGCACTTATCGACTCTTTTGAGGTGACTTTAGAGCAACTGTTAACGGTTCGGGGGCTGGGTGCTACGATTGCAATCGATGATTTCGGAACCGGCTATTCATCATTGAGTTATTTGAAAAAAATGCCGATTGATTATGTGAAGATAGATCGCAGTTTTGTACAGGATATCGGTATTGACCCTGATGATCAGGCGATAGTACAAACGGTCATTGCTATGTCTCATGCATTGGATATTAAAGTGGTTGCTGAAGGCGCTGAGTCTGCAGAGCAAATAGACTTCCTCAAATCTAAACAGTGTGATGAGATTCAGGGATACTATTATTCCAAGCCAATAGAGTTAGCGGACCTGGATAGCTTTATACTGCAGTTATAAAAATGTATGGTTCCCCTCATGATTGCAACACAGATTTGTGATCATGAGGTGGTTTTGCGCTAATGTATTCGGAGTCTTTAATTAGGAATGTGTTATTCCCGCTCCACGATGAGCATCCGCGCCAGATAGCCCTTAAAAAGCCGGCAGCTTTTCACAGCTGTTTTTTATGACAGGTTTGCCACCCGGACGGTCAACCGTTTTCATCATCACGCTCTATTATTGCAAACCCGATTAAACCTGTTGTGCCTGATAAGGCTCATTCTTACTTAAAACAGCATAGGCTATCCGCGACAACTTGTTCGCCAGTGCAATGCATACCACATTAAATGACTTACTTACTCGCAGCTTT
>NZ_FOOU01000014.1 GCF_900113275.1 Neptunomonas qingdaonensis
TTGAGCTATAGGCCCGTCTCCTTTACCACTAATACCATGACAGGAAGAACAAGAAGCAAGAAACTCATCTGCACCTATCATATGATTTTCTGCATAAGCGTTATTCATAGAAAGTGACACGGCTAAAATCAGCAACGTACTGCATTTTTTAGTCATTCTGCTCAATGGAATTGTGTCAAACATGAAGTTCTCCTGAATGCTGTATAACGGTAACCTTATTAATATGTAATTCGCTCATGATTTCCTAGTCTTTTTGAATGTTAACGTTCTATATTTGCACATTTAATACCTTAAAATATAATACATCCACCTCCACTAATACTTAATATCATTAACAATATGTAATCAATTTAATTGAGTTTTTTTAAGTTTTTAAGAAACGACTATAAAAAACTGAACATAAAAATCATCAAATTCATATACTTTTTAAAACAACGCCCTATTACTTAATTGAATGAATCCCATCACTTATATTTTTCGATATGTCCCATCTCAAATTCAATTTAGGTCTACTCAATTACATTGAAATAACGTGTGTAAGGCGAATAATTGATCTGATACGCCCGTTTGAAAAAACTAACCGAGGACAAAGAAATGCCCCAAGATACAATGAAAAATCTTAAAGAAACCTTGGTGCCTGTAACTATGATTACTGACATCAATAAATCAGCTGCGGAAAAGTTAATCGCTCTTCAGACTGAATATATGACTGACCTGTTCAACATTGGACTGGCGCAGATGCAAGCACTGAGCAGCGTGCGAGAGCCGAAAGACGTGTTTGAGCTACAGATTAAATTTTTCAAGAAGTTTGACGAAAAATTGGCGAGTATTACTGAAAAGGAAGTCACCGTACTGACAGAAACTAAAGAACAATTAATGAACATCATAGAAAAAAATATTTCTGGTATGTCTGATATGTATGGGATGGCTGATGCCGGCAAACTCATGCAGTATGCCCAAGAGAAAATTGAAGAGACAATTAACATCTCTGCGCATAAACAAAACGGCGGCTCGAACAAAACCGCTAACACTCGCAAAAGCGCTTGATTAATACAAGTGCCCGGTTAGGAAAGTGATGAAGATTTATCTTCATCACTTACGCTAAGGGCAGTAACTCATCACCATTCACTTCTGTTGATTGAAGCCCTTGAGGTTAAACAGCCGAAAAAGCTAAAAACGCATTTTATAATAACTAATGTAATAATATCTTGACCATCCGTAGCATGTGAGATTAGTTAATAAGCATCTCAATTTTAACTGAAAAAATTAAAATAAAACTCAAATTTTTCGAACGTATATCTGAGGTTCTTCAAAAGGAATAATCTATAAATATGCTTCATAAAACTTAGAGTATTTAAATTCAGCGTAAACAATAAGGGAGTAAAGGGTTATGGGTAATCTGACTCGTTTTAATAGATTATTTGATGATTCATTTTTGAATGATTTTTTTATGCCGACAGAAAGGCGAATGGTTAACTGGTTTCCTGCTATTGATGTACACGAAACAGATAGTAAGTATTTAGTGAATGTAGATCTTCCCGGTATCAAAAAAGAGGATATTCATGTATCGCTGGAAAACGGCATCCTCACCGTGAAAGGCGAAACTAACACCGAAGAAAAAGAGGAGAAGGACGGAAAGCTTATTCGTCAAGAAAGGCATACAGGGAGCTATATGCGACAGTTCACTGTTGGGGCAGATGTAAGCCCTGATGCGATTGATGCCAAGTTCGAAAATGGAGTATTGTCGCTGGAACTTAATAAAGTTGAGACAAGTGAGCCCAAGAAACTCGAAATAAAAGTGAGCTGACGTTACAAATTAAGGGACTGTCGACAAACAGTCCTTTTCACTTATCTATATTGGAAACCAAATGCCGGTATACTGCAATTCCTTGCAGTTTTTCTTATACATAAAAACCCTGTATCGGAAGGTTCAGGTATTCATAGTCTACTACTTGCTATTCTCTCGCGACTTTTACTGCCAGCATGTACGAAGTGTTTCCAGGATCTTTATCGCGATTAGCTGATACTTCTGACCGCTTTGGCACTGAGGGTTAGTAGTTGTACTGCTATATTAGCAATTTCTAAAATTCCGCTTTTTGGCACCCACCTGCCCAATCGCTTGACCTGCCTCGACTAAGCCCTTTAAGTCGCAAAGCGACCCAGTCCGTGTGAAAAATCAAAAAAACCAGGTTGGGGTAAAATTATTAGCCACAAACAGCATAAACTTCGATGGATTTCCATTAATAAATCCCACCAAAGACGATATTCAAGCATGAAATCTGCCTTCAAATACCACTATCAAAATCGGAGAATAGTTTACACACGGTCTGGACCCGAAGAAGACATTAACGTTGCAAATCAGCGGCGGCGCTTTTTGCCGTCCGTTGGATTTGCCTGATTAGGTGCAAATGTCATACACTCAGTTCAGCATGGTCAGAATACAGGTCACAATTGGCATTAGCCGTTGGCCTTAGCTCTCTCCACATCAATCTGAGCTTGAGCTTGCTTCTCTTGTGCCCTTTCCGCAGTATGCTCTCCGAACCAAAACCCTATAATTGAACCATATATACCCAAAAATACCGGCAACATTTCCTTGAGATGGGCAACTACTTTCGCTGGATCATCGAACCAGATCGGGGCGAAAAGCCAAATAAAGAGAAAAATAACAAAAAAGAGAGTAAGAAATATTGTGACAAGCGGCCGTACTAGAGCACGCCAAATTGGAATAGATGTCTTTTCAGAATCCATGCGCGTCGATCGTATATTTTGTGCTAATTCGTTTATCTTCCCACTAACGTCCGGATCCTTCAATATCAATTCCTCTAAAGCATCCTCGACAGATAAGGCAGTAGATTCATCTAGTTTTTGATCATCCTTTAATTTGTGTATAAGCAGTCTCGCAAGCGGTATCAACTTATCGGTAGAGTACTCGTCGTCTTTCATTTGACATCCTCCATTCGTTATATTCATCTAACGTCGCAAATCACCGACTATTATCCCTTGAAGGCGACGGCACCAAAACGTTTCCCATTCCAAAATGTATAGCCACTGGCAAGATCGGCGCTCCATGTGTGAAAATGAAGAATAAAAGGCTGATTGTTTTCGTCGGAGAAGCTGATGTTGAAACGTAGGATGTGGGTATGCTGAGCGTCCAGGAATCCTAATACTACCTTTGGCGTACCGTTGGCAGGTTGGTACTCGCCTTGAACCAACCATCCGACAAAGGGAATTGGCATAACCTGTGAGATTAAAAGTGTCCCTCTCCATCCATCGTGATTCATTGACCACGTTCCCTTCCACTTTGTGGGCTGAAAGTCTTTTCCGTAAGAACTTTGAAATTCATCGCGGCGCATATAAGCCCCAAACGGGATATTGTGCCACACAGTATCACCAGCAGCGTGTTGGATATCCCAGCTGTATACGTCCATCGTGAACGGCTGGCCGGTTTGACTTGTAGGATCAGAGTCTTCCCCTTCGGTAAAGGAGAAGTGGACTCCCCGCCCATCATGAACATAGCGCCCATTTATCGCCTTGAGTGATCCGTCGGAGCTTCGATAGTGGCCCAGCCTTGTGATATCGTTGTTTTCGTTCGTAAAGCGTCGAATTATGAGTTCACCCTTCCATCCGTCATGGTTCATCTGCCATTGTCCTATTGCTCGCGCTTTTGTAGTAGGCCTCTCAGGATCAGTTACTTCGGTAACGATTGAACCACCACTGAAGCAATTCTGGGCGAACTCGTAAGAAACACGAATTAAGCCGGCTTCACCCCAAGAGTTTTTTACATAAAACGCTTGCTCGTCACGATCGAAGCCCACAACCAAGAAAACGTGAGATCCTCCTCCCGAGTTTGGATCGTACTCTCTGATCCCTGTAGCCGGATCCGTTTTCCATTTAAGATTAGCGTCGACAATCACCTCATATCCCCACGCTAGAAGCCACTCTAAGGTGGAAGTATTCCGAATGGTACTGGGATCGAAGAGTACATAAGACTTTGCCCCATATCGAGCTTGTTGCCTAGCCTCATCCGAGATGTAAAGAGGGGAATACTCAAATGCGTCGACCTCGTCTTGCGTGACCATATTCTGAGCGGGGTCACTTTTCCATACGAGCTGTCCCGCAGCCGGAATCTGATCACGGATACCTTGCATACCGTTTCGATTTTTATAAAGACAGTGCTGCTCCAAAGGAATAGCAAAGTTCACAGCGGCTCGAATGCCTTGTGAGTTGCCACCGCCCCAATAAGAGGACTGGTTCTCATATTTGTAGACTTTTGGAAATGACAATCCTGTTGATTTATAGCAATGCCAAAAGAACTGCTCGGACAGGTTAAGATTGAGCCCATATTCACGCATATATCGGGCTTCTATTGCGGCAACCATCGCGAATGCCGAACAAGTGTTCCGATCTCCCTGATTGCGGATATCGGTCTGAAACTCATCCCATACGACGCGGGTTGGAAGTTGAAAAAACAGGAATGCGGCCCGTTTTTCGCTTTGCAAAGCAGAAGCAGTCTTAAGCTCCCTCCTACTGCGAGGTAACTCGACGTCGAAGTAAGGTCGGTTTTCTTCCACGAATTCTCGAATACTCTGAACATGCTCTTTTCCGAAATCATCAACAAAAGAATAGGAAAGTTTATCTATCAATTGAATACGATCTTTTCCCGGAATTGGTTCAAGGCGGGACATAGGGAGATTAACGCGGTCAATTCTCATGGTATTCTCCTTTTGTGCTAACGTCGGCAAGGAGAGTCTTGCCGTAGTGGATATTGCTTTTGTGCTATTCAAAGCACAAAACAAGTACCGCGAAAGGCAAGTCCCTCTCGATTGCCATTGTCAGGCATTCTTCTTCAAACTTTTTCATTTATCCGTATTTACACAACTCTTTTTGATTGGCTTACTTTATTGCTAATTAAAAGTTCTTCAATGCATCACACGCATAAACATCCCCGAATTAATACTGGTACCAGGGATGGCTACTCCAAAATTACCTGGCCATATAGATACATTCGGAAATACGAGTTTGCTGTTGCACTCAACCTGAACTTCATAGAAGAATCCTTCCGAGTACTCGTTTGCGTTATGAGTACACTTTCCAGGATCAACAGTCACCACGAGGGGCCCTGGCGCTACTGGTGTCTTTACCGATCCTACAGGGCATTTAAATACAGTAACGCGAGCCTTCTGTTGAGTGTTGCTGTTATTAAGTAGACCCCAGTCTAGTGATCCAGAATTTTGCGGTAGAAGAAAAGGCCCACTTGTATATCTATATTTATAAGCGGCAATGGGCCACTTCTCTATAAGTGAGTTTTTTGGAATCACCTTTGCGCTAGATAACTCTGTCATCCCTTTCTCTATTTTAATCTTTTTGTTATGTTTTTGAGTTCCCATATTAATTCCTCCTTCTCCGATACATAGTAATTCTCCTTGCGTACATGATTCAGTTGATGTCAGAAATCATATATACAAGCTGCGGCGTTTCTTGGATATCTTGGCGTATTTCTTTCGCCTCAGTTAGTAATATTCAAACAGGTGTATTAAATAAACTACTCGCATTGCAGCCGTTATTTCAACGTAATTGAGGGGGCCTTAATTAAATTTAAGATAGGAAAGGCAGAGCGTCTTAGAGTAATCGGTTGCTTGCAATCGAGGCTTAAAAATTTAACAAATGTCCGTTTTTGGCACTTAGATGCTATTTCAGAAAGGGGCGAGTATACCATTTGTTTTGACCCTTGCTAGACCTGTGTACAAGTCCCTACTTCAAGTAGAGACATCAAATATCACGGGGCTTACAGATGGCCTAGTACCACTTCTTTGCACTTTCTTTAGCTGGTTCCCCAGTGTTCATTCTGTACTGATATAGGCGAAAATTTTTCAATTAGTAGACAAAAAATCGACATCAATTCTATCTCAAATTTAATTCTGAGCTACTCAATTACGTTGATTTATAGGCTGAAATGCAAATATGTTATTAATACGGTCGTTTAAAAATAACTAACTAGGGATAAAAAATCTAACAAGATATAGTGAAAGATATCCAAGTAATACTGATGCCTATATCTATGATTTTTTACATCAACAAATTAACCGCTGAAAAGCTAATCAGTACTTTAGGCTGAATATATAACTGACCTGTCCAATACTTGACTGGCTCAGATGAGAGCACTCATAGATATACCAAAAACCTAAAGAAGCGTTCGAACTGTAGATCAGGCACTTCAAAGAGTTAGACGCAAAAAGGCGTTAATTTTGCCTAAAATCCCACATTAACTTCAGGGTATAGAGGTCCGTCATGAAATCACTTCACTTTACCTTGGTTTGGACACCAGCTTGTGCAGGGCTGTCTTTGCTTACACCCGATCACCTCAGAAAATACCTCACTGTTTTACTGGTGGCAGTAATATTAATTTATAGTGCAATCGCCAAAGCCGCTTTATATGGCATTGTTTCAGAAGGAACAGACGTGGGTCAGCTAGTTACTATTGATCCAGCCACAGGCAACACAGCACTGGTTGGTGATACAGGGCTTACTCAGCCCTTTGGTTTGGCCTACAACCCCTCCACTGGATTGTTATATACCATCAACAATATCGTAGTTGGAATGGATCAGGTTTACTCCATTGATACTGAAACTGGTGCAGCCATGGCCCTAAGTTCACCAGCCCTTGTCAGCGACCCTCTTGCCTTAGCATACAGCGCTCGCGATGATTACTTTTATACCTCGGAACCTGAATTTGACAGCGGTAGTAAAATCGTTCGACTTGATTCACTTACCGGAACCAGAGTTGGTCTAGTCGTTGGCTTTGTTAGCAGGCCAAATTTGCAGGCCCTGGCGGTAAGGGATTCTGATTATGCGCTGTTTGGTGCCGGAGGTTCAGCGCCGGGAGAGTCAATTTTCAGAATACCGATTCTGGGTGGCGCTCCAGGCCGGGATATTGAGACCGATATTCACCCCACGGGGCGCGTCATTAATGCCCTTAGCTTCTCAGCAGATGATACCCTGTATGCAAGTGATGGCGATAATCTGGTAACCATTGACCCAGCAGATGGCAGTGTCACTACAATTGGTCCCTTCTTAGGCGCAGATGGTACTGTGGGTGGTCTAGCATTTGTTCCTGACAGTGACGGGGCCGCTGATGTATGGATCAAGGATTGTCGTGATGATATGGGCAATCCGATTTCACATCCTGCACCCTGTGCCGAATACTGGACCAGTACCGATATCTGGATTGACAATGATGATAACTGGGAGATTGATGCTCCATTGGTAGGCGTAGACAATCATGTGAAAGCCTTTGTTCGTAACCGGGGAGGAAGTATTGCCAGGGATGTAGAGGTTGCTTTTTATTACCGTGATAATGCTACCGGGCTGATTTTTCCAGATGGCGCCAATCTGATAGGAATGGACACCGTGACGGTGTCACCAGATACTACCGCTGTTGCCTCCGTTATCTGGGAAGACTTGCCGCCGCCGCCCGATACTGGTGGTCACTGGTGTATAGGTGTGGTACTTAATCATCCTGAAGACTCCGTCTCTTCTCCCACTGTTCAGCCTTGGGAAGACAACAATATCGGTATAGCCAATCTCTGG
Source organism: Neptunomonas qingdaonensis (assembly GCF_900113275.1). Lineage (GTDB taxonomy): Bacteria > Pseudomonadota > Gammaproteobacteria > Pseudomonadales > Balneatricaceae > Neptunomonas > Neptunomonas qingdaonensis. The sequence goes on from NZ_FOOU01000014.1 coordinate 7,588, forward strand.
TTCATCGCCGCCCGTGCAGGGCACTCAATGCCTCTGCCTTTTTATGCAGGGTCTGGTGGGCAACCGGGTTTTGGTCTGACTCCCTGGCCACGTGAGTTTAGATTGGACGTTATTGATCGCTTGCCGGAGGGGTGGGCATGGGGAATGGAAGGCATCAATGCAGGTGAGAACTTCACGCTTAAACTCGGTGAGCAACGCAAAACTGTGCTGACGGTAATTCCCAGCGATGTTGCAGTAGCGCACTCTGGTGGTTATGTTGAAGTACAACAGGTTGATTTAGATACTGGCAGAATCGTGGGTGGTGTTCGTTATGATTTGTATGAAGATCACCGGCCACCGGCTAGGGTCGAAAAGGTTACCGGTATACTGAGTAATGGTAAAGCCTTGCTTAGCTGGCAACCTGTTATTAGCGAAGCTGAAACCGGATTGAGAGAACGCGTGGCATATTATCAGGTATTTCGCGATGGCAAAGCCCTGACAAAAGTAGTGCGCGATACAGATCCTCACCAGCCTGGTATCCAGTGGGCGGACTCTGAAACTCCTGAGCAAACTGCTGTATATACTATCCAGGCGGTTGATGAAGGTGGTAATGCAGCCGCTCTGTCTGATGAGATTATCGTGGTTGTACCAGAGCAACGGGGCCTCTTCAACTGGTTGACCCTGATATTATTGATCTTGCTGGGAGTAGTGATATATTTTCTGGTTAAGCAGTATGATAAAAACAGAGCCTGATTCTCAGGTCTGATGCCAGCATGTGCTGGCATCGCGGGCTCTTAAGAAATTTGATTTGCAAATTAATGAAAAAAGTCTGGGGCATTAGTCACAGAAAATCATCTGCCAGTGCCGCGATAGTCCCCGTAAGCAAGTTTTTTCTAGTATGTTTAAAGAGAGTTAGTAAATGGTGTTCAAGGAATAGGCGGAAAGCCCTTTGAGCGGTGCAGCGCCCCAAGCAAGAGACATCGGATTAACGAGTGATTTATAACCAATACGTAAGTGTTTAACGTATTTATAATAATTCCCGGCTCTGGGAGTAATTACAAAAGGCACTTTGCTTATTGTAGGTTTTTCATAAAAGGGCGTTTATTTTACTTGTACTCATCTGGCTGCATAAACAGTAATTATTATTGCTTGTTTATTCATGCAAAGTGAAAGGTGTTTGGGGAAAAGAGCAGCTTATATACATCCTTAACCGTTAGTGAAAAACTAAAGGAGCATTAACTATGAAGACTCAAACTGGTGCACTTTATCGATCTTGTGGCCTATTTTTGCTCATCAGTTTGCCGATACTTATGCTGGTCCAGGGGTGTACGACCTCCGGACACTTCCAGGTTTCGGGCACCACGCCAAGTGCTTTCCGGCCATCTACAGCTTACAACACCAAAGCCAAAGAGTTCATAGTTGCCTACCTGCGTGAGATCCCAGGCAAAGGAGCAGAGGTGCGAGTGAAAACCTTTGACATCAATGGCAAGGGGCTGGGGATGGAACTCGAGCCCTTCGGGACCAGTAATCATAATGCCCTTGGCAGGCCTGCACTGGCCTACAGCCCTAAAAGCGATCTTTTTATTCTGGCAGTGCCAGCCGTCACAACAAGCGGCACAGGCCACGAGGTTCTGATTCGTTTCTTAGATTCCAAGGGTGCAGCGGTGGGAAAACAGCTCTCTCTATTCAGCGATCAGGCATGGACTTATTACGACGGAGATGGAGTGGGATCTCTGCATGTGACCTACAACTCACTGATAAATGAGTTTTTGGTTACGGTCCAGCGTACAGTACAAGGAGTCTACCAAAAGGAAAATGGCATATGGGCGCAACGGATTTCTAAGGCTATCGGCGAGAGCGGCAAGCCGATCCAACTGCTGAATACGACCACACATGGGATTGACAGCCATACAGTTGCCTATGCTCCCGTTGCCCCCAACACCGGCGGGCGCTATTTATTTGCGTACAGCGGATTCGCGGGGGTAGCCGAAATTCTCGATAAGAACGCGAAATCTATCGCAGGGGTAACCTTGAACTTAGGAGTACCCGCAGGTGGCAATACACATCCCGATGCTGCCTTCGGCAAGATTGATGGCAAGGAACGATTTTTGCTCGTTTATTCTGACAAGGACAATTGCAAACCAGGTCTGAAATCATGCAAAGCACTCAAGGATCAATGGGCCGGTGTTTGGGGTGCTTACATTGATCCAATAAACCCGTCTACTTCGAACACACCATTTCCTATCTCTAAGATCTGGGATCATGAGGCCCTCCGGAAAACTTACAAGCCACGGGTTGACTATCACCCTGCCACTAAAAGCTTTTTCGTTACGTGGCGTGAGCTTCCCACCTTGGACAAACAGAACGAAGAGTCACGGAGTCACATTCGGGGTAACTGGATCAGCTACTTAGTTAAGGATGGCCTTGCGAACACGACGCAAGTGCCTACTCCGCCGGATAATATTGTCGTTTCTACGGCCACGGGAAGTTGCCAGGCAACAGGAGTAAGGTGTGTTAGCAAAGAGGATCCGGATTTTCCAGACACAGTAGCGACAGCGACCGGTGCAGCTGTAGTATGGCACCAGAAATCGCCACCGAACGTAAAGATTCTTAGCGTCGTAGGTCGGGTTATAGGAACACCAAAAAAACCATAACAACCAAGGATACAGCAATATCTCTTGAGCTAAGTATCATTACTCTGCTCAATTGCAGATATCCGCAATCCGGTCATGCAATATCGTTTAAGGCAGATTGGAGGCAAAGGGCGTTTATTTTTCCTGTACCCGGAAAAATTGCAGTATGTAGTCGAGATTACCGTAATCACTCCCCACAGAATAAAGCTCAGGAAACTCGGGCGATTCAATCTGTGCCTGATTGACCTAATGCTACATCCGACTTGATACCGGATCAGCGAGTTGAAAGGAGCAGATTTTTGTTAATGTTGTGATGAATTAAAAAGTCCAGTTTTACTGGAGGTGTTGTTATAAGATATTGAAAATAAAAGACTTAAATTTTTCAGTTGTGATCGTATATCAAATAATAATTATGTAGTAGCGTCCGTCCAGAAACTTCAGGTGGACGCGATCACTGAGGACCGAAATAATGGCAAATCATTTTTCTATCCAGCTTAAAAAGTGTTTACACTTGATCTTTATATTTTTCTTACTCAGCATATTTGTTGTTGATCAGGCGTATGCGACGACGCGCAAAGTTCCGATAGATCATGCAACGATCCAGGCTGCCATCAATGCGTCAAGCGCTGGCGATATGGTTTGGGTGGCACAAGGGACATATACGGAAAATATTACGGTAAAACCAGGCATTAAACTCGAAGGCGGTTATAAATCAGACTATAGCGCCCGCAACTGGAACAGTTGGCCGTCTATTATTGATGGGAATCAAGCCGGCTCTGTTGTCATAGGTGCACAAGGAGCAACCTTGGATGGCTTTACGCTACGCAACGGTAAAGCCAATTTCGGTGCCGGGATTTTTCTTGAGCATGCTTCAATGACGATCAAGAACAACACCATTGAAAACAATACGGCTGACAACGGCGGTGGTGGTATTTACATTTCCAAACACCCCAAAGCGCCACCCTACACGGACATTGAAAACAACACCATCAGGAAGAATAAAGTCACTTCCGACCAAGGGGGAACCGGCGGCGGGATACTCCTTTATCTCAGCAATACCGGCATACGAATTACTAATAACACGATCGGCGGGGCGATGGGTGATGGAAATACTGCGCGCTGGGGCGGCGCTGGCATTGCAACGGATCAAACGCCGATATTCACAATCGAACGCAACATCATCAGTCATAACGTTCTGGAAAAGGGGCATGGTGGTGGCCTGATGATAGTTAATGGCACGCCAAATGCTACGGTGAGCCAAAACAAGATTCACTACAATTCAGTTACAGGCGGCAACCTCGGTGGTGGCATATTTCTTCTCGGCGGGACCTATATTGCGAGAAACGAGATAAAAGGAAATTCAATTTTCGGATCTCCGGCATCAGGAGGAGGGATTTTTATTGATTCAGCAGCCGGAACGACCCCACCACGGATCGAGAATAATTTTATCCTGGCGAATATTGCTGAAAAAGGCGGCGGTATCTTTATTCGTACCGGCACTAATATTATTGTCATGAATAACAGCCTCACCAGCAATCTACCGGACACGCATCAATCCGGAGGTGGTATTTATATTCAAACAAATGCGAGCTGCATACTGCAAAACAATATCTTGTGGGGCAACGGAGATGACTTCCACGAGGAAACTTCCGGCGCATGCACATTGGATCATAACGATATCGAAGATGGCGATTCAGTCGGGCAAAATGGCAACATCTCCGCGGATCCACTATTTGTGAACTACGATGACTTGCATATCTCCAAAAGTTCACCGGTGGTGAATGCGGGCAGAGATGCCGCGGCACCGAGTATTGACTACGATGGCGATGCGCGATCCGGTAGCGTCGATATTGGTGCGGACGAAATAATCAGCGAAGCTACACCTTGCCCGTTTGTAAAAGCAGCGCACGCGTCTTATTTAGATCCACATATTGGTGATGTGCGCCAGTTTCGTGATAAACATTTACTGACAAACGGTCTTGGGCGACAGACGGTACGTATTTATTACGAGCATTCAGGTTCGCTGTCTAACTTTATGGATACACATGAATGGGCAAGAATTGCCTTGCGCGTTGCGGTAACACCTGTGGTATTTGCGATTGTGTATCCTAGCTTGAGCGCTATCTTTTTTATCTTGCTGATAGGGATGGGTATCGTGCTGTGGAAACGTAGAAAAGTTTTATCCAGAAAGGCCTATTAGGTGGCGACGCTCCCTTTTTCGTGATTATAAAAAAAGGGAACATTTGCCAATGGTTTGTGTATAGCCATCTCAAGCTTTTTTGCCTGCTCCTTCAGCCGCTACCTCACGACGTAAATGATAGCGCCGTTTGCTACGTTTTGCGGATCCTGCTAAACGTAAAATCGCCCGACCTCGGGAATGACGGTCGTCGGCTAATGTATCTTGTCGATAAGCTCCTCAACTTTAGCCGCCGGCTCTGGTGGTGATTGCAAAAGGCACTTTTTTTTGTAGTAGATTGGATGCAAAAGGGCGTTTATTCTGCTGATACTCTGAAATACTGCCAGGATTGGACATGAAAGCTGGTTCCCATTGATAATCAAATTGTTTAGACGCTATGAGTCTATCATGGCTCCAGCTTTCTTTATTTTAATTCAATGCCTTACGCTTAACTAAGTGTCATTGGGGACAGCCCCGTTCAAAGCATTGGGTGGGAAAAAATGTACTGTCTTCCTTTTGTGCAGGGTAAATAAGGGAGGAAGAAAATTTGTTAGACGCAATGATTATTGCCATCGTTACTGCTGTAGTTGGACCGGTAATAACGATCCTTTTGACCCATTATTTACAAAAGAGGAAAAAAAATGGAGAGCACTCAGATCGAGTAGTATTAGAGATTCAGCATTCAGGAGTATCCTCCCCTTCTTCTGAAACATTAAAGACTGAAGATCGAACGTATTACGATCAACGTGTAAATGTCATAATGAATGTGGCGGCAAAACGGTCGGCGGCGTTATGGAAAGGAGGCCTGATTCTATTCTTACTTCCCATTGCCTTTGGGGTTATTTCGGGAATCGCCACGGGAGATAGTTTGTATGGCGTTGCGGTATGGTTTTTTGGCGCTCTTCTTGCGGCTCTAGCGCAAACCGTTGAGTTGTACCAATCAAAAAAGAGTATAACCAATGAAATAACTTTGTCGAAGTTCGATAGGATTGCCTTATTTGAGGTAAAGACACGCGTAGAAAACGCCAAAAAAAAATGTATGTATGATGAGTTGTGGAACCATATGTTGCAGACCATTGACCAAGAGTTAAAAAACCTGTGACGCTCATTCGAGGATGTAAATTATTATATCTAACTGTCAGGTTTAAATAAAATGTAGTAATTCAGAACCGATCTGTCATTTACCGGAAATTCCGGGGACAGTTTACTTAATTCAACCATCGAGTAAGGCATAAAGCCCCAGATATTTTAAACAAGTATTGGATAATGACGGATTAATCCCAAGAGTATTACAGTATCTATTTATGTCTTCTCCTGGCACCAGACTGCCCAAACGCTTGACCTAATTCGACTCCGTGGAGGTTAGTTGTCAAACCAATACGACCAGACTTTTTGTTGTCCTCATCCCCTTTTGGGTGGTAAGCGACTATCTCACTCAGCGGTTATAAACTGTTAGTCTCCAATCCATGAATGGAGATTTGTCATGACATTCCTCAATAAAAACCCACCTTGGAACAAGGGCAAGTTGGTTGGCCAAAAGAAACCTCTCAAGCTGAAAGAGATTTGGGCGATCCGCATAAGATTACAAATCGCTAACAACTGTAGGGAACTAGCTCTTTTCAATCTAGCAATCGATAGTAAACTCAGGGCCTGTGATTTAGTGAATTTGCGTGTTAGAGATGTTGCGCACGGACCTGAAATTCAGTCTCGCACAATAATACTCCAGCAAAAGACGCAAACACCTGTTCGATTTGAATTGATGGCGCCAACAAGAGAGGCCATCTCAAAATGGATAAGCTTATCTGGCAGTCAGGCCAATGATTTTCTTTTTCCAAATCGAAGCAACAGTTCTCGCCATATCAGCACTCGGCAATATGCCCGTATCGTTAAACGCTGGGTCATAAGTATCGGTCTTGATGCCTCTGCCTACGCGACTCATTCCATGAGACGAACGAAACCTGCTCTGATATATGCAAGGACTAAAAACTTGCGTGCTGTGCAGCTTCTGCTGGGTCATACCAAGCTAGAAAGTACTGTACGGTATTTAGGAATAGATGTAGATGATGCCCTGGAAATGTCGGAAGAAACTGAGGTATAAGGATCGTATTCAAGCGACAAGGATGGTCGCTCATCGACCCTTTATAGGGCCTCGCAGGATCAATGTGTGGTGTAAAAAGACCTACATTCAATGCTCTTAAGTTGGTTCTGGCATACATGCTTTTCGTTTCTTTTTAACCGTTATTCTGGGTGTATTGTTTTTCAGGGGTGCTATTTTTGATGTGACTTTTTGACGTGTTTTTGTGCCAGACATATGTAGTTTTTTGTGTTCTGTAAGTGATATCTGATTACTGTCGTCATGCGTTTTTGAGCGGAGAATTGTCATAGCTTCTCTGATCAATTTTGCCTGCTCTATTGCACTCACCCCCTCAGACTTTTCAATCAGGATTGAGGAGGGTTCATTGAACGGACCCTCTTCTACGATAACCGTAAAGCCGGATTCATGGATTACATAATTCGATTCTTTTTTCCATTCCAACATAAAAAACCTCAATCGTTAGCGGCATACATTTAATGCCGTTACACTTTGTGTTACTCCATGCGGGTAAGCATCTGGTAGTCACAAAGACTATTCATTGATCGGAATAGGTTTTATAAACTACTAAATTCGCCATGCCCTTGTGATAACTCATCACAATACCCTCTGTTTATAATTTGCTTATAAAATTTGAGTGGCTAAGTTATCCAAACCTACTTTTTTAAGCCCCTTCACTGTATTGATTTAACTCTTTATTATGTGATGGGTGTATGTGTTCTTTATGGTTTTGTACACTAACGACTGATATTTTCTTATCCTCAGTCAACCGATACGATACCGAGATTAGAGGAGCTTTAGTCATATTTCTGTCTAAAAGGTCTATTAGTTTATTTTTGTAATACTTCAAAAGACGTATTTCTTGCCCCGTTATTTCAGACAGTTCATTGCTAACGCCTTCAAAATATTTAAGCTGATTCTCCATAGGGCTGTTACTGCTCTCTATCTGACTGAGCGCTCGACACCTTAACATGACATTGTTGAGCTGTTTAAGCATATACTCTGATTGAATAGTGAACAGATCTTTTGTTGTAGATTCGCTAAATGCAGTAAACATAGGTACATATTTTTTAATTAATTGCACCTTGTGCATCATCTGATTGCACATTTCATCGCTCTCCAAAAACAGATTTATACCACGCAATATTTAATAATACTCACAATGTTGTAATCAATTAAAATGAGCTTTCCTTAAATTTTTTTAAGAAAGGAACAATTTAAAAAATATAAATTTTATTTATATAAAAAAGATATAAACATATAGGAAAAAACATAAAATTTAAGTACCTGTTTTTGAAGAAATTCAAACCTCATCACTCCCCTTTATGAATCCCATCACTTATATTTTTCGTTATTTCCCATCTCAAATTTAATTTGGGCCCGCTCAATTAGATTGAAATAACGGGTGTAAGGCGAATAATTGATCTGATACGCCCGTTTGAAAACACTTAACCGAGGACAAAGAAATGCCCCAAGATACAATGAAAGATCTTAAAGAAACCTTGGTGCCTGTAACTATGATTACTGACATCAATAAATCAGCTGCGGAAAAGTTAATCGCTCTTCAGACTGAATATATGACTGACCTGTTCAACATTGGACTGGCGCAGATGCAAGCACTGAGCAGCGTGCGAGAGCCGAAAGACGTGTTTGAGCTACAGATTAAATTTTTCAAGAAGTTTGACGAAAAATTGGCGAGTATTACTGAAAAGGAAGTCACCGTACTGACAGAAACTAAAGAACAATTAATGAACATCATAGAAAAAAATATTTCTGGTATGTCTGATATGTATGGGATGGCTGATGCCGGCAAACTCATGCAGTATGCCCAGGAGAAAATTGAAGAGACAATTAACATCTCTGCGCATAAACAAAACGGCGGCTCGAACAAAACCGCTAGCACTCGCAAAAGCGCTTGATTGATACAAGTGCCTGGTTAGGAAAGTGATGAAGATTTTTCTTCATCACTTACACTAAGGGCAGTAACTCATCACCATTCACTTCTGTTGATCAAAGCCCTTGAGGGTAAACAGCCGAAAAGCTAAAACGCATTCTATAATAACCAATTTAATAATATCTTTACCATCCGTAGCGTGTGATATTGGTTAATAAGCATCTCAATTTTTACTGAAAAAATTAAAATAAAACTCAAATTTACCGGAAGCATATCTGAGGTTCTTCAAAAAGAATAATCTATCAATATGCTTCATCGAACTGAGAGCATTTAAATTCATCGTAAACAATAAAGGAGTATAGGGTTATGGGTAATCTGACTCGTTTTAATCGATTATTTGACGATTCATTTTTGAATGATTTTTTTATGCCGACAGAAAGACGAATGGGTAACTGGTTTCCTGCTATTGATGTACACGAAACAGATAGTAAGTATTTAGTGAATGTAGATCTTCCCGGTATCAAAAAAGAGGATATTCATGTATCGCTGGAAAACGGCATCCTCACCGTGAAAGGCGAAACTAACACAGAAGAAAAAGAGGAGAAGGACGGAAAGCTTATTCGTCAAGAAAGGCATACAGGGAGCTATATGCGACAGTTCACTGTTGGGGCAGATGTAAGCCCTGATGCGATTGATGCCAAGTTCGAAAATGGAGTATTGTCTCTGGAGCTTAAGAAAGTTGAGACAAGTGAGCCTAAGAAACTCGAAATAAAAGTGAGCTGACGTTTCAAATTAAATTAAGGGACTGTCGACAAACAGTCCTTTTCTCTTATCTATACTGGAAACCGGCTGCCGGTATACTGCAATTCCCTGCGGTTTCTCTCATACATAATAATCAGGTATCGGAAGGTACAGGCATTCAGATAATCCCCCCGAAAATTAATAGTTAAAAAAGGGGGGATTACCTTCATAGTCTACTACTTGCTATTCTCTCGTGACTTTTACTGCCAGCATGTACGATGTGTTTCTAGGATCTTTATCGCGATTAGCCGATGCCTATGCCGCTTTGGCACTGAGGGTTAGTAGTTGCGCCACTATATTAGAAATCTCTAAAGTTCTGCTTTTGGCACTTAGGAGTCTATTGCGTTGTAAACAAATCATCGGAGCTAGGTGGAAAGCCTGTCGTCGTCGTGAACCACCGACATCAATATGAGTGATATGATGATTACGTTAATAAAAGTGACGGGCAGGAAGTTGGCTTCAGCTTGATTTATGCTTATCTCTCCTGAACATCAGATCTAGTTTGAACTTATACAAATGAACTGCAATTAAAAGACGGCTGACAAGCGTCTCAAGAACAAATGGCGATTCAGACACTAATTGTAGTGCGCTGGATATTTTAGTTTCCAACTTTAATTGTCAGTTTCCAACTACAATGTCACGGTTTCCAACTTCAATAGTCGTTATCAGCTTTTCTCACTTGAGCGTATTCGCTACCCCAAAAGGAATATGCACCATAGGAATATCCCCTGCGCCGGACTCAAGATGAGAGCGCTGATCATCGAAAAACATGTGTGGCTTGAGCCGCGACAAGATTCGCTCTTTTGCCATACCACCCAGAAAAAACGTTTCGTTGGCACTGACTCCCCAGGATTCCAGTGTCGTAATCACCCGCTCATGCGATGGGGCGTTACGCGCCGTCACAATCGCGGTTCGCAGCACGCGTTTATAGTCCCTGTTTTTCTCTACTTCTTCATCTTCAAGTTTCTGTAAAAATGACAGCTTTTTAAATAAGTCAGCCAAAGGCCCTGGTTTATGAGGGATATGGGAGTTATCCACTTCATGCTTTTGAAAAATAGGAAGGTCGCCCTTTTTAAAAACAGCTTCAGATTCATCATCCGCAATCACACCATCAAAATCGAACGCAATTCTCAGCTCTTCACTACCCTCATCATTCACGGATTCTCCCGGTAACACCACACCGGCTGGAAAGCCCGCATCGATAGCATTTTGCACATCTTTTTCATTGGCAGAGAGAAACAGCGACGCATTAAATGCCGGCACATACTCAAAGGGAGACTTCCCTTCCACAAAGGCGGCACGTGTAATATTTAACCCATATGCCTGGATAGACCTGAAAACACGCTTACCGGTGGCCGCAGAGTTTCGCGACAACAAAACAACTTCGACCGGCTCCTGCTGCGCAAACCGATTATTAATATTTAAGAATCGCTTGATAAAAGGGAATGCAACGCCTTTACCCAATACCTTCTCAAGGTTGTCTTGCTGGAACTGTTTGTATGCCTTTGGCCCTTGCTCGACAAAGATCGAGTTGGATTCAGAGAGATCAAATAAAGCGCTGGATGATACAGCGATGACCAATTTTTTTTCGATGGGGTATGACATGAAAATCCCTGTAACGACATAACGGGAGATCATAGTAATATTATTGCAGTGAAAGATGAAATCTCTGCAGGCTATATGCACTTTCACTAAGAACATAGTGATTGATATGCCATAATAAAAAATTAAGACAAATCAATCACTAGAGTCAGTCTTATGCAGAACCAACCAAACAAGCCGCCATTTAACTGGGTTCGCTTGTTTCCCTTTCTGGTATGGTCTCGCCTTATCACGAGGGACAAAGCGCGTGATGATCTTTTTGCGGGTATCACCAACGCTGTCATCGTACTGCCCCAAGGGGTGGCCTACGCACTGATTGCCGGCATGCCGCCTGAATACGGTTTATACGCGGCGATTATCCCTGCCATTATTGCTGCTCTGTTTGGCTCCTCATGGCATCTTATTTCTGGTCCAACAGCCGCATTATCGATTGTTGTATTTACCACAGTTAGCCCACTGGCGACTCCCGGTTCACCGGAATTTATTAATTTAGTTCTAGCGCTCACCCTCATGGCGGGGTTATTTCAGTTATTGTTAGCCTTTTTCCGTTTCGGAACCCTGGTTAATTTTGTATCGCACTCTGTGGTAGTTGGCTTCACAACCGGAGCGGCTATCGTTATTGCCTCCAGCCAGGTTAAAAACATTTTAGGTATTTCGATAGAGAGTAGTGGCTCTTTCCTCTCGACATGGTCTGGCGTATTTTCAGCCGTACACAGCACCAATTTTTATGCACTTTCTGTCGCCGCTGTCACCGTTGTTACCTGCCTGATTTTTAAACGTCTGTTACCACGCTGGCCTAACATGCTTCTGGCTATGATCATCAGCAGCGTGTATGTATGGTGGTTAGGAGCTGACGAACACAACATTACGCTCGTTGGCGCGATCCCCGGCAGCTTGCCTCCCTTTATGCTTCCTAGTCTTAATTCCAGTGTGTTTTATGCCTTGGCGCCTGGAGCCATCGCTATCGGCTTATTAGGTTTAGTCGAAGCCGTCTCGATTGCTCGCTCTGTAGCCACACGCTCGCATCAATCTATAAACGGCAATCAGGAGTTTTATGGCCAGGCACTTTCAAACATTGTCGGCTCACTATTTTCTTCTTACGCGTCTTCTGGCTCGTTTACCCGCACGGGCGTTAACTTTAGCTCCGGTGCAAAAACCCCGCTAGCGGCTATTATCGCCGCTATATCACTGGCAGTTATCGTACTGTTGTTCTCTGAAATGACACGTTTCATCCCCATTCCCAGTATGGCGGGGTTACTGCTGATAGTGTCATATAACCTGATTGATTTTCATCACATCAAGCTTATCTTCCGCGCCGGTAAATCTGAGTTTGCAGTGCTGATAGTGACGTTTGTGGCCACTCTCGTTATGGCGCTTGAGTTTGCTATCTACTTAGGCGTTATCTTGTCACTGGTGTTTTATCTGAAGCGTACTTCTCAACCCAGTATTGTAGAAATACTGCCCGCCCCTAATTCCAGCAGACCGTTTTTCGGTATTGCATCAGTCACCCAGCCTCGTTGTCCGCAGCTGAAAATTATCCGTATTGAAGGCTCTTTATTCTTCGGTTCCGTTAACTATGTTAAGGACTACCTTGAAAGCATCATCGAACCCAATGTACTCATTATCGGTGACGGCATGAATCATATAGATATTGCCGGAGCCGAAATGCTAATGCAGGAAGCCAAGCGCCGCCAAAACATGGGAAAGGCGCTTTATCTGACCAATCTTAAAAAACAGGTCAATGAATATCTAAGGCGTGAAGAGTATTTTGAAAGCCTCGGAGAACAGGCATTTTTTCAGTCCAAAGGGGAAGCGATTAGAAAAATATATGACCAACTCGATCGCGACATCTGTGATCGTTGCAGCAGTCGTATATTCAAAGAATGCAACTCACCCACTGTAAACAAGCTGCCACATTAACAGAGTAACCATGACATCTTATGGGCCCAGAGACGCTAATACCTTTTATCGCCATCATTGCCTTTGCCACCTATGTGCAAACCGTAACAGGATTTGCTTTAGGTATGATTGTCATGGGAGCTGTCACTGCTTTTGAGCTGGCACCCATTGCATTCACCTCGGTAGTCATCAGTGCAGTGGTGCTGATCAATGGCGTTGTCGCCATTAAAGGCAGCTTTCATGAGCTCGATCTGAAGCGGGTCGCCATCACCTGTGTAGGGATATTTCCAGCGCTGCTAGCCGGCCTGATCTTACTGGAATACCTCAGTGATTCATTCAACAATATGCTGCAACTCCTTCTGGGTATTACTATTTTTACTGGCGGGTTATTGATTATGCTTCGCCCCGAGCCCCTAGAAAAGCCGTCACCCGATGCGGTATTTGTGGTCTCCGGTGTTGCCGCAGGTTTTTTAGCGGGTATGTTCAGTATGGCCGGCCCGCCGTTAGTTTATCTGTTTTACCGGCAACCCTTTGAACTCAAAACCATTCGCTTATGTCTGCTATGTATCTTTCTGATAAGCTCTGCTGGCCGAATTATCATGGTAGGATTCCAGGGCGGGCTAAGCGTCGATATGCTGACATTTTCGCTGATTTGCATCCCGATGGTGATGTTCTTTACCTGGATCGGAAAGCGCTATCCACCACCGCTGAGCACTACCAATATGCGTCGCTTTGCGTTTTTATTATTGATTCTGATTGGGCTCAGCTTAATGATTGGTGCTCTTTAGATAGCCCATTAGATAACCTCAAGAACCTAAGCTAAGCACCGTACATTGCAAATACTTCTGCTTCTGTCATATCGGCCGTTTTATTTGAAAAGCTATAGTAAGACGGCTTCTTATCAATAAAGATCTGATGATCAAATAGCAACTCATCAATATTCTCTAGCAATCCTACCGGCATGATATATTGATTATTCTCATTTAAGTGATAAAACAGATGAGTCCCACACTGTTTACAAAACCCTCGTTTGGCCCATTCAGAAGAAGCGAAAGTGGTAATATTCTCTTCTCCTGTAAATGTCACCTCAGTGCCGCAATCCACCGCCAGCAAGGGTCCTCCGCCCCACTTTCGGCACATCCCACAGTGACAGGCTCCCACCTTATTCGCGACTTTGGCTACCTGAACATGTACGCCCCCACATAAACAGCTACCCGTTACTCCATTAAATTCTGACATAGCAACCTCCTGGTTTTTTCAGGCTAATGAGGTGAGTCAAGGTTCGAGTCACCTTTTTAACTAGCTTTGTTTGACTAGCATTGTTTGACTAGCTTCGTTTGATTTATCTTTATCTCTTTCTTTTATGGCTTACTTTTATGAGTTCGCCAAATCCTGCAAGGCCTGGCCTGAGAGCCGATAGCCAACCCATTCATTTTGCGGTTTGGCACCTAATGACTGATAAAACTGAATCGCGGGTTCGTTCCAATCGAGCACGCTCCATTCAAACCTGCCACAATTTTTTTTGACCGCTATTTGTGCAAGATGTTTCAGTAAGGCCTTACCAGCACCGGTACCGCGAGCAGCAGGCGTTACGTATAGATCTTCTAAATACAAACCGTGCTTAGCCAACCACGTAGAGTAATTCAAAAAATAGACTGCCAGCCCTACAGGCTGACCATTGCTTTCGCAAATGACAGCTTTGGTTGCCGACTCTTCTGAAAAAATCGATTCTCTGATAGATGACTCTGTCGCCAATACTTCATGCTCTGCTTTTTCATAAGCAGCCAATTCCCTAACAAACTGAAGAATTACTCCAGCATCATCATCAGTGGCATTTCTGATCGCTAAAACTGGCATATCACTCTTTAATCCTTCTTTTCGATAGTGATCTCAAGAGATTTTGTATTCCCGGCAAACCATTTCTGCACATACAAAGATCCCATAATAGGTGCTTTTCCCTCTTCCGGAACTTCCTGATAACGCACGCTGTTTTTGGTTTCTTTTTCATACTCAAAAGTAACAACAACTTTAGACATAAATTTTCTCTGGAAAAATAGTAAAGTGAAAATATACGGAGAACAAAAGCGTGAAACAAGCGCTGTTTATGCAAGTGCTCTTTATCCAATCGCCGTTTATACTAGCGCCCTTTAAACAAGAGCTAGCACGCTTGCGAAAATACACAGATTATACTGAATGCATTCCACATCAAGGATATAAGAATGAGCCGGCAAGCCAAAAGCACAGTTTCAGATGAAACCAAAACAGAAGCGATGAATATCACCCGCGCTACTCAAAAGCCAGGCCAAACAAAAGAGCAGAGCAAACTGATCGCACAGGGGATTCAAAAAGGCATTGATCTGTACAAAAAACAGCAAAAAGCCAAAGCACGCGACCTGGACCGCCAGAAGAAAAAAATAAAACCGGTTAATGCACGTTCTACTGACAACACACGACCAGAGGAAAGCGGCTTAAAAGACGCACAGACAAGATCAGCAGCCAGCAAACCACGATCTCAACTAAAGATCCTAGTACCTTGGTTGCTGTTACTCGTTTCCTGGTTAATTTTTGCTGCTTATTTCTGGTATTAACCATATTGCATTAACTACATTAGTAAACCATCATTAAGTGCTCATCACTACAGCTCACCAATAACTAAACATCATGTATATACGGTGAGTTCTTTTTTACTTTTCCTAATGAGCGATACTCGATAATCAATTTAATAATATCATGATCACTGGCAACCGCTGACAAAGAGTCGTCCATTGAGCGGCGCTGTGGCAGCGAAAGATTAAATTTATCACGTAAAATTTCTACTACCTGTTCATCAGAATCAGGATCAAACTCTATTCCAGCAAAAATACAGATCCGCTGAAGGATAAACGCCTTGTTGGCCATAAGTGGTATTTCCAGTGTCTTTTAATATAGCGATGACTATATCAATTGCTTAGCAGAAGAATAAAAACCGAGTATCACTTGCCTGATTGATGGAATCAGCGATAATTTGCGCTTCTAATCATTTATATGGAACATCAGTTTGCAATTATTACGAATAGACTGCCTTGGGCGAGAGTTAAGACTCGAAGGCTCAATGGCTGGCTGGCAGGCTTTATACTGGGATAATCAACTGGTGTCGCAACATAATGCCAGCGCCGATCCTGCTTCGAACCCCGTTCATCTGTTCACTTTACAGGCAGACCAGACTGAAATTCAATGCAAACTGAGTGTCGATCTAACCTGGCAGCCTTTTTCATTACAGTATCAGCTACATATCAACGATGAAATAATAAGCCAAAGCACGCTAAATGAAAAAGACATTGAGCACCAGGAAGTCGTGCAGCGTCCTAAAACGCCGAATAAAATCAGCATCATTGGGCTCGGCTCACTGGCTCTCAAATTATTCAAAAGCGCAAAAGTTATAAAAGTGCTTTTTGCAGCGGGTAGTTTAGCAGCTTACACTTGGCTTTTTTCAATTCAATTCGCCATTGCGTTGATTCTTTGCCTGGTATTTCATGAATATGGGCACATCCGCGCCATGAAATATTTTGGCTTAAAAACCAAAGGGATTTACCTGATCCCCTTCGTTGGAGGCCTGGCACTATCCGATGACAAAATAAACACGCGTTGGCAAGATGTCTACATCTCGATTATGGGACCATTTTTTGGTTTCATTCTGTCTTGCGTATGCCTGCTGGTCTATTGGATTACCGATATCGAACTGTTCGCAGGGTTAGCGGTATTCAATGCTTTGCTCAACCTGTTTAACCTCCTGCCGGTACTCCCATTGGATGGCGGGCATATTTTAAAAAGTATCGCCTTTTCCATGAACTCTGTAGTGGGCTTGATTGCTTGTGTGCTGGCGGCTGTCGGTGGTATTTTTGCCAGCTATTATTTTGGTATGGCACTGTTAGGTTTTTTATTAGCCATTGGCAGTATAGAGATCTTGTTTGAGTGGAAGCGGCGTCACTTTAGTGAACTGTTACCACTGGATCGTTACGGTCAGCTTATTTCAGCCCTCTGGTATTTTACAACGCTCGGCGGCTTAAGCGCGATTATCTGGATTCTCGGCCAGGGTGAAAACCAGGCACTGGCCTTACCGCTTAAAATTCTGAGTAGCTAATGCGCCTGACACAGTTCTTAGTACACGCCGGCATCTGTTCACGGCGTGCGGCTATTAAAATGATCGCTGACGGCCTCGTTAGCATTAATGGCAACATTGCTGAGCATCCTGCAACAGTAGCCGGTGATGAAGCGATAATTGCTGACGGACGAAAAGCCATATTGCCCGACCAATGCTGCTATGTTATTTACAATAAACCCGTGGGGATCGACTGTAATTGTGTTGCTGACAATCCCCACAGTATTGTTAACCATGTAACGCGACCCACACGTTTATTCCCGGTTGGCCGGATTGATAAAGACTCCCACGGGTTAATGCTGCTCACCAACGACGGTATTTTATGTCAGCGCTTATTATCACCTGATTATTCACATCCTAAAACCTATCGGGTAAGCGTTGAGCCGCACTACCAACAACCCGATATTGGCGCTGACTTTCAACAAAGAATGAGCCAGGGAATCGAGCTGGATGGCGTTTTAACACGGCCTTGTCAACTTAAGCTACTGAGTAAAAACCGTTTCGAAATCACTTTGACACAAGGGCTGAACCGTCAAATCAGACGAATGGCACGTTCGCTGGGTTATAAAGTCATAGACCTGCAACGTATTCGTATTTTGAATTTAACGTTAACTAGCTTAGCGCTGAATCAAAGCCGTGAGCTAAGCAACACAGAGATCAGCGAACTTAAGGCGCATTTATCACATAGCCAGACTCACATGATTGGGCTCAGAGCCGATCTCTGCTAATATCACGATAATTATTTTTTCTCTTCATTCACCATTTAAGAACACGGCCACTTCATGAAAATATTGATCCGCAATCTTTCCCGCTCGACTACCGAAGCAGAACTTCTGGCAATGTTCGAGGCTCATGGCGCAGTCCAATCCTGCAATTTGGTGTTAGATCAGCACAATGGAAAATCCAAGGGCTTTGCTTTTGTCGAGATGCCCAAAATAGGTGATGCCAAGGCCGCCATAAAAACACTAAACGGCACAAAAGTTGGCGACAATATTATTCGTGTTAAAAAAGCTGAAGAAACAGGCGCGAAATAAGACACGGGGGCTAAGGCTCTGAGCATTCAGTCACAAGAGCCGATCAATCTCTGCATAGAAGATTGCTGGATGACGTCCAGCAATCGCTGAGGTGTAATCGCTGTTCAAACAGGTAACTTTTTCTGCTTATCACGATATTTATGCTGCACACCTGAGAGGAAATTACGTAATACCTGATCCTGGCAATCGCGATAATTCTGGTGATCCTGCTTACGAAAAAAAGCACTCAGCTCATGCTTGCTGATCTGGTTGTTAGCTTCTGACATCACATCAAGAATATCTTCAGCCGTCATGTTTAATGCGATTTTCAATTTCCTGAAAATAATATTATTGTTTAATACACGCTCAGGTTCAGGTGCCGCCCCCTCTTTTTTGCCACGCATGTCATTTATCAGACCATTCAGAAAAATAGCAAATTCGCGATCACTACAGCGCAGATATTCGGCGTCTTCTTCTTTTTTTAAACACCCCGAAATTTGTGCTCTTGTTACCTGATGGTCTGCAAGCCGAAAAATTTCAATCATTTTGGAATCATTAAAATCGAAGGTATAGCGAAGGCGACGTAAAATATCGTTATTAGTCACATGTATGCTCTTAGTCTAGTGGCAGCAAGATCACAACGACTCACTGATGGGATGCCCACTTTAACAGATTATTACTTCACTTTATTCTGTCATTTTCATCATTTCTATTCAGTAGTGCACCACGCACCAGATAAAAAGCACATGTAGAACCAAACCTCTTCTGGGTGAGCCGCGAGAAATGTTGTTGCTTGTCTAATTATCAAACCACGACACTAATTTTTCTCAAGGCATTCAGAGTGTGTACTGCGTGACTAATTAAACATCGGGACTCAGGCAGTGAACTTCTGAAAGAGAAGGGTAATTGCCCGGCCAAGCTTTATTGGCCTATAATTGCTGTAAGGTAGTAGATGTTCCGTTATTACGCGGGCGTGGGAAATATAAAATGCAAAATTTGACAGGCGCTGAATTAATAGAAAAATTTGGAATAGATTATTTCCACAACGCTTCGACGCTAGGCGCACTATCAAACAACGCTCTCACTTATCTGCTGGAAAATGGCATCATCTTCCAGCTGGATAAAGGGGATCAATTATTTGCATACGACTCACCCGGCGACAACTTCTTTGTTGTGCTAAAAGGCACCATCCAGTTCTACAAAGCCGGCAAACACCAATCCACGCATATCCGTAACTACCAATTTGGTCAGGAAATAGGATCGGTAGCAATGATAGGTCTGCATAATAGGGTCGGAGATGCCTTCGCCGGGGAAGACAGCATTGCACTTAAAATATCCTGCAGTCTGTTCCACTCTTTACACGAAACCTTCCCGACTGACTTCGGCATACTCCTGCTTAATCTCTCCAGAGAGATGGCCAGGCGGCTTAGAGAGTGTGACGACAAACTAGCCAATCACAATATCACCCACTAGATCAGCTGTTAAGTTGATCGGCGACCAGCTCTCTGCCAATTAACTCACACTGATCCAGCAACAAGGATATATGCTGACGCGTCACTTCACCATTCGCTAAGATTAAACGAATACCTGAACACCCTTTGTACTGCGCATAATCCACATACGGGCCACCGTTACGCATCATCGTCTTACAAATATCTATGTTCAGTTGACGAATAGCCTGCTCATCCGTCATATGCTCCGGGCGATAACGAAACAGCACATTAAGGTACACAGCAGGTGCTAACATTTCTAGCGAATCACTCTGCTCTATCATCTCTACACAATCCGTTTTGATGGATTGCAGATGATCAATCTTAGCGGCAAACCCTTGGTTACCTATCGCTTTCCAACTCAACCACACCTTTAAGGCATCAGCACGACGACCACATTGAATCGAGCGCTCGCCTAAGTTGTAGGCTGCATTTTCATCGGCATGAAACAGGTACTCCCCCCCTCCGCCAGAACAACAGGCGTTTAAAGCACCTGCATGTTTAACCAGGATAACCGCTGCCGTAATCGGCACGTTCATCAGCTTGTGCGCATCCCAGGTAAAAGAATCCGCCAGATGGCTATCGGCTAACAAGTGCCGATGCTGTTCTGAAAAGAGAATCGGCCCACCCCAGGCAGCATCGATATGTAGCCAGATATTGTGCGCACGGGCAATCTTGCTGCAAACCGCTACCGGATCATAAGCACCAGTGACTGTTGTCCCTGCCGTTAAGCCAATATAGAAAGGCAGATGACCCTGCTTAAGGCTTTTAGCAATCTCTTTTTGTAACGCGACAGCGCAGATCCTGCCCTCATTATCGCTGGCCACAGCAACCAGGTTATCTGTCCCGATTCCCAATACGTTAGCCGCTTTTTGCGCTGAGTAATGCGCCTGATCAGAAACATAAGCGACCAGTGTGCGCCCGCCGGCGCCCTTCGTTTTGTAATCCGGGCAGACATGGTGACGCGCCAGCATCATGCCGATCAGGTTCGCCTGACTACCACCCGCCACCATCACACCTTCGCCTTGATTCTCAGCATCATCAAAACCCACCAACTTATTCCATTGGCGAATCAGCTCCAGCTCCATCAAGGTCGCAACCGGCCCTACTTGATAGGTATGCATAGTGGCGTTGCTCAGGCTGGTAATCCAGTCGCCCAGCAACGCATGTTTGTTTTGGCCTGAGTAGAGCAACTTAAAAAAATCGACTTGCGATACATCGGGATTGTAATGCAGATACGCTTTTATCGCTTCTTCCAGAGCTTCCTGATCACAACCCTCTTCTCCTAACGAGATATCCAGAATTTTTTCCAACTCAGCAGCGGCAGGCGCCTGCGAGACAGGCCTGTTTTTCGGCATCCACTCGTGAATAGCGCGGGATAATAGTTCGAGGCTTTCTTTCATCTTTTACATCTCCAAGGGCTGAGATACCTGCGCCGAAGTGCTGAACTGCGCAAACAATGAGATTTGCGTCACTCTATTCTTAGCTACCATATAAACTGATCAGTGCCACATTCAAGTCCTTGCCATTCTCCAATAGTTCCCATCTAATGGAGAGCAAGATCACGATGGATGATGATCTTGCTACTGATTTTACATCATTTTCCTGGAGTATTTATGAAGCATGAAGAGATATCAGAGGATCATTCTGATCCTCTGATAAAAGCATTACACCGTGCCATTCGGGTTGGAATAAAATTACTGGCTGTTTTGATGGTATTTGTAATTTTTTGGAGTATTGCCGATGTTGTACTTGTTCTCTACAACAAGCTAGCCTCTCCACCCTTTTTTCTCCTTGATATCAACGACATACTTGAAACTTTCGCGGCTTTTTTGGTTGTACTGATAGGTATCGAAATCTTCATCAACATCCGGCTATATCTTGGCAGCAATACCTTTCCGGTAGAGTTAGTTATTGCAACAGCGCTGATGGCGATTGCCCGAAAGGTTATTGTATTAGACCTTAAACTGGTCACTTCAGAACAGATAGTAGGTCTTGGTTTTGTTACCCTTGCACTGGGTGTAGCTTACTGGCTGGTTAAACATATCAATAATCAAGTTAGCAATAATCAAAATCAAGACCATACTCTGGACTAAACCTGCCACATACTATCTGCAAGTAGCCAATAATTATTTATTCAGGGCTTTGTTAAACCATGTTAAATCTTCTTTATTTACTTCTCGGGATCGGGCTATTAACCGCTGGCGGTGAAGTATTGATTCGAGGGTCGTTGACTATCGCTAAGCGACTGGGGATTTCTCCTTTGCTATCAGGGTTGCTGATCGTTGGATTTGGTACATCAATGCCTGAACTTGTCGTTTCTGTTGATGCAGCTATCAACGGGCAGCCCGATATTGCTATCGGAAATGTTGTCGGTAGCAATATTGCCAATATTCTTTTGATTCTGGGTGTCTGTGCCTTGATTACTCCTTTGGCTGTTTCGCCTTTGTCGCTTCGCCGTGACGCTGTGGTGGTCATTGCTGCCAGCCTGCTATTTGTCTTGCTCGCTGCTGGACGCGCCCTATCCATAGTCGATGGGATAATCTTTATCGCTGCCCTTTTTAGCTATTTAATATGGGCTTATTGGACGGAAAAGGATAAATCCACACCTTCGGGTGCGGTACATGCGGCTGAAGCCACGGAAATAGAAAAGGTACCAGAATCTGCTTTATGGTCTGCTATTGCCGTTATTGGGGGGCTTGCTTTGCTGATTGCCGGGTCTCAGGTTTTACTCAAAGGCGCAGTGGGTATTGCAAATGGCTTAGGTGTTTCACAGGCTGTTATTGGGCTGACATTGGTAGCCGTCGGCACATCTCTTCCTGAACTAACGATCTCTGTCATCGCGGCTCTGCGGCGGCACGCTGACGTAGCCGTGGGGAATATCCTTGGAAGCAATATTTTTAACCTGTTAGGTATACTCGGCGTTTCTGCAATAATGCAGCCCATCTCTATTAAAGGCCGGGTGCTGGAGTTTGACCAATGGGTAATGCTTGGGGCAGCGTTCCTGATTTTCCTGTTCTTATTTACAGACCGCAGGCTAAGCCGAATAGAAGGCGGGGTGTTATTGCTGGGTTACTTTGCTTATCTCTTCATCAGTTTCTTTTTCATTGAGAGTTAATCGGAAATTACTCAATAGTCAGATGCTATGCCGTGCTTTCTTCTGATACTATCGGGCAACAGTACCGAGCAATATCACCGGGCAATTGTGATCAACGCGGCAACCACAAGATCATGATAATGCAGAACACAACCAAGGCTATAAAATAGCGTATAAACTTTTTTTGTGCTGCGATAATGTTCTGCTCTTTCTGCGCGACTGTTGGCGTTTTACAGTGCGGGCAATAACCCAACTCTTCTGAAAAGCTTCTGGCACAATGGCTACAGGCAATCTCACTCATGATGAATACTCGTTCACTCGATCAGTTGCTACCTTAACCCAATAAGACATAAAAAATAACAATGGCCTAATAGATTCAATTGGTAATTTATGCAGTAATTAATCAAAATAAAGAATATCTGGTATGTCATGTGACATGCTCTGATTTTCTAAGCCTGGTATCAATCAACAGAACAAGCAGATTTATTTTTCATTGCGCATGTCCATAAGCGGTTCTTTTAATAAGGTAGAAGCCATGAATAATGACAAAAAAGACCTCCACTCCCATGATGCGGATTTTCTCGAACCGGGCGACCGGCGTGATCCAGACTATAAGGATCGCCCTGAAACGACGCTTGCTCCCGTCCGTGGTTTACGCCTGATCGGCTTAATCGGTGGGCCAGTAGCGGCCATCATTATTCTGCTGCTGCCTGCACCTGAAGGCATGCCATTAGAGGCGTGGCGTTTGGTTGCCATGGCCGTATGGATGGTCGGATGGTGGCTGACCGAAGCAGTACCTATTCCGGCAACGGCCTTGCTGCCAATGATCCTGATGCCGCTATTAAGCATCGATAAGATAAAGCCTGTTGCCGCTAACTATGCTCATCCCTTGATTTACCTGTTCCTGGGTGGCTTTCTGTTGGCCGCGGCCATGCAACATGTGGGTTTACACCGACGTATCGCACTAAAGATCGTTAGCCGTATTGGCTCATCACCCTCCAGGATCATTCTCGGCTTTATGCTGGCGACCGCCTTTTTGTCGATGTGGATCTCTAACACCGCCACCACCATCATGATGTTTGCGGTTGGTTTATCGGTTATAGATTTTATTTCCAAACAAACAGAAGACAAAAAAGTAGTCCGCAATTTTGGTGTGGCGCTGATGCTTTCCATCGCCTATAGCGCTTCGATCGGTGGTGTGGGCACGCTCATCGGTACCCCCCCTAATGCCCTGCTGGCAAGTTTTCTACAAAGCACCTACAACATCGAAATTACTTTCTTTAACTGGATGCTGCTCGGCGTGCCGGTGGTCGTTATCATGTTGCCAGCCACTTGGCTGCTTTTGACGAAGCTGCTATTTCCCTCTCACCAAATCGCCATTGAAGATCCCGGTAGCGTTGTCGAGCGTGAGCTAAAATCACTGGGAATTATGTCAAGAGGCGAGAAGCTGGTCGGTATCGTTTTCCTCTGTGCTGCACTGGGGTGGATTTTCCGTGGTTTATTGGTCAAGTTAACCGGTTTACCGCTTAATGACACCATCATTGCGCTACTCGCCGCCATGGTGTTGTTTGCGGTACCGATTTCACGCGCAAGAGGAGAATTCGCACTCGACTGGGAAGCGGCACGCAACGTTCCCTGGGGCGTGTTATTGTTGTTTGGAGGCGGTTTAGCACTGGCCAGCGGCTTTAAATCCACAGGTTTGGCTGAATGGATCGGTAGCTCTGTTGCTGGTATCGATATCAGCACGGTCTTATTGGTGCTGTTAGTCATTGTAGTGATCGTCTATCTAACCGAAATCACTTCTAATACAGCGTCTACAGCCACCTTTTTGCCGATACTCGCCGCCGTTGCTGTCGGCTTCGGACTCGATCCGCGTATCCTTACGATACCGGTAGCGCTGGCCGCTTCAATGGCCTTTATGATGCCGGTTGCCACGCCACCTAATGCCATTGTTTTCTCCTACGAACAGATGGAGTTACGCGATATGGTACGTGCGGGTTTCCTGCTGAACATCTTGGCTATTATCGTATCCTTCGGCCTGTTTATGTTGCTCGGTGAGATCGTGTTCGGTCTGAAGTTCTAAGCCCACCTTCAAACCTGCCTATCCGGATATCGTTAGTAATAACGATATCCGGAATCTTGGACGGGTAGATATACCGATCCAGCCATTTCGAACACATTAAGCAGTCGCTGAAGTCAATGAAAAAGACCGATAAGAAAATTGAAAACGCGATCAGGATAGCGCTGACCGAAGTTTGTGACCTGGCCCTGGATGAAGTACCTGGTTTTAAATGGATCACCCACTTTGTAAATTACGATGCTTTTCCGGGTTCTCTTATCGTTGTTTGTGTCTTTGCTACAAAAAGTGATTTGGCCAGCGCCCTGAGTACACATCACGATGACTTTTTACGAACACTGATAACTAACAAACTCAGTGCGGCTAATATTCAATGTAAGGATAGCCAGCAGTATGTGCGTTTTGATTCTGAAGAAACCTGGGAAGTCCAAAGGTATCGTCTACACTGAATGGTATGATTAAATCAAACAAAGTTCTTCACATACCGTTTCTTCACATAAGGCTTCTTCAAGCTATCGCTGTTGCACTCATCACCCTGTTACTCAGTGGTTGCAGTGAGCCAAAGCTAGAGCCTATTAAATATGGCGGCACTATTCTGGCCTTTGGCGACAGCCTTACTTTTGGAGTAGGCACCGCCGAAACTCATAGCTACCCAGCCGTGCTTTCTGAGCTTAGCGGGTTAAATGTTATTAATGCCGGTATTTCTGGTGAGACCACAGAAAGCGGCTTAAAAAGACTACCGCTTGAGCTAGATCGCACGTCCCCCGATCTAATAATCCTTATCGAGGGTGGCAATGATATTTTGCAGAACAAAAGCGAGCTTTCCATCAAATCCAATCTCAGAAAGATGATCGAACTTGCACAAAGCAGAGATATACCGGTTGTACTTATCGGTGTACCGCAAAAGCGTTTATTCTCAGATTCGGCGCCGCTTTTCCAAGAGCTTGCTGAGGATTACCAATTAGTATTTGATGGAACCTTGATTGGTAGTTTACTACGCAGTCCGTCGTCAAAATCTGACCATGTACACTTCAATACTGAAGGCTACCGTAAAATGGCCGAGTCAATCTATAAGCTGCTGAGTGACAATGGTGCCCTGTTGTAAAAGCAATTAAAAATTCAAAGCCGCCAGCATTCCCTGACTACTTTTGTGCACTAACGCCCATGAGGTGGTCGACTTTCTCTACATTCTTGAAGCCAGCAGACTTGAGCCGGCGGATTACGCCATCGACAAAGCTGCTTCCCTTCCTTAATAAATGCGGATTTCCGGTGTAGTGAAACAGCCGCCCGTTACGGCGAAGTACTCGAAAAATCTGGCTGTAAAATTCCTCACTGTAAAGCTCCCCGGCAAGAGAAAAACGCGGTGGATCGTGAATAACCGAATCGAAGGAGCTTGCGGCCATTGTGACTATCAACTCATAGCTACTGCCCTGAAGCTGAGTAATCCCCTCCTGTCCTAAATCATTTGACCAGGGGTTCTGAGCGCGCAGCGACATTACCTGCGGGCTTAGTTCGATGCTGAGCACTTCCCTTGCGCCCAGACGATGAGCCGCGATGGCCGCGTAGCCCAATCCGCTGCAACAATCCAGCACCCGGTCCCCCTTGCGTACCGCCTGCTGTGCCATCTCGGAGGCGCTGACAAGGGGTCGGTACCTTTAGAAATGTGCATCTTGACGCCACTTATTTCAAGCAGTGGCGATCCTTCCGTAGGAACAAGTTTATAGTAGCCAGAACGACGCTCTTCCAGAGTATCCAGTTCCCCATCGTGACAGAGGAAGATCTTCTGTGTCTTCTTAGCAATAAATTTGAGTTCATCGACTGAGATCTGGTTGACTTCGTCGAGCTTCAGCCCCTGGTCATCAAGAGAGAAGTCCTGCTGCGAAAGATTCAGATCAGTGGAGAGACGAACGCAGGAAAGCCCCTTCGATAGCGCCTCTAGTGCCTGCTTGGCATTAGAGGCATGAAGATAGTAGTTGGGCATATGCTCACTTGCCTTATAAGATTTTGTGATATGCACTATACCCTGTTTATACTTCCTATATCCTAAATCCGGTGTAGATGACGGCAGCGTGGTGGACTTTTTCAAATCGATTGAACACCCAAAGAGGCTAAAGACCAATGAGGACAGACAAAAAAGACCACCACTCCGATAACAAGGATTTTCTAACTCCGGATGACCGGCGCGCCTCCGACGATAAAGATCGCAGCGTACCGACGGCTATTCCCGTCAGCGGTTTACGTCTGGCCGGCTTAATCGGTGGGCCAATCGCGGCCATCATTATTCTGCTGCTGCCTGCCCCTGCAGGTATGCCATTTGAAGCCTGGCGATTGGTCGCGATGGCTGTATGGATGGTCACGTGGTGGCTGACCGAAGCAGTACCTATTCCGGCAACGGCCCTGCTGCCCATTATCCTGATGCCGCTATTAAGCATCGATAAGATAAAGCCTGTTGCCGCTAACTATGCGGATCCCTTGATTTATCTTTTCCTGGGCGGTTTCCTGCTGGCTGCAGCCATGCAACATGTGGGCTTGCACCGCCGTATCGCACTTAAGATCGTCAGCCGGATTGGCTCTTCGCCCTCCAGAATCATTCTCGGCTTTATGCTGGCAACCGCCTTTTTGTCGATGTGGATCTCTAACACAGCCACTACTATCATGATGTTCGCCGTCGGTTTATCGGTGATTGATTTTATTTCCAAACAAACAGAAGACAAAAAGGCAGTTCGCAATTTTGGTGTCGCACTGATGCTATCCATCGCCTACAGCGCTTCGATCGGTGGCGTGGGCACACTTATCGGCACGCCCTCTAATGCCCTGTTGGCAAGCTTCCTGCAAAGCACCTATAACATTCAAATCACGTTCTTCAACTGGATGCTACTGGGTGTACCGGTGGTCGTACTGATGCTGCCAACCACCTGGTTGATTTTGACAAAGCTGCTATTTCCCTCTCACCAAATCGCCATTGAAGATCCCGGTAGCGTTGTTGACCGTGAGCTAACATCACTGGGAATTATGTCAAGAGGCGAGAAGCTGGTCGGTATCGTTTTCCTCTGTGCTGCACTGGGGTGGATTTTCCGCGGTGTTCTGGTCGATTTAACAGGGCTACCGCTTGATGACACTATGATTGCGATACTCGCCGCCATGGTGTTGTTTGCGGTACCGATTTCACGCACCAAAGGAGAGTTCGCACTCGACTGGGAAGCGGCACGTAATGTTCCCTGGGGTGTCCTATTGCTGTTCGGAGGTGGTTTAGCACTGGCCAGCGGTTTTAAATCTACTGGGTTGGCTGAATGGATTGGTAATTCGGTAGCTGGTGTCGATATCAGCACGGTTTTACTGGTCTTGTTAGTCACAGTAGTGATCGTCTACCTAACCGAAATCACTTCCAATACGGCATCTACGGCCACCTTTCTGCCGATACTCGCCGCCGTTGCTGTCGGCTTCGGACTCGATCCGCGTATCCTGACGATACCGGTAGCACTGGCAGCCTCAATGGCATTTATGATGCCTGTTGCGACGCCGCCTAACGCCATTGTTTTCTCCTACGAGCAGATGGAGTTACGCGATATGGTGCGTGCGGGCTTCCTGCTGAACATCCTGGCTATTATCGTATCTTTCGGCCTGTTCATGTTACTCGGTAACATCGTCTTCGGACTGGTGTTCTGATCTCTGCTTTTCAACTTAGCTTTTAACCAGCCTATCCGGATATCGTTAGTAATAACGATATCCGGAATCCTGGACGGCCAGATATCCCGGTCCGGCCATTTCGAACACATTAAGCAGTCGCTGAAGTAAATCAAAAAACTGATAAGGAAATTGAAACCGAAATCAGGATAGCGCTGACCGAAGTTTGTGACGTAGCCCTGGATGAAGTACCTGGTTTTAAATGGATCACCCACTTTGTAAATTACGATGATTTTTTACGAACACTGACAACTAACAAGCTCAGTAAGGCTAATGTTCAATGTAAGGCCGGCTTTGAATTATCCCTGATAAAACCCGACCTCAATTATCCTCATATATATCGTTAAGATCCGCTATTTATGGTAATGAAGGGATAGATATCAAGAATAGGGGGAGGTGCAGTGAAAAATATTTTTGTTTTTGGTGCTGATGAATTCAACCTTTCCCTGATACGTTCGCTTGAATCTGCTCAGGACTACTGCTTTCATGAGCTTTATCAATACCATGAGGTAAAAACAGGCAAGGAGTTCCCAGTCAGAACCTTGTATGAAGGTGCTGTTGCGCGACTGAGAAAGTATCCCGGCTCCGTAGATGCCATTGTCGGCTATTTGGACTTTCCGGTTAGCACCATGCTTCCTCTATTGTGCCACCCCTTTGGCCTGCCCTCTCCGAGCTTTGATGCGGTGCTTAAATGCGAGCATAAATATTGGAGCAGGTTGGAGCAGCGCCGAGTGATCCCGGAATATATCCCCGACTTTTGTGCTGTTAATCCATTTAAAGATGATTATCAGCAGCAGATCACCCTCGATTATCCTTTCTGGCTTAAGCCGGTGAAAGCGGTTTTATCACACCTTGGATTTATGGTGCGTAATGATAGTGAACTCGACATGGCGATTGCGGAGATCCGCAAAAAAATCTACTGCTTTGCCAAGCCGTTCAACTACTTGCTGCAATTTACCGATCTGCCTGATAATGTTGCCGCTATCGATGGTTATCACTGCATCGCCGAAGCGATCATCTCGCGTGGCCAGCAATGTACGCTTGAAGGCTATGTTTTTGATGGGAATCTTTGTGTCTACGGAGCCATTGACTCAATCCGCGAAGGCCAGCATGGTTCCAGCTTCTCCCGCTATCAGTATCCATCATCAATCCCGCAGCCTGTTCAAGACAAAATGGTCGCTGTCACCGAGCGCTTTCTTACCTCTATCGGCTTTGATAACGGCCCGTTCAATATTGAGTATTACTGGGAAAAGGAGAGTCACCATATCAGGTTGCTGGAGATCAATACCCGTATTTCCAAGTCGCATTCTCCATTATTCCGCAACGTCGATGGCATGCCCAATCATCTGGTAATGCTGGCTCTGGCCTTGGGAAAACAGCCTGTATTTCCCCACCGTCAAGGCCTGTACCGATATTCGGCCAAGTTCATGTGGCGGACGCATGCAGATGCAAAGGTTACCAGGGTGCCAACAGAACAAGAGGTGCAGGCCGTTACCCGGCGTATCGCTGGTACTGAGATCCAGCTGCATGTCCATGAAGGGATGCGTCTGTCTGAGCTTAATTATCAGGACAGTTACAGCTACGAAATCGCGACAGTGTTTATCGGCGGCGACAGCGAGCAGGAACTGTTGCACAAATATCAGGATGTGCAACAGGCGTTACCGCTGGAACTTGTGCCGCTGCCGTAAATGGCATGTGTGATATCGATGAAGGGGGAAATATGACGATTGCTGAACACTCCACATACAAAATCCGACATATCGAACATTGCTGGATCCCGATGACCGATGGCATTCGCCTTTCTGCCCGTATCTGGATGCCAGAAGACGCAGAAACTAACCCTGTACCGGCTATTTTTGAATATATTCCTTACCGTAAGCGTGACGGCGTAAGATTGCGCGACGAAACCATGCATCCGTATTTTGCCGGGCACGGCTATGCTTGTATCCGTGTGGATATACGAGGCAGCGGTGATTCGGAAGGTGTGCTAACAGACGAATACCTGCAACAGGAACTCGACGATGGTGTCACGGTTATTGAGTGGCTGGAAAAACAGCCGTGGTGCGACGGAAATATCGGCATGTATGGGATCTCCTGGGGGGGATTCAACGGCCTTCAGATTGCAGCAATGCAACCGCCACAGCTTAAGGCTATCGTCAGCGTTTGCTCTACCGATGACCGCTATGCCGATGATGTCCACTATATGGGAGGCTGCCTCCTCGGTGATAACCTGTCTTGGGCCTCGACAATGTTTGCCTACAACTCTCTTCCGCCGGATCCGCACATTGTCGGTGACAAGTGGCGCGACATGTGGTTTGAGCGCCTTAAAGGCAGTGGCTTGTGGCTTGATACCTGGCTAAATCATCAGCACCGTGACGAGTACTGGCAGCATGGCTCGATCTGCGAAGATTTTTCTAAAGTACAGACTCCGGTCATGGCGGTCAGCGGGTGGGCCGATGGCTACAGCAATGCGGTTTTTCGCCTCCTCGACAACTTGACCGGGCCGAGGCTCGGACTGATTGGCCCCTGGGGTCATAAGTACCCACATATTGGCGTGCCCGGCCCGGCGATCGGTTTTTTGCAGGAATGTCTGCGCTGGTGGGATAAATGGCTGAAGGGGATTGAGACCGGCATTATGGACGAGCCCATGCTGCGGGCATGGATGCTTAACAGTATGCCTCCATCGACGTTTTACCATCAGCGCTATGGTCGCTGGGTCAGTGAGCCGTCTTGGCCATCACCCAATATCGGGACGCTTGTCTTCAAGCTAGATAAATATCGTCTGAAGAACGAGGACACAGAGATTACGGAGGAGGAGTTGTGCTTGCAGTCACCCTTGAGCAACGGTATGTTTGCCGGCAAATGGTGTTCATATAGTACCACCCCGGATCTTCCCCATGATCAGCGGGAGGAAGAAGGAGGCGCGTTAGTTTTCACAAGCGAGCCTCTCGGCAGCCCACTTGAAATCATGGGGGCAGCCGTGATTGAGCTGGAATTATCGGCCAACAAACCCGTGGCGATGATCTCTGTGCGGCTATCGGATGTGCATCCTGACAACAAGAGCTCACGGGTAACTTATGGCCTGCTGAACCTGACCCATAGAGATAGCCATGCTAATCCGACCCCGCTGCAACCGGACAAGCGCTATCGGGTAAAAGTGCAGCTTAACGGTGTAGCGCAAACCTTTCCCAAAGGCCACCGGATCCGAATTGCCATTTCCTCCTCTTATTTCCCGCTGGCCTGGCCTTCAGGGGAGTCGGCCCGGATCAAGGTTTACACTGGTTGCAGCCGCTTAATACTGCCTAGCCGAACGCCACGTAAAGAGATGATTTCTTTCCCTGAACCAGAGGCTTCCGTCAGCGGTGCCAGGCAGCAACTTCATGAGGGACATCATGACTGGCGAGTGATCCGCGAGCTGGACAAGGATTTTTCTACTTTGGAGGTCATTAACGACAATGGTACTTACCGGCTGGAAGATATCGACCTGATTGTAAAACGCGAGGCGAATGAGTGGTACTCGTATCAATGTGATGACTTTGAGTCGGCCAAGGGTAAGACGCTCTGGCGCTGGGGATTCAGGCGAGGAGACTGGGCGGTAGAGACAGTCACCCGTACCTTACTGCACTGCGATAAGCTTTATTTTTATCTGGATGCAGAGCTTGATGCTTATGAAGGAGACAAGCGCGTTTATTCACAAAACTGGAACCTTCGCATTAAGCGTAATCTGGTTTGAAGCTGGCGCCTGCTGAGCCTTCACCGCCTCTACCAAAATAACCTTTATGCGAGCGTTTTTTAGCATGCATAATTCAATCGATGGTGTCGCCCTTACTAAGTCCGCTCTTAATATTTGCAAAGCCGCTAAATACAAACCAATCTGGAATATGATGGGTTAGGCTTATAGCGCCTCTGACATCCAGTTTTCCCGCAGACTGTGCGTTGGACAGCGTCGTGTCGCCAAGCCATAGTTGCGTCATTGTTTTCAGGTCACTGATAAATATCACGTCTGCATCAAAACCCGGATCGTCAATGCACAGATCGATATCGTTATTTTCTGCCAGCATCCACCAATTTTTGTATTTTTCATCCAGGTCTTTAAATTCAAAGTGCAGTACCGTGCGTCCGTCAGGTAAAGCTTCGCTGTTAATCGTGCGGCGCATGTCCCACATTAACAATTCAACACTCAGATCATCTTGCGACATCTGACTGCGAACCCAGCGTGCGCCCCACTCCCCTAGCCCCATCACTATGGGCTCAAGCTCATGTCCTGCCTGCGTGAGGTGATACTCCCAGTTACGTTGATCATTGGATCGCTTACGCTCGATTAAGCCACGTTCCAATAAAGTATGCAGGCGTTGCGAGAGCATCGTGGGGGAGATTAAGGGCAGGCCACGTTTAAAATCATTATAACGACGGCTACCACACAGTAGTTCACGAATAAGAAGTATGGTCCAACGCTCTCCCAATGCTTCGCACGCTTTGGCGATGGGGCAAAACTGGCCATAGCTTTTCATAGTTACCTCCTTTCCAGGCAATGAAAGCCGACTGCTTAAAAGGCGCACTACAGTTTTCGTAGCTTAAACAACACTTTCCGTACTTAACAGATTCACACTTTATTTGTTTTACTGATACTACACATTACACCAACCAAGGAGAATTCAACATGAGTACTTCAACAGTATATAAAGGCAGCTGTTTTTGTGGTGCGGTTCAATTCACTGTAACCGGTAAGCCAGCCTTACAAGGCTATTGTCATTGTAAGTCATGCAAAACATGGGCTGCGGCCCCTGCCAACGCCTTCACATTGTGGGATCCCAAAAGCGTTAACGTGGCGCAAGGCTCAGATAATATAGCGAGCTTTAATAAAACAGCCAACAGCGAACGCTGCTGGTGCAAAGTCTGCGGAGGCCACCTTTTTTCTAAGCATCCAAGCATGGAATTAACCGATGTGTATGCCGCCGTAATCCCGGATTTCCCTTTCGAACCAGACATACATGTGCACTACCAAGAAGCGACGCTGCATATTTATGATGGCTTACCCAAAATGAAGGACCTACCTGAAGAAGCTGGAGGCTCTGGTGAGTTAATAGCCGAGTAAAAACCTTACAAAAGGAGTTTTATCATGACTACCTTAGCGATTATTCAAAAAGCACCGGTATTTCTTAATAAAGAAAAAACCATAGCAAGCGCGGCAAGCTTTGTTAAAGAAGCCGCTGCGGCGGGTGCTCAACTTGTTATCTTTACCGAAGCCTTTATTCCCGGCTACCCTGCCTGGATCTGGCGCTTAAGGCCAGGAGGTGACTTTGGCTTATCTGCAGAGATACACTCGCGTCTGTTACACAATGCAGTCAACCTTGAAAGCGATGATTTAAATCCACTCTATGAGGCCGCCGCACAATGTAAAGTCACGGTCGTCTGTGGCATGGATGAACGGGAAAGCCAACTCAGCCGGGCGACGCTTTACAATACCGTTATTATTATCGGACCTGACGGCAAACTATTAAACCGACATCGAAAGCTAATGCCAACCAACCCCGAACGCATGGTTTGGGGGTTTGGAGACGCCACGGGCCTGAAAGTAATTAATGCACCCTGTGGCCGTATCGGCACACTCCTATGCTGGGAAAACTTTATGCCTTTGGCCAGGTATGCGCTGTACTCACAAGGTGTTGAAATCTATATTGCGCCAACCTATGACAGTGGTGACGGCTGGATAGGCAGCTTGCAGCATATTGCGCGCGAGGGATGCTGCTGGGTCGTCGGTAGCGGCAATATTTTAAAGGCCAGCGATATCCCAGACGATTTCCCAGAGAAGGCAACACTCTATCCGGATAACGATGAGTGGGTTAACCCGGGTGATTCTGTTGTGATTGCGCCCGGTGGAGAAATTGTTGCCGGGCCAATGCGAAAAGAGGAAGGCATTTTATATTGCGATATTGATTGCGAACGGGTTGCCACCTCCAAACGAGCATTTGATGTGGCCGGTCATTATTCACGACCTGACATTTTCACTTTGCACGTCAATACTAAAAAACAAACACCGATCCATTTTGATTAAGCAAAGGAACTCAGAAAAAAAGAGTTAGTTTAAAAAAAGTGTAGCATATGGGAGCCCTTATTCAGGGCTTGACCATCACGCCTCTGATAAAGCATTGCCAGCCGTTATCAGGAGTGCGTTGTCGACCCGAAATCACAAACATGGTTGGTTGCATAACCTTTGGTAAATCAAGCTCCAACCGAGTTTGATGAACAGCAGGCTCTGCAGCTAACGCCCCTTTTTTGATAGTGAATTGATTATCGATACGGTTGATCGCCAGGGTGTCTGACGACATAGATTTTATCTGCAAATGGGGTAGATCTAAGCGCGTCTCTATCGGCATCTCGATTAAGGTATCAACGTCAATGCCAGCGCTTAAAAGCGTTACGTAAGCTGGCTCACCCGCTTTAAACCAAAGATTTGACTGCTCAATCCAGGTATTGGATGTTGAGCAGGTTCCATTAGGGCCTTTGAAGCTAGAAAAAACCGACGATTGTTCTGCTTGCGGTATTTCTCCTTTCAGCGTGCCTATCTGGGGCACATCTCCTTCAGGCTGTTTTTCTTCTATTAGCCCTGGCCTTTGAATTTTGAATAATCCCAGCCGAAGACCACTGGCGAGTGTAAACTCAAGTAATTGCGGCCCCTCCAAACCACTGACACTATGGCATTGCGCCGAACCTGCTTGCAACGGCCACCGCATCAAAAGGTCTGCCGGCAGCTGTCTCGCGGGCCATCGGGATACCCGCACGGTTTTATTTTTTTCAGATCGATTGGTTAAACAGAGAGTCGGGCTATTACCCTGCCAAAACTCTTGCACAAAGATGCCGTGTTTACTGTTAAGGCCGATTGGGATTTTACTAGCGAGCACTTGAGGAGAAGTAGCAAAAATCAGAGTGGATAACATAGGAAAGATAATAGATGGATGCAATCCAGAAGAGTGTCGCATGTGGTGTCTCCAGAAGATGGGCTCGTCCTGATGGCCGAGCCCAAGATATGCTCAGACTGTATCTTAAGCTATCAAAAAGAGATAATTAAGCAACTTTACTATTCTGACGCTTTAAACCAAACAATCCCAACAAAGCACCGAGCATCAGGTAGATTGTTCCTGGCTCTGGAACCGTATTATTAGCCTGAACGCCAAAATTGGTATAGCCAATATCGCGCATAATACCTACTTCCAATGCACTGATCGTACGCACACCCAGACCATCAATAGTTTGAGCTTCCATCATATAAGTACTGACATTACCCGGGTTTGTATAACAATTATCATCCAGATGAGAACCTGAACTGCCACCTTCCCATGTTGTTGGGGAGTAAATTTCAACGGTATTACCACCGTTGGCTGCAACAGCATTCGCACCCGTGAACTGAAGACCAGCACCACAACCTGACTGCTGACTTCCATCGCCAGATAGTCTCGCTAAATCCCAAGTACTTTGTAGAAGCGAATTATCGGCAGGATTGATAATCGATGTACCATCGAAGCTGGTTAAAAACTCATCAAACGGCGCCCATGCACCAGCATCACCGGGGTTTGTGCCATATCCGTCGCTACCCGTTTCGGTGATCTCAGAAGCAAAGCCTATTGCATGCAATAACTCATGAACAGCCGTTGAAAAGAAATCGAACTCACCTAGTTGAAAATCGTTATCCAGCTCCCAGACAAAGTCGATGAAGTTCCATGTCACTTCACCATCAGCGCTATCAGGACCAGAACTAGGTGTAGGATCTGCTCCACCCAATATTTTGGTCATCACATCGCCCTGTTGAGTAAAGCCAGGGGCAAAGGATGCGCCGTTAAACTTAGAGCCTGCTGCTGCTAACGTGCTTGAACCACCACCGCCGATGGACCCATCCACATCCATTTCAATGGTGGCGTCATAGCTGGTCAAAAAACTACTGACATAATTGGCTGCGGTCTCTAACGCACCCTGACGAGCAGTACCCAGTGCCGCATCATTGAAACCTACACCAGCTGCATCATTGTAATTAAAGTCCCACATAACGGCCGCTTGCGCAGGTGCTGCAGCAATCACTGAACCTATGACTGCGGCGAGAGCTAATTTTTTCATATCCAGATCCTTTAAATATTCATTATTTGTGTAGACCGAAAGCGCAGCGCAGGCTTCCCAATAAAGTTACTAGCCCCCCTACACTCGCAACATCAACCTTTTGGCATACAGTTTTCACAGTAAGCAAAACTTGCGCCAACAATAAATAGTATATTAAAATCATATATATAGAACAATATTAGCATTCGATAATGAATAAATGTGTAAATAAAACGGACGTTTGTTTTAATTAATTTTACGTTTCTACCTGCATCCGCGTGTAATAAGGCTCGAACAGCGCGGCAGCAGCTTTGGTATGGAAGGGATGTTCTTTATAAAGTGTAAATAAACTCTGTTCGACTTCGAGTTCGGCTTGATGACGGCTCAAGCGCATAATTTCACGATGCGCTGAGTGCTGGCTGCTGTTACGCACCAGCATTCGCTGTTGAGGGTAAAGAGAAAGCGATTCAGCCAGCTGGATAATCGCTTCTGATTCTGCCAAAGGCAACAGTATCCAGACCACCCCATCGGCGCTTAATAGCTGATCAATTGCGCTCATCAGATCCGCTAAGGGCAAATGCGTGTTGTGCCGCGCCAAGGCGCTCCGATCACAAGGGTTCTGAGTTGACCCCGTAAAAAAGGGCGGATTGGTAATGATGCAGTCATATTGTTGCCTATTTTGGTCGCTGTGTTGTTGAAGGTGCTGCTGACGACCCAACTTCGCATAGTCGCGAATATCCATCTCTATCAGATTCAGGCGATCTGACCAGGGACTGTTTGCGAAATTTTTTCGCGCTTGCACGGCGGCTTGAGAGTCAAGCTCTACTGCATCGATTTGAGCCGTTGATCGCTGTGCAACAAACAAGCTGAGTAACCCTGTGCCTGCGCCAATATCAAGTATGCGCTGCACTTGCTGCACATCGGCATAAGCACCCAATAACGAGGCATCAGTTGTGACTTTCATGGCACAGTCACCTTGTTCAATGGTGAACTGCTTGCATTGGAAATAACTGTTACGTTTACGCCGGGTCATAAAAACTCTATATCTGGATGGTTGCCGTCTTAAGCTCAATCAGCTCATCTGAATAAGCCATTCATCATATAAGCTGAGGAAGTGATTAAAACGCTAATTATCACAGCGCGGCTTTACTGATGACCAGATCTGATTCAGTTTTATTTTGAATCAGCAACTTACAACTCTGCCTACACTTGTAAAAAACAGCCCTCCACTACAAAGACGCTGCGGAGCCGAGGTTTACGCTTGGCCGCAATAGATAAGCGGCTCCAGGCGATAACAAAACTAATTAGTTCATTTTCCCGCCATGGAAACAGCTAAACCAATGCTCGCAAAGTACAAACAAAATTTACAGGAGTGCACAATCGGTTGAAAAATATATCTGGCAGAATAAGCAAAGTGTGGTCTTAAATTTCTGCTATTGTTCGGGATTTGAATTTGTTACGTTAGAATAATAACGCAAGTTTTTTAAAATTAAATCATTACCCATAAGCCCTTTATAACTAATTCTTGGTACAGTATTTTTACCGAAAATGCGAATCTACTTGTTGCATAACGTCATCTACATGCCGTAATGTCAGAGGCATACTGATGATATATCATTATTACCAACTTAATGAGAAGAGTCACTTTCATTCTCATCTTAAATTTAAACAGTTGTAATATATTAAGGATTATTAAGTTGAATCTACAAAAATCAGTTGAAATACAAACGGATATGACTCTAACTGGTTGGCGTTATATATGGCCCCTGTTATTAATAATGGTTTTATTAGGCTTTTGCCTGTTTAAAGCCATGTGGCCTTTTTTTGTTGCCGACAATCCTTGGCAAGACATACTGTATTCTCTAAAGCGTGTTTACTGGTCGTTCTGGCAATCTGCGCTTTTTTCACCCTGGTTCTATATCGGAGTGCCCCTTCTTCTGATTATGCAAGTGTTGTGGCCTGTTCAACGTAATGTAAAAAACTTGGGTTCTTCCCTACGAATGGATTTTTTATATTTACTTATAATGATCCCTTTCTACGCAATAACTGTTCCGTTATTTTTTAGTTTTTTAGGCGAGGTATATGAGCAGTATTTCTCAATAATAAACTTATCGGCATTGGTTCATCATATTCCATTATTAGAGATAATTTTAGGCATATTGGTTATCGACTTTCTAGGATGGATGCACCACTTGGTTCGGCATAAAGTTCCGGTTTTTTGGGACTTCCATGCAATCCACCATTCACAAACGAAAATGAACCCCTTCACCAATGAGAGAGTGCATCCTCTGGATGTTTTAATTGCCCGAATTATTAAATACATACCGGCACTTTTCTTTGAAGATGCAATTAGCGTGGGATTTTCTTATTTGGTTTTACACGCATTTCTTGATCGTTTGAATCACTCCAATATTCGTACTAACTTAGGAGTGTTTAGGTATCTTCTTGTTACTCCTCAGTCTCACCGAGTACATCACTCTAAACAAAAAGAACATTATGATAAAAATTTTGGTGTAACATTAAGTATCTGGGACTATTGTTTTGGTACGCAGGTTCGTGACTATTCCGTTTATCCTAAAACAGGGGTTCCCGATCAGAATTTTCCCCTAGAACAGCCCTCAGATCTTTCTATTGCTAATTGTATTCATGTTTGGATTAAACAATTCATCTACCCATTTAGGGTCGCGTGCCATAAAGCCTTCTATTAACATATTGTCAATATACACGATCAATGGTGAACTGCTTGCATTGGAAATAACTGTTACGTTTACGCCGGGTCATAAAAACTCTATATCTGGATGGTTGCCGTCTTAAGCTCAATAAGCTCATCTGAATAAGCCATTCATCATATAAGCTGAGGAAGTAATTAAAACGCTAATTATCACAGCGCGGCTTTACTGATGACCAGATCTGATTCAGTTTTATTTTTTTCAGCTTTGTGTTTTATTATAAAGTCTACCAAGTCGGCATGTTTAAGAGGACAAGAGAGGAAGTAACCCTGCACCCAATCGCAGCCGATATCCTGCAGATACTCTAATTGTCTTTTAGTTTTCACACCCTCAGCTACCACTCTAAGGTCATATAGATTACCAAGATTATTGATGATCTTAACCATTTTCTTTCGGCCGGCATGCTCTGAAAAAAGATCATCCACAAATGAAGCATCGATTTTAAGACAATCAACCGGGTAGTTATTCAGTTGCGCAAAAGCCGTATGCCCTGTTCCAAAGTCATCCAGCGCCAGTGTTATACCTAACGCTTTTAACTGATCAAGCCTGGCAACACTCTGAGCATCCCCCTGAACAAAAGCCGCCTCGGTAATTTCCAACTCTACAGAAGAAGGTGATACCTGATACTTTTCTAACAGCGCTCCGACCATCCCGGGAAACGCCTCATTGTGTAATTCCACTCCGGAAATATTGATACAAAGCCTGCCATCAAAGCCTTGTATTAACTGCAGATCAGAAAAACAGCTTAAGCTATTTTCAATGACCCAAAGGTCGATCTCTTTTATCACACCCATCTTTTCAGCCACAGGGATAAACTGATCCGGGCCAATAGCATCGACCGCCAAATTAGGACAGCGCAACAGAACCTCAATACCGACAATTTCCAGTGTGCTGCACTTAAACAAAGGCATATATAACAACGAGAACAGGTTTAACTCTAACGCTACTTTTAAACCTTCTTCAATCCGGCGCCGCTCACGCAGTGCCTGAGTAATACTTTTCGTGTAGAAATCATAGCGATTTCGGCCATTTTGCTTGGCTTCATACATTGCCAAGTCAGCATGGTGAAGCAGCTCATCCGGTGTTTCAGCATCCTCAGGAAACACCGCTATACCAATACTGGCAAAGACGGAATGGGTACTTTCTATCGTTTCAAAACCATTCTTAAATATGCCAAGCACCCGTTCTGCAACACTGGCCGCACATTCAGGGGTATTGATATCATTTAAGATGACGACAAATTCATCCCCGCCCAATCGCGCTAATTCATCAAATTTATCGTTAAGTACTATATCTGTCGGCCGCACCGCCTCTTTAAGCCGTTCGCTAAAGCGGCACAGTAAATCGTCGCCTACCTCATGACCGTAGTTATCATTAACCTGTTTAAAATTATCAAGATCGATATAAAGTAAGCCGACGCGCTTTTGCTCTTTATCTGCACGTTTTAACAAACGAGTCAGATTATTCCTGAAGTTACGCCGATTTGGTAAACCGGTTAGCGCATCGTAATAGGCTAGCTTACGCAGATCTTCATCGTGTAACTGGATGATCATCTCATCCGCGCGGTCTTTTGAGTGTAAAACCGCTAAACAAATAATACATAACACAAAGAGTGTTACTTCAAAGCGCACTGATTCAATAAATGAGTAACTCACCATTAACAGGGCTGACAAGGGTGTAAATAGTAGCAAGCTGCTAATGATGATAAAGCAACCGTAAAGCGTCACCGCTGTTTTAAAGCGGTTAACAAACAGGTTCATCGCCAATAGTGGATAAATCCATAGCATCCCGGTATGTTCATGCCCGCCGGTTACTAAAAGCGCCAGCGGCAATACAAATAGATTAATATTTAACAGATGAACAGCGGATTCGATATGTGTCGTACGGTAGAGTAAGTAGATAATCACCGTACCACTCAGCGAGCAGGCAAAGAGTATGCTGGCCAGCAGATAAGATTGATTCGTGTAGCTTATCCCACTAAAAAGCAGTAAAAAAAAGAAACCCATCAATGCCTGAATTTTACACAGGCGTAAACGCGTTGCGCACTGCACTTCAAGCATTTCTTGGCGACTTTTATTGTGATGGTTCAACCGTACCTCCATTTGCGCAGCTTACAACACCCGATACTCCAGCAAATTGACTTTAGCTAATTTATAATAACTGAATATATAGTCTTGAATTTTAAGTAAATTTCCTGCCAACCATTCTTTCGTATTACATACTATGGCTATAAAGTAGTCAGGCATTTACTATTCGTCAAATTTGATTAAGGGACTATCATCCATCAGATAACCCTTATATTTATTGGGATATTTATTGGCAAATAGAAATACAAATCACATAAACGGGGAGAGAACTTTAAGCATTCTCATTATTGAGCGCTTCTCATAATCGTCAGATTCTTAATGCGGGATCTTTATTAAGGACTTCAACAAAGCGGATTACCCATATACTTTTCTACGTCCTGTTGTTCGGTCAGATAAATATACAAAGCAAGCACCACTAACAGCAGCGCATCGATTGCGATTACCCAATAGACTCTTTCCAGACTACCGCTGATATCCTGAATAAATCCTGCCATCAGATTACCCAGTGCGCCACCCAGCCCGAAAGTCACCATACCGATGCCGTTTATCTGCATCGTAGCGGTAGAAGAATAGTGCTGGTTAACCCAACCGGCAACGATCCCCCACATAGGAAAATACATCAGGCCATAACCGAAGCCGGCAAATACGGCAAAATAAGCCGGATCGTATACAAATGCAAAAAGCCCCGATGAAAAGCCACCAAATACGATCAACAGTGCTATCCCATGCCCTTTGCTATCGGCCAGTTTACCCGTCAAAAAACCAGCGATCATGCCGGTCACACCGGCTATCGTCCATGTATAGCCACCCAATGCGGGAGGTAACATTAATTCTGCCAGATAAGTGTTCAACCAGGTAGAGAACGGCATTGTGGCAAAGCCAACCATTCAAACCGTAACCCCAAGCAGTACCGCTGGAGGCACTGGACAGGCATGTTGAACAAAGTGACGGACGCGCATAACGGGTTATCAATTCGACTATTGCGCCCCAACTGATCGCGGCACAGGCTGCCATACACCTTAACACCAACAAAACCACCATTGGGTCATCCAGTGCTGCCATGACAAACAAGAGCACACTTGTTACAGAGCCGGTAATCAGCACCAGCCACTCTGAAGCAATTCGGTGCCCGACCAGCCCCAATAGCATCGTCCCGCCGAGATAAGACAACTGAGTCAGCGCACCAATCGTAGCCAGGTGCCAATGGCTGATGTCAATCGACTCCTTCATCAGGGGCACCAATGCCGCAAACAGAAATACACCAAAGCCGTGACTAATAATCTGGTTTACCCCGAAGTCATTCGCATCAAGCGCTCTCCATGACATTAGAATCATTGCTCAAGAGCTTATAAACATCGGCTTGGAACCCCATCATGCCTTAACTCGTAAACCGATCAATATTAGCTATCACTATTTAATTTCACTGAATTATGACAGGTGAAATATTTGCCAATTGCCCTGTTACGAACCTTTATGGTAGTTGTTGAAACACTTAATGTCACAGCAGAAAAAAACCTTCCTTTTGTGGCCACCTACGAGCCGATGTCATCTTTTGTTAACAAATCATGGTTAGCCTGTTGCTCATTCGCTTTCGCCGCCAGCGTTTTGGCTAAACTCTAATCTGACAAGTAAATGAAAACTGGATATCTGTAATGAACAAATCTGAACTTCAGCAAGACTCAGCTTACCGTGAAGATGACGACTCTGACTTTTCCACCCTGATTGAAAGCGGCTTAAGCCGTCGTCGCTTTATGCAAGGCGGCGCTGCAGCAATGGGGCTGTTTCTGGCTGCGAATCCGTTAGCACAAGCCATAGCCGCCGTATCTTCGCCGACCAGTAAACTACTGGGATTTACAGCTTTGCCTACCAGCACCTCAGATGACTTTATTGTTCCGCAAGGCTATATCGCGCAACCACTCATTTCCTGGGGGGATCCGATTCTCAAAAATGCGCCAGCATTTGATGAGTCGGGTACGCAAACAAGTGCTGCCCAGGCTGGCCAGTTTGGTGATAACACCGATGGTATGAGGTTTTTTCCACTCTCTGAAAACCGGGCTTTGCTAGCAGTCAATAATGAATACACTAACTATTTGCTGCTGTTCGCCCATCAGGGCAAACAACTGACAGCAGATGATGTAAAAAAAGCACAAGCGGCTCACGGTGTCTCTATCTTTGAAGTAGAACGTAAAAACGATGGTCACTGGCATTATCTGAAAGAATCCAGCTACAACCGTCGCATTACCGCGAATACCGAGATGGAACTCACGGGTGCGGCTGCCGGCCACCCACTGCTGAAAACGAATGCCGATCCATCAGGTAAAAAAGTACTGGGAACATTTAACAACTGTTCCAATGGCGAAACACCGTGGGGAACCTACCTGACCTGCGAAGAGAACTTTAACGGTTACTTTGCCGCCCCTGGCGCAGAAATGGATCAGCATCAGAAACGTTACGGCCTGAAAGCAGATAAAAACAAATATCAGTGGCATACATTTGACTCACGTTTTGATATGTCACAAGAGCCTAACGAACCACATCGCCACGGCTGGGTGGTTGAAATTGATCCTATGGATCCAACATCAACACCTAAAAAGCGCACGGCACTGGGGCGCTTCAAGCATGAGAATGCAGCGCTCACCCTAGCCGACAACGGACATCTGGTAGTCTATCTGGGTGATGATGAGCGCGGCGAA
Source organism: Neptunomonas qingdaonensis (assembly GCF_900113275.1). Taxonomy (GTDB): domain Bacteria; phylum Pseudomonadota; class Gammaproteobacteria; order Pseudomonadales; family Balneatricaceae; genus Neptunomonas; species Neptunomonas qingdaonensis. The sequence goes on from NZ_FOOU01000014.1 coordinate 51,760, forward strand.
CATCTGTATAAATTTGTTTCTAAAAACCGTTACAACCCAGACAATAAAGCGGCTAACCGCGACCTGCTAGAAGACGGCACACTGTTTGCTGCGCGGTTTAATGCAGATGAAGGTGAGTTAAAAGGCGCGGGTGAATGGCTTGAACTAACGCACGGTAAAAACGGCCTCACAGCAGAGAATGGCTTTGCTGATCAGGCCAGCGTACTCATCTATGCACGTGAAGCCGCGACAGTCGTTGGCGCTACCACAATGGATCGTCCTGAATGGGTAGCCGTGCACCCTGACAACAAAACCGTTTTCTGCACACTCACTAACAATAAAAACCGCGGCATCCAAGACAATCAACCAGTCACAGGGCCTAACCCACGCGCTGAAAACAAATATGGCCAGATCGTTCGCTGGGAACCAGACAGCGCTGACCATACCAGCCGTGCATTTACGTGGGATCTTTTCCTGGTTGCGGGTAACCCAAGCGTACATAAAGACTTCTATGCCGGTAGTGCCAACATAACCGACGAAAACATGTTTAACAGTCCTGATGGATTAGGGTTCGACAAGGCAGGTCGCTTATGGATTTTGACGGATGGAAAATATTCAAATGAAGGCGACTTTGCAGGCATGGGCAATAACCAGATGCTGTGTGCTGACCCCGTCTCAGGTGAAGTACGCCGTTTTGCGACTGGCCCTATCGCGTGTGAAATCACCGGTCTGACCTTCTCGCCAGATCAGCGCAGCATGTTTGTCGGCGTGCAACACCCAGGTGAAAAAAACGCTCCCTCACACTTCCCTGCTGGCGGCAACAGCAAACCTCGCTCAACCATTATGGTTATTCAACGTGAGGATGGCGGCATTATCGGCGCGTAAATACAGCTAAGAAGGTTCTAAAGCCCTTCATTAAGAGGGGCTTTTTTATGCTGGCATGGAATCTATCCATACCTGCTCTCATCATGGAGAATCCATGACATGGTAATTTAATAAAGCTTAAGCAGCTTGGCCACGGAGTGCTTCGGTGTTTTGGCTATTTTCTGCATCAGTTTGAAGGGGATTTCATTCAGGCCGTACTGTTTATTAATACTATCCAGCATACTGAGCCACAGCTTAGCGGCCATTTCTGAATCATAAAGCGCCCTATGAAATACCCCCTCACTGGGGATATTCGCATACCGCACCAGCGTGCCCAACTTATGATCGGGTGAATGCTGATAAATTCGACGAGCCACCAGCATTGAGCAGGCAAACTCACCTGAATAACGTCTGGATACCTGCCCTAGCTCCGCATCTAAAAAGCGTTTATCAAACGATGCATTATGAGCGACCAGATTATAGCCATGGATAAAATCAGCAAATTCATACATCACCTCGGCGCACGAAGGTGCACCCTTAAGCATTACATTACTGATACCGGTGTAATCTTCTATAAAACCACTGACGCGCCGGCCCGGATTCATCAACTGCTGAAAACGTCCGGTTATCTCCCCATTCTCAATACGTACCGCTCCGATTTCAATGGCGCGATCACCCATATCAGGAGAAAGGCCCGTGGTCTCAAAGTCCAATACAACGACGGAGCTGGCATTAAGCATATCAATAGCTTCCACGTAAACTAATCAAGCAGTATCGCAACAACACGGCCTAACTCACCATATTGTAAGGAGAATTCAACATTAGGCTGAACTTCCATTACCCCAGCATAAGAGCCTGTTATTACCACCTGCCCCGCTTTAACATCAATACCTCGTTGCCGGAGAAAATTGACTAGCCAGAACAACGGACGTTGTGGAAACTGGTGAGGATGCTTACCCGCCCTTTCTTCTGAGAAAGACTGCTGCAACGTAAAATTAATCTCGGACGCCACGAAGGCTTGCTCCAGACTAATCTCGGGACCTAAAAACACCCCTTGGTTAAACAGACCATCAGCCAGATGCTCTAGATAACTCACCTCATCCGGGGCAAGATAACGGCTTTGAATCAGCTCAAGAGCCAGATAAGCATTGCCCAGTGCCGCTACAATCTGCTGGTCACTATAGTGCTCAGCCCTGGCAGGCAGGTCCTGCTCAAACCTGAAGGCTATTTCCGGCTCTATTTTACAAACGCCGTTATCCAATTTAACCGGACACGGCGATTGATTAAAGACAGTGCTGGCGAAAATAGGTGAGGCGATAAGCTTATCGGCATCGGGCAACGCACACTTCCAGCCACCGACGCTGTCGATCTGTTTATCTGCCATCCTATCGACTACCGCTTGCTGTATCGCAAACGCATCCTGCAAGGTTTGCGGCCGCAACGCTGGCGCTAACCGTGCCGTTATTGTGTTGTTAATACGGCGTGTTAATAGCGCGTCGGCCGCCTGTGCTATCTGTACCGGCCCCTGTGAATATTGCATTACTGAGTGACTGCCGGAAGCTGCGCCGCTTCTGATGGGGAAAGCTCAGATGGCACTGATTCAGATGAAATAAGTCCAGATGTTGCCGGTGTAACAGCCGATTGAGCAGAAGAGGTAAGACGATCTATCATCTTTTTAATCGCTTTCATCTGTGGTGCATCTTTTTGCGCATAGGTAAACGGCGGCAAATTTGCGCTTGTATATCCCCAAAAATCCCAGCAACCGCGCGGATTAATAGGATTAATCGATGATTTTTTTACCTGTGGATAGAGAATGATCAGATTATTGTTATCTGCCACTTCGTTATAGCCGGTTTCTTCAATGTAAGTGGTTCCTATCACCGATATTCCCTGACGGCATCCATGCAGAGAGACGTGCACACGGCACTGCTCAGTTGTGCATGACTGCGGAATATAAACGTAAGCATCATCATCCATGCTGGTGTTATCCGTGTCTAAAAACTCTTTCTGGTTAAAACGCAACAACTCCCCGTGCAACATTTTTTCTGCTTCTGGCTCTACTGCATGTTCTGCTATTTTTTCTGGCATGGGAGACAAAACAGGCGCTTCATTTAACTCGCCATAAATATGAGCAAGCAGTTTTCTGGCCTGCGCTATATCACAGTTATTGATGTAAGGAGATTGAGTAACATCACAGGGCGCATCACTGGCATCATTAGTAATAAATGCGTGTCCCGCATCTATGCTTTTATTATAGAAAATATGTTCATCCGGCAAACCCAGGGCGCGATAAAATGCCTGCGTAGCATCAACAACACCGGTCACGACAGTATCATCATTACGTCCTGAAAAAATATACACCTTGTCATCCAGCAGATTGGACAAATCATCAATCTCCCCTGCTGTCAGGGCGTCTTTTGCCTGAGCCGCTAAATCACTCCCATTGGGAAAAAACCATGCCGGGCAGATAAACCAAGTGTATTTACAGGGATCCATACAACTGGTAAGCGCATTATTCAGCGGCGATAACCATGAAAAAGTAGAGGCACAATTCCACGGACCTCCCGCAATAATAGCGGCACCGACTAAATCTTTGGAATACGCCACATGAAATTGAGACGCCATAAATGCACCGGAAGACAAACCGGAAATCGAGGTTTGATCCGGGAGTGCATTCAGCCCGGGCAAACGAGGCTGTATGGCACTGGCCGTGTGCGCTGCCAGCATGATCAGTAATAGGGTCATGAGCCTGATCATCAATCTGCTCAGTGCCATACTATTAAACCCACCCACTAATAAAATATTTTTCAGCATCTTACTTCCCTATAATTATTTGAGCATTACGAGAGCACGAACTAACAGCAACTCGCTAGCGGCTACGTTGAACAAACTCCAAGTCTGGCCAATCAATGCAATAAGTCATGGGGTTACACCGCCAGGCACTGGCGTGAGCCTTGATGCACAAGAGTCTCCCCCCTGCCTCAACATCACCAATGCCTTCCTAGTGATAAGCGGCATCAATCACGACGGCAGCAACTTTAATCCACTCCGCTTTGATAAGCTCGGACGTCTACATCGACAAACCCTTTTGAGCAATTAAGATCCAGCATAGAGGCAGCCTGCGAGGCGGTACGATAACATAAGTCCAGCCGTTTTCACTCAACGCAGCCTATGTTAAGTATCTATAAGCACTCAGTCATACAGATAAAACCCTTCGGCAACATAAAAGAGTCGCCAGCCTTCACGCAAGAGCCATCAACACGACGAGTATAACTGCCCCGATCGACACTGATGAATGAGCCAGATCAAAGACTATTACCTTATTAATTGACGATTAAGTCATGGTCACATCGGCTGGACTTGAGTCGTACCACATAAAAAAAAACCCCAACATCTGAGTGCTGGGGCATTATCACATCAGGGGAACATCTGCGATAAATTCTGCTCACTTTCTGAACCGAAGAAGGTCAGTATAAACAGAACACACTGTACGTAAACGAACATTAAATTAACTCATTATTCCTTTTTGGTATAAATGTGACACCATCTCTACTTATAGCCAGAGATAATGCTAGTAACAGAGAGCTTGATAGCGCATGAGATTATGATCATTAATCAACAACTCACTCAGCATGCCTTAAATAATTTTCATTAAGACTCAGAGTAATTGCCTGCCGCCTAACAATTAACTAAAAATAAACTCAACCAGAGTTGTAACGAGAAAGCAAAGCCTGATGATTAAATCGGCTTTATGCGTGCTTGATGTTAACAAAACCAAAGTTGAATTGACTAATGCAAATGAAAAATATATCAGATAAGATGTTCAGACTAGGGTGGTAAATCCTATTTTGCTGTCCTTTATAAGAATAACAAATAAAAATCTTTTCGTTACATAAGATGAGGACGTAGCTATGATCAACAAAGAACATATGCAACAAGTAAGCATCGGAACGAGCATTATAGTCCCACTTGAACAGCTACTAAGCTGGCAAGACCCCCACTGCCCTGACAGCTTATTCATGCTAGAAGAGTTCAGTCACGTCAACAATGATGCTGAGTTTTTACTCGACTACGAAGAAGAATCAACCCACCACTAAGAAGAGACAACTGGGCTGCTAGTAGCGTCTCAACCACGCAAGCCCGGTTTAGTATATCCAATTAATCACCTCTGAGCGGCCACCTGTTCTTTGATGAAGGCCCCGTTACTGGAGGAGAATCATGTCATATTCAACACTATGCCAATGCTTACCGTACTTCCTTGGTATCTTGCGGTATAGCTACCCCGGTCTTACGATAACGCCGCCCCAGTAACCATAGCATCAGCGCTGCCCCCATGCCGCTCGATCCTAATATCATTGTCATAATCATGATCTGATAACGCACCGCAATTAAAGGTGAGACACCCGATAAAATTTGTCCTGTCATCATCCCCGGCAACGCGACCAAGCCCACTGCCAGCAACCCGTTGACCTGTGGAATCATAGCCGCATGGAAGGCACTTAAACGTGCTGACTGCTCATCCTTGTTCTGATGAAGCTCGGCATGATAACGCTCTGCCGCCAGGCTGATGGCGTTCATGGTGTTTGCAAAGTACATCCCTGCCAGCGGTATAATCACACGCGGCTCATACCAAACATCCACTGCCAACACCAACTGCAGAGTAATCAAAAGATGCAGAGCAACGGACACACCTAACGCAATGAAAGCGGGTTTCAAAAAACCTTTATGATGATTCACAGGGCGTATTGAAATCCAGGCAGCGGCACTAATCATGACCAACAATACCGCCAGTGTCAGCCAGATAGACGGATTACCAAATAAAGCAACAAGCACATAACCCACACCGATCAACTGCAGTGTCATCCGCGCACTGGCAAGCAATATTTCAGACGGCTTTCCCTGCCAGCTAAAATAAATCCCGCAGACAATCACAACGGGCAATGCGCACCATGCTAACGATAACCATGAGATTTCGGGCATAAATGTGAACTCCGTAGCTTTTCATTCAGAGTAGTTTCAATGCGAGTGCTTCTGCTTTTTTTTTGACCTGTGGTGATAACTGCGGCGTCGACTGCTTTGCAACAAGCCCGGTAAACAGCGTTCCGACGACATGGGCACCGATTACCTTAGCCGTCGTTTTAAGCTGCTTGTGTGTTCCGTTCAACCACCGTCCCAATATACCTGGCGCGGCACAGGAAGAAACCAGTATCGCCTTTTTGGGCAACAAGTCCGCTTTACGAAAAACAGGAGCATTTTGATCCCATGGCCAATATGCATACACTATTAAGCGTTCCATAAAACGTTTAAAAACTGCCGTTACAGAACCAAAATTAGTAGGCGAAGCAAGCACGTAAGCATCCGCCATCTCTATCTTATCGACCAACGCCTGCATTGCATCTTGCTGTACACATTTACCCGGATTATTACCCTTTTTCTTTGTACATTCCCTGCAATTCAGACAAAATTCAATAGGATAATCACGCAGGTCAACCCGATCAACGACAGCGCCTTCGGCCTTAAGCGCCGGCACCATTACATCCAGAGTTTGATCAGTAATACCGCCTGACCGGTATGAGCCATTGATCACAAGTATTTTAGGCATAATTTAATTACCTCCAATCAAGATTAAAGGATGCGCTTTATTATATTTAACTGGAGTCAAGCGAGCTTTAATCTCTATTGAAATGTAATAAAAAGTCTACACTGAAAAAATGACAAACGCAGGATCAGATGAATTAAATAAACGTAACAGAGACTTAAATAATAATGAGGGAAGCTTAAATAAATAAAGGAAAAGCCAAGACATCTACTGAGAAGCTTTTATTGAGAAGCTTTGCTCACTCAGAAAACCACCTGAGTGAGCAAAACCTGAGTGAACAACAAAGGACTGATATGACCTATTTATTCAGGTTGTTCGAGAAATCGAGCATACGCTGCAACGGACGGCGGGCGTCTTCAATTAACGACTCATCAACCAGCACTTCACCCTCTCCGGTTTCCAGAGCAGAGATAATATTTTCAAGACCATTCATTGCCATCCAGGGACAATGTGCGCAACTACGACAGGTAGCACCACTACCGCCTGTGGGTGCTTCTAAAAAGGTTTTACCCGGTGCAGACTGACGCATCTTATAAAAAATGCCCCGATCGGTAGCAACGATAAATGTCTCGTTAGGAAGCTCAGAGGCCGCTTTAATCAACTGCGTTGTCGAACCCACAACATCAGCAATTTCGACGACAGCATCGGGCGATTCAGGATGAACCAATATGGCGGCATCAGGGTAAACGCTTTTCAGTTCAAGGATGCCTTTAGCTTTAAACTCTTCATGAACAATACAAGAACCATCCCACATTAACATCTCAATGCCGGTTTGTTTTTGTACATATTCACCCAGATGCTTATCCGGTGCCCAAATAATTTTTTTGCCCTGCTCTTCCAGATGTTCAGCAACATTAACCGCAATACTAGAAGTGACTACCCAGTCAGCACGGGCTTTTACAGCGGCTGAAGTATTCGCATAGACCACCACTTCATGATCAGGGTGCTGGTCACAAAATGCTGAAAACTCTTCTATCGGGCAACCAATATCCAAAGAACAGGTCGCTTCAAGCGTCGGCATGAGAATGCGCTTTTCAGGATTCAGAATCTTGGCGGTTTCGCCCATGAAACGCACACCGGCAACAACCAATGTTTGCTCTGGGCGCTGTGTACCAAAACGTGCCATTTCAAGCGAATCAGAGATACATCCGCCCGTTTCTTCGGTGATTTCCTGAACAATAGCATCGGTATAGTAATGAGCAACTAAGCAGGCATTTTTCTCTTTAAGCAGTGTTTTAATTCGTGATTTGTAACGGTCGATTTCAGCCTGATCCATCTCATGTGGCAGATGTTCCTGCGCAAAATGTTCCTGAACCAGAATACGATCCGAAATGTCCTTTTTGCTCAACATAGTCAGATATCGCCAGTAAAAAATAAATGGGAGGAGTAGAATACACTATGGCGCAATAATTTTCACGCCACAGCAAATACCAGAAGACTCTCGTAAAATGATAAAATGCCAGAACTCAGGCACTAATGTAGCGTGTAGGGTCCTGCACACCCGCATCTTCAAAACCTTTAGCGCGCAAGCGACAACTATCACAAACACCACACGCGCGTCCCTCATCATCGGCCTGATAGCAGGAAATCGTATCCGCGTAATTAACCCCTAAAGACTGACCTTCGCGGATAATATCGGCTTTGGTCATATTCATCAGCGGTGTATAAATTTTAACACCCTGGCCAGAAACACCCGTTTTAGTGGCCAAATTCGCCATCTTTTCAAACGCATCGATAAACTCTGGGCGACAATCGGGATAACCGGAATAATCGACAGCATTAACACCGATAAAGATAGCAGTCGCTTCAAGCACCTCAGCCCAGCCCAGCGCTAGAGACAAGAAAACCGTGTTCCGCGCGGGAACATAAGTAACGGGAATGCCTCCCGTTTCATGATCGGGGACATCGATGCTGTGATCGGTCAGAGCCGATCCGCCAAAGTCTTCCAGATGAAGACGAATGACTCGGTGCTCGGTGATGCCCAACTGCTCAACAACACACCGGGCAGCATTTAACTCAGTCAGTGCGCGTTGCCCATAATCGAAACTCAACACATAGCAGTCAAAACCCTGATTTTTAGCCATCGCTAATGCTGTTGCAGAATCAAGGCCACCTGATAAAAGTACCACAGCCTTGCGTGCAGGCTTAGGTGCAGGCTTAATCATAACTATTTTATTCCTACTTATTTATTAAACTTTTTTGCTTAAATTTGTTATTGGCCCAGAGCACTGGCCGCCAGCTGCGCCGCTGATGTATCGGGATACTCCTTGACAACACGAGACATAAATATCATCGACTTTTCAAGATTCCCCTGCTGTTTATAAAGAATACCTAATTTATACAATGCATCTGAGGCTTTTCGTGAATCACGGTACTGATCGGCCACACGTAAAAAAGAGGCCTCGGATTCCTTCTGCTTGCCTTGCGCCAAATAAATTTCACCCAGCCAATAATAAGCATTAGCTACACGCGGGCTATCAGGATAATCAGTGAGAAAGCTGGTAAAGCTGTTTGCCGCAGCATTAAAATCACGCTCTCTGACAAGCGCAAATGCCGCCTGATAGTCACTCTGATCACCAGCCGATGAGCCGGCCGTTTCAGACGACGCCGTGGCTGATTTATCCACATTGCTTAATGAAGATGTGTTTCGGCCAGCGGTGTTTTCTTCTGCTGATGTCTTTTCTTGGGCTTTAACATCAACTGATGAAGTGCTGCGTGGCTCTTCACTGCTAACAGCGCCGCTTTCGCCCTGCATCTGGCTTTGCATAATCAAACTAAGACGTCGATCCAGATCGCGATAGCGCTCTTTCTGATCCGTTTCAATACGTTTTAAGCGGTACTCTTGAGACTCAAGCTGGCCTCTTAAACTACGCACTTCGTCTTGCAGTTGTTGAATGGTAATGATCAACTGGCTGCTTTGCGAAAGCGCATAATTGCCTGAGGCTGAGTTATTTTGATTAACCTCAATAACGGGAACAACCTGTGCAGCCTGAGCAGCCACTGCAAAAGCAGTGGCTGCCAGACAGACAGATATTCTTTTTAGGAATATCAACTTCATTAGCGCGCTACATATTTCAGTTCAACACGACGGTTCTGAGAGAGAGAATCTTCTCCTGAACCCATAAAAGCTGGTTTTTCTTCACCGAAGCTAATCGACTCAACCTGAGAGCCATTAACACCGTTTACAGCAAGAAAACGCTCAACTGCCTGGGCTCGACGCTCGCCCAATGCCATATTATATTCACGAGTTCCACGCTCATCTGCATGTCCTTCCAGACGAACAGACGCTTGCGGGTGTGTTGCCAGATATTGAGCATGTGCTTCAAGATCAGCAATACTATCGTTACGCACAGATGAAGTATCAAAATCAAAATAGAAAACAGTTTGAAGATTTGCGACATCAACTGAACCGCCCATACCTGAGCCTGAGCCTGATCCGCTCATACCGGCTCCTGAGCCAGCACCATAGGTAGTAGCAGAGCCGTTAGCTGATGAAGACAAATCGCCGTCTTCAGTTAACGTACTTGGCGAACTACAACCCACAACCCAGACAACTGATAGAGCTAGTGATATTGCTTTTGCAGCACTTGAAACGCGCATGGTAACTCCTGATTAATGACTTCTGGCCTTGGCCTGTGGTTTTGTAACTTTTCTATCTGGAACAATTTATATCTATTTATAACTATTTATATCTGTTTATAACTACAGTTGTTTGAGAACAACCTTTATTACTGTAAAAAAGGAGACCAAGCAGGCTCCCTCACATCCCCCTGTGTATTCGGCATAGTAAACCGAACACGTCCATCCAGAGAAACACCGGCTAACACACCACGACCGCCTTTCTTGGTAGCATAAAGTATAATACTACCATTAGGGGCAATCGTAGGGGATTCATCTAATCCTGTACTGGTCAGAATATCCAGGCGACCCGTTTTCAAATCCTGAACAGCAATATGAAAACCAGAAGCGTCCTGGTGAACCATGCTCAGAAAACGTCCATCCTGAGTCAAACGACCGCGACTATTATACTTGCCTTCGAAGGTTATACGCTTCAAATTCTTTGTCGGCAGATGTAATGAATAGATCTGCGGCATGCCGCCACGATCCGAGGTGAACAGCAACGACTCACCGTCAGGTGCCCAGGTCGGCTCTGTATCAATTCCATAATGACGCGTCACACGCTCCAACTGCCCGGTTGCCAGCGTTAATATATAGATTTCAGGGTTGCCGTCTTTAGATAATACCAACGCTAAACGATCGCCCTGCGGAGACCAGGCAGGCGCACCATTAAGGCCTTTAAAAGATTGAATCCGCTGACGCTGCCCTGTTGCCAGGTGCTGCACATAGATTGAAGGACGCGTACTTTCAAAGGAAACATAAGCCAGCTTACTGCCATCTTTGGACCAGGTAGGCGAAAGAATAGGTTCTTTAGACTCAAGAATCGTGCGAGGACGCGCGCCATCAGAATCGGCCATTTGTAAACGATAACGATATTTATCTTTGCCCAACATTTCTGCCGTTACATACACAATCCTGGTCGAAAACGCACCTTTGATGCCGGTTATCTGCTGGAAAATCTGATCTGCAATATAATGTGCAACATCACGTAGATTGTTACTATTACCATTGACCGTTTCAACCCATATCTGCCGCTCTTTGAGTACATCATATAACTCAACCGTTGCGGTTATTTGGCCATTAGTTGCAGGCTGAAGCCTACCAATAACCAGATAATCACTTCCTGAAATACGCCAGTCGCGAAAAAATACCTGATCACGGCTGCGAGGCGCGCTCAGCATACTTTCGCGTTTCATCATGCTGAAAAAGCCACTGCGTCCTAAATCGTCGGACACAATTTTTGCGACATCTTCACTCAACACCTCACCGTCCCAACCAAAAGGAACCACGGCGACGGGCGTTGGCGCATCAACACCTTGTGTTATTTCAACAACCAAATCTGCACGTACTGTCAAAGCCGATACCAGTAATAGAGCACCAGCCAATAATCGTTTGATCATGCTTACCACCTTAAACCTTCTGGTCGAAACTCAATAATAACCCGACGCAATTCTCTTTCAAAAAAGTGCGGATCCACTTCAGCAACACGTGTGAACTTACCAACTCGCAATACCGCTTGCTCTGCCGATTTATCAAACGCAGCATCACCACTACTCTGTATTATCTCTACACTATCGACCTCACCGGAAGGAAACAAGCGTATCATCACTTTAGCGTTCATGCCGTTACGTGTGTTACTCGGGTATCGCCAGTTTTTCTCAATCAACGCCTGAATATAGCCGCTGATTTCTGCTCGCATTTTATCAGAGCGTTCTGCAGCCGCGGCTTTACGTTTAGCTGCATTTTCTGCTGCCACACGTTCAGCTCCCTTCTGGCGTTTTGTCTCTTCGGCTAGTTTACGTTCAGCTTCTTTCCTTTTTAGCTCGTCACGCTTGCGCTTCTGTTCCGCGTCAGCTTTTTTGCGTTCATCTTCTGCTTTTCGCTTTTTATCCGCTTCCGCTTTTTTCTTCGCATCAGCCAATGTTTGAGCCTCTGCTTTTTTCTTCTCTTGTTCTTTCTTGAGCTCTTTTTCAGCCGCTATTTTACGTGCATGCTCAATCGCTTGCTGCTCTTTAAGCTTGGCTAATTTCTGCTCCTCTGCTTTACGCTGCTTCTCAGCCTGGGCTTTTTGCTGTGCTTCAGCGACAGCTTTTTGTTGCTTCTCAGCCTCCTGTTTCAATTTTTCAGCCTGACGACGCTGCTCTTCAAGCACCTGCCGTTTGAGCTCTTCCTGATGCTCCTGTGCAATTTTTTCGCGTTTCTTCTCTTGTTCCGCTTTTAACTTTTGCTCTTCCTGAAACTCTTTTTGAAGATTTTCCTGATTGCTTAACGCTTTCAAGTCAATCATTTCAGCCTGGATATGACGTGGTATTCTGCGATAGGGGTCTTCCTGCTGAAACCAGTGAGGGATCAACAATAAAAGTATGCCGCCATGCAAAATTAACGCACAGATAAACGGAATGATGTAACTGGTTATACCCACACAATACCCTACTCAGTTACCAAACCGACACTGGTGGCACCCGATTGCTGCATAAGAGACATCAACTGCACAACTTTATCGTAATAAACGTTTTTGTCTCCTCTGACCAGCAGCAATTGTTTTGGGTTCACACTCATGACTTTTTCTACCCGGGAAGCCACTTCTTCTCTACTGATCGCTTCAGTCTCGTCACCACCGATATTGATATAATAAAGACCCTCTTTATCTACCGTTACAATCATTGGTTCCTGATCCTGAGCATCAACTGGTTCAGCTGAGGCCTGAGGAAGCTCGACACTAACACCTTGTGTCAACATGGGCGCCGTTACCATAAAAATCACCAACAGCACCATCATCACATCAATGTACGGAACTACATTGATGTCGGCGTTGAGTTTGCGCTTGTTTCTTTTCCGTCTGATCATCGTATTAAACCATTAGATCGGCGAATGAATACGGCGGTGCAGAATACTGGAAAATTCATCTGCAAAGGTTTCATAGTTATTCATCAGCCATTCTGACTTAGCAGCAAAGCGGTTATAGGCAATAACAGCCGGAATTGCCGCAAAAAGCCCGATGGCTGTCGCCACCAAAGCTTCGGAAATACCGGGTGCCACAGAGGCTAACGTCGCCTGGTGCACATTCGCCAAACCCCGGAAAGAGTTCATTATTCCCCATACGGTTCCGAATAAGCCAATATAAGGGCTGGTCGAACCAACCGTAGCCAAAAAAGGAAGATGTTGTCCCAGCTTTTCTTCTTCGCGGGCCAGTGCTACACGCATACTACGCTGTACGCCTTCCATCACGGCATCCGGGTCGTAGCTTTTCTGCTGTGTCATCCGTGTATATTCTTTTATGCCTGCACAAAAAATAGTTTCAGCGCCACTGATTTTCCCGGAAGCATCCGAAATTTCACGATAGAGCTGCCCTAAATCAATGCCCGACCAAAACCTGTCTTCAAAATTACGTAATGCTTTCGCCGTGTTACGAATAACGCTAAAACGTTGAAATATCATTATCCAGGATATAAAAGAAGCGAGTACCAAAATAGCCATAACTACCTGAACAACGGCGCTGGCATTGATAACGAGGCTCCAGATCGACAACTGTTCGACCACTGCGTTTTCTCCGTAAAAAACCTATTAACCAATCAAGATTATAGGAATAGTCATTGTTTAATAAAACATCTGATCAAAGCCTGACAGGCAGATGCCATTTCTGAGATAGCGGCATGATTGAAAAGTTCATATTTCAAGCCACCAGCTTATTTGTAATAGCGCTTTGTAAGCATTTATCGCAGAGTGCGCAAACAATAGCAGGCGCGCAGATTTATACAAGAAGGGCGAAGTAAATGTAGTGGTTATTTTTTATCCGTGTCACCTTTTCCCCAATTAAACACCAGACAAAAGGCCGAAGGCTGATTTTCGTACTCGGGTAAACACTTAGACAACAAGCCCTCAGCGGCGAATCAATTAGCTACAAAGAAGCATGATGCACATCAGGATGCTGTTGCTCCTCCTTAGACTGGCAGGATAAACAGCGGGAGGATACTGGATTCGCTTTTAAACGATTCAATTCTATCTCCTCTCCGCAACCGACACACAAGCCATACTCGCCATTGGTTAAACGCTGCAAAGCCTCTTGGCATTCCTTGATTTCATGCAGGTGACGAGACATATTAACGAGGTTGATAGTTGACTCGAGGTCTGCAGATGCCTCATCACCCATATCATGAGCTTCTTTCATAGCCTGATGTACTCGCTCACCTTGCTGATCGTGGAGCTCATGCCCTACATCTTCACGTAAATTAGCGAGTAGATCCAACAGTTCGGCTTTAATTATCTTTTCTTGAGCGGCAGTCAATGAGGATGACATAATGTTTCTCTCTTATTGTTAGTATCACAGTTGCAGCATAAACTGCTGACGCGTGTACCAAAATATGCAGAGAATAAAACACGGCTTTTTTATAAGGTTTATTGACCCGTGTCAGGCTTATCAATACCAAAGTGCAGATAGGCATGATCAGTCACAACCCTCCCTCGAGGTGTTCGCATAATATAGCCCTGCTGAATTAGGAAAGGCTCAAGCACATCTTCAATGGTATCCCGCTCTTCACTGATGGCTGCTGCAAGACTGTCGATACCTACCGGACCACCACCAAACTTTTCAATCATGACCAATAATAAACGGCGGTCCATGTGGTCAAAACCACGTTCATCCACACTGAGCATATTCAGAGCCAGATTAGCCACATCCTGAGTAATAACACCGTCACATTTTACTTCTGCATAATCACGGGCGCGGCGTAATAATCGGTTGGCGATACGTGGCGTTCCACGACTTCGCTTAGCGACCTCTTTAGCACCTTCCGGATCAATACGTGAACCGGATAACCTCGCTGAACGGATAACAATCTGTGTTAGGTCCTCAATATTATAAAACTCAAGACGCTGAACGATACCAAAGCGATCACGCAACGGAGAGGTCAAAGACCCCGCACGAGTTGTTGCCCCGACTAAGGTAAAGGGTGGCAAATCCAGCTTAATTGAACGCGCCGACGGACCTTCGCCAATCATTATATCCAACTGATAATCTTCCATCGCGGGATAAAGAATCTCTTCAACATTCGGACTTAAACGGTGAATCTCGTCGATAAACAGAATATCGCCCGCTTCAAGATTAGTCAGCAAAGCAGCCAGGTCACCTGCTTTTTCGATGATCGGGCCGGACGTGGTTTTAATATCACCACCCATTTCATGCGCGATGATATTCGCTAAGGTTGTTTTGCCTAATCCGGGCGGACCAAAAATCAGTGTATGATCGAGCGCTTCTTTACGCTTTCTCGCCGCATGAATAAAAATCTCCATCTGTTCTTTAACAACAGGCTGTCCGGTGTAGTCAGCCAGTTTTTTGGGGCGTATAGCACGATCATGCTGCTCTTCCACCGGTGCACTGACAGACGAAATAAAACGATCTGCTTCGATCATGTATAACTGCCCCGTATTTCTATCAACTCATTATCAACCAGATATCATCGATTTTAACGCCAGACGAATCAGCTCTTCAGTACTGACATTCATGCCTAGCTGCTGCTCTGCCTGAATCACCGCTTTGGTCGCATGTACTGGCTTGTAGCCTAATGCCACTAAGGCGCTTTCGGCCTCTTCTCTGCAACCCGCAAAGTGCTGAGCCTGATTTGGCAGGTCCGTACCGGTTAATTGGAAATCGGCAGGTTCATCTTGCTGGAGAATTTTAAGCTTGTCTTTTAATTCGACAATCAGACGCTCTGCTGTTTTTTTGCCTACACCCGGAATACGCGTCAAGGCTGCGGCATCTTCTCGCTGCAAACAACCAATAAACTCTTCTGTTGTCATACCCGAAAGGATAGAGATCGCCATTTTGGGGCCAACACCATTCGCTTTAATCAAGGAGCGAAACAGGCTACGTTCCTTTTTATCGATAAAACCATAGAGCAACTGAGCATCTTCACGCACAACAAAATGCGTATGTAAAACAACAATCTGGCCAATGTCTGGTAGACGAAAAAAGGTATTCATCGAAGCTTCGACTTCATACCCAACTCCATGTAAGTCCAGCAGCAGATGCGGCGGCTGCTTTTCGATTAACTCACCCTTTAAGCGCCCTATCACGGCAATACTCTCATCCTGTTAAAAACATGGATAAATATACAGTACAATTAACCTAATACCAATCGATTCATACACAGTGAAATCAACAAATTAATCGTGTAAAGGTCTCTAATCAAATAACGCCGCCACAAACTCTTCTGCGACGAAAGGGCGAAGATCATCTATCTGTTCACCCACACCTATGTAACGAATAGGCAATTGCAACTGCTTAGCGATGGCAAATATAATTCCGCCCTTGGCTGTACCATCCAGCTTAGTCAATGTGATACCCGTCACTCCGACAGCATCCTTAAAGATCCGGGCCTGACTCATTGCATTCTGTCCGGTACCCGCATCCAGAACGAGCATCACTTCATGCGGTGCAGAAATGTCTTTTTTACGCATTACGCGTACGACCTTTTCCAGCTCCTGCATTAAATGATCTTTATTCTGCAAGCGCCCGGCGGTGTCCGCAATCAATACATCAACATTCTTGGTTTGGGCTGACTGCAACGCATCAAATAGCACAGAAGCGGAGTCTGCGCCGGTATGCTGAGCGATGACCGGTACGTTATTTCTTTGCCCCCATACTTGTAGCTGCTCTACGGCTGCCGCCCTGAAAGTATCACCCGCGGCCAACATAACTGACTTGCCTTCAGCCTGAAAGCGCTTAGTCAATTTGCCGATAGTGGTCGTTTTGCCCACGCCATTCACTCCAACCATTAGAATAACGTAGGGCTTGCACTGCGTATCAACCACTAGCGGCTGCTCAACCTGACCAAGCAATGCTGCCAACTCCTGCTTTAGCGACTGATGTAATGCCTGAGCATCAGCCAGCTGATTTCGCGTAACCCTATCCGTTAAGCGGCCAATAATTTCGCTAGTGGCTTCAACACCAACATCGGCCGTCAGCAGCAAGGTTTCGATATCTTCCAGTAACTCATCATCAATTTCTTTTTTACCCAGAAAAAGATTACCTAGTTTCTCAGACAAATTCGCTTTAGTCCGGCTTAACCCAGCCTTCATACGAGCAAACATACCCTGTTTAGCCGGCTCTTCGCCCGCAGCTGGTGCAGATTTTGCCGCGATTACAGGCGCTTGCTTTGCCTCATCTTCCGGCCTTGCTTCATCTGCCTGCTCTGGTTTTTCTTCATCTACCGGCTTAACTTCAGCAGCCTGTTTAGCTTCGGGTTTAACTTCGGGTTTAACTTCGGGTTTAACTTCGGGTTTAACTTCGGGTTTAACTTCGGGTTTAGCTTCGGGTTTAGCTTCTGGCTTGGCGGCGACAACGTCTACGTCCTTTTCAAGGGGCTCAGCGACCAGATCGGCAGACGGTTCTTCCTTTGCAGGTGTGATTTTTTTAGCCACTTCAGGTACAAGACTCACCGCATCAAGCTCTACAACGTCTGAATCCACAGGCTTGATATCATCGGGTTTATTTTCTTGCGTTTCTTGAGACTGCTCGACAACTTCAGGCGCCTTTTCTTGCGACTCTTCGCTGGATGAAAATATTGATCTCAGCTTCTTAAACATGCTTGTTCCTCAAAACACTTGATATGCCAAAAACTAATGAAAAAATGCAATAATAATATGTTGGTTACGGCTATGATTTCAAAAGAAATATCTTATCATAGTGCAGCGCTGCACAAACCCATTCAACGAAAATTGTAGGGAACTATGGACTTTATCTGGATTCTATTTGCATTTGTTTGCGGCTTGGCCGTAAAACTACTCTCTCTGCCTCCACTTATAGGTTTCCTGTTAGCGGGTTTCGTACTGCATTTCATTGGTGTCGCACCTACAGAGTCACTCAACACGCTAGCCGACCTTGGCATTACTCTAATGCTGTTTACCATCGGCCTTAAACTACATGTCTCCTACCTGTTTAAACGGGAAATATGGGCCAGCACACTCTCCCACATGGGCATCTGGACATTACTGTTCGGCTCCTCTTCACTATTACTTGCAGTCGTCGCGTTTCCATACTTTACAGACATGAGCTTTCAAGCAGCTGCCATACTGGGTTTTGCACTAAGTTTCAGCAGCACCGTATGCATTATTAAACTTCTTGAAGAAAGTGGCGAGATGAAAACCCGGCATGGACAAATTGCCGTGGGAATTCTGGTTATGCAAGATGTTGTTGCCGTTATTTTCCTGGTGTTTGCCACAGGCAAGATCCCGTCTATATGGGCGCTAGGCTTGTTTGGACTGATTTTTATTCGCCCGCTTTTGGATGCCTTACTCAACAGAGCCGGACATGGAGAGATGCTGCCACTTACCGGTTTTTTCCTGGCTTTGGGTGGTTATGAACTTTTCTCTCTCGTGGGTGTTAAAGGCGATTTAGGCGCTCTTTTATTTGGTGTACTACTCAGCCATCACCCAAAAGCGAGTGAACTAACAAAGTCACTGTTAAGCTTTAAAGACCTCTTTTTGATTGGCTTCTTCCTCTCAATTGGGTTCACGGCCTTACCTAACTGGTCAATGATAGGCATGGCGGCCATGATTTCCAGCCTGATTCTTATTAAATTTGTACTATTTTTCTTCATATTCACACGCTTGAACCTGCGCGGCCGCACATCGTTTCTATCCGCTCTGGCCTTAAGTAATTTCAGTGAGTTTGGTCTGATTGTCACTGCGCTAAGCGTAGATTCCGGCTGGATCAATAAAGAATGGCTGGTTATTCTGGCACTCGCGGTATCATTTTCATTTATTTTAACCAGCTTATTCTACGGCCACGCCCATCAAATTTACGGACAGTATAAAAACCTGATAAAGCGCTTCGAAAGCAACACACGCTTAACAGAAGATCTTTTTATCCAACCAGCCCGTGCTGAAATACTGGTTATTGGTCTTGGACGCGTAGGTAAAGGTGCCTTTAAAGCACTGCAAAACATGGTAGATCAACGTGTCGTGGGTATGGATGCTGACCGCTTACGTGTTAAAGAATTCCAGCAACAAGGGCTGAATGTATTTTTTGGTGACGGTGAAGACGCTGATCTGTGGGAAAGCTTTGATTCCTCTGCTATCAAGCTTGTATTACTTGCACTGCCTTCGATTGAGGATGATAAGAACATTACCATTCAACTACGTAATGCGAATTATCAGGGACAAATAGCAGCGATAGCGCGCTTTCAGGATCAGCGAGAGCAGCTTATCAATGCGGGTATTGACAATGTGTTTAACTTTTATACCGAAGCAGGTATTGGTTTTGCCGAAGAGAGCTTAATGCTAATCGGCGAACTGCCGGCAGATAAACAACCCAAGCCAGAGTTAACACTTGCCAGAGAATAATGTATCGACAATCCCATAGAGAGGACAAAAAAAACCTGCATGGCAAGAGCCATGCAGGGAACAAAGAAGTAGAAGCAAATCTGTCCTGATAGGCAGTCAGATTTACCACATCCCTACTTCAAACGGTAAACTCAATAAAACGTGAACCGCTACCACTTAAAACGAATCGCCTGGTATGCGAACCCAACCTTCCATCAGCACACGAGCACTACGGCTCATAATTGCTTTAGTTGCCGTCCATTCGCCGTCAACCTGCTTGGCTTCTGCACCCACTTTAAGCGTGCCTGATGGATGACCAAAAGTAACAACACTACGCTCACCACCGCCCGCCGCCAGATTAACCAGTGTGCCCGGAATAGCGGCCGCCGTGCCGATAGCTACGGCTGCAGTCCCCATCATCGCATGGTGCAGTTTACCCATAGAAAGAGCACGCACCGCCACATCGATATCATCGCTAGTTACTTGCTTTCCACTGGAAGAAACATAGTTCTGCGCCGGTGCACAGAAGGCAACTTTTGGCGTGTGCTGACGTGCGACTGCTTCAGAAATATCCTCAATCAGCCCCATGCGAACTGCACCGTATGCGCGAATCGTTTCAAATCTTTCCAGTGCAGCAGGGTCTCCATTAATCGCGTCCTGAAGTTCAGTGCCGTCATAACCAATTTCATCAGCAATAAGGAAAATGGTCGGAATTCCGGCATTTATCATGGTTGCTTTGAAAGTGCCTACACCCGGCACTTCAAGATCATCAACCAGGTTACCCGTGGGAAACATAGCTCCATCGCCATCAGCGGGGTCCATAAACTCAACCTGGACCTCTGCTGCCGGAAAGGTAACACCATCCAGTTCAAAATCACCTGTTTCCTGAACTTCGCCGTTAGTCATAGGCACATGCGCAATAATCGTTTTCTTGATGTTAGCCTGCCAGATACGCACGACACACACTCCGTCCTGCGGGATGCGATCTGCATCGACCAGACCACCACTAATGGCAAAGGCACCTACTGCTGCTGTGAGGTTACCGCAGTTACCACTCCAATCAACAAAGGCTCTGTCGATAGCTACCTGGCCAAACAGATAATCAACATCATGATCTGGCTGACTACTCTTATCCAAAATAACCGTTTTACTGGTGCTAGAGGTTGCACCGCCCATACCATCTGTTTGCTTGCCATAGGGATCCGGGCTACCAATCACGCGCAATAGAATATTATCGCGCGCTGCACCAGCAACCTGAGCACTTTCAGGAAGATCCTGACGGCGGAAAAATACACCTTTACTGGTACCGCCACGGATATAAGTAGCGGGGATTTTAATCTGGGGGACGTGTGACATAATTTCTTATCCTGTCTGCTTTGGCCTAGCTAATGGGCCTGTCTATTGGGGCGCTGCTAACCAATCAGCTCACTCAACTCATGCAACTCATGCAACTCATGCAACTCATGCAACAACACGGTTCAGAAAAACCTTAATAACGTCAGCTATGACGACACTTTTCTGTTAATCATCTGCTCAACTGGAGTAATTAAGGGCTTTCTTGTTTCTACTACTGTTCTTAATACTGGGTTTAAAACTGAGTTTAATACTGTGGTTAAAACCGGTATACGCTGCGCTTTTTACCGCCTGCTGCAATAACAGCAAGCGGTAAACAGCAAACAACAACGCTACCGGTTACACACCGATGTAATGCTTAAGCTTTACCTTCCAGGAAATCCTGAGCAAAACGCTGCAACACACCACCCGCCTTGTAGACATTCACTTCGGCAGCCGTATCCAAACGACACGTCATAGGCACTTTAACCGTTTCGCCATTAGCGCGATTAATGATGACTGTCAGATCTGCACGAGGAGAAATATCGCCTTCTACATCAAAGGTTTCTGTACCATCAATGGCATAGGTTTTACGTGTATCACCCGCTTTAAATTCCAGCGGCAAGACACCCATACCAACAAGGTTAGTACGGTGAATACGCTCAAAACCTTCCGCCATAATCGCTTCAACACCTGCCAGACGCACACCTTTGGCAGCCCAGTCACGTGATGAACCCTGACCATAGTCAGCACCCGCTACGATAATTAACGGCTGCTTACGCTCCATGTAGGTCTCAATCGCTTCCCACATGCGGCTCTCTTTGCCTTCCGGCTCGATACGTGCCAATGATCCCTGCTTGACGTTACCTTTTTCATCCAGGCACATTTCGTTGAGCAACTTAGGGTTAGCAAAGGTTGCACGCTGTGCTGTCAGGTGATCACCACGATGCGTTGCGTAAGAGTTAAAATCTTCTTCCGGCAAACCCATTTTGGCGCAATATTCGCCTGCGGCACTAGACGCCTGAATGGCGTTTGATGGAGACAGGTGATCGGTTGTGATGTTATCCCCAAGCACGGCCAGTGGACGCATACCTTTCATCGTACGCTCACCCGCTAAAGCACCTTCCCAGTATGGAGGGCGACGGA
This sequence comes from Neptunomonas qingdaonensis, assembly GCF_900113275.1. Classification (GTDB taxonomy): domain Bacteria; phylum Pseudomonadota; class Gammaproteobacteria; order Pseudomonadales; family Balneatricaceae; genus Neptunomonas; species Neptunomonas qingdaonensis. Next base: position 73,619 of record NZ_FOOU01000014.1, read on the forward strand.
TGTAGGTGGTCTGTGGACGCCAGTCGTACAGCGGACTGACAGACTTTTCTACCGCACCCAAATCAAACATCGGGATGTAAACCTGGCTAAATTGCTCAGGTTTAACGGCCTTGGCGACGATCGCATCGATCTCTTCATCGCTCGGCCAGATATCTTTCAGAGTGACCGGGTTACCGTCTTTATCAGTCCCCAGTACATCTTTCTCGATATCAAAACGTATCGTACCGGCAATCGCATAAGCTACTACCAGCGGAGGCGACGCCAGAAACGCTTGCTTAGCATACGGGTGGATACGGCCGTCGAAGTTACGGTTACCGGACAGTACGGCGGTGGCATACAGGTCACGATCGATGATCTCTTGCTGAATCACAGGATCCAGCGCGCCACTCATACCATTACAGGTAGTACAAGCGTAACCAACGATTCCGAAGCCTAGCTGCTCCATCTCAGACAGCAGGCCGGCTTCTTCCAGATACAGCTTGGCAACCTTAGAACCGGGGGCGAAAGAGGTCTTAACCCAAGGTTTACGCAGCAGACCCAGTTGGTTGGCTTTCTTAGCTATTAAGCCTGCAGCCACGACGTTACGTGGGTTTGAGGTGTTGGTGCACGAGGTGATAGCGGCAATAATAACCGCGCCATCAGGCATCAGGCCTTCAGCCTCTTCAGCCTTAGCCGCTGCCAGCATGTCGTCGCTGGCGATACCGCGCTCGTTCAGCGCAGAGGTTGGCAGACGGCGATGCGGGTTAGACGGACCAGCCATGTTGCGGACAACAGTAGACAGATCAAATTCAAGAACACGTTCGTATTCAACATTTTCCAGATCATCCGCCCATAGACCTGTCAGCTTAGCGTACTGCTCAACAAGAGCGACCTGCTCAGGTTCACGACCAGTCAACTTCAAATAATCAATTGTCTGCTCATCGATGTAGAACATACCCGCAGATGCACCAAACTCAGGCGTCATGTTGGAGATAGTTGCACGGTCACCGATCGTTAGGTTTTTAGCACCTTCACCGAAAAATTCCAGATAAGAAGAAACAACTTTCTGATTACGCAAGAATTCAGTAATGGCCAGTACGATATCAGTCGCTGTAATACCTGGCTGACGCTTACCGATCAACTTCACACCAATGATGTCAGGTAGGCGCATCATAGATGGCAAACCTAGCATGACGGTTTCAGCTTCAAGCCCACCCACTCCAATCGCGACTACACCTAAGGCATCTACGTGAGGGGTATGAGAGTCAGTACCGACACAAGTATCCGGGTAAGCAACGCCGTCACGCGCCTGGATTACCGGAGACATTTTTTCCAGGTTAATCTGGTGCATGATGCCGTTACCCGCAGGGATCACATCGACGTTATCGAATGCAGTCTTACACCACTCGATAAAGTGAAAGCGGTCATCGTTACGACGATCCTCAATCGCACGGTTCTTTTCAAATGCATCGGGATCAAAACCAGCCGCTTCTACCGCCAGAGAATGGTCAACGATCAGCTGAGTAGGCACCACAGGGTTTACTTTAGATGGGTCACCACCTTGTTCAGCAATTGCATCACGCAGGCCTGCCAGGTCAACTAAAGCTGTCTGGCCTAAAATATCATGACAGACAACACGTGCAGGATACCAGGGGAAATCTAACTCACGTTTGAATTCAATAAGCTGCTTCAGTGAGTCGGTCAGGGTTTCTGGCTCACAACGACGTACAAGCTGCTCGGCTAACACGCGAGAAGTGTAAGGAAGTTTTGCATAGGAACCAGGCTGAATATCTTCGATTGCCGCACGTGTATCGAAGTAATCCAGTTTTGTGCCCGGTAATGATTTGCGATATAAAGTATTCATAGCTTACTCCATCGAGTAATGTTCAGAGAGGCCGGGCAGGCACTAAAAATGCCTACCCTCTTCTTAATCAACGTTAAAAACCAATCAAAATCAGCCGCGGTTTTCGATATCAACCCATTCAGAAGAATCAGGGCCGGTATAATCGGCGCTCGGACGTATGATTCGGTTATTCGCACGCTGCTCCATAACGTGTGCAGTCCAGCCTGCAGCACGCGAACATACAAAGATCGGAGTAAACAACTTAGTTGGAATACCCATGAAGTTGTAAGCAGAGGCATGGAAGAAATCAGCATTACAGAAAAGCTTTTTCTCACGCCACATAACCGCTTCCACACGCTCAGAGACAGGGAATAACACCGTATCACCTACCTGTGCAGACAGTTTACGAGACCATTCTTTGATGATGGCATTACGTGGATCAGACTCACGATAAATTGCATGCCCAAAGCCCATAATCTTATCTTTACGCTCCAGCATACCCATGATTTCAGCTTCCGCTTCATCAGGCGTTTTCCAGTCTTGAATCATATCCATGGCCGCTTCGTTTGCACCACCATGCAAAGGACCACGTAGTGTTCCAATCGCAGCGGTTACACAGCTATGAATATCAGACAGCGTAGAAGCGCATACACGTGCTGTAAAAGTAGAGGCGTTAAACTCATGCTCTGCATACAAAATCAGAGACGCATGCATAACTTTAACATGCAATGGATCTGGTTTTTTACCATGCAGCGTCCACAAGAATTGCTCACCGATAGAATCCGCATCCGTTTCTACGTCGATACGTTTGCCATGATGACTGAAGTTGTACCAGTAGTTGATCAGACCCGGAAATACCGCCAACATACGATCAACATGATCCAGCTTACTATCGAAAACCCACTCGGTTTCAAGATTCCCCAGCATCGAACAACCCGTACGCATGACATCCATCGGATGTGCGTTGGCAGGAATTTGCTCCAAAACAGTTTTTAGTGCTGCCGGTAATGAACGCATACCTTTCAGACGGGCTTTATATGCATCTAACTCTGCCTGTGTTGGCAAAGTTCCATACAACAACAGGTATGCCACTTCTTCAAATTGAGCTTTATCAGCCAGTTCTTTAATGTCATAACCACGGTAAGTCAGACCTGCACCGGTTTGCCCCACAGTACAGAGTGCAGTCTCACCAGCAGACTGACCACGCAGGCCCGCACCACTCAGTTTATTTGCTTCTGCCATCCGGTTTCTCCTTCTGTCATTGGGAGGGTTACCCTCCCGTGCCAGTTTATTTCTAATTATTGAGTTAAAATCTTGCGATTACAGCTAATCAACAAATTTACTTATTTTTACCTTCTGCAAAAAGCGCATCTAATTTCTGTTCGAAATCGTGGTAGTTCAGGAAATCGTAAAGCTCCATACGTGTCTGCATCGTATCAACAACCGCTTTCTGATCGCCATCGCGCAGCAGAGCTTCGTATACATTCAATGCTGCTTTGTTGGCCGCACGAAAAGCGGAAAGCGGATACAGCACCATTGAAGCACCATTAGCTACCAGCTCTTCAGTATTAAACAAGGGGGTAGCACCAAACTCAGTGATGTTCGCTAGCAAGTGGGCACCATTAATACCGTCCGCAAACGCTTTGTAATCTTCCAGTGTATGCACAGCTTCAGCGAAGATGCCATCAGCACCGGCTTCAAGGCATGCCTGAGCACGATCTACGGCAGAGTTAAGACCTTCCATCTGGAAAGCATCGGTACGTGCGATAATAAAGAAATCATCATCTGTTTTAGCGTCAACAGCCGCTTTAACACGATCAACCATTTCCTGAGGGGAAACGATCTCTTTATTCGGACGATGCCCACAACGCTTCTGAGCAATCTGATCTTCGATATGAACGGCGGCAGCGCCTGCTTTAGTCATCTCTTTAATAGTACGAGCGATGTTGAAAGCTCCGCCCCAACCCGTATCAATATCAACCAGCAAAGGAGTTTCTACAGCGCTGCTTATACGACGCACATCTTCCAGAACATCGTTCATGGACGTCATACCCAGATCAGGCAGACCATACGAGGTATTAGCCACACCACCACCGGAAAGGTAGATAGCTTTGTGGCCGACACGCTCAGCCATCATGGCATGATAAGCGTTTGTTGTACCAACGATCTGTAGTGGTTTTGCTTCTAGTAGCGCTTTGCGGAAACGTCCGCCTGCAGTCAGTTTAGCCATGTTTTTCCCCTTTGAGGTCAGTTGATATATTCAGCTTCTCTTCAATGTTCTTGCGCGCTGCACTAACATGCCGGCGCATCAAAATCTCTGCTAACTCGGGATCCCTCGCCTCAATCGCATCAACAATCTGTCGATGCTCTTTGAGTGCACGCGTAGGACGAGAACTCGATATACTGAATTGATAGCGGTACATACGTACCAAGTGGTAAAGGTCACTGCCGAGCAGTTCCAACAATGTGTCGTTTTTACTGCCCTGCACGATTCGGTAATGAAAATCCAGGTCACCCTCTTTTTGAAAGTAGGACTGACCATCCAGCTGTGTTATTGAGCGATCATGTTCATCTAATAAGACTCGCAAACTGGCTATCTCTTCATCTGTCATGAACTCTGCCGCCATGCGACATGCCATGCCTTCTAATGCTTCGCGAACCCGGTATATTTCGATCAGTTCTTTTTCGTTAAGCTTTACGACTCGCGCACCAATGTGTGGTTTACGCTCAATTAAACGCAGTGCTTCAAGTCGTCTCATTGCTTCTCGTAAAGGCCCACGACTGATACCGTAAATACGTGCCAGCTCAGGCTCACTAATCTTCTGGCCGGGAGGTATTTCACCCACGACGATGGCATTTATTATTTGTTCGCACACTTTATCAGCTAGCGTGCGACTTTCTACCGGAGCATCATTCATTATTTTTATATCTGCCATTACAACCTGCCTGCTAGGATTGTCGACAATCTGTTATAAAACCAACGATACATCGCCATTTTAGGCGCGTCAACCGTATAAAAGAATAAAGTTGTCAACACTATACAAAAGTTTAAGAGTTTTCCCTTACTATTATCCGACTCAAGACTAGCGAAACCTCAGGGTCTCCTCATTCATTATTCTGGCTATCTGTCGCGGCTTCTGAAAAGGTAAAGAATGGTCTGTCCCGGGCACCATAAAATAGTGCCAATTCGGCAAGCCTTCTGCCATATCTCTATGGTATTGATGCATCAGATCAACACTCAAGCCGCCTATGAGACTGGTCACATCCCCTTGAGCGGCAACTAACGACTCTCTATCAATACTGTTAATCGCTTCGGTTACACAATCCAGCGCATAGGCAAAACCCAACGGCCTTCGCCCTAAACGCGACGCGGTCAGGTCATCAATTTGTACTGAAGTCCTTCGATTTGGAGAGATAGTGTCCATAAAATTTCGAATACCAATATCCCGGTTATCACTACGCAAGTGATTTGCTGCCTCACTATAACGCTGCCGCAACTGAAGCGTAGAATTCCAGCAAGGGCGATCCAATAATGCCGACTCTAATAAAAACTGCTTTTTCACCCGCTCTGAGTGCTGTTGTTTAAACAGCATGCATACCATCCCGCCAAGAGAGTAACCTCCCAGATCAAACTCCCACCAGCCAAGATGGTCCACCAGCGCATTCAAATCTGCCACCAGCACCTGAGCACTGAAAGGATATTCGCAGCGATCAGGGTAATAGGTATCTCCCATCCCGCGCTGATCAGGCACTAATATCTCCTGCCACTGCGTAAGCATTGATGCAATCAAGCCCCAGGTATCTTCCCCGGCAACTCCCGCGCCATGCAGTAATACTAGTTTTTTATCATTATCTATTTTGGGGTTTTTGTAGATACGGTAGGTAATGACCTGATCTGCTAAATGCAGCTCTTGTCGACTGGCATTCTGGCCTTTTCGCATAAATGAATCCAATTCCTATAGATTGTCTACAATCCAGTATACGTGAATCAACCTACAGATAAACACAGGCAAAGAGTAACTCTCGTTATCCATATGCTCGCTATCCATAAGTAGGATGCGTAAAATGCAGTTCTTTTTTCACTATAAGGTTCATCGGGTGCTTAAGCGCATTTCACTGTCATATAAAACCAGCACAATCCGCTACTTTGAACGTATCAGAGGCATGGGTAATGCCGTTCTGCTAGACAGTGGTAAGCCCGACAGTGAGCGAGGACGTTTTGATATTCTGGTGGCGGCTCCGTTATGCCAGTTAAGCTACCAACATGGCGTACTCACCGGTCATAACCTGCCTATTGATATTTCAACGAATCAGGATCCGTTTTCAGCACTTGAGGCGCTCTATCAGTACTCACGAAGCAGTCAGACTGAAGCGCCCACAGAGAAACTGACAGAAACACATGACGAGTTACCATTTAATGGAGGGCTGGTAGGTCATTTCAGCTACGATCTGGGCCGGGCGGTGGAAGACCTACCCGATCAAGCCATCAATGATACGCTTTTACCGGAGATGCATGTCGGCTTGTATAGCTGGTCCATTATTATCGATCACCACACGCAAACTGCCTGGTTGAATGGATCACACCTTATTAGTGCCACGGCCTTTGATAAAATTGCAGAGCAAATTTCTAAAGCAGCACCCCATGTAAATCCAGCATTTCAACTAACTTCCGGGTTTGCCAGTAACCTGAATGAGACAGAGTACCATCAGGCATTGGCAAAAATTGATGACTATATCCATGCAGGCGATTGCTATCAGGTCAATCTGGCACAACGATTCAGCGCAACGTGCAGCGGAGACCCATGGCACGCTTATCAACAACTTCGCACTGCCGCGCCAACACACTACGCTGCCTATTTCGATACGCAACATGGCGCCGTTCTGTCGCTGTCTCCTGAGCGCTTTTTAGCGACCGATAAAGACGGCCATGTCATTACCCAGCCAATTAAAGGTACACGCCCTCGCGGAACAGACCCGCAAAAGGATCAACAGCTGGCAGAAGAGCTACGCCATTCTAAAAAAGATCAAGCTGAAAATGTCATGATAGTCGACCTGCTGCGTAACGACCTTAGCAAAGCCTGCCAGCCCCATAGCGTCAAGGTTCCTTCTCTGTTTGCCGTTGAGAGTTATAAAAATGTACATCATCTGGTGAGCACAGTCATCGGCACACTGGAACCTGACGAGTCACCGGTAAGCCTTCTGCGACACTGTTTTCCGGGCGGCTCTATTACTGGCGCGCCCAAAATAAGATCTATGCAAATCATTGACGAACTGGAGCCACATCGGCGTAGCATCTATTGCGGCAGTATTGGCTACATCAGTACCACCGGTCAGATGGATACCAGCATTACCATTCGAACACTACTGGTCGAAAATAATAAGATCCATTGCTGGGCAGGCGGTGGAATTGTGGCCGATTCAATTAGTGAGATGGAATATCAAGAGACTTATGACAAGGTTAACAACCTACTTTCTACGCTAACGGCACTCTGAGCCTACCATTACAAAACGCTGCTAATCGTAACAAGATGTATAAGGAAAGAGGCTAAGACACTTCGTTATGGCAATCCCCCCATTCATTCTGGGTTTTCGGATTTAGCTCGGTCTTCTTTCGAGATGTAACGCGGCTTGGTACTAGGGTTGAGCTTACTATTAGCCTTTTTGGCTCGCTTAATAAGAATGCTATTTATTTTTTTCTTTCTGTTCATGATTTCACTGCAGCTTTATAAAAATATGTACGAAGCTTATTGTAAAGCTATCTGGCTGAATATGATAATTAGCCGTCAGCTCTGTATGTCAGGTTACAGGCTAAGCGACAAACGATTGCCACGATAACAGCGCTTGCTTAAAGTCGGGCAAGCCACAACCGGCATACGATTCTTCATCATACAGGTTAGTTTCTTCTGGAAGCTCATCATCAAAACCAAGGTCAAGCGCTAACGCAACGACTTCAATTTCATTTTGATTGAGCCGCAATTGAAACTCTTTACCCGACTGCTGGTAATCGCTTATTGTGCCTTGTTCCAGTGTTTCAACAATTGCCACTAATTGATTAATTTGCTGCTGATCATCAGACAGCTCTTCAGAAAACCAACGACCTATCGCTTCGGCCCCCATGGAAAATTTAGCCCGCGGACGTCCTAACTCATCAATACTAAATTCGTAGTCCATAGCGCTCTCTGTTAATTACTGATCTGAATGTTACTTAACGGGCGCGCATTCTACAGCAATTTAAGAATAAAGCGCCCCATTGCGTTCCAAGTGCGTTAGATATAAACGCATCTCAAACTCTAACTGATGGTATTCGGGCAGCATATATTGGCAAAGCTGATAAAAAGCTTTGTTATGCTCTTTCTCTTTGAGATGGGCCAACTCATGCACAACAATCATATTCAAAAACGCTTCAGGCGCTTTTTTAAAGATAGCACTAATACGTATCTCATTTTTACTTTTCAGTTTGGCGCCCTGTATCCGCGACACATAACTATGCAAACCTAACGCATTATTGATCACATGTATCTTGCTGTCATAAGCAATTTTGCTCAGCGGAACTGACTTTTTTAAATAGCGATTTTTTAGCGCCATGACATATGCACGTAAATATTTATCGTTACTGATGTCGTGCGTATCCGGATATTTTTTCAGCAAAAAATCAGCCAAACGTTGCTGTTCAATCATTTGTTTAACTTGATTTTGCAACTCTGGCGCGTACGCGGAAAGGTATTTCAAAGAGGACATAAAGAGGCACCACACATAACTAACTTACTAACTCATTTACTCAATCAATAATCAGGAAACTCGGAACATTTAATCGCCTGATAGAGCGAGACTCGGATTGATGGACTCCAATAATCATCAGGCAACCCTGCCTTACGCTTTAAATGCAGTAAAAAATCCTCCTGCCTTGGTAACGTTTCCCATACGGCCGGTAAGAAGGTTGCTCTGTGCATGCCCTCTTCCAGTATGACGCCATCAATACCTGGGCGAAGTATATCACGCAGCGCTTGTTCACTATCGATATTCAATGCAACGGGGGGGGTCAATACAGAAACTTCTATCTGCATCAAAGGAAACTCATTGGCCGTTAGCGGTGAAAACCGGGCGTCACGAAACGCCGCATTATAAGCATTCTGCCAAACATCCAACATAAGAGGCTGACTGGCGTGAAGTGACCCTATACAACCACGCAACATTCCTTGCAGCTTCAGCGTCACAAAGGTCGCAGCGTTTTCATCCGATAACAATTCTGCGGGATTCTGATCCCACTGCCCGGACAACGCCTGCTGAATGGACCTTCTGGCACAAGCAACGAGCGCCTTTTTTTTCTCGTCACTCAGCTCAATAGACGACATAACAACCATAGCCAACTACTCGGTTTTTATCGCCGACGGTGTCACCACTATTACCGAGCGCCATTTTTTTTATCGTCATGCTCTGCCTTTTAACCGCCAGTAAAAAACCATTCAAAGCATGACAGCCACACGCCTCTGTCGGCTTAATATCATGATCCGCATTCATTATTTTGAGGTCAGTATGTGCATCAATCTGTAACGCGTTTTCATAGGTATGAAAATGGCTCAGATCTGTACTAATAATAACGAGAGTCTTCGGCTCAGCCAGTAGTGGCTCAATAATATCCGCCATTACTGAAGCCGGGCACTCACCCACCACCACCGGCACGATGGGGGCGCTAATGTGTAAATATTGCAAAAAAGGCAGCTGCACCTCTAAACAATGCTCTTGGGCATGAACATCGTCGGAAGCGATCACCGACGGAAGTTTTAACAATGCAGCAGTCGCTTTCTGATCGACGGGTAACTCACCCAAAGGAGTAGAGAAGAATTCACTTTCAGGTACAGCGCAGCCTTCTAACGGCACCCTATGATTTGGACCAAAAAGATAAACCCTGTCGAAAGATTCACCCTTTTTCAATAAGCTGAAACCTTGCCCTGCAATGGCCCCGGAATAAATATAACCGGCATGCGGTACAATTAATGCTTTCGGATGAGTAGGGCTGCGTGATGGCAACATTTCGGATAATAAGTGGTATAAATCCGTTTTGGTTGGCGGATAAAATAGCCCGGCTACAGCAGCAGGTCGAATACTCATAATGCTACCCTCCCCGATCAATATATTTTATATTGTCTATATAGATAGTAAACCGGCGGGACTTATGAATCCAGATCATCAGGAAACTCTTTTCTGGCATCGACTGGATGCGAAACGTATTCAGTGTGATCTTTGCCCTCATCACTGCTCTTTGAAAGAGGGGCAAAGAGGGGTTTGTTACGTCCGTGGAAATGAAAACGGGCAAATGAAGTTACACACGTATGGACGCTCCAGTGGTTTTTGTATTGATCCTATCGAAAAGAAACCACTCAATCACTTCTTGCCGGGATCCGCGGTGCTTTCCTTTGGTACGGCGGGTTGTAATCTCACCTGTAAATTCTGCCAAAACTGGGATATGAGTAAAGCCAGAGATATGGACCGGCTTTGCGACCAGGCTTCAGCTGAACAACTCGCATTAACTGCTCAGCAATATGGGTGCCGCTCAATCGCCTTTACCTATAATGATCCGGTTATTTTTCTCGAATATGCTGAAGATGTTGCCACTGCCTGCAGAGCAGCCAATATAAAAAGTGTTGCGGTAACAGCCGGTTACATTTCCGACATCGCCCGCCCGCGCTTTTTCTCATCTTTTGATGCCGCCAATGTCGACCTGAAAGCCTTCACCGAACGCTTTTACCAACATATCTGCGGCGGCCAACTCAGCACGGTGCTCGATACCTTACTCTATCTCAAACACGAGACAACGCTCTGGTTTGAGATCACTACACTATTAATTCCCGGTGAAAATGACTCCGATAAAGAGATAGAAGCATTATCCCAATGGATTCGAAATAACTTAGGGCCGGATGTACCGTTACACTTTTCGGCGTTTCACCCTGATTGGAAAATGCAAAACACCCCTCCAACCCCAACATCTACTTTATTAAGAGCACGCAAGATAGCCTTAGCAAACGATATCAGATACGTATACATAGGCAATGTACACCATGCTGAAGCGAGCTCCACCTACTGTCATCAGTGTCATGCCCTGTTAATTGAACGCGACTGGTATGAACTCGGCGAATGGCATATTCGAGATGGAAAGTGTGAAAAGTGTCAGACGCCTATCCCGGGTATTTTTGAGGATCAGCCCGGCGACTGGGGCGCCAAACGCAGAGCAGTGCGCATCAACCCGGCTTAAAAGGTGACCTATTTAAGACTCAATCCTGCCTAATAATCAAAAGTTAAAGTTCGCGCTCCAGAATAGAGCGCAGGTCATTCAAATCGTTGATAGTTTTAACTTCAAAGAAAAGTTTTTCAGCTTCACCACGTTGCGGACGCATCATATGTAGCCACTGTTTAATACGACCATGAACATATTTAGGTGGCAATTTCTGTTCTACAAAATCAAAATACTCGAGCAACAGCAGGATGATTTTTGACCATGCCTCTCCTTCTGAGCTTTGCCCTAACTGGAAACTTTTAATCATTAAGCCTAACTCGGGCCTGGCAATCAGACCCCGGCCAATCATCACATCATCACACCCACTGAGTTCACGGCAACGCTGATAATCTTCACAGTTCCATACTTCCCCATTGGCGACAACAGGCAGGTCGACCCGCTCTTTTATGCGCCCGATCCACTCCCAGTGCGCCGGTGGTTTATAACCTTCTACTTTTGTACGCGCATGCACAGCCAGACTATTGGCCCCCGCTTCCTGAATAGCCAAGGCATTATCTATCGCCAGGGATTTATCCAGGTTGCCGAGGCGCATTTTCGCCGTCACCGGGATATTAGCCGGCACGGCCTGCCGTACCGCTCTTACGATGTCATGAATGATATCTGGCTCATCCAGCAAGACGGCACCACCACGGTGTTTGTTGACTGTTTTGGATGGACAACCAAAGTTAAGATCAATGGCAGGCGCACCCATCTGCGCAGCACGCTCAGCATTCATGGCCAACAGTTCTGGCTCGCTGCCAAGCAGTTGAATAACAACAGGAATACCCGCGGCAGTGCGACCCTGAGTTGCTAGTTCAGGTGCAGATTTAAGAAACTCCTTTTCAGGCAACACATAGCCTGTAATGCGGATAAACTCTGTCACACACAGATCCACCCCGCCTAAACGGCTGATAAGATGGCGCATAGTCGCATCAACTACGCCCTCCATCGGAGCGAGAATGATTTTACCTGTCTGTGTATTCACTTTAGTGGCGTTCATGTTTATGCTTTAATCACTATAAAAATTGAGGGATCTCGGATGCGTCTTTTTATCGCGATAGACATACCCGACACCGTGCAACAACAGATTTCTCAGCTCTATTGTAATTTCCACGGCGTCAGCTGGACACCACCGGAAAGATTGCATATCACCTTAGCGTTTTTAGGCAAGGTGCAAAAAAAATGGCTACCACACTTAAACCGCCAACTGGAAACAATCAACTTCGATCCTTTCACGCTACATTGCGATCGATTTGGCAGCTTTCGTAGTGGTGATATTTGGCTAGGCGTGACACCTGAAGACCAGATAACACAACTTCATAAACAGATACTTGATGCACTGGATAAGATTGATATGGGCTTTGAAGGGAGGCCGTTTAAACCTCATATTACACTGGCGTATATTCGGAAAAATGAAGAGCATCTGGTTTTAAATGTTTTAGAAAACCGCAGGACATTCGAAACATTGAGCTTTACGGTAGATCACTTCAATCTAAAAAGCAGCTGGCGGCGTCCTTCCGGCTCACTGCATCGTATCGAAGCGATCTACTCCGCTCAATCTGAATAATCAGAGCGCATTTAACCCGAGTTGCATATCGGCACGAATATCCTCGATATCTTCATGCCCGACTGACAAACGAACCAGGTTAGGCTTAATACCGGCTTCTGCTCGCGCTTCTGGCGTCATGCGCCCATGAGTCGTGGTTGCAGGATGCGTGATAGTCGACTTCACATCGCCAAGATTAGCGGTTATCGACACCATCTGCGTGGCGTCAATAAAGCGCCAGGCAGCATCCTGGTCTCCGCTCACTTCAAATGACAGTACACCACCAAACCCATTTTGCTGCTGGATTGCCAACGCATGCTGAGCATGACTTTCAAGACCTGTATAATAGACCTTTTCAATACCCGGCTGTTGTTGCAGCCAGATTGCCATCTCCATAGCATTACGCTCATGTGCTTCCATACGGATCTTCAGTGTTTCGAGCCCTTTATGGAAAACCCATGCATTGAACGGGCTCATACACGCACCACCCGTGCGGATAAATCCATAGATCTCTTCCATGAGCGTATCCGAACCCACAACAACCCCACCCACACATCGCCCTTGTCCATCAAGATACTTGGTTGCTGAATGAATAACGATGTCAGCTCCTAATAGCAAAGGACGTTGAAATACAGGTGTTAAAAAACAGTTATCCACGGCGAGCCAGGCATCGTGTTTATGCGCTATAGCCGCTACTGCTTTAATATCTGTCAGTTCACCCAGTGGATTTGATGGCGTTTCCAAAAATAGCAAACGGGTGTTAGCCTGAATAGCCGCTTCCCACGCATGCAGGTCCTTAGGATCTACAAATGTCGTACTGATACCCGCACGACTCAGATATTTTTCAAATAGTGAGATAGTAGAACCAAAAACACTGCGCGAACAGACAACATGGTCTCCCTGCTGCAACAAGGCCAGACCAATGCTCAAAATAGCGGCCATACCTGATGAGGTAGCAACAGCACGCTCAGCACCTTCCAGAGCAGCCATACGTTTTTCAAAGGCATGCACCGTCGGGTTAGTAAAGCGAGAATAGATATTCCCCTCTTCATCACCGCTAAAGCGCGCCGCCGCTTCTCGTGCGGAGGAATAAACAAAACTGGAAGTCGGAAAAATAGCGTCGCTATGCTCGCCTTCAGCTGTGCGGGTTTGGCCCGCTCTGATAGCTAGTGTAGAAAGACCTGCTTCAGCCAACGTAAACTGTATACGCTGCTCCCGCTCAAAGCCTGGTTTTGCCATTATCAGTATCCCCTTATGATATTTCTGTATGAAGGTCAGCAGGCGCTTCGTCTTCGTGATCAACAGTTTCCGGGACTACCTTAGCAGCATCTTTACGTTTCTGATTGAGACGGTCTAAGTACGCAGAATCGATATCGCCTGTCACATAGTAGCCATCGAAAACTGACGAATCGAAATTATTAATTTTGTCAGTGTTGCCTGCAGCGACTGACTCCTTCAAATCATCCAGTTCCTGGAACAACATCCAGTCAGCGCCAATGGCTTCACCTATCTCATCACGGCTACGATTATGTGCAATAAACTCTTCAGGCGAAGGCATATCAATACCATAAACATTAGGAAAGCGAACCGGAGGCGCAGCTGACGCAAAATAAACCTTACGCGCCCCTACATCTCTTGCCATCTGAACGATCTGCTTGGAAGTTGTTCCGCGTACAATCGAATCATCGACCAGCATCACAACCTTATCCTTAAACTCAAGCTCAATCGGATTCAGCTTGCGACGTACTGAATTAGTGCGCTGCGTCTGACCCGGCATAATAAATGTACGGCCGATATAACGATTCTTGATAAACCCTTCCCGGAAAGTAACATTAAGGTGCTTAGCCATTTCCAGTGCAGATGTTCGGCTGGTATCCGGTATAGGCATAATCACATCAATGTCATGATCAGGGAAAATACTTGTGACTTTTTCGGCAAGCTTCACACCCATGCGCATACGCGCCTGATGTACATTAACATTATCGATAATTGAATCAGGGCGCGCCAAATAAACAAACTCAAACAAACAGGGTGTCAATTCAATCTTTTCTGCACATTGACGGGTAAAAACGTTACCGTCCATGTCAATGAAGATAGCCTCTCCCGGCTCGATATCACGAACACGCGTAAATCCGGCAATATCCAGCGCTACACTTTCAGAAGCAACCATACATTCTTCACCCTCGGGTGTTGAACGCGTACCATAAATAAGAGGACGAATACCATGAGGATCCCGAAAAGCCAACACACCATAACCGGTAATAACAGCGACGACGGCATAGCCACCCTTGACACGTTTATGCACCTTAGACACTGCTTCAAAAATATCTGCAGGCTCCGGCTTTAACTTTCTCTGATGCTGCAACTCATGCGCAAAAACATTCAACAACACTTCTGAATCGGAGGTAGTGTTGATATGACGCAGATCTTCACGAAACATCTGTTCAACCAGCTCATCAGCATTGGTTAGATTGCCATTATGCGCCAGTGCAATACCGTAAGGTGAATTCACATAAAATGGCTGCGCTTCTGCAGCACTGGAACTACCGGCGGTTGGATACCGGACATGGCCGATACCGACATTACCCATCAGTCGTTTCATATGACGAGTACGAAACACTTCATTAACCAAGCCGTTATCTTTCCGTAGAAAAAACCGGTTACCTTCACAGGTCACCATACCTGCGGCATCCTGCCCACGATGCTGAAGCACAGTTAACGCATCAAAGATTGTCTGATTAACAAGTGATTTGGCTACAAGCCCAACAATACCGCACATTTAAACTACCTCAAGGGGATCAGAAAAAGCTGTTTGAGCTGCCATCAGGCCTCTCTCGTATCTAAACGCTTATTTTAACGTCCTGCGTTCCAGATCAATTGCCCCACTTCCGTGGCAACGTCTCTGGACCATGCTTCCATCAAAACAAAATGAGGAATCAACTGTGATCCCTGCCACCAGGCATCTTGTACAGCCGGAGTCCCTCCCAGCAAAGCAACAAGCACGACAACTACCAGTGCACCACGCGCCAGCCCGAAGCCCATACCTAATATTCTGTCGGTACCACTTAAACCGGTTGCCTGTACTAACAAGCTAACCAAGTTACTCACCAACGCCCCTACAATGAGGGTCATTATAAAGAGTATTGCAAACGCAGACCCAATACGAAAAGATGGTGTCTGAATGTAATCAGCCAAGACAGTAGCTAACGCATCAGTAAACAACCGGGCGATAACAAAAGCAGTGACCCAAGTAAGCAAGGATAACGCTTCTCTGACGAAGCCCCGCTTAATGCTGAAAAGCCCTGAAATTCCGACAATACCCAAGATTGCCCAGTCGGCCCAATTCATTTATTTCTACCTATCGAGTTTGCGCGCATTCTAACAGAGGGCAAAGGTGAACCCAATCACTGAGTCGTGAATCTGAAAATTATTCCATCCACACCATAATCCCGCTTCAGCGATTCCTTTAACTGATCCAGTCGATCACGTGACATATCCGGTCCAACATACACTTTAAAGAGATCCGCATTTTTTCGTGTATAGACTTTATGGCCAGCCTCAACCAACTTATTTCGCAATGCACGAGCATTTGACTCATCTTTAAAGCTTGCCAACTGAAGCGTCCAGGCAACCGGGACATTTTGCTCATCCAGTTGAGGCCTATCGTTATCAGTGCTGACAACAGGTCGTTTCTCTTGCGCTACTTTTTGTTCATCCGGTTGATTTTCAACCAAAACGATGACTTTTTCAGGTAGCGCAACAGCCTCTGGATATTCAGAAGTATCGGGCAGCAAGGCAGACTCAGGTTGAATCTCAACAATGTCCGGCATGGCCGGCGCAACCGGGATACGACTTTCCAGATGGCGCTCACGATACCCTTCACCCGTAAGAAACAAAGGGAAAAGCAAGGCAGCAGCAATAGCGAGTACAGATAAACCTAATAGCCGTCGTTTCACACTATCTTCCATTAATCCACTTCTCTTTTAAGAACACGGTAAGCATCACCCACTGTATAAAAAGAACCCGCTACTACAATTTTTTTGCTGGTAGGAAGATCCGCTAAAATGAGATGACTGATCGCCGCATCGACGCTGGCATGGCACATCACGCTTGCTTGATTCATCTGGGGCAGATATGCCCTTAGCTGTTCAGCCGTCTGCCCCCTTGGCACATCCAATGTCACCAGATGCCAGGATGTAACAACCGCCGCCAATGATTGCATAACTGAAGCACAATCTTTATCAGCCAGCATACCCAAGATCAGGACAACGCCGTCAGCTTCAGCTTGTTTTAACTGGTCTGCCAAATAAGCGGCCGATTGTGGATTATGCGCAACATCGAGAATAAACAGACGCCCCTGATATGCGACTTGCTCCATGCGACCGGCGACATAGGCAGTCTGCAAACCCGCGGCCATACTTTCTGGCGAGCACAGCAAACCTGAAAGCAAAACCGCCTGAATAGCCGTGGCTGCATTCTGCACAGGTAGTTGTGGTAACGGAAGATCTGAAAATGAAACAATATTGCCCTGCAGGTCACGGCCTTCCCAAGACCAGCGTCTGTCGTTCTTAATATGATACTCATAGGACTGGTTCACTTGGCGCAACTCACAGCCAAGCTCCCTGGCATACTCAGCAATTGAAGCGGGTGGTTTCAATTCACCACAAACGGCAGGCTTCTCTTTTCTGAAAATACCCGCTTTTTCCCAGCCGATTTTTTCACGGTCATCGCCCAGCCAGTCAACATGATCGATATCAATCGTCGTAATAACGGCCACATCAGCATCCAGAACGTTAATCGCATCCAAACGCCCACCTAAACCCACTTCCAGTATGGCCACATCCGGTTGCTGCTCAGCAATCAACCACAACGCCGCTAATGTCCCCATCTCAAAGTAGGTTAGTGAAATATCACCACAGGCCTGATCTACGGCAGAAAATGCAGAAACAAGCTGCTGATCAGTGACTAATCCACCATTCAGACGGACGCGTTCGTTATATATTTGTAAATGCGGTGAGGTATAACACGCTGTTTTATAACCCGCCTGACGATAAATAGCATCAAGCATCGACACGGTTGAGCCTTTACCGTTTGTGCCAGCGACGGTAATGACGCACACCTGTCGAAAATCCAGATCCAACCTGGTGAATACTTGTTGTACCCGCCCAAGCCCCAAATCAATTGCAACCGGATGATTTTTTTCCATCCAGCCTAACCATTGTTCAAGTGTAAATTCTGATCTATTCATTAACACTGCTTACCAAAAGAAAGGCCGGCGTTCACCGGCCTCAAACCACCTATCAGACATCCGAGTCTTTTATCGGCTGAGTAGGCGCCTGCTTATCACTTGCCTGAACTTTGCTCTTGGCGTCGACCTGAACAACTGCCGCCTCAACTTCAGCCGGGACAGCAAAGCGATGCGTAAACATTGAAAGAATCGAATGCAAACGCTGACGCATTTCAAGCCGGGAAACAATCATATCCACCTGACCATGCTCCAATAGGAACTCAGCACGCTGAAACCCTTCAGGTAATTTCTCTCGCACGGTTTGCTCGATAACACGCGGGCCAGCAAAGCCCACCAGCGCTTTAGGCTCAGCGATGTTCAGATCTCCCAGCATCGCCAAACTGGCAGAAACACCACCATAAACAGGATCGGTCAGTACCGAAATATACGGAATACCCGCCTGACGCATTTTCTCTAATGCCGCACTGGTTTTAGCCATTTGCATCAAGGAGATTAACGCTTCCTGCATACGCGCACCACCGGATGCTGAAAAGCAGACCAACGGGATCTTCTTTTCCAGCGCAACGTTGACGGCACGAACAAAGCGCTCACCAACTACCGCCCCCATCGATCCACCCATAAAGCGGAAGTCAAATGCAACCGCCACGACAGGCATCTCTTGAAGCTTACCCTGCATAGCTACCAGCGCATCTTTTTCACCGGTTTCTTTTTGAGCCGCCGATAAACGATCTTTATATTTTTTGGTATCGCGAAACTTAAGCCGATCTACCGGCTCCACTTCCGCTGCCAGCTCGGTAAACGAGCCTTTATCCAGAAAGGACTCCAAGCGCTGACGGGCCGCCAGACGCATGTGATGATCACACTTAGTGCAAACATTGAGGTTTTTTTCTAACTCAGGAAGATACAATACCGCTTCACACTTAGGACACTTCTTCCAAAGACCTTCAGGGACGCTCGCTCTTTTGTTCTCTGAACGTACGAGCGAGGGAACAATTTTGTCTAACCAATTACTCATGCTTATCTAAATCCCATTTGATAATTCGTTATTCTCAAGCGTCCATCGCACTACGCATTTGTGCAAGGATAGCCGCGACATCAATAGCAATCTCTTCAGGCTGATCTGCTTTTTCAGCAATCGCATTCACCAGCACACTACCCACGATAACGCCATCAGCAATTTTAGAGACCGCCGCTGCAGAAGCACCATCGCGAATCCCGAAACCGACACCGACGGGCATACTTGTATGACGGCGTATCACTTCAAGCTTACTGGCTACTTCATTAACATCCAGCGCTGCAGAACCCGTAACACCTTTAACTGATACGTAATAAACATAACCAGAGCCATATTCACAGACTTGCTCAATACGGCTTTCATCAGTCGTTGGAGCCAATAGATAAATCACATCTAGCGCATATTTTTTCATGATAGCAGCAAACTCAACAGACTCTTCTGGTGGCAAATCCACCGTCAGAACACCGTCCACTCCTGCCTCACTTGCTTTGTGTGCAAAATTTTCGTAACCAAGCGCTTCAATAGGATTAAGGTATCCCATCAGCACAACCGGTGTTGTCGCGTCTTTACTACGAAACTCTTTCACCATATCTAATACATCAACTAAGCGTGTACCGTGACTCAATGCACGCTCACAAGCCAACTGAATAACCGGCCCATCCGCCATAGGATCAGAAAAAGGCACACCTAATTCAATAATATCAGCGCCCGCCTCAACCATGGCATGCATCAACGGTACAGTGACCGTTAGTTGTGGATCTCCTGCGGTAATGTAAGGGATCAACGCCTTACGACCCACCGCTTTCAGAGATTCGAAACTTTGATTAATACGACCCATCTTCAAAATCTCCTTAGTGATTTAAAGCTCAATACCATCAATACCAGCAACGGTATGAATATCTTTATCACCACGACCCGACAAGTTAACCAGTACAATCTGATCCTTATCCATCTCTTTAGCGACTTTAATTGCATGAGCAACAGCATGACTTGACTCTAAAGCAGGCATGATACCCTCAACGCGGGTGAGCATTCGAAAGGCACTTAACGCCTCTTCATCTGTGACAGAAGCATATTCAGCCCGTCCAGAGTCCTTCAACCACGCATGTTCAGGACCGACACCTGGATAATCAAGACCTGCAGACACAGAATGCGTACCCATAATCTGCCCCGCATCATCAGACATCAAATAGCTTCTGTTTCCGTGCAGCACACCCGGACGACCGGCGCACAGCGGCGCAGCGTGCTGTCCGGTTTCAATGCCATAGCCGCCCGCTTCAACACCAATCATGCGAACACTGCTATCTTCGATAAACGGATGAAATAAACCAATCGCATTAGAACCACCACCCACGCAGGCAACCAGCACATCCGGCAAACGACCTTCATGTTGCATACACTGCTGACGAGCTTCGCGTCCAATCACACACTGAAAATCACGTACCAGCTTCGGATAAGGATGTGGACCTGCCGCGGTACCGATAATATAAAACGTATTATCAACATTGGTGACCCAATCGCGCATCGCTTCGTTCATCGCATCTTTTAATGTGCGAGTGCCTGACTCAACGGCGACAACTTCTGCGCCCAGCAGCTTCATACGATACACATTAAGCGATTGACGATGCACATCATCAACCCCCATATAAACTTTACACTCAAGCCCTAAACGTGCTGCTACAGTAGCAGAGGCAACACCATGCTGCCCGGCACCCGTTTCAGCAATAATACGAGGCTTACCCATAAACTTAGCCAGTAAAGCCTGCCCAATTGTATTATTGATTTTATGCGCACCGGTGTGATTCAGGTCTTCGCGTTTTAGGTAAATTTTTGCGCCGCCGACCTGTTTTGTCAGGCGTTCGGCAAAATAGAGGGGTGATGGACGGCCCACATAGTGAGCTAAATCACGATCAAACTCTTTTTGGAATTCTGCATCTTTAGATAGCTGCTCATAGACCTTTTCCAGGTCCTGAAGTGCTCCCATCAAGGTTTCAGATACAAAACGACCACCGTAAGGACCAAAGTGGCCTCGCTCATCAGGCAGCTGCATTAGAGCAGCCGGATCAGTTATTATTGGCACGTGCCACCTCTTCAAAAAAACATTTAATTTTATTCGCGTCTTTAAGACCCGCAGATGCTTCCACCCCTCCGCTGACATCAACAGCATAAGGAGCTACTTGTTCTATTGCCTGCGCAACATTCTCAGCAGATAAACCACCAGCAAGCACTATAGATGAGCGCATTGAAACAGGTATTCGCGACCACTCAAATGACTCTCCGGTTCCGCCGGGAACGCCGGGTTTATAAGCATCAAGCAATATACCTCGCGCTGATGAATAACAACCCACTTGCTGAATCAGATCCATATCCGGTTTCATGCGTAACGCTTTAATGTAAGGCCTGCCAAACTGCTCGCAATACTCAGGCGATTCGTTTCCATGAAATTGAAGCAGATCAACCTTTGTCAGTAAAATAATATCCCTAACAACATCGGGGTCCGCATCCACAAAAAGCGCAGTGGAGGTAATAAACGGCGACAAACCAGAGATTATTTCAGCAGCCACAGCAGGCTCGACATAACGCGGGCTTGGCTCATAAAAAACGAAACCCAATGAATGCGCCCCTGCCCTAACAGCTAAATGAGCATCCAGGCTACGAGTGATCCCGCAAATTTTTACGCGTACTGCCATGATTAAATCGATACATGATTAGACAAAGAAGCGATTCTAACAGAACTAACAGCTCAACGTTAGCCAGTTATATTAACGAAGTAAGGCCCGAGTTCAGATTTTGGTAGTGAATAAGTATCTGGATATTTCACATCAACAAAATAGAGGCCCGCAGACGGCGCAGTGATACCACCGGCACAACGGTTTTTCGCCTCCAGTACTTCTTTAGCCCAGACAGGCAAAGCTTCGCCTGCACCGATTGTCATCAGCACACCCGCTATATTCCTGATCATATGATGTAAAAAAGCATTCGCCCGGACATCGATCACGATCAAGTCACCAGACTGATAGACATTCAACTCCTTAACATCACGAACAGGGCTACTGGCCTGGCATGCCACAGCACGATATGAAGAAAAATCATGCTTTCCTACCAGATAGGTAGCGGCCAATTTCATTTTCTCGATATTCAACGGCTTGTATGTCCAGGTAATACCTTTCGTCAACAGTGCCGGCTTAACTTTGTGACTGTATATTAGATAACGATAGCGACGTTCAAGTGCGCTAAACCTAGCATGGAATGTATCATCAACCGGTACCGCCCAACGTATAGCAATATCATCCGGCAAATTAGTGTTTCCGCCCAGCACCCACGCCCGGTTTTCACGTTTTGCATGGCTATCGAAATGAATTATTTGATAGGTACCATTTACACCCGCATCAGTCCTGCCAGCACACACAACCGCTACCGGCTCGTTGGCTACAACAGACAACGCTTTCTGCACATGCCCCTGTACAGTAGGCACTTCATCGTTCTTCTGAATTTGCCAACCGTTATATCGGGCACCCGCATACTCTACACACAGCGCATACCGATAAAGGGCGACCGAAGTCGCCCCTTTTTCATTATTCAATGACTCTATTTCACGAATCAAGCAAGCCCCTCCAGCAACTCCTGAGCTTCCTCTTTCTGGGCATCACTCCCTTCCTGAGCAATCTCTTCAAGAATATCTCTGGCACCCTCGACATCATCCATATCAATATAAGCCCTGGCTAAATCCAGTTTTGTTTCAACTTCATCAGCACCGTCCAAAAAGCCTAAAGCATCCAGAGAATGATCTTCTTCAGATGACGTTTCTTCCAAAGCAATATCGTTATCTGTGCTGTTCAGTAATGCATCCAGCTCGCCATCCAGCTCTGCATCAAGATCATGCTCAATATTAGAGGTTAATTCCCGCGTAACTTCTTCATCCGAAGGCGTGCCTGGCAGTTCGTTTTCTTCGCCTTCAAGATCAAGGTCATCAAGATCGAAACCTGCCAAATCCATTGTTTCTTCTTCTGGCTCAGGCGTTGTTTCTACATCCAGATCAAGCCCAACAGGGTCTTCCAATAACTCCGCAACTTCAGCGGGAGACTCAACAATGTTTTCAACGACATCTGCTGCATCAAGCGATTCTTCTAAATCAAGCGCGTCGTCTAAATCAAGCGCATCCTCTAAACCAAACTCTTCAGTAGCAAGCTCGTCAGCAACAAGTGTTTCAGGAGTCAGCGCATCTTCATTTTCACTAACATTCAGGTCACTCAGTGGCTCATCTTCAGGCGTGATGTCGTCAGCTAAGAGCGAATCCAGATCTGCCATCAGATCAGTTTCAAAGTCCAGATCATCTTCATTGTCGGCTACGTCAGTCGCAACTGTAGGCTGCTCATCACCAAGATTATCCAGATCAAAATCAAGACCATCAAGATCAGCTTCAAGATCACTCAGGTCCTTACTCAGTTCTGAGGGCTTTTCTTCTGTCAGATTAAACTCAAGCTCGTCATCATCTGCCGAGGATACTTTCTCAGCAACAGCAGATACCTCTGCCGCATCAGAAACAACAGGACTCTCTTCGAACGAGCCCAACCCCAGCGACTCCAGGGTATCTTCAGCATCTGATAGATCTGAAATAGGATCAACCATATCCATACCCGAGTGTTCGTTAGCACCCCGGGACTTATCCAGCGTACCAAGCTCATCGCTATCGTCGGCCAAAAGCTCATCAAGCGCTGTGTCTGCTTCTACTGTCTCATCGGACAAATCATCTAATTCAAACTCTTCATCCAAATCAACCGATTCATTTTCGTCTGGCATCTCAAGAGCGGTATCATCAGCATTTTTCAGCTCTGACAACTCATCCAGCCCCAGATCAAACTCATCATCCTCAATTTCGTCTTGCTCACCTAAAATCGAGCCTAGCAAGTCGTCTTCATCCGGCTCGTCGATGACCTTTTTTTCAGAAGTCGCTACGGAAGGTTCTGCAACATCATCTATATCGATAGCCTCAAGATCACTATCAAATGACTCATCCAGATCCAGATCCATATCTAAGTTCAGATCATCAATATCATCGTCCAGATCAAAATCACTGGCGGCAAGGGTATCAGTATCTTCCTGTGATACTGCTGCTGCTGCTGCTGCTGCTGCTGCTGCTGCTGCTGCTGCTGCTGCTGCAAGATCATCAGATGTTTTTTCCGACACAGCAACTTTATTGTCCGACTTTTCATCAATAACCGGAGAGAAAAACTCTTCCTCTTCAACCGCATCTTCGGTTTTTTTCTTACGACGCAGTATCAGCCCTAAACCAACCAAGGCTGCGATAAGTCCACCACCAATACCAGCCAAGTACTCAGGGGTCTGTAGTATCTGATTCAACAAGCTTTTTTCAGCGACCGGAGGCGGTGGTTCAACAGGGACTGCTGGTTGATTAACTTGATTTTGCAATGCCGCCAACTGCTGATCTTTCAGTTCGATTAGTCGCTGCAAGGAATCAAGCTGCTGCTGAATAGCATCTAATTTATCATTTAGATCGACATTATCTCTTTCCAGACGATCTAGCGATTCAGAAGAAACAGCCAGCTGATTTTCTAACCGTTCATTTTTTTCAATCAACGTTTGTTTTTCAGGATCATCCGCCTGATTATTCTGATCGCTTAACGCCGCATCATCCTTATCAACTGACTCTGCAGGTGTTACTACTTTCAGCTGCCCTTTGTCAGCTTCATCTGCTTCTTCAGATTTTGCGGCGTCACTCTTTAAACTTTTTTTTGTTCCGTCTATTGGTGCTTTATCGGTAACCGGAGATTTTTGCTGCTTCCACAATGATGTTTGTCTATGAACTTCTGCTGCAGCCGCCTGTGATGAAACAGCCCTCGCTTCGGCTTCTGTTGGAAGGTTAAGCACCACACCCGCTTTTAAGTTATTAATATTTCCATCGAGAAAGGCTTGCGGGTTTTTCTGATGCATCGCGACCATCATCTGGTATGACGAAATATCCGGCGCTACACGATTCTCAATAGCCAAGCCCCAAAGCGTATCTTTAACATCCACATACGTCTGAGTTTTTTTATCCATACGCGTACGGATATTCGATACACCGGAAGTACTACGTGCAACCGGCGCAGCGGCCTGCACGTTTGAACGTGTCTGTACAGGAGCCGATACAGCGGGCTCGACAAGCCTCTGCGTTGGAGCCGGATCAAATACCGGAGGATCAAGCAACAGTGTATATTCACGCACCAAGCGCCCGCTAGGCCAATTCACTTCAACTAAAAAGTTGATAAACGGCTCTTTTACCGGCTCCCGCGAGGTGAGTACTATTACGCCACTACCATTGGGACTCACTTTCACCTGGAAACGGATATCAGACAGCGCCCTTTGCTGACTCATCCCAGCCAGCGCGAACTCATCTTGATCAGCCATCCTGGGACGGATCTGCAATGGATTCAAATCACGTATCTGGTGCAACTGAATTTCTGCATTCAGCGGCTCATTTAAAGCCGATTTTATCTTGATATCACCAAGCCCTAACGCATTAGCCTGTGTCGATACAAGAGCACCTGCAACAGCCAGACTCAAAGTAAGTTTGCGCAGCATTTTATATTCCTTAAGTTACCTACTGATTATTTCTTGCATAATCAGCAGGTTGCCGATCCGATATTTGTTCAAAGTATTGTTAATAAGTAGCAATCGGTCAAGAAACTGGGCAAATAAGCGTGAAATTTGCCTAATTATTCTTTTTTTAGCGATTAATATGCTGATTAATGCCTACAGATAGTCATTAATCAGCAACTCTGCGATCTGAACTACATTTAAAGCAGAGCCCTTTCGAACGTTATCGGCCGTGATCCAAAAACTTATACCCTGATGTCCATTTAAATCTTCCCTAATCCTGCTTACAAACACAGCATCACTTCCTGCAGCATCCGTGACTGACGTTGCAATATCCATTTCATCGCCTTTATCAACAACCTCAATCCCTTCTGATGCCTGTAAAATATCAGTGACTTCATCAGCGCTGATATAGGCCTGCGTCTCTATACCAACAGATTCGCCATGACCAAAAAACACCGGCACCCGGACACACGTCGGATTTACTCTAATGGAGGTATCATCCAGCACTTTTTGCGTATCCCAGACAATCCCCATTTCATCCCGGGTATAACCATTTTCCAAAAAAGCACCTACCTGGGGTATGTTATTAAACGCTATTTGCTTCTTGTAAACCTGCGATTCTATTTCACGCGCATTCAACAGCTGTGCGGTTTGTTTTGCCAGCTCTTCAACACCTTTTTTTCCTGAACCAGATACGGCCTGATAGGTGGAGACCGTAATTAACTCGATACCTACGGCTCTATGAATCGGCGCTAAAACCATCAACATCTGAGTCGTCATACCATCAGGTGTACTAACAATATGCCTGATGGAAAAATCGGCAAGTCGATATGCATTAACTTCTGGAATAACAAGCGGAACATCCGGATCATTGCGAAATGCAGCACTCGAGTCAATAACAACACAGCCAGCATCAGCAGCGATAGGCGCATATTGAGCAGACACTTCTTCTGGCGCACAGAAAAAGGCAATTTGTGCCTGACTAAAGTCAAAATCAACAACACTCTGCACTGTTACGCTATGCCCCTTAAACGATATTTTTGTAGCTTCGCTTTGCTCACTAGCCAACAGATATAAGTCACCGACAGGAAAACTGCGCTCTTCCAAAATGCTCAGTATATTTTCGCCAACCAATCCGGTTGCACCAACAACAACGACATTAAACGTTCTTTCCATCATACCCTCAAAAACAAAATAGCCCGAACAGTGTCGGGCTATTGAAAACTATATGAACTGCTTATCAGGCCCGTTCAATCAAAATCCGCAGCATACGACGCAACGGCTCAGCCGCACCCCAGAGTAACTGATCACCGACACTGAAAGCATTCAGGTACTGGCCACCCATTTTCATCTTACGCAGACGGCCTACCGGGACGCTCAGAGTACCTGTAACTTTAGCTGGTGTCAGCTCAGAAGCAGTAATATCGCGCGAATTCGGAATAACTTTTACCCAGTCATTCGCTTCAGCGATCATCGACTCAATTTCATCCAGGGGTACGTTCTGCTTCAACTTAATGGTGAAGGCTTGACTATGACAACGCATGGCACCGATACGCACACAAGTTCCATCAATTGGAATAGGGCTATCAGAGCGACCCAGAATTTTGTTCGTCTCAACAAACCCTTTCCACTCTTCTTTGCTTTGTCCATTTTCCAGCGCAACGTCGATCCATGGAATCAAACTACCCGCCAGTGGAACACCGAAATTATCAACCGGCATGTCCGAACTACGAATCGTCTCAGCGACTCGCTTATCGATATCCAGAATTGCACCGTTGACATCCAGTTGACCCGCTACAGAGTTATGGATAACACCCATCTGACTGATTAGCTCGCGCATGTGACGGGCACCGCCTCCGGATGCGGCCTGATAGGTCATGGAAGTCAACCACTCAATATGACCGGCTTTAAACAGACCGCCCAATCCCATTAACATCAAGGAAACCGTGCAGTTTCCGCCGACAAAGTTTTTAACACCCGCCGCCAGGCCTTTATCAATTACTTTTCGGTTTACAGGATCAAGAATAATGATACTGTCATCATCCATTCGCAATGTGGATGCTGCATCGATCCAGTAACCTTTCCAACCGGACTCACGCAGCTTTGAGAACACCTCTTTCGTGTAGTCCCCGCCCTGACAAGAAATAATCGCGTCCATGGTCTTCAGTGCTTCAATATCCATGGCATCTTTCAGTGCCGGAATCGATTTACCAATATCCGGGCCCGCTTCGCCAACCTGAGAAGTGGTAAAAAAGACGGGCTCTTCGATGTGATCGAAATCACGCTCTTCCATCATGCGTTGCATCAGCACAGAACCAACCATTCCACGCCAACCGACAAAACCTACACGTTTCATTGGTATCCCCAATTAAAAAAAAGTACATAGTACAAAAACATAAAAGCCGGCTTCCGAAGAATCCGACTAACGGCATATTATGTGCTGTTCAGAAACTAACGAACATTAGCCTTTAAGAGCAGCCACAACCGCATCACCCATTTGTGATGTGCTGACAGCGGTCATACCCTCCGACATAATATCGGCAGTGCGCAGATTCTGATCAAGCACCTGACTAACGGCCGCTTCAATTTTGTCTGCAGCTTCGCCAGCATCCAACGAGTAACGTAACATCATAGCGACTGAAAGAATCGTTGCCAATGGGTTTGCTTTACCCTGACCAGCAATATCCGGTGCAGAACCATGACATGGCTCATACATGCCTTTACCATTCACATCCAAAGATGCCGATGGCAACATGCCGATAGACCCGGTTAGCATAGCAGCAGCATCCGAAAGAATATCACCAAACATATTACCCGTAACCATAACATCAAACTGTTTTGGCGCACGTACTAACTGCATCGCTGCGTTATCAACATACATATGGCTCAGTTCAACATCTGGATAATCCTTCGCTACCTCTTCCATGATCTCACGCCATAACACAGTCACTTCAAGTACGTTAGCCTTGTCGACTGAACACAACTTCTTACCTCGCTGACGAGCGGCCTCAAAAGCTACCCGACCAATACGGCGGATCTCATTTTCGTCATAAACGTAGGTATTAAAGCCTTCACGAATACCGCCTTCTTTAACCCGGATACCGCGTGGTTGACCAAAATAGATCCCCCCAGTCAACTCGCGTACTATCAGAATATCCAAACCCGATACAATTTCAGGTTTCAACGATGATGCATGCGCCAATTGTGGATATAGAATAGCCGGACGCAGGTTACCAAATAAGCCAAGGTTTGAGCGGATGCCCAATAAACCTTTTTCCGGACGAATCTGGAAATCAGGATTGGTATCCCATTTAGGACCACCCACAGCCCCTAACAGGATTGCATCCGCTTTTTGTGCCGCTTCGAGTGTAGACGCTGGTAAAGGAACGCCATCGGCATCGATTGCCGCCCCGCCCACCAATGCTTCTGTGAATTCAAGATCTAATGAGAACTGTGAATTAACCAGCTCTAATACGCGCTTAGCCTGTGTAACAATTTCAGGGCCGATGCCATCACCAGGAAGAATCAGAACATTTTTACTCATCTTAAAATCCTTAACATATCTATTTTGTTATTTGATGGCATCAAACAACCAGGGTGTTTCCTGACGACGGCGAGCTTCATAAGCAGCGATTTCATCAGCATACTGCAGGGTTAAACCTATATCATCCAGACCATTCAGTAAGCAGTGCTTACGAAACCCGTCTACCTCAAAGGAAAAAGTTGCACCTGAAGGCGTAATAACGAGCTGTTTCTCCAGATCTACGGTCAACTGATAGCCTTCAGTAGCGTCAACCTCGTTAAACAGCTGATCGACTTGATCATCATTAAGGATGATAGGCAACAACCCATTCTTAAAGCAGTTATTGTAAAAAATATCTGCAAAACTTGGTGCTATCACACAGCGAATGCCGAAATCATCCAACGCCCACGGCGCATGCTCACGGCTGGAACCGCAACCAAAGTTTTCACGCGCAAGCAATACAGCGGCGCCTTGGTAACGCGCCTGATTTAATACAAAGTCAGGATTAACAGGGCGACCCGCACAATCCTGATCAGGCTGACCTTCATCCATATAACGTAATTCATCAAACAGGTTAGGACCAAAACCCGAACGCTTAATCGATTTCAGAAACTGCTTCGGAATAATCATATCCGTATCGACATTGGCACGATCTAACGGTGCAGCGATACCAGTAACCTTTGTAAAACTTTTCATTCTATTCTTCCTCTAGCTGAAGCTTACGCTACCTTAGCTGCCCATTAATTCACGAACATCAATGAAATGTCCGGTTACAGCGGCTGCAGCTGCCATCGCAGGGCTTACCAAATGAGTTCGCCCACCAAATCCCTGACGCCCTTCAAAATTACGGTTACTGGTAGAAGCACAGTGCTCACCATTACCTAATTTATCGGGGTTCATTGCCAAGCACATTGAGCAACCAGGCTCACGCCACTCTAAACCTGCTTCAATGAAAACTTTATCCAGGCCTTCTTTTTCCGCCTGCGCTTTCACCAAACCAGAGCCAGGCACAACCAGTGCCTGTTTGATAGTGGCTGCCACTTTACGACCTTTAACCACCTCGGCGGCTGCACGTAAATCTTCAATACGTGAGTTTGTACAAGAACCTATAAAGACACGATCCAACTGAATATCTGTAATCTTCTGATCGGCTTTTAATCCCATATATTTCAATGCGCGGCGAATACCATCCGCTTTAGTTGGATCAGATTCTTTATCTGGGTTAGGCACCGTTGCACCCACATTTACTACCATCTCTGGCGATGTTCCCCAAGTCACCTGAGGGAGAATATCTTCTGCCCGGATTTGAACGACCTGATCAAACTCAGCATCATCATCAGACACAAGCTCTTTCCAGGCAACTGCTGCTGCATCCCACTGCTCACCCTTAGGTGAAAACGGACGGCCTTTAAAGTAATCAATGGTGGTTTGATCTACAGAAACAATACCGACACGAGCACCCGCTTCGATGGCCATATTACAGATGGTCATTCGACCTTCCATTGAGATGTTGTGAATCGTGTCGCCGCCAAACTCAATGGCACAACCATTTC
This sequence comes from Neptunomonas qingdaonensis, assembly GCF_900113275.1. Taxonomy (GTDB): domain Bacteria; phylum Pseudomonadota; class Gammaproteobacteria; order Pseudomonadales; family Balneatricaceae; genus Neptunomonas; species Neptunomonas qingdaonensis. The sequence goes on from NZ_FOOU01000014.1 coordinate 104,197, forward strand.
CACCGGCCGTACCGATCACACCGATAATATGCAACACTACATCTTTAGCTGTGACACCAGCACCTAGCGGACCATCGACACGCACCAACATGTTTTTCATTTTTTTGGCGATAAGGCACTGAGTTGCCATCACGTGTTCAACTTCGGAAGTACCGATACCATGCGCTAACGCACCAAATGCGCCATGGGTAGACGTATGAGAATCACCGCACACCACCGTAGAACCTGGCAATGTCATACCCTGCTCAGGGCCAACAACATGCACAATACCCTGACGTGTATCGTTCATTTTGAACTCAACAACGCCGAAGTCGTCACAGTTATCATCCAGTGTTTTCACCTGAATACGCGAAACCGGATCAACGATCAGATCAACGCCCCCTGAACGCTCGGTGGTAGGCACGTTATGATCGGGCGTAGCCAAATTGGCATCAACACGCCACAATTTACGACCCGCAAGACGCAGCCCTTCGAATGCCTGCGGCGAGGTGACTTCATGAAGAATCTGACGATCGATATAGATTAAAGAGCTGCCATCTTCACTCTGGCGAACAAGATGTTGATCCCATAATTTGTCATATAATGTTTTACCCGCCATCAGAGAGCTCTCCTGTATCCGGTTGTATGGGCACCTCACAACAGCTTAGCTATTATTAAGTCACCCCTGATTATGACGCTATCCTAATAGAGCATCAGAAATTATACAAATTCATATTTTTTATACTTTTGATTCCTGAAAGGAATAGCAAATAAAATGCAAACTACCAACTATTTTACTGAACTGCTTTATATCAATGTTTACCGCAGCCAACTCGTTAAAATAAGCGCGATAAGTAACAGCGGATAACAGTATGAAGCCAGACACAACAACCGCAATGCACAACCTGATTAATGAGGTTCGGTTTACCGTTCCCTTTGAGCTACCCATGAGTGAGCTATGTTCAGGTATCTGTACAGGATGCTCTAAAAAACTGATCGATTTTCTCGACATGGAGTTGGGGGAGTGGGAGCAAAGACTTAAGCAAGGGGAGAAGCCGGGCCTGGGAGATATCAATAAACTCGCCAAGACCAGCCAGAAGATCTATCGTGTTCTGCAGAAAAACAAGTTAGTCTGATATTTAAAAATCAAAACTACTGTTATCCGTTATGTTGATTCCATTCAATACATTCATTAAGCGTGACACCATTACCACCAAAAATATCCAGCGCACTGCCAATCGTTAAATCCACCTTCCCTGCGGATAACTGATGCACCAACGCAAGATCTTTCAGCGCGCGCGCACCACCGGCATAGGTCACAGGAATCGTCGTAATATCGCCTAACAATTTCACTAAATCCTGATCGATACCCGCCTGCAAACCCTCTACATCAGCAGCATGGATCAAAAACTCGGCGCAATGCTTTTCCAATTCTTGCAAGGTCGGCAGATCAATCACCGTATCCGTAACAGTCTGCCAGCGGTCTGTGGCTATATTCCATCCATTTTCTGTGCGACGACAGCTCAGATCCAACACAAGTTTCTGAACTCCGGTTTCCGCTTTAATCTTCTCCAGACGCTCCCATGAGAACCGCCCGTGTTCAAACAGATAAGAGGTCACAATAACATGCGAGGCTCCGGCCCTTAGAAATCCAGCAGCATTTTCGTGATTGACCCCACCACCAAACTGTAGCCCGCCGGGCCAGCTCTGCAGGGCCAGTAACGCTTGTTCTTTATTCCCTGGACCCAACGCAATAACATGCCCGCCAGTAAGGTTATGCTCACGATATAGGTGTGCATAGTGTGCTGCATTATAAGCACTGACAAAGTTAGTGGTAGCACCCTGGTCATTCAGACTACCACCCACTATTTGCTTAACCTGCCCCTGATGCAGATCGATACAAGGACGAAACTGAGTCACTCTCATCTCCGGGTTAAAAAAGGCGCCTAACACATCATCAGAGATCCGCTAATCACGCCTTGGTTGTAGGCTAACGACTTAGCGGACTACTCAGGCAAAGTAATATTTAATTCCAACACGGAACAATCATCAGTGTTATCCAACTGCACGGAGACCTGATCCGAATCGATATTCACATATTTGCGAATTACATCAATGATCTCCTGTTGCATCAGCGGCAGATAATCAGGCTGCAGACGCTTATTACGCTCGTGTGCAACAATAATCTGCAAACGCTCTTTAGCAACCGAAGCTGAACGCGTTTTTTCCTTCTTTAAAAAGTAATTGAAAATGCTCACTTTTTGCCTCCCAGTAGCCGCTTCAGGAATCCTTTTTTCTGCACTTCAAGGAAGCGGTGTTCAACTTCTTCGCCCAGCAAGCGCGATACAGCATCAAGATACGCCTGCCCAGCCTCAGACTCCTGATCCAGAATAACTGGAGCACCTTGGTTCGACGCTTTTAATACAGCCTCAGATTCCGGAATAACACCCAATAAAGGTACAGCCAGAATATCTTCAACATCAGCAACACTTAGCATCTCAGTAGCCGCGACACGCTCAGGACTGTAGCGGGTCAGTAGCAAATGTTCCTTCACTGAACCACCCTGCTCCGCCTTCAAAGACTTGCTCTGCAAAATACCAATGATACGATCTGAGTCACGTACAGAGGAGACTTCCGGGTTAGTGACAACAATGGCTTCATCTGCAAAATACAACGCCATCTGCGCGCCCTGCTCGATACCTGCGGGTGAATCACAAATGATATATTCAAAGTCTTCAGACAGATCATTTAACACGGTCTGTACGCCTTCCATAGATAAGGCATCTTTATCACGTGTCTGCGATGCAGGTAGTATATACAAACCGGGGGTACGCTTATCTTTAATCAGCGCCTGATTTAAACTGGCTTCCTTTTTAATCACGTTAACAAAGTCATACACAACCCGTCGCTCACATCCCATGATTAAATCAAGATTACGCAAACCCACATCAAAATCGATCACGACTGTTTTAAAACCACGCAGCGCCAAGCCTGTTGCGATTGCAGCACTTGTCGTTGTTTTACCTACGCCACCCTTACCGGACGTCACTACAATAATTTTAGCCACTGGAATTCCTCATTAACTGTTTTGATCAACCCATTCGTCCGCACAATGCCTCTGGCTAAAGCGCTGCAACCTGAATGGATTCACCTTCTAAAAATGCATGTGCCGCTTGTTTCCAGCACTGCTCACGCAGCTTATCATTCAATATAAAATAGCCAGCAATAGAGACTAACTCCGCTTCCATCTGACGACAGAAGATACGTGCATCTGTATCGCCTTGAACACCCGCTAAAGCACGCCCACGTAACGGGGCGTAAACATGAATATGGCCATCCGCTAATACCTCAGCACCTTCGCTAACCGCCGCCATTAAAATCAGATCAGCGCCTTCTGCATACACCTGCTGTCCGGAGCGAACCGGCTTGGTAATAACTTTACTGGGGCGAAAAATAGCCGCTTTTTCATCCACACGTTGAGCAGGCTCAACCTGAATTTCAGTTGCCCGGGCATTTGATGCGGGTAAGGACGCCAGCCCTAATCGCATGACGGTTGACGCCAACTTTCCGCCAACCGCTTTACAAGCAATCGGCTGTAACCCCAACTCACGACAGGAACCGACAACTTGATGTAGTTGTTCGGCTTGAAGCTCACCATCATACGAAGCAAGGTTGAGAACAAGAGGAGATGCGTTGAAAAATTGCGGAGCTGAATCAATTTTTTGTTTTAACTGCTCAAAAAACTGATCCGGTGAATAATCATATAGATCCATAACAACCGCCGTCACAGCGGTGCCTTTCATCTGAAAACAAACATTTGCCATTCAGCAATCCTAACCTACCAATAAAAACCGACACACTAGCTAACCCGTCTGCCCTAGCCGTTTGTACGCGTGAGCAGAATAATCAAATAACAACTAGTTCAGAGCGCTACTTTAGCAAATACATCCAATATCAGGAAACGAAACCGACCCCATATTGATAAATTTATGACGCAAGTGCAAAAATCAATGACTTACTGCTGTGTAAAGGGAAACTACCAAGATATAAGCGCTCCATTTCCTATCAATTATCCGTAATTAGCCGCTTTCAACTTGCTAGTTTTCACTACTTTTCCACGGCTATAAAAAAACCCCGATCACAGCGTGATCGGGGTTTCTCTATTAGGTGCTTGGCAATGACCTACTCTCACATGGGGAAACCCCACACTACCATCGGCGCTAAAACGTTTCACTGCTGAGTTCGGGATGGGATCAGGTGGTTCCATTTCGCTATGGTCGCCAAGCGTAAACTGTCACAACGAGGATTTGATGAATGTTTTCTGTTGGTATCTTTTGTCTGTGTCTGTGTTAACAAGCGCTAGTCTGTAACTTTATCTCTTACGGTGATGCCTACTTCATTCAGCATCACAACATGCTTCCCACACGCCTTTGGCGTTATATGGTCAAGCCTCACGAGCAATTAGTACTGGTTAGCTCAACGCCTCGCAGCGCTTCCACACCCAGCCTATCAACGTCTTAGTCTTAAACGGCTCTTTAGGGGAATCAAGTTCCCAGCGAGATCTCATCTTGAAGGGGGCTTCCCGCTTAGATGCTTTCAGCGGTTATCCCGTCCGAACGTAGCTACCCGGCAATGCCACTGGCGTGACAACCGGAACACCAGAGGTTCGTTCACTCCGGTCCTCTCGTACTAGGAGCAAC
>NZ_FOOU01000012.1 GCF_900113275.1 Neptunomonas qingdaonensis
ACGGTTCCGGCTGGCCATTAGAGGGCGGTACCAGTGGTGGTTTCTTTATGTACCATGCTGAAAACAATCAGGCTTTTGTCGGTTTAATTGTCGACCTTAACTATGCCAACCCATACGTGAGCCCGTTTGATGAGTTTCAGCGTCTCAAGCATCATCCGGTACTAAAACAATATCTGGAAGGCGGCAAGCGTGTTTCCTACGGTGCCCGCGCCATCGCTAAAGGCGGCTTTAATGCGCTGCCAGAGATGACGTTTGCAGGCGGCCTGCTGATCGGCTGTAATGCCGGCACACTCAACTTTGCCAAGATCAAAGGTACGCATACGGCGATGAAGTCCGGCATGCTGGCCGCCGAAAGTGTCTTTGACGCAATCAAAGGCGGTTGCAGCGGCGGTAAGCAGCTAGAAAGTTTCAATACAGCGTTCAAAGCGTCCTGGTTACATGATGAACTGTACCGCTCACGCAACTTCGGCCCGGCCATGCACAAGTTCGGTCCCTATTTAGGTGGCGCGTTCAACTTTATCGACCAGAACATTTTTGGCGGTAAACTGCCGATTACCCTGCGCGATGATCATGAAGACTATGCACAGATGCGTCCGGCGAAAGAGTTCACACCGATCGACTATCCAAAACCGGATAACGTCTTAAGTTTTGATAAACTGACCTCAGTGTTTCTCTCCAACACCAATCATGAAGAGAACCAGCCGTGCCACCTGGTGCTCAAAGACAGCAGCGTGCCGCTGAGCAAGAATCTGCCTTTATATGCAGAACCGGCGCAGCGTTACTGCCCTGCCGGCGTGTATGAAATCGTTGAGAGTGAAGCCGGCGAAGCAAGCTTCCAGATCAACTCACAGAACTGCGTTCACTGTAAAACCTGCGATATTAAAGATCCGGCTCAGAATATTACCTGGGTAACGCCAGAAGGCGGAGGTGGGCCTAACTATCCTAATATGTAACAAGCCTAATATGTAACAAGCCTAATATGTAGCAGGCCAAATATGTGAGCCCTGATATGTAGTCCAACCTGTAAGATGCTTTGGATGAAACATTACAGTTTGACCTTAAAAGCACCTGCGGGTGCTTTTTGTTTTTGGCAAAGCTAAAAACATTATTTAAAAACAACGGCGACAGCTGTTACATACAGGTGCTTTGTAACAGGCAACGTATTACTATGCGCCTCATTATCTAGACCTTGGTCGTATTATTTTTTTATGGGAGTCAGAAATGGATATCGCTGCTTATCTTAATGCAATGATTGCACTGTTTGTCATTATCGATCCGATTGGTGCGGCGCTTATATTTCATTCGCTGGTTCCGGTTGATGATATGCGTCACAGAATAAAAATGGCGGTCAAAGCCGCTCTCATCTCTTCAACCTTATTGATTTTGTTCGGCAACTTTGGCGAGCCTTTGCTGCATAAACTGGGGATCAGTATCGATGCCTTACGTATATCGGGAGGCATTTTGTTATTTTATACAGCCTTCCATATGATCACTAAAGATGCCGAGCATAGCAGTACGACCGAAAGGAAAGACATTGCGGTGTTTCCCATGTCCATTCCTATGTTGGCAGGTCCTGGATCGCTAACCTTGGCTATTTTGTTGTATTCCAAGGCAGCTGATTATGAAAGCAGCTTGTCAATTACCCTGGCGATTCTGACGATCAGTGCCGCTACTTTGATTATGATGATTCTGTCACGTTACGTGAAGCGGGTAATCGGCAGAACCGGAGATGATATTTTACGTCGTTTCCTCGGGGTTATTCTGGCGGCTCTGGCCATTCAGTTTGTGCATGACGGTATTGTTAACCTCATTCAGCCTGTCCTTTAGGGGGCTCATACCCATAATCAATATTCAATAATCAACAAGGTTAATGCCCTTTATTGCTACGCTATTCATAGTTTTCTTTTGAAATATATTGTGCAGGCAATGGCGTAGCTGAGATGTCAGATGCTATTTCGAAGAGACTGAATAGCGTATAACTCAGATTATCCTGACTGGTGGGTTTATCACGCATCTTTTGTGATTGTTCTACATCCACATCTGAGTGTTCGCCTGCCCAAATCATAAAAGGTACATGTGTCTGTGCATCAGGAGCAAACAGGTAGGGCATACCATGAAGGTAAACGCCATCCTCTCCAAGAGACTCGCCATGGTCACTCATATAAACTAGGGTTGTTTCATAACGCTGATTGTTATTTTTGAGGAGCTTGACCGTCTCTGCTAAGAAGTGATCGGTATATAAAATGGTATTGTCATAGGCATTGATAATCTCTTCTTGTGAGCAACTGGATAGCTCTGCTGACTTACAGACTGGCGTAAAGCGTTCAAACGCAGCGGGGTAGCGTTTGAAGTAGGCAGGCCCATGACTGCCCATTTGATGTAACACAATGAGGATGTCACCGGGTTGTTGATCAATATGCGCTTGTAAACCAACCAGCATACCGGTATCACGGCATTCGATATCGCATAGGGTATTCACGTCTGGCGAGCGATAAGAGACATATTCAACACGATCAGCAACGCCTTTTGAATTAGAGTTATTGTCTCGCCACAAGACACTGACACCCGCCTTAGCAATAACATCAAGTACGTTCTCTGTATGGTGCGCTTCTTCAACGTCGAAATCTGATTTTGGCGTAAATGAAAACATACATGGCACTGAGATAGCCGTCGATGTACCACACGAGGCTACCTGTGAGAAGTTGATGAGACTGCCTTCCTGATAAAGCCTAGTTAATTCCGGTGTTGTATCACGTGAGTAGCCGTTTAAAGACCAGTGATCGGCCCGTGCGGTCTCGCCCACCACCAGAATGACGAGTTCGTGGTGCGCATCTGTAGGAGGAGTGTTGGCCGCCTCTGCTACTTTGGTGAAAGATTGTGATGTGTTAGTGCTGGCTATCTTTGTGAGTAAATTGCCAGCAGAGTATATAGGATAAGCTGGGTTGGTATAAAAACGGAGTAATTTATGCTCGCGAAAGAAGCTTGCATAATGTTCACTGAAGGAAAAAATACAGATCAGCATCATAGCAAAAGCAGCGATGCCGGTTTGCAGCGTGTAGCGAGTTTCTGTGATGAAACGCTTATGTTTCCAGGGCAACATCCAAATTAGCAGAACAGGAATGATACCGAACAGCCCCAGGCGCATCCAAAAGGCACCACTCATCAGATCACTTGCTTCAGATACATTGGTTTCGAGCATGTTGCGCAGCATAGTGCTATCGATCACTGTGCCGTATTGGTCAGTAAAGTAGGCAGACATTACCCCGATGATCAGCATGATAGTAACCGCAACGCGAGCGGGCAGAATAAGACGCACAATGCTTATCAGCACAACCAGTGACATAAACAATAGCACGCTGAGTGACACAACAAAGCCTGCATTTTCTGCCCATGGGTAAACGTTAGTTACTTCTTTGAAAAAGGTGAAGTTAGCTGTTAACGTTAAAAAAAACGCGCTAACTAAGGTAAGGCGTGTAGGTGTTAATACAAGCGCTGACGTAAGCTGATTCACAAGCGGTTCTCTCGGTGAATATGTATAGGATGACGTGTGGCGGCGGTTTTATTATCAGACAAATTGAATATCTGACAAGTAGCACCCCAGAAGTAGAGATACAAAGACAGATTTAGTTCATTACTGAATATTCAGTATAAGCAATATTTTATATAGCATGCGTTTCTGCTAGTCGTGTAAGTCATAATAGAGGAGAGGGAGTATCAAAAAACTGCGGGTGAAAACTTCATTTTCACCCGCATGTGCCTTATTGCAGCCTTGGCCATTCAGTTTGTTTATAACGAGACCGGAACTGGTTGAGATAGTCGGGTTTCTTCGCCATCTGCTGGGCTGTCAGGTACTAATTGCGCGAGCACTAGTGAGATGCCCGCCATCGCCGCACCTGCATAAAAGACAATAGCAGGGGATATCAGCCACAATAACCCAAAACTGGCTGGTATGACGACTGCGGCGATGTGGTTAATCGTAAAAGAGACGCCTGCCGTCGGCGCGATATCTTCTGGCGATGATATTTTTTGGAAATAGGTTTTTATGGCGATGGCCATGGCAAAGAACAGGTGATCGATAATATAAAGGGTTGCTCCCCACGTGGCACTCTCGACCAGCGCATAAGCACTGAACACGCCAATCAGACCAATATATTCAAAGGTTAAGGCGCGCCTTTCTCCCCAGTGAGCAATAAGTTTTCCAATCATTGGCGCAACTATAATGTTGATTGCCATATTGGCAATAAACATCAGGGTTATCTCGGAAGCCGTAAAATCAAATTTCTCGACCATCAGAAAGCCAGCAAATACGACAAATATCTGGCGTCGGGCACCGCTCATAAAAACCAGCGCGTAGTAAAGCCAGTAACGTTTCTTCAGGAACAGCTTTTTGCGTTGCTCTACTTTTTCCGGAAAATGCGGGAAAAGGCTCCAGGCCGTTACTGCGAGCATAAACGTGATGCCACCGCCGATCAGGTAGATCCAGATCATGGATAGTCCAAAGTACTCAAGCCCGATATATACCATGCCGTAGGCGGTCAGAGCGGTTGCCGAGCCCATCGCAATCAGCTTTCCCATCACTTTTGGCGCTTCGCCCTTTTTCAGCCATTGCAGCTGTAGTGATTGGTTAACTGTTTCAAAATAGTGGAAACCAACAGACATCAATACTGTGGTAAAACACAATCCCATAAAGCTGGGTAATAAACCGGTCAGTGCTGTTCCCAGACCAAGCAGGGCCAATGAAACCACCGCCAGCGTTTGTTCTTTGATAATTAATAGTAAAAAGATAACAGCAAAAGAAAGGAAGCCGGGGATTTCTCGCAGGCTTTGCAGGATGCCCATGTCGGCGCCATCAAATTGCGCATACTCCACCGAGAAGTTGTTGATGAGTGCCATCCATGTTCCCATAGAAAAGGGCATGGCAGCTGCCATGATAAACAGCAATACAGTGGGTTGACGCCAGCGCGGTGAGTGGTTTTCAGTTTCCATGAGCATCGCTCTATCAGTTCGTCCTACCACCTTAGCGCTTTATAATTGAGTGCGATAGTGGGATTTGTGCAACAAATGGTGTGCGATCTGCAACGCAAGATAGAAAAAAACCAGTCAGCGGTGGCTAACTGGTAATAGGGGGTTACTTGATAAAAGGGAGCTTAGTAAAACAGTCTGCTATTTTTCTACAAAAGCGCGTTCAATCACATAATGGCCAGGTTCGCCGCGTTTGTGTTCAGAAAAGCCCATCTGGTCTAGCAGGGAGCATGTATCTTTGAGCATGCTTGGGCTACCACAGATCATAAAGCGATCAGCTTCAGGATTGAGTGGCGCTAAGCCGAGATCTTTGGCCAGCTTGCCGCTGGACATCAGATGAGTCAGGCGTCCGTTATTACGATATTTTTCGCGTGTAACGGTAGGGTAATACATCAATTTTTCACTGATCAGCTCACCCAGGTATTCATGCTTGGGTAGATGATTGACGATCATGTCTGCATACGCCAGCTCGGATATAAAACGAACGCCGTGTGTCAGAATAACCTTGTCATAAGCTTCGTAAATTTCCGGATCCTTAATAATGCTCATGAAAGGCGCCAGGCCGGTGCCTGTGCTGATCAGATAAAGGTTTTTGCCGGGTAGCAAATGATCATTGATCAGTGTGCCGGTAGGCTTTTTACTGATCAGTATCTGATCGCCGACTTTTATCTGCTGCAGTTTAGAGGTTAGAGGGCCGTCCTGAACCTTGATGCTAAAGAACTCGAGTTCCTCTTCATGGTTGGCGCTGGCAATACTGTAAGCGCGCATCAACGGGCGCCCTTCGTGTTCCAGGCCGATCATAGTAAAGTAGCCGTTCTTAAAGCGAAAACCGGCATCACGGGTTGTTTTGAAGCTAAACAGCGTGTCATTCCAATGATGTACGCTGGTGACCTGTTCCTGACCAATGGATGACATCTCTTTGTCTCTCTTTTTTAGTACGGTTAGTTCTAAGTGCTATTAGTTCTAAGCACGATTAAATATTGTGACTAATGGTATAAAAGTGTAGCTTATCGGTAAAGCGGGATATTCGTATATAGATAATCGGAAATATCGATAATGAAGTATTCACTACGTCAGCTGGAAGTATTTTTAGCGGTCGCGCATCACAACAATATAACGCGCGCCGCGGCGAGCCTGTCGATGTCGCAGTCAGCGGCCAGTAGCGCGTTACGTGATCTGGAAGAGCATTTTGATATTCAATTGTTTGATCGGGTAGGTAAACGATTGCAAATTAATGAATTGGGTCGTGTGGTACGCCCACGCGCCGAAGCATTGCTGGAGCGTGCCAGAAGCCTGGAAAATGAGCTGATGCAGCATCAGACACCCGGGCATCTTAAGTTAGGGGCTACGCTGACAATCGGTAACTACCTGGCCGTAGAGTTAATGGCTAAATATATGGCTAACCATCCGGGTAGGCGGGTGACACTGGATGTGGCGAATACCTCGGTGATTGTTGAAAAAGTTGCAAATTACGAACTGGACATCGGTTTGATAGAGGGAGAATCCAATGATGCTTCTCTGGAGTTTATCCCCTGGCTGGAAGATGAGTTGGTGGTATTTTGTGCTCCCTCTCACCCGTTAGCAAAAAAAACGGTGTTATCTGATCAGGATTTGCAAAGTGCGGGCTGGATTCTGCGAGAACAGGGATCAGGTACGCGACAGGCATTTGATTGGGCCATGCACGGATTGCTCCCTAGTCTTAATGTGTTGCTGGAGTTACAACATACCGAAGCGATTAAGCGTTCAGTCAAAGCCGGCGTGGGTATCTCTTGTCTATCGAGGATCACTCTGCAGGAATCTTTTGTTAATAAAAGTCTGGTTGAGTTAAATGTTGCGGGTCGGGACATGCACCGCCAATTTTATCTGGTGCTGCATAAGCAAAAGTTCCGTAGCGCCGGAATTAACAACTGGCTGAAGATGTGTATAAATCGTGAGCAAACTATCGCTTAGTTGTTTGTTTCATGACCAAAAAAACTCAAATAACGATTATTTTTACCTTTTATGCAAAAACATCCAGTCAGAGGGTTGACACTTTTTCTCAACACTATAGAATCTGCGCCCATCCAAGAGGAGGGGTGGCTGAGTGGTCGAAAGCACCGGTCTTGAAAACCGACGAGTCGCGAGGCTCCCAGGGTTCGAATCCCTGCCCCTCCGCCATTGGATACTGAAGTTCCTCGATAGCTCAGTTGGTAGAGCAGTAGACTGTTAATCTATTGGTCGCTGGTTCGAGTCCAGCTCGAGGAGCCACTTCAGGCGGGGCGTTAGCTCAGTTGGTAGAGCAGTTGGCTTTTAACCAATTGGTCATAGGTTCAAATCCTATACGCCCCACCATTTTTTACAGATCTACCTCAGGACGGGGCGTTAGCTCAGTTGGTAGAGCAGTTGGCTTTTAACCAATTGGTCATAGGTTCAAATCCTATACGCCCCACCATCCTGAAGTCTGATTTTCTGCGCAATACCCTCGAATCAATTCTCATTCCTTTGCTTTATCTTCATATCTCTATTTTCATACGTCTAGATTTCCATCCGCACTGAAATACTCTCGTCAATAGCATTATTCTGCCTTCGTCTTTCTGTTAATTTATAAACAACAATGCCATCTTGTTATACGCTTGATAGCGTTATTGATATTCGGATAGGGTCAGGATCTTATGAAAACAAATTTGATAACCCGCGAAGGCTATGAGGCCTTACAGAAGGAGCTGAATTACCTGTGGCGGGAGCATCGGCCTGATATCACCAAAAAAGTGACCTGGGCGGCGAGCCTGGGAGATCGTAGTGAAAATGCTGACTACCAGTACAATAAAAAACTCTTGCGAGAAATTGACCGGCGAGTGAGATATCTGCGCAAGTGCCTGGACCAGTTGAAAATTGTGGATTACTCACCTCAGCAGGATGGCAAAGTCTTTTTCGGTGCCTGGGTTGAGATTATCAACGAAGATGATGAACTAAAAAGGTTTCGCATCGTCGGAGGAGATGAAATCTACGGCCGTAATGATTACATATCGATTGATTCACCGATGGCGCGAGCCCTCCTGAAAAAAGCGATTGATGATGAGGTAGTCGTCTCTACTCCTAAAGGAGAGAAAGTCTGGTATGTTAATGCGATATCTTATCCGCAGATTGTGCTGTGAAGGTGGCGTGAAACTTGTGTAAATGATGTATGAAGATAAGCAGGGTGTTTCTGTTTGATCAGTGGCAGCTATTCTTTAGAATAATCTTCAGAATAAGGTTTTATCGTATTGCTGTTTAGCGCATAGATTTTAGCGCATAGGCTCCAGCAGAGATTTCAATGTCTGGAGTTCGTTACATGGAGTTCGTTACATGGAGTTCGTTACATGGATTTTGTTACATGGAAGTTAGTGCATACAATTCAGTAGATAGAATTTTGTCTATAAAAATAGTTAGCTAGTGAATATAGATGGGCAGGTGAGGATAGTTTGATGTTGAAACGCTGGACACTGAAGATACCTGTCCTATTGCTATCGGTGAGTCTCGCGATGAATCTGATGGCGGCTACGCTGGTCGTGAAAATTGATGGAGTGAGTAAGGAGCAGGAGCAAAACATTCGCTCCATGCTGAGTCTTGAGTCATTACAAAGCAAAACAGTGGCCAGTGATAGTCGTCTTCGCTATTTATATGGCAAAGCTGAAAATGAAATTAGCAAAGCGTTACAGCCCTTTGGGTTATACCGCCCTGAAATCAGCTCGCAACTGACAGAAGGTGAACAAGGCTGGGTTGCCCAATTTAACATCACTCCGGGCCCGGTCTTGCTCATCAATACGCTGGACATGCAGTTGCTTGGAGAAGCCTTACAAGATGATGCCTTTAATAAGCTGTTTTCCAGCTCTCCTTTGCGTAATGGAACACCGCTGATTCACAGTGTTTATGAAGATATGAAAAAGAAAGTCAACTCATTGGCGGCTGAGCGGGGGTTTTACCAGGGGGAGTTTACTGAGCACCGTGTCGAAGTTGATTTGGTTACTTATCAAGCTAATATAGTGTTGCATTATGATAGCGGCCCTCGCTTTAGAATCGGCGAGGTTGTCTTTTCTGAAAGTCCGTTGTCGGATGATTTCCTGATCCGTTACCTGCCCTTCAAAAAAGGTGATCCTGTACAAAGTGGTAAGCTGCTTGATTTACAGGGGGCTCTGGTCGATAGCGATTATTTTCAACGTGTTGAGGTGCGGCCTCTATGGGGCCAGGCGGTTGGCGCTGAAGTGCCTATTGAAGTCACGCTGGATGCACATAAGCGTACTAAATACCGGGCCGGTTTGGGTTATGGAACGGATACCGGAGCCAGAACGACTCTGGGAGTGACGCGCCGTTGGGTGAATAAGCAAGGGCATCAGTTTAATACCCAACTGAGAGCATCCGAGATCCGCAATAATCTGGCCGCTGAATATTCGATTCCAGGCTTACGTCCCCAACAAGATCGATATGCGGTGAATCTCAGTCTGAATGAAGAAAACTCAGATAATGTGGAGACCAGTAATCGTCTTCTGGGAGTATCGTGGCAAAAGCAGCAAGGTCGGTGGCAGCAAGTGGCTGCACTGGGTTTTCAGCAGGAAGATTTCACGATTGGCGGCGAAACAACTCAAACCACCTTTCTTATACCCCGTATTAGTCTATCGATGGTGTCTACTAAGGACCGGCTGAATGTTAATAACGGTTACCGACTGACGCTGCAGGCGTTAGGCGGCAGTGATGTTCTCTTGTCAGATACCAACTTTGTGCAGTTAAGATTAGGCGCTAAGGCGGTGCATAGTTTTACTCCGAAGTTACGTTTGTTGGGACGCGCAGATGTGGGACTAACGTTTGTCGATGACTTTGATAAATTGCCGGTTTCGCAGCGGTTTTTTGCCGGCGGCGATAACAGTGTGCGAGGCTATGAATATCAGAGCCTCAGCCCGAAGGATGATAGTGGTGATGGTCTTGGTGGCCAGAATTTATTAGTAGGGAGTCTGGAAGTTGATTACCGTCTAAAAGGTAACTGGGGTGTCGCTACCTTTATTGATGCGGGTAACGCTTTTGAAGGGACGGACACCGATCTGCACATAGGAGTGGGTGTCGGATTACGTTGGTTTTCACCGATCGGACCGGTACGTATAGACTTGGCAATACCGCAAAGCGGTGACCAGAATGGTATTCGTCTGCATCTGAATTTGGGGCCAGACCTGTGAGATTAACCTACAAACGAGTTGGTTGGGGAATATTTGCCGTTATTGCGCTGTTGTTGGTGCTTGTGGTGACCGCAGCTATCTATGTAACAACGACGACAAGTGGCTTGAAACAGCTGGTTACGGTTGGACAGCGCTGGTTACCCGGTGAGCTACAGGTGAAGCAGATTGAAGGCACTCTGCTGGATAGCGTTTCGTTGCAACAGTTGAGCTATCAGAATGAGAGTATCAGTATCGCGTTTCAGCAATTACGCCTCGCGTGGGATCCTGCTGCCTTACTAAACGGAAGCGCACATATCCGTTCGTTAACATTAGAACAACCTGTTATTCGTTTGTTGTCTGTTGCACAAGAACCTGTCGATCCTGCCAAAGAAGCACCACTATTTCCTTTGGTATTGCCGGATATTAAATGGCCGCTCAAGATTCAGATAGATCATCTTAACATTAGCCAGCTGGCGTTTTATCAGCCCCCCATCGCCGAAAATCCATCTGAGCCGTTGCTGCTAGATCAGTTCCTGTTGCAGGCGTATAGCAAAGGGTCGAGTTTGATAGTGGAGCAGTTGCAGCTCGTTGCCCCGCAAGGAAAAATTAACCTCGCGGGCCGGCTCCAGCCTGTCGGTAATTATCCATTCAGCTTTTCGACAGAGTGGAGTATGCAGCAGCCGGACCAGCCAGAACTGAAAGGAAAGGGCGTTTTACGAGGGAATTTGGCTGAGCTGGTTATGGAGCAGCAGTTGTCTGGCTTGCTTGATCTTAACGTCCTTGCATCGATGAGATTATCGTCTGATACGCTTACTCTCGACAGACTACAGATTTTACAGCCCGCTAAAAAAGCTGAGCTGTTATTCAGCGGCGAGATAACCGCCTTACAGACAACGCCTAATGTGGCGCTGACCGGTAGCTGGAAAAATCTTGGTTATCCGCTGCACACAGATGCTGTTTATAGCAGTAGTCATGGTTCCGTTAAATTAAGCGGTAGCATGGATAAATACCAGCTGACACTTAACAGTGCGCTTGACGGTGTAGATATTCCTGCGGGGCAGTGGCTCCTCAATGCTGATGGTAATGCGCAGGCGCTGACATCGTTTTCCTTATCGGCAGACACGCTGGACGGTAAGCTGCGAGGCAATGGAAAAGTCAGCTGGCAGCCATACCTGAGCTGGCAGGCCGTACTCTCCGGTGAGCAGATTAATCCGGGTAAAGAGTGGAACGAATGGCCTGGCAAACTCGATTTCGTTTTGCACAGCAATGGTTCGCTGCAAGAGCAAAAACCGTTGCAGTTGCAGGCGGATCTGACTGCATTGACGGGTACGTTGCGCAACGAGCCGGTTAAGGGCAGTGCGAGCGTTTCCTTGACGGGGAGTGAACTGGCGATTAAACAGTTGCACCTGAATGTCGCCAGCGCAGAACTACAGGCCTCGGGTGTCGTCGGTGAGCAGATGAACCTGGATTGGATGCTGAATGCCCCGACATTGGCAAAAGTATTGCCCAGCGCTGAGGGAGTGCTCAGCGGAAAAGGAACCTTGCGCGGTCCTAAAGATCAGTTGCATCTGGTGGCTGCGCTACAAGGCAAAGGCTTAATGTTTGAGCAAAATCAGATTGAAGATCTGAGTGCGGATCTGGATATCGACCTGAGTGCTAAACAAAGCTCACATCTGCAGCTGCAGGCAGCAGACTTGAACTTAGCCGGGCAGCGCTGGCAAACGCTGACGTTGAATGGCCAGGGTAAGCCTGCACAGCATCAGTTAGCGCTAACGCTGGAGCAGGGGGCAGTCGATTTGAAACTAGCGGTAGAAGGGGGTTGGCAAGCGCCTCAATGGCGGGGGGCGATGACCCGTGCGGATATCGATAATGAACTGTTGGGGGCGTGGCAGTTGCAGCGTCCTGTCGACATAACCGCCAGTGCTGCTAAGGCAAACCTGGCCAGTTTTTGCTGGCAGCGAACGCCTGCAGGCAGTGGCGAGCTATGCGGCCAGGGTGGCTGGTCTTCATTGGGAGGCAGCCAGGGAGAGCTGAACGTGCGTCAGTTGGCGTTGGCTATGTTTGAGCAATTCATGCCGCCGGGCACAAAACTCGATGGGCAGTTTGAGGCGCAAACTACGTTTCGACAGCCTGCTGGAAAACAGCCAGACTTTTCGCTTGTAGCACGCATTACCGACAGTCAATTGGTGCTGCAAGATGCAGACATGAAGGTCAGTGCCGGTGATATCCGGTTGAATGCCAGTGGCAAGCAAGGGCAGATTAAAGCAGATTTCCAGTTACCTTTGACTGAGCCCGTCGGGCAGATGCAGGCTGATCTGACGATTGATGATGCTTATGGCGTAGGGAAGTTAACAGGAAAAGTGCAAACTGAACTCAGTGACTTGAAGTTTATCTCACTGTTTGCGCCTCAGTTGCAGGCCGTTGGCGGTAAAGTAGAGTCTCAGCTTAACATCAGCGGTAATCTGGAAAAACCGCAGGTTTTGGGGTATCTGCAATTAGCAAATGCTAGCGCAGAGTTACCGGCATTAGGGCTTAAACTGGATGCGATTGAACTGGATATTCGTGATCAGCCCGCGAGCTCAGTACTGTTGTTAAAAGGGGCGCTTCGATCAGGCGAAGGGGTGCTGCAGCTGAGTGGTTTGCTGGATCCGCTTAACTCTGCCGGCCAGGTGAGTATTCAGGGAGAGCGCTTCCAGGCCGTGGCTACGGAGGAGCTGAAAGCCTGGATCTCACCACAACTGGATATTGATGTGACGCCCGGGTTGATTAAATTACGTGGCGAAGTGAAGGTGCCTGAGGCGCAAATTTTCCCACCGACTATTACCTCCTCCAGCCCTCTGTCGCCAGATGTGGTGATCCTGGGAGATTCTGAGTCAGGGCTCGGCAAACAGCAGGTGCTGGATGCGAAGGTGCGTCTCACTCTGGGTGATAAAGTAGAAGTTGATGCGTTAGGTTTTAAAGGGCGTTTACAGGGCAGCGTGCTTGTTGAAGATGATGGACGCCGTGCCACTCGTGCGACAGGAAGTCTGCAAGTGGCCGCAGGGGAGTACCGCTTGTATGGGCAGGATTTGAATATCGAGCGAGGCAGTTTAATATTCAGTGGTGGGCCGGTAGACAACCCTGGATTGGATCTGCGGGTATCGCGAAAGGTTGACGAGGTAACGGCGGGTGCCAAAGTCAGCGGAACCCTCTCTGATCCACGTTTAACCTTGTTTTCGGAACCGGTGATGCCAGAGAGTAGTTTGCTCTCCTATCTTATTTTTGGCAGGGCCCCGGGTTCGGCTAACACTTCATCTTCTGAGCAGGAACTGTTATTCAGAGCGGCATCCGCTATTACGATGAAAGGCGGAAATGTGGTAGCTGAGAAGTTAACGGATCTGTTAGATGTTAACGAATTAGGCCTGGAAGGTGACTCGCTTCAAGATACCTCCTTCTACATCGGTAAATATCTGTCGCCCAAACTGTATGTCAAATACGGGGTTGGCTTGCTGGAACCTAGCAGTACATTTTTGATGCGCTATCTACTCAGTAAGCGTTGGAGTGTTGAGTCGCAGACAGGCACTAACAGCAGTGGCGGCGATATTATCTATACACTCGAAAACTGATTCATAGCGCATTCAGAATAGAATAATTTTATAAGAGGCCTCTATAAAGGTTATCAAAGACATGCCGATACAATGAGTTGTACTCTTGAGGCATTCTTTGACTATGCAGACTGAAAAAATACAGGCGCGGATAGAAACTTATACCTCGTCACTGCCGCAAGCAGTGCAGTCGCCTCATGGTGCTCAGTTTGCGATGCTGCTTAGTCTGATATCAACCAATCAGTCGAACAGTTATGAGCATTCATCTCAGTCTGTTGAGTCTCCACGAGGTGAAGGTTTTGTCCTTCCGGCAGAGGCGGCTTATCCGGGTATTGATGAGCTACACACACCTTATCTGGTGGAGCGCCTTAATCATTCGGTGAATGATAATATCCCCGGTGACTTCGCGTATATCAATAGTCATATCCAAACCCGTGCGCTTTCATCATCCCGTCTGCAGCGTGCCTCAGCTGACGAATTTGCCAAGATGGCGCTGCTCTCATCAGGGCGGTTAATGCTGGATCATATTGGCCAATCGCTTACTTCTGTCCCATCGATCTCTGTACAAGCGTAGAACTTAAGTTACACTGCGTTCTTCATTATTGAGTAGCGATACCATGGAAGAAAAAAACCAACAAAAGGCCATGTTTCTTGGCTTGAGTGCCGTGCTGTTATGGTCAACGGTGGCGACTGCTTTTAAGTTGTCACTGCAGCATTTAACCCCCTTACAGTTGTTGTCGATCGCCAGTGTTACCTCGCTGTTGGTATTGTTGGTTGCTGTTGCTAAGAAATACCCCAGGCATGAAGTATTCGCTTACTGGAAAAAAGCACCGTGGCGATTCGTCTTACTGGGTGCGCTGAATCCGTTTTTGTATTACGTCATCTTATTTCAAGCCTATGACTTGTTGCCGGCGCAGCAGGCGCAGCCATTAAACTATACATGGGCGTTGGTGCTGTCGCTGCTGGCTGTTCCTATGCTCGGACAGTCGTTACATCGATCGGATATTATCGCGCTGATCTTGGGTTATTGCGGTGTATTAGTGATCTCGACACGCGGTGATCTGTTTGGTTTGGCATTTGATAGTGGCTTAGGTGTAGCGCTGGCGCTGATCAGTACGGTGCTTTGGGCATTGTATTGGATATTGAATGCTAAGAATGAAACGCCGTCTGAAATCTCTTTACTGCTGTGTTTTTTGAACGGAACGCCGATGGTGTTATTGACGGCATACTATGTTGACGGCCTCCCAGCGAGCAGCGATGGTGTGCTGAGTGCTATCTATGTCGGTATATTCGAGATGGGGATAACCTTCATGCTGTGGATGAACGCAATTAAACTGGCCACACATACCAGCCGGGTCAGTAACCTGATCTTTCTATCGCCCTTCCTGTCGTTGATTCTTATTCATACGATTTTAGGTGAAGAGATCAGCAACGCGACTTATATCGGTTTGGTGATGATTGTTTCGGCGGTTGCTTATCAGCAGTACGCAGCTTATCAGGCCAGACCGCGTGGCTAAGCTGGCCTGGTCGAAAGGGGGATCAGGCAGAGGCCCACTGAATCAGTTCTTCTGTCTGATCTTCGACTTTCCACCACTCATCCGGGTCATCACCGCTCTGCCAGCCACTGGCGATACAACGTACCTGTGTTTCCAGTGCTGTAGCAGCGATGCGTGCACAATCAAGGTCTTTAATCCACGGTGTTTGCCCGGATTGAAACCAGACACTTGTCCAGGCTTTGCCAGCAGCGCGCTCATGAATAAAAACCGGAATACTCTTGCCCGCTATAGTCAGGGAGTATTGGTGAGTACTTTTATCCGCATCCTGAGTAAGCGATGGAGTACAACTTTCACCCAGAGAGACGAGCCAGCTTTCAATGGCTGTTAGCGAACGGTTTTTAACATAGATTTCAATATCAGGGTGGCGTTGGTCGTTCATCGCAGGCATCAATATAGTCGGATTTGGATTGGCGGCCAGTATGCGTTGCTTGACGAGGATGATCAAGAGGTGAACGTATTCAGCCGGGATATTCCTTTCAGCATTAGATCCTGTATCCTTCGCAGCAGCTCTTATTTTTAAAAACAGGATTGGCAATGAACAAAAAAGTAGTCATAGGGTGTGTTTCGGTATTGGGGCTTTCTGCTATCTACCTGGCGGGTGTTTATTACTCTGGACAAGAAGCGAATAAGTTTCTGCAGCAGTCAATTGAGCAGGCTCAGGTGCAGGCGAGTGGGCAGGGCTTTATTCAACTGGATGCCACTACTGGCTTTTACTCCTCTCAATACCAGCTGGTGTATACGCCAACAGAGTTGCCAGAAGGTGCTGAAGAATGGATGGATGGCCGAAATATCTCCTTTAACCTTAACGTTAAGCACGGCTTTCTTGGCGCCGTATCTGACATTACCCTTGCAGAGAGTGGTCTGTTAACAAAATTGAAGTCTTTTCAGGCTAATGCGGATCGTGAGCCGTTAACACTTGAGGTGCAGCAACGCTTCAACCCCCTATCGAAACAGTTGGCTATGAATGGCACGTTTGAGACTGATCAGTTTGTTGTGACATCAGAGGAGGGTAGCGGCACCATCGGCGCGCTGCAGATGAACTTCGAACAGCTGGGACGCGATTTTAAACTCGATCTGGTGATGCAAAATAGTGGCATAGAAGCCAAGGGTAATACGCTCTCTATTCAAGGTATTAAGGGAACTGAAAGCGGCCGCCTGGACCATGATGACCCACTACAAGCGGTGATGCTCGAATCACTGGACGCCCTGTTTAACATTGAGCAAATCGTCGTTAACAGCGATAAGGTTAACGTCGAGGCTAAAGGCTTGCGTCTGGATATGCAGCAACGCCTCAAAGCAGAAAGGATGGTCACCTCTGTCGGGTATGCAGCAGACTCTTTCCGTGTTTCGCCAGCCGGAAAAACAGCACCAACATTTACCAATCCAACTCTGAGGCTGACATTCGATCTGGATTATGCCGCCACGCGTGAGTTAGCCATCATGATACAAGGCATGCAAAGTGATCCTGATGCAATGCATCAGCAGATGGAAGGCCTGATCGTCGTGGCTGACAGTGTCACGGAGAAAGGCATGGGTGCGGATATTAATGAGCTATCAATAGGTTGGCAAGGCCATAAAGCGCAAGGCCGTGCAGAGCTTGTGTTAGCACCGTTTCGGGTGTCTGAAATCATGATGCAGCCAGATCAGATCAGACAATACCTGACCTTACATGCAGAGTTTGCAGTGCCGGGCGTAATGCTGGAAGCGATGCCAGATTACAATCCGCAACAGGTCAACGCATTAGTGCAGATGGGTTTTGTTCAAAAGAATGAGGACAGCTATCGCGTAGAACTCAACCTTGAAAAAGGCGTGATGCAGCTGAATGGACAAGTTGTGCCGATGTGAATGCAATAAGCGCACTTAATTGTGCGTTTTTAATAATTAAAGCGCCCTCTAAAGGAAATAGAGGACGCTATTCTAGTGTGAACGCCGAACCCGCCGCAGCAATGCATCAATATCCTCTAGAGCCTTTTCGCTTGCTCCAGCAAGGTGAATATCTTTTTCAGATAAGCATAGAGCTTCAGCTCGTTCACTTTTTCCGTTTTTATCAGACTGTATAAATTTGCATTGGCACGCATACCCGCCTGGCTCGTAGAGATCAATCAGAAATCAGCTTGCTGCTGACGGCTAAACTGCGCACCAGACAGGCCACTTTTCTCTTGCTGATCAGGTATGTCTTGCCATTGTTGTCGATTGCGTCGCTGAGTCATGAGTTACTCCTTCAATGAAAAGAGCAGCGAGTTTACGCGACGGCGCTTGGGCGGGTTAGGGTGTGCCTGGTTCAGCGCTTAGCATCTACCAGCGTTGAGTATTAGAGGTCTGGATATTTTTCTGCGGTACAAACTTTTATAAAATTTCATCTACACTTAAGGCATTATGATTATGTAAATTAAGGGAATAGGTATGACCATTAGAGTTAAGCTGATAATGCTTGTGGTTTTCATGATTGTCAGTATCGCTGTGATGTTTGGGCTGCAAAACCACACCATAGATAAAACTAAGTCTTTAGAAAAAACGGTATATCAAGTCAGCGAGCTTAACGTCAATATGCTACTACTTCGTAAGCATGAAAAAGATTTTCTGGCTCGTGACGATGCGCAGTATATTTCTAAATTTGATAAAGATTCCGAAAATTTCTCAAATAATATACTTCGCCTTATTAGCGATTTAGAGTCTTTGGAAACCTCCAGTGACGCAATGCAACAGCTCTTAGAAATTCTTAAGTCTTATCATCAAAGCTTCCACGAGCTGGCCCGAATGAAGATAAAAATTGGTTTGAGTGAAGAAGAAGGGTTACGCGGCTCCTTGAGATCATCTGTTAAATCAGCAGAAAAGATTGTACGAGACATCAATGATTTTGAAGTGCTTTCATGGCTATTGCAGCTTCGGCGCAATGAGAAAGACTTCTTGTTGCGAGCAGATCTGAAATACGTGGATAAGTTTGATGCTAATTATCAAATTTTTATGTCAATACTCGAAAATAGAGACATACCTCAAAATCGACTTTCGGACATCAGTAAAAAGCTCGAAAATTACAAAAATGATTTTCAGATGCTGGTTAAAACATTTGAAGAAGGGGGGCTGGATAGCAAGTCAGGATTATTAGGCAAGATGCGGATAACCATACATAAATCTGAGGAACTGCTGGAAACAACAGGGTCTCAAATTAAGGCTTTCTCTTCTGAAAAAATTGGCGAGCTAGAAACACTCTCGGCCATAATAGCTATTCTAATCGGCATTATATCTACATTTTTTGCTTTATATATTGCTTTAAGTATTATCCGGCCTCTCGATGTGCTTAATAAAGTGATGTTGGCAGCGAAAGAAAATAAAGATTTGACTCTTGAATTTCATAGTAAAAACAAGGATGAAATTTCAAGTATGGGAGGAAGCTTTAATAATATGATGAGCGAGTTCAAGGCGCTTATGGGCGAGGTGAGCATGTCATCGATCCAACTTAGTAGTGCTGCTGAAGAAGTGTCATCTATCGCTGTCGAGACGGCAAAAGGATTAAATTTTCAACGAGATGAGGTTTCACAAGTTGCGTCGTCTATTAATGAGATGAACGGTGCAATGAGAGAAATATCCGAGAATACAGACAGGACGGCAGCAACAGCGCAAGAGTCTCAAGCCAGTGCTGTTCATAGTCAGAGAATTATCGAAAAGGCTATTTCTGATATTGAGTTGATGGCCTCTGAAGCAGAACTGTCGTTTACAGCGATTACTAAACTGGAAAAAGAAAGTGAGGCTATCTGTTCTGTATTAGATGTAATAAAAGGGATTGCCGAACAAACTAATTTGCTGTCACTTAATGCTGCGATTGAAGCCGCCAGAGCAGGGGATTCAGGAAGAGGTTTTGCGGTGGTAGCAGATGAGGTTCGTGCGCTTGCTGCAAGAACGCAAACATCTACTGTTGAAATAGATGCCATGATCTCCTCGCTGCAGCATCAAACAGGCATCGTAGCGAAAATGATCAATAAATCTGTTGAATTAAGCCGTATCAGTTCGCAAGGTGCCGCGGCTAGTATCGATTCGCTGCATGTCATCAATACAGGTGCTAACCATATCGTTGATATGACCACGCAAGTTGCTGCGGCTGTTG
Source organism: Neptunomonas qingdaonensis (assembly GCF_900113275.1). Taxonomy (GTDB): domain Bacteria; phylum Pseudomonadota; class Gammaproteobacteria; order Pseudomonadales; family Balneatricaceae; genus Neptunomonas; species Neptunomonas qingdaonensis. The sequence continues at coordinate 19,427 of NZ_FOOU01000012.1, forward strand.
AAGAACAAGCGGCTGTCGCTGAGATGATTACAAAAAATACAGATAAGATAAAAGACATTGTCGATATGTCTAGTGAGCAAGTTGCGCAAAACTCTGTCGCAAGTGATGATGTAGCTAATCAAGCGTCGTTACTGCATTCTATTATTGCTAAGTTTAAAACGGTATAACCTATTTATTAGGAGGGCCTGATACGCCCTCACAGGGCATGGCGTTTCAGATCGATGTCACGGGTGTACAGGCTAGCTCGCTTAATGGCATCGGTATTGCGATACCATAGCCCTGTGCGAAGTCGACTCCAATCTCGCGAAGTATTTCCAGTATTTCCTTATTTTCGACAAACTCTGCAATCGTCTTGTGACCCATGACATGGCCGATTTCATTGATTGATTTAACCGTCGCCAGGTCCATCTTATCTTCGAGTATGTCTTTTACAAACATACCGTCTATTTTAAGGATATCGACGGGTAAGTTCTTCAGGTAGGCATAAGAAGAGAGTCCGCTGCCAAAGTCATCGAGAGCAAACTGACAACCGATTTTTTTTAGTGCAGAGATAAAGATGATCGCACTACTGAGGTTTGAAATCGCCACAGTTTCGGTAATTTCGAAACATATTTTCTCGGGCGGAATATCATAGGCTTGCAGCTGTTCAACGACAAAACCATGGAAAGTGTCGTTGCTGACGGAGAGCGCAGACAAATTGATCGCACAGGTTCGTAGTCGGCGCAGGTGTTCAGGGTTAGCGTGTAACCAGCCGAACACATTCGTCACTACCCAGGTATCTATATCGGTGGCAAGCTTGTAACGTTCGGCAGCCGGAAAAAAACTGGCTGGCATGATCATACTGCCGTCTTCGCCGATCATGCGGAGCAGAATTTCATAGTGCAGCCCCTCATCGCTGCCGCTTAGGTCCATAATTTGTTGCTGGTACAGGCAGAAGCGATTTTCGTTCAGCGCGCGTGGGATACGGATAGCCCATTGGGTTTCTCCATCTCGCTTTGCCAGTTTCTCATCAGATTCCTCAAAAACCTCAAGTCGATTTCGTCCCTTTTCTTTTGCCGTGTAGCAGGCTGTATCGGCAGCCTTCATCAGTTCGTCAGCGTTGTCACTACCACGATTAATAGCCACCATACCAACGCTGAGGCCGACGTTGAAAATGCCTTCGTTCCATGCGAAATTGTATTCGCGTACGCTATTGATCATTTTTCGTGCAATTCGCTGTGCCTGGTCGAAATTACAGCGTTCTAACAAAAGACCGAATTCATCCCCCCCCAAACGGCCCAGAGTATCGCGCTGGCGCACGCAGGAAGTCATTACTCTGGTTATCTGGCGTAGTAGTTCGTCACCGGCAACATGACCGCAGGTATCGTTGATCACTTTGAACTGATCCAGGTCGATATAACAGAGGATGTTGAAAGAATCTTCTTTTTCAGCCGTTTCACGAACGCGTTGCAGGCGGCTTTCAAACTCCTGCCGGTTGATCAGATCAGTCAATGCATCATGTGAGGCCTGGTAGTAAATGTCCTGCAACAACTGCCTGGCCTGGGTGACATCCTTAAATACCAGGACGGCACCAAGAATTTCGCCCTGATCTCCGCGAATAGGGGCGGCAGAGTCTTCGATGGCGAACTCCTGGCCACTACGATTGAGCAGCACAGTGTCACTTTTTTGAGTGACTACTTCGCCTTTTTGCAGACAGGCTGCCACTGGGTCTGGGGCGGGTTCACGGCTTGCATCGTTGATAATCTTAAACACTTTTTCCAAGGCCAGGCCTTTTGCCTGGGCAGCACTCCAGCCGGTTAAATTCTCCGCGATAGGATTCAAAAACTCGATGATGCCGTCAGCGTTTGTCGAAATGACGGCATCACCAATCGACTGCAAGGTAACCTGGGCCCGCTCTTCGGATTTAAATAAAGCGCGCCTGGCTGCCTTCTCCTGAGTTATATCGCGCACAGTCAGAACCTGCAGGGATTTTTCGTTCTGCTCTGATTCGCCAATGGCCAGATGTACCGGGAAGCTTGTGCCGTTTTTGTGGGTCGCACTCGCCTCGAAAAAGATGCCATCATGCTGATTGGAATCAGTTTCGGGGTTTTGGGGTTGCAGATTAAGATCGACTTTAAGCCAGTCTGAGCCATCGCAGAGTCGTTGCACGGGTTGACCTATGATTTCAGCTTCACTATAGCCAAATGTCTCGGTCGCCCCACGGCTGAAAGACTCGATAATACCCTGCTCGTTAATTGAAATAATGCCACCATGGACGGTATCAACGATTCGCTGGGTATGTTTCTCGCTTGCTTCGAGTCTGTTGCGCGCTTTTATTTCCCTGGAAAACAGCAATGAGGTAATAATAATCAGAAAAGATGCCAGCGCACAGATCGAGTAAGACAATGTTTTATACTGAGCCAACGCGTCGCGGGTATCTTCGCCGGACACACCGATGGCAACAATCAAAGGAAATTCATCGAGTGCCCGATAGCTGTATACCCGGGGAACGCTATCGACCACACTGGTTTGTAGGTAATAACCAACGGGGCGTTGTTCGAGCTCCCCCCACAAACGTGATCCGCTGATATCCTGTCCGGGGCCGAGCTGGCCATAAGAGGAGCGGGCGAGAATGCGTTTATCTTTACCGACTAGGGTAGCGGCGCTGTTCGCACCGAGCCCGAGAGTATTGAAGAAATTGGTTATGTTTTCGGCCTTGATAGCAACAAATGCAACCCCGCCAAAACTGCCATCGGGCTTTTCAATGCGTCTGACCAGGCGAACGGTGAGTACGCCGCTATTGCGCCCCAGGTGCGGCCGCGAAATAAACAACTTATCTGACTCGGCATTTTGCTGCTGGATAAAATAGTCACGGTCTTTTGCTGTGCTGCCCGGTTTGATGCTGTGCCCTGACACCAGAATTGGCGTGCCAGTTTCGTCCATAATAGTGACATGCGAAGCAATTGCACTGTTGAGTGGTACTTCGTCCATCAATTTTTTGACTGAATCGAGATCGCTGCTGTCCTGATATTCACGCCGCACCATCTTCAGGTAAGCGTCACCGTATCGGAAAATGGCAAGCGTATGTTGTTCAAAAAATGTGGCGAGTTGTTCTGCCTTGATCCGACTTTCCAGCAGCCCTCGCTCCTGTTCGTGGGCCATGATCAGGTAACCGATGAGCCAGATCAGGACAATAGCAGAGCTCGCCATGCCTATAATTCTTCTGGTCAAGCCCGAGAGGGGTAAGCCATTTATAATCGGTATCACCGCAATCAACTCCCGGAATGCTGCATTTTGCTCGTATTTTATAGCTAAGGAGCGAATGACACCTGTTATAAGCTATAAGTAAATTATTACGGCCATCATTGCTAAAAGTTGAGGAAAATCAACTCCAAAAAAAGTAGCGTAATGCATGGCACCCATTAACTGAAGAAATATAATGTTATTTGAATGAACTATTGTCTGGGGTAATTGCCCAGGCTAATGGTTTCATCGGCGCAGAATCATTCACTGAATATCACGTGAGCCCTCCCCAAAAAAATTCGAAGCGGTTGTTGTGCTTCTTTGGACTTCGTATTTCATGCTAAATGAGACGGCATTTTATCTTTCATAAGATGTGACAGAGTCGCTACTTTGCCGACAAATCTAGCCACCTAAGAAGCACCTGAAGCTTTTCTTTGATGATGGAGTATAACGATGAAGAGGGAGGCGAGGTCTGTTGTTTAGTCCCATTTCTGCCAGTCGCTGCATTTTCTCTTAATTGCTTCAACGCTTGTCTGGCTTCTCTTCTTTGGAGGGCAGAATTAGCGACTTGTGCAAACGATCCATACTGTTCAGTCGACAGCTGGGTAGACCCGGTAGGATGATAGCGGTTTCTGCTGGTGGAGGTGTTTTTGCCTTTAGGTGAACTGCACATACTAAGCCCTCCTGACCAGGCCAAACTTGCAAACAAGTATGTGAGCAACCTAGCAAGACAATATGAAACGAAACTGAAAATGATTTCAGGCGCTTCGAATCAGTGACTGGAGATAGAAAACGATAATGCTACTTCTTTTTATCTTCGTCACTGATCAAAAAGCGAAATAACCGCAGTAGACTCAGGCTGATATAACCCACCATGGCCAGTAATATGCCTATGATAATCAGTGCGATACCCAGCAGCGCGACCAGTTCCTGTTGTAGCGATTGGCCGAACAGAAATTCTGCGATGGTTACTAGCAATATACCCAGCATGCACAGGCCAAAGCCGCTGAGTAACAAGATTAGATTTTGTTGATAATTATCGGCTCGTTTTATTAGAAGTTTTATCAAGCGACGTTTTAATGAAGGCCTATTCATAAGCGGCGAAAGAAGCCCAGATTGACATGAAATGTCAGATTCAGCGGTACAGCGGCGAGCAGTTTGGCGGTGGTTTCAGCGCTGATGCGCTGGCTATGCGGTGTCATGTCTAATAACGCTTGAATATCCTCTGCTGATTTGAGTGAAAATTCAAAACGCAGAGTATCTACTTTTTCACAGCTAAATAGCGCGGCCAGCTCGGCTGTTGGGTCGTATTCGGAGACTTTAATCTCTTCATAAATACTTTGGCGCAGCTCTAGTAAGTGATCCTGTGCAGGCCAGGCTAACAGCAGTAACCCAGCCGGTTTAACGACTTTGGCAAACGCGGCCGGCATCAGGCGGCTAAACATGACCAGTAGCAGGTCCTGGCTTTGCTCTGGAACCGGCATTTGTGCGCCCGAAGCGACTAGCCAATGGATTGATTGACTACGTCGACACGCTGCTTTAATGGCATGTTTGGAGATGTCGAGGCCGATCATCTCCACCTGCATTCCGCTTAGCGTCTTTTCTACCTGAGCGGTGTAATAACCCTCACCACAGCCCATATCCAGCAGGCGGGCGTTGGGTTTATCTGTCAGCGCTTGCCGAACTTCTGTGCAGACTTTATCGGCTAGCGGTTGATAGCAGTGCTGATCGAGAAAATGTGTTCGGGCGGCGACCATCTGTGGGTTGTCGCCCGGGTCTTTGGAGCGCTTACGCTGTACCAGTAACAGATTCCAGTAGCCCTGTTTCGCCTGATCGTAACAGTGGTTCTGTTGGCAAGACAGCGAACGACCCTGCTGCGTTAAGGCAAGAGAACAAACAGGGCAGACAAGGTGGCCGCTGATAACATTCATCATTCAGATCACTTATGGGTATCGGTCAGTAAGCGGGCCAGTATGTTTTCATACATATCACTGAGGATATCCAGGTCTTTGACTTTAACGCACTCATCAATTTTATGGATGGTCGCGTTAACCGGGCCAAGCTCTAATACCTGCGCACCTGTTGGTGCAATAAAACGACCGTCAGATGTGCCGCCAGCGGTGGAGAGTTCTGTGTCTATGCCAGTGACCGCTTTTATCGCTTGTTGCGCCGCTTCTACCAGATCGCCTTCAGCCGTCAGGAAAGGGTTGCCAGATAGGACCCAGTCGATATCCCAGTCCAGCTTATGGCGGTCCAGCGCATCGCGAACCCGCTCTTTTAACTGTTCCGCGGTGACTTCAGTGGAGAAACGGAAGTTAAACTCTATATCGACTTCTCCGGGCACGACATTGTTAGCCCCGGTGCCCGCATGGATATTGGAAATCTGAAAGCTGGTCGGCGGAAAAAACTCATTGCCTTCATCCCACACCGTCGCAGCCAGTTCGCTCAACGCGGGGGCGGCTTCGTGGATCGGGTTTCGTACCAAGTGCGGGTAGGCCACATGTCCTTGAATGCCGGTTACTTTTAGCTTGCCGCCCAAAGAGCCGCGACGGCCATTCTTGATGGTATCTCCGGTTTTTTGCGTGCTGGAGGGTTCGCCGACGATACACCAGTCGATTTTTTCCTGACGCGCTTCCAGATGATCGATAACACGTGTGGTGCCGTTGATAAACGGGCCTTCCTCATCACTGGTGATCAGTAGTGCGATAGAGCCACGGTGATCCGAATGGTGCTCAATAAAACGTTCCAGTGCCGTCATGAAGGCGGCGATACTGCCTTTCATATCTGCCGCGCCACGGCCATACAGGTAGCCTTCAAGAATGGTGGGCTCAAAAGGGTGATGCGACCAGTTTTGCACCGGGCCTGTAGGCACAACGTCGGTATGACCAGCAAAACAAAAAAGAGGGCCTTGTGTGCCACGTCGTGCCCAGAAATTGCTGACATCCTCAAAAGGAAGACGTTCGATAACGAAGCCCAGAGCTTCCAGTTTCTCGATCATCAACTCCTGACAACCCGCGTCTTCTGGTGTGACTGAGGGGCGGGAAATGAGCTCTTTGGTGAGTTCGACGGTCGGTGACAGAATTGGCATGGTGTGCTCCGGGGCGTTGAATGGCGTGTGAACTAGCGTGTTGTGTAAAGAGTGCAGACTGACAGTGACGGGTGTGTGGTAACAGATGCAGATCAGTCTGTTGCCACACACCGGCTAGCGCATATTAGTTATGCTTGTGCAGTTCTGCATTCAACTGAATCGCTGATTTGTTGGTTTTGACTTCAATGCGCCCGTTCTGTGAATTACGACGGAACAGTAAGTCTGATTTACCAGCCAGTTCGCCTGCTTTGATGGTGCTCACTTCGTTGTTCTGCTCATCTAACAGTGTCACTTTAGAGCCGCCCGTGACATACAGCCCCGCTTCGATTGTACAGCGATCACCTAACGGCAGACCCAGACCCGCATTAGCGCCGAGCAGGCAGTTTTCACCCACAGAGATCAGAACGTTGTTACCGCCCGACAGAGTGCCCATAGTAGAGCAACCACCACCCAAATCAGAACCGTTACCGACAACGACGCCAGCTGAGATACGGCCTTCAACCATGCTAACACCCAGTGTGCCGGCATTGAAGTTGATGAATCCTTCATGCATGACCGTTGTGCCTTCACCTACATGTGCACCTAAACGAACACGTGAGGTTGCGGCAATACGTACACCTTCCGGAACTACGTAGTTTGCCATTTTAGGGAATTTGTCGACAGAATGGACATCCAGCACACGCCCCTGCGCACGTGCAGCCAGTTGGCGGCGAGGCAGATCAGCTAATGCAACAGCACCTTCGTTGGTCCAGGCCACGTTAGGCAGCAGGCCAAACATACCCGACAGGTCAATACCGTGAGGCTTAACCAGACGATGCGAAAGCAATGCAAGCTTCAGATATACTTCGGGGGTAGAAGCGGGTGAACTGTCTGTTTCCAGAATAGTAATCACCATCGGTTGCTGCGTACCTTTTAGTACTTCAACCACTTCAGCCTGATCTTCGGCATCAACGCTGAGAAAAGCCGCTTCCAGATCTTTTAATTGCGCTTCACAGATTTCGATAGCCGCATCGCCACCGTCATAACCCAGCGTTTCGGTAACCGCGCTGATGAGTGCTGCTGACGGATTTAATAGCGGTGCGTTGTAGTAGATTTCCAACCAGTCACCGTTGGAAGATTGGGTGCCAATACCCAGACCAAATGCAAAATAGCTCATATTTAATTCCGCCTAAGACGTCAAGTTTGAAAAAATTTCGTTGTATTCGGTTTCTTTGAAACCGACATAACGCTGAATATCTGCTTCTGATAAGCAGACCTCCAGTACCGGACGTTTAATAATGGCCGGATTTTCCAGCATCAGCGTACGTGCGGATGCTGCATCAATATTCTCTTTAGTTGATTCAGGAAGCTGGCGCCACGTGGTGCCGCGTTTGTTTAATAGCACCTCCCAGCCGAGTGTCGCGAACCATTGGTCCAGCAGAGTTTCTGGTAGGCCATCAGTACGATAATCGTGAAAACGACATTCGATGTTATTAGCGTCCAGCCACTTGCGCGCTTTTTTGATTGTATCGCAATTTTTGATGCCAAAAAGCGTAATACTCATTTTGCTTTATCCTTCAACTTAAACCTTCAACGAAACGGCGAATGCGCTGTGCACCTTCAATGCACTCTTCCAGCGTGGCGACCAGTGCCATACGCACATAACCGGCACCAGGCACACAGCCATCGATTTCGCGGGATAAATAACTACCGGGTAACACGGTCATGTTCTGCTCAGCAAACAGCTTCTGTGCAAACAGATCATCAGCAATGGGGGTTTTCGCCCATAGGTAGAAACTGGCTTCTGGCTGCTGCACGTCCATGACGGGTGACAGTATTTCAACGACACGGGCAAACTTGTCGCGATACTGATCACGGTTGTCTTTAACGTGTGCTTCATCCTGCCAGGCGGCAATAGACGCTATCTGGTGCTGAACGGGCATTGAGCAGCCGTGGTACGTGCGGTATTCCAAAAATGGCTTGATTAACTTGGCATCGCCAGCAATAAATCCTGAACGTAGTCCCGGCAGATTGGAGCGTTTAGATAGACTGTGCATGACAACACATTTGTCGTAATCGTTACGCCTCAGACGCGCACAGGCTTCCAATAAGCCAACCGGCGGATGGGCTTCATCCAGATAGATCTCGGAATAGCATTCATCAGACGCAATGATGAAATTGTATTTGTCCGCCAATGCAATGAGCTTTTTCAGGGTTTCAAAATCGGTTACAGCGCCCGTTGGGTTGCTCGGTGAGCATAAAAACAGAATCTGACAACGCTCCCATACCTTTGCCGGAACCGCAGCATAATCCGGAATGAATGCGTTTTCACTTAAACAGCTCAGGTAATAAGGCTCTGCGCCCGCCAGATAAGCGGCCCCTTCATAGATCTGATAAAAAGGATTGGGCGAGATCACCAGTGCGCCTTCTTTACGTTCTACGGCGGCCTGAGTAAAAGCAAAAATGGCTTCACGAGTTCCGTTTACCGGTAATATGTGGTTATCGGCGGTGAGCGTGTCCGGGGTTAGATGAAAGCGCCTTGTGCACCAGTCAGCAATCGTTTCGCGTAACTCAGGAATGCCTTTAGTGGTCGGGTAGTTAGAGAGCCCGTTGAGGTTATCTGTGAGTGTTTTGACCACGAAAGCAGGAGAGGTATGTTTGGGTTCACCAATGGAAAAGGCGATATGTGGCATATTAGCCGGTGGCGTCACCTGCGCTTTCAGTTCTGCCAGCTTTTCAAAAGGGTAGGGTTGAAGGCGCGCTAAATCCCGATTCATAAACATTTCCTGCGTTGCCGTGAGGCGGTTATCAAAAATAGGCTGGAAATTATACCGGATGCGGCTGAGTCTATTAAGTGTTTCCTTTTTGATATTGTCGCGAGGATGGACTTTTTAGCAGAAATTACCGTGATACGGGCTGGAAATGGGGAAAAAAACGCTCCGGCAATAACGTTGGGAACAGTTCCGGAGCGCTAAACGCTGGATAGGTAAAAAAGGATGAATTAACCTTTTGCTAGCAGGTTGAATTCATCAGCACTGAGCTGTCCGTCTTTGTTTACATCCAGTGTGTCAAACTGTTCATGCACGGGTTCATGAATTTTTGCTTCTTCTGCACTAATCATCTGGTCTGCATCAACATCCAGTAGCGTGAAAAGATCAGTACCACCGGTTGGCTGCGCCATTGCGGTACTGGAAACTAAGATAAAGGCGGCAATAGCGGCTGATTTTTTCATGAGTTATCTCGCTTTTATGTTGTGATTGAATACACGGTAGAATGCGAGAATTGCGCCATTAATAAAAAATCAATTAAAAACAACGGATTATGTTTGTTGGTGGTTGCCGCTGAGGAGACATTCTCGTAAAAAATAGAATTTATAACAAAAAATGTTTCTTTTTGATGACAGCTTTTAGCTTTATGATTTTTTTCTAAATTAAATCAAGGTATTGGTTTGTAGTTAAATGGCGACTGAGGTTGTTTTCAGTCGCCATAAATGAGTTTCTCTTACCTTTACACTCATTAAGGTGCTTCGGAAAGTTCTCCATGATGGAGGCGTAATCCTAAGCGCGCTTTGGTATGTTCCAGTATGGTCAGAGTAGCGGGAATAAAGAGCAGAATAAGTAAGGTGCCATAGGCTAACCCAAAGACGATCGATGTTGCCATCGGGATCAGGAATTGTGCTTGAAGCGATGTTTCGAAAAGAATCGGGGTGAGCCCGGCGATCGTCGTCAGGGATGTCAGGAGTACGGCACGAAGTCGTTGACAGGCGGCTTCTTCAATCGCTTCTTCAACCGCCATGCCTGTTGCTCTGAGCTTTTGATAGAAGGTGATCAGGACGATAGAGTCATTGATGACGATGCCTGATAACCCAAAGAAGCCGAATAAAGAAAGGATCGTCAGATCTAAACCCGTTAAAAAATGACCGAGAATGGCGCCGGTTAACCCCAGTGGAATAGCCAACATGACAGTCATAGGCCAGCTGTAAGAAGCGAAAACCCAGGCCAGAATAATATAGATCAGGCTAAGTGCCAGTATTAATCCAAACTTCATATCGGCCAGTGTTTCGCGTTGATTTTTGTTTTTACCTTCAAAACTGGCAACGACGCCAAACTTACTGATAACCGCGTCCAGTTTGCCCGATTCAAGGTCAGCAATAATATCATTGGCATTGGCGGCCGATTCATCCAGATCTGCGCTCACATTAATCGCTAACTGACCATTAATGCGACTGAGTGAGTCTAAGCCACGTTGCGGTACAAACTCTACAATATTGGACAGGGGGGCAGTTGAGTTATCAGGTAGAATAACAGGTAAATGTTCAAGTGCACTGAGGCGGTTGCGTTCTGCATCGGGAAGCAGCACGCGAACCGCTACTTCATCCTGTCCGTCATAAAAACTTTGTGCTTCTACGCCATCGAATGCAGCGCGCAGTTGTCTGCCTACTTGCTGTAGTTTTAATCCTGATGCCTCGCCTTCAGGTGTCAGTTCGTAGATTAGCTGGGATTTCCCGAAGGGTAAGTCATCATCTATATTCGACAAGCCGGTGTATTGTTTGAGTACGCTCTGTACTTCAAGTGAGGCTTGTTTGAGCGTACTGACATTGTCCCCAGAGAGTTTTATCTCAATCGGCTTGCCGCCAGGGCCACTGGTCGATTGATCAATCGAGAACTTCTCAATACCCGCAGGTATGCTGATCTTGGTTCTCCACGCTTTTATGAATTGACGATTAGTGATGGTACGGGTATCGATGGGCGTCATTTCAACATAAAGAGAACCGAATTCGTCACCGCTGCTGGGGGCTGAACTGGTGCGTGTGAAGTTTGCTATGCCATATTCGCGAAAAGCGACCTTGATCAGGTTGCCGCCTAACTCCTGTTCAGTTTGCTGAATAGTTTCATCCAGATGAGCCAGAAACTTTTTAACATGGGTATTATCTGTGCCTGAAGTGAACTGCATGTTGGCGGTAAAGACTTCACGCTCGACAGACGGAAAAAAAGTGAACTTTACCCGTCCTCCCATCATGAGTCCCAATGCGATAATGAAAATGCCCAGCGTGCTGGCTATTGTTGTCCAGCGGAAGGTGATAGCGTTTCTGACGACGTGTCGAAAGGTATGGTCGCGAAAGTGATTGATGCGGGCTTCGATTGCTAATCGGGTTTTGGAGGCGTGCAGATCAGCTTTGCTGCGCAAACTATGGTGAAGGTGCCCGGGTAGAATAAGAAAGCACTCGACCAGAGACGCCAGGATCACACAAATAACTACAATCGGTATATCAATCAATATGTTGCCAATAGTTCCGCCGATAATTAGTAGCGGTAAAAAAGCAGCAATGGTGGTCAGGGAGGAGGCAATAACCGGAGATAGCATGCGATGAGCGCCACCAATGGCGGCTTGTAAGCCGCTTTCCCCCATCTGTAAATGCGTGAGTGTGTCTTCGCCGACCACAATGGCATCGTCGACAATAATCCCCAGTGCCATGATCAGACCAAACAGACTGATCATATTGATTGAGCCTCCGATCATATAAAGCACAGCGAGTGTCGCCATAAAAGAGACAGGGATTCCGACAGTGACCCAAAAAGCCACACGCGCGTTGAGAAAGAGAAACAGGATGGCGATGATCAGCACCAAACCACCTAAACCATTTTTCAGCAGCAGGTCGATACGTGCCTGTACGACCATCCAGCGTTCGTCATACGTGATCAGCTCAACGCCTTGCGGAAGATGTTGCCTGGCTGTGCTGATCCACTCTTCCATTATTTTGGCAGACTGTAAGGTGTCGTCGCTCTCGGTGCGTTTCAGAACCATCAGGATGGCGGGTTGGTCCCGATAACTTAGCTCGACTTGACTATCTTTAGCACGCCAGTCGATCTCGGCAATATCGCCGAGGCGCACGAGGCGGCCGTTCTTGTCCGAGATAACCGGGAGCTGTTTAAAGCCTTCAACATCGCGTTGCTGGCTCAAGCTACGGATCTGTCTGGAACCGTCGCTTTTCGCTGCCGTTCCTGCGGGCAAATCAATACTGCGCTGGCTTATATTGGTAGCGATATCGGATAACGACATACCGAGCGCGTTCAGTTGTGCGGTTGGCACCTGGATGGCGATCTCTTCGGCCGGCATACCCGTGAAGTCAATTTTGCGGATGCCTTTATCCAGCAATTCTCTTTCAAAACGCCGCGCCAATACACGCAGCTCGGTGCTGGTGGCATTATCTGAGGTGATCAGCATGGAGGCAATATTTTCGTAGCGGATAATCCGCTGTACGATCGGCTCTTCAGCATCGGATGGCAGAGAGCTTCGAATACTGTCGATCTTCTGTTTGACTTCATCCAATGTGTATTGCACATCAGCATTTTCAGTAAGCTCCAGTCGAATCGACGCTTGTCCTTGGTTGCTGGTTGAGTAGAGGGTGTCTATGCCATTAATCGAACGGATCTCTTCTTCAATAGGCAGGATGATAGATCGTTCGACATCTTCAGCGGCCGCACCACTCCAGAGGACATTAATAGTGACGATATCCAATTCAAAGGAGGGAAAAAACTGCGTGTTGAGATTTTTTACGCCCCACAGGCCGCCGAGAATCATCAGAATCATCAGCAGATTGGCAGCTACCCGATGTTCGGCAAACATCGCTGTCAGGTTTTGTAACGGACCGTTGGAGGTGCGCATCGGTTACTCCGTTATCTTAACGGGCAGGCCCGTGATGGCATTGGGGAGTTGGGTAATGATGACCTGATCTTCTGCTTGCAGTTTGTCGGACTGAAGAAGCACCAATGGCTCACCATTGCTGTCGTGTGCATTACCTACTTTAGTGACAACAACCGCTTCCAGTTGGCCCTCTGTTACACGGTAGACCCGGTCAGTACCGTATAAGGCACGCGGAGTGATGCCGATAATATTATCGATTTTGGGTAATGTGAGGGTGAGTGATAAGGTGCGGCCAGGTTCGGGAATAAATTGTTCGGAATCAAATTCCAGAAACGCATCGACGCCGGTTTTGCCGTTGGTTACTGAGCTGGCTAAATGAGATAAACGCAAAGATATGTGTTGCTTGTCTATCATGGCGGTCGCGTTCAGTGGCTGATTTTCATTTAAGCCCTGACGAATCCACGGTAGGATTTTTGACGGGACCTGAGAGCGCAGTTGTAATGCACCTGGTTCATAAAGAGTGATCAGTGGGTCACCACTCTTAACCCGGTCACCCGTTGCGGTGGTTATTTTGGCAATGCGTGCGGTAAAGGGGGCTTTAATAGAGGTACGCTGCAGATCTAATAGTGCGGTGTCGCGTAACGCTCTGATTTTTTCCTGTTCTGCTTTTAGTTGAGATAACTGAGCGGGAAAAGCGCTAATGGCTTGCTCGCGGTTATTCAGCGATAACGCTTGCTGCTGCAGGCTTATCTGGGCTGTATCGAGCTGATCTTGTGAGCTGACGTTACGTTTGCTTAAATCCCGGTAGCGGGATACGGATTTGTTGGCGAGTGCGTATAGTTTTTTCTCGATGCTTAACGCGGTTTGATCTGCTGTGTATTGGATCTGTGCGGCGCTTATTCTCGCGTCTATGCTTTGCAAGTCTGCTTCTCGTTGACGCAGTATCAACTGCATATCACGAGGATCGAGCTTTATCAGCAGCTCATCCTGGCTGACAGATTGCCCTTCACGACTCAATACTTGTTCTACAAAAGCGGTAACAGGTGCGGATATTTGCGTCATCTGCGGGGATTCTACCTGTCCGTAGAGCACTATTTCAGGGCTATAAGCAGCAAAAACTACCGGTTGGATCTGCACGCTCCATAGCTTTTCAACGACCGCGCGCGCAGGTGCCTGAGGTTTACTGTTTTTAAGCGAGATAAAAATAACAACAGCCACAGCCAGCGCCAGTATAGGGAGGATCCATGTGAGACGACGCGTAGCCGGCTTGTTAACCACAGTAGGCATATCAATTTAACCTGAAACAGTAGACCGATTAACGCGGTCAGAAAAAAGAATCTGTTATGTATTAGCGCTTTTTAATGCAATATAGTTTATCTGGTTTTAAGCCGCTATGGCGGTTTGTTTACGCAACTTTACAATTCTTATCAGCATGATAAGTTACTAGCGTTAATACGCCACAAGATGCTGAACAGATCAGTTGGCTTCACATCTTAATATAAAAGGAATACTGCAAGTGCGCACAGAATCGGTAATGGGATTGAGTTCTTCTGGACTTCACCGGATGGTTTATCATGAGTGGGGCAACCCGGATAATGAGCGTGTTTTGATTTGTGTACACGGGCTGGCGAGGAACGGTCGTGATTTTGACGACATCGCCAAATCCTTATCCCGCGAGTATCGTGTGATTTGCCCTGATATGCCGGGGCGAGGTGAAAGTGACTGGCTGGCGAATCCTGCTGATTATGCGATGCCACAGTATCTGTCCAATATTATGCTGTTATTGGCACGTTTAAATGTCGAAAAAGTAGATTGGTTGGGCACTTCAATGGGCGGTATCATTGGTATGTTGCTGGCCTCAATGCCACATTCGCCGATTAGAAAATTGATCCTAAATGATATTGGCGCGTTTGTTTCGCAGGCATCTTTACAGCGTATCGGAGAGTATCTGCTACCTCAATATTTTGAAAATCCAGAAGCAGCAACAGCCTTTATGCAAGATACCTACCCCGGTTTGAAGCAGTTGAATGCAGCGCAGTGGCAGCATTTGACTAAACACGGTTTTAAACAGGTGGAGCAAGGTTGGACGCAACATTATGATCCGGCTATTGGTGATATCACTCGTGCCACTGCTGATCAGGATGTCGATCTCTGGCCTGTGTGGCGGGCGATTCAATGCCCGCAGATGCTGATCTGGGGGGAAGCTTCCGATATATTAACTGAGGCGACAGTAGAGCAGATGCAACAGGAAAACCCACAAATGTCGCTGTATAGCCTCCCGGGTGTTCCGCATGTTCCTTCTTTGATGGAAGAGGCGCATATTCATGAAGTTACTCAGTGGTTGCGACATCATTAACATTATAAAGGAATCTGCATGAGCTTGTTGTTCCCTTGGCCTGCTGAGCAGCTGTGTTTGACCCATAAAGAACGCAAAGAAGCCGTTAAGGCGGTGGAGTTGGCGTTTGCGTCGGCGCTGGCTTCATTAAAAGTGGATATTGGTCTTAAGGAGATGTTCGAGTCGCTCTATGTGCCCTTAGGTGCCTGGTTGTTGTGCCGAAAGCGTCAACAAAGCGGTCCATTGGTTATCGGTATTAATGGTGCGCAAGGCGCGGGAAAATCAACCCTTTTTAATTTGATCGAGGTTATTCTCAGTGAAGGTTTTGGCCAGAAAGTAGTCGGCTTTTCATTGGATGACATTTATAAAACCCGGCAAGAGCGTGAGCGATTGGCTGAAATTGTCCATCCTTTACTGATTACGCGTGGCGTACCCGGTACACATGATGTTCAGCTGGGCATCGATATTATTAAATCACTCAAGGCCGGAGATCCGAATCGACCAACGAAAATTCCTGTGTTCGATAAATCTATTGATGATCGTTGTCCTACCTCGGTGTGGCAGGAGTGGGTAGGTCCGGCGGATGTGATTGTTTTTGAAGGCTGGTGTGTGGGAGCGTTACCTGAGAGTAATGAAACGCTGATCGTCCCGGTGAATACTCTTGAGCGGGAGCAAGATGCGAATGGCGACTGGCGTCGCTATGTGAATCGGCAGCTGGAAGAAAAGTATCAGGAGCTTTTCAGTATGATTGATTCTCTGGTGATGCTAAAAGTGCCCAACATGGAAGCGGTATATAGCTGGCGCTCTCTACAAGAGAAAAAACTGGCGGAACGCATGAAATATATTTTCGATACCCAACAGCCGGCGGATCATCTGCGTATTATGAATGAGGATGAAATTGTGCATTTTATTCAGCATTATGAACGGTTGACCCGGGCGATGTTGGAAGAGATGCCAGATCGCGCTGATGTGACTTTGTTTCTGAATGAGAACCATAAAATCAGCGATGTCCGAATTAACCGGCCAGTGTCGCTGTGCCGTTAAAACCAGAGCTACAAGAAAAGTTAAAACCAGAGTTATATCCAATAAGGAGAATTGCCTCGTGCTGAAAAAAATAGTACTGATGTCTTTGATTGTTTTGCTGACGGGGTGCCAAACTGCCTATTATTCAGCAATGGAAAAAGTAGGCGTGCATAAGAGAGATATTCTCGTGGATCGGGTTGAAGAGGCGCGTGATTCGCAAGATGACGCGCAGCAGCAGTTCAAAGACGCGTTGGAACAATATCGGGCCGTTGTTCAGTTTAACGGAGGAGAGCTGGAAACGCTTTATGATCGCCTCAAGAGCGAATATGACGACAGTGTTGATGCTGCAGATCAGGTTTCGGCACGTATAAAAAGTGTCGAGCAGGTAGCCGAAGCCTTGTTTGAAGAATGGCAAGAGGAGTTGGATCAATATCAGAATGCTGGCCTGCGTGCTCAGAGTGCGAAACAGCTTAAAGAGACACAAACGCGTTATGCTGAATTGTTGAAAGTTATGAAGCGCGCTGAGCAAAGAATGCAGCCTGTTTTGACAGCATTAAATGATAATGTTTTATATCTCAAGCATAACCTGAATGCGCGGGCAGTAGGCGCGTTAAAAGGCGAATTTGCCGGAATAAGCCAGAACATTGATCGTTTGATCAGGGAAATGCAGAAATCTATAAAAGAATCAGATACTTTTATTCGCTCTATGGAAGCTCAATAGTGCTCTCTTACTATAGGGTCTAGATAGGCAACAGGGTGGTGGACGCGATACCGTGAAACACCTTGTTGATGGCGCGGTTATTCTTATCAGCAAGAATTCGCGCCATCATATCCTGTAAAGAGATCATCTTGGAAAGGATTCTTTCAGTGCTCAGATTGGTTTCACCGGTATCGTTATCGATACTATTACTCACCAGAAGTAATTCACCCGCATGATCACGGCGTTGATTAAGCTGCCAGGCTACAGATTCAAGATTACGTGCACAGTGATATAGTTTTTGCTGATCGATCTCATCCAGCATAAAAAATTCATCCTGATAATTATATGAGCGGTGAATCATTCCTGCGACACCGACCATTAATGCAAACACTCTATCCCCATTAAAGTCGGGATCAAAGGCTAGCGGAATAGCCGTTGTACCATACGGTGAGCCCAGTTCTGCAAAGCGTATGGTTCTGGGCATACTGAAGAGCTGTCCCAGACGCTTATCAACCGTTGTCTCTGTGGGGGCTTTAGTCAGTTCGTGAGGGTTTAGCTTGTAGAGTTTAATCAGCAGCTGTCGAGCGAGGATATTGAGTTCTTGAAGATGCGCATCGGTCACCATATCAATATCGGACTTGCCAATATTCTTGATGTCAAATGCTCTGGATTTCTCATGCAAACAGCCTGCTAACAGGCTAATCAGCAGACTGAAGAGAATAATACGGATACTCATCATTCCAATAGGCCTTTTACATTTCATCGATATTAAAAGTATCCCCCGACTGGGCAGGCGTGCTGTCTGCGGGCGACGTAAAGCTTAACCCGCCACCAATCATGGTTTCTAAACTATCTGCATTCACCTTGACTCCACCGAACAGTGAAATATCCATTTTGACACCACTGACGTTACGGAATTGACTATTGGATCGTACAAACAGTGCGTATTCGGGTTGAATATTGACATAAATTTCGACATTTTCGCCATTATTGGTGAGGTCATAGCCTGTTACTGCTCCGACCGGAACCTGGCGATAAAATATGGGGCTGCCTTTGAATAGTGAACCTAAAGTAGGCGTGCGGATGATTAGGTTGAGGCCATTTTTGTTTTGGAATATGGGGGCTTTGTGTGAGCCGCTAAAGGCAAAAGTGGCAGGCCCATCGCCTGAAAGGGCTTCAATATAGTTACCGGTCAGTAACCCCTCAGGATGCTCAATGCCACTTAAGCGGATTGTGGGTGCGACTACCCAGAAACGGCTGTTTTTACGAGCGAGGAAGTGACCATCTCTGAAAAGATCAATATTGACGCGTAATGCTTCGCCATCATGAATCACCGCCACGTTGACTACTTTGCCTACGGTTTGGCCTTTATAGCGAACGTCGCTATTGGGCTGGATGTTTTTGCCAGCAGGGAAGATCACCTGAATCCCAAGAGGCTGTTGTTGGCTGGTGATGCGGTCCTGGTAAAGGGTGAACATATGGTTGGGCTTGATGCCGGCGCCTGGATAGTCTGTGTCAAAGGCAATACCGCCTGATATGAGTGTTTTAAGTGATTCTGAACGAATACTCAACTGCTGCAATGAGAAATCGGCTTTGATGCCGCTGGCATTCCAGAAGCGGCTGCCTTCATTGATCAGATGGGTGTAGGCAGGATCGATAAACGCATACAGGGTGACACCTTTACCGTCTTTATTGAGAACGGTTTGTGCTATTTCACCCACCGTGATTTGTTTATAGAGAATCGGGTCTCCCGCTTTAAGTGAGCCTGACTCCAGACTATGTAAGCGTATTTTGAGGGCATTTTGAAAACGTTGATCGGTCAGCGCGCCTTGCTGAGATGCTTGATGATAATCGCTGTAGAGTGAATAAACCGTGACTTTTGTCGTGGCTTTTTTCGTTTCTGGTGGGTTGAAGAATGCAATGCCGCCGCGAAAAAGTGTCGCTGCAGACTCTGTGCGTAATTCAATGCCATCAATGTTAGCGGTTAAATCAATGCCACTGGCATTCCAAAAACGGCTGTTACTTTTTACCAGATGACTGTATCGCTGTTCTATAGCGGCATAGATTATGACCTGCTCGCCCTTGGCATCCAGTTCATAATTGATCACTTCTCCGACAGGTAACTGGCGGTACAGGACGGGAGATCCTTTGGTAATCGAGCCGAGTTGATCGGTGCGTAATTCAATCGCTTTTCCCTGACTTAATTGACGTTTGATCGGGGCGATTTGGAGCGCTGTGAAGCTGCGTTGTGCGCTTCCCTGGCCAGGTTCAAGCTCAATGTGGCTGCCGCGGAGCAGTGTGCCGAGTTGATCAAGGTTCTCTAATGACAGTTCAGGTTTCTGAAGCCAGAAACGAGATCCCTCCTTGAGCAGGTCCTGTGCACGCGGGTCGATTAACAAGATGCTATCCAGGTATTTGAAATCATCGGTGAGGGTGACTTGTTTGACACGCCCGATTTGAATTCCGCGACTTAGCACGCTCGCTCCCTCTCTGAGTTCGGTAGCACCGGGGAATCGAAGCTGAACCTCAATGCCATCTTGTGCTGCTTCGTAGTCGTCGTATAGGGGAAGGATCTGACTATTGCTGGCGGGTGGCGCTGTTTCATCCGGGGTGGAAAAATGGATACCTCCCGCAATAATTGACGCCAGAGAGCCGATCTGGATATCAATTTTGGGGAGATCGGCTTTAACTTTAATGCCACTGGCATTCCAGAAGCGTGTGTTCTCTTTGATCAGGTAGGTGAAACGGGGTTCAATATAGGTTTCGATTAATACTTTTTTGCCATCTGTAGCAAGGGCATGGCTGAGTACTTCGCCGACCTCGATATCACGAAAATAAACTTTGGCGCCCTGGTACACAGAGCGTGCGTTATCGGCTGTGAGAGTGATGTAAAGACCACTGGCGTTCTTGATGGGCGGCGGCGGTTGGTCCAGAGCTTCAAATGAGCGCTTGTGAAGGCCTTTGTCGCCGGGCTGGAAGCTGATATAGCTTCCTGACAGTAGTGTTTCAAGACCACGTACACCGGATAAAGAGACCTGAGGTTTGACTAACCAGAATTGTGCCTGATCTGTCAGGGATTTTTCTGTCTGGGGCACCATTTCGATCAGTGCCCTGACACGCCTCAGGTCGTTATCTACCTTCAGCTCTTTGACGACACCTGTGGGTAACCCCCGATAGAACACCTTGGTTTTGTTAGCTTCTAAGCCCGCCGCCGAATCAAAAATCACCTCGATTAGAATACCTTTACCGTCATAATTCTTATAAACAAGCCAGCCAGCAATGATGGCGGCGAGTAAGGGTAAGAACCAGATGGCTGATGGAAGGTGACGACGAGTAATGACCGGGTCATGATCACTCATGGAAAGACCTCAAGTTGTTCCAAATGTTTATCCCAGATTAAACGGGTATCAAAGCAGTTCGCTGCTAACATAGTAAAAATAACCGCAGCGGCAAATGCTGTCGCGCCGGTGTTGCCTGTGACGCTGGCAAGATTACCGAGTTGTACAATGGCTGCGAGTATTGCAACCACAAAAATATCCAGCATCGACCAGCGGCCAATCCATTCAACGAAATGGTACATCAGCATTTTCTGCCGCATATTAGTGGTCCAGCCTAGTTGAACGGTTAATAATAAAATAATCAGACCGACTATTTTTAGTATAGGGATAATAATAGAGGCTGCCAGCACGACAAAGGCAATGCCCAGCAGACCATGGTCAAGCAGCTGCATAACACCTTGCATAATAGTGGCAGGGTCTCCCTGGCCTAATGATCTGAATGTCATAATCGGTAGCAAATTAGCCGGAAGTAGCATAATCATTGAAGCAAGCAGCAGTGCCCAGGTATAGGCAATCGAGTGTGGCTTACGACGATGCAGGCGGGTTCCGCAGCGTGGG
Source organism: Neptunomonas qingdaonensis (assembly GCF_900113275.1). Classification (GTDB taxonomy): domain Bacteria; phylum Pseudomonadota; class Gammaproteobacteria; order Pseudomonadales; family Balneatricaceae; genus Neptunomonas; species Neptunomonas qingdaonensis. Next base: position 40,315 of record NZ_FOOU01000012.1, read on the forward strand.
CAAGTAGTTTTGTCATCTTGTATAGGGGCAGGTTTTTTGCAGCAATGACAGAGAATGATACCTTGAGTGAGTGCTGAGTGCTGTTTCACTTTTTCTCCAGTTGCTCTATGCGGCGCCAGAAACGGTGACTGTCGAGTTGGGTGGATGTCAGCAAGGTCATGATGATTAGCCCTGTTAAACTATAGAGACCGATACCGGGCGTGACATCCGCTACATCAATTAATTTCACGATAGAAACAAGAATCCCCAGCATATAGATTTCAAGCATCCCCCAACTATCGAGCTGTTGGTAGCTGCGCATCGACCAGGCGAGTAAAGGTGCCCGTTTATGCATGAGTAAGCAGGTGCTCAGGTAGGCCAGTAATATAAGTTTCATAAAAGGGACAATAATAGCAGACATCAGTACCAGAGCTGAGACCATAAACAGCTGGCTATTGTAGAGTGCCATTACCGATGTAAAGATGGTTTCAGACTGAGAGAGTCCCAGTGTTTGCAACGTTAATATAGGAAAAATGTTCGCTGGGAAAAAAAGAATTAAACCGGCAACGGCCAGGGCCAGTGTCCATTCAATAGAATGGTGCTTGCTGGAAATAAGCAACGATTGGCAACGCGGGCAGTGGGCTTCATGCCGGTCCGGAATGGCGCGACGATTCAGCAGCAAATCACACTCCGGACAGACCCAGTATTTTCCCGGTTGTAGCGATACTATTTCCTTATCTGTCATACGTCTCTGTTGATGCTTCTTAATCAAGCTGCAGTATGCCAGATATTACTCTGTTATGGCTATTCGCAGAAAACAACGCTTAGGCAGATGTATGGTCGTAAGCTTTTGGTTATAGTAAGCCGCTTAAACAGGAGATAGAGAATGTCCGATACCGCGGGTGATTTTACCCAACTGCGTCGAGAGTATGTATCCCAGGGGATAGCAGACAACAGCTTAGTCGCCGATCCGTTTCAACAGTTTACACAATGGTTCGATGTGGCATGTCAGGTGCGGCCTGATGATGCAACATCCATGACGTTAGCAACGGCTAACAAGCAGGGAATGCCATCAGCCAGAATTGTCCTGCTAAAGCATTTTGATGCGGATGGTTTTGCCTGGTATACCGATTACCAGAGCCAGAAAGGCCAGGCGCTAGCAGAAAACCCGCAGGCTGAGATCTTATTCTACTGGTATGGTTTGGAAAGACAGATACGTATCCAGGGACGTGTAGAGAAACTAACAGTCGATCAGGCAGATATCTACTTTCATCAGCGCCCTTTGGGTAGTCAGTTAAGTGCGGCTGCTTCCGAGCAAAGTCAGCCGGTAGCATCGCGTCAAGTGCTGGAAGAGCGCGTGGCTCAATTACAGGCGCAATTTACAGAGCAAGAAATTCCTTGTCCGCAGCGTTGGGGAGGGTACCGCTTAATTCCTGAAAAATTTGAATTTTGGCAGGGACGTGAAAATCGCCTGCATGATCGTTTTCAGTATCGTTTATCGGATAATAACTGGATCATTGAGAGGCTACAGCCATGATAGATAGCGACATGATAATGGTGGAAACACAGCCGGCTTGTGATGCTGTGATTATTTGGATGCATGGACTGGGTGCGGATGGATCTGATTTCCCCCCTACGATCCCTTATTTGAGATTGCCCAAAGAACTCGCTGTACGTTTTCTATTTCCTAATGCACCAGAGCAAGCAGTGACGATCAATGGCGGCATGGTGATGCGCTCCTGGTACGATATTTTGAGTATGAATATTGGTCGTGAAATCAGCGAAACGCAATTGCAAACGTCTGTCACTGATATCTCCGCCATTGTGACTCATCAAATTGAGTCTGGTATAGCGCCAGAGCGTATTTTGCTGGTGGGCTTTTCGCAGGGCGGAGCCGTCGCTTATGAAACCGGGTTAAGTTATCCGGCTAATCTGGGGGGAATAGCCGCCATGTCAACATATCTGCCGCGTCCTATCGAGAAGATCAATAATGTGGCCGCGTTATCAATGCCGCTGTTGTCTTTGCATGGGGAGTACGATGATGTTGTGCCACTGGCATTAGGCGAGAGCGCCGTTATGCAGTTGCAGCAAAAAGGTTATCAGCCTGTTTGGCAGACATTTAAAATGGCACATGAAGTGTCGGTAGAATCACTAGAGGTGTTGGGACGCTGGATAGCACAGCGACTAATGCAATGAGGGGGACACTTAATGCAAATTTGTGATAATGCAGTTGTTTATTTTCATTACGCCTTGATCAATGAACAGGGTGAAGTATTGGATGGCAGTAAAGGTGGTGATCCTATTCCTTACCTGCACGGCTGTCATAATATTGTGCCTGGGCTGGAAAAGGCGATGGAAGGCCGTGCAGCCGAAGAACATTTCAGAGTGTCACTAACGCCACTCGAAGCATACGGCGAAGTTGATGAGGATAAAATTTACGATGTTGAGCGTAAATTGTTTTCCCAGATGCCCGAGCTCTCCGTTGGTCTGATGTGCCATATGACCAATGAAGCCGGTGAGGACGAAGTAGTCTCAGTGATTGAAATCGAAGACGATCTCGTCACAGTTGATGCTAATCACCCCTATGCAGGACAAAGTCTTACCTTTGATGTTGAGATCGTATCGGTAAGAGAAGCAACCCCGCAAGAACTACAAGCAGGCCAGGCTATCGCAGTTTAGCGCCGGCATTTTCAGGCGCTTGTTTCTTCAAGCGCCTTTATACTTTTTCCCGCCACTCCAGCTCTCCTATATGAACATTTAGCCACTCAAAGCCGATTTTTCGGGCAACGGCAGCTGCACCATCGAGGCTTTTGAACTCTCTTTCTTTTTTGCTGCGTTGCAGATCCAGCGTAATGACATTGTTGTCTTTTGCGATGAATTTAAGTGTCCATCCGCGTGACATTGCAATGGGCGTTGCCTGGCAAGATTCAAACACTCCAGCGTTAAAAAGCAGTCTTATTTCTTTTTCTTGCATGATCTTAATCTCTTATTGAGTTATCTTTATTTATATATGATTATTCTATAATAAATAATGACTGTTCGCAAATAAAATACGATTGTTTTTGTGTTTTAAGTTATTGATTTAAATGAATTTTTTATTTATTTTTAATAAAAGTTTTTTCTGCGGAGTGTTGTTTTTAACTTGTTGTTTTTAAATGATTTTTAGTTGGCAAAAGGTTATTGGCTTTTTAAATCTATTAGCCTGTTTTGATAGCTGAAATTTAATTAACAATAATTCAAAATCATTTTTTGATTATTCTTTCTGATTTCTTTAATTGAGCCTGGGAAAAGGGATCTAATGCGTTTTTAAAGTGCGTAATTCGGATATCGCGGTGAGTACAAATACAAAAGTTTCGCTAAAAAGATAAAAATGCTCATATATGGCTCTTAAGTTAAGGATTTGGACTATCTTTTAAGTAGTTAACTAAGGAGATGTAGGGTTATGGTCTTGCCTGAGCAACTGACTATTTTTGAAGTTGCCGATTGCAAAGCGGAATTTATCACGCAGATGAATCGTTCGTCTGTGCTTGAACTCGATGTTTCTGCACTGAAGAAAATTGACTCGGCGGGAGTTCAACTGCTTTTTTCTGTAAAACAAGCATTACAGGAAAAAGGGGGGGATATCTGCTGGGTAGGGACTTCAGAACTTTTAGTCAGTAATGCCCGTTGGTTGGGTATGTGTGATGCCTTAAATATTCCGCGATAGGTTTTGGTTTTTTGGAGATTGTAAATGGCAACAATATTGGTTGTTGATGACTCAGCATCTTTACGCAATATGGTAGTTTTTACTCTAAAACAACGGGGATATGACGTTGTCGAAGCCGCTGATGGACAGGAGGCGTTAAGCAAGGCAAGAGAGGCTGTATGTGATCTGGTGTTAACGGATGTCAATATGCCGATAATGGATGGAATTTTGCTTTGTAGTGAACTGCGAAAACTACCCTCGTTTAAATTTACACCCATTCTAATGCTGACGACAGAAAACTCCTCAGAGATGAAACAGAAAGGAAGGGCTGCCGGAGCAACGGGCTGGCTGGTTAAACCCTTTAACCCTGAGACTTTGTTATCAACCTTAAAACGTGTTGTGCGGTAAGCAGTTATGAGCATAGATCTGGCCCAATTCATCCCTACATTTCTGGAAGAAAGCTTCGAAGGGTTAGAGGTCATGGAGTCGGGCCTGTTGAATCTGGATACGGAGGATGCAGAAACTATTAATGCAATTTTTCGCGCCGCGCATTCAATCAAAGGTGGAGCAGGCACTTTTGGCTTTACCGATATTACTGACTTTACCCATGTCGTTGAAACACTCATGGATGAACTGCGGGCAGAGCGCAGAGCGTTTACTGATACCCTGAAAAACCTGTTGTTATCATCCGTTGATTGTATTCGCTTGTTGCTTGAAGCCGCACGGGATAATACTGAATGTAATGACCCGCAGGTTGATCAGGTATTTAAGCAGTTAGAAATGGTGTTAGCAGGAGGTGAGGTCGTACTCACTCATGCCGACAATGAAAAAGCAGATAGCACGCACAATCTCAGTAGCGAAAATGATAATTTGCCAGAGAATGTCTCTTCGGCTGGCGAAATTAATAACAGTGGATGGCATATTGAGTTTAAACCGGCTCAGCATTTGTTGATGACTGGAAATGAGCCCATCCTGATGATGGCGGCATTAGCGGAGTGCGGTGAGTTTCTGGTTCATGCCTGTACCGCTAACGTGCCTGCATTGCTGGATTTAAACCCGGAAGAACTGTTTCTGGTTTGGGATATGGATCTTTATAGCGATTGTGATGAGGCGGTGGTTCGTGAAGTATTCGAGTGGGTAGAGGATGATTGTGAACTGACAATAACTCCCATAGTGGATGATAACCGGGCTGTTAATTCCCAGTCGGACTCCCTTTTTCAAGAGCACCTTGCCGATTTCCAAAACCCTCAAGGTGATGTGCCAGTTAGTGTGCAGGATGAAGCCCCGGTAGCTGCAACTATTACAACTGAGTCTGTCGCACCTGAAGCCTCTGTCAGTATCACTGCTGCCGAGCGTGCGGAGATGTCATCGGTAGCAAAATCCCAGGACAATGTCAGGAAAAGTCAGAGTGATGCCGGCTCAATCAGAGTCGGCATCGATAAAATTGATGGCCTGATCAACCGCGTAGGCGAATTGGTCATCACGCAATCCATGTTGGGGCAAGTCGGTTCGGAGCTTGCTGATTTGGAGCATCCCGCTGTTGACCGGTTGAATGATGGCTTGCTGCAACTGGAAAGAAATACCCGGGATCTTCAGGAAGAAGTGATGCGGATCAGGATGTTACCTATTAGTTTTGTGTTTAATCGATTTCCACGTCTGGTACATGATGTCAGTAGTCAGCTAGGCAAAGAGGTCGAACTGAAACTCTCTGGTGAACAGACTGAACTGGATAAAACAGTGATGGAAAAAATCGGTGATCCGTTACTGCATCTGGTACGCAATGCACTGGATCATGGTTTGGAAACACCACAGGAGCGAGTGGCTGCCGGAAAATCGGAATGTGGAACCCTTGATCTCAATGCTTATCACCAGGGTGGTTTCATTATTATTCAGATCAAGGATGACGGTCGAGGTTTGGATACACAGCGAATACGTGAAAAAGCGTTGGAGAACGGCTTGATCAGTAGTGATCAGGTACTCAGTGAAGCTGATATTCATGATTTGATTTTTTTGCCGGGTTTTTCAACTGCCGTTGAAGTCAATGGCCTATCAGGCCGGGGCGTTGGCATGGATGTAGTCCGCCGTAATATTGAGTCATTAGGCGGGCATGTGTCGGTTACCTCCGAGGCCGGCATCGGTTCTTCATTCACGGTTACTCTGCCATTAACGCTCGCTATCTTAGATGGCCAACTAATAAAGCTCCAGCAGGAGGCATATATCATCCCATTGGTTTCAATTGTTGAATCTATCTGGGTGTCCGCCGAAGCACTTAATGCCGTGGCAGGTCAGGGGCGGTTATTTTTGTTCAGGGATGAGTATGTGCCGGTTATTCACTTGAGTAGCCTATTTGGTTTTGAGGAATACTCCAAAGATTTCTCCAGTAGTTTGATGGTCATTGTTGAAGGCGGTGGAAAAAAAGCGGGCTTAATTGTCGATGAGCTACAAGGACAGCAGCAGGTTGTTATTAAAAGCCTGGAAACCAATTATAAGCGGGTCGATGGTTTTTTTGGCGCCACTATTCTGGGAAATGGTCAGGTGGCTCTGATTCTTGATGTCGCGAGTTTAATTAAAATGGGACTGGATAATGCTAATAAAAAGCAGCCACGCAGGCATAAAAACAATGATGAAGCTCAACAAATGAAGGTGAGGGTATGACAGAAACTGAGTTGACTTTATGCAGCGAAAGCAAACAGTTTCTTACCTTTGTGTTAGCGAATGAAGAGTACGCAGTTGACATTTTGCGGGTGCAGGAAATTCGCGGCTGGATGCCGGTTACCCGGATACCCGGCGCACCCGGATACATGAAAGGTGTACTTAATTTGCGTGGGGAAATTATACCTATCATTGATTTGCGGGAGCGCTTTGGTTTCGAAACAAAAGCCTACAACCACACCACCGTTGTTGTGTTCGTCTGGATTAAAAGTGAAGAACGTCAGCGCAGCATGGGCTTGGTCGTTGATGCGGTTGCTGACACCTACGATATTGCGAATGAAGCGATTAATCCTGCACCGCTGATGGGCGAAGGGCTGGATCCAAAATTTATTGAAGCACTGGCAACGGTCGAGGGCAAGATGGTTATCCTGTTGGATATTGATTATCTGCTCAACGCTGATGCCCTTGCCTGTACTCAGACAGGATATCTTAATGAGTAAGTATTTATTGTTATGCAGCAAAAATGAATTGGTTATAAGAGTCGCCTTTAAGGAGTGGATGTCATGAAAATTAATTTGCCGGTAACAGATCAGGAACGGCATGTAACGCCGGGACAGGAACTGGTTACCCAGACAGACCTTAAAGGGCGAATTACCTATGTGAATCCTGCTTTTATTCTGGTCAGTGGTTTTAGTGAAGATGAGTTGGTGGGACAAAATCATAATGTTGTTCGCCATCCGGATATGCCACAAGAGGCGTTTGAGGACTTGTGGTCAACTCTGAAGTTAGGGCGTCCGTGGTGCAAAATGGTAAAAAACCGTTGTAAAAACGGAGATTTCTATTGGGTAAAAGCGAATGTGACACCGGTCTATAAAAAAGGGCAAATTGTTGGCTACATGTCTGTCAGGACTTCGCCGACGGATGTTGAACGTCACTCGGCTGACGTGCTGTACACGAAATTGCGAAATAAACAGGCCAGGCTTTCAGATCCGGCCAAAATACCTACTCAGGTGCTGGATAAAAAAATATATAACTGGGCCTCACTTTCAATTCTCGTGATGTTAATTATAAGCGCCGGATTGTATGGTTCAGGCCATCTGATGCTGACTGCACTCGGCCCTTTTGCGGCTTTTTGTATCATGCTTTTCGGATCGATCTCCACTATCCGTATCTATGTGAAGCAGCCGTTAAATGAGACCATTTCTATCTTAAAAAGGGTCAGTGAAGGTGATTATCATACGGATATAGAGGTCGAGAATGAGGGGGAAATGGGGGATCTGAATCGAGCAGCGAAATCACTCGCGATTAAGCTGGGCTTTGAAATTAATGAGTCACGCCTTGAAGCGTTACGTTCCAGTCGCATAACTCAGGCGCTCGATAGTGTGTCATCAAATGTGATGATGGCAGACCCAACAGGCAGGATTATTTATGTTAATGACGCCATTCTTAAGATGTTCAGTATTGCGCAGGATGATATCTGTACGGATCTCCCCAACTTTGATTATGAAAAATTATTGGGTGGAAATATCGATGCTTTTCATGCGGATCCAAAACACCAACAAAGATTACTGGCAGCATTAGAAACCTCTTTTGAAAGTCGTATCAAAGTGGGGGGGCGAACGTTTATTCTGGTGGCTAACCCTGTGTATGCACCCGATAAAGAGCGCTTAGGTACCGTTGTTGAGTGGAAAGATCTGACCGATCAGTTACAGGCTGAAGAAGCGATAGAGAAACTCATTCAAGACGCCTCCCGTGGTGATTTAAGTCAGCGCCTGGATGACTCTGCCTATGAAGGCTTTATGCAAAATATTGCTTCGGGTGTTAATCAGATGCTGGATACCGTTGTTGAACCGATGCGTGAAGCAAAACGCGTACTGGTAGCGTTGGCTGATGGTGATCTGACACAAAATATGCAAGGGGATTTCTCAGGTGAATATGCCGAGCTGAACGATGCTCTGAATAGTTCAATGAGTAAGCTCCAGGATATAGTAAGCGAGATACGTTCAGCAGGAGCAAATATCACCACTGGTGCATCTGAAATAGCGCATGGCAATGCTACATTGAGTCAGAGGACTGAAAGCCAGGCCATCAGCTTGCAGGAAACGGCGGCAAGTATGGAGCAGATGACGGCTACGGTTAAACAAAATGCCGTGAATGCGCAGGAAGCGAGCCGATTGGCTGAGCAGGCAAAAATACTGGCAGATGACGGGAGTGCTATATCGGGAAAAGTTGTCAGCTCCATGGGCGATATCAGTAAGAGTTCTAAAAAAATCGCAGAAATTATTGGCGTCATTGATGAAATTGCTTTTCAGACCAATCTTTTGGCGCTGAATGCAGCTGTTGAGGCGGCTCGCGCAGGTGAACAGGGACGAGGGTTCGCCGTCGTTGCCGCGGAAGTGCGAAATCTGGCGCAACGAAGTGCCAGTGCCGCTAAGGAAATTAAACACCTGATTAGTGATAGTGTAGAAAAAGTAGAAGAGGGTGGGCGTTATGTTGATGAATCGGGTCGCGCACTGCATGAGATCATAGAGGGGGTATTGAAAGTCTCTTCAATTATTCATGAAATTGCTCAGGCTAGCCGAGAACAAGCCAGCGGTATTGAGCAGGTGAATACTGCCGTTACAGCGATGGATGAAGGAACACAGCAGAATGCGGCATTGGTTGAACAGGTTGCCGCTGCATCTGAATCAATGGACGAGCAGGCGCAGCAGCTGCAACAATTGGTGAACGTCTTTAAAGTGGCTGATGTCGTGAAAGTAAGTACACCGAAAGCCGCGCCGATTAAAATCAAAAGTAATATTTGGCAAAGCAAGCCGTCAGTCCGTGCAGTTGCCAGCGTTATTCCTATGAAAAGTGCTTATAAAAATGAAGCTATTGTGATGAAAGAGACGCCTGATGATTCTGAATGGGAAGAGTTCTAGTCATTTGCTAATGGCCGCTGGGCTTTCGAAGGACGTTAACATGACGGTAAAGGACGATACTGCAGGTTTAATCGGGCGTGAGTTTGTTTTTCTGGATCAGGACTTCGAAAGGGTTCGTGAGAAACTCTATGCACATGCCGGGATCGCCTTATCGGATTATAAAAAAGATATGGTCTATAACCGCCTGATCAGGCGTATACGGGCGCTTTCGCTTAACAGTTTTGCACAGTATTTTTCCTATCTGGAACGGAATACAGCAGAGTTTTCATTATTCATCAATTCATTGACGACTAATCTGACGGCTTTTTTTAGAGAGAGTCACCATTTTGAGTTTCTGGAAAATGTCGTTTTGCCTGAAGTTGATGTTAGTAAAACGCAACGTTTACGAATCTGGTCGGCGGGTTGCTCAATGGGAGAAGAAGCTTACAGCTTGGCGATGACGTGTCTCTCATCGGCTGTCGATGTAAGTCACTGGGACATTAAAATTCTGGCAACAGATATTGATTCTGCCGTTTTGCATACAGCAAAAACTGGGGTTTACGCTTTAGATCGGATAGATACGATGCCTCAGGAATTGAAAACACGCTTCTTCAGAAAAGGCCGGGGCGCACATGCAGGAAAGGCTCTGGTTGCAGAGGAGTTGCGTCATATTATCACGTTTAAAGAGCTGAATCTGATGCATTCCTGGCCAATGAAAGGGCCACTGGATGTGATTTTTTGTCGAAATGTGATGATCTATTTTGATAAAGCCACGCAAGCGATTCTGTTAGAAAGAATGGCTGACTTACTGAAACCGGGAGGCTTTCTTTTTGTAGGACATTCTGAATCACCTTTTCGTTTGACCGCAAGGTTTAAGCTGATAGGCAATACCATCTATCAAAAGGATCACTGAGGTGTCGCATCGGGAAGTATTTCAACGCAGTGAGTCACCCCGGCAGACTTTGCCGGGATTTGAGCATTTTAATCGGTATTGGTTGCAGCAGCGCTCTTGTTTTGCTGTGAAAATAAAACCGGGTGAGTTTTATGTCACAAACACTAATGAAGCGATAACCACCTTACTCGGATCGTGCGTTGCTGCCTGTGTCAGAGACCCTATCGCCGGAATTGGAGGAATGAATCATTTCCTTCTTCCTGCTTCTGATGATCATCGAGTCGCGGCTCTCTCTGACGCCACACGCTATGGTGCTTATGCCATGGAAAAGCTGATTAACGAAATCATGAAACATGGTGGGCGAAAAGAGCGGCTTGAGATCAAAATTGCCGGTGGAGGCAGTATGGTACGTGGTATGACAGACATCGGTGATCAAAATGTCAGGTTTGTGACGCAATACCTGCACTATGAAGGGTTTGATATTGCTTCAGCCGATACAGGAGGAGAGCATCCTCGTAATGTGGTTTATCTCCCGCAGGAGGGCCGCTTGTTGGTAAAAAAACTCGGTACTATTCATAACAGTAAACTGTTTGAGGTTGAGAGCAGGCTAAAACAGCGGTTGGCTACATCACAAATTGGTGGTGCAGTAGAGTTATTCTGATGGATTGGAAAGGATACTAATGGAACGAGTGAAAGTCTTAATAATCGATGATTCGGCGCTTGTTTGTCAGGTTATAACAAGTATTTTATCGGGCGACCCAGCTTTCGAGGTTGTCGGAGCGGCTAATGATCCGTATGAAGCCCGTGAAATGATCAAAGTGCTAAAGCCGGACGTGCTAACACTCGATATTGAAATGCCCAGAATGGATGGAATAACCTTCCTGCGCAATTTGATGCGCTTACATCCACTGCCCGTCGTTATGTTATCAACCTTTACCGCACGAGGTGCTGATGCAACATTACAGGCACTGGCTTTAGGTGCAGTCGATTATATGCAAAAGCCATTGCTGGGTGCACAGGGTATAGCCGCTGCTGATTTTTCTGCAGAACTGAAAGACAAGTTAAAAGCAGCGGCAAGTTTGAAAAATAAAATAGCTATTAGTCTACGCCCCGCATTGCACAGCGAATCGATGTCTATACTTGATAGGCTGAACCTAAAAGCGAATCAGGGGCATCGCGTGATTGCGATTGGGGCATCGACCGGAGGAACCGAAGCGTTGCAAGATGTGCTTTCGGTGCTTCCGCTTGATACTCCTCCCATCGTTATAGTCCAGCATATATCCGCTTCTTTTAGTCAGCGCTTGGCCAGTCGGATTAACCGCAAGAGTGCCATTTTAGTGGTTGAGGCAACGGATGGGCAGAGACTCGAGTCGGGTGTTGCTTATCTGGCACCCGGTGGTAAGCATCTGAAAGTGAAAAGACAGGGGGCTTTTTTAGTTTGCAAAGTAGAAGACAGCGAGCTGGTTAACCGTCATAAACCGTCGGTTGGCGTACTCTTTGATTCTTTACTCAGCGCTGATGTTGAAGTGGCAATAGCCATTCTGCTGACAGGAATGGGAAGCGATGGGGCAGAGGCTATGTTCAGGCTAAAAGAAGCGGGCGCGTATACCGTAGCTCAGGATGAAGCGACCAGTATGATTTGGGGTATGCCTGGCTCAGCGGTTAAATTAGGTGCTGCGGTAGAGGTGTTGCCGCTGAACGAGATTTCTCAGTCATTGGTACAGTGGCTACAAAAATCATAAGCATGTGGTTAGAAACAGTGGATTTAAATGATGAGTAAATATGTTGGGGTATTAATAGTAGGGATTTTTTTATTATTACTGATCATTGCTGAATGGCTGGGGTTTGCTGGTTTGCGCTGGGGAGCCGAGGCAGGGTTAGTGTTCGGGACCCTCTTCATAGCGTATCAATCACGTAAAGACAGGGCGAGTATTGCCGAAAATCATCGTCAGCAGGTGTTGGCTGCACAGCGATTCAAAAGCATTAAGCCAGTATGTGAAGAGATGAAACAGATACTCAATCATGAAGCCATTGTTATTGATCAGGAAGCGCTGCGCATCGATACCATTATTAAGGAAGCCGTTCAGGTTTTAGGAGACAGCTTTCATAATGTAAATATGTACTCTGACCAGCAAAGAGATCTGATTAAGGAATTAATTCGCAGGACAAATCCTGGTGAAAGTGCGGAGGATGGTGATCATTTTAATATGCCGGTTTTCTTATTTGAGACAGGCAGTGTTCTTGATCAGTTTGTCGATATGATGATGACAATGAGCCGTAATAGTCTGGACACTGTTCACCATATCGATGATATGGTCACACAGTTGGATGGCATATTTGCACTGATTGAAAATGTTGAAGGTCTGGCTTCACAAACCAACTTGTTAGCATTGAACGCGAGTATTGAAGCGGCACGAGCCGGTGAAGCGGGCCGTGGGTTTGCTGTGGTAGCGGATGAAGTGCGCTCTTTGTCTATTAGTTCGGCTGATTTAAATTGCCAGATTCGAGAACGTATAACGATCGCAAAAGACACCATCACCCAGTTGCATGCAACTGTTTCGAAAATTGCAGCGACTGATGTGTCAGACACCTTAGCGACCAAAGAGCGTGTCGGGTCAATGTTGGCAAATGTTGCTGAGATTAATAATTACGTGGTTGAGCATGCCGGCATGATGAATGTGTTAGGTGAGCAGCTGGATGGCGCTGTTAATGATGCGATCCGCTCTTTACAATTTGAGGATATCTCGTCGCAGGCGTTGGCATCTTTACATAATAATATTAATACATTGAATCAAATCGCTGATCAGATGCATCAGATTAAGTTTGATAACGAGGATCAGATGGACGAACAGTTTAAAAACTTGTCGCTACGCTGTCGCCTGTTGCGAGAAGAGGTTCAATCGCGGAGTGCCGCGCGTACTGTCACCCAGACAGGCTTGAAGGCCGGAGGCGTTGAAATTTTTTAAGACGCTATTTTACTAACGGACTAGTAAGCATTAAAGCTGACCCGATCGATAATCAGATAAATAAAATGAGAAGTAGCTATGCCCATCAACAGTGCAGTATCCAGTGATAACAAGCGGGTTATGATTAATATCACAGATCGTTTTGATTATGGATTACATCAGTCGTTCCGCAATAGTTATCAAATGGTAAATGAGGCGGGTGTCATCTATTCCATTAATCTGAGTCGGGCAACCTATATGGATAGTTCCGCTCTGGGCATGGTTTTATTGTTAAAAGAGCATGCTGAAAAAAAGGGTGGCAGTGTGATTATTTGTAAGCCACATCCAGCGGTTGCAAAAATTCTTAAAATTGCCAACTTTGATCGCTTCGTTACGATTGAAAATTAAGAGCTGAGAGTCGAACGTGAGCAGAACGCATATAACGGACTATCCGGTTGCCAGAGAAAAAGTATTGGTGGTTGATGATCAATTAATCAATCGCGAGTTGTTGCAGAGTATGCTTGTGAAGATCGGATTTGACGTTATTTTGGCAAGCAACGGCCAGGAAGCAGTCGATTTATTTAGCCAACATTTACCCGCGTTAGTGCTGATGGATATCGCCATGCCGCATATGGATGGCATTGAAGCGACACGTTTAATTAAACAGGCTGCCGGAGAGATCTTTGTTCCGGTAATTATGATCAGTGGGCTGGATGGCGATGATGTTATCCGGCGCAGTATTGAAATGGGTGGCGATGATTTCATTCACCGCCCGTTTTCATATGAAGTATTACGCGTAAAAATTAAAGCGATACAACGCATCAGTGATCTTTATCGTGAGGTGCAACGTTTATACGTGCTAAGACAGCACGAAGAAGATATCGCCGAGGATATTTTCAGTAATGCGATAGAGAAAGACAATATAACATTTGATCAGATTAAGCTGCATAAAAGGGCCGCTTCTACTTTCAGTGGTGATGTGCAGATAACAGCCATCAGACCCAATGGCGATATCAATATTCTACTGGGTGACTTTACCGGTCATGGACTGACATCCGTGGTAGGAGCCTTGCCTCTGGCTGAAACGTTCAGAGCGATGACCCGCAAGGGCTATGAAGCAGAGCAGGTCATAGCACAGATAAACCGGAAGTTGCACGGGCTGCTGCCAACCGGTTTATTCTTAGCAGCCAGTATGGTGACAATGTCCAGCAATGGGCGTTGTACCATCTGGAATGGCGGCATGCCGGATATCCTCATTCTCTCTGCTGAAGGTGAGGTTCGACAGCGCATTGAATCGGGAGATCCGCCTTTAGGTATTGTTCCAGATATGCCCGATATGAACTTTACATTTACTCAGCTTGAGCCGGATGACAAGATTCTTTTGGTCAGTGATGGTGTGCTTGAGGCACGCAATACTGATGGTGAATACTTTGGTGAACAACGGCTATTGTGGGCCGCTATGTTAGGCTGCCGCGAAGATGATTTGTTAGGGCGTATTATGCGTGCAGTTGATACTTTTCTGAAAGGGCATGAGCAGGATGATGATATCTCGCTGATTGAAATCCCCGGACGGATCAAGATGTTTGCATCTTCACTTGCAGAGCCTGGTGTAAACCCGGCCCTCGTGCAGCAGGATCAGAGTGCCGGTTGGACATGGAGTATATGTTTACAGGGAAATAATTTGAAACGTGTGAATCCTGTTGCTATTGCGTTAAGTCAACTTCAGGAGGTAGAGGGGCCTGGTGATCACTGGCATGATATTTTTACGATTCTGACAGAGTTATTTGTTAATGCATTAGATCATGGTGTACTGAACCTTCCTTCTTCTCTCAAGTCATCCGCGGGTGGTTTTACAGAATATTTTGCGCAACGAGAAGCCAGCCTGGAGCAATTAGAAAGTAGCTGTTATGTCAGTATTCATTTGACATCTGTAAAGGCTGCAGGGCAATCGAGCCTGCTGAAAATCACAGTTCAGGACAGTGGATCAGGTTTTGATCATGCCCGGTGGTTGGACCGAATTGCAGAAAGAGCGGATGATGAAACAGGCTTAGCAGGACGTGGAATTATGCTGGTTCAGGCGTTATGCCAGTCACTCATCTACAGTGAGGATGGCTCCACAGTGACCGCAGAATATAGCTGGGGAGACGGATTAATGGCTTTAAATTGATTTATATCAATTAGCTATAGTTTTATTTCTGTTCGCGATAACAAGTATTGAGCTATATCAATTTTTTCTAATGTCTTCACGTGTAACCTCTCCTCAAACGATAAAGAACTCTCGATGAGGTGATAGTTATGTTTGGTGTTGATCCCTATGTTTTTGAAACTCTGTTACCTAGTTTGGTAGGCGTTGCAGCGATGGCAGGCACAATGGTCTGGGGTTTTATTAAAGTCCGTCACCTGATGAATGACGAGCAAAGTAAAAGATAAACTGTGATTGACTAAGATACCCGCTATTGCGGGTATTTTTCGTTTTGTAGTGCGGTTTTTTTAATGCTGTTTCTTCGTTACCTGGTTCCTCCTATTCCCCCCAATGTATTAGGTATAATGCCCACTAACTTTGCAGAACTTGTGCGTATCGTTGCTGGTTATTAGGGGGGGGGAAGTATGGCCGAATATCAGGTAAAGCCACTGCGGCCAGAGCAACGGCCAGCGCTGGCTCAGTTCTATAAGCTCAATCACTATAAAGGAAAGATAAAAGCAACCGACAATGTTTGGCTAATCACCAAGGATGATGATCAGATCATCGGTGCAGCACGTCTGTGTCAGCAAGGCGGTTTGACGCTGTTACGCGGTGTCTGGATTGAAAAGGCGTTGCGTACTCAGGGGCTGGGTAGCCAGTTACTTCAGCATTTACAATGTGCAGGGGTACTGGAGGGTTGTTATTGCTTTGCCTATCTCCATCTTGAGGATTTTTATTCCAAGCATGGTTTCTGTCGGGTTACGTCAGTGCCGGCATCGTTACACACAGCACTGGAACGTTATAATCGACCAGCAGTACAAGTGTTATTAATGGTTCAGGTGTAGTCCTGATATGCAGCACGACTACTGGTGTTGGGCCGGGATAAAACGCACAGGATCCGTCGCAACGTTAACCGTAACACTGACGGCCTCTTGTGGGGTGAAGCCAGCATTGCTATCCGTATTTCGTTCCATGTATTCAACCATAACCGATCGCCCTTGATTATCAGGTTGAATGCTGACGATGTTAACTCTATTACCGAGAAGGAAGCTATCCCGATGTTGAACAGACATTTTTTGATTGTCTTGTTCAAAAAGCCCCAGATAATAAAAAAGCCCTGTTCCCTGATCGGATACGCTGAAAGGTGCAATAAACAGAGTTGGCTGGTTATCAGCCTTTTGCTTATCATTTCCTGGGTTTAGTGGTTGGATCGTGTCATAGCTCAGTGCAACAGAGCCTCGCTCCTCTCCTAGCGTGTAGTCGCCCACGGCACTCCTATGGGTTGCCTGGCTATCTATATTGCGCAGAGGAACCCAAACAGGACTTTCTGCTGGCTGATCAGGAAGTTGAATGTTCAGATCTTCTTTGGTACGGATGCTAAAAAGTGAAAGCATGACTTTTGAGTAGCCGTGCTCTTCAATTTCACGCATCAAATCATCGTACTGTACGACTTCACCATCGGCTAATTCCATGTAAATATCGGCATTGGTAAAGTTGAACCGATAGATGCCGATACTGGCCAGCAGCACCAGTACAGGTATGCCTATCAAGGCAACAAGGACAATCCAAAAACGTTTTTTATAAGCCATTTTCCTATCCTTCCTTAGCGACGGATTGGTTGATAACGTTTGTCTGTTTAACAGAATGCAATAAATAGTACATTATTGGAACGAGTAAAAGACTTACCAGCATTGAGAAAGTTAGCCCCCAGACAACGGTTATCGCTAAAGGTTGTAGCATTTCAGCGCCATCTCCCCATCCCATCGCCAGTGGCAACATACCGACAACGGTACTCAGAGTCGTCATTAATATAGGGCGTAGCCGCAGGCGAGCGGCTTCGATAATGGCTTGAGTCAGGTCAGTGTACTGCTGTCGTTCAATTTCAATATACTCTACCAGCAGAATAGCGTTATTCACAACGATGCCAACTAACATAACCATGCCGAGCCACACGGGCATGGATAAAGGCAAACTCAGCGCCTGAATGCCTAACGACACGCCAATGGCGGCAAAAGGAACACTGAGAATAATGATCAATGGGTTGAGTAATGATTCGTATTGAATGGCCATCACTACAAATACCAGAAACAACGCAAGTAACATTAGAATACTGGTAAGTTGCTGCTGCTCTTGCAAGGCTTTTTGTGAACCACCGTCATAGAGAATATACCCCTCAGGCAGCGTTATTTGTTGTCGTAGTTCAGCCAGCGCTGTGACTGCTTCGCCTAAGGTGGTTTCCTCTTTCAGCGAAGCGCTGAGTTCGACAATACGCATCTGATTATCGCGCATGATGGTATCGGGTGTTTCAAGTAATTGGATAGCGGCAACCGAGCCAAGATACAGGGGGGGTGCCCCACTTGTTGCTGGAAACAGAATAATGGATTCCAGATCCTGTGGACTGGTAATTGTCGATTGGGATAACCGCAGCCGGATATCATAGGATTTGTCGCCAGTAAGATAGTCACTTACCACCTTACCTTGAAGGGCTATCTGCGCTGCTTCGGTCAGGTCTTGTAAATTCAGCCCGAGTAGTGCCGCACGCTTACGATCCAGCTTAATAGCAATTTCAAATTGCTCATCTTCTGCTGAATGCGTGATATTGCTTAACCCTGAAATGGTGCGCATTTTATCCGCAACCATGTCAGCTTGTTGTTTTAATATGCTTAGGTCATTTCCCTGCAAACGCAGGCTGATATCATCATCGCCACGGTTGGTACGGATACCTCGAATGCCGCGCTGAGACATCCGCACTGTAAATCCAGCGAGTTGCTGTTGATTAATCAGCTTATTGACGCGTGTCATCCACTCGTCGCTACTGACAAATCTTTCTGATAGCGGTTTTAACTGCACAATTATTGTTGAACGGCTCGGGGTTTCACGTTGTGATCTACCAAAAATAGAACCGCCAACCAGGGTGAAAACAGTTTCTGATTCTGGCTGTGCTGAAAAAATCTCCTCAAGCAACTGAGCTTTTTGATCCATCTCATCCAGTGACGTTCCTACATCAGCCGACACCACAATGCGGATGCGGCCATCATCCAGTGCCGGTAGGAAAATTTGTTTGCCGCTCATGAAAACCGGCAGGCTTAGCGTTAGTCCGGTTATAAACAGAACAACGACTATCCAGCGCAATTTCAGTAAAAAACCAATGACGCTGGCGTAGCCATTTTGCAGATGCTTAATGCCGCCATCTATCCAGCGGCGCATGCGGTTGCTGCTCAGGCTGGTGACTTTGGCTGCATAGGCGGGCACCAGCGTCAGGGCGATAATCATGGATGCAAAAATAGCCGCCGAGATAGTGATGATTAACTCACTGAACAACAGGCCGGTTAAGCCGCCAATAAACAGGAACGGCAGCACCGCCGACAGGTTGGTGGAGGTGGCAGCAATAATGGCACCATTCACTTCGCTGGCCGCATGTGTGGCCGCATCCCGGGGCTTTTCATGGTTACATTGATGCCGGTAGATGTTTTCCAGCATCACGATGGTGTTATCTACCAGCATACCAATACCCAATGCCAGTCCGCCTAATGTCATCACGTTCAGCGTCAGTCCACCCAACCCCATCAGTACGCAGGTAAACATAATCGCAATCGGAATAGCGCTGCCGATAATCAGAGTGCGGCGTAAATTACCCAAAAACAGATACACCACTGACATCGCCAGCAAAGCGCCACTGATCGCTGCCAGTGAGGCATTTTTCAATGATTGCAGAATATAGATAGATTGATCCGCAACCAAAACAACCGAGATATCGGCTGGTAAAATGTTTTGCGCCTTCAGCCAGGTTAAACGCTCGTTTACCACCTCAGCGACTGCTGTGGTGTTAGCCGTCGGTTGTTTCTGGATGGATAATTTAATACCACCAATGCCATCGACACGTACCAGAATACGTTCATCTTCGCTGCTATCAATGACCTCAGCAACATCGCTCAGATAGACAGTATTGCCTGCGTTTTGAGCAATCGGTAGTTGTTTGATCTCTTCCAGAGAGGTAAAGCGTCCGCTGATACGCCCTGTGATCTCGTGGGCAGACATCTGTAAGCGGCCAATCGGCTCGTCACTGTTGGATGTTTGCAGGGCTTTAATCACATCCTGATAGTTAAGTCCTATGCCGGCCAGTCGTTGTTGATCAGGAATGACCTGAATCTCGCGCAAGACGCCACCGCCCACTTCCGCTGCCGCAACGCCTGGAAGATTTAAGAACCAGTTACTGAAAGAATCGTCCACCCAGCTGCGTAATTCAGCACTGCTGCGTAACGGAGAGTTGATAACAAACTCCATTACCGGGATCTGTGAAGGGTCAAGTTTAAAGATAGTCGGCGGGGAGATGCTGTCGGGCAAGAAACGTTTGGCTCTATCCAGGCGCGAGCTGGCATCACGCAAGGCGATATCGATATCTTTACCGTAATTAAAAGCCAGATCGACCGAAGAGGTGCCGCGGCTGGTATTGGACTGTACGCTGATGACATCCTCAGTAATGGCCAGCTGTTCTTCCAATTGCCGGGTGATCTTATCTTCCATCACAGAGGTGGGAACGCCGTTATCGATAATCCGCACACGGATCTCGGGATAGATAATATGCGGTAAGAGATCAATCGCCAGCCGGCTGAGGGTAAACATTCCAAGAACAATAACCGCCAGCGCAATCATGGATACACCCACCGGGTGGCGAATAGACCAGCCGGCCAGTCCTCCCTTGTTAGTGATCACTGTGCTGTGCCCGTTGCAGTAGAAGAGACTGCAGCTGAAGTGACTGCAGTAGAAGGCACTATGTTAACGGCACTGTTCGAGCGTAAATTAGTAAAGCCACGCACGATAACACGGTCACCGGCAGAGAGGCCGCTTAGGATTTCGATCATCTCATCGATGCGTAATCCGCTGATCACCGCTGTCGTTTGGGCGTGTTCCTGCTGATCCACGCTGAAAACATATTCCCCCTTACCGGACCGGCGTAATGCGACAAATGGAATCAACAGGCGTTCGGCTTCCTGAGTGCGCAGTTTTACCCGCGCTAACTGGCCGGGTTTTGCTCCGTCTGGTGTTGGGTTAAGGGCGATTTCAACGGTGCCCGTGCGTGTAACAGGATCAAGATTAGGATAAATGCGCGTGATTTTTCCTTGTAGTGACTGATCATTGGGAGCCTGTTGACCGTTTAACGCATCTATTGATACGGCGACCGGATCTCCAAGCTGTAGTTTATTCAGCAGCAATTCTGAGACAGGCACCTGAGTAATGAGTGATGTCTGGTCGGAGATAGTCAGCAGGTGTGTATAGCGTTCTGCGATGTTGCCCGGCTCGCTTAAACGTGCACTGACAACACCGCTGATAGGCGCATGCAGTGTGGTGTAATCTAATTGTGTTTGCAGGATCTGAACATCGGCTTTAGCCACCGCCAGTTCAGTTTCTACCCGGGTATATTCTGTTTGTGAGGTTAAGCGCCGTTCGACCAGCCCGCTGATTCGCTGCAGATCTTTTTCTGCTTTACGGCGAAGCGCAACCGCACGTGCCAACTGTGCTTCCAGCAAGCGGCCATCTAAACGAGCAACAATATCGCCTTTCTTGATCAGATCCCCCTCATAGAAAGGCAGCGCTGTAATGCGGCCCTCCTGCTGGTTGAACATCTGTATCTCCTGCACGGCTCTGAGCGTCCCGGTTCTTTCCCTTTCAATAGCTACCACTTGTCGCTGGGCTGTGATGATTTCGACCAGATGTTTTTTCGGCTCTTTATCGGATGCCGCAGGTTTCTCAGGTTCACCGCAGCCTGAAAGTGACAGCAGAGGAAGTAAAACAAGCAGAACAGGCAAAACTCGCATATTTAATGACTCAAAAATGTAGAAGCTACTAATTGGGATTTTGAGAAAGCCGAATAACCTGATTCTAGGGAGTTGCATAAGCAAGGTCTAGTGAGGGCATCTGCTGTGCAGTAAAGAATCAGGTTTTCTTGCTAAAAATGCTGAAATAAGATCAATTTTTTTTGAGTATAGAAAGATTTTTTATATTGATCCATATCAGTAAACTTCTGGTATTTATTCAATAAAATCTAATTTAGAAATATTTAATGTAATAGAGGTGCTGGCATGAAAAAAACATTTGTTATTATTGCTTTGAGAAGTGCACTAATGAGTGCGCTGTTGGTCACAAGCGGTTTAACCTATGCCGAAGACCAAAAGCGTGATCAAGATAGAACACAGTTGCAGGAAGATCAGGATTTAACTCAGGATCGTGATCAAGATAGAGATCAGGACAGGGATCAAGAGCAGGTTTATGGTAGCCAGCTGATGACACAAGAAGAACGTATGCAGCATCGGGCTCAGATGCGTAGTGCTGCCACAGAGGCTGAACGTGAGCAGATCAGGTATGAGCATCATGAACGTATGCTGGCACGTGCAAAAGAGAGAGGTGTCAGTATTCCTGAGGAGGTACCACCCAGAGGCCACAACATGGGAAGCGGAAAAGGTATGGGGCCCAGTGGAATGGGTCAGGGCGGAATGGGCCAGGAAGGAATGGGCCAGGAAGGAATGGGCCAGGAAGGAATGGGCCAGGGTGGAATGGGTGCCGGCTCTGGTGCTGGTAAGGGAAGTTAAGTCGTAGCTTTTTTATTAAGGAGCTTCGCGTATAAAAACAGGCCACTTCACTGCAGTGGCCTGTTTTATCATGCTCTAATGATTTGCTTGGACAAAAAATGAGCAATCATACAATTCAGACTATTGTGGGCTTTAAGAGAGATGTCCCGTCGACACCGACACACTTATCCACAGAAAGTGTGAGTATCTTTATCCGAGATCTTCTAGTTAAGACCGTTTATTAACTCTTGCGTGGTGTTTACGCTGGCGTATAAAGAAGCAAGCGCTGCCATGAAGGCGGCATGAACCTGCGCTGCAGGTACGGTTGTTCCGTTAAATTCCAGATCACGCGTGGCGCAGGCATCGTGTGCTACCGATACTTCAAAACCCAAATCTACAGCGGCGCGTACGCCGGCATCAATGCACATATGGCTCATCGCACCGACGACGATTAGATTCTGTACTTTTAGTTTGTTAAGGATCTCTTCAAGATCGGTATTAAGGAAGCTGTTGGGTTTGTGTTTGAGAACAACCGGCTCACCTTTTATGGGCGTTACTGAGTGATGAATTTTCGCGCCTTCTGACCCCTTTGAAAAGAAGGGGGCATCATCGGTTAAAAACTCATGGCGAACATGTACCACAGGCAAGCCTTGCTGACGAAAAGTTGCCAATAACTTTGCAGCTTGCTCTGCTGCTTTTTCAGTGCCACTGAGCGGCAATTTTCCTTTTGAAAAATAATCATTTTGAATGTCGATTAATAATAATGCTGTGTGAGTCATAAGTGCTCTCCTGCTTATCGGGTAGATCAGTATTCAAGTGTGTTGACTATTATCGGCAAAAGCAGATCGTTATACTGGAGTCATAACTGGCATAAAAAAGGTTGAAATTGACAATGAATCAGATCCGCATCGGTATTATTCAATACCCGGGAGCGTTGCAATCTGCGGTTCAGGGACTTAAAGAGATGTTTTTTGTCGCCAATAGCATCTGTGCTCAGCAGCAACTGGATATTGCTTTTGAGATTCATATCTATGATATCGGGCAGGTCTCAGAGCTCTCGGAAAAATGCCTTTTAGAGGGCGGAGTAGGGGACAGTCCATTACAGGTTGTTATTCTTTCCCCTTGTCTGGAGGGGGAGTATCACTTCAACCCGGATAGCATGCTCAAGCAATGGTTGCTAGAACAGCATGCACAAGGGGCGATTCTCTGTTCAGTCTGTGCGGGCGCGTTTATTCTGGCGGCGTGCGGATTACTCGATCAGCGACCGGCGACGACACACTGGGGGTTGAGTGAGCGTTTTAGCAAGACCTATCCCGCTGTCTGCCTGGATAGTAATAAAATACTGATCAACGACGTTGATCTCATCACCGCGGGTGGTCTCATGGCGTGGTTGGATTTAGGTTTGGAGCTGGTGGCTCAGTTCACCCAGCCGCGCATCATGCGATTGTTGGGTAAATATCTGATTGTCGATACCGGTTCACGAGAGCAACGCTATTATCGCAGCTTTATTCCGGCGCTGGATCATGGTGATAAAGCCGTGCTTAATGTGCAGCATCACTTGCAGGTCAACTTTGCAAACAGCATCTCGATGAGTGATATGGCTGCCTTAAGTTGTTTAGGTGATCGTACTTTTTTACGGCGTTTTGTTAAAGCCACAGGGCTAAAACCTAGCCAATACTTACAGCAACTGCGTATTCAGAAAGCCTGTGATTGGATTGAGAGTAGCCATGACAGCGTCGAGCTTATCGCGACAAAAGTGGGTTACGAAGATGTCACTGCATTTCGTAAAATTTTCATCAAAACTATGGGCTTAACCCCGCGTGAATTCAGAAGTCGTTTTGGCTAAAGGGCATAGAATATAAACCGGCCAGCGCCGGTTTATATTTCAAATTACTATGTTTACAAAAATGCAGCGAAACGCTCATCAAGTGGCGTATCTGCCAAGTGATTCGTGTAGTTGCTCATGATTTTCTGAGCTAAGCCTAAAACAATTTCTAACAACTGCTTCGACGTATAACCAGCGTCGTAGAAGCTCTGTACTTCAGCTTCTGAGATTAGGCCGCGATTACGCACGATCGACAAGGTTGTGTCGTGCAATGCCTGTAGTTTAGGCGTAGGCATAGGACCACGGTTACGTAGCGCAGCGGTAAGCGCATCGTCGACCTTCATCATCTTGGCAATGGCCGCATGTGCTGGTACACAGTAGTGGCAATTGTTTTCAACGTTAATGGTCTGCCATACAACGGTCAGTTCTTCCGCATCGAAAGAGGTCGCCTGGAACAGCTTGTGGAGTAACTGGTAGGCCTCAAGTGCTTCAGGTGATTCGGCCAGTACCCCATGTAAGCTGGGAACAGAGCCAAATGCTTTAATTGAATTGTCTAGCAGGGCTTTGCTTTTCTCAGGAGCTGTTTCACGGGTATGTACGGTTAGGTTATTCATCAATGGTTCCTATTTTGATCGACTGTTCAATAATTCGATGTTAGTTGATCTTGAGCAGTAGTTCAAGTTAAAATTTAACTACTGCTCAAATTGGGAATACTCATGGCAAATGTTGCTAAATATGATCGTGATGATGTAATCAGAAAAGCGATGCTGCTTTTCTGGGAAAAAGGCTTTCATGCCACGTCCACGCGTGACCTTCAACAGGCCGTGGATCTGCGCCCAGGCAGTATTTATAGTGCATTTGGTAGCAAAGAAGGCTTGTTTAAAGAAGCGTTAAAGCATTATGCAGCCAACACGTATGCGCTATTGCAGGAGAAAATTCAGCAGCAAGGCTCTCCTTTAGCCGGGCTGCAGGCATTTATTCACTGCGTAGTGATTACCAATCGTAGTTCTGCGCCCAGTGATATGTGTATGCTGGCTAAAACGGTTGCAGAGTTAACCGACAGCAGCCCGGAGCTATTGCATCAAAGCCAGGCGTTAATGAAGCAAGGGGAGCTAAGTTTTGCCCGCGTGCTACAAGAAGCGCAAGCCTTGGGTGAGCTACCTGCCAGCGCCGATCCAGAGGCGTTAGCAAAATATATTCAGGTACAAGTGATAGGTCTGCGCACTTACTTACGCACCAGCGATGATGTTGTGGCTGTTGAAAAATTGATCGAAGATACTTTCCATATGTTAAAAACCCCTCATTAGCTGTCCCTGCTAATGTTTTGTGTCATTACACCACTCTAAACGAATAGGCGTTTATAAATATCAGAGATGTTACCTGCCGATTACTGACGTTTATTACCGTCATTAATAGGTATGCGTGTGCTTTATCGGTCATTTTTAACCGCATACATCTTCATGTCAGCTGCCTTGAGTAGTGATTTAAGATCACGTCCCTCTTCAGGGTAAATGGCCACGCCAATTGATGCATGCAGGCGTAAAGTGTCATTAGGCAGCAGGCAAGCTAACGGTTGGATGAGCGCATCTTCAAAGCGCTGTTTAATGATCTCCGCCGATAACGGGCGAATGTTATCAGTCAGCACTACGACAAACTCATCTCCGCCTATACGCGCCAGCAAGTCGTGTGGCCTCATCAGTGCTTCAAAACGTTGTGCCACTTCGATTAGAGCATCGTCTCCTTTATGGTGACCGTATTGATCGTTTAACGGTTTAAAGTTGTCCAGATCAATGAACAGCAGTGCGAAGTAGGGTATCGGAGCCTGGTCGTCAACTTTAAGTAATTTAGAGACAAATATCTCAAGTGCTGCCCGGTTCGCTGTGCCAGTGAGTGAGTCGGTGAGAAGATCGCGCCGCATCTCCACTAAAGAGCGCGCCAGTACACCAATTTCGTCGCTTCGTTGCAGGGTCAGGCTGGAAAGCTCGGGGGTGCCATTATCCATTACCGCATGCGCCAGCGATGATATGTCACGTGTGAAACGCATTAAAATTATCAAGCCTAATAAAACAGCAATCACAACGGCAATCAATCCAAGTATCAGTACCATATAGACTTGCTGGGTGACTCCCTTGAGTATGTCGCGGTTGGGTACAGCGGTGACTGCAATCCAGTCCAGACCTGCATTATCGGTGATATGCTTGTAAGCCACGTTAATTTTTTCGCCAGACGGGTCAATAAACGTCACTGTCCCGGTTGCAGTAGTCTGTTGATGTTTGGCGATCTCCGGAAGAATGACTTTGTAGGTCGCTTTGATCAGTTCGTCACCTGCATCATCTACGGTCATCCTTTGCATTTTTCCATCCGCTGTTTTTTGAATATTCGGCACATTGGAGGCAGCCAGTAATTCTCCATTACTTTCTACTAAAAATGCCAAGCCGTTCTCACTGACTTCCAGGTCAGAGATAAAATGATTGAGTTTTAAGAGGGAGACGTCCGTCGCAACGACACCGGTGAAACTACCTGCGTGTGACAACACTTGTCGGGCACGCGTCACGACTAAGTCTTGAGTTGAGAAGTCTACATAAACGGATGTCCACATATGACGATTCGAATTTTGTTCTCTGGAGCTGAACCAGGGGCGGGTGCGTGGATCAAAAATGCTGCTCTCAGTCGACACCTGTGCAGCCGTTCCATTAATACTACTTAAATGGAAATAGCGACGTGGTTCAAGAGCGTCGGTCTTAATGCGGATCTCTGCTGTCTTATCATTCAGCCGTTTTAGCCCATAAGCCTGACCAGCAATATTTCCGTAATAAACATAGTCATTAGGATCTGTGTGTAAGGTAGTGGCTGTCCAGAAGCGGGTACGCATCGCGTTCAAGTCAGAACTGATGTCATCGGACGCGGTTAAGCCTACAGGAAAAGCGGCCTCTAACACCGCGCTGGAACCATACATATGGTGGTCTACCGCTTGGCCAATACGTTCAACCATCTCTAAAGAAAGGCGTTCAGAAAGACGCGACACGGTATTGCTACCCGCCCAATAGGAGAGCAGGCCAATAGTGATGGTAAGCAGGATAATGAGAAAAACATAAGGAAAAATAAGTGTTGCTTTCAGCGACCGGAAACTGGTTTTAGTGGCAGACATCTCATTTTTACCAAATTAGCGAGTTAAAGTGATCGTTACAAATAGATCTAATCTTATTACTTACGTGTATAAAACGAACATTCTGCCATGAAAAGCGTAATCAAGTCATTTGGGTAATAGTTTAACTTAGCTGTTTGTGGTGTTGAGCGCCGAGTGTAGTAATGACAGGCGGCTGAGCAATCCGCTTATTTGGCCACCTTCCTGTTGAATGGAAGATGAACAAGTGTCGCTAACCATTGAGCACTGCAGCCTGTGGCGCTACTGAGCAGTACATCCTGAAAACGTAAAATTATACGACAGCGGTATTTTTTTAGATCATGTCGCGGCTATCAGCTACACGCTGTAGAGCACTATTTAAAAGAAAATAGTGGCTCTTAACAGAAAATCCCGACTGATGCCGGGATTTTTATAACTACCTGAAAAAGCGAAGTGCTGCTTACAATGCTTCGATCTTCCCATACTGCTCGGTCAGCTTTTTCTGTGCTGATTTCGCAGTATCGAGTTTTTCTTTCTCTTTAACAATAACGGCATCAGGTGCGTTGGAGACGAATTTTTCATTTCCTAGTTTGCCTGCTACACGGTCGATCTCTTTCTGTAGTTTATCCATCTCTTTCTTCAGACGGCTCAGCTCGGCGTCTTTGTCGATCAGGCCTGCCATAGGTACGAGTACCTGCATTTCGCCTACCAGCTGTGTAGCAGACATCGGTGCTTCGTCGCCGGGGTTTAGCCAGGTGATGGAGGCGAGAGAGGCGAGTTTCGACAAGAAATTTCTGTTGGCATCCAAGCGCGCTTTATCTGCTGCGCTGCCATTCTGTAGTAACAGATCCAGCCCTTTAGCAGGGGAGATGCCCATTTCACCACGGATGTTACGGACACCGGCGATAACGCCTTTGAGCCATTCAATATCGGCTTCGGCGGCGTGATCAATCTTGGCGGTATCAGCGATAGGGTAGCTCTGCAGCATGATGGTGTCGCCTTTAGCTCCTGCCTCAGCTCCTACCTCAACTCCTACCTCAACTCCTGCCTCACCCTTAATCGACTGCCAGATCTCTTCGGTGATGTACGGCATGATCGGGTGGGTCAGGCGCATCAGTACTTCGAGGGCGCGTACCAGTGTGCGGCGTGTACCACGCTTGGCTGCTGCTGAAGCATTTTCGTCCCACAATACGGGTTTGGATAGTTCCAGATACCAGCCGCAGTATTCGTTCCAGATAAAGTCGTACAGCGTCTGAGAGGCGAGATCGAAACGGTATTCATCAAAGTGTTTGGTGACGTCGGCTTCTAATTTTTGCAGGCGGCTGCTAATCCAGCGATCCGCTAAAGAAAGTTCGACTGCGCCGGCCTTGCCATCAATTAGGATCTGGCCACAATCTTCACCCTCGGTGTTCATCTGTACGTAGCGAGCCGCGTTCCAGATTTTATTGCAGAAGTTACGGTAACCTTCCAGTCGCTTCACATCCCAGTTGATGTCGCGGCCAGTCGATGCCAGTGCTGCCAGTGTAAAACGCAGCGCATCGGTGCCGTGTGCGGCAATACCTTCAGGGAATTGTTTCCCGGTGCGTTTGGCAATTTTTTCAGCCAGTTGCGGCTGCATCATGTTACCGGTACGTTTTTCCAGCAGGGTATTCAGGTCGATACCATCGATCATATCCAGAGGATCAAGGACGTTACCCTTGGACTTCGACATTTTGTCGCCGTTTTCGTCGCGGATCAAACCAGTGACATAAACGGTTTTGAACGGGATCTGTGGTTTACCGTTTTCATCTTTGACCAGGTGCATGGTCATCATCATCATGCGGGCAACCCAGAAGAAGATGATGTCGAAACCGGTCACCAATACGTCAGTCGGGTGGAATGTTTGCAGGCGTTCGGTGTTTTCCGGCCAGCCAAGTGTGCCGAATGTCCACAGGCCTGAGCTGAACCAGGTGTCCAGTACGTCGTCGTCCTGACGCAGTTCTGTTTCCAGGTCTAAACCATATTTTGCACGAGCTGCGTCCGCATCTTTCGCGACGTAGACATTGCCCTGGTTATCGTAGAACGCTGGAATGCGGTGGCCCCACCAGAGTTGACGTGAGATGCACCAATCCTGAATGTCGTTCATCCAGGCGAAGTACATGTTTTCGTATTGTTTAGGGACAAACTTGATGTCGCCATTTTTAACCGCATCAATGGCTGGTTTTGCCAGTGTTTTCGCATCGGCAAACCACTGGTCGGTCAGCATCGGCTCAATGACAACGCCACCACGATCTCCGTAGGGAATCGTCATGCTGTTCTCTTCAATTTTCACCAGCAGTTCAAGTGCTTCAAAGTCGGCGACAATCGCTTTACGTGCAGCGAATCGCTCCATGCCACGGTATTTCTCTGGCAGGGTTTTATCAAGATCGTGATTTTCGCTGCCGTCAGAGTTAAAGGTTTGTGCTTCGTCGCGGATGTCACCATTAAGCGTGAAGATATTGATCATCGGTAGTTTGCAGCGCTTGCCAACTTCATTATCGTTGAAGTCGTGTGCCGGCGTGATTTTTACACAGCCTGTGCCTTTTTCCATATCGGCGTATTCGTCGCTGATAATCGGGATGCGGCGGCCAACCAGTGGCAGTTCGATGAACTGACCCACAAGACTCTGGAAGCGGCTGTCTTCCGGGTTAACCGCAACGGCGGTATCGCCCAGCATGGTTTCCGGTCGTGTGGTTCCGACGACCAGGTAGTCTTTACCATCAGCGGTTTTAGCGCCATCGGCCAGAGGATAGCGCAGATACCACATTTTACCCTGAACTTCGCGGTTCTCTACTTCCAGATCCGAGATAGCGGTGTGTAGTTTAGGATCCCAGTTGACCAGACGTTTGCCGCGATAGATCAGCTTATCATCGTACATGCTGATAAACGCTTCCTGTACGGCGTTGTAAAAACCAGAATCCATGGTGAAGCGCTCGCTCGGCCAATCGACCGAATCGCCTAAGCGACGCATTTGGCGCGTAATCGTATCGCCGGACTCTTCTTTCCATTCCCAGATCTTTTCGATGAAGGCGTCACGGCCTAAATCGTGACGGGTTTTCTGTTCTTCTGCGGCGAGTTTACGCTCAACCACCATTTGCGTGGCAATACCGGCGTGGTCGGTACCCACTTGCCATAGGGTATTTTTGCCTTGCATACGCTTGTAGCGTGTGAGTGCATCCATGATGGTATGCTGGAATGCGTGGCCCATGTGCAGGCTGCCGGTGACGTTCGGCGGTGGAATCATGATGCAATATGATTCGCCTTCGCCGGAAGGTGCGAAGTAACCGTTGTCTTCCCAGGTTTTGTACCAGGACTTTTCAATCTCGTTTGGCTGGTAAGTTTTTTCCATCGTGGTCTGCGTCTCTTGGCACTGTCTGTTACGTGCATCTGTTAAAGTGCGTCTGTTGAGGTGCGGCTGCTACTAAAAAACTGCTGCAAATAGCTACTATTTAGCTACTAGGGCCGCCAGTAAAACCGCCAATTATACCTGTTGAATGTGTTTCTATGAAGGCGTTTAGGCGCTTCGTTTGCGCATATCGTGCATGCGTGGCGGGATTCCTGCCGATTGATATTCTTTGAAGCGCTGACGGGTGAGAGTGAGAACCTCGTCAGATTGAATCACAATCTCGGCAACACGGCTGAATTCTGCTGTGTTAGCAGGATAACCCGCTGACAGATTAACCAGCATATCGGGCGTTTTTGGAAGGTGTTCCGGCTGCCAGCCTATAAGAATGGGGGCATGAATGTTTTCTGCCGGCAGGCTGTTGGCCAGAAAGCTATCGGGTGTCGACTGCCAGAGACGTTCGCTGATGCGTTCGGCGAGCTGCTCAGAATCGGTGTGAATATACAGCCAGTGACCCGCGCTGATGGCGCGGGTCGCCAGTTTACCGAGAAACTGGTAGCGGCTGTCTTCATCTGCTGTGGGCAGAATGTAAAAATCGACCTGAGACATTATTCGTCGTCTGTCATCTCATCGGCGGCCTGGTTCAGCAGGTATTGGCTAAGCAATGGCACACAGCGGCCAGTCGAGCCTTTTTCTTTACCTGCGCTATTCCAGGCAGTTCCGGCAATATCCAGATGCGCCCAGCGATAGGCTTTAGTGAAACGTGACAGGAAGCAGGCGGCGGTAATGGCACCACCGGCCGGGCCGCCAATGTTGGCGATATCGGCAAAGTTGCTGTCAAGCAGTTCCTGGTATTCGTCTAATAGTGGCAAACGCCATGCGCGATCATCGGCGTAGTCGCCTGCACTGGAGAGTTCGCTGCACAGTTCTTCATCATTAGTCAGCAAACCGCAAACACTGTTGCCCAGTGCGCCGATAACGGCTCCGGTTAAAGTGGCAATATCAACAACGGTTTTCGGCTTAAAGCGTTCTACGTAGGTGAGTGCATCACATAATACCAAGCGGCCTTCAGCATCAGTATTAAGCACTTCTACTGTCTGGCCGGACATAGTCGTGACGATATCACCGGGTTTAGTTGCTTTGCTGCCCGGCATGTTTTCAGCCGCAGCGATGACACCAATGATGTTGATCGGCAGATCCATTTCAGCGATAGCATGCATGGTGCCCATGACAGAAGCCGCGCCGCACATATCAAACTTCATTTCGTCCATTTTTGCACCGGGCTTAAGAGAAATGCCACCCGTATCAAAGGTGACACCTTTACCGACAATAACGTGTGGCTGGGCATCTGTTTCGCCACCGTTGTGTTTGATAATGATCAGGCGTGATGGCTCCGCGCTGCCGTGTCCAACTGACAACAGCGAGCCCATGCCGAGGTTTTCCATGGCATCTTCATCTAATATTTCGCAAGTAATCGAGTCATATTCGTTGGCGAGTTCTTTTGCCTGTTCGGCCAGGTAAGTAGGCGTACAGATGTTACCTGGCAGGTTGCCAAGGTCACGCGATACATTCATGCCGTTGGCGATAGCGGTGCCATCGACCAATGCGCTTTCCCCTTCCTCAGTGTCTTTGTCTGAGAGTAAAATTGCGATTTTATTGATCGCGTAAACATCGGCTTTTTTACTTTTGGTTCGATCATATTGGTAAAGCTCAGCGGTGGTCCACTCAACCAGATGACGTACCTGTCGGTAAGTGTCAGGCGTTTTAGAAGCCAACCCATCCAGTGCGATAGTGATCTCTTTCAGGCTTAACGATTTGATAGCACCGCTAATGGTTTTGACCACTTTTTTGTAATTACGGTCATGGCGTTCATCCGCCTTTCCCAGACCGACTAACAAAATACGCTTGGCAGCTACGCCGTTAATCTTTTGTAGTAACAGGGATTCTGCTGATTTACCTTTGATGTCACCGTTATTGATCAGGTTGCTCAGATAACCCTGCGATGCTTGATCCAGCGCTTGCGCAGAAGGGCTTAGTACGGCACCTTCTTCTACGCCAATAACCAAACATTCAGTTTCCAGTGATGCAACCGCACCGTTTACAATTTCAAAATCCATGATGGCTCCAAGCAAGACATTAATGCTGGTTTGATAGATAATGCCGTGTGAAGTTTCCGGCACCTTTAATTGTCTGGCACTATAAACTATTTTCGTTGATTTACATAAACCCTTTAGCTTACAGGCTGGTTTACATTGATTATTTTTCGCTACCTGTCACGCCAGATCATATTGAGTACGCTGGCTGTCAGCACGGTATTAACACTGTTGATAGTCAGTGGTCGCTTTGTCAAATATTTATCCTTTGCTGCTGCCGGAGAGATGTCGCCTGAGTTTGTCTTTCAGTCAGTGGCGTATCGCATTCCCGGTATGTTGGTGCTGATTTTGCCGCTGGGATTGTTCTTGGGTGTGCTGCTTGCCTATGGCCGTATGTACCTGGAAAGCGAAATGGTGGTGTTAAATGCCAGTGGTGTTAGCGGTAAGCGCTTAACGATGTTCGCGTTAGGGCCAGCGGTTGGTGTGGCGTTGGTGGTGACTTTGCTGAGCTTGTATGTTTCGCCAATAGCTTGGCAACAGATAGAAATTGCTTACGCTAAACAGAGTGAAAGAAGCGAGCTGGACAGCCTGACACCAGGGCGCTTTCAACGTTTGGGTAAAGGCAGTAACCGAACTACCTATATCAATGGTGTACAAGAAGATGGCAAAGCACTTGATTTCATTTTTGTAGCGGAACGTGATAGTCAATCCGATGAGTTACGTGTGGTGTTAGCGGAGTCCGGTAGGCAGGTGATTACTGATCCAAAGAGCGGTGATCGCTTTGTCGTGCTGAAAAATGGTTACCGTTATGAAGGGGTGCCAGGGCAGGCTGATTATCAGCAGGTTAAATACGCTGAATACGGTTTTTTGATGCCGCAGCCGAACGCTAATTTACGCCCGCCTGAAATTGAAGCAATGACGCTGAGTGAGTTATTAAATCAGTCTGAACCGCGTTATCAGGCCGAACTACATTGGCGGATATCGATGCCGTTATTAGCCTTGATTGTTACCTTGATAGCAGTACCTATGAGTAAAACCAATCCGCGTCAGGGGCGTTATGCCAAACTGATCCCCTCTATTTTGCTGTATATGTTGTATCTGACTTTGCTAACCAGCGCCAAGGGGACAATAGATGATGGTAAAGCCTCGGTTGCTTTGTTGTGGCTGGTCCATGCCGGTTTTTTCCTGATAGCAATGAGTTTGATGTTTGCTGGCGGCTTTTGGGAGAAACTCCTGAACGCTTTACCTTCTATTCCTAAGCGAGGTGAAGCGTGATGAAACGTCTGGATCGTTATATTGCTGAGCAGGTGCTTAGCGCTGTTTTTGTCATCTTGCTTATTGTGGTTGGCTTGGATCTTATTTTTGAATTTGTCGATGAGGCGGATGATATTAATGAGCGTTATCGCTTTACTGATGTGCTGGCCTATCTGGTGTTGAGGCTGCCAAGCCGGATCTACGAGTTTTTACCATTATCCAGTTTGGTGGGCTGCTTAGTCGGGCTGGGTATGCTTGCCAGTAACAGTGAGCTGACGGTAATGCGCGCTGC
The DNA here is from genome assembly GCF_900113275.1 of Neptunomonas qingdaonensis. GTDB lineage: Bacteria > Pseudomonadota > Gammaproteobacteria > Pseudomonadales > Balneatricaceae > Neptunomonas > Neptunomonas qingdaonensis. The sequence continues at coordinate 74,065 of NZ_FOOU01000012.1, forward strand.
AGGTATCTCGATTCAACGTATTGTCATGGCAGTCATGAAACCTGCTATGTTGTTGGCAGTGCTGGCGTTAATTTTAGGTGAATATGTGGTTCCCAAAACTGAGCAGATGGCGCAGAGTTCGCGTGCGCTGGCACAGTCGGCCGGGCAGGCAATGCGTTCGCAATATGGCGTATGGCATCGTGAAGATGATCAGTTTATCCACATTAACGTGGTTGAACCGAATGGGAAAATTCATGGTGTGACCCGTTACCGGTTTAATGATCAGCGCCAGATGGTGGAGTCAAGCTTCGCTAAAAGCGGAGTGTATACGGCAGATGGCTGGGTTTTAGATAGTGTCGCCAGAACAATGTTTCTCGAAGATCATACGAGCATTCAGCAAGTCGAAGAGGAAAATTGGAAATCAGGTTTAACGCCCACCTTGCTCTCGGTTATTGTGGTTGATCCCATGGATCTGTCGATTACCGGTTTGTGGTCTTATTCCAGCTACCTGAGTGAACAGGGACTCGATCCGAATCAATATATGCTGGCTTTCTGGAGTAAGGTGTTACAACCGGCGGGGATCTTTGCGCTGGTGTTGGTAGCGATCTCTTTCATCTTTGGACCCTTGCGAAGTGTAACGGTGGGGCAACGGATTATTGCGGGTGTGATTGTAGGTTTGGTGTTTAAGTTCTCTCAGGATCTGCTGGGGCCTGCCAGTACCGTGATCGGTTTTACGCCCTTGCTGGCAACCGTGATCCCGATCGTTATCTGTCTGTTTTTAGGGTTATTCTTATTACGGAAAGCCGGTTAACCGGCTTTTTTGTTAGCGGGCAGTAGATCCTTCTTTTCAGGTGACCGCCCTATTACTGAGTCCCGGTTAGTTCTTTTTTTTAGGTGCTAATTGCACCACACGCGTGCCTGATACCTGGTCGTGCCAGGTCAGTCCCTGGTTAGAGAATAACATCCAGAGATAACCCAAACCAGCGCATGCTAAAGACACAGCGGCCATAAAAAAGCGAATCAAGGCATGCATCCAGCTGAGGCTGTAGCCTTCCTCTGTCTGCACTCTGATACGCCAGGCCATCATGCCAATGGTCTGGCCGGAACGTGTCCAGAAGTAACCATAAAATAGAAACATAGAGAGAAATAGCAACGATTTATAAAGTGCCCCCGATACAGGTTCACCATCGTTGATGAGTACGCCAATACCGCTGACGATAAACAAAATCGCAATAACGATGAGTACATCGTAAACAAGCGCGGCCAGCCGGCGCATCAGCGACGCTTTCATGACTTGGGTTTGATCATAAAGTTTTATCATGGTGAACCTTATCCAATTAGAGGCTTAGCTTTAGTTGCAGCGCTGAGTTGTCGCTGTATTGCTGAGTTTAAATACGGGCCGAATCCAGGTGCCTATAATGCTGCCGATAAAGGCTGCCACCAGCCATAACCAGCCATGTAAACTGCCAGAAGCAATGCCGCCAAAATAAGCACCGATATTACAGCCAAAAGCGATCGTTGCACCATAACCTAGCATCAATCCGCCAATAATAGCGGCAATCCAGTGTTGCCATGGCATCCGCCATTGAATCGTTAGCTTGCCTGCGAGCGCTGCGGCCATTAAGGCGCCTATGATGATTCCGACATTCATCAGCGTACCCGCATCTGTTGTGAGTGGCTCGATTAAGGCAGACTCCCGGCCGGGTTGCATCCAGTATGTCCAGAAATCCAACTCCAGATCGACTTCCAGCCATGCCGCTACTTTTGCGCCCCATAAAGGGTAGGCAACCGCGACCGCCCAGGGTCTGCCGATCATTGCTAAAGTAATAAAATTCAAAATGGCTAGCGCAATGGCGCCCCAGATAAATGGCCAGGGGCCGGATATAAGTTGACGATAAAGGGGTAAGGAAGAGTGCAGGGCATCTTTTTCAAGTGAGCCGTGGCGACGTTTTTCTATCACCACGGTGAACCAGGCAATAACGGCGAATACGGCGAGATTAATGACTATTGCCTGAATAACGCCAAATTGCTCGATAAAGGAGTAGGGTGCGAACTGTGGAAGCGTTGTCCACCATTCATAATCTTTACTTGCCCAGAGAGCACCTAGGGTAAAACCGATGATGCAAGGAAGGGCGCGTAGTTGGCCTCCGCCGGCATGGTAAAGGTTGCCGGATGCGCAGCCGTTTCCGAGCTGCATACCAATGCCAAAGACAAAGGCGCCGATAATAATAGACCAGCCCAGCGGTCTGACAAATCCGTTCACATCATTGCCAAACAGATCCCCGGCCGCTAAGGCGGGAAAAAACAGGCACACGGCAACAGCCAGCATTAGCATTTGTGCGCGCAAGCCTTTACCACGACCGTCAATAATGAGTGCCCGCCATGCGGTCGTGAAACCAAAAGCCGCATGGTAAAGTACCAACCCAAGTGCCGCACCTAACGCTAGTAAACTGGCCTCAAACCAGGATTCGGTATTGGCAAGCCAGACAACAGCGCCTATTGATAAAGCGGCGGCGCATAACAGTGGCGCCAGATACGCTATCGATATGGAAGTGGATCTGTCTGTTACTGTGTTGCTAGACATATCTGAGGACATAGACGGAAAACCAAATGAATACGGGTGCTAAAAAGGTTGGCTAATATATCACCAGTAGAGAATTTCGTTAAGTACTAACTGTGATGCGGGGAAACGGTGTCGGTTCTGAATGGGACTGGTGATATATCCAGTGACATATTTGATGAAATAGTCACTGGATAGGTCACCAGACCTGCATTAATCAATTAAACATTAATTTTTGGGCATTAATTTTTGAAAGGTTCAACGTAATCGTGAGCATATTCAGCGGCGAGCGCTTGAGCTTCTTTCATCTGGCCTTCCTGCAGTTTCATTAGCAGACGGCTTTCGATTGAAGCAGCGGTACCGTTACCTAAAGCCGCCGCGTTATGCATCCAGGCGTAAGCAATTATATCCTGAGCATGGCTGCTGTCCTTGCCATAGCCGTTTGAATACAGAGTGCCGAGAAAAAACATCGAGTTTGTGTAGCCTTGTTTGGCTGCCTTGCGGTACCAGCGTTCTGCTTCTTCGAAGTTTTGTTCAGTACCTGTAGCGAAATTATAGCTGCGGCCAAGGTTGTGTTGGGCAGCTACTAAGCCTTGTTCAGCCGCTAGTTGATAAAGCTTGAAGGCCATTGCGCCATCACGCTCAGTGCCGTAGCCAAATTCATACATTTCGCCGGCACGGTTTTGCGCTGAAGCATCCCCTGCTTTCACTTTAGGCATTAAGGCATCCAGCTCTACCTTGTATTCTATATTTTTAAGTTTGCGCAGGCTGTTAACACTATTGATATTGCCTTGGCGCGCTCCCCGCTCATAAAGAGATTTTGCTTTGGCTGTGTCCTGTGTTACTCCCCAGCCGTTTTCATAAAGCTGACCCATTAGGTTGGTTGCGTCAGCGTTTCCTTCATCGATCAGCTCCTTTAGCTCTTCTATAGCGGTCGGATAATCTTGCTTTTGAATGGCTTCTGTAGCAGCAGAAATACTGGCTGCCATAACATTCATAGATTGCAGCCCAAAGATAAGGCCTGCCGCGGCCAATAACATTTTCTTGCTCATATCTGTTCATGCCCCAACGGTATTATGGGATTAATAAGTGACATCATTATACAGATGCACTGCCGGTATATGGAATTACAAACCCGTTAGCTCTTAGGATAAGGCTTAAATTGGATTAGAACTTCCTAATGTTCGCTATTTTAACGGATGTAATGCTGTGCTGCAGCAATAAACCGACTTCTTCTTGATATCGATTAACTTTTAGCGCGTGGATCTTACTTTTAGTCTGATCGTTTTGCGCTGAGAAGTTCAATCATGTAGCCGTCGGGATCTTTTGCGAAGGCAAGGATAGTGCCTGATGAGCTATTTTTCATCGGCCCGGCTTCACGCACAATATCACCGCCTTTTGCTTTAATAGCTTCGCAGGCTTTGTAAACATCCTCAACCTCAATGGCAATATGCCCATAGGCATTGCCAAGTTGGTATTCTGAAGTATCCCAGTTATGTGTTAGTTCAAGCGCGGTGTGTAATGATTCATCACCATAGCCAAGAAATGCAAGGGTAAACCGGCCTTCGGGATAATCGCGCTTTCTGAGTAATTCCATACCCAGAATTTCTGTATAGAAGTTGATTGATTTAGTTAAGTCAGTCACGCGTAACATGGTGTGTAACAGACGCATGTTTTACTCCTTTGGGTTGTTAGTTCAATTAATCTTGATCTAACAACGTTGCTGAAAATATTCTAGAATGTCAGTATATCTTATGCACTGTTATTATTATCGTGCGGATTATGTAAGGACATGCCCATGTTTCAAGATATGACGAAAATAATGAGTGAATCAATCGAACCCTTTAAAGAGTTGGTCAACATTCAGACACGCATGCTTGAGGAACTGACTCGTCAGCAGATGGAGTGTACCAAATCATGCATCAATGCGACCATCCAGCAAACAAAGCAGCTACAGCAGTGTAAGACGGCTAATGATTTGCTGCTGTTGCAACAATCTTATGCGCAAGAGTTAGAAGAAACCTTAAAAGATGCCAGTGAGGAAAACTTAAAATCACTGCATGAAGCGCGTGATGAGATCGAAAAAATCACCAAAAATGCATTTAATGCTTTCGCTTCTGAATAGATGTTTTCATTCAAATAGCTCCCTTGTCTTATAAAGCAGCTTTGCGCTGCTTTTTTTGTGTCTGACTATAACCGCAGCCCTTTGTATAATAATCACATCTGTTGAATGTGGAGTAGATATGGATACGCAGATTGGCATCATTTATGGGTCAACAACGGGTAATACCGAACGGGCCGCTGAGTTGATAGCTAAGCAGTTAGGGCCGCAGGCGGTGTTGCATAATATTGCTGAACAGGGCCTGGAAGGCGTTTCATCTTATAGTGCGTGTATTTTTGGTGTGCCTACCTGGGATTTTGGTGAGCTGCAGGAAGATTGGGAAGATCTATGGGAAGAATTTGTAAAACTGAATCTTCAAGGTAAACCCTGTGCGCTGTTCGGCTTAGGTGACCAGATTGGATATGCTGAATGGTTTCTTGATGCGATGGGCTTATTACATGAGGTTTTACAAGCCTCAGGAGCTAAAATCTATGGCCGTTGGCCGGTTCAAGGGTACAAGTTTGAAGCGTCTAAAGCATTAAGTCCTGATGGCCGGTTTTTTGTAGGTTTAGCTCTGGATGATGATTGCCAGTTTGCTGAAACTGAAGAGCGGATCAAGATATGGGTAGAGGAATTAAAACCACTGTTTGAGTTGTGAAACTCTGATGATATGATAAATCTGATATGTCTAATGTTTTGTCAATCAAAGGAAGGTCATGATGAAGAAAGTTTTTGTAATAGGTATGACAGCCGCTGTATTAATGGCGAGTACCCTGGCAGCAGCAACCGATGTTGAAGATGCGATTGAGTACCGTCAGGGTGTTTTTAATACAATAAAATGGAACTTTGGCCCGATGGCCGCCATGGTTAAAGGAAAAATTGACTTTGATGCGGCTGAGTTTTCCCGCCGTGCAGACGTGGTTGCTGTATTGGCAAAACTGCCGCGTGAAGGTTTTATCGAAGGTTCTGATGTAGGCGAGACTGACGCTAGGCCAGAGATCTGGGAAAACAAGGATGATTTTGATGCCGGTATGGATGCATTAGCTAAAAATGCGGCAGCGTTAGCGGATGCCGCTAAATCTGGTGATATGGATGTTATCAAGCCTGTATTTGGTGAGCTGGGAAAAACCTGCAAAGGCTGCCACGATGACTTCCGTGTAGAGGACTAAGTTGAATTTGCGGAACCTTCCGCAGTAATTCTGAAACGGAGCTAAAGGCTCCGTTTTTTTATGGGCGATGCTTTTTCTGATTTATATTTTTATGGATGAGTCGTTTTGGTTGGGAACTGAAATGGATTATTGCTTTCTAACTAGGAGCATGCTAACGGGATTGGTGTTTCCGCATAGGCGATGGAATAGATGATTTATCTTGATCCGATAGGCCTTTCGGGGGATTCTGTTCTGAAGGCTTGCTTAAATGTGCGTCGGTTTTGTCGTAACGCTGCCGCCAAAGTAGTCCACAAAGAAAAGCAATAACAAGCAATCGGATTACTATTGAACGGTGCTTTTTCATGGAGGAATATCTTATTAATATAGGTGCCGATATGAAAAATAAAGCGCGTGATTTTGCTATCAGGGCTCATGGTGACCAGATGTACGGATCACTTCCGTATACCGCCCACCTTGATGCTGTTGCCATGATAGTTAAAGAGTATGGCGAAGCCGCTGAGGTGATCGCTTATCTGCATGATGTGGTTGAAGATACCGATGTAGGGATTGACGAAATCGCCAGTGAGTTTGGAGCCTTCGTATCTGATTGTGTCGCAATAGTGACAGATGAACCGGGTAAATCCAGGAAAGAAAGAAAAATCAAAACATACCGGAAAATGGCAAGTGTCAGTGGTGAAGAGGAGCTTGCTTTGTTAGTAAAAGCGGCCGATCGTTTAGCCAATATGAGATCTTGTATGGCTGGCGGCAACGCCCGTCTTATGGCTACTTATCGGTCAGAATTCCCGGTTTTTAAGAAGTCGGCTTACCGTGAGCAGCTGTGTGAGGAGATTTGGTCAGAGTTACAAAAAATCCATAACAGTTGACCATGATGGCTGCTGGCTCGCGTCATCGTTGTGATGTAAGGGCTATGTCAAAGCTAGGTTAGTTCTATCGCCAGATAAACCCCCGCCGCAACAGTGCTGGCAGAAATAAACATGGCTAAATAGTTGGGGCGCATGTTGACGTTGCTCGGTTGGTGCATGAGTTTTTTTCCTGTCAGCATGCTTTTTACCAAAGGCTCTTTCTTGATGATTTGGTGGTAAGCCACTGCAATGATATGTAGTGCGATAGCGGCTAACAGTACATTGAAATTAAGATGATGAATTGACGTAAAAAAGTCACTGGTTTTGCTGCTGACGAATGAATAGAGTGGTCCTTCTGTAAAAATATCGTCACTGCTGAACAGTCCACTGAACCCCTGAACAAATACTGATAGCATTAACAGTATGACCATCCAACCACCCAGCGGGTTGTGTCCCGGATAGTCGTGCTTCTTGCCTTTTAGAAAGCCTTTTACATAGATCAGCGTGCTTGAAGGCCCTTTTATAAATGAGGAAAAACGCGCATAAGGGCTACCTATAACCCCCCAAATGATGCGGTATAGGATCAATCCTAGCATGCAATAGCCGATATATATGTGCCAAGTCATAATGTTGCCGCCTTCTTCGCCCGAAAACCACATAAAGCCGATTCCGGCGACCAGTGACCAGTGGAATAAGCGAATGGATATATCCCAGACGCTGATAGCGTAACGTTTTGATGTGGTTATATGTGCACGCAGAAGGTTGAGCATGATTAAATTCCGTTTATCCATAAATGTGTCAAAATGCTTAGCACATAGCCAAGAGCAATGGCCCAGCTCCATTTAAGATGGCTCATAAATGTATAAGTTCCCTGAGCCTGTCCCATTAGCGCAATCCCCGCCGCCGATCCGATAGACAGTAATGAGCCACCTACGCCCGCGGTGAGTGTCACCAGCAACCATTCGTTAGTGTTCATAACAGGGTTCATCGTCAGTACTGCAAACATAACGGGAATGTTGTCAATAACGGCCGATATTACGCCGATGAGTGAGTTGGTCCACGTGGTGCCGAGGGAGCCATAAAGTGTGTCAGATAGGAGTGCAAGATATCCTAGCGTTGATAACCCGCCGACACAGAGCACAACGCCGTAGAAAAACATCAGAGTATCCCAGGAGGCACGCTCTACGACCTTGAAGATATCAAAGCGTCGTACGACATCGGTATGATCACCGCGTATATCCCGCATATCCTGGATATTGTCTTTATGGTGATGATGAATGTGGCCGTGGTCGGTTATCACCGCTTCATGTTGAGACAGATAATACCCATAGAGCTTTAAGACGCCGAGTCCTGTCATCATGCCCAGTACCGGTGGCATATTTAATATGCTGTGAGCCATGACTGAGGTAGCAATAGTCACCAGAAATAAAAGAATAATGGTTATACCACCGCGTTTCATCTGCTTCTGATGCTCTTTGTGTTGTGCAGGGGGCGCTTTTTCCACGACGCAGGACATAATCAGGGCTGGAACCAGCCAGTTGACCAATGCCGGTAGAAATAAGCGGAAAAATTCCTCAAACTGCACCATCCCTTTTTGCCAGACCATCAGTGTCGTTATGTCTCCGAAGGGGCTGAAGGCCCCACCGGCATTGGCGGCAACAACGATGTTAATACAGCCTACAGTGACAAATTTCAGGTAGTTATTACCTACGGCTAATACCACAGCACCCATTAACAGGGCAGTGGATAAATTATCGGCCAGTGGTGAGATGAAAAACGCGAGCGTTCCTGTAATCCAGTAAATTTGCAGGATTGAGAAATCTTTAAGTACTAACCAACTTCGTAATGCGGCAAATACATTGCGTTCCTCCATCATGTTGATGAAAGTCATTGCGGCGAGTAAAAATAGAAATAACTCAGCATACTCTAAGATGTTATGTCGCACTGCAATGCCGGCTGTTTCTGTATCACCATGAACCGCATAACCGATCCCCACAACTAGCCAGATTAACCCCGCCGCAACGATAATAGGTTTAGATTTGCGTAACCGGGTAAACTCTTCTGTTAATACAAACAGGTAGCCAATAACAAAGATTAGTAAGGATAGATAGCCAAAAACAGTGTTGGTGAGGTCGATATCCTGTGGTGCTTTATCAATAGTAAAAGCCCACGCCGGTGTGCTAACAACCAATACAAATAAGGTCAGCATTAAGAGCAGAACCAGGATGGAAATAGTGGTGTGTTGACTCAGGATTCTTTTCATTAGACAAGTTTGATGTATCTGGTTGATAAAGTCGAATGTTGCAACGCAAAAAAATACAAATAACATATTCCTGTTACAAAGATTTAAAGCCGGACGTGTATCAGTTAAAATATCCACCCTTTTGAATTGCGAGTGTTGAGCATTAACGATGGAAGTCAATCCGATCATAAATGACTTGAAGGATATCGGCGAGCGAGCGGCAGCGCTTTATAGCTATCTTGATTATCCGGGCACCAAAGAACGCCTGGAAGAAGTAGAACGTGAGCTTGAAGATCCTGCGGTCTGGAATGATCCGGAGTATGCTCAGAAGCTTGGCAAAGAGCGTGCCGCTTTGTCCACTATTGTTACCACACTGGATACGCTTACATCAGGCGCGACTGATGCGCGTGAGCTGCTGGATATGGCGGTTGAGGATGATGACGAAGAGACGGTAGGCGACGTAATTTCAGAAGTCAGCAGCCTGATGGCGAAGCTGGAGAAATTAGAATTTCGCCGTATGTTCTCTGGCGAAGTTGACCCTAATAACGCATTTTTGGACGTTCAGTCTGGCTCCGGTGGTACTGAAGCCCAGGATTGGGCCAATATGGTATTGCGTATGTATTTACGCTGGGGTGAAGACAAAGGATTTAAAACGGAACTCATCGAAGTGTCTGATGGTGAGGTAGCGGGTATCAAGTCAGCGACTATACGCTTTGAAGGCGAGTATGCGTTTGGCTGGCTACGCACTGAAACGGGGGTGCACCGCTTGGTGCGTAAGTCGCCGTTTGATTCAGGTGGCCGCCGCCATACTTCATTCTGTTCTGTATTTGTGTCTCCTGAGATCGACGATAACGTCGATATTGAGATCAATCCTGCTGATCTGCGAGTCGATGTTTATCGTGCCTCAGGTGCTGGTGGTCAGCACGTTAACCGGACAGAATCGGCGGTACGTATTACCCACGGCCCTTCGGGTATTGTGGTGCAGAGTCAGAGCCAACGCTCGCAGCATCAGAACAAAGATACCTGTATGAAACAGCTACGTGCAAAACTCTACGAAATGGAGATGCTGAAACGCAGCGCCGCCGCTCAGGAACTGGAAGATTCCAAAGCGGATATCGGCTGGGGAAGCCAGATCCGCTCTTACGTACTGGATGATCAGCGCATAAAAGACCTACGTACTAATGTACAGTCGTCCAACTGTGACAAAGTGCTGGACGGCGATCTGGATCTGTTTATTAAAGCCAGCCTGAAAGCTGGTCTGTAACGAATTATTAACTTAAAGGTTCACCACACCCATGTCTGATAACACTCAGAAGCAAGATCAGAAACAAGATGAAAACCGACTGATTGCAGAGCGTCGGGAAAAACTGAATGCTCTGCGTGAAGCGGGTAATGCTTTTCCGAACAGCTTTCGTCGTGACAGTTATGCTCAGGATTTGTTAGAGCAGTTTGGTGAGAAAACCAAAGAAGAGCTCGAAGAAGCGGCGCATACGGTCAGCATTGCCGGACGTGTGGTACTGAATCGTGGCGCTTTCGGCGTTATTCAGGATATGACCGGACGCATTCAGTTCTATGTAAACAAAGCCGCACGTCCTTTTGCTAAAAGCCTCGATCTGGGCGACATCATCGGTGTTACCGGTGTGTTGCATAAATCGGGAAAAGGTGACCTTTATGTGGATCTGGGTGAATACCAGCTGCTGACGAAAAGCTTGCGTCCATTGCCGGATAAACACAAAGGGCTGCAGGATACTGAAATCCGTTATCGTCAGCGCTATGTAGACCTGATCACGAATGAACAGTCGCGTAAAGTATTTGAAGCACGTTCTAAAATTGTTTCCGGTATTCGTAACTACCTGACAGAACGTCGCTTTATTGAAGCTGAAACGCCGATGTTGCAGGTGATTCCGGGTGGTGCAGCGGCCCGTCCGTTTATTACACACCATAACGCATTGGATCGTGATATGTATCTGCGTATCGCGCCAGAGCTCTATCTGAAGCGTCTGGTTGTGGGTGGTTTTGAGCGGGTGTTCGAAATTAACCGTAACTTCCGCAATGAAGGGCTTTCTACACGTCATAATCCAGAATTCACTATGATCGAGTTTTATCAGGCGTATGCGGATTATCATGACCTGATGGACCTGACTGAAGACATGCTGCGCACGGTGGCTCAGAATGTATTAGGCACGACGACCATTGTTAATACAGTGCGTAACGAAGAGGGCGAAATTCTTGAAACCTTCCGGTACGATCTGTCTAAGTCGTTCACCCGTTTGAGCGTGTTTGATTCTGTGTTGCAATATAACCCGGAAATTACCGCTGAAGCGTTAGCTGATGATAATGCAGCGCGTCAAATAGCCGAACGTATGGATATTGATGTAAAAGATGGCTGGGGTCTGGGGCGTGTGCAGATAGAGATCTTCGAAAAAACGGTAGAGCATCGTTTACAGCAGCCTACCTTTATTACTGAATATCCTACCGAAGTGTCTCCGCTGGCGCGTCGTAATGATGACAATCCATTTGTTACCGACCGCTTTGAGTTCTTTGTGGCTGGCCGTGAATTGGCTAATGGTTTCTCGGAGTTGAATGACTCTGAAGACCAGGCGGAACGTTTCCGTGCACAGGTTGCTGAGATGGAGGCGGGTGACGATGAAGCGATGCATTATGATGATGATTACATCAATGCGCTAGAGTATGGTTTACCGCCAACAGCGGGAGAGGGTATTGGGGTTGACCGTCTGGTGATGTTGTTTACCGATTCAGCGTCTATCCGCGATGTTATTCTGTTTCCGGCTATGCGCCCACGCGCATAAATACGGCGTTTTATTGATTAAGGCTGCTTCGGCAGCCTTTTTTATGCGCATATAGCAAGGGGCGGCGGCGTAAACAAAAGGGCGAACTGAAATGGGCTTATGACTGCGGTTTGTCGCCAACGCCTGAGGATAGTTCATTCTCCATATTGTCTGCATCGTGAAGAATATCAACCACTTCTGAGGCCATATCCGGCATCGTTTCAATCACCGCTGCCGCGACGTCCATCGCTTGCTCTGGCTGGAACTCAGCAAAATGAGTGACCAGTTCGGTCGCCGACTCGTGATAAGCATCGGCATCGGCCGGACGCAGTTGGTCGAATTCTTCCTGTTTATATGCCGGAAATTGATTGGCTAGCTCGGCGACAATATCCGCCAACTTTTCGGGTTGATGTTCTACCATCCATGCTACTAGCTCTGATGCGTGATCCGGCGCGTTGCTGGCGAGCGCCTCGGCAATCTCCAGGCTAAGATCGGGTGCTACGCGAGTGATAGCGGTGAAAAGGCGGGCCACATCGATATCATCGACTTGAGAGAGAGCCGAAACGAGTACTGCTGCTTTTTCTGGAGACGTCAGCGCAATCTGTTTTACCATATTAACCGCGGCCGCCGGGCTGCTTTCGGCGATGGTGATAGCTACCTGTGCTTCCAGGTTAAGTGGCGTATCTACATAATAGTGAGTACGTGGATCGAGCTCTAGCAGCGGGGCGCCAGCTGAGGTTTGCATAACAAAATTTTCCTGATCTTCTATCGGTAGTGGCGCACTGACACGCATCCGATAAACGACAAAGATCAATAAAAAGACTTCTGAACACACCAAAAAGGCGAACAAAGCATCATGACCTAAGTGCTTCATGACAATTGAGGAACTAAGTGGGCCGAAAATGCTGCCTAACGCATAGATGCTGAGTAATCCGCCCATGGCCGCCGCCATGTCTGAGCGTTGCACCTTATCAAAGGTTTCTGAAATACTCATTGGGTAAAGGCAGGTGAAAATTCCCGTACTGATCGCCGTGGTGAGCATCATGATAGACAGCCACTGATTCTGTGCGCCCCACGGGATAATCAGGGTTGCGACAATGTTGACTACTAACAGATAAAAAAGCACGGTACGGCGATCAAATCGGTCAGAGAGCATGCCGACAGGAAATTGTAATAAAAAGGCTCCTAGAATGGCGGAAGCCATATACAGCGTTAATTCAAAGCCGCTGATGTCGTAATTTGCGGCAAAAACGGGCAGCATATTGACCATTGCAGAATACAGCAAACCGCCAAAGAAACAGCTGACTACGCCTAAGGGGGAGAGGGTGAGCAGTTGTTTAAACGACATGCCGTGCGTTTCATGTATGACGGGGCCGACCCGACGACTCATAATTAATGGTATGAGGGCGAGGCAGAGCAGCATACCGGCAACAATAAAGATTGTTTGCGAAGTCGGTGGCGCAAGGTTTAATAGGAACTGGCCACAAAAAATTGCGGCCATCACCACTACCTGGCTGGTGGCCAGGATGCGGCCACGTGTTTTGTCACTGGAGGCTTCGCTTAGCCAGCCATCAATAACAGCGAATGCACAGGCGATGCAAAACCCCATCAGCATGCGCATAGCGCCCCAAATCCATTCATTCATGGTCAGGCTGCAGGCAAGAATAGCAATAGCACTCAATGCCGCACTGGCTGAAAATATCCTGATATGTCCGACGCGGCTAATCAGGCGCCGGCAATATAAACCACCCATTAACATGCCGACGGCATACATGGACAAAACAAGACCAATGGTGTCGGTACTCATCCCCTCCATACCCATTCTGACTGGCAGAAGAATACCGATAAGGCCAAAACCCAGCATCAGGATAAAGAAGCTGATAAACAGTGTAATCAAGGGTAAAAGTGTAATAATCACCAGGCATTGTCCAGTTTGTCGGGATTTCTATAGGCGGCTATGTCGTCTGCATAGAATTAAGACATAAGATTTTAGTATAAAGGTTGGCAGGGTAACATTTATTGTTCAACGTAGGATATGGTGTTCGATCTCGTTCGCATTTAAGAGAACATAAAAATGAGGCTAATCATATGTTAGAGCGTGCAAAAAGTTGGCAGCCCTATTTAGAAGATGAAATTGAAGCACCGTACATGCAATCGTTGCTGGCTTTTTTACAGCAAGAAAAACAGCGGCATAAGGTGATTTTCCCACCTGAGGCAAGTTGGTTGCATGCGTTACAAGTGACCGCGTTGGATCAGGTTAAAGTAGTGATCATCGGTCAGGATCCTTACCATCAGCCCGGGCAGGCGCATGGCTTGTGCTTTTCCGTGAAGCCGGGTGTTAAACCGCCACCTTCTTTAGTGAATATCTACAAAGAATTAGAGTCCGATTTAGCTATCCCCCGGGCTGAACATGGTTATCTTGAAAGCTGGGCGCAGCAAGGTGTTTTACTCCTTAATGCAGTGCTGACGGTGCAGGATTCCAACGCGGCGTCTCACCAGGGAAAAGGCTGGGAGCAGTTTACCGATAAAGTGATCGAGGTCGTCAATCGAGAGTGCGAGCATGTGGTGTTTCTGCTTTGGGGAAGTTATGCGCAAAAAAAAGGCGCCATGATTGACCAAACCCGCCACCTTGTATTAAAAGCGCCACATCCGTCCCCGCTTGCCGCACATCGCGGTTTTTTTGGTTGCCGTCATTTTAGTCAGGCCAATCAGTATTTGCTGCAACATGCAAAGCAACCGATTAACTGGCAGCTGCCCAAGAGTGATAGTGTTAAGAGGGAGGTTATACAAGGTGATTTGTGGTCATAATAGAGCCGCAGAATGCGACTCTATCAGATTCAACGATTAGCGTTTGCTGGTAAACAGTTCGGGGTCAAGTTCATAGGGAAGGGGGAGTAATTCAAGCTGCGGGCCTTGTGAGCTTTCAATATGAATGCTGCTCTCATCTGCTTGTGATTTGTTGATCACCGCGAGAAGCGTTACTTCCTGTTCGCCGCTGCGTGCCGCGAGAACAACCTGTCCCACATTATCTTTATCAGCGGAATGTAACTGATCGCCCGCCTGCGGCAGGGTGGCAGTCTTTATCTGTGCCAGATACATGGGTTTAGTGAGTTTGCCGCGGTGTTGCAGACGAGTGACTATCTCCTGACCCGTGTAGCAACCTTTGTTAAAACTGACGCCTTTGAGTGCCTGAAGATTGGTCATCTGTGGGATGAACGCTTCGAGTGTTGCGCTGCGCAAATCAGGAATGCCTGCTTTAATCTCTTCAAGAATCCATGCCTGAGTGGTTCCCAGTGGGGCTAAGCGGATCAGCTGTTCTAATGCCTCAGCTGCTTCGCTAGCTGGTAGCCATAGCTCATAGCGGTCACCGGGTACTTTGACGGCTACTTTTTTTCCGGCATGAATCGCTTTGTCGGTTTCCGATGGCAGCTTATCAAACAGTTTTTCAACCAGTGTGCCGGCACCGGGACCCATGAGTCCGAAACCTACTATTTGCTCACTTATGTCCTCTGCCTCTGCTTTAGAGAACATGATGTACTTTTTCAGGTTTTTAAGCCCGCCTTGAAGAATATCCTGATGCGTGCGTAGCCAAAAACCACCCTCAACGGCAATGGCACGATAGAGCGCCAGCATGCCACCTTTAATGTTGCAGTGGGCACCTAAACGGCTGCCCAGTTGGCTGGTGTCGCGCATATCACAGCTGAGCTGGCCTTGAAGAAATTTTTCTGCTTCAGGGCCGATGATGCTGATGACCCGGTTGTGAAGCAGCGGGACGATACGTGTCTGGCTATCATGCTCAGGTACCGAGATAATCTCGTCTTCCTGTTCAGACAGCGTAACCTGATAGGTCTGTAATAGTGTTGTCCATTGGCTCATCATTCATATCCTGTTTAATAGGGTTCGCTATCGCTGTGTGGCCAGTTTTTCGCCTAATTTTACAGGCGATTCTGCCTTTAATGTCCCCACCCACTCGATGGCATCAGGGCCAAATAATAAAATCACGGTTGAGCCCAGTTTGAAGCGTCCCATCTCTTCGCCTTTCTCCAGCACGATTGGTGTCGTGGGTCCAGGCAGGTAGGGTGTCCGAAGCGGTTGTCTCAGCGTAGGTGCGACCTGGCCGGCCCATACCGTTTCGATACCCGCAACAATCATCGCGCCGACCAATATCATCGCCATTGGACCCGCCTCGGTATCAAAAATGGCAACCAGTCGTTCATTGCGTGCAAATAGCTGATCTACGTTTTCAGCGGTTGTCTGGTTGACTGAAAACAGATCGCCCGGCACATAGATTGTTTCGCGTAACGTGCCTTTTATTGGCATGTGAACCCGATGATAATCTCTTGGCGATAGATATATGGTGGTAAAAAAACCATTTTTAAAGGGGCTGGCGAGTTCTTCGTAACCGCCGAGCAGGGTTGTCAGGCCGTAGCCTCGGCCTTTCGCCTGAAAAATACGGCCATGTTCAATCGCTCCTATTTGACTGATAGCACCGTCGGCGGGTGAAACGAGTGCATCAGGTTCCGGGTTTATGTGTCTGATACCCGGCTTCAATTCACGCGTGAAAAACGCATTGAAAGAGGGGTAGGCGGTGGGCTCTTCGACTAAGGCCTCTGCCATGTTGACCCGGTATTTTTTAGCAAACCAACTGATAAAACGATTTTTTACCCACGGGTGGGTGCAATCGGCAAGCCGGCCTGCCAAGCGCGACAGAAGATGTTGTGGGACGATATGCTGGAAGAGAATAAATAATTTTTGTTTCACCAAAAACTCCTAAAAGGTAACAATAATGTGTCAAAGGTCAGATTTCGACCGGTGTGTCAGGCAGGTTGCCCCACTCAAACCATGAGCCGTCGTAGCATTTAACATCACTAAGGCCCGCATGCAGTGCTGCGATATAGGTGAGCCCTGAGCGACGATGTGTCTGGCAGTGGGTGATAACCGTTTTGTCTGGTTCGATGCCGGCCTTGATGATCAGTTTCTTTAAACTGTCTGGTGAGGCCAGTAAAGGTGGGTTTAGCTGGACAAATGAATCCGTCCATTCCAGCCAGTGTGCTCCGGGAATATGGCCACCTTTTTGAGCATTAACGACTCTTGCACCGATAAATTCATCATGAGAGCGCGCATCCCAAATCGAGATATCACCCTGATCAATATGAGCCATGAGATAGTCTTTATCAGCAATCAGGTCGGCGGTCGTGGATACATTGATCGCAGAAGGTGCTGCCTGGTTAAACGTTGCTTCAAGTGGATAACCCGCGGCAGTCCAGGCTGGCAAATGGCCATTAAGAAACGAAGCGTTTCTCAGGCCTGCGCAATGCATACTCCAGATAAAACGCCCTGCCAGCGGGCCGTTTTGGTCATCATATACAACGACATGACTGTTTTCAGTGATACCGCAGTCAGAAAACAACTGAGAAAGTTGCCGGTCATCCGCTATCTTGTTGGGAACAGGAGCGGCTCCATTTTGCAAACGGCCGGCATCTGCCCAGATGGCGCCAGGAATATGACCTTGCCGATAGTGATCGGCAGCAGAAAGATCAATGATAATCAGATGTGGATTGTTTATAACGGAATGTAATTGAGCTGAATCGATAACCAGAGGGAGAAGCATGTGTGTCTCTCGCATGAATGCCGGAGATCGATCATAACGATTTGTCGATCAAGGCTCAATCTGTAAAGATTATTTTCATACCTGTTTCAGTGCCAAGGTTGCCGCAGAACAGAGGTAGCGAAAGCGCTGTTGATGGAATGCGGTGAGCGGCAAGGCATTTTCCCCGGCATCGGCATAGATGATGGCAACAGCTCCGTGATCACGGAAAATCGACATCAGCAGCGAGTCATTCTCTGGCAGTAAATCACTATAAGCGTCGGGTATGAGTTTGCTATATTTTTTTCTGTTTTCAGCTGTGATCCAGATGCATGCGGGTTTATCACAGAGCTTTTTAAAAAGGCTCGGAATCTGTAAATCTATTTCGTAACTGGCAAAAGGGTGCTCTTTTTCAATACCAACGACCTGTGCGGTTTTCATTTTATGGCTTTTTGTATTCACAAGATTAAGGGTAATTCGCTGCAAACCTATGCCTTTGCTAAGCCCTTGCATCAACCCCTGCAGAATGTGAGCTGGTTTTGTATAGAGGTGATAGCCTTTAAGAAAGCGTTCAACAATCTGCTTATAGATGGCTTCATCTAATAAGGTTTCAGCTGTGTGAACCAGTGTTTCAGCTTGAGTTGCTGCTTTTTGGGGCTGAGTTTTAAGTGCAGGTTTTTTAGGCTTGGGTTTTTCAGGTAAGGGGTATTTAGTGCTAAGTAACTCCAGCTCGCGGTTGCCGAGTTTATAATTGTTGGGATATGACGATGGGATCAGCAGCATTTCAGCCGCGGGCGCCAGTGTGCCGGGAGCATGATATTCTCTGGATGAATCTGCGCATAGCTTATGTAATAGCGCCAATGTTTGATTGGTATCCAGTCCCAAATAGTCACTGATGATGTCGGTTGTTTTGATGTTGCGCGATGTGCGCCAGCCACGACTGACGATCAGCGATAACCAGTTTGCAAGCTTGATAGGAAAGTGGCGCTCTTGTGTCAGGTGATTAAGGTCGCGCAGTTCTTCTTCGCTTAAACGTGGATCGCTTAATGCTCGCTGATGCAGCTTAGCGAGCAGTCCTTTTGACGGGGATGTATCGGGATCCTGAGCTTGGATAGTAAGTTCAGAAAAGCCCCATGCTTCAGAAAGCCCCATGGAGATTTGCTGCATGGTGCACCCCAGCACATCATGCTCGGCAAGCGTCGGATCAATATCTTCTTCCCATATTTTTATGCGAACCTGATGCATATGTAACGGAGCATTCAGCCATAATGCCCATAAACCGATGCTATAAAAGAGAGACGCGAGGTAAACCTCTTCGCTAAAGGGCAGGCGTTTCATCTGTTGCCAGGTACGAGCCTGAACAGCGGCGTGATGGCTGTTCGCTACCATGCGAAGATATTGCTTTTGTTGCACGCTGGAGGGGTTAAGCTTGATGGGCTGTAATGTTTTACAGAGCTGTATCAGAGGGTCGATACCTAATGATGAAACGGCATGCTCAATACTGCTAACGTGAGAGCCTTTTTGTGCAAGTTTGTTCTCGGCGGCTCTGACAACATGCAGACATAGAACCGGATCAGTGCGAACCAGCGCTGTCAGATGGCTGATCATTGTAGAATCTTTACTCAGCAGTATTTTCAGGCGTTTAAGGCTGCTGGTACGCACAGGGAAGGGTTTGTCCTTTAAAAAGTCGATCCAGGCCTCTGCGCCATATAGAATCTTTTCTTCTTCGGTTTCCTGAATGTGTGCCTGCTCGTCCATTAATACTCTCTTAAATAATACGCTGTTGTAACTGTCGTTATGTAATGGCCGCTACGCAACTACTATAGTCACTATCGCTTAACCCTGCTCAAGCAGAGAGTTTAAAATACGTTGGTAGCTTTCCATTCGGCTTGCGCTGACATTGCCGTTCTCGATAGCACCCAGTATAGCGCATCCAGGCTCCTGGTCATGTTTGCAGTCCCTGAATTTGCAATGGCCAATAAAAGGGCGGAACTCGACAAATCCATCCAGGAGTTTTTCGGGTTTAATGTGCCATAGCGCAAATTCGCGGATGCCCGGTGAGTCGATCAAGTCTCCGCCTTTCGGGAAATGGAATAAACGTGCCGTTGTCGTGGTATGTTTTCCCTTACGTGATTGCTCAGAAAGCTCTCCTACCTTTATGTCGACACCCGGCAGCAATACATTAATTAAAGATGACTTGCCGACCCCGGATTGACCCACAAATACACTGATTTTTCCGTTTAACTCTTCCAAGAGTGGGTTTAACCCCTCTTCAAGAGTCGTGGAAGCCATCAGGACCCGATAGCCAATTTTGCGGTATCGCTCTAGCAGGTCTTCAATTTCTTGTTGGTTATCAGCGGTGATCAAATCAGATTTGTTTAACAACAGCACGGGTTCTATACCGCTCAGTTCCGCGGCGACCAGATAGCGGTCAATCAAATTGGCGAAGGGAGTTGGCTCAACGGCAAAAGTGATGATCAGGCGATCAATATTGGCCGCCACGGGTTTGAGTTCGCCCTGATTAGTCGGGCGAATCAATTCGCTGCTACGGGGGAGGGCGGCGACAACAACACCGTGCTCTAACCCTGCCCGCCAGACAACCCGGTCGCCGGTAACCAGTTGGCCTAAATGAGTGCGTAGGTGGCAGCGAAATATCTGGCCGGCTTTCTCGCCATCCAGCGCTTCAACGTCAACCTGCTTGCCAAAGTGGGAGATGATAAGCCCTTCTTCTTCCGGACCCAGATCGCCACCTTCTAACTGTTGTTCTACCTTGTTGTCTTTGCGTGCTGCACGGTCTGCACGCTCTTGTTGTACTTTTTCTATGCGCCATGCCTGACGGCGATTAACTTTACGTTTTGACATTAAAAATAACTACCTGGTCATCTCACCGACGAGTCGTGCTTCGTGGTAAGGTATTCTGAATTGTGAAACATTATAGAGTGCTATCTATTTAATTAAGAGGAATATATATGTCGCGTAAAGATAATCTCATCTGGATCGATCTGGAAATGACCGGTCTTGATCCTGATAATGATTATATTATCGAGATAGCAACGATCGTGACGGATGCTAACCTGAACATTTTGGCGGAAGGTCCTTCACTGGTTATTCATCAACCGGATGCAGTGATGAATAATATGAATGAATGGTGTGTCCGCCAGCATGGGCAGTCGGGTCTGACACAGCGGGTACGCGAAAGTACGGTGACTGAACGCGAAGCTGAGCAGCAGACGATTGAGTTCCTGGCTGAGTATGTTGATAAAGGTGCTTCGCCAATATGTGGTAACAGTATTGGTCAGGATCGGCGCTTTCTGAACCGCTATATGACTGAACTGGAAAGCTACTTTCATTATCGCAATCTGGATGTCAGTACGATAAAAGAGTTGGCAAGACGCTGGAAGCCGGAGCTATTAAACAACTTCACGAAGAAAGGTTCACATCTGGCCATGGATGATATCCGCGATTCCATTGCGGAGTTGCAGCACTATCGCGCTACCTTTTTTAAAGAATAATCGGATCACTCAAATGCTCGTTTCATCATGTATCACTTGGGTATAAACTACGCATTTGGCAATACAGCAGCAGCGTTTACTGCTACCCAGCAATAAACCTTTTCATTATTAATTAGCCAGAGATTGGCTCGCGAGAGTTGAGAGGGAGCAGTACCGACAGGTAGCTGTGCTTTTTCTTGTTTAATTATGGATACATGTAATACCTCTTCTGCTACCTATCCCACCCGCAAATTACCAGGTGACCTGGCAATGTGGATTTTCATTATTGCCGAACTGTCGGTGTTCGCTTTGTTGTTTTTGTTATTCAGTTATTTACGTAGCAGCGACTCCGTGACTTTTCTCGCCGGCCAGCAAACATTGCACCCGCAGGCGGGTTTGATAAATACGGTCGCGCTGCTCACCTCAAGTGCATGTGTGGCGCAGGCGGTCAATGCGGTGCGCCAGAACAAATCTGCTGCATTCGGCTGGTTGCTGCTGAGTATTCCTGTGGGCTGTATTTATATCGTCGTAAAACTATGGGAATACCAACAATTAGTACGCCAGGGTTTTGATCTTGATACTAATCACTTTTATACAGGCTACTTTCTGTTAACCGGATTTCACTTACTTCATGTTGTTTTAGGGATAGTGATTTTAGGGTTTATGTCAGTCAGATTATGGCGTGGTTGTTATCTTCCCTCGCAGATCAGCGGTTTGGAAAGTGGGGCCTGCTACTGGCATATGGTTGATCTTGTCTGGGTTATTCTTTTTCCGCTTATTTATGTGATTCATTGATGAAACATCCTGTTACGATTTGGTTTGTATTAATTATCCTGACCTTAACCATGTTTATGTTGGGCGAGGAGCGGCCTGGTTCTGATATTGTCATCTTAGTGCTGTCGATATCCGCGTTAAAGGGTTTGTTGATCGTCGCTGGATTCATGGAATTAGCCGGTGTGAAACACCTGATTCAACGTGGCTTGATGCTTTATTCACCCGTGCTGGTCCTTTTAATAGCGCTTTTGTTGTTATAACAAGATAGCCGGTAAAGCACCTGAAACAGGCACTGCATTGTTAACGATTGCCGTCCTGAAGGTCCGGTTGCTTTATCGCTCGGGTAACACCAGACAAAGCCGATGACGCTTCCAGTTGCTCCCGGATAAACATCAGATCCGATAGATATCCAAGAGAGTTGATCGAAGTCCATCCGCGCAGGCTTCTATCGCATCTAACTACCCGCAGTGATAACTCCTTTTAGGATAAACGGCAAATAGAAGAATATGCAGTGTCTTAATTAATAAAATGTATTTTTAATATATTTTTTAGTTTTACTTGATATTGGTCAATTGTTTCCTGCCCACAACTTTTCATAATAGCCGCACCTTAATTTTAATTGTGCAATCTGGCCCTTGGTTGGGTTACGGAGCTTTTTATGAATGAAACGTTCACCAAAGCTATGGCGAGAAATATTTTCTATGGAGGAAGTTTGTTCTTCATATTGGTGTTTCTTGGCTTGACTTATCATACCGAAAAGGTGCTTCCCGAACGGGATCATCGTGAAAACATTACAGAACAGGTCGTTCTGGGCAAAAAAGTCTGGGAAGAAAATAACTGTGTCGGTTGTCACTCTTTGCTGGGTGAAGGCGCTTATTTCGCGCCGGAGCTGGGCAATGTTTATACGCGCTTTGGTGGTAGTAAAGAAGCGATTATGGCTTTCATCAAATACCGTCCTGTGGATGGTATTGAAGGACGTCGCAGTATGCCGCAGTTCAATCTATCTGATGAAGAGCTGGAAGCGGTGGCTGAATTCCTCAAATGGACTTCAGAGATTAACACCAGTAACTGGCCACCTAATATTCAGGGTTGAGGCAAAGGAGCATCAATATGAAGTATGAATCTCAAAAGGTCGCACGATTATATTTTATCGCTGCGCTGGGGCTCTTTGTCGGTCAGATCCTATTCGGTCTGATTATGGGTTTACAGTATGTCGTCGGAGATTTCCTGTTTCCAGCGATCCCGTTTAACGTTGCACGTATGGTACATACCAACTTGCTGATTGTTTGGTTGTTGTTTGGATTTATGGGAGCGGCGTACTTCCTGATTCCTGAAGAATCAGAAACCGAGCTGTGGAGTCCTAAACTGGCCATCGTGCTCTTCTGGGTCTTTTTGGTGGCAGGCGTATTAACTATTCTTGGCTATCTGCTGGTGCCTTATGCACGCCTGGCTGAGATGACCGGGAATGATATTTTGCCCACGATGGGACGAGAGTTTCTTGAGCAACCCTTATTAACTAAAATCGGCATCGTGATCGTGGCGCTGGGTTTTGTATTCAACGTAGGCATGACGGTACTGCGAGGACGTAAAACGGTTATCAGTACTATCCTGATGATCGGCTTAATTGGCCTGGCAGTGATGTTTCTGTTCTCTTTCTACAATCCGGAAAATTTGGTACGTGACAAGTTCTACTGGTGGTGGGTTGTGCATCTATGGGTAGAAGGTGTTTGGGAATTGATTCTCGGTTCGCTGTTAGCTTTCGTCTTGATTAAAGTGACCGGTGTTGACCGTGAAGTGATCGAAAAATGGTTGTACATGATCGTCGCGATGGCACTGATTACCGGTATTCTCGGTACAGGACACCATTACTTCTGGATTGGTGCGCCTGAATACTGGCAGTGGTTGGGTTCTGTATTCTCTGCGATGGAACCGATTCCATTCTTTATGATGACACTGTTTGCTTTCAACATGGTGAATAAGCGTCGTCGCGAGCATCCTAACAAAGCTGCAATTCTTTGGGCGATGGGTACCGGTGTGATGGCGTTCCTGGGCGCAGGCGTGTGGGGCTTCCTGCATACACTGGCACCGATTAACTACTATACACACGGTACCCAGTTGACAGCTGCTCATGGTCACATGGCTTTCTATGGCGCTTATGCGATGGTTGTCATGTGCATTATTTCTTATGCAATGCCGCTGATGCGTGGTCGTATTGCAAACAGCAATAAGGCTCAGGTCGCTGAGATGTGGGGCTTTTGGTTGATGACCGTGTCTATGGTGTTCATCACCTTGTTCCTGACGGCTGCCGGTGTTGTTCAGGTTTGGCTGCAACGCTATACCGATACTCCGATGCCCTTTATGCTTGTTCAGGATAAAATGGCAATTTTCTTCTGGATGCGTGAGGTCGCCGGGGTATTCTTCCTCGGTGGTTTAGGTGTCTATCTATGGAGCTTCTTCATCGGAACCGATGCAGACGCCGCACGTGATAATGCAAAAGTATTGGCTAAAGTAAGCACAAAAGTGCGTGAAGAAAGTACTCAGGAAACCGCTCGGGCGTAAAGCTCATCTGGCGCTTTGGTTTGTAAAGCCAAAGCGCTTCTCTTTTCTTAACACTTACGGAGCTGCTTATGTCTACTGCTAACACAGTTGAGTTGAATCTTGCTGTCGGCAATGAAGCCGTGCCTTTTTATCTGCCTCAACACAACGAAGTAGAGCTGTTTACACATGCCTATGAGAACCAGTTACCGGTATTGATTAAAGGGCCGACAGGCTGTGGTAAAACCCGCTTCATCAGTCATATGGCTCAACGTTTAGGGCTGCCATTGCACACGGTTTCTTGTCATGACGACCTGACCGCTTCTGATTTGGTAGGCCGTTACCTGATCGGTGATGGGATGACTCAATGGCATGATGGCCCATTAACCCGGGCTGTTCGTGAAGGCGGAATCTGTTATCTGGATGAAGTAGTCGAAGCACGTAAAGATACTACGGTAGTCATCCATCCTTTGACCGATGATCGTCGTATTTTGCCGATAGACCGAACCAATGAATTGCTGCATGCACCGAAGAATTTCATGTTGGTGGTTTCTTATAACCCTGGCTATCAGAATTTAATGAAAGGGCTTAAGCCCAGTACCCGCCAGCGTTTTATTTCAATGAGCTTCACTTATTTGAAGCCCGAAGAAGAGAAGCGCGTGATAGAAACGGAAACGGGGCTGGATTCTGCTAATGCACAACGACTTATCCATTTAGCGATTGGTTTGCGCGGCTTAAAAGACATGGATCTGGAGGAGGGTGCAAGCACGCGTTTGCTGGTCTATACAGCGACCTTAATGAAAGCTGGATTTGATCCTGTTGAAGCCTGTCGGGCAGGCTTGGTGGAGTCGTTGACCGATGATGAAGATACCATTTCGGCGTTGATGGAAGTCGTCAAAGCTAACTTTTAAATTGCTATTTGAGGTCGCCCGATGGAAGAGCAGGTAGGTAAATATTGGGATCGGTTGATTAGCCGCATGGCTGATCCTGCCTGGGAGCATGAAGCCGTTACGCTGGAAAGCGTGCGTAAGCCCCTGTCTGTATTTTTCCGTACCCTGGGTGGTGACGGTGGCTTAAGTATCCGTGCTTCCATTCAGACTGAGTCTTCGTTGCGACGTAACTGGCTGCAGCGCATGGCGGGCAGCGGTAAGCGTATTTCGTTAGCGTGGCGAAGTGCCGAGACGTTGCACCTGCCTGATCGTATTAATCTTTTTCCCGATGCGGAGCTTAATCGTGAGCTGTACTACTGGTTGGCCGCGATGGCGACAGCGCCTGCTTTCGATGAGCTGAGCTGGATTGAGCGTAGTCAGCAGCAAGTGCTTTTTATTTTACAGCGTTATCCTGGACTGGTAGATCGTTATCACCGTTTGGTGACGGCTGCGATTGGCTTTCGCCCTGATCCGAAGCGGCTGAATTCACAGGAAGCTGCTCAGGAGTGTGATATTCAGCAGGCACTATATTCGCCGGGATCTATCGGGCAGCTCAGTGAGTGTCAGCGTGATCCGTTGCCGGTGCTGTTGTGGCTACACCCGACCCCCCCTCAAAGCGCTGTTGCCAATGAAGTGTGCCAGTCTGCCAGCCAGCAAGAACCCTCGTCTCAGGGTGAAACTAAGCAGTCAGAGCAACAGAAAAAGCGTAAAGCAAAACGTAAGAAGGCGGAGAGTAACCAAGGCGGCTTGTTAACCTTACGTCACGAAACCAGCCTGTTCAGTGTGGCGGAGATGGCCAATCTTGATCGTGCTGAAGATGAGGATGATGATCTGCAGGACGCCGAGAATAATGCCAATGAGATGGATGAACTCACCATTACGCGGGATAACAATACCACGGCTAAACGTGTCAGGTTTGATCTGGATTTGCCCTCTGCCCAAGAGGAGGAAGTGATCCTGGCAACGGGGCACTTGCTACCTGAGTGGGATTTCAGAAATCAGGTGTTAGTAAAAGACCATTGTAGCCTGCTGACGATTAAAGCCGCGGTCACTGATTCCGGCGAACTGCCCGACAGACTTAAACCCGCAGCGCGGCGGTTGCGCCGCCAGTTTTTAGCATTAAGGCCTCAATCTACCTGGGTTAAACATCAGGAAGAGGGCAGTGAACTGGATCTTGAGGCTTATCTTCAGTTTCGTGGACAGCGCGCAGCAGGCCAGCAAGTGGAAGAGCCGCGTTTGTATTCTGCTTTAGAGAAAAAAGAGCGGGATCTGGCGTGTTTGCTATTGGCTGATCTGTCCTTATCTACCGATGCCTGGGTGGGTGATCAGGCGCGGGTGATTGATATTATCCGCGATAGCTTGTACCTGTTTAGTGAAGCGTTACAGCAAACCGGTGACCAGTTCTCTATTTGTGGTTTCTCCTCGCGTTACCGTAATCACGTACGTTTTCATCTTCTGAAAAGTTTTAATCAACCTTACAGTCGCCAGGTCAGGCAGCAGATTGAAGCGATAAAACCGGGTTATTACACACGCATGGGTGCAGCGATCCGGCGCTCTACGGAGCTGCTTAATCTGCAGCCGCAAAAGCAGAAATTGTTGTTGATTCTGACCGATGGTAAGCCGAATGATCTGGATTATTACGAAGGACGCTACGGTATTGAAGATACTCGCATGGCCATTATTGAAGCGCGTAAAGCCGGCTTAATCCCTTTCTGCATTACTATCGATGAAGAAGCTGAAGACTATCTGCCTTACTTATTTGGTCGGGGACATTACACCCTGATTCGACGGGCGGCTGAACTGCCGGCTAAATTGCCGCAGTTATATGCACGTTTAACCTCTTGAAAAAGAAAAATAATAACGTTATTTGAGCTGAATCGGCGAGAGCAGCGTTGTCCCCTTTGTTAGTCTGTTGATCGCCCAATCAATGTGCTCAATGACCATTTCTGAGCAGTGTGGGCGCTTGGCTTCTAAGGCCGCAATAATCTCATTTCCGCCGCCGCTGTTGCCTAGCGCTACTGCTATATTACGCAACCACCCTTGGTAGCCGGTACGGCGTATCGCAGAGCCTTCGGTACGTTTCAAAAATGTGGTTTCATCCCAATTAAACAGATCAATTAAAGAGACATCATCCAACTGGTGGCGTGGATGAAAGTCTGCTTCTGCGGTGTGTTTAGCAAAGCGATTCCACGGACATACTAGCTGGCAATCATCGCAGCCGAAAATTCGATTTCCCATCAAGGGGCGCAGCTCTTCCGGAATGGCGCCTTTTTTCTCGATCGTTAAATAAGATATACAACGTGTGGCATTTAACTCATAAGGGCCGCTAAAAGCCTTAGTGGGGCAGATATCAAGGCAGGCCGTACAGGAACCACAATGTTGTTTCTCAATAGGAGGGTCTGTGGGCAGTGGTAGATCGATGAGCAGCTCACCGAGAAAAAACCATGAGCCTGCATGCCGGTTCAGAATGAGGGTATGTTTTCCCGTCCAGCCAATGCCCGCTTGTTGTGCAATAGGGCGTTCCATTACAGGGGCGCTGTCGACAAAGGCCCGGTAGCCCATTGTGCCTGCGGCTTCTGCGATGCGCTTGCCTAACTGTGTGAGGCGTTTACGCATCATTTTGTGATAGTCCCGGCCCAGCGTATAGCGTGCAATATATGCTTTTTCCGGAGAGTTAAGCACTTTTAGAGCAGAAAATGCCGGTGGTGTATAGTCCATGCGGACACTGATGATACGGCAGCTTCCGGGGACTAATAAGTAGGGATCGCGGCGTTTATCGGCATTAGCGGCCAGGTAGCTCATCTCTCCGTGATGTTGTTTGTCCAGCCAGGCCTGTAAACGTTCAGTGTCCTCTTCAAGGTCGGGATTAACAATGCCGCATTCCTGGAATCCCGCCTCGGCTGCCCAAAGATGGACTTGTTTGGCTAATGCAGCCAGTTTTTCAGAAGAGAATGCCTGTTCAGCAGACAGCTCTTGGCCAGAAGACAATTCCTGGCGAGCTGGCTTGGTTAGTTGAGCCGATGTGGATAAAACAGAATCAGTCACGATCAATACTTGCCTGTTAAGCTATTGCTTCAACTATAATGAAAAGAGTCACCAAGTGTTTGGAAGCGTAAGGTTATGAAAGAGCTACCCGGTACATTATACACAGCTGAGCAAACTCGTTTACTGGATAAAACGGCGATTGAAGAAGCCGGTATTCCAGGCTTTACCTTAATGAAGCGTGCAGGGCGCGCCGTTTTTGCTGAAATTCAAAAGCGTTGGCCGCAGATGAAAACCCTGAGTGTGCTCTGTGGTGGGGGTAATAACGGCGGCGATGGTTTTATTGTCGCTGCGTTGGCGCGCCAGAAAGGCTATGAAGTACAAGCGCGTTATGTCGGGGATGACGAGTTTGCCGGGCGCTTGCGTGGTGAAGCCCGGGAGGCATGGTTATGGGCCAGTGGCGAAGGCGTCCGGTTTCAGCCGTTTCAGCTGGATGAGGCTATAACAGGTGACGTTATTGTCGATGCTTTGCTGGGGACGGGGTTAACCGGTGATGTGCGCGGTGGCTTTCAGCAGGCTGTTAAAATGATAAATCAGCGTACCCGCCCAGTCATCTCAGTAGATATTCCCTCTGGCTTGTGTGCGGACACGGGGCGGGTATTGGGGTGTGCGGTTAAAGCCGATGTAACGGTTACCTTCATCGGCCTGAAACAGGGACTGTTTATGCATCAGGCTGTGGAAAATGTCGGTGAGTTAATCTTCGATAGTTTGCACGTTCCTGAGTCAGTCTATGAGCAGGTTTCGGTGAGTGCCTTTCGTCTGGGAGCAGACGATGTCGCCGAATGCCTGCCGAAACGTTCCCGTGCCTCGCATAAAGGAAGCTTTGGTCATCTGTTAGTGATAGGTGGCGATCATGGTATGGGAGGCGCTGCGATTATGGCGGCAGAAGCCGCTTTGTCCTCAGGTGCAGGAAAAGTGACGCTGGCTACCCGTACGGAGCACATTAGCGCCGCATTAATGCGTTGTCCTGAAGTGATGGTGCAGGGTGTCGAATCAGGTCATGAGTTACTTGCCTTGATCGAACAAGCCGATGTTATTGTTTTTGGACCCGGATTGGGAAAAAAAGCATGGGCAGAACAGATGCTGCAGGCTGTCTGGGAGACCCGTCTGCCAGTCGTTGTCGATGCCGATGGGCTCAATATGTTAGGGAAAAAAGAGAAGTTTCAGCAGCTATCCCGAAAAAACTGGATATTAACACCTCACCCGGGTGAAGCGGCGCGCTTATTAAAAACCGAGGTGCCGTTATTACAAAGAAATCGAATTATGAGTGCCACTGAGCTACAGACAGCCACCGGAGGCACAGTGGTATTGAAGGGCGCAGGTACATTGATTACCGACGGTGATGTGATGCATTTATGCAATGCGGGTAATCCTGGTATGGCATCGGGAGGGATGGGAGATGTATTATCCGGTATTATAGGCGCTTTGTTGGCGCAAAAACTGAGTCCGGTTGATGCAGCGCGCGTGGGTGTCTATGCTCATTCTGCCGCTGCGGATCTTTGTGCAGCCCAAAACGGGGAGCGGGGCTTGAAAGCGACAGAGCTTATACCTTATGTTAGATTGATTCTAAACGGAAAAATATAACTACAATGCAGCAGTTGACGAAAATGCAACAACGCTACTTTGCTAAAGATGAAGCGGCGATGGAATACTTCGGTGCGCAGTTGCTGCTAGCCATGCAGCATCAGGGCGTGGTTTACCTTGCTGGTGATCTGGGTATGGGTAAAACAACCCTGAGTCGCGGTGTTATCCGTGCGGCCGGACATCAGGGGAATGTGAAAAGCCCGACGTATACCCTGGTAGAGCCTTATGAGCAGGAAGGTGGCACCATCTATCATTTTGATCTGTATCGATTGATGGATCCTGAAGAACTGGAGTATATGGGAATTCGGGACTACTTTAGTGATACCAGCTTGTGTCTGGTTGAGTGGCCGGATAAAGGGGAAGGCCTGTTGCCTGAAGCGGATTTGCTGGTGACGTTGGAAGTGCAGGCGCAGGGGCGGGTTATTATCTGGGAAGCTCATACTCAAAAAGGACGTGTTGCTGCCGATAACCTCAACAAGCAGCTTTTGTTACAATAACCGAATAAAGAGATTATACGACAAACTTAACATGATGAAGAATCTGAGAAAGTTCACAGGGTGTTTTTTGACCATCGCTTGTTTGTTGGTTGCTGGTCACGTGTCAGCGGCTGATATTAAAAATGTGCGTATGTGGCTTGCTCCGGATAATACGCGTCTTGTATTTGATTTGAATGGCCCGGTAACGCATAAAATATTTTCACTGAATAATCCTGACCGTCTGGTACTGGATATCAACGGTGCGGCTATCAAAACGCGGCTATCAAAGCTGGATCTCAAAGGAAGCCCGATCAAACAGGTACGTAGCAGTATGAATGGTAATAATCTGCGCATCGTGCTGGATTTGAATCAAATGATCCGGCCAAGAAGTTTTGATCTTAAACCTAATGACCAATATGGGCACCGACTGGTGCTTGATCTGTTTAATCTTGAAAAAGAAACCGTCGTTAAAACCGCCACACCTGAACGTAAAGGCGCACAGTTACGGGATATCATCATTGCCATTGATGCCGGGCATGGTGGTGAGGACCCGGGTGCCATTGGCGCCGGGCGAGTACGAGAAAAAGATGTCGTTTTAGGTATTGCTAAAGAAGTGGGCCGGTTAATAGATAATGAAAAGGGCTTTAAAGCGGAGTTGGTTCGTGAGGGTGATTATTACATCAGTCTGCGTGGCAGAACGAAAGAGGCCCGTAAGAAAAATGCCGATCTATTTGTTTCTATTCATGCCGATGCGTTTAAAGATTCCAGAGCGCGGGGTGCGTCCGTTTGGGTGCTGTCTAATAGGGGGGCCACCAGTGAGGTGGGTCGTTGGCTGGCACAAAAAGAAAACAGTGCTGATTTGATCGGCGGTGTGGGAAGCGTTAGCCTGGAAGATAAGGACGATGTGTTGGCGGGCGTGTTGTTGGATATGTCTATGACAGCCAGTCGCTCGGATAGCTTGCAAATAGCCAGTAAAATTCATGGTAATGTTAATAAATTCGCTAAAATGCATAAGTCGCGCGTCGAAAGTGCAGGCTTTATGGTGTTGAAATCACCCGATATTCCCTCCATATTAGTAGAGACGGGCTTTATCTCTAATCCTGAAGAAGCAAGATTGCTGAAAACCAAGGCTTATCAGCAAAAGATGGCTAAGGCTATTTATGAGGGTATTAAATCACATTTTTGGAATAAGCCTCCGGCCTATACATATGTCGCTTATGAAAAAAATGGTGGCGACAAACAATCAGTTCAACGTCACTATCAGGTCGTCAGTGGTGATACACTCTCGGTTATTGCTTCACGTCATGGGATTGCATTGAACGTATTGCGAAAAACCAATGATCTAAAGGGCGATAAAATCCGTATTGGCCAGGTTTTACGTATCCCTACCAGTTAATATTTTCCTGTTTTTATATGGCTTTATAGAGTTTTCATGTCACAAATTCATCTGTTATCTCCTCGATTGGCTAACCAGATTGCAGCCGGAGAGGTGGTTGAACGTCCTGCCTCTGTTGTTAAAGAACTGCTTGAAAATAGTTTGGATGCGGGCGCTACCCGTCTTGAAATAGACGTCGAGCAGGCGGGCATAAAATTGATTCGCATTCGGGACGATGGAGACGGCATCGAAAAGGATGATCTGCCTCTTGCGCTGAGCCGCCATGCAACGTCGAAAATTCATGAGCTTGAAGACCTGGAAGCGGTAGCCAGCCTCGGCTTTCGGGGTGAAGCATTGGCAAGTATCAGCTCAGTATCGCGTTTGACGCTGACATCAAGGCGGGTTGCCAGTGAACATGCCTGGCAAGTGCAAACAGAAGGCCGGGACATGTCGGCGCAATTATCGCCGGCGGCGCACCCTCAGGGCACAACGGTTGAGATGCGGGATCTTTTTTTTAATACGCCTGCCAGACGTAAATTTCTAAAAACCGAAAATACTGAATTTAAGCACCTCGAAGAGATTGTGAAGCGGCTGGCGTTGAGCCGTTTTGATGTGGCTTTTCAATTAAAAAATAATGGTCGCATCATTCATCAATTAAAACCCGCTCTACAAAAAGCCGAACAAGAACGACGCGTTGCTGCCGTTTGTGGTCCCGCGTTTGTTGAACAATCGTTACATGTTGATATGAATGCGGAAGCCTCCGGTTTAAGCCTGAAGGGATGGATTGGTTTGCCGACTTTCTCCCGAAGTCAGGCGGATTTGCAATATTTCTTTGTGAATGGGCGCATGATTCGTGACAAGCTGGTGACGCATGCGGTACGTCAGGCGTACGCGGATGTGCTTTTTCACGGCCGGCATCCTGCCTATGTGCTGTATCTTGAATTAGATCCTTCGTTAGTCGATGTGAATGTGCATCCGACTAAACATGAGGTGCGCTTTCGGGAAGGCCGTTTGGTACATGATTTTATATTTCGCTCAATACATCGGGTAATCGGTGATGTGCGTCCGGACGCTGCTAGTGTGCCGGCGCTGCAAGAATTAGGTTCTACAGCGGCACCTGTCGAACAGCAATTCAACCAGCAGTACATGCCATTGCATCAGGCGCGTGAGGTGACGGGTGTCAATGAGCAGCTTGCCTCTTATGGACAGTTGCATCAGAACCGATCGTTTTCATCTCCCTCTTCCTCTCCTGATGGCTATCCGGGGCGGGATAGCCTGTCTCAAGCGCCTGCTGTGGATGCTTCAGAGATTCCGCCGTTGGGTTATGCGACGGCGCAGTTGCATGGCATTTACATCGTGGCACAAAATCGGGAAGGGATGGTGCTGGTGGATATGCATGCTGCGCATGAACGGATTGTTTACGAGCGGCTTAAGCAGGCGTGCGAAACTGAAGGTGTGCGCAGTCAGCCCCTATTAGTGCCAGTGAGCGTAGCGTTGAGTGTCAGAGAGGCTGACGCGGCTGAAGAGTTCGATGGCATGTTTAAAAAGCTCGGCTTTGAGTTGGCGCGTATGGGGGAGGAAACGGTTGTTATTCGTCAGATTCCCGTGACGCTGGCGAAAGCTAATGTCGAGCAGTTATTGCGTGATGTGCTGTCGGACATGTTGATGTTCGGCAGCAGTCGTCGCCTGGAAGAGCATATGAATGAGTTGCTGGCAACGATGGCCTGTCATGGCGCGGTTAGAGCCAATCGTCAGCTGACAATTCCTGAAATGAATGGCTTGTTACGTGATATGGAGGCGACGGAGCGCAGTGGTCAGTGTAATCATGGCCGCCCTACCTGGACGCAGTTGAGTCTGACTGAGTTAGACAAGCTGTTCATGAGGGGGCAGTAGTTGATGACAGATAAACATCTGCCGCCGGCTATTTTTCTAATGGGGCCCACCGCTGCAGGGAAAACTGATCTGGCGATGCGTCTGACCGAAGCGTTGCCCTGCGATATTATCAGTGTGGATTCAGCCCTGATCTATAAAGGGATGGATATTGGTACGGCGAAGCCCGATGCGCAAACCCTAAAAAATTATCCTCACCGCTTAATCGATATACGCGATCCATCCCAGAGCTATTCAGTCGCTGAATTCAGAGAGGATGCATTGCGTGAAATGGCGGAAATCACGGCAAAAGGCCGTATTCCCTTGTTAGTCGGCGGCACCATGATGTATTACAACGCCTTGCTGAAGGGGTTGGCATCCTTGCCTGAAGCTAATCAGGAAGTAAGGCAGCGGCTATTAGAAAAAGGTGAACGCGAAGGTTGGCCTGCATTACATGCCCTTTTGGCAAAAGTTGATCCCGATTCGGCAAAGCGATTGGCGCCTAACGACTCGCAGCGCTTGCAACGGGCATTAGAGGTATATCAACTCACTGGCCGGACGCTGACCGAGTTATGGGCAGAACAGCAGCAGCAAAAACTGGCGTATAACGTCGTTAACCTGGCGATTATGCCTGAAGAACGTAAAACGTTGCATGAGCGTATAGCGCTGCGTTTTCAGTTAATGCTGGAAGAGGGGTTTGTCGATGAAGTGCGTACCTTGTATGAAAGAGGCGACCTGAATCCACAAATGCCATCCGTACGCTGTGTCGGTTACCGTCAGGTGTGGTCTTATCTGGAGGGTGAGTGGGACTATCCGACGATGCGGGATAAGGGTATTGTGGCAACACGCCAATTAGCAAAAAGACAAATTACCTGGCTGCGAAGTTGGGAAAACTTGCACTGGTTGATGACTGAAGATAAAGATATTCTTAAACACAGCTTGAAATTGTTCGACGCAGCCATTATATAATGCTGTAGTTGTACGATTTTGGTGCTGTGCACAAAATAGGTATTTAAGATCCAGTCTGGTATTAATGACCTAACATCATAATGAAGTATTCATCTGGAAGGAGTTTCCAATGTCAAAAGGGCAGTCTTTACAAGACCCTTATCTGAACGTTCTGCGCAAAGAACGTGTTCCCGTGTCAATTTTCTTGGTAAATGGTATTAAGCTTCAGGGGCAGATCGAATCTTTTGATCAGTTCGTGATTTTGCTGAAAAATACTGTAAGCCAGATGGTATACAAACACGCTATTTCTACGGTTGTTCCATCTCGCCCGGTGAAACTACCGCCGCCTGATGAAACACAGCCTGACTGAGGTATAAACTGATTGTTTTTTGAGCGTCCTGAATCGGGTGAAAAAGCCATTCTTGTTCACATGGATATGTCTGCCAAGGCTATTCAAGAATCTCCGCGCGAGCTCGAAGAGCTCGCTTTGTCTGCTGGAGCTGATCCTGTTGAGATATTAACAGGAAGTCGTCATAAGCCTACGGCAAAATTTTTTATTGGTACGGGCAAGCTGGAAGAGTTGAGGCAACTCACGCAGCTCCATGAGGCTGAGTTGGTTATTTTTAACCATTCTTTGACACCAGCCCAAGAAAGAAATATCGAGCGTGTCATTCAATGTCGGGTGCTGGATCGTACAGGTTTGATATTGGATATATTCGCACAGCGCGCGCGAACTCATGAAGGTAAGTTGCAGGTTGAGCTTGCTCAGCTTGAGCACTCGTCGACACGCTTGATAAGAGGCTGGACTCACCTTGAGCGCCAAAAAGGTGGGATTGGTTTGCGTGGTCCGGGTGAGAGTCAGCTTGAAACTGACCGGCGTCTGCTCAGGGCGCGCGTTAAAACCATTCTGGCTCGCCTGGAGAAAGTGCAGTCACAGCGTGAGCAGGGGCGTCGATCCCGGCAGCGGGCTGCTGTGCCTACTATCTCTCTGGTGGGTTATACTAACGCGGGCAAATCGTCATTGTTCAATAAGATGACTAATTCTGATGTGTATGTGGCCAATCAACTATTTGCCACGCTTGATCCCACTCTGCGGAAAATTGAGCTGGAAGATGCGGGTCCGGCCATTCTTGCGGACACGGTGGGCTTTATTCGTCACTTGCCGCATAAGTTGGTCGAATCTTTTCGTGCCACATTGCAGGAAACCACTGACGCAACGCTGTTGTTACATGTAATTGATTCATGTGATGATGATCGTCAGGGGCATATCGATGAAGTTGAGCGTGTATTGAAGGAGATAGGTGCGGATCAGGTTCCAGTACTTCAGGTTTACAACAAAATTGATCTGATGCCCGGACAAAAAGCACGTATCGATCGAAATAGTGCCGGCGAGCCTGTCCGGGTGTGGTTATCAGCCGTGTCTGGTGAAGGTGTCGATCTGTTGTTGAATGCTGTAAATGAACGGCTGTCGGATGATGTGTTTCACGATACAATCAGTCTGAAGCCGAAAGATGGACAGTTGCGCGCTCATCTGTATGCTCAGAATGCGGTGTTAGGTGAGCAAATCGATGAGCATGGCGACATGCATCTTGAGGTTCGTATGCAGCGGAAAGACTTACTGCAGATTTTAAGTCGTTTGGGTATGCCGACTGAACAATACCGTGTAGAAGAGGTCTATTAAGCAGCTTTTACATTGAATCCAATAAATTTTAGGTATCTAACGGAGAACTATATGGCTTGGAACGAGCCTGGCGGCAATGGAAATGGTCAGGATCCTTGGGGTGGCGGTGAAGATCGCAACAATAAAGGTAATCGTGGCAAAGATCAGGGGCCTCCAGATCTGGATGAAGCACTTCGCAAATTGCAGGATCGTTTGAACGATCTGTTCGGTGGTTCAGGTAAAAAGAGTGGCGGTGGCGGTGGCGGTTCTTCTGCCGGTAGCAGTGGCGCTTTTATTTTGGTAGTGCTTGCAGTAGCGATTCTTGCTTGGGGTGGTATGGGCTTCTATACCGTCGATCAGCAGGAGCGTGGCGTGGTGCTTCGCTTGGGTAAGTTTAGTGAGACCGTTAATCCTGGTCTTCAGTGGAACCCGCCTTTGATCGATGATGTGACGATCGTTAATACGACTCGTGTACGTAGTCATGAGCATCAAGCGTTGATGCTGACAGAAGATGAAAATATCGTCGATGTTTCCGTGACTGCTCAATATGTAGTTGCAAATCCAAAGGGATATGTATTGAGCGTGCGTGATCCTGACGGGAGTCTTGCGAATGCGTCAGAGTCTGCTCTGCGCCACGTAGTCGGCTCATCAGAAATGCACTCGATTCTTACTGAAGGTCGTGAAATTTTAGCTATTGACGTGAAAGAGCGTCTGCAGAGGTATATGACGGATTATAATACCGGAATTTCTATCACCCAGGTCAATATCAAAAATGCTCAGGCGCCTAGTCAGGTGCAGGATGCGTTTGATGATGTAATCAAAGCGCGTGAAGATGAGCAGCGTGTTAAGAACCAGGCTCAGAGTTATGCTAACGGTGTTGTTCCCGAAGCGCGTGGTACTGCACAGCGTATGCTCGAAGAAGCCAGTGCCTATAGAGAGCAGGTTGTCTCCAAGGCAGAAGGTGAATCAAAACGTTTCATTGCACTGTTAACAGAATATCAAAAAGCCCCTGATGTAACGCGCGAGCGTCTTTATCTTGATACGATGCAGCAGGTATTGGCGAGTAATCCGAAAGTGCTGATTGATGTTGAAGGTGGCAATAATATGATGTATTTGCCAGTGGATAAGTTAATCGAGAATAGTGGTAAACGTCAGTCATCCGCTGCCTCCGGCAATCTTCGCTTAGATGATCAGTCATTAAGAAATGTGACTAATCAAGTGGTCGATCAGATCAGGCAGAATCAGACAACAACCCGTAGGGAGGGTAGACAATGAGCAGTAAATCGCTAGTTTCAGTCATCCTGGCGGGTGTAGTTATACTCATTGCATCCAAATCTGTTTATATCGTCAAAGAAACAGAGCGTGCAGTAAAATTGCAGTTTGGTGAAATTGTTGAGCCGGATATTAAACCAGGTTTAAGCTTTAAAATCCCGTTTGTGAATACCATCCGTAAGTTTGATGGACGTGTTCTGACGCTGGATAGCCGTCCTCAGGCGTTTTTGACTATTGAGAAAAAGCGTTTGATCGTTGATGCCTTTTTGAAATGGAAAATTAACAGCGTAGAAACTTATTATACGGCAACCTCGGGTGATGAGTTCCGGGCTGCAGATCTGCTTTCTGCTCGTGTTGAAAACGAACTGCGTAATCAGTTCGGTGCGCGCACCTTGAATGAGGTTGTTTCCGGTGAGCGCGATGACGTGATGACGGAAGTTATCCGACGTCTGAACGAAGTGGCTTCAAAAGAACTGGGTATCAGTATCATTGATGTGCGGGTTAAACGAGTAGAGCTACCACCTGAAGTATCTAACTCAGTATATGAAAGGATGCGGACTGAGCGTGAGCGTGAAGCTCGTGAATTACGTTCGCGTGGTTTTGAGTTGGCTGAGGGTATCCGTGCCGACGCTGATCGTCAGAAAACGGTATTGGTTGCTGAAGCCTATCGTGAATCTGAGGGCTTGCGCGGTGAGGGGGATGCGAAAGCAGCTTCAATCTATGCCGATGCGTATACTAAGGACTCTGAGTTTTATTCCTTTACGCGTAGTCTGAAAGCGTATGATGAAGCCTTTTCTGGTAATGGCGATATTATGATGCTGAAGCCTGATAGTGAGTTCTTCAAGTACTTGAGAAGTTCTGTAGGTACTAAGCAATAGTATAAAGTTGCAGGATTAGGCAGGAATCCACTGCACTTTGTATGTGATTCCATGTTAAAATTCATAAAACCGGGCTTAGTCCCGGTTTTTTTATGTTAAGTGTGGTTGGTGGTAGATGTCATCAGAATTCTGGTATGAAATAGCAATAGCTTTCTGTCTGGTGATGATTTTAGAGGGAGTGTTACCCTTCCTGTACCCCGGTCGTTGGAGAGAAATGGTTGAGCAGCTTTCCAATATTAATGATCGCACATTACGAATTATCGGTTTGCTGAGCATGCTTGCGGGTGTGCTGGGCCTCTATTTGATTCACTAAAAATAGCTACTGGAGTTATACATGGCATTGGCTGATCGTTGGCTGCTTCCTGACGGTGTTAAAGAGATGTTGCCATCTGGTGCGCGTCAGGTTGAGGCATTGCGCCGTAAGTTACTGGATCTCTATGATAGCTGGGGTTATGACCTGGTAATGCCGCCATTGATGGAGCATTTCGAATCGCTTCTGACGGGGGTGGGTAAGGATCTGGAGCTAAATACCTTTAAACTGGTTGATCAGTTAACCGGTCATACCTTGGGTATTCGGGCGGATATTACACCGCAGGTTGCCAGAATTGATGCGCATCGCATGCACGTTAAAGGCGCTAACAGACTTTGTTATTGCGGGTCGGTTTTACATACGCATTCGGCGAATATGCTGGCATCGCGTAACCCGTTGCAGGTTGGTGCTGAGTTATATGGGCATGCGGGAATTGAGAGTGATATCGAAATTATTTCTCTGATGCTGGAGACTCTTTATGCATCAGGTTTGCAAGACGAATTAAGTTTGGATCTCGGGCATGTGGGTATCTTTCAGGGGCTTGTGCTTGAGGCGGGGCTGGACGCATCAGTGGTCGCTCAATATATGGAGCTGTTACAGCGAAAAGCGATGCCTGAATTAGCCGAGTTTCTGGATGCATTAGAGGTAGATGCGCAATTGCGCAGTCTGCTGGCGGTGCTTCCAACGCTGAATGGAGGCTTGGAAGTATTGGCTGAGGCGCGTGCGGTGTTTGCGGACGCGCATGTATCGATACTGGAGGCTGTTGCCTATCTGGAGCAATTGGCTACGATGATCCAACAGCGGTATCCAGCAGTAGATTTGTACTTTGACTTGGGTGAGTTGCGTGGTTATAACTACCATACGGGGGTTGTTTTTTCAGCGCTAACCCCTGTGTTCGGTCAGGCGATCGCTAAAGGTGGTCGTTATGATGCGATTGGTAAAGATTTTGGTCGTGCACGCCCGGCAACGGGATTTAGTGCAGATTTGAAAACATTAGCAGATCTGTCTGTCGGTCAGAATGGGGATATAGCAAAAGGTATTTTGGCACCAGAGGGTAGTGATGCTGCTCTGATGCAGAAAATTGCCGATTTACGTTCTCAGGGAATGAGGGTTATGCAGCAGTTGCCTGGTGATACGGTGACTGATGCGTCGAACTTTAGCCGAAAACTGGTTAAGCAGGGTGACGAGTGGGTCTTTGCGGCTCTGTAATCACATACGATTAACGTTAATAAACTAGAGACAACAATGGGCAATAACGTAGTTGTTTTAGGCACTCAGTGGGGCGATGAAGGCAAGGGTAAAATTGTCGATTTGCTAACTGAGCAAGTATCAGCAGTCGTTCGTTTTCAAGGCGGGCATAATGCTGGGCATACATTGGTTATCGACGGAAAGAAAACCGTTTTGCATTTGATACCCTCAGGTATTTTGCGTGATAAGGTTTTGTGTCTGATTGGTAACGGTGTAGTGCTGTCACCTGAGGCTTTATTGAAAGAGATGCGCGGTCTTGAAGCGGCTGGCGTGCCTGTGCGTGAGCGTTTAAAGCTGAGTCCTGCTTGTCCGCTGATTTTGCCATATCATGTGGCGTTAGATCAGGCGCGTGAAGCAGCACGAGGCGAAGCCAAAATTGGTACTACTGGTCGTGGTATCGGGCCTGCTTATGAAGATAAGGTGGCGCGTCGAGGCTTGCGTCTATCTGATCTAATGGATGCTGAGCGCTTCGAGACTAAGCTTCGTGAAGTGATGAAATATCATAACTTTGTCCTGAAAAACTACTATCAGGCAGAAGAAGTTGATGTTGATAGCATGCTGGCTGAAGCGCTTGAGATGGCGGAGCAGTTGCGTCCATTAGTTGCCGATGTTACCGCTATCCTTCATAAGATGCGTAAAAATGGTGAAAACATCATGTTTGAAGGGGCCCAGGGCTCTTTGTTAGATATTGATCATGGTACTTACCCATATGTTACCTCCTCTAATACGACGGCGGGCGGCGCATCAACAGGTTCTGGTTTCGGGCCGCTGTATTTAGATTATATTCTGGGTATCACTAAAGCTTATACAACAAGAGTGGGTAGTGGTCCGTTCCCGACTGAGCTTGGATGTAAAGTTGGTCAGCATCTGGGTGAGCGCGGTCATGAATTCGGTGCTACTACAGGTCGTTCGCGTCGTTGCGGTTGGTTTGATGCGGTGGCGCTTAAGCATGCGATTCAGGTTAACTCTGTTTCCGGTATCTGTCTTACTAAATTGGACGTACTGGATGGGCTTGAAGTCATCAACGTTTGTATCGGTTATCGTGATGCTGACGGCAATCGTGTTGAAACGCTGACCGGTAGTGAAGATTATGAAGCGGTAGAACCTATTTACGAAGAACTGCCAGGCTGGAGTGATTCAACAGTAGGTGCGCAATCATTGGCTGATTTACCAGTGGCGGCTCGAAACTACATTACGCGTCTGGAGGAGTTGCTCGAAACGCCTGTTGATATTATCTCTACAGGCCCGGATCGTATTGAAACGATTGTGTTGCGGGATCCGTTTACTGTTTAATAGGTCCTCAAGCAAAAAAAAACCGGCTAATGCCGGTTTTTTTATAAACAAATTATGATTAGTCTTCGCTGCTTTGACGGATAGCTTTTAGTAAGGCTTTGAAGAGTTTAGGGTTGGCGGCGACGGTGTTGCCGTTTTTACGGAAATCGTTACTTCCTTTGAAATCGCCGAGTAATCCGCCTGCTTCTTGAATGATTAGAGCGCCGGCGTTGAGTATTTGCGGGTCAATCTTGATCTGTATGAACCCGTCAAGGCGTCCTGCAGCGGTATAGGCCATGTTTAATGCTGCAGATCCACTATTGTGGAAAATAGCATTAGCACTCTGAAGTTGGCAGAGAATTTGTTTAAACGTTTCAAACTGGGCTTTTTCAGATGCGCTGTTTAAAAAGCTTGATCCTATGATGGTTTGCTCTAGTAAACGTTTGTTGCTGACGCGTAGGCGTTTACCATTAAGGTGAGCGCCGTTGCCGCGACTGGCCGTAAACTCTTCGCCATTAATTGGGTTGAGAATAACGGCATGCTCTATTCTGCCTTTCATTTCGGCAGACATGCAAATGGCGAACACAGGGAGTCCGTTAGAAAAATTAGAAACACTGTCAATCGGATTGATATGCCATGTAACATCCGTGTTCTCTTCCAGCGATTTATGTACGCCAGAAAATTCACCGATCAGCGTGTGAGCTGGGTAGGCTTTTTGGATGGAATAAGCAATCGTCTGTTCCGCTTTGGTTGCTGTTTCATTTAGGAAGTCGCTGATGCTGGATTGCTCTGATTTGATCAGGTCAATTCGTTCAGCAGAGCGTGCAATCTGTTCGCCAGCGATGCGCGCAGCACGAAGCGCTATATTTAACATGGGTTGCATTAGTATTTGGGCTCAGTTTGGATAGCAAAGCATAATTATACAAAAGCTGGCCCTCTGACAGAACACCTTAGTGTCATTCTGTTAAACTATTGGTCGATTTATATGTGAAGTTGGTTATGAAATTAGAAAATATTCGTATTGTTCTCGTAAATACGTCGCATCCCGGCAATATTGGTGGTGTGGCGCGCGCCATGAAAAATATGGGGCTTAGTGATCTTTCTCTTGTCGCACCGAAAATTTTCCCTTCTGGTGACGCCGATGCGCGTGCTGCAGGTGCTGCAGATATTTTGCGTTCGGCTTCCGTCGTGGCGTCGCTGCAAGAGGCGATTGCTGATGCGCATTTGATTGTGGGGGCGAGCGCGAGGGGGCGGAATATTCCCTGGCCGGTTATGGATCCGCATGAGCTCGCAGGCGTTGCTTCTTCTTTGCGGGATACTCAAAAAATGGCTATCGTATTTGGCCGTGAAGATCGGGGTTTGACTAATGATGAGTTACAACTGTGTCATCATCATGTGCATATTCCATCGGTTGAAGGTTTTAGTTCGCTTAACCTTGCTGCTGCGGTGCAGGTTATTGCCTATGAGTTGCGCATGGCTCAACTGAAAGAGGTTGACGCGCGCACTCAGGCTCCTCAATGGGGGACAGATTGGGATGTGGAGCTTTCTCAGCATAAAGAGTTGGAGTTACTGTTTGAGCACCTTGAGAAAGTATTGGTGGAAGTCGATTTTCTTGATCCGCAAAGTCCGCGTCATCTGATGCCACGGCTTAGACGCTTATTCCAGCGTGCTGTTCCAGATAAGGTGGAAGTAAATATTTTGCGCGGTATGTTGAGTCATATTCAGAAAAAAAATGATCTGAAATAGGGTGCGTGAAGGTTACGTTTTTATCATTACGGACATTGTGTCGTAAAAGTGATAAATTGTAGCGCCTGAAAAAATAATGTCCTACTTAAATGCTCGGATAAATACTTGACTAAAATTGTCGGTTAATAGATAATTTCACTTAAGATTCAGAACGAATGGCGGGTGTCTATGCGACTGACAACGAAAGGACGATATGCGGTTACAGCGATG
Source organism: Neptunomonas qingdaonensis (assembly GCF_900113275.1). GTDB lineage: Bacteria > Pseudomonadota > Gammaproteobacteria > Pseudomonadales > Balneatricaceae > Neptunomonas > Neptunomonas qingdaonensis. Next base: position 116,953 of record NZ_FOOU01000012.1, read on the forward strand.
CTGGATTTGGCTCTGCATGAAGGGCAGGGTCCTATCAGTTTGGCGGATATCTCTGAACGGCAAGGTATTTCCCTGTCATATCTTGAGCAGCTTTTTGCGAAATTACGTAGAAATGAATTGGTCAAAAGTGTCCGGGGCCCTGGTGGGGGTTATCAGCTTAATCATGAGAAGCAGGCTATAAGTGTTGCGCAAGTGGTTGATGCTGTTAACGAATCCGTGGAAGCGACTGGCTGTGCTCGTCAAGGCGATTGTCAGAGCGGAGAGACGTGTCTGACACATCACTTGTGGTGTGATTTAAGTAACCAGATTCACTCTTTTCTAAATGGTATTTCACTAGCGGATTTAGTGGTAAGAAAAGATGTAAAAGATGTGGCTGACAGGCAAGACCGTCGCCACAGTAGTCAGGTATTCCTGACTGCAACAGACTCTTTGCGGGCTGATAAGGCCGCTGTATAAATATGTGCTGGAGCTAAAGAATGAAGTTACCCATCTATTTTGATTATTCGGCAACAACCCCTGTTGACCCTCGTGTAGCGGAAAAAATGGTTGCTTGTCTTACGTTGGACGGTAATTTTGGGAATCCTGCGTCCCGTTCACATCTGTTTGGATGGAAAGCTGAAGACGCAGTCGAGACGGCGCGTAAGCAGGTTGCTGATCTTTTGAGTGCGGATCCACGTGAAATTGTCTGGACATCAGGAGCGACTGAGTCTGACAACCTGGCTATTAAAGGTGTTGCCCGTTTCTATCATAAGAAAGGTAAGCACATCGTTACGTCAAGAATTGAACATAAAGCTGTTTTGGATACTTGTCGTCAGTTAGAGCGTGAAGGCTTTGAAGTGACCTACCTGGATCCTGATTCAGAGGGTTTGATTCATCCGGAAGTGGTTGCTGATGCAATTCGCGAAGATACAATTCTGGTCTCATTGATGCATGTGAATAATGAGATCGGGACGATTACAGATATTGCAGCGATTGGCGAAATCACCCGTGCTAAAGGTGTTATTTTTCATGTTGATGCCGCTCAAAGCGCCGGTAAAGTTGAAATTGATCTGACAAAACTGAAAGTTGATCTGATGTCTTTCAGTGCGCATAAGATTTATGGGCCTAAAGGTATTGGTGCACTTTATGTGCGCCGTAAGCCGCGTATTCGTCTGGAAGCCATTATGCATGGCGGTGGTCATGAGCGCGGTATGCGTTCTGGTACGTTGCCGACCCATCAGATTGTGGGGATGGGAGAGGCATTCCGTCTGGCTAAAGAGGAATTGGCTGCTGATAATGCACACATGTTGTCACTGCGTAACCGTCTGTGGGAAGGCCTGAAAGATATGGAAGAAGTCCATATTAATGGTTCCTTTGTGCAGCGTGTTCCTGCCAACCTGAATATCAGTTTTGCTTTTGTTGAAGGCGAGTCCTTGTTGATGTCATTGAAAGATCTGGCAGTATCTTCAGGCTCTGCCTGTACATCAGCCAGTCTTGAGCCGTCGTATGTTTTGCGGGCGCTGGGGTTGAGTGATGAATTAGCACACAGCTCTATCCGTTTCTCGTTTGGTCGTTTTACGACAGAAGATGAGATTGATCATGCGATTGGGCAGTTGAAGACCGCAGTGAGTAAGCTTCGTGAGTTATCACCATTGTGGGATATGTATAAAGACGGTGTGGATTTGAGCAAAGTTGAGTGGGTTCACCACTAAATATTGCTTAGACTAATTGGAGGTTGATATGGCTTATAGTGAAGAAGTACTCGAGCATTACGAGAATCCGCGTAACGTCGGTAAAATGGATGATAATGATAGTCACGTAGGTACAGGTATGGTGGGAGCGCCGGCCTGTGGTGATGTGATGCGTTTGCAGATTAAAGTCAGCGATGATGGCATTATTGAAGATGCTAAATTTAAGACATATGGCTGCGGTTCAGCGATTGCATCTAGCTCGCTGGTGACTGAGTGGGTTAAGGGAATGACGCTAGAGCAGGCGTCTGAACTTAAAAACACACAGATCGCTGATCAGTTGGCGTTACCTCCTGTAAAAATTCATTGTTCGGTTCTGGCTGAGGATGCCATCAAGGCAGCAGTTGAGGATTACAAGAAAAAGCAGTCTTAATAAAATAACATTAAGCCTGCGTTGAATTACCTGGCCATGCCATGCATGGTCAGTAGGAAGGTATTATGGCAATTACAATGACACCAGCGGCAATTAAACATGTGGCCGGTTATATCCAGAAGCGTGGTGGTGGCTTCGGCATTCGTGTCGGCGTAAGAACATCCGGTTGTTCTGGCATGGCGTATGTGCTTGAGTTCGTTGACCAGCAGGAATCGGAAGATCAGGTTTTTGAAATGGATGGCGGCATCAATGTTGTTATCGATCCGAAAAGTCTGGCTTATCTGGACGGTACAGAATTGGATTTTGTTAAGGAAGGATTAAACGAAGGTTTTGCGTTTAATAACCCTAATGTGCGTAGTGAATGTGGCTGCGGTGAAAGCTTTAACGTTTAGTCGTCTCTGATGTAGAAGTATGGATATTCAACAGAATTATTTTTCCTTTCTGGGCTTGCCGGAAAGTTATAATATTGATCTTCAAGCGCTTTCTGCACGCTATCGTGAATTGCAAAAAACACTGCACCCTGATCGTTTTGCTCATCTTTCTGAGCGAGAGAAAAGGATGTCGGTTCAATACACGGCGTACCTGAACGAAGCAGTCACTACTCTCAAGTCTCCTTTGGGGCGAGCGCAATATCTACTTCATTTGAATGGTATTGATACGATAAGCGATGCCTCCGTAAAATTGGAGCCGGCTTTTCTTTTTGAGCAGATGGAGCTCAGGGACGACCTTGAAGATATTAAGGCGCAGGTTTCGCCGGAAAAGGCTTTGGGCCTGTTTATGGATAAAGTGACCGGGCAACTGCTTGAGTATCAGCAAGCGTTTTCTGACTGCTTTGATGTCAGAGATGCTGCCTCGCTCAAAACGGCGACCGCTATCGTTCGAAAGATGCAGTTTATGGTAAAGCTTCAAAAAGAGATTGAGCTGGTTGAAAATGAGCTTGATTAACAGGTGAATATATAATTATGGCATTACTACAAATAGCCGAGCCTGGTCAGAGTTCTCTGCCGCATCAGCACCGTCTTGCTGTGGGCATAGATCTCGGAACGACTAATTCGTTGGTCGCTACTGTGCGCAGTGGCGAGGCAGTAACACTTCCGGATCATGAGGGGCGTCATCTGCTGCCCTCTGTGGTTCGCTATGTAAGCGAAGATGAGGTGGTTGTCGGTGCTGCAGCGCGTGAATACGCTTCTAGCGATGCATATAACACCATTGTTTCTGTTAAGCGCTTGATGGGGCGTGGAATTAAAGATGTGGCTGCTTTTGGAGAAGTTCTTCCGTATGAGTTTGAGGAAGATCAGGGTGGCATGCCTTTCATAAAAACAATAGCGGGTGCGAAAAGCCCTGTTGAAGTTTCCGCTGATATCTTGAAAGTCCTTGTGCAGCGCGCAGAAGAATCGCTGAAGGGCGACCTTGTGGGTGCGGTTATTACTGTGCCTGCTTATTTTGATGATGCCCAGCGCCAAGCGACAAAAGATGCAGCAACCCTGGCTAATATTAATGTATTACGTTTATTGAGTGAGCCTACGGCGGCAGCGGTAGCCTACGGACTTGATCAGAAAGATGAAGGCGTCATTCTGGTGTACGACCTTGGTGGTGGTACCTTTGATGTTTCGGTATTGCGTTTAACTAAAGGTGTTTTTGAAGTATTAGCTACCGGAGGTGATAGCGCTCTGGGTGGTGATGATTTCGACAGAGCTTTAGCTGAATGGTTGGCCGCGCAAACGGGTGCGGCCACTGCAATGACGGCGGCTCTTTCTCGTCAGTTAATGGAGCAGGCACGTGAGGCTAAAGAGCAGCTAACGGCTGAAGATAACGCCTGTATTAATCTGCAGATTGACGGTAAAGAAGTGTCTGTAGACGTATCAAAAACACAGTTTGATGAGCTGATCTCCGTGCTTGTTGATAAAACGGTGCGTGCTTGTAAGCGGGTTATCAGAGATGCGGGCTTATCGCTGGATGATGTTCAGGATATCGTCATGGTGGGTGGTTCGACTCGGGTGCCATTGGTGCGTGAGCGCGTTGCAGCATTGTTCGGTCGTCCATTGCATGTGGATATTGATCCCGACCGTGTTGTTGCCATTGGCGCAGCAATCCAGGCGGATGTGTTGGCCGGTAACAAACCAGACTCCGAAATGTTGTTGTTGGACGTGATCCCACTCTCGTTGGGGTTAGAGACGATGGGGGGGTTGGTAGAGAAGGTTATTCATAGAAATACTTCGATTCCCGTTGCCCGAGCGCAAGAGTTTACAACTTTTCAGGATGGGCAGACGGCTATGGCTGTTCATATTCTGCAGGGAGAGCGCGAGTTGGTTGAGGATTGCCGTTCGTTGGCTCGTTTTGTGCTGCAGGGCATTCCGCCAATGGTAGCGGGTGCGGCTAAGATTAGAGTGACGTTTCAGGTAGATGCTGACGGGTTGTTAAACGTTGAAGCTAAAGAGCTTTCTACGGGCATCGAAAGCAGTATTCAGGTTAAGCCTTCATATGGTCTGAGTGATGGTCAGATCGCTGATATGCTGAAGGCTTCCTACTCTTCAGCAGAAGAGGATAAAGAGAAGCGCTTCTTGCGAGAGCAAAAAGTTGATGCGGATCGTCTGATATCGGCTTTGGAGCAGGCAATTGTAATAGATGGTCAGGCGCTGTTAACCGCTGATGAGCGTAAAGAGCTGGAATCTGAGATCGACTTATTAAAAGAGGTCAAAGCGGGTTCCGAGGCACGCGAAATTGAGTTGGGTGTGGAACGTTTAGCTAAAGTTAGTGATGAATTTGCATCGCGTCGTATGGATTTGAACATTCAGCGGGCACTGCAGGGGCATAGTATTCAGGAAATTGAGGAGATTACATAAGTGCCGCAGATTATTTTTCTACCCCATGATGACTTATGTCCTGATGGTAAGGTAATAGATGTTGAGTCAGGCGTGACTATTTGCGATGCAGCCTTGGCCAACGGTATCGAGATTGAGCATGCGTGTGAAAAATCCTGTGCTTGCACAACATGCCATGTGCTAGTTCGTGAAGGTTTTGAATCGCTTGACGAGTCGGATGAGCTTGAAGACGACATGCTGGATAAGGCATGGGGATTAGAGCCGGAATCTCGCTTAAGTTGTCAGGCGTGTGTTGGTAATGAAGATTTGGTGGTCGAGCTGCCTCGCTATACTATAAATCAGGTGTCTGAGCGCCATTAAGGAGAGATCGTATGAATCTTAAGTGGGTTGACGTGCTTGATATTGCGATTGAATTGACTGAGAAGTATCCGGAAGTTGATCCTCTTAAAATTAGCTTCCCGGACTTGTACCAGAAAGTGATGGATCTTGAGGGCTTTGATGATGATCCCGATCGCTGTGGTGAGAAGATACTGGAAGCAATCCAGATGGCTTGGATAGAAGAGCAAGATGAATAAAAATACAGCCCGGTTTACCGGGCTGTTTCTTTTACACTATGTTGTGGCTTGTTGTTCCCTTCGCGTATAATGGCGTGTTTTTCAGAAATATCCTTAGGGGAAAGTACAAATGGCTATCGAACGCACATTATCAATTATCAAGCCTGATGCCGTGGCTAAAAATGTAATTGGTCAAATTGAATCTCGTTTTGAAAATGCGGGTCTTAAAATTGCAGAAATGCAGCTGAAGCAACTGAGCAAAGAAGAAGCAGAAGGTTTTTATGCTGAACATAAAGAGCGTCCTTTCTTTGCTGACTTGGTTAGCTTCATGATTTCTGGCCCTGTTGTTGTGCAGGTGCTGGAAGGTGAAAATGCAATTTTAGCAAATCGTGATCTGATGGGTGCGACTAATCCTAAAGAAGCGGCAGCAGGTACTATTCGTGCTGATTTCGCTGAATCTATCGATGCGAATGCTGTACATGGTTCTGACTCCGCTGCTTCTGCAGCACGCGAAATTGCATACTTCTTCGGTAAGTAATGATTGCTAGCATGCAGAGAAGAATTCTTTTCTGCATGTCTTTAATTTATAGGTGTGATAATGACTGAATCCATTCCCAAAACTAATCTATTAGGGATGTGTCCTGAAAAGCTGGAAGCTTATTTCGCTGAGCTGGGTGAAAAACGTTTTCGTGCTACTCAGGTCTTGAAATGGATGCATCAGTTAGGCGCTGAAACTTTTGATGATATGACTAATATCAGTAAATCGTTACGCCAGAAGCTGAATCAGGTTGCTGAAATTCGTGAACCTGAAGTTGTTATGCAGGATGTATCTAAAGATGGCACACGCAAGTGGGTTATCCGCGTTGAGGGTGGTTCTTGTGTTGAAAGCGTCTTAATTCCTGAAGGGGATAGGGCAACGCTGTGTATTTCGTCTCAGGTGGGCTGCGCACTCGATTGTAGTTTTTGCTCGACAGGTAAGCAGGGATTTAATCGAAACCTGACCGCATCAGAAATTATCGGCCAGGTACGTATAGCTATTAAGTCTTTTGGTCCCATGGACCCTGCTCAGCCCAGGCGTGTGACTAACGTTGTTTTTATGGGTATGGGTGAGCCGTTGATGAATTTTGATAATGTCGTCAGCGCCATAAAATTAATGATGGAAGATAATGCCTACGGTTTGTCTAAACGGCGAGTGACGTTAAGTACGGCCGGTGTTGTTCCGGGAATTGATAAGTTAATAGAAGAGACCGATGTCTCTTTGGCGATCTCTTTGCATGCGCCGAACGATGAATTAAGAAATCAGTTGGTGCCTATTAATAAGCGTTATCCAATTGAAGAGTTAATTGCTGCTTGTAACCGCTATCTTGAAAGACTTAATGATAGAAGGGTTATTACAGTAGAATATACATTGATGTCTGGTATTAACGATCAGCCTGCACAGGCAAGAGAGTTAGGGCGGTTGTTGAAGCGTTTGCCTTGTAAGTTAAATCTAATACCTTTTAATCCGTTTCCTAATTCAGGATATGAGCGCCCTTCAGAAGACGCTATTCTTGCATTTAAACAAATCATGTTAAAAGCGGGTATTATGACAACCGTTCGTCGTACCCGGGGTGCTGAAATTGATGCGGCTTGTGGGCAGTTGGTTGGCCAGGTTGAGGATAGAACTCGCCGGAGTCAAAAATATATACCGATTGTTCAGGAAAGCTCTGTTTAGCTATTATTCATACCAGTCGTAAAGGAGTTACCGTACGTGAATAAAGCCTATATATTGATGGGGTTGTTTTTCGGTGTTTTTTTATCTGGTTGTGCTACGCCACAGTCGGATTCTGTTGCTATAAATAAAAACACGGTTTCTTCTGAGGGGGCGTTGCAGGCGTACACCACGTTAGGGTTGCAGTACCTTCAAACCGGTGATTCAGTGAATGCGAAATCTGCTGTGCAGAAGGCGTTGGATATTAATCCTACATATGCTCCTGCATTTAACGCTTTAGGTTTGGTTTTTCAAGTTGAAGGTGAAATTGCTCTGGCAGAACAATATTATAAGAAGGCTATTGCGCAGGAACCCGATTCGGCGATGTTTCATAATAACTACGGCGCGTTTTTATTCTCAGAAAAACGCTACCAGGAAGCCTGTGTTGAACTGGCGAAAGCGACCGAAGATCCCTTCTATAATAGTAGATCTCAGACATTTGAAAATTTAGGACGTTGTTACCAGGAGATAGGGCGTAATGATGTCGCTATTCATGCGTTTGAGAGATCATTGAAAACGGGTGGAGCCCGGCCCCTGGCGCTTGTGGAGTTATCAGATATTTATCTGTCGACTGGGAATATACTTAAGGCAGAGGAGTATTTTTCACAGTTTACTGAAATGGTGAATAGTAAAAGAGTTAATCATTCTTCTAAAAGTTTGTGGGTTGGGATTAGGCTGGCAAGAGAGAATCATAAAGTCTCCTTGGCAACTACATATACTTTATTGCTAAAGAATATGTATCCTGAATCCGACGAATATATGCAGTATAAGGAGTCAGCTAGGTGAGTAGCGTTCCAGATGAAAGTATTGTGCAAAACGGCATGCAACTGCCTGGTGAACGTTTGCTTATCGCACGGGAAGCTCAAGGCTTGAGCCAGCAATCGATTGCAGAAGAGTTACACCTGCCTGTTCGCTATATTCAATGGATAGAGGAGGGTAGTTTTGACAAGCTTCCGAGTTTTGTTTTTGCCAGAGGTTATATCCGCGGATATTCGAAGATAGTTGGCATAGATGGATCCTCACTGATTGAGCTTTTTGATCAATTGAGCGGGTTACCTTCTAAAAAAGAACCGATTCGATCGGTCACAAGGATTCAGCAGCAAGTTAAGCTGGGTGATCCGGTCATGCGTTGGTCAAGTTGGCTTTTTCTGCTTGTTATTGTTTCGGCTATAGGCTGGTGGTGGAAAACACAATATAGTCTTGCGCCAGTTGAAGGGGTGGAGTCTGCTGTATCCGCTTCAACAGCACAAATGAGTGATGATAAAACCTTAGTGTTACCAAAATTAGAAGACTCATTAGAAGGTTCAGATGTGTCTGAAGATGCTAATGCTGAGATGTTAGTTGAACAAAATACTGCCGAAGAGCCTCAATACTTATCTGAAGAAGATGTGACAAATTTACAGAGCACGCTGGATGCTGGGCCTGATACTGATGTCAGTTTGCCGGTAGCAGAGGATGCGCCGATAGCTGTGTCCGATAAGTTGCAGATAACATTTACAGATGATTGCTGGCTTACGGTGAAGGATGCAGATGGGAAAACTATATTTAATAACCTGCGTAAGCAGGGGCAGTCATTAAGCCTTTCGGGAAAAGAGCCTTTGCGTGTGCTGATTGGGCGTGTTTCCGCTATCAATCAGGTGCTTTATAATGGCGTTGTTGTCGATCTTGCACCTCATAATGACAAAAATGTAGCAAAATTTTCGCTTCCTTTGAATTGACGTTTTTAAAAGAGAGAACAAAGTTTGGCCAAAGTTAAAGCCATCCGGGGAATGAATGATATTCTTCCTCATGAGACGCCTGTCTGGCAATATTTAGAGCGGCAGGTGAGAGCTGTATTATCCAGTTATGGATACAGTGAAATTCGCATGCCCATTGTAGAACAAACGGATCTCTTTAAGCGCTCTATTGGTGAAGTGACCGATATTGTCGAAAAAGAGATGTATACGTTTGAAGACCGCAATGGTGAAAGTCTGACGTTGCGACCCGAAGGTACGGCTGGCTGTGTACGTGCCGGCGAAGAGCATGGTCTGCTATTTAATCAGGCTCAGCGCTTCTGGTATCAAGGACCGATGTTTCGTTATGAAAAGCCTCAAAAAGGGCGCTATCGTCAATTTCATCAAATTGGTGTTGAAACATTTGGTATGTCAGCGGCAGATATCGATGCTGAAGTCATTATGCTAAGTGCCCGCTTATGGAAAAATCTTGGTATTCTTGATGCAGTTACATTGCAGTTGAACTCTCTTGGTAGTAATGAGAATAGGCTCAAGTATAAAGAAGACCTGGTTGAATACCTGATGCAATTTCACGATCGGCTCGATGACGATAGTCAGCGGCGATTAAAAAGCAATCCATTGCGCGTACTTGACAGCAAAAATGAATCAACTCAACAGATTTTGAGAGATGCACCGGTATTGGCTGATTATCTTGATGATGAGTCCCGAGAGCACTTTTCGCGCTTAACTGATTTATTAGATCAGGCGGGTATCCATTACGAGATAAATTCACGCTTGGTGCGTGGCCTGGATTATTACTGCAAGACGGTATTTGAGTGGGTAACCGATAAACTTGGCGCTCAAGGGACTGTTTGTGCTGGCGGCCGCTACGATGGTTTGGTGCAGCAGCTTGGAGGGAAGGCGACTCCTGGAGTTGGTTTTGCGATGGGTATAGAGCGCTTGGTGTTGTTGCTCGAAACGTTGAATACCATCCCTGAATCTGAAAAAGTGTCGTTTGATCTGTATATAGCTGCGGAGTCAAAAGAGGCGCAATCGGATGTCATGCAATGCGGGGAATTCTTGCGCGATCAGATACCAGGGTTGCGCATCAAAACTCATTGTGCCGGGTTGAAAAATATTAATAGTAAAGCCCGTCAAACGGGGGCGAAACTGATTTTGCTGTTACAGAAAGGCGAAGCAGGTGTCGTTGGGACGTTATGGAGTGAAGCCGAGTTAATAGCGCAGGTTCCATTGTCCGGTTTGCCATCCCTTGTTGCTCAGCAATGGCAACTTATTAAGTAGAATTAACGGATCTTTATTTTGGATTTGGAGTGTTATTGTGTCTGAGATGCGAACAGAAGAAGAACAGGTTGAAGCGTTAAAAGGTTGGTGGAAAGAGAACGGCAAGTCCCTCCTTTTTATGATCGCCATTGCATTAAGTGCGGTATTTGCCTGGAAAACCTGGCAGCAACAGCAGTTGACGAATGCTGAGAGTGCTTCCATTACTTATCAAAACCTTCTTGATGCTGTTTCGGCTACGCTCGGCACACAGGATTTGGATCAGATTGCAACAAGTCAGCATCTTGCGGAAGAGCTTAAAACTGATTTTGAAAATTCCGAATATGCACGCTTTGCCGCATTGTTGATGGCGCGTGTACAGGTTGATCAAGGGAAGTTTCCTGAGGCCCTGGCCGAACTTGACTGGGTGCTTGCGCATGCTCCTTCAGATGAAATGCGTAATGTGACACTGCTTCGTAAAACGCGTATTTACCAGGCGATGGGAGATTACCAAAAAGGCCTTGAGGTTATTAAAAACCTGAGCGCTAAAGAGTTTAACAGTAGTATTTTCGAGCTTAAGGGTGATCTGTTATTGGCTAGTGGAGAAAAAATGGATGCTCGGGCGGCTTATCAGCAGGCTCTTGACGCATCAGGCAATGCGGAGGCTAATCCTTTGCTGAATATGAAGCTGGAAGACCTGGCTGTATATAACGAGGGATAGAATATGTTACGTCGGATTGCTTCTATAGCATTGTTTTCACTCGCTTTGTCAGGATGTGGTTTTTGGGGCGGGTCGGAAGAAGTTCAGCCCAATAAATTAGTCGATTTCACTGCAGAAAAAAAGGTGGTTGTTCGTTGGTCAGCAAATATTGGCGGAGATTTGGGTGATAAATTTCATCAGATGACACCGGCCATTAGCGGGGATTCGATTTTCGCTGCCTCCGTTGATGGGGCTGTATCCTCTTTCAATGTTGAAACGGGTAGCAAGCTCTGGTCAGTAGATCTGGATGTAGCATTGCTGGCAGGCGTTGGTGCCGGAATTAGTAATCTGGCTGTCGCAACGCAAAGCGGTGTAATCATTTGTCTGGATGCAACTACAGGTGCTGAGCTTTGGAGGAAACAGGTTTCATCCGAGGTGGTGGCCGCGCCGCAATTAAATAATCAAATAGTGGTTGCGCAACTTATTAATGGCCAAATAGTGGCGCTGGATTTACAAAGCGGTGTACAGCGCTGGGTTTATGATAGTTTGGCGCCTCGATTGACATTGCGGGGTACAAGTTCACCTATAGTGGCCGCTGACGTCACACTGGCAGGTCTGGATAATGGTAAATTTGTTGCGTTAGATAACGAAAGCGGTAGTGTTTTATGGGAGCAAAATGTTTCTCTTGCGCAAGGTCGCTCTGAGCTTGAGAGAATGACAGATGTAGATGGTCGTCCATTGTTGTTTGAGAATGTCGTTTATATTGCAGGATTTCAGGGAAACCTGGTGGCTATTAATCCATTTAATGCGCAAACGCTCTGGGCAAAAAAAATGTCCAGCTACCATAGTCTTGCCGCAGGTTTTGGTAATATTTATGTGAGCGAGTCTGTTGGTCATGTCCAGGCATTAGATGCGCGAAGTGCTGCCAGTGTGTGGAGACAGGATCAACTGGAGAATCGTCAGATCACAGCTCCTGCCGTCATTGGCAATGCCGTGGCGGTCGGGGATAGCGAAGGCTATGTTCACTTTCTGTCACAAATTGATGGGCACTTCGTAGCCCGTTACGATACTGGTTCCCGACTTGTTGGTGATATGAAGGTTAAGGGAAGTACCTTATATGCTCTGACGGATGCCGGGCGTTTGTTAGCGCTGACATTGAACTGATCAGCCGTTTTAATGCAATTTGCTGTCTTTGGAAAAGGGTGGCATTTTTTTAATTTTTGGTAATACCTAATGCTACCCGTTATTGCACTGGTTGGTCGTCCCAACGTTGGTAAATCTACACTGTTTAACCGTATGACACATTCCAGAGATGCGCTAGTTGCGGATATGCCAGGTGTTACGCGTGATCGTAAGTATGGCGAGGGAATAATAGGCGAGCAGGCGTATATTGTTATTGATACCGGTGGTATCACTGGCGATGAGCATGGTATTGACCACGAAATGGCTCGTCAGTCTCTGCAGGCTATTGAAGATGCGGATGTTGTTTTTTTCATGGTAGATGGTCGTGCCGGATTAATGCCTGCTGATGAAATGATTGCGGATCATCTTCGACGCACTGAGAAAACAGTCTATGTGGTTGTTAATAAAACAGATGGGCTTGACCCTGACATAGCGATGTCTGATTTTCACACGATTGGTTTAGGTGAGCCGATTCCAATTGCTGCGGCACATAACCGTGGTGTTACTGTACTGACTGAACACTGTTTATCGACTTTTGAAACTATTGAGGCGCCAGTTGAGGAAGGCGAGCGAAGTGTTCGTATCGCTATTGTAGGGCGTCCCAATGTCGGTAAATCAACCTTGGTTAATAGGTTGCTGGGGGAAGAGCGGGTTATAGTATTTGACCAGGCGGGTACTACTCGAGATAGTATTTATATCCCTTATGAGCGAGATGGTAAGCCTTATACGCTAATTGATACCGCGGGGGTAAGGCGCAGGAAAAATATTACCGAGGCTGTTGAAAAATTCTCTATTATTAAAACACTGCAAGCGATTAAAGACGCAAATGTTGTTGTCTTGGTGATAGATGCAAGGCAAGGGCTTACTGATCAAGATTTGCATATGCTTGGTTTTATCATGGAGACTGGTCGTGCGCTGGTCATAGCCCTGAATAAATGGGACGGCATGACGGAAGAGCAGAAGAAGGAGATTAAGGAGCAGATACGTCGGCGTTTGGATTTTGCTGAATTTGCCAGATTCCACTTTATCTCGGCCTTGTACGGTAGTGGTGTAGGCGAGATGTACGGCTCTATTAATGAAGCTTACGAATCTGCTATGGCAAAATGGCCGACGAATCGTTTGACGGTTCTGCTTGAAGATATTGTCGCTGATCATCAGCCTCCTCAGGTCGGTGGGCACCGCATCAAGTTGCGTTATGCGCATCAGGGCGGCTCAAATCCACCTATTATTGTTGTTCACGGTAATAGAACAGACCATCTGCCTGAGTCGTATAAGCGCTATTTGAAAAATAAATTTATTAAAGTACTAAGAATTCATGGAACCCCCGTAAGGTTTGAGTTTAAGACGGGTGATAATCCATTTGCTGGAAAACGCAATAAGTTAACGCCCAGGCAGCAACGGAAAAAAGTACGTTTTCAGAAGCATGTTAAGGTGTTGAAGAAAGCGCGTAAAAAATAATGTTGCACGGTTAATTTAGTCGTAAGACTGTTAATAATTTTTGATGCGATTGCTCTAAATGATCCCTCCTTGGTTGCACTAAGGGGGGATTATGCCTTTTAAGGTTTATGTGTTTTTCAAGTGTCACCTTGTAATCATTTCTTGGTAAAGGCATAGATGTCTGTCTGTGCGGCAGGTGTGCTTGAATTGTTATCTATATAATAGAGTGCCTGCTAACAAGGCTTTTTGTGTTTTGTGGCCTGGGTTGAAGCATTTTTCATAAAAATATCACTTTTTTCAGGCAGGGCTGTTGACTCCTTTTGGGGAGTCTGTAGAATGCGCACCTCTTCCCAAGGAGGCTGCCAAACAGGTAGCTGAGATGAGAAGATGCTGGTTAGTAAGATCTTGATATTTAACATTTTTTCAAGGTTTTGTGATTGGTGGTTGGAGTCAGGTTTTGCAGCCGGAAGATTTCGGAAAAGTTGCAAAATAAAGATTGACTTCAACGCGGCGTTCGGTAGAATATGCGCCTCACTTGAACGACACGTTCAAGCGCTCTTTAACAGATTGGTCAGATAATTCGTGTGGGCGCTTGTCAGGACGAAGCTACAAAAGCTTTATCAGGATAAGCAACCTAGTGAATTCATTGAA
>NZ_FOOU01000018.1 GCF_900113275.1 Neptunomonas qingdaonensis
CTTTAACGAAAGGTTTAACATATTGAGGTGGGATTAATCGAACGTCATGACCGTGCTCCATACAGAGGCGGCCTAACCAATGCGCACCACCACAGGCTTCAAATGCAATCAGACACGGCGGTAGTTGAGCGATAAAAGTTATGAGTTTTTGACGAGAAAGTTTCTTTTTACAGACTTGTTGATCGTGGGAGTCACAACCGATTAAATGAAAAGAAGACTTGCCTAAATCGATTCCAAGGACTTTGATATACATGAGATGGTTCTCCTTGTTGGTTTCGTCACCTTTCCAGCATAGCTGGTTAAAAGCGAGGGGAACCATCTCATTAAACCGCTGGATTAGCAGCGGTTTTTTAGTGTATCGATCGACCATATAAAGCGCTTAGCCAAGAAATAGCTTATAAGCCGGGTTGTTGGTTTCTTCCCAGAAGTTATAGCCGATCTCATGCAAAAACTCTTTTACCTGATCTCGTTCTGCTTCCGGCACTTGCATGCCGACCAGTACGCGTCCATAGGCAGCGCCGTGGTTGCGGTAGTGGAACATGGAGATGTTCCAGCGGCCACCTAATGTACTAAGAAACTTCATCAGGGCGCCGGGGCGCTCAGGAAATTCAAAGCGGTACACGACTTCATTAGAAACGCTCTCAGGCGCATGCCCACCTACCATATAGCGCACATGCAGTTTTGCGGTTTCGTCATCCGTGAGATCAACTACCTCTTCCAGATGTTCACGCAGCTCTTCGAGCAGCTCTTCTTTGCCGTCATTGTTCGGCTTAATTTGAATACCGGCAAAAACGACCGCTAATGTGTCATCACTGTAACGGTAGTTGAATTCCGTGATATTGCGCTTACCCAGTGCCGTAATAAACTTCTTAAAGCTACCGGGTTTTTCAGGAATTTTCGCAGCAATGATGGCTTCACGTTTTTCACCCAGTTCTGAGCGTTCTGCGATATGACGTAAACGATCAAAGTTAACGTTCGCGCCTGAATCAATCGCGATCAGTGTTTTTGCTTCACACTTTTCACGCTCAACATATTTTTTTAGTCCGGCAACCCCTAGCGCACCCGCAGGTTCGCAGATAGAACGGGTATCATCGTATATATCTTTGATTGCAGCGCAGATCTCATCAGTGGTAACAGTGATGACTTCATCAACATAATCACGACAAATTTCGAACGTGTTTTTTCCAATTTGAGCGACAGCAACGCCGTCTGCGAAAATACCGACCTGCGATAAAGTAACGCGTTTATTCGCTTTGATTGCCGCGGCTAAGCAGGCAGAGTCTTCAGACTCTACGCCAATAATTTTAGTTTCTGGTCGAAGGTACTTCACGTACGCTGCGATACCTGCAATTAATCCGCCGCCGCCTACCGGAACAAAGATGGCATCAATCGGGCCGGATTCCTGGCGCAGGATCTCCATCGCGACGGTGCCTTGGCCGGCAATGACATCAGGATCGTCAAAGGGGTGTACATAAGTCATCCCTTTTTCGGCAACCAATTTCTGCGCATGAGCAGACGCTTCGTCAAAAGTATCACCATGCAAAACAACTTTACCCCCTAGCCGGCGTACATTACTCACCTTCAGCTCGGGTGTTGTCTTGGGCATGACAATGGTCGCTTTCACACCGAGGTGTCTCGCTGCCATCGCCAGCCCTTGGGCGTGGTTACCCGCCGACGCTGCAATCACACCGTTGGCACGCTCTTTTGCTGTGAGTTGACGCATTTTGTTATAAGCGCCACGGATTTTGAATGAAAATACCGGTTGCAGATCTTCACGTTTCAGTAAAACCCGGTTATTCAGGCGTTCCGTTAGTCCTCTGGCTTCATCCAGCGGGGTTTCGACCGCGACGTCATAGACACGCGCTTCGAGAATTCTTTTGATGTATCGGTGAGCCATAATGAAAGTACAATCAATAGAGTAGAGGCGAATGGCTTGTTTATCAGTCAATCCTGAATGATTTCACAAGAAGAGCGGGAAATCCTACAAGTTGTAGCCCTTTTCGTCTACAAGCGAAGGCCAATGCTGCGTATAATTTACACAAATTCTTCATAAATGAGATGTGAAACAGCATGACACAAGATGAAATGAAGTTAGCCGTAGCCCAGGCGGCTGTTGAATATATTCGCCCACGCTTAGGACGTGAAACAATTGTCGGCGTAGGCACGGGCTCTACAGCAAACTTTTTCATCGATGAATTGGCAAAAGTGAAGCACATGTTTGATGGTGCCGTTGCCAGTTCGCAAGCCACAGCGGATCGCTTAAAAGGGCATGGTATTACCGTGTTTGATCTGAATGCAATTAATGAACTGGAAGTCTATGTGGATGGCGCCGACGAATTTGATGCACGCTTAAATGTTGTCAAAGGGGGTGGTGGTGCATTAACCCGTGAAAAGATTGTTGCCGCCGTTGCTAAAGAGTTCGTCTGTATTGTTGACTCGACTAAACAGGTCGATGTGCTCGGTGACTTCCCGTTACCGGTAGAAGTGATTCCAATGGCGCGTTCCTATGTGGCGCGTGAGTTGGTGAAGCTGGATGGTATGCCGGTGTATCGTCAGGGTTTTGTGACGGACAATGGTAACGAAATTCTGGATGTTCATGATCTGTCGATTGTTGACCCTAAAGGACTGGAAGGTATCCTGAATAATATCGTTGGCGTGGTAACTAATGGATTATTTGCGCAGCGCGGTGCTGATGTGATTTTGATGGGTACACCTGACGGCGTACAAAACATCAAATAAGCATAAGGTGCTATTAGTTAAGGTTAGGTAGTTAAGGTTAGATAGTTAAGTGTAGATAGTTCAATAGTTGGTAAAAGCATAGTAAAAAAAATGCCGCTAAATGAAAGCGGCATTTTTATACGTTTAATAAACGCCTCATAGAGAACAGTTTATTAATAATTAGCGGTTTACCACTGTACGACTTTTGTCAGGGCAATGCTGACAGGCATTGTGACCCATGCTAACGCAATCAGATTAATTACAATCCAGCTATAACCGGAAGCGTCACGAAACTTCTCATCATGATGAGCCATTATATTTACCCTAATAAATTAAAAATTGGCATAACACTGTATGTTTTAGTGGCCGAATAATAGCAGGAAACGTTACTTTTTTATAGCTTTTTAGAATAACCATGGTGTTTGTAATGACATCATGAAAAAGTCTGCCAACCTTGTTTTTTTAAGTTCTGTATTTATCATTCGGCTTTGAAAGCTCTATTCGTTTTCTTTTCGTCAGCTTCCTCTTGCTATTAACTTTGCCCGCACTGCTTATGAATTCTTCTATGAATAAAAGGATTGATAGTTAATGACGAATTCAGCTCAACATCAGGGAAAACAGTGTAAGCTTTTTTGTATGTCATCCAGCCCACCTGTCGTCTATCCTTGTTGATAGTGTGAGTGAGTGATCCAGATGCTTTTTTGATCTAATGAGGGACGTTATGCGAGTCATTTTATCGATGTTGGTGGTAATCGCTTTAGGGCTATACTCCCTACCTTACCTGATTCGGGATCAGGTAGTGATCTGGCTTAAAGGGCAGGGCGCTGAACATGTTTCTTTTGAAAAAGTCGACATACACTGGCTTAGCGGAAGCGTGGAGCTGATAGAACTCAAAGCAGACTCTGAGGGTGTGCCGCCGATGCGGGTGGGGCACTTGAAAGTGACGCTCGATTACCCTTCGTTATTCGAGAAGCGAATTCTGATCAATGAGGTTATTCTTTCTGATGTGGCCAGTGGCCTCTATCAACAAGGGGATGATCTGTGGCTTGGACCGGTTAACCTATCTCAATTCAATACGACAGAGCCGTCTGTTAAAGAGCCTGAGAGCCCCCCTTCAGAATGGCGGGTCGGTATAGCCAATGTGCGTTTACATCACATTAACTGGGCATTGAATCTTCCGCAGCATCAGCAGCAGATCGTCATTGATAATGCGGGTTTGAATTCGCTTTACCAATGGGATGAAACAGCATCAACTCAAGTCACGCTCAATGGATTACTCAACGGCTCAAAAATAGAGCTGAATTCAGCCGCGGTTCCTTTGCCTGAACAGAAAACATCGACGATTAAGTTAGTGCTGGATCGGTTTCCATTAGAGAGTGTCGCTAAAGCCTGGGTGCCGCAGTTGAAAGGGTTTCTGACCACCAATCTTGAACTGAAGCTCGATCTTACCGGTGGCAGTGGGCAGTTGTTACATTCGGGCAGCTTCAGTCTTGATGAGTTTTCATGGAAGGATAAGCAAATCAATGTCTCGGATAAGCACCTTGAGTGGTCCGGCAAAGGCGCTGTTAAGCTGGCCGAAAGTTCGTTGCAGAATGTTTCTCTAGAGGGGGCGATTCAGAGCAGTGGGTTAAAGCTGGAGCAAGGTAAACAGCTTGCTTTGTTGATGTCGCAATTTAGCTGGCAAGGAGGTGTTGATCTTGGCTTTGATGGGTCGGCGTTGAGTAGCATTAAAGGGCCGCAAAAGCTCAGCATTAAAAATCTGGACTTTAGTCAAGCGGATCAACGCATCAGCGCTGCCAGCGTGTCGCAGCAAGGTCCGTTAAATTTATCCTTTACAGAAAACTTGCCGAAACAGCTGAATAGTCAGTTGATGCTTAATATCGATACGCTGGGGCTGAAAAACCCTCAGATCGATCTGGCAGCCGCGCAACTCTCTTTAGTATCACCATTGAAAATTTCCTGGAAGGGCGCAGAGTTGGCAGGCATTACGGCAGCTCCGGCTATTACTTTACAAAAGCTGCAGCTATCACAAGACGGACGCCTTGCAGTGGCATTGGACTCCGCCGATATGGCGGCTGTGCTGGCTAATATGTCAGTGAGCCAGCCTGTCATTGAAAAAGTCCGTCTGAAGACCTCCGCGCTGAGTGTGTCGACCTTAAAAGAGCCGCTGCAGTTGCTTGAACTAGGTTCGATCGGACTGGTTAACGGGCTTTACTCAACGAAAAAGATCAGTGCAGCACAGTTAACCTTCACGGGGCTTAAAGCGAATTATAAACAAGGCCAGCAGCCGATGAGTACGATCGGTGAATTGCAGCTTAAAGGGCTGTTATTAACGGATCTAAATCGTTTAGTGGTCGATGATGTCCGTATAAAAGATACACAAACCTACGTATCGGTTACGAATAAGCAGGGTATTAAAGAGATTGAGCGGCTGACGCTTGCGCTGGCAACACTGGGAGAAGGTACGCCGGGGCAGGGAAAAGAAAATAACGCAAAAACTACGACTACAACTACAACTACGACAAAGGCAGAAAACCAGGAAGCAGCCTTTAGCGTACGTGTGGGGCAGTTGTTGATGACGAGTAAAAACATCATCAATATCGAAGATTATAGCGTTAAGCCGGCCTTTAAATCGGTTCTGGATATTCAGGAACTGACCGTTGAAAAAGTGGATAGCGCTAAAGCAGAATTAAGTCCGTTCAAGCTGCAGGCCACAATTAACACTCATGCAAAATTAACGGCTTCCGGAAAAATGAATTTGCTGGGCGGCACCAGGAATGGTAACTGGAAGCTGGATATTAAAAATGCAGAACTGCCGGTGGTGAGTCCTTACGCCGGAAAATATGTTGGTTATTTTTTACAAAGTGGACAGATGGATTTCAGTAGCAGCGGGACGCTTAAGGAGGGTGTGCTGGCCGGAAAAAACCGTATTAAACTGAATCGTCTTGAAGTGCAGCCTGCACAGACACAGGCCACGGATGAGTTTAACAGTAAGCTCAGTATGCCATTAGGCACCGCTATCTCGGTACTGCAGGATAGTGACGATAATATCAAGTTGGATCTGCCGGTTGAAGGCTCGCTGGATGACCCTCAGTTTGGCTATCAGGATATTGTTAATCGTTTGGCCACTAAAGGGCTGAAGAAAGCCGCTTTTAGTTTCCTGACGAAAGCGCTGCAACCCTATGGCGCATTGATTTCGATCGCTAGCACCGCGATTGATGCGAATAAATCGGGTGCGTTTATTACATTAGCGCCGGTAAATTTCACGGCGGGTACGAGTACTGTTGCAGCGGATATGAGTGGCTATCTGGGCAAAATTGCTGAGATGATGAGCTCGCGTAAAGCCTTGCGTCTGAATATCTGCGGCAATGCAGTGAAGGATGATCGCATTGCCTTATCAGCGCTGCTTGAAAAAGAGAATAAGGCAAAAGCCAAGCCCCTGCCGCCAGCAGAGCTGGAAGTGCTTATGTTGGAGCGCTTACAAGGACTGGCCGTTGCCCGTGGCGCGCAGGTGACCAGTTTGCTGTTAGAAAAGGGAGTGGCGAAAGACCGTCTATTCTCCTGTTTCCCGGTTCCGAACCTTAAGAGTGACGAGTTGAAACCGGGTGTGGTGTTGGCACTGTAAGCCGCGTGTCCCCCTGTGTATGCTGTGCAGGCTTTACAGCAGGGGGGATGGTAACTATTCTCCGCCTTTGAGTAATCGGTAGCTGCTGGGCAGAGACAGTGCCCGGCGTGTCAGCAACCCTGTTAGTGTAAATAGCAGGGTTGCCAGCAGCGGCAGCGTCAGCCAGAGGAACAGATGGAATTGAGGCTCAAGCTTTAGCAGGCTTTGATAGACCAGATAAAGCAGCGTTTCACTCATCATGCTGGCCAGCAAGCCGCAGCTTAACCCCATCAAAAGATATTCAAGTAGGTCGAGTTGGCGTGTTTGCTTCCCGGAAGCACCCAGTGTACGTAGCAGCGCGACTTCAAAGCGGCGTTGCAGCAAGTCTTGCTGCAAGGTTGTAATCACCAGAATTAAGCCGCTTAACAGCGTTAATAATAAAATCAGCGAAGCACTGTCGCTGAGCTTGTTAATCAGATCCTGTGCTTGCAGTATCAGCTGTTCTACATCGATGAGTGTCAATGAAGGAAACTCATTCAGCAGCGCTGAAGTCGCCCCTTTATGTTCAGCATCAATTTTAAAGCTGGTGATGTAGGTTGTCGGTAGATGGTCAATAGCGCCGGGTGAAAAAATCACATAAAAGTTCGGTCGTAAGGAGCCCCACTCGACGCCTCTGATACTGGTAATTTCTCCGCTGAACAGGTCGCTACCGACGCGAAATCCCAGCTCATCACCCAGCTTAAGTGATAACTCGTCTGCCATCGATTGTTCAATAGAGATGGCGTTATCGGCGCTGCTCCATGCTCCCTGATTTAAGGTGTTGTGTGGCGGGATTTGGTTGCCCCATGTCAGATTCAGCTCGCGATTGAGTGTATTGTGACGGCGTTGCTGGGGTGTAAAAGCTTGTGCCGGCTTTTCTCCGTTCAGGGATTCAATACGCCCTCTGATGATCGGATACAGCGTAGAAGGGATTTTCTGCTCATCCAGCCATTGAGTAACCGAGGCTTTCTGCCACGGTTGGATGTTGATAATAAATTGGTTTGGCGTGTCGTCTGGTAGTTGTCCTTGCCATTCGCTGAGCATGTCCTGGCGGGCAAAGAACAGCACCGTCATCAAGGTCAGCAGCAGCGACAATACACCCCCTTGCAGGCGGTGCCAGTGGCGTTGTTGTCTAATGCGCAGTGTCAGTAAAGGAAATAAGCGGATTCTGCCTTTTAGGCCGAGGTTGATTCGATAGATCAGGAACTGTACGCCCCAGCCTGCGATCATTCCTGCCACTAACAGACCGATAGTCAGTAGTGCTGCAAATAGGACAGATTCAACAAACAAGGCAATTAATAAAAACAGCACGATAGGGGTTAGCCAGTAAAGTAATTTATGCGTGCTGGCTTGTTCATTGCCTTGGCGTATCAGGGCCAAAACGGATGTCTGTCCCAGCGGTAATAAGGTGGCCAGCCCTGCGACCATCAAAATCGCACCTGCCAATAATGGACTGCTGACTAAAGACAGCATACTCAGAGCAGGCAGTGGCTGAGGTAGCAGCGAGCCGAGCTTCCATAGGATAATCTGGTGTAACCCTAAGCCTGCCAGAGTGCCGGGAATAGCGGCCAGCAGCCAACCAAGGAAGAGTTGAATGCTGAATAATTGAAATAGCTGCTTGCGCGATAAGCCCAGACTCATTAACAGGGCTGTGCGACTCTGCTGATCTGCACTGAAGCGCCTCAGGCTTAGATAGATAGCGAAAGAACCCAGTAGCAGAGCGAACAAGGCGCTGAGTTTAAGATACTGTCCGGCGTTGCCTACCGCGTTGCGTCTCACTGGCTGGTCGCCTTTTGCGGTATAGAGGCGCTGGCCCTTCTCCAGTGTAGATGTAAAGGTTCGTTCTGCAGTCTTTATCTGCTCGGGTGTGCCCGCAAACAGCTGGCGAAACTCAGCCTGGCTGCCAGGAGCTAATACGCGGGTTGCTGCCAGATCAGCGTCACGCATCAGAATGTGAGGATTAAAACTGCGAAACCCTCTGCCTCTGTCCGGGCTGCTAATCAGTACGCTTTCTACGCGGAATTTACTGTAACCAATATTAACAAAATCGCCGATCTTAATGTTCAGGCGGGTCAGTACTGATGCTTCGACCCAGACTGAATTACGACTGGGTAGTGAGGCATTTTGCGGCGGTTCGGTGATCACTTTACCGCGTAACGGGTACGGATCACGGACGGCTCGAATGGAGCTGAGCAGCATTGCGTTTTCTGTTTCGACCATGCTGGTAAATTGCGTTACCGAGGTGGAAGTAAGGCCGAGTGCGTTTGCCTGGCTTAATCTTTCAATAGGCAGTGCGCGCTGGCTACTGATGATCAGGTCTGCTCCCAGAATCTCGGCGCTGCGGTTAACCAGGCTTTTTTGTAAGCGATCGCCGGTCAGGCTCAATAAGGTGATTAGGCTGGTCATCAAAAATACAGAGATCAGCAGCGCTCTGCCGTCGGGTCGGCGCCCTTGAGTTTTTAATTGGCGTAACGCCAGCATTGAGATCATTAGCGAACGCCCTCGATCAGGAGTCCCTGCTCCAACCGGAACTGCCGGTCACAGCGTGAAGCCAGTGCCGCATCGTGTGTAATCAGTACCAGTGTGGTGTCTTGTTGCGCATTAAGTTCGAATAGCTGCGTGATAATGTTTTCACCGGTTTCAGTGTCCAGGTTGCCGGTCGGTTCATCGGCAAATAAAATTGTCGGATGCGTCACAAAGGCGCGGGCAATAGCAACGCGTTGTTGTTCACCGCCAGACAACTGGGCGGGATAATGCCCTTGGCGATCAGACAAGCCAACCTGGTCCAGTAAGCTTGCCGCTTTTTCGGTCGCCTGCTTATCACCCCGAATGTCCAGTGGCAGTTGTGTATTCTCCAGCGCCGTTAACTCCGGTAATAGGTGGAATGACTGGAAAATAAAGCTCAGATTTTTTGCGCGCCATGCGGAACCGTCAGTGTCAGATAATGTGCTTATATCAGTTCCCAGTAGTTTTACCGATCCCGTGGACGGGGCGTCGAGTCCGGCCAGTAAGCTTAACAGGGTTGATTTACCGGCACCCGATTGGCCTATAATTGCAACACTCTCTCCGCGTTGGATGGCGAGCGATAAATCGTTAAATAAACGGATCACACCGGCTTGAGTTACGAAGGTTTTTGCGAGATGGTGTGCTTCAATGGCAAAAGAGGTGTTTAAGGAGATGTTATCAGGCATGGCGATCATCCGTTTATTAGTACTAGTGTCCGTTATTGTCAGTAGCAGTGTCTCTGCCAGAACCCTGTTGGTTCTGGGAGATAGTTTGTCTGCTGCTTATGGTATTAGCCCTGAGCAGGGCTGGGTTGCACTACTCGAGACAAGGCTGCAACAAGAGTATGCCGATATTCGTGTGGTTAATGCCAGTATCAGTGGTGAAACAACACAGGGAGGCATAACCCGATTGCCCGCTCTCATAAAGAGACATCAGCCTGACTGGATAGTTCTGGCATTAGCCGCTAATGATGGTTTACGCGGTATGCCATTGGGGATAATTGAACGTAATATCACCACCTTGATAGAGCTTTCGGAAGACGCTGAAGCGAAACCTTTACTCGTAGGGATTCGCTTACCGCCCAACTATGGTGTTTCTTATACTGAGCGCTTTTATACGCTTTTTGAAACGCTGGCACAGCAGTATCAGATCAGTCGGGTACCTTTTTTGCTGGACGGCGTAGCTTTACAGGAAACCCTGATGCAGTCGGATGGTTTACACCCCAATGCCAAGGCGCAGCCGTTGTTGTTAGAGAATGTATGGCCCTTTTTACAGCCACTGCTGGGTGACTAGCGGGTGGGCAGTTGTTAGGATGAAACTTGTTGTGAAATGATAAAGGTGAGCTATGGATTGGTATCTTAATGTTATCCGAAAATACACAGTATTCTCAGGACGTGCATCACGGGAAGAGTATTGGTATTTCATGCTGATAAATATTCTGTTCACCATTGTTGTGGGGTTTATCGATCGTTCGATGGGCTGGGGGCATGCTTCCGGCGCAGGAATGTTGAGTGGGCTTTACTCTCTGTTTATTTTCTTACCGAGTCTGGCGGTGAGTATACGGCGTTTGCATGACACCAGCCGCTCTGGCTGGTGGGCGCTGATTGTACTGGTGCCATTGTTGGGTTGGATAGTGCTGTTGGTGATGATGGCATTGCCCAGTCATACCGATAATGAATACGGCCCTCGTAGCACGCATGTATAATCCATCAAGGTTCAAGTGCTTTACGCTGTTGGCTGCTGTTGCTGTGCTTCAGGGGTGCAGCACGATGAATCAATCTGAGTGTCTTCATGCTGATTGGCATTTAATCGGCCAGGCCGATGCATCAAAAGGTGTGCACTCCTCTGTTCTGGATGAGTATCGCAATGATTGTGCAGAATATGCGGTGGTGCCGTCGCGACAAGATTATCATCTGGGTTATCAGCAAGGGTTGAAGCAGTTTTGTACTCGCACCAGCGGCTTCTTTTATGGGAAAAAAGGCAGTAAGTATCGGGGGATTTGTCCGGCAGCGCTCGAAGCTGAATTTCTCGAAGGATATGTCCCGGGTTACGAGTTATTTATGATTAGCGATGTGATGACACGGTTAAGGATCAGCGTGACTGATGCTGAACGGGATATTCGCAAAATCAGAAAGCTTATTAGTGCCAAAGAGCAGTTGTTGATCAGTGATAAAAGCACCCCGGCTGATCGTCAGCGCTTATTGGGCGAAATAAAAAGGCATCATCGGGATATCTTCTGGTTACGCCAGGATGCCGATGATTCGCGTTTCAGGCTGATGCGGCAAAAATCAGAATACGATCATAAGTTACGCACGCTACCCTATTAACTGCAATCTTAGCGGCAATCGTAATGGATGAGTGATCCAGTCCGGTAAACAGGAAAACTAACAGGAAACCCGGGATGAAATTAGCATCATTTATAGTAAAAAAACGTTCTTGTTTCGGCTTAGTTGAAGAGGATCGTGTTTATGATTTATCCACTCAGTATCCTGATAAGCCTGACCTGAAAGCTTTATTGGCAGATTTGCCGGATATCCGCGCTATAACAAGCAAACTGTCAGATGCGGCTTCTTATCAGCTTGATGAGGTGCAGCTGTTGCCGGTGATACCGAATCCTGAAAAGATCATCTGTGTTGGGCTTAACTACGAAAGCCATCGCATCGAAACCGGCATGCCAGAAATGCAGCATCCCGTATTGTTTACCCGCTTTGCATCTACACAGGTAGCGCATGGTAAACCGATTGTGCGCCCCCATGTTTCTGAAAAGCTTGATTTTGAAGGCGAACTGGCGGTAATTATTGGGCGGGGTGGTCGTCATATCAGCCGTGAGAATTCATTCCAGCATGTCGCTGGCTATGCATGCTATAACGATGCGAGTATTCGTGATTGGCAGATGCATACCGGGCAATTCACTCCGGGTAAAAATTTCGATAATACAGGTGCTTTTGGACCCTGGATGGTCACGTCCGATGAGATTGCCGACTTAGCATCACAAACAGTCACAACGCGTTTAAACGGCGAGCAGGTTCAGCACGCAGCTTTCTCTGATTTGATTTTTGATATACCTGCATTGATCGAATATATATCTACTTTTTGCACGCTGGTGGCGGGTGATGTCATCGTCACAGGCACCCCCGGTGGTGTCGGCGTGAAACGTAAACCACGCCTTTATATGAAGCAGGGAGATGTGATTGAAGTCGAGATCAGTGGGGTTGGGGTGTTGAGAAACCCGATAATTAAAGAATCGTAGGATGATATTTATATGAAACGGGCTTGGATAGATAGGGTTTTTATGGGGTGTATGATCAATGTCTGGTGAAACGAATCTGGAAAAACTATTAGCGTCGATGGCTCCAAGCTTATCTGCTACCGAGTATGTTTTTGCTTTAGTGGCTGAAGCGGATTACCAACAGATAGCACTATTGCAGCCCATCGGTACTTTTCATGAAAAAGAAGGTATGACGGTTATTCTGACAAAAGAAAAGGCAGATGAATGCAATATTGTTTATTCGGCTGTATTCAAGTGCATCACGTTAGATGTTCATTCAAGCCTTGAAGCTGTTGGATTAACCGCGGCCGTTGCTACTCAATTAACCGCGTCTAATATTAGCGCAAATGTCATCGCTGCCTATTACCATGATCATATTTTTATTAAGTCACAAGATGCTGATAAGGCATTGTCAGCACTTAATGCGTTGGTAAAGAATGGTCTTTAGAGGTGTGCAATTGTAAGTCGATATTTACATCGCTGATTCGGACGGTGCAGATCAATAAAAAAGGCCATTGAATGTGAATTCAATGGCCTTTTTTGCATCTGTTTAATCGATGCTTTTATCTGGCTAAAACTTACGCACCAAAGTTCTGGTTTGCGAAGTCCCAGTTTACCAGCGCCCAGTAACCTTTCAGGTAGTCAGGACGAACGTTGCGGTAATCGATGTAGTAAGCGTGTTCCCACAGGTCGCATGTCAGGATAGCGCGCTGACGGTTAGTCATTGGCGTACCCGCGTTACTGGTGTTAACGATCTCCAGAGAGAAATCGTCGTTTTTAACCAACCACGTCCAGCTTGAACCGAAGTTGTTAACGGCTTTATCGTTAAATTCTGCCTGGAATTCTGCGAAAGAACCCCATTTAGACTTGATCGCATCAGCGATTGGGCCACTAGGTTCGCCGCCGCCGTTTGGAGAAAGGCTGTTCCAGTAGAACGTGTGGTTCCATATTTGAGCAGCATTATTGAAAACACCGCCTGCTGGTGCAGAGAGGATAATCTCTTCCAGAGATTTGCCTTCAAACTCAGTACCAGGAACCAAACCGTTCAGTTTAGTAACATAGGTGTTGTGGTGCTTACCGTGGTGGAAATCCAGCGTTTCAGCAGAGATGTGTGGTTCCAGGGCATCTTTAGCAAAAGGCAGTGCAGGTAGTTCAAAGCTCATTCTATTCACCTTCTTGTCGACACGTTCAGCATATCACTGTAGTTATGGACATCTATTGTTATGGACATAGGCCGGATGGCCCACGACGTATTTGTAGCTAGATGATATCACCCTTGGATTGTCTTTTCATGACACAATTTGTGTGTGATTAGGTGGGTTTGCGACTAAAGTTGGCTGCAATTTGCCGAGTCGCACCATAGAATAGCCAGCCTTCAGGTAAACTGAAGTCCCAGTCACTAAAATAAGAACAGAATTTATCATGTCTAAAGCACTACTTTGGATCTCAGCAGTATTGTTGGCGGTCTACGTGATTAAAACAGAGTATCTGGCTTCAAAAACCTATGAGCCATTTGTAGCAGGGTGTGTTGCTGCAGGTACAGCTACACAGGCTCAGTGTGAGTGTTTATCTGATTACATTCATAAACGTTATAGCGACTTGGATGTACAGGCTATTATGGATGGCCGATTGGGCGGTGAGCTACCGCGTAGCAAGGTTGAACAGGATATCCGTCAAGGATCACAGCTGTGTGCGAATCCTTAACGTTTTTCTGAGAGGAAAAACCCGCTATTGGCCTTCAACAGCAAGGAAGTGGCGGGTCATATACAGAGCCGCAATCGCCCGCCCTTCTGTAAATTCATCTTGCAGAACCAGCTCGTCAAGCCGGGCTAGCGGCCAGCGAATAACCTCCATGGGTTCCGGCTCGTCTCCCTCAAGCTTACAGGGATAAAGGTCGCGGGCAATGATGACGGTAATACGGTGGCCCATGTAGTTGGGCGCCGCCGTCATCTTTTTTAATGTATGTAAGCGATTAGCACCAAATCCCGCTTCCTCTTTTAATTCGCGGTCTGCCGCAATATGAGGTGTTTCACCCGGATCGATCAATCCTTTGGGCAGGGTTAGGGTGTAATCTTCGATGCCTCCTGCATATTCTCTGATTAGAATCACATGCTCTTGTGCATCCACTGCAACGATCATGACAGCACCGTTACCGCGCGATGCTAGTCGCTCATATGTTCTTTCAACACCGTTACTGAAGCGCAGTTTCAGCTCTTCTACCTGAAAAAGACGGCTGCGTGCGGTGGGAGTGACCTTCAAAACCTCGGGTTTCACGGGCATACTGGTGTCCATTCTGATGGATTGATATAAAAGGCATTAACGTGATTGTACCTGCTACGCTGGATTGGTCCAATATTGATACTGTGTTGTTAGATATGGATGGCACATTACTGGATCTGCATTTTGATTCTTACTTTTGGCTGGAGCATCTGCCAACCCGTTACGCGGATATTCATCAAATGGACGCGCAGGCCGCACGAGACTGGTTGCACACGCGTATTATGCAGGAGCAGGGCACACTGAATTGGTACTGTTTGGATTACTGGTCGCGTGAATTGAACGTTGACATTGTCGCTTTAAAAAAAGAAGTGGCAGACCGTATCGCTTTCAGACCGCATGTGCAGGATTTTCTACAAAAAGTCCGGGAGGCATCATTGCGGGCTGTGATTGTGACAAACGCACATCGGGGCAGTCTTGCGTTGAAACTGGATAAAACTGATTTGGCAGATAGAGTCGATGCCATCGTTTGCTCCCACGATTTTGGTTTGCCTAAAGAAGATCCGGCATTCTGGGCGAAACTGCAGAAAGTTGAACCTTTTAACCCGCGAAGGACTCTGTTGATAGATGATAGTTTGTCGGTACTGGCATCGGCGCAAGCCTACGGTATCCGTTACCTGCTAGCGATATCTCAGCCTGACAGTCAGCACCCGGCACGTGAGATTGATGAATTTGCTGCAGTTGAACACTTTAATGAACTTGAGCCCGGAGGTTTAAAGGATGACTGATCAAGCGAAAATTCGTCTGGATAAGTGGTTGTGGGCGGCTCGTTTTTATAAAACCAGAGCGATTGCAAAGCAGATGGTTGAAGGTGGCAAGGTGCACTATGAAGGGCAGCGGGCAAAGTGCAGCAAAATAGTGGAATTAGGTGCCTCGTTGCAGATCCGCCAGGGCTTTGATCAGCGGGTTGTGATTGTTAAAGCTTTGTCCGAACAGCGTCGCGGTGCGGTTGAAGCGCAGCTGTTGTATGAAGAAACAGCGGAGAGTATCGAGCGACGGGAAAAAGAGACGTTACAACGTAAAGCGATGAAGGGCGCTGAATTGAGCCCCGGGCATAAACCTGATAAGCGCAGCCGTCGCCAGCTATTGGAAGTGAAAGAGTTGCAAAGAGGCTGACTGTCAGGAATCTTAAAAGGTTTGTGATAAAATAGCGGGTAATAATTTCTGTTTATAAGTGAGAAGCTGGCGATATGAGTAACCCTGATCAAATTCAGCGTATTTTATTCGATGATCTCGATATTCGAGGTGTGTTGGTTGGGTTGGATAAAACCTATCAGGATATTTTGGCGCTGCATGAGTACCCACCTGCCATTCGCAATGCGTTGGGTGAAATGCTGGCGGCGGTTGCTCTGCTGAGTACGACGCTGAAGTTTGAAGGGCGTCTGTTGTTACAAGCACAGGGCAGCGGAAATGTCAGTGCCTTGATGGCGGAAGTGAATAACAAACGTCAGTGCAGAGGCATCGCACGATATGAAGGCGAGATCGATGATAATGCCAGCATTATTGATCTGATTGGCGATGGCCATCTGGTGATTACGATCGAGCCGGAAGCCGGGCAGCGTTATCAAGGGATTGTGCCTTTGGAGAAAACAACCCTGGGTGATTGTTTAACCGATTATTTCATCCGGTCTGAGCAGTTGCCAACTCAAATTCATCTGGTGGCGGATGAAAACCGGGCGGCGGGATTTTTGTTGCAGGTCATGCCTGCAGCCGGTACGGCAGAAAATGATTGGGGCCACATCGAGCAGATCGGAGCAACGCTGAAAGCGGAGGAGTTGCTGACATTAGATAATGAGACATTACTCTTTCGTCTATTTCATCAAGAGCAGTGTCGCCTTTATGAACCCGATTCTGTTGAGTTCAAATGTGATTGCTCGCGAGAGCGCAGTGCCAATACCTTGCTGTTTATGACTCAGGATGAGCTTCTTGAAATCATTGAAAAACAAGGTCTTATTGATGTAGGTTGTCAGTTTTGTCATGCGCATTATACGTTTGACGAGACAGATATACGTGCCATGTTTTCAGATTCGGCGCATGTGCCTAAATCAGATCAGATTCATTGAAAAGGCAGGGATGGATGTCGAACGGCGTAACTGATGTTTTGCGCATGGCATAAATCACTGCTTTTTGTAATAATACGCATCCCCAAATAATTACTCACTGTCGATTACACGCAGAATAAAGGGGTTTTTTGCTTTTTAGGTAACGTTTTTTGGCGCTGAGCCAAGGGAATCCAGTAATGACCAAAGAAACTCAGAATACCGTACACTTTAATCTGACCCGTGCTGAGCTCGTGGAACAGGCAATCAGCCGTGGCGAAGGTACGTTGGCAGATACCGGCGCTCTGGTTGTCACTACCGGTAAGCGCACAGGGCGTTCTCCAATGGATCGCTTTATCGTAGAAGAGCCAAGCACCGCAGACGCGATTGACTGGGGTAATATCAATCGTCCATTCGATGCTGAAAAATTTGACGCTTTATGGAATCGCGTTGAAGAATATATGGCCGACAAAGAACATTTCGTTTCACATGTTCATGTAGGGTCTGATCCAAGCCAGTACCTGGCTGTGAAAATGTCGACAGAAACAGCGTGGCAGAACCTTTTTGGTCAGAACCTGTTTATTCGTCCAAACGAATACAATCCTAAATCCAAAGAAGAATGGCAGATCATCAATGCTGCTAACTTTGAATGTGTACCTGAGCGTGATGGCACCAACAGCGAAGGCTGTGTCATTCTTAACTTTGCTAAGCGTAAAGTTTTGCTGGCGGGTATGCGCTATGCGGGTGAAATGAAGAAAGCAATGTTCTCTGTACAGAACTTCCTGCTTCCTGAAAAAGATGTTCTGCCGATGCATTGTTCAGCGAACATTGGCGAAGATGGCAATACAACGTTGTTTTTCGGTCTATCCGGTACGGGTAAAACTACCTTGTCTGCAGATCCGACATGTTACCTGATTGGTGATGATGAGCACGGCTGGGGCAAGGGTGTTGTATTCAACCTGGAAGGTGGTTGCTATGCGAAAACAATTAACCTAAGTCAGAAAAACGAACCGATCATCTGGGATGCTATCCGTTTTGGTGCGATCGTTGAAAACGTAACCCTGGATGCGAACCGCAAAGCTGATTACGATGATACGACGCTGACTGAAAATGGTCGTTGTGCTTACCCGTTAGAGCATGTTGAAAAACGCTCTGCGACTAATATGGGTGGCGAGCCTAAAGCAGTTGTCTTCCTGACATGTGACCTGACGGGTGTATTGCCTCCCGTGTCTATTTTGACAAAAGAAGCCGCGGCTTATCACTTCTTGTCTGGATATACAGCATTAGTAGGATCTACTGAAATGGGTTCTGGTGGGGGTATTAAATCAACTTTCTCTACCTGTTTTGGTGCACCTTTCTTCCCGCGTCCTGCGCGTGAATATGCTGAATTGTTGATGAAGCGTGTTGAAGAGTTCGGCTCGCAGGTTTATCTGGTTAATACTGGTTGGACAGGCGGTTCTTACGGTACCGGTCAGCGTTTCAGCATTCCTACGACACGTGGTGTTATTGCTGCAATCCAGAACGGATCTTTGAAAGGTATCGAGACTCAGCAACTGCCGGGGATCAACCTGACTGTTCCTACGTCAGTGCCGGGTGTTGATTCAGGATTGTTGAATCCTCGTGATACCTGGGCAGATAAATCAGCTTATGATGCAGCGGCACGTGATTTGATTGGTCAGTTTGTTAACAACTTCACTAAGTTTGAAGGTGTTTCTGCTGATATTATTGCGGCAGGTCCGACAGCGTAACGGATAACTGATACAAAAAAGCCTCTGCTTACTGTGTAAGCAGAGGCTTTTTGGTTTTTGCGTGATGTGAATACGAAAGGCGGGTCTGCCTTCAGCGAATGCTGAGCTTGATATCGGCGTTCTTCAGATAGTCGATTTCCTGCTCAAGATCTGATTGCGTCAATGGATGGTTAGCTAAAGCGCCGTCAGCAAAAGAGAGAGAAAGTTTTTTACCATCTGCTTTTAATGTGACGAGCGGAATGCTTACGCCGCTGCGGCTACGGTGCAGAATAGCAGATAGTCTGAGTAGTATGCATAAGCGTTTATAAGCTTGTTTGCGGTTATCTGGCAGTTGTTTAAAGTCATCTTTAGGAAACTTGCGTCGGCTTCCGCGTACTAAAAATGAGAGCAGTTGCTGTTCGGGGTTAGTGAAGCCGGCAAGGTCGGAGTGGCGTAACAGATAGGCGCTATGCTTATGAAACTGATTGTGCGCGATGGTTAAACCGATTTCATGTGTACGAGCGGCCCAGCTAAGCATCTCCTGATAAGAGTGAGCATTCAGCTCCCAGCTGCTTTTTACTTGTGACAGAGCATTAAGGGCGGTGTGTTCAATGCGCTGCGCGTGGGATTCGTCAACGTGATAGCGCTTCATAAGTGCCGATATGGAGCGCTCTCTGATATCTTCATGGCGTAAGCGCCCCGCCATGTCATAGAGCAACCCTTCACGAAGAGCGCCATCAGAAAAAGTCATCTCTTCTATTTCAAGTGAATGGAAAAGCGCGATAAGAATGGCTAAACCTGCCGGTAAAATGGCGGTTCTTTCTGCTTTTACGCCGTCAATCTCAAGTTCTGAAAGTTTCTCGAATGACAGAATTTTCTGTTTCAGTTGTTCCAGCGCCGGGCGGGTGATGCTCTCCTCGCTAAAACCGCTGGCGATACAGGCATTTTTGATTGCCTTTATAGTGCCTGAGGAGCCTACACTGCTGGTCCATCCCAGTTTTTTAAAACGCTCGCGGATAGACAGTAGCTCACGCATAGCCGCGTGCTCTGCATGTTTGAAGTTCTTTTCAGTGATGCAGCCATCGCTGAAAAAACGGTGTGTATAACTGACGCAGCCCATGTGCAGGCTTTCCATCTCGAGGGGTTCAAAATGCTCGCCAATAATACACTCTGTACTGCCACCGCCAATATCGATTACCAGCCGTGAGCCAGTCGTATTCGCCAGAGTGTGGGATACGCCTAAATAAATCAGACGCGCTTCTTCACGGCCCGCAATTATTTCGATGGGTACGCCGAGTATCTTTTCGGCTTGCTGGGTAAAAATGTAGCTATTTGAGGATTCACGCAAAGCGCTGGTGGCTACAACTTTTACAGCATCACGTGGCAGATCACTCAGCAGCTGGGAGAAACGACTTAAGCAGGCCAAGCCGCGCTCCATGGCTTCGAAAGAAAGTCGCTTATGGGAGTCTATATCTGCTGCCAGCTGGACTTTTTCTGACATGATATCGACAGTCGATAACTCTCCTTGAGAGAGGCGAGCGACAACAACGTGAAAACTATTGGAGCCCAGGTCAATGGCGGCGAGTAGTGAATCGTCAGATACCTGATCTGCAGGGTGCTCTGTGTTCGACATTTAAGCGATCTTCTCTATTATCAATAGCAGCGTGAAAAATCACAAGAGTAGCAGAAGAGGGCGGTTTATACAGTGAATTGCGACAATGAATGGATGAAGAGAGTTCACATTTAATTCTTTCTGGTGGTATCATCAGGCTTTGTTTTGCAAGCACTCAGCGTTTCTGGTGCGTTTGGAGAGGTTAAATGAGCGAAAATATCGTTAATGTTAGTGATGCATCATTTGAAGAAGATGTCCTGAAAGCAGACAGTCCGGTTTTGGTCGACTATTGGGCAGAATGGTGTGGTCCATGTAAAATGATCGCGCCTGTGTTGGAAGAGATCGCTAAGGAGTACGACGGTCGTCTCAAAATTTGTAAATTGAATATTGATGAGAACAGCGAAACTCCACCTAAATTTGGTATCCGTGGTATTCCCACATTGATGCTTTTTAAAGGCGGTAACGTTGAAGCGACTAAAGTAGGGGCGCTGTCTAAATCCCAGTTATCTGCTTTTATCGACGCAAACCTGTAAGTTTGAGAAAAACGGAGAAGAAATAGCGGTTTTAATCATTATCTTCTCCGTTTTACTAGACACCCGCGATACAACCTTCTATATTTGTCCTGTCTGGCGCTCCTGATCAATCTTTGAGCGTTTCAGTTTTTGCATTTACTCTTTCGTATCTATCCCCTTTTTTTAATTTTCTTCCTACTCAGTTACTCACCTCAAAATATATGAATCTTACCGAATTAAAAACTAAAAGCGTTCCTGACCTTCTTGATATCGCAAAGGAAATGGGCCTCGACAACCTAGCCCGCTCTCGTAAACAAGATGTAATCTTTGCCATCCTGAAAAAACACTCTAAAAGCGGTGAAGATATTCACGGTGATGGCGTGCTGGAAATTCTCCAGGACGGCTTCGGTTTCTTGCGCTCTGCCGACTGCTCATATCTGGCCGGACCCGACGATATTTATGTTTCGCCGAGTCAGATCAGACGTTTTAATCTACGTACCGGTGATACGATTTCCGGTAAAATTCGCCCACCAAAAGACAGTGAGCGCTATTTTGCGCTGCTCAAAGTTAATGAAATTAACTTCGACCGTCCGGAAAATGCGAAAAACAAAATTCTATTTGAAAACCTTACGCCTTTATTTGCGCAAAAGCGTTTGCGCATGGAGCTGGGCAACGGCAGTACAGAAGATATTACTGCACGTATACTCGACCTGGTTAGCCCGATGGGTAAGGGCCAGCGTGCCCTGGTTGTTTCTCCGCCAAAAGCGGGTAAAACTTTGATGCTGCAGAATATTGCTAACAGCATCACTCGTAACAACCCCGAATGTCATTTGATCGTACTCTTGATCGATGAGCGTCCTGAGGAAGTAACTGAAATGCAGCGTACTGTGCGCGGCGAAGTCGTTGCTTCTACCTTTGATGAGCCGCCAGCACGCCACGTACAGGTAGCTGAGATGGTGATCGAGAAAGCGAAGCGTCTGACTGAGCACAAGAAGGATGTGGTCATTCTGCTTGATTCGATTACGCGTTTAGCGCGCGCTTACAATACGGTGATTCCTTCTTCCGGTAAAGTGTTAACCGGTGGTGTGGATGCACATGCACTGGAACGTCCTAAGCGCTTCTTTGGTGCTGCGCGTAACATCGAAGAGGGTGGTAGTTTAACGATTATAGCAACGGCGCTGGTCGATACCGGTTCGAAGATGGATGAAGTTATCTTTGAAGAGTTTAAAGGTACCGGTAACTCTGAAGTGCACCTTGACCGGAAAACAGCAGAGAAGCGTATCTATCCTGCTATTAACATCCGTCGTTCAGGTACACGTCGCGAAGACTTGCTAACGACTGAAGATGAATTGCAACGTATGTGGATTCTTCGTAAGTTGCTGGATTCTATGGATGACTCTGCGGCAACTGAGTTTGTTATCGATAAGCTGAAAGACTTCAAGACAAATGATGAGTTCTTCCAGTCGATGCGTCGAAAGTAGATTGATATATAAAGAAAAGGGTGAGCTTGTGCTTGCCCTTTTTTATGAGCAGCGTTGTAGGTTATGCTGTAAATAACCTTGTCACTGCTTGTATAACAAGAGCGCTAACTGATGTCGAATCTTAAATATAAAGACCTGCGAGATTTTATTGCTGTTCTGGAATCCAGAGGCGAACTTAAGCGAATCAGGCAAGAGATAGATCCGAATCTTGAAATGACCGAAATTTGCGACCGTACATTAAGAGCAGGTGGTCCGGCGCTGTTGTTTGAGAACCCCAAAGGTTACCACTACCCGGTATTAGCTAATTTGTTTGGTACGCCCGAGCGAGTGGCGTTGGGTATGGGCGAGGAGAGCGTTACTGCACTGCGTGAAGTGGGTAAGGTGCTTGCTATGCTCAAAGAACCCGAGCCACCTAAAGGGATGAAGGATGCCTGGGATAAGCTGCCGATTTTCAAACAAGTTCTGAATATGGGGCCTAAAGTTGTTAAAAAAGCAGCTTGTCAGACCCATGTCATCGAAGGTGATAAGGTTGACTTAAGCACCTTGCCTATTCAAACATGCTGGCCCGGTGATGCGGGGCCATTGATTACCTGGCCATTAGTTATTACCCGTGGCCCGAATAAAGAGCGGCAGAATCTGGGCATTTATCGCCAACAGGTGATAGGAAAAAATAAGCTTATCATGCGTTGGTTGGCGCATCGTGGCGGCGCACTTGATTTTCGTGAATGGCAGGAGAAGCATCCGGGTAAAAATTTCCCTGTGGCTGTTGCGCTAGGTGCTGATCCTGCGACAATTTTAGGTGCGGTTACGCCGGTCCCTGATACCCTATCTGAATATGCTTTTGCGGGCCTGTTGCGTGGTGGTAAAACAGAGGTGACCTCCTGTATTGGTAGTGATCTTCAAGTGCCTGCCAGTGCCGAATTTATTCTTGAAGGTTATATCGCGCCGGATGAGATGGCTCAGGAAGGGCCTTTTGGCGACCATACCGGCTATTACAATGAAGTAGATAGTTTTCCGGTCTTCACGGTGGAGCGTATCACCCATCGGGATACGCCTATTTACCACAGTACTTACACCGGCCGTCCACCAGATGAGCCTGCCATCTTAGGTGTCGCACTTAACGAAGTGTTTGTGCCTATTTTGCAGAAGCAGTTTCCTGAAATAGTTGATTTTTACCTGCCACCGGAAGGGTGTTCTTACCGCATGGCGGTGGTGACGATGAAAAAACAGTATCCCGGGCATGCAAAGCGGGTAATGTTGGGCGTCTGGTCGTTTTTGCGTCAGTTTATGTATACAAAGTTTGTTATTGTTTGCGATGATGATGTTAACGCGAGAGACTGGAATGACGTGATCTGGGCGATCACCACCCGCATGGATCCATCCCGCGATACTCTGTTGATCGACAATACGCCGATAGATTATCTGGACTTTGCCTCTCCGGTCTCAGGCTTGGGTTCTAAAATGGGTATGGATGCGACGAATAAATGGCCCGGTGAAACTACCCGGGAATGGGGCGAGCCTATCCAGATGTCTGATGATGTCAAACAGCGTGTTGATCAGCTCTGGGATGAGTTGGGGATTTTCAGTAATGACAGTACGTCCGGTTAATATCAGCAAGTGTTATCAGATATGTTTGAATGATCGGCTACAGCTATTAGAATGTAACCCCGACGAAACGCTACTTCAGGTTATCGAGCGTTATGGTTATCGTATGCCTAGAAGTTGTCAGAACGGTGTTTGCCAAATATGTGAATACCAGCTGCTATCGGGTGAAGTGTGGCAGCGATATCCGGAAAAACATTTGTTGGCCGGGCCTGACTCGTCAGAAAATAATACACAAACCCCAGTGCTTGGCCTGGCATGTACGTCAGTAGTCATGAAGGATTGTAGGGTTAATATTAAAGGGCTAAAGGGTCCTGGAGAACAAGATTTGAAACGTCTGAAGTGTGATATTGCGAAGGTAGAGAAGATCAGCAAGGATGTCTATCGTGTATCGTTGGTACTACCGGCGACAGCGTCTCAGTCGGTGACCTATTTTGCGGGTCAGTATCTTGACATTGTTATGCCGGATGGCGAGCAAGCCTCGTTTTCGATTGGCAGTGCACCTGAAGCGGCGCGCAACCTTGAGTTGCATGTCAGGCATGCGCCTGGAAGTAAACTATCCAGCGCTATTTTAGCCTTCTTGCAAACCAGCAAAAGTGTTGAGGTTGAGCTGCCAAAGGGAGACTGTTATCTGCAAGCCGAGAAGCTGCAGGCTGATCAGCCCATTATATTGGCCGCCGCGAGTACGGGTTTCTCTCAGGTCAAAAGCATCATGGAGCATCTGCTCGCCAGTGGTGTGAAAAATCCGATACACCTTTATTGGGGGGCGCGCGTCGCTGCTGATCTATATCTGCCGGAGTTGCCTAAGCAGTGGGCGGCAGAAAACGATAATGTTACTTATCATCCGGTTGTCAGTGAGCCGGGCGACAGCTGTGGTTGGACAGGTCGGGTAGATTTATTGCCAGATGCGATTGGACAGGATTTTGATTCGTTGGAAAATGTGAGTGTTTATACCAGTGGATCGCCTGCGATGGTGTATGCCCTTTTGGATGCGCTTGAAGCTAAGGGGCTGAAAGAGGCACAGATGCATTCCGATGTATTTTCTTATGCGCCTCGTCCGGTAAAGTAGCTACTGATTTATGTTTTGTGCTTCCCAAAAGCCGGTCATCTGACCGGCTTTTATGTATCTATAGTATTGTAAAAGTGTTTGTAGAAGGTCTTCGCTACGATGAACTTTTGCATCTAAGTGTCTGTCAAAGGTTATGCTTCTGACTTATTGATCTTATTTATTATCAGAAGGCTTTTTTCAGTAAAAGCCGCCAGATGATTTCCGTTCCCTCGAAAAAATAAAAAAGGACTTAATATGCGTATTTTCTTAATAGCTATTCTCTCAATTCTTGCGCTTTCTGCACCGGTATTTGCTGATAATGGCCTTGTCAGTGTGAAGAGCGCCCATGATGTAAAAGAAACAGCCGACCGTCTTGAAGCGGTGTTGGCAAAAAAGGGTATGACAATTTTCGCGCGTATTGACCATGCTGCGGGGGCTGAAAAAGCTGAGATGCAGCTACGCCCAACCGAGTTAGTTATTTTTGGTAATCCTAAGGTGGGTACGCCACTGATGTTATGTGATCAATATGCCGCGATTGACCTTCCACAAAAAGCCTTGATTCATGAAGATGCACAAGGGCAAGTCTGGTTTAGCTATAACAGCCCTGCATACCTGGCTGAGCGCCATCAATTAGAAGAATGCTCAACTGTGCTTATGAAAGCAGAGAATGCGCTGAGCAACTTTGCGGCCGCTGCAACACAGCCCTAGGCAGCATGCCGTCGGACTTAACGACCGCCCGCCTGCAAGATAAGAAGGGAAGTCTGTTTTGCAGGCAAAAAAACCGGAACAGTGTTCCGGTTTTTTTGGGTCTAAGAGGTGTCTAAAGAGCGTTTAGGTAGAAGGAAAGAGGGCAGTTAGCTTAGCTGTTGCTGCTTTCTTTCTCTTTTTCTTTGTTCGGCTCTTCAGGAGCTAGCATTGGCAGAGGCGTTAAGTCATTCCCCATCAATGCTAGTCCGTCCTGCATAACGCTGAGTGAGCGCTTGTTGTCACCTAAATGTTGCAGCAAGCGCGTTAGCTCGTTGTATGTTTCCGGACGTTTCTCAAGGGCTAAACTTTCTTCCATATAGTCGACTGCTTTGCCCCATTGCTCATTGCGCATGGCTAATCGGCCCAGTGTGAGCTTGAGTGCCGCGCTATCGGGGTTCTTTTTCAGCCAGCCTTTAGCAACTTCCAGCTGTTTATGCGCATCTTCACCCTTAACGCGACCATACAGATTAACCAGATCTTCATCCCATTCGCGCTTAATCTGATCGCGTAGGAAGCTTTCGGCTTTCTCTTCTGATCCGGCAGTAATCAGCTGTTCAATATAGCGCTGAATCATCGCTTTATCATGGGCCAGAGATGAAGGCAGGCTTTTCCATTCTTTAGTGAGCGCTTGCAGACGGGTATCGTTATCCGCTTCTGCCGGTAGCTTGGCGAGTGTGCTGCCGAGCAGTTCGGAGTAACAGGTTTGTTCCAGTGCCGCAATCTCCTCTTCTTTCAGTACTTTATGTTTGCGAAGTTCTGGGATTAGATTGGTGAGACCGTGCCAGTCTTGCAATTTTACGTAGACGTCTTTAAGTAAGCGCATCACATACGTGTGTTTTGGTGCGAGCCGGCGCAGGCGGAGCAGCGCAGTCAGGCAGGGCTCCAGTTGTCCGCGTTCAAGCTGGATCTGTACCTGTGTAATACTGATAGCGACTTCTGCCTGAGGGACGCTGTTACGCGCCTTTTGCAGCAGTTCGTCGGCGGCCGCATCTTCACGTTGTTCATGTGCCGCACGAGCGGCCGCAAGATAGTTGATCAAAGGTTGATCTGAGCTATCCGCTGCTTGGGTGAGCAGGCGTTGAGCTTGCCACCATTTGCCTTCGGAGAGTGCCAGTAGGCCTTTCAGGGTTTTCCCATGCGCTTGGCGGGCTCCACGGCGCTCACGCCATTCGCGGAACTTCTCGGTTGGCAGGCGAGCTTTAAAGAAAATATTAACGGCTATATGTAATGCTATAAACCCGATAGAGAGAATCACCAGCAGAACCCATAAGCTGGTTTCCATGGTGCTTTCATCATAGGAGATTAATACATAACCGGGATCTTTGACCATTTTTTCGCCGATCCAGGCTCCCGACGCCAGTATAACCAGAAGCAGCAGAAATAATCTTTTCATCAGGCTGCTCCTTCTTCCTTAAGTTTGGTAACTTGTTTCAAATAGGTTTTCAGTGCATTCAGTGAGCCACTGATATTTGGCATCTCAGGTGATATTTTCAGCGCTTTCAGTTCAGTGATGCCGCGCAGTAAAGCTTGGGTTGTGGCGTCTTTTTCTTCAAAGTAAGTGCTTGTCCAATCTTCAGCTTTAGCAAGACTGCGGTCAAATGCGATCTGATTTTTCTGTAGTAATGCCAATTGAGCCTGCTCCAGCATCAGATGCAAATTCTGCTGTAAATAGTAGTTCTGCTCTGGTGATAGTAGTGGTTCAATGGGTTCGTCACGGTGCTGCACAACCACCAGTTTTTCGACTTTATCAACCGCTTTAGCCCAGGATTCTTTTAACCCGCTGCTCCAGGTTTCGCTCATGGTTTCTGGCGTTATTTCTTCGATCAGAGAGGGTAGCTTGTTTTTGTCTGTCAGTGGGACTAAACGTAAGTTGCTGATCTGTTCAGTCAATGCCGCCAGTTTGAGATAGGAACCTTCAAGATCATAAGTCGGTACAGACTCAAGGGCGGCAATATCTGATGCGAGGGTTTTACGCACCGCATAGATGGAAACATCTTCAGTTTCTTTAAGAATTTTGTCAGCCGATTTCAGCAATGACAAAGCACCGGAAGACGTGTTCTCCATCAGAATACGTTGGTTGGCCAGTCTGAGTAGGTACTCGACCTCTGCTAATAGCCAGTCTTTGCGTGTGTTAGTCTGTTTGGCTGTCACTTGTTGAATGCTTTCTGTCAGCCGTGTTTGTAACTCTTCAATCCCCTGCTGTTCTTTTGAAGATTGGGACTGTAGTAACGTCAGGTTCTGATTAACAGAAGAAACCTGAGAAGTGACCAGTGATTTTGTATCGGTTAGCTGAGAGTTGACATCGGCAACGGCCTTACTGACCTCCTGTTTCAGGTTGTCAATGCTAGCGCTGTCGTTTTGCTGGTTCTGTATTGAGTACCAATATTGGTAGCCCGTGCCGCCTAACGCAATAATAGAGATTATCAGTGCTAGTTTTCCAGGCCAGGTAGCGCCTTGTTTTTCTTCGGCGGGCGGGGCAGGAGGAGCCGGTTCTTCTTTTGCAGGCTCGGGTGTCAATTCGGGCGTTTCGCGTTGCTCGTTGACAGCATTACTT
The DNA here is from genome assembly GCF_900113275.1 of Neptunomonas qingdaonensis. Taxonomy (GTDB): domain Bacteria; phylum Pseudomonadota; class Gammaproteobacteria; order Pseudomonadales; family Balneatricaceae; genus Neptunomonas; species Neptunomonas qingdaonensis. The sequence continues at coordinate 27,734 of NZ_FOOU01000018.1, forward strand.
TTGCCGATATTTGAGTTTTTTTCGATATTTGATTGATCGATCGTATCTGCACTGCTATCAACAGTCTTAGCGTTCTTTTGCTTTTCTGTCTCTTGCTCCATCGGGGCGGTTTTCGACTCAATGACTGCGTCTACGGTTGTTTGTGTTTTTTTCTCGGTGTGTTTCATGCGTTGGTTTCCGAGTCGTGAGCTGAATTTAGCGCTGCTACCATGGATAGATCATCCGGTCCTTGCGCAACCTTTATTCGCGTAAATCCTAAGTATCTGGCCTGATCAGCTATTCGTTCACTGGGCACTACAAGGTTAAGCTGATGTAGTGAATCGCTGCTGAACTGTTTTTGGCCACCTGCTGCAACTGTAACAAAATTTCTAAGAGCCTCGCCACTGGTAATCAGGATAGATGATAAAGCAGAGTTATAAATAGTACTTTTGATAAGGATATCATCATATTCGGGGCATTTTCGTTCGTAGAGAGTGGCGTATTCTACGTCTGCGCCGCGCTCCGATAAGGTTTCAGCGAGCGTGTTACGTCCGCTGGACCCTCTGAGAATAAGAATTTTTTTACCTTTTACATCATGCAGATCGGGTAGCGTCAGCATGGCTTCTGAATTAAAACCACTGGTTGAGTGGCATGCAGGGATATCTTGCTGATTAAGTATGTGGGCTGTTTTCTGGCCAATGGCATACCACTGGATGCCGTCAGGCACTTGTGGCCAAAACTGATCGATCCAGTCTAATGCGAGATGAGCGGCATTAGGGCTGATGCAGACGATGATGGCGTATTGATCCAGATTCATCATCTGATTTCTCAGCAGCGCATAGCCGGGATCTGCTTCCGTTATCGGGCATATTTCAAGTGCCGGCAGATGAACGGCTACCGCTCCGCATTCACCCAGCAGGCTGATTTGTTGTGCGGCCTGATGTGCGGGGCGTGTAACGAGAACGCACTGGCCCTGTAAGTTCGGTAGATCAGCCTTTGTTGGTTGCATAGACTTCGCTCAGAATTTCATCCGCACCGGCCGCTAACAGACGTTCAGCTACCGCTATGCCGATTTGCTCAGCTTGATCCGGATGTCCGCGCATCTCATCGCGCAGCACCGTCGTGCCATCAGGTCGAGCGACTAAGCCGCGTAGATATACTTCATCTTGGGCTTCGTTAAGGATTGCGTGACAGGCTATGGGGACCTGGCAGCCGCCTTCAAGGCGTTTGTTCAACGCGCGCTCAGCCAGAACGCACCATGCCGTTGCCTGGTGGTGCAATGGGGCAAGCAAGGCAATCGTTTCCGCATCATCGAGACGACACTCTATACCTACGGCGCCTTGTCCGCCCGCGGGTAGGCAGATGTCGTCGGGTAACTCGCTACGGATACGCTCTGGCAACCCGAGGCGGATCAGGCCCGCAGTTGCCAGAATAATGGCATCATATTGGCCATCATCCAGTTTGCTAAGACGCGTTTGTACATTGCCGCGCAGGTCCTGAATTTCAAGATCCGGGCGTTGTTCTTTCAGTAGGGATTGGCGTCGTAGAGATGAGGTTCCCACGATGGCCCCTTGCGGAAGATCAGAAAGGGAGTTGAATTTGTTAGAAACAAACGCATCGGTTGGCTTTTCGCGAGGGCAGATAACCGCCAGCCCAAGCCCCTGAGGAAACTCCATCGGTACGTCTTTCATGGAGTGGACCGCGATATCGGCACGGTTTTCCAGCATGGCGACTTCAAGTTCTTTAACAAAGAGTCCTTTCCCACCTACTTTTGCCAGAGGTGTGTCGAGAATTTTGTCGCCACGTGTTGTCATGCCCAACAGTTCTACCTGAATGCCCGGGTGGTGTTTCTCTAACTCAGCTTTTACGTATTCAGCTTGCCAAAGTGCGAGGAGGCTTTTTCGGGTCGCGATGCGCACAACTTTTTTATGCATAGTCCTGTCCTGAGGTGAAAACGACAATGGGCCTTATTCAGGCGAATGCAGCGATTGTAACAGATCATTTAGATTCTGGGTCTTGCATATATCAACAGAACACGCATCGGGAGTCAAAACTGCTATAATCCCCCGCAAATTATGACCAGAACGGTCTGTAAAGTTTCAATAGTGAGGTCCTGAATATGAGCAGCAAAACCAACCAGCAGTGGGGTGGTCGTTTCAATGAGCCAACGGATGCGTTTGTCGCGCGTTTCACAGCGTCAGTTGAGTTTGATCAACGTATGTATCGACAGGACATTCAAGGTTCGGTTGCTCATGCCACCATGTTGACCGAAGCCGGTGTATTGACGGTTGCAGAGCGTGACATGATTATTCAGGGCCTGGCAGACATCCGGGCTGATATTGAAGCAGGTCGTTTTGAGTGGTCTATCGCTTTGGAAGATGTTCATATGAACATCGAAGCAGCGCTGACTGAAAAAATCGGCATTACCGGTAAAAAATTACATACCGGACGCTCTCGTAATGACCAGGTGGCCACTGATATTCGTTTGTATCTGCGTGATGAAATTGACCTGATTCTGCTTGAGATTACTCGTTTGCAGCAAGGATTGCTGGGCTTGGCGGAGCAGGAAGCCGATACCATCATGCCAGGTTTTACCCATTTGCAAACAGCGCAGCCGGTAACGTTTGGCCATCATTTAATGGCGTGGTTCGAAATGCTTAGTCGTGATTATGATCGTTTTCTCGATACCCGAAAACGCGTCAATATTATGCCTCTGGGTGCTGCCGCCCTGGCAGGTACCACCTATCCGATTCAGCGTGATATTACCTGTAAATTACTGGGCTTTGATACGCCGGCTGAAAACTCGTTGGATGCTGTATCTGATCGTGATTTTGCTATTGAATTTTGTGCAGCGTCGAGCATTTTATTAATGCATATGACACGTATGTCTGAGGAGTTGGTGCTGTGGACTTCAGCGCAGTTTAATTTTATTAATCTGCCAGACCGTTTCTGCACCGGTTCCTCTATTATGCCGCAGAAGAAAAATCCGGATGTGCCTGAGCTGGTGCGAGGTAAAAGCGGACGAGTTTATGGGCACCTGTTCAGCCTGCTTACTTTGATGAAGTCTCAGCCGTTGGCTTACAACAAGGATAATCAGGAAGACAAAGAGCCATTGTTCGATACCATCGATACCGTGAAAGGTTGCCTGCGTGCTTATGCCGATATGGTACCAGCATTAGAGTCACGCAAAGAGTATATGCGTGAAGCCGCGTTACGTGGTTTTTCTACGGCAACAGACCTGGCTGATTACTTGGTTAGAAAAGGCATGCCTTTCCGTGATGCCCATGAAGTGGTCGGCAAGTCAGTTGCCTATGGTATTGAAACCGGCAAAGACCTGGGTGAGATGTCATTGGCAGAGCTGCAGAAATTCTCAGATACCATTGGCGATGATATTTTTGACGTACTAACGCTGGAAGGCTCGGTTGCAGCGCGTAACCATATTGGTGGCACTGCGCCTGATCAGGTAAGAGCCGCTGTTAAACGTGGTCAGGAAAAACTGACGCAGAGAGGGTAGTCGCTTCCTTTAGCGACAACCGGGTGGTTATAAGCAGATAGTCATAAGCGGATAGTTGTCGCGGAGCAGGTGTTGCTTTTCTCTTCGCTACTTGTGTAAAGCCTGAATTCACGTTGCCAGCATTTTGTTATGCTAACAATTCCGGATTCAGGCTTTATTGTATGGATCGTGACAATGTTGCAATCGCGCTTATAGGTTTTTGAACGGGTCGCGGCGCTGGCAGTAGGCGGTGTTAGTCGCCTGGCTTTATGCCAATGGCTGTTGTTCTGCTCCCTGTCCTTCAATGATACGGGAAGATGAATTTAGCGCTTTTACTGCAGGCTTCTAATTTAGAGTAATGTCGACCATCAGGTCACTGGCAATGGCTTCAATTGCGCTTTGTAAGTCATCAAGGTCTATGTTATCCGGCGCTAGCAAGTGAGCTTCGGCTTTAAAGAGTAATTCGGCTGACATCGAGCCAGAAACCAGTTCTGTCGTCAGGTTTTCGACGTTAATATGGCGTTTGGCCAAGGCTTGAGATATTTCGCGCACTATGCCTGGTTTGTCGTGGCCAATCAGTTCGAGTGTAAAGGCCTGCAGGGTGCTCGGGCGCTCTTGTTCATCGGCCGTCTCGGCAATGATTTTGAGTCCGGACTTTTGCAGTGCCTGTAAAGCGTCTGTTAAATCGGATGCTTTTTCCTCCGGTACGCTGATAACCAGGATCCCGGCAAACTTGCCACCCAAACGCGACAGAGCAGATTCCAGCCAGTTACCATCATGTTCTGCAATGGTGTTAGACAAGTGTTCTACGAGTCCGGGTTTGTCTGGTCCGATGATGGTTAAAATTAGCGATGTCATATAGTGAGTTCCTTCTTATAAGGTATTATCGAGAAGCTACGACTAAAAATAATGAAAGTAAAGGGTAGTAGACAAATATGCTCTCAGTACTCAGTGCATTATGGCCTGTGTTTGCGCTCGTTCTTCTGGGTTTTGCTGGTCGTAAGATGGCGTTTCCAGGAGATGGGTTTTGGCAGCCAGCAGAAAAACTAACTTACTTCGTGTTATTTCCGGTGTTGCTGGTTAATAAACTGGGTTCATCCGATATGACAGGGGTTTCGGTTTTTAAAATAGCCATTGCTGTTGGTATGTTATTGTTGATCGGTACGCTGTCGTGCTTTTTGTTACGCCATTGGCTGGTATTTTCCGCTGCAGGCTTTACCTCGTTTTATCAGGGCTCAGTCCGGTTTAATACGTATGTCGCTTTGGCCGCTGCTGCCGCACTCTTTGGAGGGCAGGCTGTTGCGATATCGGCGGTTATTATCGCGATTATGATTCCGCTGATAAATCTGCTGTGCGTTATTGTTTTTTCTACTCAGTTATCCCGTTCACAAGGTGTTCGGGCGCTGTTATCCACTTTGCTGAAAAATCCGTTAATCCTCAGTTGTCTGTTAGGCATCGCTTTAAATATTAGCGGCTTAGGTGTGCCTCAGATGGTTTCCTCTGTTGCCGGGCTGTTGGGGAGCATGGCATTACCTTTGGGATTATTAGCCGTAGGGGCAGGCCTGAATGTTCACGCTTTAAGGGCAGTTCAGTCTGCTGTATGGGTTTCTTCGTTGATCAAGTTGCTGATATTTCCATTTATTATGTATGTTATCTGCACCGTGATGGAACTTTCTCCATTGATGACAGGTCTGTTGTTGGTCTTCTCGGCTGTGCCAACGGCTCCGTCAGCTTATATTCTGGCAAGGCAGTTGGGAGGAGATGCCGAGATGATGGCGGCCATCATCACCGGGCAGGTATTACTATCAATGATCACGTTACCTTTTATGCTCGGCATACTCATTTAATATGATGATAACGTTAAAAAGTTGCCAAATTCCGTAAAAATCCGATAATTCAGGCAAATAATTGAGTATTTTTTGAGTTTTTCCGGAACATATGTGTATTTGTCGCTATAATACTAATTAAGCATTTGGTTATTTATGCATCTAAGGAATAGTGTGCGTTGTATTTGCCGAACCTATGAAATTAAACGCAATTATAAACAGAAGATACAGTGAGATATGAAGAAAGGTCCTGATTTAGTCATGGTTATTGTTACTGCTTTTGTTGTTGGTTCAGTTCTGACGGGTATGTTTTCTCATACTGATTTTCAGTTCGCATCGATGGTGGAGCAGGTTTTTAGTCGCCAGGGTTGATCTGTTTTGCTCAACCCTGTCTCAGGCTTGGGCATTACAGTTTGCATAGACATCATAGTTTGCATAGAGAAGGTTAATAACACCTGGCATCAGTGATAATACAGGAAAGCGGCACATCCCAGCTTTCTATCGGTAGTTCTTTTACTTTTTGAAGATCATGCGCGAGCCCGATTAATCGTGGCCGCTGTGCATTGTATTGTCTGATAAAGCTAAACGTCCTGTCATAATAGCCTCCTCCCATGCCGAGTCTTCCTCCTTGCTCATCAAATGCGACCAATGGCAATAGCACAACATCCAGCATTTTTGCCGGTCGAATGAAGCGGTAAGGTGATTTAGGCTCCAGAATACCGTAAATATTACGAGTCATCGGGGTTCGGCGGGTGTATCGGACAAACCATAGTCGGTTATGTGACAGCGGATGAAGTACCGGCAAGTAGACATTTTTTTTCATTTTCCAGCACCACTGCACGATGGGCGTCGGATCGAGCTCTCCATCATTAGGCAGATAAATCGCCAGATGTTTGGATTTATGAATACCAGGGAGCTTTTTAATGACTGTCAGAAGCTTGTGAGCAGCAGTCGCTTGTTGCTGCAGGGATAAAGCGCGTCGCTTTTGACGCATAGATTGCCGAAGTGTACTGCGAGCGTCCATGTAAGCGATTAAGACTCCTTATTTAAGGCTCCTAATTATGAGACTCCCCAAGATGCCGTTACTGGTTGTGGCCCTGAACCCGAAGGTTCAAGGAGGAGATCTCCGAAGTGTATAAGGCTTTCCGAAGACGGACATGCACACAACACTTGCTAGAAAAATCCATACTGGTAATTATCGGCTCGAGGGACGTAACCAATTGACGAACACCTCAGGGAGCCAGATCATTATAACGCGTTTGGCGCTAAAGTCAGCTCTTGTATTTTATTTAAAACATGCTAAGAGCGTTCGTTAACTAATTGAAATATATTAATTTAATCTAATATTTCTATTCGTTAAGGCCTGTTTTTTCAGTGATTGCTAACGAGCTATCAATTTTTTTGTTGAGTTTTTGAATGCGCTCGTCAAACTTTCCCTGATGTTCGGCCTTGCTCTTAAGCAGTTCGTGAGACAGGTTCAATGCGGTCATTACGGCGACGCGCTCCAGCCCTAAGACTTTGCCGGCATCACGTATCTCGCGCATTTTTTTGTCAAGATACTCAGCTGAAGTAAAAAGTTCATTCTCGGCTCCTTCGGGGCAGCCGACCAGATATTCTTTATCCATTATTCTAATGGCGACTTTGTGGCCTGGATCATTACTCATGAGCTTTGCTCCAGTGTTTTCATGCGCTGAATCATTTTTTCAACCTGTACACGTGTTTGATCATTTACCTGGAGAAGGCGCGCTTTTTCTTGCCGGGCCTGTAGTCCGGTTGCCAGTAGGTGCTGGTTTTCCAGCTCGAGCTGTGTGCAACGGGCGAGTAGTTGGTCAATTTTTTGTTCAAGTGCGATAAAGTATTGGTTTGTCATTCGGGAATCCAACATAAAGTCTAGAGTGGACTATAAACAGGCTGCACTAGAGGGTCAATCGGGTCTGCATAGCTCTGTATAGATTACAATGCTAGGATATTCAAATATATTGAATTGTGTGTCTGTAAAAACGTTAAAAAGAGAAGAGTAAACAATGCTGGAAGTGAATGAAGAGTTGATAGGTTTTGATGCGATTGCGAATCTGCTCGTAACAGAAAATGTTTTTATTGTTTCTCCCTCTGAGTTACATGGTTTATTAGCGGGGCAGCTGGCATCCGGTGCGAGGATGACACCCGATATCTGGTTGAGCACAGTGTCTGAATTGCTTGAAATTGACAGTTTAACTCAGGAAGGCAGCAAGGTCGGGCTTATCGGACTTTATCAGCAAACGCTAGGGCAACTGGAAAGCTTTGGTCTTGAGCTGGCGATGTTGCTACCAGAGGACGACGCAACGTTAGAACAGCGTGTCGAATCATTAGGGCGCTGGTGCCAGGGCTTTATGACGGGATTTGGTTATCAGGGCAAGCAAACTGACCGGTCATTGTCTGATGAGGCGAAAGATGTACTACGTGATTTATCAGAAATTTCGCAAGTCGCGAATGAAGTGGACGACGGTGAAGACAGTGAAGCCGATTTCATGCAGCTGGAAGAGTATGTTCGTATGGCGGTATTGATGTTGTTTGCCGAATGCAATCAGTCGAGTGAAACCGTCAGCGCTGCTGATGCTCCCAAAATGCACTAATGGACAGTACTAACATGAAACAGCCATGTATCAGTCAGCGTGAATTTGCTGAGCGGCGCGAACGTCTCGCTGCCCAGTTACCTGTAAATAGTATGGTTGTTGTGCCGTCAGCTGGATTGCAGCATCGCAATAGTGATGTTGAGTCCCCCTTTAGGCAGGACAGTGATTTCTATTACCTGAGCGGATTTGATGAGCCTGATGCACTGATTCTTATATCCAAAGGTAAGTCAGTCGTTGCCTATACGCTATTTTGTCAGCCACGAGATCCGCAGATGGAGATCTGGAATGGATATCGTGCCGGGCCTGAGGGTGTGCTGGTGGACTATCTTGCTGATCAGTCGTTTTCTATTGAGGAGGCTGATGAGCGTCTGCCAGAATTATTAGACGGCGTCGAATCGGTTTATTTCTGCATGGGCACTCATTACCAGACCGAAGTCCGGGTTGAGGGCTGGCTGAAATCGATGCGTAAGAAGCGCCGTCAGGGTTTAAGTGTGCCGTCGCGATTGATCGAGCTGAGTCCGCTGTTGCATGAAATGCGCTTGTTTAAATCGGCGCAAGAGATTGAGGTGATGCGCACAGCGGGTGAAATATCAGCGCAAGGGCATGTGCGTGCCATGCAGATGTGCCGTCCTGGCTTGATGGAGTATCAGCTGGAAGCGGAAATCATGTATCACTTTATGCAGCATGGATGTCGTTTGCCGGCTTATTCCAGCATCGTTGGGGGGGGTAAAAATGCCTGTGTGCTGCATTATATTTCGAATAACGAGGTGCTTCGTGACGGTGATTTAGTGCTCATTGATGCCGGTTGTGAAATGGACTACTACGCCGGGGATATTACGCGTACTTTTCCGGTCAACGGACATTTTTCAGATGCGCAGCGAGCCTTGTATGAGTTAGTGTTAAAGGCTCAGTTAGCCTGTTTGGCTGAGATAAAACCCGGTATTCCCTGGGAGCAGACGCATGATATTTCGGTGAGTGTTATCACTGAAGGTTTAGTCGATCTGGGCATTCTTAAAGGAAAACCGCAGGATTTAATCGATTGCGGCGCTTACAAAGCCTTCTATATGCATCGTCTGGGTCATTGGTTGGGTATGGATGTGCATGATGTCGGTGATTACAAGATTGAGGGTGAATGGCGGTTGCTACAGCCGGGCATGGTGATGACGGTTGAACCGGGTATCTATATTGCACCTGATAATGAAAGCGTTGATGCATGCTGGCGGGGTATCGGTATTCGTATTGAAGATGATGTTTTGATTACCGCACAGGGGTGTGAGGTGTTGACGGCGTCAGTACCTAAGACAGTGGCAGAGATTGAGGCGTTGATGGCTGTGGCGAGACACCCATGAAGACACACTACGATATCGTTATTATTGGTGGAGGCATGGTCGGAGCAAGTCTGGCCGCTGCGTTATTGCCGATTGCCAAAGAGCTTGATCTTCAGGTTGCTGTGGTTGAATCGATGCCTATGCCGACAGATGATCTGAGTCACTATCAGCCTAGTTATGATGCTCGCGCGACGGCGTTGTCTTATGGCTCTCGCAAACTTTACGAACAGATTGATGTCTGGCAGGCGATTGCCGCACATGTCTCTCCTATTCAACGTATCCATGTGTCCGACAAAGGTCATTTTGGGGCGACACGCCTGAATGCTGAAGAGGAGCATGTGCCTGCACTTGGCTATGTGGTAGAAAACCATTGGCTGGGACGGGCGTTATTACATCATATACAAACACACCCGGATGCTGATCAGATACGGTATTGCTGCCCGGCGGAGGTTGTCAGTGTTACTCCTGTAGAAAAAGGGATGCAGTTATCTATTCGATTGGGAAGTGAAACCATACAGGTGTCAGCTGACTTGGTCGTAATGGCGGATGGTGGCCGATCAGATCTGCGAGAAAAGCTGGGTATTAGTTATCAGCAAGTGGTTTATCAGCAGCATGCGGTGGTCGCTAATATCAGCCCTGATCGTCCCCATCAGGAGATTGCTTATGAACGCTTTACCGATACCGGGCCGTTAGCGTTACTTCCTTTACAGGATCAGCAGGATATGGCGCGCTGTGGTTTGGTCTGGACAGTCCCTGATGCTGAGCTGGATAGCGTTATGGCGCTGGATGACGCCACGTTTATTGCTCGCGTTCAGGAGCGTTTCGGCTATCGTGCCGGGCTGTTTATTCATGTCGGTGAGCGCTTTAGTTATCCGCTGAAATTGGTACTTGCGGATGAGCAGGTGCGTCCTGGGTTGGCCGTGCTGGGTAATGCCGCACATGCGCTGCATCCCATTGCCGGGCAGGGGTATAACCTTGCGTTACGCGGTGTGGTTGAACTGGCTCAGTTCATTATCGATGCACGGCGTGGCGGAGTGTCTGTTGGTGATGCTGAAATGTTGCAGGCTTATCATCAGTCGCGTGTGGCCGATCAGCAGAGAACCATCGGCTTAAGTGATAAAACGATGAAGCTTTTCTCTAATCGTAATCCTATGCTGGCATTAGGACGTGATCTGGGTTTGCAGCTAATGGATATCTGTCCGCCTGCTAAAACACTGTTTGCGCGTGGAGCGATGGGGCTGGATGTGCCAGCGCCACGCCTGAAATAAGGTAAAAGAATGACATTACACACAGCGGATATCGTTATTGTCGGTGCAGGCATGGTCGGTTTAACGGCGGCGTTGGCGTTGTCTGAATCAGGGCTGAAAATAGTGCTGCTGGAAAATCGTGATGTTAATCCGGCGACGGCGGCTGATGAGGTTGCTGCACAACAACCGAAGGGTTATGACCCTCGAGTCAGTGCGCTAACCTGTGCTTCTCAGCAATTACTCACGCATGTCGGCGCTTGGCCTTACATGCAGCAACTGAGGATTAGCCCTTATACGGATATGGATGTTTGGGATGGCGAAGGGAGTGGCCATATTCACTTTTCGTCGCGTGATCTGCATGAGCTGGCGTTGGGGCATATTGTTGAAAACCGTGTCAGCGTTGCCTCCTTATATCAGGCAGCGAGTCATGTGGATAACCTGACATTGCTAGGCGGAGCCGCTGTCACTCAATTGTCGGAGCCTGAAAGTACCGGCGATACTTCTTACCGTCTTCTCAGCTGTGCAGACGGAACACAATGGCGCGCCAAACTGGTGGTTGCAGCCGATGGTGCCCTGTCAAAAATTCGCCAGCTGGCGGCTATTCCTATGTGGGAATGGGATTATGGGCACCATGCGATCGTCACCACGGTTCGTACCGAGCAACGCCATGAGTCGACAGCATGGCAGCGATTTACAGAAGATGGTCCTTTGGCGTTTTTACCACTGGATGATCCGCATTGCTGCTCGATTGTCTGGTCGACTTCGCCGGACCATGCGGCATCATTAATGGAGTTAGATGACGACGCGTTTTGTGCCGCTTTAACACGTGAGTTTGAAAGTCGTTTGGGTGATGTTCTGTGGGCTGATCAGCGCTATGTTTTCCCGCTACGCCAGCGTCATGCTCAGTATTATGTGCAGCCAGGCCTGGCGGTCATTGGTGATGCGGCGCATACCATACATCCACTGGCCGGGCAGGGCGTTAATCTGGGGTTGATGGATGCCGCTGCCTTAGCTGAGCAGGTTCTGATCGCGGTTGAGCGCGGCGAGGATATCAGTAGTGAAGCTGTGCTGAAGCGTTTTCAACGCCAACGTCAAGGTGCTAATCTGCAGATGTCAGCCGGCATGGAGGCTTTCAAGCAGCTGTTTGGTCATCAACAACCGGTGCTTAAGTTGATCCGCAATATCGGTATGAATACGTTAGATAAGCTTTCACCGTTGAAGCAGCACATCGTTATGCAGGCGATGGGCTTAAGTGGTGATGTCCCATTGATGGCGAAAAGGCCGCTGGATCACAGTGAACCTCTGTAAGCAGGGCATATGTCACAAGGTGATCTATAAGGCATAAGTAGTAGGGCTGGCATTTGAGTGCGATCAGAGATTGATCTGTCTTTAAAATCACTATAAATTGACAACCCCTTTTTTCAGCATCCGGCTATTGGGTAGTACTGTGTGTATTAGCTGAGATGCGATAACAATAAGAGTTTTTATAACGATGGCTAGTAAAACCGCTTTATACGATCAGCATTTGGCCATGGGTGCAAAAGTCGTCGACTTTGGTGGCTGGGATATGCCTTTAAATTATGGTTCTCAGATCGAAGAGCATAATAAAGTACGCACATCCGCTGGTATGTTTGATGTGTCGCATATGACGATTGTGGATGTTACCGGTGCAGATGCCGCTGAGTATCTGCGTTATTTGCTGGCGAATGATGTCGCGCGCCTTGAAGTTAAAGGGAAAGCGCTTTACAGCGGCATGCTTAATGAAGACGGTAAGGTGATTGATGACCTTATTGTCTATCGTATGACAGACCCGGGTGTTTCGGGCGAATGGTTTCGTGTTGTTGTTAATTGCGCTACCCGGGAAAAAGACTTGCGCTGGATGGCTGAACAGGCGGCGCGTTTTGATGTTGCTTTGACAGAGCAGCCTGAGCTGTCGATGGTCGCCATTCAGGGGCCGGAAGCCATTGTAAAAGTAAAATCTGTTCTTAATGAATCACGCGGTCGCCTGATCGATAGTCTGAGTGTCTTCCAGGGGCAGGAGTCCGAAGGTTGGTTTATCGCCAAAACCGGCTATACCGGTGAAGATGGCTTAGAAATCATAGTTCCTGAAGATGAAGTGGCTGATTTCTGGCGGGCGCTGGCTGAAGCAGGCGTTGCGCCGTGTGGTTTGGGTGCGCGGGATACCTTGAGGCTCGAAGCAGGTATGAATTTATACGGTGCGGATATGGATGAAAGCGTTTCGCCTTTGGTATCTGCCATGGGCTGGACGATTGCCTGGGAGCCGGAAAGCCGTAAATTCTGTGGACGTGCAGCACTGGAAGCAGAGAAGGCCGCGGGTGTCACTCAGAAACTGGTAGGCCTGGTGATGGATACGCGCGGGGTATTGCGCGGTCAGCAGAAAGTGATCGTAGAAGGTGTTGGTGAAGGAGAGATAACCAGTGGTACATTCTCGCCTACACTGAATGTCTCCATCGCTCTGGCTCGTGTTCCAGCAGGAACAGGCGATCAGGCAGTGGTTGATCTGCGTGGGAAACAGGTACCCGTTGCAGTCGTACGCCCGCCGTTTGTGCGCAATGGCAAAAAAGTTTTTTCTTAACCCCTAGCATTAGGAATCGGCAACATGAGTGATATTCGTAATGAACTTAAATATGTAGCTAGTCATGAATGGATTCGTGATGAAGGTGATGGAACTGTCACTATCGGCATCACGGATCATGCACAAGAGCTTTTAGGTGATGTTGTTTTCGTAGAACTACCTGAGGTGGGTTCTGACGTTGCAACAGGAGATGATGCAGGTGTTGTTGAGTCTGTTAAAGCCGCATCTGATGTTTATGTGCCTGTTTCTGGGGAAATAGTTGAGGTCAATAATCAGCTGGAAGACTCCCCTGAGCTAGTGAACAGTGACCCATATGGCGATGGCTGGTTTTTTCGCATCAAGTTGTCAGATGCCAGTGAGCTGGATGATTTGCTGGATGCCGAAGCATACGGTGAGTTATGTGAGGATGAATCCTGATCGATTCATCGCCAGCATGCGTGTAAACTACACTGCTTGATAATTCACTGTCCCGGCACTTGGCCGGGACAGTCATTTTTACTGTTTACAGAGAGTGCCATGTCTTTAAATACGCTTATTCTCAATCAAGGTGCAGAGCGCCGTTTACGTGCCGGCCATGTATGGATTTATAGCAACGAGGTCGATAATAAGCGCACGCCTATCAAGTCCTTCCAGTTAGGTGAGCAAGTGCTGGTTGAGGCGAGTAATGGTAAATCGCTAGGGGTCGCTTATGTGAACCCTAACACCTTGATTTGTGGACGTCTGTTGTGCCGTGATACCAAACTTAGATTGGATCGCTCTTTACTGGTGCATCGTATCAATATTGCATTGTCATTGCGTGAGGCGTGCTTTGATAAGCCTTGCTATCGTTTAGTCTTCGGTGACAGTGATGGTTTGCCCGGATTGGTGATTGACCGTTATTTTGATATTTTTGTGGTACAAATTTCTACGGCAGGCATGGAAGCTGTTGTTGATGAGATTATGTCAGCGCTGAATAAAATATTCACGCCGCAGGCTATCGTGCTGCGTTGCGATGGTAAAATGCGCACTACCGAAGGTTTAGAGAGTTATATCGAAGTGGCGCAGGGTGAAGTGCCTGAGTTGTGCCCGTTTGAGGAAAACGGTGTGCCGCTGTTGGCTCCTGTTTTAACGGGGCAAAAAACCGGCTGGTTTTATGATCATCGTAACAACCGTGCAGCGATGCAAAAGCATGTTAAAGGTAAGCGTGTCCTGGATCTGTTCAGTTATGTCGGCGGTTGGGGTGTACAAGCATTAGCCGCAGGAGCGACAGAAGTGATGTGTGTAGATGCTTCAGAAACGGCGTTGGATGTCGCATTAGAAAATGCCCGCCTGAATAATGCGGAAGATCGCTTTGTCGCGCTTCAGGGAGATGCTTTTGATGCGTGTAAGGAGTTGATTCAAGAGCAGGAAAAATTTGATGTGGTGATTGTCGACCCTCCGGCGTTTATTCAGCGTCGTAAAGATATCAAAAATGGCGAGCGTGCTTACGCGCGTATCAATAATCTGGCGATGCGTTTGCTTGACCGTAATGGTGTGTTAGTGAGTGCTTCATGTTCCATGCATCTGGAGCGTGCGAGACTGATCGATATTATTCGTGCCAATGCACGTGAGCTGGATCGTACGGCGCAAATTTTTGATCAGGGGCATCAAGGGGCGGATCACCCTGTGCATCCGGCTATACCTGAAACTGATTATCTGAAATCATTCTGTGTCAGGGTGTTGCCTAGCAGCTAGCCTACTTAGCGGGTAAATATAGAGGAACAGGAAATGCATTATCGCACACTGGGAAATAGTGATCTTAAGGTTAGCCGGATCTGTCTGGGCAGCATGACCTTCGGGAATCAGAACAGCGAGTCAGAGGCGCATCAGCAGCTTGATTATGCGCTTTCTCAGGGTGTGAATTTTCTTGATCTGGCTGAAATATATCCAGTGCCAACGTCGGCTGACACGCAAGGCCGGACAGAGGAATTTGTTGGCCATTGGATGAAACAGCGAAATAATCGTCATCAGATGGTTATCGCGACGAAGGTATCCGGGCCGGCTGAGATGGTGAAGTACCTGCGTCCGGATATCTGTTTTGATCGTCATAATATCCGCACCGCCGTTGAAGCAAGTTTGCAGCGTTTGCAGACCGATTATATCGATCTTTATCAGTTACACTGGCCTGACCGGAAAACTAATTTTTTTGGGCAGTTAGGTTATCAGCACGATGCATCCAAAGATGGCACACCCATTCTGGAAACCCTGCAAGTACTGAAGGAGCTGGTGGACGAAGGGAAAATTCGTCATATCGGGTTGTCCAATGAATCGCCTTGGGGCGTCATGACCTTTCTTAAATATGCTGAAATGTATCAGCTACCGCGTGTCATCAGTGTACAGAACCCATATAGTTTACTGAATCGCAGCGATGAAATCGGTTTAACAGAAGTGTTGCAGCGAGAACGGCTGGACCTGTTGGCATATTCGCCGTTGGGTTTTGGTGTGTTGTCCGGTAAGTACCTGAATGATCAACGCCCTCCCGGAGCACGCTTAACGCTGTTCCCAAGTTATGCCCGCTACATTACGCCTAATGGTATCAGGGCAACGCAAGCATATGTGGATCTGGCCAGAGAGTATGCTCTGGATCCTGCTCAGATGGCGTTGGCTTATGTCAACAGCCGTGCATTTGTAGGTGCTACGATTATTGGCGCGACAACGCTGTTTCAACTGCAGGTGAATATTGCTTCTGAAGATCTTATGCTTTGTGATGAAGTGCTTCTTGCGATTGAGGCTATCCATGAAAATAATCCGAATCCTAGTCCGTAATCCTGAAAAGGATTGTGTACGTTTTAAACTAGTAAAGCAGGATTTTAAATAATAAGTGCAACATTTATAGCGAAAACTTGGCTATAGTTAAACAAGACTGTCTATATTCTATTAAGCATTGTGTTGCGGCTCGACTCGGTTACTATCTACTATGCTCGGTACCAAATAATAAGAAAAGGACTTTAAAATGCATAATCTACTTCAGCGGGCAGTCATTTGGCTTATGTTTGCTTTTTCGGTGCCGGTGCTCGCTGCGGATTGGGTGTATGTGGTACATCCCGGAGACACTCTCTGGGATTTTAGTATTAAAAACCTGAAGAACAGCGAGCACTGGAAAGATCTTCAGAAAATCAATTCGATTGAAAACCCTCAAAAACTGCAGCCGGGAACACGTATTCGTGTGCCGTTGGCATGGGTAAAACAAACAGCTGTTGATGCTGAGGTTGTGGCTTTGCATGGCGAGGCGTTGTTAACGCGAGCCGATAAAAGTGTGCATAAAGTTAAGATAGGTGACCATATTCGTTTAGGCGATCAGTTAGATGTAGAGCTCGCCAGTACACTGTCCGTGAAGTTCGCAGATGGTAGTGTCGCCACTGTGCATGAAAGTAGCCGGGTACAATTTAATCATTTGAGTCAATATAGTGATTCAGGGATGGTGGATACGCGCTTTCGTTTAGAGAAGGGGAGGGTAGATACGCATGCTATACCTGCGAAAGGTGCCGGATCGAGGTTCGAAATTCAAACGCCTTCAGCTATCACTGCCGTCAGAGGAACAGAGTTCAGAACCAGTGTGGTTGATTCCGACCAGATATCCAGAGTGGAAGTGCTCAAGGGTAAAGTCGCGGTAAAAGGGCAGTCAACCTCACGTGCCATACCCGCCGGTTACGGTACGCGAGTTGAACCTCGTAAAGCACCCATAGCACCCGTAAAACTGCTGCCAGCTCCGGTGTTAGAAGATATTCCTGCTGTTGTCCGGGAGGTGGGCTGGTCACTTCGTTGGAAACATAACCTAAAGGCAAAGTCCTACAGAATTGAATTGTCTGAAAATGCTGCTTTTGATCAATTGCTGTGGAGCCGGGTGACCGAAAATCGACAGTCGATTTTACCTGATGTAGTGGATGGGACTTATTATGTGCGTGTTCGGGGTATCGACCCGCTGGGCATTGAAGGACTCTCTAGCGTCGCTAAACTTGTACTTGATCTTCATCCCAGCCCTCCTTTTTTGATGGAGCCGGCTAATGAAGAAGTGTTCCGGAGTAAGGTACCCGTGCTTCGCTGGACTAAATCGATGGAAGCTGATGCCTATCGCCTTCAGGTATCAGGCGCGGAGGATTTTTCCGGGACGTTATTAATAGATAAAAATACTGGTTCGCAAGTATCTTATTCAGCAGAAGAGATTGTTGATATTGGTACATATTATTGGCGGGTTGCCAGTATCTCTGCTTCGCAAGAGCAGGGGCCTTTTAGTACAGTGCTTCAATTGAAGAAAGCTCCCGTACCCCAGGCACCGGAATTATCAGTATCGTCTGAGGAAAAACAAATAACTGTGTTGTTAGCGGGTGAATCAGGGCAACAGTATCAGGTACAGGTGTCTGAGTTCGCTCGGTTTAATCCGCTGTTGCTTGATCGCATAGTGGGGCCATCAGAGTTTTCTTTCGATAAATCGAACGATGTGCAATATTTTCGGGTGCGAACGATTGAGTCTGATGGCTTTGCAGGCCCGTGGAGCGCGACTCAGCAGATTTACCCAGCGCAGAATAATCGCTGGCTACACATAATAGGAATAGGCATTTTGGGAATATTGTTTTTCTGATGGACAGCTTCAAGGTGCGGGGCATTACGATCAATGCACTCTTGTGTATGGTCTGTTTGCTGGTGCCTTTATTACTCTTAAATAATACCTATATTGCCCGTTGGAATTGGATTATTTACGATTCCATGCATACGTTGTTAGTACATGACGCTTCTGAACAAGTAGTCATTGTGGCTGTTGACGATAATAGTTTGCAGCAGCTCGGGCGTTGGCCCTGGTCAAGAGAGGTGCACACGCGTTTTTTGCAACAGGTGCACGCATTGGGCGTAAAAGCGGTCGGCTTTGATATACTTTTCCCTGAGCATGAAACGGATCAGGTAGACCAGGCGTTTGCCGATGAAATCAGGAAAGTGGGCAGCGTGGTTTTGGCGGTGGCGCCAGAGGTGAATACTCAGGGTGAGATAACATCTGAATCCTTACCTATTCCTATATTAGCCGCCGCCGCTGACAGGCTGGGTCATGTTGATTATGAACTGGAAATTGATGGTATTTGCCGCGCTGTTTATCTGTATGCGGGTCTTGGAAGTGCGCATTGGCCCGCTTTTTCTTATGCGGTTTATCTGACTGCTTTTCAAAAACAGCCCGAGGCCAAAAAGCTATCGGCGTTGGGTGCAGGGTGGGTGAGGGAGCAGCCGTTATATATCCCGTTTCAGTCGAAGCCTGATGCCATTAGCCAAGTATCATTTGAAGATGTGTTGCATGGGCGGGTAGATTCTATTATCAAGAACAAAATATTGCTGGTGGGCGCGACGGCGGCGGGGCTCGGTGACCAGTTATCTACTCCGGTATCCGGTGAGCATCGGCGCATGCCGGGTGTGGAAGTGAATGCGCACCTGCTTGAGTCTCTGATACAGCAGCGCTCGCTGGAGTATGCATCTGTTGCTGTTCAGGTCATCTATACCCTGTCGGTGACAATACTGTTTGCTTTCAGCTTGTATTTCTTTGGACTTTCGCGGGCGCCGGTGTTGTTTTTTGCCAGTATAGTGCTGACGCTTGTCATAACCTTTATCAGCTTACAGTTTCTTCGCCTGTGGATGCCGCCCTTTACTGCCTTGCTGGGTGCGGTGGTGACTTATTTTGCATGGGGATGGCGCTCACAAACGATTGTTCAGGGTGAGTTGCTTCATTTAAATCGAACCTTGCTCCATCAGGGGGGGCATGATCCAATCTCTTCCTTGCCAAATCGTACTATCCTTGAAAAGACCCTCAATCAAAGCATGATTAATGCAAAGCTGACCGGTTGTCTGGTGAGTGTTTATATTATCAATACGGGGTCGTTGCGTGCGATCAATGATCAATTGGGCTTTAAGGCAGGCGATGAGTTATTGGATAAGGTTGCCCAGCGAATACAGCATGTGCTGGGAGATGGCGCGGTTGTTGCAAAAATTAATGGTGAGTTTGCGGTCGTACAAGACGCCGCCCATGAGTTAAGAATTCAACATGTTGGCGGGCGGCTGTTACAGGTGCTGCAGCAACCTTTCGAGTGGGGTAATAAAGATTATTATCTGCCGCCTAGTATTGGTGTTAGTGTGTTTCCTGCAGATGGATTAACCAGTGATACGCTTATTAATCATGCATTTACGGCGATGCATCGGGCTAAAGCTGATCGAAAGCGTGGTTTATTATTTTTCTCCCAGCAAATGAAACAGGATCAGGTGCAGCGCTCAGAGTTGGAAAGCGACCTGCGCAATGCACTGGTGAATGCAGAGTTTGAAGTTTACTACCAGCCGAAAGTATCTGCGACAGATCGAACCATCATTGGAGCAGAAGCCTTGTTGCGTTGGCATCATCCTGTGCGGGGTATGATAGCGCCGACGGAATTTATTCCGCTGGCAGAAAAGCAAGGCATCATCGTTGAAATTGGGGCATGGGTGCTGCGTCAGGCCTGTCAACAAGCTCAAATCTGGCATGATGCGGGATACCCCTTCTTTCAGATCGCGGTGAATGTGTCTGCCGTTCAGCTGACCGAAAGTGACTTCTCTGCTGTGCTCTCTAAGACACTTGATGAAACAGGGTTGAATGCACAGTCCCTGGAAATTGAGGTGACAGAGACATCGTTGATGACGGATGTTGAGTTAACTATTAGTATACTGGAGCAGATTAAAATGATTGGAGTGGGGATTGCCGTGGATGATTTTGGTACCGGTTACTCCTCACTCAATTACTTGAACATGTTTCCGGTTGATTATCTGAAGATAGACCGTACATTCGTTAAAGATTTAGGTACCAGCAGTGATAGTAAAGACATCACATTGAGCATTATTAATATGGCACATCGTTTACATCTGCAGGTTGTTGCTGAGGGGGTTGAAACCGAGGTCCAGGCGACGTTTATGCAAGAAAATGCCTGTGAATACCTGCAGGGGTATCTCTTTGGCAAGCCAGTACCCGCAGATGAGTTTACTGTTCTGCTATCTCACAAGTGAGTTTTCCGGACTTTGCTGCACGCTCATATCACGGCACACTTATTTCGCTGTACTATCATTTTACTATCACTCAAATAGAAAGATCTTATTAGGTATCCTGGCGTGTCTCGGGTAATACTGGTGACTCTTCTCCTCCAGAGGACGCCGTCATGTTAAAAATTGAAGATGTAATGCTGAACAACCCGCCGCTACTCTTTTGTGAGCAGGGGCTTTCCGTTGCCGTCGATATGATCCTTAATAGTGGTTATATTGGCTTGCCAGTGGTTGATGCAGAAAAACACTTAATTGGTTTTTTGTCAGAGCAGGACTGCATTAAAGTGCTGGTTAGTGACAGTTACCATTGTGATTCTCATACGCTGGTTAAGGATATTATGCGGGAGAACCCGCTCTGGGTATCACCTCACCTGTCAGTATTAGAATTTGCCCAGAGTCTGGGAAAAGGTAAGCCGAAAATTTTCCCGGTAGTTGAAGACAACCACGTTGTCGGGTTGGTCACGCGAGCGCAGGTAATGAAATCACTCAGCCAGTCATTACAATCGTGTCGGGTGACCTGATATTTTGAGCCTTTGTTAAATAGTTTGAGCTTGTGTTAAATAGTTTGCACTGGCTGAGAGAATAGTTTTGTTAGCGTAGGCTAATAATCGGCCAGCCTTTCTGCTTGGCGGTGAGTGTCAGAGTGTCATCGGCATCGACGGCCACAGGATTGTCGACCAGTTCAAGTAAGGGCAAGTCATTGCAGGAATCGCTGTAAAAAGAGCTGCCCTGTAAGCTGTGATTGGTTTCTTTAAGCCAGTGATGTAAGCGTGTTACCTTGCCTGATTGGAAGCAGGGCGTACCGGCCACTTTACCGGTATAGCGGCCATTAATGATCTCGGGGTCGGTAGCGAGAATGGCATCGACACCTAACCTGGCCGCGATAGGACCTGTGACGAAATGGTTGGTTGCAGTAATGATCAACAAGAAGTCACCCTGATCCCGGTGTTTCTGAAGCAGTGCCAGTGATTTAGTTAAGATCATAGGTTCAACCTTAACGTGCATGAATTGCGCATGTAATTCCGAGAGCCGGTCTACGGATAGTTCTGCTAAAGGGCGAAGGGCAAATTCCAGAAACTCGTGGATATCCAATGTGCCTTGCTGATATTGCACAAAAAAATAGTCGTTTTTCTGGCTATATTCTGTTGCGTCTACAATGCCCTGTTCGCATAGAAACTCTCCCCACGCGTGATCACTGTCGCCATTCAGTAATGTGTTATCAAGATCAAAGATTGCCAGACTCATATATCGTTCTCCCTATCATTATGGCGGCAAGCATAGAGTGATATCTGTCTGCTTTCAAATTTTCTGCTTTTCTGTTCTGCCCGACAAGCTATTTGCGGATTGCAGGAAGTATGGAACAATAGGGTAAAAAGTATTGATAGGATTTTAAAAAGTGATTGATTCAGACGGGTTTAGACCGAATGTAGGTATCATTCTGGCAAACCCACTGGGTCAGGTGCTTTGGGCGCGTCGTATCGGACAGGATGCCTGGCAGTTTCCACAAGGGGGGATTAACCCTGATGAAACGCCTGAACAGGCCATGTACCGTGAATTAAGAGAGGAGATAGGCCTCGGCGCGAATGATGTAGAAGTGGTCGCGGTTACCCGTGGCTGGCTTCGCTATCGATTACCCAGGCGCATGATCCGCAGGCACTCGCACCCCATTTGTGTGGGTCAGAAGCAGAAGTGGTTTTTGCTCAGAATGCTGAGCCATGATGATGCTGTAGTGATTGATCGTACCGACTCTCCGGAATTTGACGGATGGCAGTGGGTCAGTTATTGGTATCCCTTGGGTCAGGTTATTTCTTTTAAACGAGAGGTATATAGAAAAGCGATGAAGGAGTTATCGCCCAAGCTGTCACGAGTTGTAATGCAACGACAACGTTAAGCTCATTAAGGAAAAGAGATATGCTGGAATTACTGCGTAAGATTGTTCAAGAGGTTAGCAGAGCGCCTGATGTGGATGCTGTGCTGGGTCTTATCGTGCGCGGAATTCAGCGAGGCATGACGACGGATGTCTGCTCCGTCTTTTTGTTTGATACACCCACGCAACGTTTCGTTTTGCGTGCATCGCAGGGCCTCAATCGTAAATCGATTGGACGGGTATCCCTCTCCTCTTCCGAGGGTATTGTGGGTCTGGTTGCTCAGCGTGCTGAGCCGATCAATCTTGAAGATGCAGAAGTGCACCCGGCATTTTGTTTTTTGAAAGAGACAGGTGAAGAGCGTTTTCATGCGTTTTTGGGTGTGCCCATTATGCATCAAAAGCAAGTGCTGGGTGTGCTCGTTGTGCAGCAGCAGGAGTGTCGGCGATACGATGAAAGTGAAGAGGCCTTTATGGTCACGATCTCCGCACAACTGGCCGGTGTCATTGCGCATGCGCAAGCGACCGGCACCATCAATAAAATTGCCTGGCAAAGTAAGAAGCGGATAGATCATCGCTTTGAAGGTATTCCCGGAGCCCCTGGTGTTGCCATTGGCAGAGTGGTGGTGGTAGCACCGCTCTCGGATATTGATGCCGTGCCTGATAAAGTGGCTGACGATATAGCGCTGGAAATTGCTAACTTTGAAACAGCGCTGGAGCGGGTGCGGGCTGATATACGCAAAGTCAGTGCAAAGCTTGCTAAACGTTTACGTCATGATGAGCAGGCATTGTTCGATGTCTATCTGAAAATGCTGGATGATAATGCGTTGGCCGGTGAAGTTGTAGAACGGATCAAGCTCGGAAACTGGGCTCAAGGTGCATTGAGCTGGGTTATTACAACGAATGCACAGCAGTTTGCCATGATGAATGATGCCTACCTGAGGGAAAGGGCAACGGATATCCGGGACTTAGGGCGGCGTGTGCTTGCTTATCTGCAGGAGGATAGTGGTGCGCAGAGTATTGAGCTGCCAGAAAACGGGATTCTGGTTGCCGATGAGCTTTCACCGGCTATTTTAGGCGAAGTTTCAGCGGAAAAGCTTGCCGGTCTGGTATCGGTGAAGGGTTCAGGAAACTCACATGCGGCTATTCTGGCACGCTCGATGGGCATTCCAACGGTTATGGGTATGCTTGATCTCCCTTATCGTCAGTTGGACGGACGCGAAGTGATTCTGGATGGTTATTCCGGGCGTTTGTATATTGACCCTTCAGATGACTTGTTAGCCGCGTATCGGGAGATATTACGCGAGCAGGAGGAGGTGGCAGCTGAACTGGCGACTCTACGAGACCTGCCTGCTAAAACGGTTGATGGCAGCCGGATACCGCTTTGGGTTAATACCGGATTGCTTGCAGATGTGACCCGTTCTTTGGAGCGGGGAGCAGAGGGGATTGGCCTGTACCGTACCGAAATTCCTTTTATGGTGCGTGAATTTTTCCCCAGTGAGCATGAGCAGATGCAGATTTATCGTCGCCAGTTGGAGGCGTTTGCTCCCTTGCCTGTGACGATGCGCACGCTGGATATCGGCGGAGATAAGTCGCTTCCTTATTTTCCGATAAAAGAAGAAAACCCATTTCTTGGCTGGCGCGGGATTCGGGTAACACTGGATCATCCTGAGATTTTCATGGTTCAGCTCAGAGCGATGCTGCGGGCTAATGAAGGCTTGGGTAATCTGCGTATTATGCTGCCGATGGTGACGAGTGTTAATGAAGTTGATGAAGCCAATAACCTGCTGGATCGTGCGTTGCATGAATTGCAGGAAGAGGGCTATGTCGTCGAGCGGCCTTTAGTCGGCGTTATGATTGAGGTGCCCGCGGCTGTTTATCAGTTACGACGCTTTGCCAAACGCGTTGATTTTATATCAGTTGGGTCTAATGATTTGACCCAGTATCTGCTGGCGGTGGATAGGAATAACCCACGAGTCGCCGGTCTGTACGTGCCCTATCATCCGGCCGTACTGAAAGTGTTGGACTTGATCGCACGTGAGGCGCGTAAAGAAAAGCTGCCGGTGTCGATTTGTGGCGAAATGGCGGCGGAGCCAGGTGGCGCTTTGTTATTGATGGCGATGGGCTACGATGCGCTTTCAATGAATGCAACAAACTTACCCAGAGTGAAGTCTACTATCCGACGCGTCTCGATGGTTCAGGCAAAAGTACTGCTGGATAAAGTGATGCGCATGGATGATGCGGATAAAATTCAGGCTTTAATGATAGAAACTATGGATTCTATGGGGTTGGGCCAACTGGGTGCTCCGGTCGTACCGGAGTAACCAGTTTTGCAGTCACGGCCTGAACGATAGTTATAAATTAAGGCTCTAAACTACATTTCTAAATTAAGGTTCTAAACTACGGCTCAGCTTGCTTACCCTATTAAGGGCGTTGTGAGTGTGAAATGCTGCTGCCCACTTTTGCCTGATTGGTCAAACCTGAACTCCACCAACTGAATAACACCTTCTGTGTCCTGTAATAAAACAGTGGTAGCGCGTGTGCCATAGCCCTCGATGTTGATAAAGCAGGAAGAGAGTTGCTTCTCCCGTTCGTAGCTGATGCCGGTATCAGGCAGGTCTCTATCTTCTGCAGCTTGCGTCGAACTTAATACTCTGGCAAGCGTGTCAATACTGAGACCGCTGCGCAGCAGTGCCTGTAAATGCTGTTTTGCCTGTAACACTTTGGGCCAGCGGGTATCCAGATGAGCGTTGCTTAACGCATAAACGCCGGGTTGGAGACGGCGTGACTCTGCTCCTTTGTTGGAGCCGTAATATAAGCCGCTGTCGTCTCCAAGTAATAAGTTGTACCCACCAAACTGTGAGCCACTCGTTTGTAATTCCTCCAAATAAGCTTCTGCGCTGATCTCTTGGGTTAAAAAATGGCGTGTCAGGTGACCTCTCGATTTTAGCCCCGTATCTTTGTTGCCGCCTTCTCTGAAATTAGTAACAGCGGTGAATTTTCCTGCTTTATTAATACCTAGCCAGGTGCCGTGCTGTTCAAGATCGATACCGGCAAGTATATCGTTATGGTCTTTCCAGTAGTCCATATTCAGTGTCGGGCGGGCATAAAATTCGTCACGGTTAGCGACCATGATGAACGGGTATTCAGGATGTTGGTTGTAAGCAAAGGTGATCAGGCACACAGCTATCTCTTTCTCTTGTATTTCGGGTGCTTAGATAGAACGAATTCGATAAACTAGCACATTATCATGAAATACAGACGGATTAGAACCGATGTTGCTGACTCTCTTGCTATATCTGGTACTTGGCGCTGCGGCGGGCATTGTGGCGGGCTTATTTGGTATTGGTGGTGGTTTATTGATTGTGCCGGTGCTTATTTTTAGTTTCGGTTTGCAGGGAATGTCCGCAGAAGTGCTGACACATGCGGCCGTAGCGACCTCGTTGGCAACGATTGTTGTCACGTCAATCAGTTCAGTGCGGGCCCATAACAAGCGGGGTGCCGTACGCTGGAAGATGCTCAGGCCTTTGGCTATCGGCATTGTTGTCGGGGCGTTTTTGGGTGTTTTTACAGCAGATATGATGAAAGGCGAGCATCTGCAGATCGCTATCGGTATTTTTGCTCTGGTGGTTGCTATTCAGATGGCTTTCGGTTTGAAGCCCAAAGCCGGGCAAGAGGCGCCGTCAGATAAAGGCTTAGCAGGGGCCGGGAGTGTGATTGGTTGGGCGTCGGCGATCTTTGGAATCGGCGGTGGCACATTGACCGTACCTTATCTGACCTGGAAGCAGGTTAGCATGCAGGAAGCTGTCGCCACGTCGGCTGCATGTGGGTTGCCGATTGCCTGTATGGGGGCGTTAACCAATATTTATACGGGCTGGGGTGAAGCCGGGTTGGCCGAGTGGAGTCTGGGTTATATTTATCTTCCCGCCTTTATTGGGATAGTCGTCAGTAGTTCGCTGTGTGCAAAAATAGGCGTGAAATGGGCACATAGTCTATCTGGTGATCTACTGAGAAAGATTTTTGCAGGCTTCCTGACGTTGGTGGCAGCGCGATTTTTGTTAGCTAATTTATTCTAAGGAAGTCTATGTGGGTTCATGATATTGATCCGATTGCGCTGGATCTGGGTTTTATTCAGGTTCATTGGTATGGTCTGATGTATTTAGTTGGTTTTGGCGCTGCATTTTGGCTGGGGGGCTATAGAGCCAGACAAGCCGGATCCGGATGGACAGAGGAGCAGGTTTCCGATTTGATTTTCTGGGGAGCCATGGGGGTGGTGTTGGGCGGCCGCATGGGCTATGTGCTTTTCTATAATTTTGATCAGTTTTTAGCAGATCCGCTCTGGTTATTTGCTGTGTGGGAAGGCGGAATGTCTTTTCATGGTGGCTTGCTGGGTGTGTTGGTGATGATCTGGTTGTTTGGCAAAAAACACGCTAAAAGCTTTATGCAGATGGGTGACTTTGTCGCGCCATTAGTGCCGATTGGTCTGGGGGCCGGGCGCATTGGGAATTTTATCGGAGGAGAGTTATGGGGGCGCGCCGCTGATGTGCCTTGGGCGGTGGTTTTTCCGCGGACGGCTGATGGCGTTGCTCGTCACCCTTCGCAGCTCTATGAGGCCTTTTTGGAAGGCGTAGTGATGTTTGTGGTTCTATGGTGGTTTTCGTCTAAACCGCGTCCCCGAATGGCTGTATCAGCATTGTTTTTGATTATGTACGGCGTATTCCGTTCCTTTGTAGAGTTCTTTCGTGAGCCGGATGCGCATATCGGCTATATCGCATTTGGTTGGCTGACAAAGGGACAGCTATTATCCTTGCCTATGGTTGTCGTCGGTGTATTGATGTTGTTATGGGCTTATAAAACAACAAAAGTTCGTTAATCACACTGCTGCTTCAGATAGAAACGTCAACGTCCTGATCTGAAATGTGACCTAAACGGGTTGTTAGGTTATCGGCTATTAGTCAAAAAACGACTGGAAGGACCACCAAAGACCACCTTAGGTGGTCTTTGGCTCGGATTCAGGACAGGTGATGAACCGGTTCCATACCATATACGGGTGTTGCTATCTTTTCCATACGCGCCTTGATTTGCAGCGATAAATATTGTGAGTAGTGACGTGATTGATGCAGGTTTCCACCGTGAAACCATAAGGCATCCTGGTGTGTCGGTTTCCACATGTTTCTCAACTCTCCTTCCCACGGTCCAGGATCTTTTGTGGTGTCAGATCCCATTCCCCAGCATTTGCCGACTTTATCGGCGACCTCTTGGGAGATAATTTTGGCTGCCCAGCCATTCATTGAGCCATATCCGGTGGCGTACACAATGAGATCGGCTGGTAGCTCAGAACCATCGGTCAGGGTAACGGAATGAGGATTAATGTGTTTAATAGACACGCCCGCTTTGAGTTTGATTTCCCCTTCAGCGACTAAGTCTGACGCGCCAACATCAATATAGTATCCAGAACCACGACGTAAGTACTTCATGAAAAGTCCTGAGCCGTCTTCACCAAAATCGAGTAAGAATCCAGCATCGCGTAATCGTTGATAAAACTCTGCGTCGTGTTCTGCAACCTGTTGATAAGCAGGAATATGAAATTGTGGCATGATTTGGAAAGGCACAGAAGCAAACGTTAAATCGGCGTTATAGGTCGTCATGCCATTTTCTACAGCTTCTTCTGAGTATAGGCCGCCTAAAACGAGCTCCATTAACGTATCAGATTTGATGATGTGGGTAGATGAGCGCTGAATCATAGTGACATCGGCGTCGTTTTCCCAGAGTGCGCAGCAAATGTCATGAGCAGAATTATTGCCTCCTAAAACAACACACTTTTTATTCTTGTAGGCTTCGCCGCCGGGGTGTTTGCTGGAGTGATGCTGTTCACCTTTAAATGTATCCATACCCGGAATGTCGGGAATATTGGGGATGCCTGACATACCGGTTGCGATAACCAGTTGCTTAGGTTTAAGCGTCAGTTGTTCGCCATTGCGGTTAACCTGGACGGTCCATTCTTGTTTTTCGTCATCATATTGAGCATGAGTACATTGAGTTGAACCCCAATAGTTGAGCTCCATCACTTTGGTGTACATTTCTAACCAGTCGCCGACTTTGTCTTTAGGTGTGAATACAGGCCAGTTTTCCGGGAAGGGAATGTAGGGCATGTGGTCATACCAGATAGGGTCATGTAACGACAGCGACTTGTAGCGATTGCGCCAGGTATCTCCAGGTTTTGGTAATGCGTCAATGATGATCGTCGGGACGTCTAACTGACGTAAACGAGCACCCAAACCTATTCCTCCCTGACCACCGCCGATAATCAGACAATAGGGCTGCACGCTATTGCCGAGTTCGGCTTCTTCTTGCTGACGCTTTTCCAGCCATGTTTTACGGTTTTTATTAGCACCGTGCTCCGCACCTTTAGGGCGAAGCTTGTTCCGTTTTTCAGGGTAATCTTTTAGTTCGAGCATGGTTGTAAGAAAAGTCCATGCTTTGCCTTCGCGCAGGCGAACGTGGCCGCGTCCTCTTGCTACTGCTGTTTCAAAGGTAACCCAGGCTTCTATGACACCATCGTCATTCTCTGTGGCGTCTTGCTCAAGTTTCCAGTTATGTGGGCGGGCATTACCCATTGTTGCATCAATCATATTTTTGATTGCACTGCGGCCTTCGAGAGTTTTGATATTCCATGTGAATGCGATCAAATCTCGCCAGAAGCCTTGCTCTTCAAAAAGGTTTGCTGCATTGCCGGGATTATCTGAGCTTAATGTCGCGCCCAGCTGTTCGATCCAGGATGAAGCTTTAACGGTTGGCTCATGGGTGGCTGTTAATGTATGGGTTGTCATAGAGGTCTCCAATGCAGATTTTTGTTTTTGTAACTGCGTTAATACCAACATTCTCATCAATGTGATCAGGTTGATTACAGGGAGTAGAGCAGCAAGCATGCCAAGAGTGTTTTTTTTGGGAAAGATGGTGTTTAACTAATTGATTTTTATGTTTATCTTGTTTTATTGGTTATATGTTTTTTTTTGGCTGCGGTGTGACACTTGTAATGTGACTGTAAACCTTGTGTAACGCTGTCGTTCTCGTTGCATTACACCTGTAACGCATGTAGATAAAACCAAATGTCATGGTCATCTGATCGCTATATTAAGCACTATGGAAAACTCAGGTTTTCGCGGGTACACTCAAAAGAACGTGAAATAACAATAAAAGTCACGCAGCAAGGGGTTGTCATGAATAGCGCAAGTGCACAGCGCAGACATATCGATACGATTCTGAACTTTGGCGATCAGTCGTTAGCCATCAAGCGATACTCGCCTACCCATGAGCTGATAGGTCGTTCATGGCAACGTTGTTTAAATGAATATGGCTTAGACCCTAGCCAGCCAAGACCCGCCCGTATCGTGACACAGCAAACTTTACGTGAGCATCAGGATTCGGTTGATGAGTTTTTAAATGTTGCACGTGCAGGTGTAGAGCAACTGTATACGCAGGTTGCCAGCTTAGGTTATGTCTTGCTGTTGAGTGACTATCGCGGTATTACCGTTCAATTTTTGGGTGATAAGCGTCATGATGAGCGTTTACATAAAGCAGGACTTTACCTGGGTGCCGATTGGAGTGAGCAATATGCGGGTACCTGTGCCGTGGGTACTTGTATTCAGGAACAAAAAGCGCTGACATGCCATCGAGTCGATCATTTTGATAGTTCTCATATAAGTCTGACTTGCACTGCAGCGCCGATTAAAGATCCGTCAGGGCAGCTATTGGCAGTACTTGATATTTCAGCGCTGGATTCATCCCGTACCCCAGAAAGCCAGAATTTTGCGTTACATCTCACCCAGTTGTATGCCCGCCTGATTGAAGATGCATACTTCCTGAGGCGCTACCGGAAAAAGGTTGTTTTTAAATGCGATTATTCGCGTGAGCTGGTTCAGGTAAACGGCCAGCTATTATTTGCATTAGATGAAAACGGTGATGTGTTAGCGGCTAATTCGGCCGCTCGCGCTATGCTGAGTGAAGTTGTCATTCCCGGAGCCTCTCTGCTTTCTGTTTCTTTGCCTCAGTTGCTCGAGTGTGAGTGGAGAGACATTCTTTCTATTGCCATCGAAAGTAACGATGGTGTGCGTGCCTTTCGAGTGTCAGGCACTGCGCGTACTCTTTTTGGCACCCTTATCGAACCCGCTGTCTCAGTACCAAGGCAAAGCTTCATTGATAATGCACAAGAAGAGTCGGTTGAGTTATTGGATCAGTTATCTGCAGATGATCCGGCCATGCGGCGTAACCTTTCTTTGGCTAAGCGTCTGCGTAATCGTGATGTGAGCTTGTTGATACTTGGCGAAACAGGGACGGGTAAGGAGGTGCTGTCCCAAGCGATACACATGAGTAGCGTGCGGGCTGGTATGCCGTTTGTTGCCGTGAATTGCGCTTCTATTCCTGAATCCCTGATTGAAAGTGAGCTTTTTGGTTACCTGCCCGGCACGTTTACCGGAGGGCGGGCAAAAGGCGCAAAAGGTTTGATACAGCAAGCGGACGGTGGGACGCTTTTTTTAGATGAGATCGGTGACATGCCGTTACATTTGCAAACTCGGTTGTTGAGGGTTTTGGCAGAAAACCAAGTGCAGCCTCTTGGAGGAGGGCAGCCTATTCCCGTCAATGTGCGTGTGATTGCCGCAACTCACTGTGATATTCATAAGTTAATTGAAACGGGATGCTTTAGGGCGGACCTCTATTATCGGCTTAACGGTGCGACCTTGAAATTACCGGCACTGAGAGAGCGGGCGGATAAACAATATGTTATTCAAACGCTGTTAAAACGTATTACTCTGGTGGATTCCGGGCGCATGGTTCGGTTACGTGCAGATGCCATGAGTGCGCTTTTAGCGTATTCATGGCCGGGTAATATTCGACAGCTGTCGAATGCGCTGGCTTTTGCTGAAGCGACTTGTGACGGAGCTGAAATTACTGTGTATAACTTGCCGGAGGAGTGCTTTATTCACTCAGGAAAGGTGACGGGCCTGGCTGCGTTGTCAGCCTCAGCCGTTAATCCGCTGATAGTGGATAGGGTGTCGAATGCCGGAGATGATAAAAAGCAGATGCTGATGGATATTTTGCGTCACACACATTGGAATATATCGGCTACAGCAAAACAGTTAGGTGTTTCGCGGCCCACTATTTATCGACGGATGCAAAAATATAAAATTGTTGCGCCCAATGACCGCTAAGTGGGTGCATCAAACAGCGAATGGATACTTTATTGGTTCATGGTGTTGATAGCCTTCAACGTCAAAGTCGTCCAAGGTGACCCAGGTTTCTAAATCCTTCAGTGACTTGATATCCGGGTTAATTATCAACTGAGGGGATGGGAAAGGGTCGCGCTTCAATTGTACATCACGCATCAAATCAAGTTGATCTTCATAAATGTGTGCATTGACAATCTTATGGTATGCCTGACCCGCTTTGTTCCCTGTGATCTGTGCCATTATTGCCAGGAAAAAATAGACCTGTACCATGTTGAAGTTTAATCCAAGTGGCACATCGCAGCTTCGTTGGGTGCTATTTAGGTACAAGGTGTTGTCGAGTAACGAAAAATGATGGCTGTACATGCAGGGGCGCAGACAGGCCATATGAAAAGCCCCTGGATGGTAAAACGTGAAGATTTCTCCACGGTTATCCATGCCTTTCGATAGGTGATCGACTATCTGAGCGAGGAGATCAATGCTGCCACCGTCAGGTTTCGGAAAGTTTCTTGCTACTTTTCCGTAGATAAAACCGCAGTCATCAGTGCCTTTTCTGTGGGGGTTGCTAAGCCATTCTGTATTGTGATTGGCGTTTGCGTCCCAGGTTGAAGTACCCAGCTTTCTAAAGTCAGCTGCATTATCATAGCCGCGTATATAGCCTATGAACTCTGCAATTGCTGATTTCCAAAAGCTTTTTCTTGTTGTTATAAGCGGGAACTCATTCTTGGCTACATCATAAGTAAGATCGGCATTGATGACAGTCAGGCAGCGCTTGCCAGTACGTTCGTTGTTAACCCAAGATCCTTCATTGGTTATGCGTTGGCAGAGGTCAAGATATTGCTTCATGTGTTTTTCTTACTTAAATAAAGGCGTGTGAGTTAATTTTAACTGGCCAGACGCGGCGGTGTCCATGCTAAGTAGAAAGCCTGGGCTATTGGTTACAGAGGTATGATGGATGTCTTGTAAATGAGTGGTTATTATAGGCGCCCTTAAAAGGGTGTTCATTGTATCTAGTGTTTAGTGAATATTTGGGCCCTTTGGAGTGAAGGGGTTACAGTCGTTATATTTGATATCAGCGAGCTACCGGTCGTAAACCAGGATGCAGGATTAAACATTAGCGCCTAAGCTAATATGAGTATCTGTGTTTAAAAATTCACATATTGTCATTGTTGACTGCTGCGGGGTGTGAAGATTGCAGCAGGATTATATTTAAGGTGTATTGCTATGAGATTGTCCATGATTGTTGCTCAGGCGCAAAACCGAGTGATAGGCAGGCAGAATAAGCTTCCCTGGTATTTGCCTGGTGACCTGAAGTACTTCAGACAGGTGACTATGGGTAAGCCGGTGATCATGGGCCGTAAAACATATGAGTCTATTGGTAAGCCGTTGCCGGGGCGCTTAAATGTGGTTATCACGCGCGATACTGCTTATCAGTTAGAAGGGGCCAAGGTGGTGCATTCGCTGGCTGAAGCAGTAGCGCTGTCAGAAAATCAGGCTTTTATAGACGGTGTTGAGGAGGCGATGGTGATTGGCGGAGAGCAGATTTATGCGCAAGCGTTGCCGTTAGTCGAGCGTCTCTATGTTACTCAGGTACACGCTGACGTTGAGGGCGATGCTTTTTTTCCTGAACTGCTGTTGAGTGACTGGGCTGAGCAGGGGCGCGATGATTTTAAAGCAGAGGGTCCGAACCCTTACGATTATAGTTTTATTGTTTATCAGCGGGCGAATTAGATGATTGATGACAGATTATTATCGATTTTATCTAACGGACAATTTCATTCAGGGCAGGAGTTGGGGGAGCGGCTTGGCGTGAGTCGCAGTGCTATCTGGAAACAAATGAAAGAGCTGGAGCAGCTAGGCGTTGATATTTATAGCATCCGTGGTCGTGGCTATCGTATTCCGGGAGGTTTGGATCTGTTATGTGAAAAGCAGATTGTTACCGGGTGTTCAGAGCTTGCCAGTAGTCGTTTAACCACGATCTCGCTGGAGCGGGTTGTTGACTCGACTAATATGATGGCGATGCGTGAAATACATCAGCAAAATATCATATCAGGTCGCTTGTATCTGGCGGAATATCAGGCTGCCGGTAAAGGGCGTCGGGGTCGTACCTGGGTAAGCCCGTTTGCCAAAAATTTGTATTTTTCACTGGTATGGCGTTTTACGCAAGGCGCGGCGGCCCTTGAAGGGTTAAGTCTGGTTGTGGGGCTGGCCTTGGTGAAAGCATTGAGTTCGCTGGGTGTGTCGCGGGTCCAGGTGAAATGGCCGAACGATCTGTTGGTTGACTCAAAAAAACTGGCGGGCATCTTATTGGAAATGCATGGAGATGCGTCAGGTGAGTGTCAGGTGGTGATTGGGGTGGGTGTGAATGTGGCTATGCCGGCGCAGTCAGAAGAAGGCATTGGTCAGCCGTGGACTGACCTGCAGCGGTTAACCAATGGTGATATATCACGAAATCAACTGATGTCTGAAGTGTTAAATCACTTAGTGCCAGAGCTTGATCGCTTTAGTGAGCACGGCTTTGCTGTCTTTAGGGAAGAGTGGCAGCAGGTGCATGCGTTTCAAAATGAAACGGTGCGCTTGATGCTTGGCAGTAAGGAGATTGTCGGCGAGTGTCAGGGGGTAGATGATCGTGGTGCGCTTATGGTGCGGCATGGTGGCGTAGTAGAGCATTTTCATGCCGGCGAAATCAGTGTGAGGCGGCAGCATGAATCTGGATATTGATATCGGCAACACCTTCCTGAAATGGCGTTTGGTGTCAGCGCAGCGGGTGCTGCAAAAAGGGTCTGTGCTGACCAAGGAGTTTGCGCCAGCGACATTTCAGTCTATGGCTGATCTGGCGGTTGACAAAGTGCGCATAGGTTCGGTGGCGAGCGCACAGCTGGATGAGCGGCTTGTGGAAGTCTGTCGGCGGTTATGGCAGCTGGAACCTGTATTTGCGAAAACTACTATGCAATGCGCGGGAGTTGTAAACAGCTATCAAGATCCCTCAAAAATGGGCGTGGATCGTTGGCTGGCGATGGTGGCTGCATACAAGGCGGTCAATAAAGCGGTCGTTGTGGTCGATTGTGGCAGTGCCATCACAGTGGATTATCTGACGAATGAGGGGAGGCATCAGGGCGGGTATATTATTCCCGGGCTTAGGCTGATGAGGGAGTCCCTGTTGCAAAATACTGCACAGGTCAGATTTGAAAAAAATGAAACGGCTGGGGTGACGCATCCGGGTGTGAGTACGGCTGAGGCTGTATTGCATGGTTCTGCTTATCTTTTTAAGGCATTGGCACATGAATTAAAGCGCGATCTTGATGCGGAAGTGGATTTGTTTATTACCGGTGGGGATGGTGCCTTGATGTACGAACTGGTTTCTGCGGGTCGCTTTGAACCAGATCTTGTGATGGATGGTTTGGTCTGGGTTTGCTCATAATGCGCAAGTGGTTGCTCATTTTTCTTTTACTTCTCAATGTTATTGTGTTTTTCGGTTTCGCAATGCGAGGACAAGAAACGCCTGCTCGTCCTGATGTGGAAGTGGAGCAGGCTTTTGAGCTGCGTCTGGTGAGTGAGGTAGCGCCAGACAGTTTAATAAAAATAGCAGAGCAACCAGAGCAGCGTGATATTCAGGCGTGGTTTGTTGAGGGCGCATGTATTGCGTATGAAGGGATTAAAGAGCAGAAATCTGCAGATGATATTGCCGGCTTTATGGCGGAGCAGGGATTAAGTCCGATCATATTAATGCAGACAGTTACCGCAGAAAAATATCAGATGGTAGTGACTGTACCTGATGAAAGGGAGGCGAGGTTAACGCTGGAGTCAAGACTCCAGGCAAACGGTATTACGTTAATCATGGCGAACATCAATGACGAAGCGGTATATCTGATAGGAAGTTATGCCAGTGCCGGGGAGGCTGAAAACGCGCAACGAGGCTTATTGTCTGTTTCCTCAGAGTTACAGCTTCACAAAGTTTTAGACACTCAGAGAGCTTTTTCTGTTCAATTGGCTGATGATGTTGATCGGAATTTGATCAATAAAATCAACGATGTGCTTAAATTGACCTATGAAACACTAAAAATAGAAAAAAAAGTGTGTAAAGGGCTTGCAAGCACAAAACCTCATCAGTAACATATGCGCCACTTCGTTAAGCCGGTATAGCTCAGCTGGTAGAGCAACTGACTTGTAATCAGTAGGTCCCGAGTTCGACTCTTGGTGCCGGCACCAACGAAGATGGTAAGGTGAGGTTCCCGAGTGGCTAAAGGGATCAGACTGTAAATCTGACGCGCGAGCTTCGGTGGTTCGAATCCACCCCTCACCACCATAAATGTTCGGTCCGGCGGGTATGGTATAGTGGCTATTACCTCAGCCTTCCAAGCTGAAGAGGTGGGTTCGATTCCCACTACCCGCTCCAGAGCTGGCAAGCCTGAAAGGCAAATGTGAAGTAAGACTTGCTCATGTAGCTCAGGGGTAGAGCACACCCTTGGTAAGGGTGAGGTCGGCGGTTCAAATCCGCCCATGAGCTCCAAAAATTCGAGAAGGGTAGATATAGCAATATGTCTGCCCTTTGTTGTATCTGTGATCTTGCGGTCTTGATTGGCCGGTTAGGGAATAATGACGATGGCTAAAAAAGCTTTTGAACGTAATCTGCCGCACGTTAACGTAGGTACAATTGGCCACGTTGACCATGGCAAAACAACTTTGACAGCAGCTCTGACGCGCGTATGTGCGGAAGTGTTTGGTGGTACAGCCGTAGCATTTGACGGTATCGATAATGCTCCGGAAGAGCGTGAGCGTGGTATCACTATCTCCACGTCGCACGTAGAGTACGAATCTAAGATTCGTCACTATGCGCACGTTGACTGTCCGGGACACGCGGATTATGTGAAAAACATGATCACTGGTGCTGCACAGATGGATGGCGCAATTCTGGTATGTGGTGCGACTGACGGTCCTATGCCTCAGACACGCGAACACATCCTGTTGTCTCGTCAGGTAGGTGTACCATACATCGTTGTATTC
>NZ_FOOU01000033.1 GCF_900113275.1 Neptunomonas qingdaonensis
TAAGACTGAGAACTGATGACGAGGTCCCTTGAGGACTGAAGTTGTTGATGCCATGCTTCCAGGAAAAGCTTCTAAGCTTCAGGTTATAACGAACCGTACCCCAAACCGACACAGGTGGTCAGGTAGAGAATACTAAGGCGCATGAGAGAACTCGGGTGAAGGAACTAGGCAAAATGGTGCCGTAACTTCGGGAGAAGGCACGCTGCTGGCGGTGACGGGCTTTACGCTCTGAGCTGCTGGCAGTCGAAGATACCAGGTGGCTGCGACTGTTTATTAAAAACATAGCACTGTGCAAACACGAAAGTGGACGTATACGGTGTGACGCCTGCCCGGTGCCGGAAGGTTAATTGATGGGGTTAGCTTCGGCGAAGCTCTTGATCGAAGCCCCGGTAAACGGCGGCCGTAACTATAACGGTCCTAAGGTAGCGAAATTCCTTGTCGGGTAAGTTCCGACCTGCACGAATGGCGTAACGATGGCCACACTGTCTCCACCCGAGACTCAGTGAAATTGAAATCGCAGTGAAGATGCTGTGTACCCGCGGCTAGACGGAAAGACCCCGTGAACCTTTACTATAGCTTCACAGTGGACTTTGACATTACTTGTGTAGGATAGCTGGGAGGCTTTGAAGCATGGTCGCTAGATCGTGTGGAGCCAATCTTGAAATACCAGCCTGGTACTGTTGAGGTTCTAACTCTGTTCCCTTATCGGGATCGAGGACATTGTGTGGTGGGTAGTTTGACTGGGGCGGTCTCCTCCCAAAGAGTAACGGAGGAGCACGAAGGTACCCTCAGCATGGTCGGAAATCATGCATTGAGTGCAAGCGCATAAGGGTGCTTAACTGCGAGACAGACACGTCGAGCAGGTACGAAAGTAGGTGCTAGTGATCCGGTGGTTCTGTATGGAAGGGCCATCGCTCAACGGATAAAAGGTACTCCGGGGATAACAGGCTGATTCCTCCCAAGAGTTCACATCGACGGGGGAGTTTGGCACCTCGATGTCGGCTCATCACATCCTGGGGCTGAAGCCGGTCCCAAGGGTATGGCTGTTCGCCATTTAAAGTGGTACGCGAGCTGGGTTTAGAACGTCGTGAGACAGTTCGGTCCCTATCTGCCGTGGGCGTTTGAGATTTGAGAAGAGTTGCTCCTAGTACGAGAGGACCGGAGTGAACGAACCTCTGGTGTTCCGGTTGTCACGCCAGTGGCATTGCCGGGTAGCTACGTTCGGACGGGATAACCGCTGAAAGCATCTAAGCGGGAAGCCCCCTTCAAGATGAGATCTCGCTGGGAACTTGATTCCCCTAAAGAGCCGTTTAAGACTAAGACGTTGATAGGCTGGGTGTGGAAGCGCTGCGAGGCGTTGAGCTAACCAGTACTAATTGCTCGTGAGGCTTGACCATATAACGCCAAAGGCGTGTGGGAAGCATGT
>NZ_FOOU01000003.1 GCF_900113275.1 Neptunomonas qingdaonensis
GGTGTATCTGTAAACGTGAGTGCTCACAGCCGCTCTGATAAGTCTGGTGACTGGTCGACGTCATATCTTGGGGCTTTCTCTGGTGGTATGGGCGTTACTAACCGCAATGAAAGTGGCAGTGGTAACAGCCATACGGTTGATAACCGGGGCGATATGGATGATTACGTTCTGTTTGAGTTTGATCAGAATGTCGTCATTGATAGTGCTTTCCTCGGTTATGTTGTTGATGACAGCGACATGAGTGTCTGGATAGGCACTTTGGATAATGCATTTAATAACCATACCAACCTGAGTGACGATATTCTGTCGCAGATGGGCTTCACCGAGATTAATGCCGGTTCTTCGTCAACGCGTCTGGCTGATCTGAATGCAGATGAATTGGAAGGCAATGTTCTGATTATTGCTGCTAAAACAGAAAGCTCGAATGATGAGTTTAAAATTCAACATTTGAATGTTCAGGTGAAAGAGTCTGCGTGTGAAAGTGATGGAGAGTGTGCTCCTATCATTATCGAAGCAGAGGATATGTACCTTAAGGACTATAAGGTTGAGTCGAATAGTGCCGCGTCAGGTGAGGCCGTTGTTAAGCTGAGTGACAATGACGGATATGTGAAAACTACCTTCGATGGCGAGAGTGGTAACTATGACTTCACGTTGAACTATATCGACGAAAATGATGGTTACGGTATGTTGAAAATTAAGATTAACGGGTCAACTGTTAAGACTATTAATCTTGATCAGCAGGTTGGTGATCATAAGAATGGTTTTGCTTCAGTGACAATTGACGAGCTCCACTTGAGTAAAGGTGATGAGATTAAAGTTTCTGGCTGGAAAGACAGTGGCGAGTATGCTCGAATTGATAGTATTGTTCTGGAAAACTGCGATACGGGTAATATACCTATGAATGTCGCGTCTGAAGAGGGTTACTTTGATACAGGAGACAGTATCGATCTGAGTAATGTAGAAAGGCTTGAGTCTTCATCGACTGCTAGTCGGACTAGTAGCCTCAGTTCGTCGGATCTTGGCATGGAAGAACAAACGGAGTTTGCTTACGAAGGTGATAATGGTACTTTCGATGCACTGGACATTCCTGATATGACTGTTCTGGGCACTGCAGATGATCAACAAGTAGCGTAACGGTCTGTTTCAGACTAAAAAAGCTCAGCGTTCACGCTGAGCTTTTTTGTTTCTGGAAGCCAGAAGTTAACAGATAGGAGATAGCAGGGATGGCAACTGAGATAAAGCTTACATTAGCGAATTAATGATAACTGCCGCACCTGTTGTAACAGACGTCGGTTTTGTGGCGCATCAGTGCCGGTTTTTTCGGCTTGTTTACATAAAAAGCCAGTAATTTGTTCGATCTCTGTTGATCTTTTTTTCTGAATATCCTGCAGCATAGAGGAGTAGTTTTCTGCGGTTAACGTGGCTATCGACACGGCCATGTCATACAGAGGCTTTTCAAATAAAGGCTGTCCGCAGGACGCAGCAATAGTTTCTACCTCACGACATACTGCTTGCATCTTTTCTGCTAGCGTTGCATCTGATACTAGCATGCCATTTTTGCAGTTGTTTAATGCAGTAAGGGGGTTGATAGCCGCATTGATAGCAACTTTGCACCATAGCTTGTGTTCGATGTCGTCAATCAAAGAGAGTGTCAGGTCTCCTGACGGCGACAGGGATAATGGCTTGTTCGATAGTGCTTTTCTGGATATGGCGCCTATCAATGTTTCCCCATGACCCGCTCTGACAACATGAAAAGGGGAACGTAAATAAGCGCCATCGGTGGTTGTCGCCGCCCAGATCGATAGTTCAGGGAAAAGCGTAACGGCTTCTTGCTGTGGCCCTAATCCGTTTTGTAGCAATATCACATTAGCGTCACTGCTGAGCCTATCTGCGACTGACTGTAAGGCGTTGATTGTGGAATAAGCTTTGGTGCAGATAACTAGGTTCTGGATAGGCGTGTTTTTTTCTGCCAATTCAGCGTTAACCTTATATGTTTTGATTTCACCATCCGTGGCTTGGTAAGTAACACCGCCGTTTGTACTTAATTGTTGCAGGCGTTCATTACTGCTTAGAATTAAAGTAACATCATGCCTGGATTTAAAAAGCTGTACTGCCCAGGTGCAGCCTATGGCGCCAGCGCCGAGAATATGCCAATGCATAGTAATAAACCATTGAGAACACATCATAATAACGAGAATTGCTTTTTAGCCTGATGCATAAGGTGAAAAGCCTCGTGTGCTTGGTTAAAATAACCTAGCTAATACTGTATTAAAAGTAACTGAGGAAAACGAGTATGCCATCATTTGATATTGTTTCTGAGCTGGATAAGCATGAAGTCACCAATGCGGTGGATCAGGCTAATCGTGAAATTCAGACGCGTTTTGATTTTAAAGGTGTCGCCGCCAGATTCGAGTTAAATGGTGACAATGTAAACATGGAAGCAGAAGTAGATTTTCAACTTCAACAGATGTTGGAAGTATTACGTTCTAAGTTGTTAGCTCGTGGCATTGATATCAAGTGTTTGGAAGAAAAAGATCCTGATACATCGGGTGTGAAGGCACGTCAAGAGCTCGCGATTAAGCAGGGACTTGATCAGCCCGTAGCGAAAAAAATTATTAAAACGATCAAAGACGCTAAATTGAAAGTACAAACACAGATTCAGGGAGAAAAAGTGCGTGTTACCGGGAAAAAGCGTGATGACCTTCAGCAAGCGATGGCGTTGTTGAAAAACTCGGATATTGACATGCCACTGCAATACAACAATTTTCGCGATTAGCAGTCGATAGGTTTTTTTATCGATTTATTTATTGGATCGGTAAATACACAAGGGGTCGGCATTAGATCAGGCCGCCCCTTGAACAGCAACGAAAAAGCAGATTACTTACTTGCTTTTTTAAGCTTCTTTTTCAGTTTTTTGACTTTCTTTGCCTGCTTTTCGATTTTAGCTACGCGTGTTTTGATTTCGCTTTTAACTTCTTTTACTTTTGCTTTAGCTTCTTTTATTTTAGACATTTGATCTTCTCCATTTAACTTCTATGAGTAATGCGTTACTGACTAAACAATTCTAGTTTTTAGACGCTTGTCCATGCTCCGCAATAAAACTACGTATAAACCGGCGTAACTCTCGAGCTGCACTCGTATCCAGTTCGTCACATAATGATACAAAATCATTACGCTCATCTTCATTGATACGAATCACAAGCTGGCTGTTTTTTGGTTTCTTTTTTGTACCCATCCACGAGGACCTCAAAGCAGGTAATGTGAGAAAAATACAGCAGAAAAGCCCGCTTGTATGTCTATTAAAAGTACATCTTATGTATATACGTTGTAATGCATAGTCTAGCTTTACTGGAGCAAAGTCAACAATGTTATAAATAATTCATAT
The DNA here is from genome assembly GCF_900113275.1 of Neptunomonas qingdaonensis. GTDB lineage: Bacteria > Pseudomonadota > Gammaproteobacteria > Pseudomonadales > Balneatricaceae > Neptunomonas > Neptunomonas qingdaonensis. Next base: position 3,386 of record NZ_FOOU01000003.1, read on the forward strand.
TGAGTTGTCATCATTTGCTTTTAATAGGTGTAATTCTTGCAGCCATCCATACCAAAATTAATACAGGAATTCCGAGTAGTGTAGTGCCGGTAAAGAACCAGGTGTAATCGAAACTATCTACCACTCCACCCGAGAAACCACCTAAAAATTTGGGAAACAGCAGCATGACTGAGCTAAATAGCGCATATTGTGTGGCTGAATACTGAATGTTAGTCAGGCTTGACAGGTAGGCAACAAAAGCAGCAGTCGCTATACCACCGCTGAGATTATCTAACGAGATAACCACGGTAAGCATCAGTGTGTCGTGGCCTAACGTTGCTAACCAGGCAAACAAAAGGTTAGTGCCCGCTGCCAGTAGAGCGCCGATGAACAGAATCTTCATGACGCCAAAGCGGTTGACTAAAATGCCACCCAGACCCGCGCCAATGATTGTCATCACAACACCATAGATCTTAATAATCTGTGCTACTTCCTGTTTGGTAAATCCCATATCGACGTAGAATACGTTGGCAATAATCCCAAGAATGACATCTGAAATACGGTAAGTGCCAATCAGCGCCAAAATAATAAGCGCCTGTTTCCCATAACGATGAATAAAGTCTGCAAAAGGACAAATAACAGCGATGTAACTCCACCCTAAAAAGCGGGATAACCAAGAGGGCAGGTGAGCCAGTTGCTCAGCTTTTGTAGTGATTTTTTGTTGTTGTTGAAGCGTTTCCTGATCCATTTCAACGGCCGGAGGTTCGGCAATCACCAGGGTAGTGATCAGGCCCGTTCCCATGAGCGCAGCCATACAAAGATAAGCAACTTGCCATGAGTGTTTCGAATAGAGGGCAGGGTCTACATCGATCCAGGCGGCCAGAGCAAGGGCACCGGCGCCGGCAACAATCATCGCTAAACGGTAACCTGCCATATAGGTAGCCGCCATGGCCGCTTGAAGTCTCTCTCCTGCTGATTCAATACGATATGCGTCAATGACGATATCTTGTGTCGCAGAACTAAACGCCACAGCGATGGCCAATAGTGCCATATAGTTGAGGTTTACCAGTGGATCTGAAAAAGCTAAGCCGCTAAGGCTGGCGATGAGTAAGCATTGAGAGAGGAATAGCCAGCTTCTGCGCCGGCCAAGCCAGCGGGAAAGGAAAGGGAGGGAGAGGCGGTCAATCAGCGGGGCCCAGAGCCATTTAAAGCCATAAGCAAGGCCTACCCAAGAGAAATAAGTGATAACACTGCGCTCGACCCCCGCCTCCCGCAACCAGAAAGATAGCGTGCCAAATACCAGTAATATAGGCAGCCCGGAGGAAAAGCCAAGAAATAAAAGAGCAATAGCGCGTGGATGAAGATAAATCTTTAACGAGCCAAGCCAGGTATCGGGTAGTGAATCAACAGATGACATGGAGAAAACCTTCGAGATCGATGCGCGCTATTGTGTCCGGCTTGGAGGGAGATGTAAACGCCATGAAAAAAGCCGACACGAAGTCGGCTATTTTTCAAGGGTGGCTGGCATCAGATGCGCAGAGCACCATCTACTTCGATGCAGCGACCGTTAATATAGTCATTTTGGAAAATGAAAGTAACCGTTTTTGCGATCTCTTCTGGTGTACCCAGACGCTTAGCAGGGATACCTGCAGCAATTTTTTCCAGCGCTTCTGGTTTCATGCTCAGTACCATTTCTGTACCGATGTAACCTGGAGCGATAGACGCTGCACGCACGCCGTAACGCGCTAGTTCTTTAGCCCATGTAACCGCCATTGCCTGTGCGCCTGCTTTTGTAGCAGTATAGTTGGTCTGGCCCATGTTACCTGAACGTGAAACAGAAGAGATGTTAATAATGCATCCCTGAGAACCTGTTTCGATCATTTTAATAGCCGCTTCACGACCGCAGAGGAAAGTACCGGTCAGGTTAACGTCCATAACCAGATTCCACTGATCCAAAGTCATTTTCTTAACGACTTTACCGTCTTTCACTTTAATGAACAGGCCATCACGCGTGATACCTGCATTGTTAACCAATCCGTGCAGTGTGCCGAAGTCTGCTACGACGTCATTGAAAAGCTTTTCAACGCTTGCTTCGTCAGCAACGTTAGCGATGTATCCGCGAGCTTCAACGCCTTTTTCCATGCAAAGACCAACAGTAACATCCAAGTCTTCTGCGTTCAGGTCAGCCAGTGCTATTTTAGCACCCTGTCCTGCTAGTTCTAAAGCCATTGATCGACCTAGTCCGCGGCCGCCACCGGTAATAACGATAACTTTATCTTTCAATTCCATCGTAGAGTCCCCTGTTCTATGAGTGCTACTTTAATCTTCATCTTCATCTTAATGACTTATTGTGCACTGCGGAATATTGCAGTGCAACAAAAAATAGAGTGTAGTTGAATAAATGTCCATCAATAATTTATATTGTACGGGTATATACTTATATGGGAAACTTGGTCATTGTCTATAAATATAGTTTAACCTACTGATTTATATTGTTTTTAAATGAATATAGTTAATTAGGATGTGTACAAAAGTATCTGCTTAGACTATGGTCGTACTCTTGAAGTTTTTTCAATCATCTGATTTGATTAACAAAATAATTCAGGTTTTTACTATGCCATTTCTCTTTCTGCTTTTTATCCTGATACCTATTATCGAGATTACGGTTCTTATCAATGTCGGACAAACGATAGGGACCTGGTATACGGTTGGTCTTGTCTTGTTGTCGGCTTTTATCGGCATCAATATGCTCAGGTATCAGGGTTTGTCTACGCTTGCCCGAGCGCAGCAGCGGCTTAATGCTGGAGAGATGCCAGCGCAAGAAATGGTGGAAGGCTTAGTGCTGGCTGTGGGTGGTGCGTTATTAATAACCCCGGGGTTCGTAACAGATTTCATAGGTTTTTGTTGTTTGATTCCATTTACCCGACAAGCGTTTGTCAAAGGCCTGATGAAACGCTTTCAAGTGGTTTCGATGTCCAAACGACAAACATTTGAGCAAACAGATACATTTGATGAGTCCAAATTTGGGCATCATTCCTCTTTCAAAGATCCTTCCAAGCCCCCCAGACAGGGCGATATCATCGATGGTGAATTTCGTCGTGATGATTAATCTGTAAATATCCATAAAAATATTCTTAGCGGGTGTTGAAATGCACCCGTGTGCCCCCACTTATGATATCAACCGGTAACCAGATGGTTACGGTCTTCGACTTATCAATAGCTTTATCGCATTTTGATTAAACCATCAGGAGAGAAATTAGATGAAAATTCGTCCGCTTCACGATCGTGTAGTAGTTCGTCGCAGTGAAGAAGAAAAAACAACAGCCGGTGGTATCTTGCTACCAGGTTCTGCTGCTGAAAAACCGAATGAAGGTGAAGTCTTAGCTGTTGGCCAGGGTCGTGTACTTAAAAATGGTGAAGTACAGCCTTTATCCGTCAAAGTAGGTGACAAGATCCTATTTGGACAGTATGCAGGTTCTAACATGGTTAAGATCGATGGTGAAGAGCTGCTGATCATGAACGAAAGCGAAATTTACGGTGTTCTGGAAAGTTAATTCCAGCACTTTTACTGCTTTCGATAAAACATTACTAATAACATTAAGTAACAGGATTTAGAAACAATGGCTGCTAAAGACGTACGTTTTGGTAATGATGCTCGCCAGCGCATGCTGGAAGGTGTCAACATTCTGGCTAACGCTGTAAAAACAACATTGGGCCCTAAAGGTCGCAACGTTATTTTAGATAAAGCATTCGGCGCACCTACTGTCACTAAAGACGGTGTATCTGTAGCTAAAGAGATCGAACTGGAAGATAAGTTCGAGAACATGGGCGCACAGATGGTTAAAGAAGTGGCTTCACAGGCTAACGATGTTGCTGGTGATGGTACAACTACGGCAACCGTTCTTGCTCAGGCAATCGTTTGTGAAGGCTTAAAATCAGTTGCAGCGGGTATGAACCCAATGGATCTGAAACGCGGTATCGATAAAGCTTCTGCTGCTGTTGTTGCAGAGATTAAGAAGATGGCTGTTCCGTGTACAGATTCTAAAGCGATTGCTCAGGTAGGTACTATCTCTGCAAACTCTGATGAAGTTGTCGGTCAGCTAATTGCTGAAGCAATGGAAAAAGTAGGCAAAGAAGGTGTTATTACCGTTGAAGAAGGCTCTGGGCTGGAAAACGAGCTGACGGTTGTTGAAGGTATGCAGTTTGACCGTGGTTACCTGTCTCCTTACTTTATCAACAATCAGGAAAGCATGACGGTTGAATTAGAACAGCCATACATTCTTTTAGTTGATAAGAAGATTTCAAGCATCCGTGATTTGCTTCCAACACTGGAGCAGGTTGCTAAATCTTCCCGTCCGCTGTTGATCATTTCTGAAGATGTTGAAGGCGAAGCGTTGGCAACTCTGGTTGTTAACAACATGCGCGGTATCGTTAAAGTGGCTGCTGTTAAAGCACCTGGCTTTGGTGATCGTCGTAAAGCCATGCTGGAAGATATCGCTGTATTGTCGGGTGGTACTGTTATTTCTGAAGAAGTGGGACTGAGCCTGGAAACAGCAACTCTGGAACATTTGGGTCAGGCTAAGCGTGTTACTGTGACTAAAGAAAACACTATCCTGGTTGATGGTGCCGGTAATACTGATGCTATCGAAGCTCGTGTTAACCAGATCCGTGCTCAGCTCGAAGATACTTCTTCAGATTACGATCGTGAAAAACTGCAGGAACGTGTTGCTAAATTGGCTGGCGGTGTTGCTGTCATTAAAGTTGGCGCAGCGACTGAAGTTGAAATGAAAGAGAAAAAAGCGCGTGTAGAAGATGCATTGAATGCAACGCGTGCAGCGGTAGAAGAAGGCGTGGTTCCTGGCGGTGGTGTTGCTTTGATTCGTGCTCTGCAGGCTGTTGAAGGTATGGAAGGGGATAACCACGACCAGACAATCGGTATTCAGTTAGCTTGCCGTGCAATGGAAGCTCCACTGCGTCAGATCGTTAACAATGCTGGCGGTGAAGGTTCGGTTGTTGTTGCAAAAGTACGTGAAGGTACAGGTTCTTTCGGTTACAACGCTGGTAACGATACTTACGGCGATATGCTGGAAATGGGTATCCTGGATCCAGCTAAAGTAACACGTTCTGCTTTGCAGGCAGCGTCTTCTGTTGCAGGTCTGATGATCACAACTGAAGCGATGATTGCAGACAAGCCTCAGGAAGCCGGTGCAGGTGGTATGCCTGATATGGGCGGCATGGGTGGAATGGGCGGCATGGGAGGAATGATGTAATTCATTTAGCTCATAGCTTTTAATAAAAACCCGACCTCTGGTCGGGTTTTTTGTTTTTAACTGTCTAATAATTAAAAGAAAAAATAGATCATTTAGATTCTCTATAGGCTTACTCGTAATCTCGATTGGTATGTTGGTAGCGTTGCGGTAGTCTGGTTTTAGTCCTCATGACTACAAAATACCCTAACAGAATAATCAAAAAGGGATACCGAGATGAAAAAGACCGCTTTGCTATTCGCAGGTGCAGCACTTGCGTTGAATATAGCCAGTGCACAGGCTGCCACCTTAAGAATGGCTTATGATGCCGACCCTGTTTCTCTTGATCCATATGAGCAGCTTTCCGGCGGTACATTGCAGTTATCTCATATGACCTATGACCCACTGGTACGCTGGGATAGGAATCTGGGCTTTGAGCCACGCTTGGCTGAGAAATGGGAGCGCATTGACGATAACACGATGCGTTTTCACTTACGCAAAGGCGTAAAATTCCACAGTGGTAATGAACTCTCTACAAAAGATATCGCTTTTACTTTTAAGCGCTTGCAGGAATCGCCCGATTTTAAAGGGGTATTCGCACCGTTCAAGGCACTGAATGTCATCGATGATCACACCTTCGATATGGTCACGGCTGAGCCGTTTCCGCTGATTCTTAATAATATGACTTATCTGTTTCCGATGGATAGTGTCTTTTTTAGCGGAGATGATGCTAATGGCAAGCCTAAAGATATGTTGGTAAAGCATGGCGATTCATTTGCCTCGAGTAACCTTTCAGGAACGGGGCCTTTCACCGTTTCGTATCGTGAACAGGGTGTTAGGGTTGAGTTTGCCCGCAACGCTGATTACTGGGATAAAAATTCACCCGGTAATGTTGATAAAATTGTCTTTACGCCGATCAAAGAAGCACCGACCCGTGTAGCGGCACTTCTGGCCGGTGATGTCGATTTTATCGCACCTGTTCCTCCGACGGATCATGATCGAATTAAAGAAAGCGATAAGGTTGATTTAGTGACGATGGGGGGGACGCGTATCATCACCTTCCAGATGAACCAGGAACGGGTTGAAGCATTTAAAGATGTGCGGGTTCGTCAGGCGGTTAATTATGCGATTAACCAGGAAGGTATCGTTCAGAAAATCATGAAAGGCTTTGCAACACCGGCGGCTCAGTTTTCTCCAGCAGGCTACCTTGGGCATAACGCTGCGTTAACACCACGCTACGATTTGAAAAAAGCAAAAGCGTTAATGACAGAAGCGGGGTATGAAAAAGGCTTTACCGTCACCATGATGGCGCCTAATAACCGTTATGTGAATGATGAGAAAATTGCTCAGGCAGTTGTTTCTATGCTTTCAAAAATTAATATCAAAGTTGATCTTAAAACCATGCCTAAAGCTCAATACTGGCCTGCGTTTGATGAGCGTGCTGCCGATATGATGATGATAGGCTGGCATTCTGATACCGAAGATACCAATAACTTCTTCGAATTTTTATCAGCATGTGCAAACAAGGATACAGGTGCCGGGCAGTACAACAGCGGTAACTATTGTAACCCTGACGTGGACGCTATGATGGTTGAGGCGAACACAGTGACTGACGCTGAAAAGCGTGCAGCTATCATGCAGGCGATGGAAAAAGCGGTATACGATGATGCAGGGTTTGTACCTTTGCACTGGCAGAACCTGAGCTGGGGCGCTCGTAAGGGTGTAGATATTGCTCCGGTGGTTAATGTTATGGACTTTCCTTACCTTGGTGACCTGGTCATTAAAGAGTAAGCCTAGTCTCAAGCAATATCTGAGTGGCGCTGATATGTCGCTCAGGTATTGTTCCTAGCCTTTTGGAGCTACCGCTCCGGCCTAGAATAAAAAGCATAAAACATCTGGCTTTGTGAACCACACTGCCAAATCCTAAGGCTGATAATCATGATTGCGTTCTTTGTTAAACGGTTTTTTCAAGCGGTTGTTGTGATGTTTGTCATCAGCCTTATTAGTTTCTCTATCCAGGATAATCTGGGTGATCCGTTAAGAGAACTGGTAGGGCAAGCAGTATCGGAAGAGGAACGTCAGACGATGCGGGATGAGATGGGATTAAATGATCCATTTCTGGTGCAATATCTGCGTTTTGCTAAAAAAGCAGTGCAGGGTGACCTTGGGAACTCCTATTTTTTCAAAAAACCTGCTTTTGAAGTGATCATGAAAAAACTACCAGCGACATTGGAACTGGTATTTGGCGCCACTATTATTATCGTTCTTTTTTCAGTCCCCATCGGTGTGTACTCCGCTATTCATCCAGAGAAATGGTTTTCAAAAACAGTGATGGGTTTGAGTATTGTCGGGATATCGATCCCTGTATTTTTGACAGCGATTGGCTTGATCTATCTGTTTGCAATAGAGCTTAACTGGCTTCCTTCCTATGGCCGGGGAGAGACGACCAGTGTGATGGGTTTCTGGGAAACCGGGCTGTTATCTGCGGATGGCTTAAGACATCTGATATTACCCAGTTTCACCTTGGCTTCTATCATGCTGCCGTTGTTTATCCGGCTTATCCGCGCTGAAATGATGGAGGTGCTGCAGTCTGAATATGTCAAATTTGCCTGGGCAAAAGGGATTTCTCCGCGACGTATCTATTTTGTTCATGCACTGAAGAACACTATGCTGCCGGTCATCACTGTGGGTGGTGTGCAGATAGGCACGATGGTGGCTTATACCATTCTTACCGAAACCGTTTTTCAGTGGCCGGGTATGGGCTTTCTGTTTCTTGAGGCGGTGAATAGAGTAGATACACCCCTGATTGTGGCTTATCTGATCGTTGTAGGCGCGATCTTCGTTGTCACCAATACCTTAGTTGATCTGATCTATGGTCTGGTTAATCCGACAGTTAATCTGGCAGGTAAAAAATAATGGCTGATTCTACGCAACAAATGGAGCAGCAACCGACAACTTTGCAACGCTTTAAAGCGTCTCACTTCTGGCATAGCTTCAGGATAGATCGGGTTGCACAACTGAGTTTTATAGTTTTTTTGATTTATGCGTTATTGGCCATTTTTGCGTCAGTCATCGCACCTTTCGATCCTTATGATGCGTCTCAGATTGATATTATGAATTCTGAGATTCCGCCTAGCTGGGAAGAGGGTGGGGAGGAAGGTTTTCTTTTAGGAACCGATGCGCAAGGGCGCGATATGCTGTCGACGATTCTCTATGGCACACGGGTGTCTTTGATGATCGGGCTTTGTGCGGTGGCTTTACAGGCGTTGCTGGGTATTGTTATCGGGCTAACGGCCGGATATATCGGTGGGCGTGTCGATAGTTTGTTGATGCGTATAGCCGATATTCAGTTGTCTTTCTCGACGCTGATGGTCGCTATTATTGTGTTGGCGGTGTTTCAAGCGACCTTTGGGACTGAGCTGTATCAGCAGTTGGCGATGATCATGTTGATTCTGGTGATTGGTATTGCTGAGTGGCCACAGTATGCCAGGACAATTCGTGCATCCGTGTTGGCAGAGAAAAAGAAAGAATATGTAGATGCGGCACGAGTCATGGGGTTTGGCAGGTTAAGAATTATGTTTCGACATATTCTGCCTAATACACTCTCGCCTATTTTGGTTATTTCTACGGTGCAGATTGCTAATGCGATTATTTCGGAAGCATCGCTGTCCTTTTTAGGATTGGGGATGCCGGTATCTCAGCCTTCATTAGGGTCGCTAATCTCCAGTGGTTTTGAATATATCTTCTCTGGCGCTTGGTGGATTACTGTTATCCCGGGTGTGGTATTGGTCGTACTGGTACTGGTAATGAACTTACTGGGTGACTGGATGCGCGATGTCCTTAATCCAAAACTGTATAAGGGGTAACACATGCCTTTGTTAGAAGTTAATAACCTGGAAGTGTGTTTTGGCCTTAGAAGCGGCGCGGTTAAAGCACTTCGTGATGTTAGTTTTACACTCGAGAGAGGTGAGCGTTTAGGTGTGGTTGGCGAGTCGGGTGCGGGCAAGTCTGTGCTTGGATTCTCAATTATAAACCTGTTGTCACGCCCTGGGCACATCTCAGCGGGTAATGTTAATTTTGAAGGAAAAGATCTGGCGAGTCTGGCACCGGAAGAACTGAGGTCAATCCGTGGCAATCGAATCTCTATGATCTTTCAGGATCCGATGATGACACTCAATCCGGTGCTGACGATTGGTGTGCAGATGGTGGAGTGCCTGCAAGCGCATCGTCAGATATCCACTTCGGATGCTAAACGTATCGCCTTGAAGAGGTTACAACAGGTACAGATTCCTTCAGCGGAAAAGCGTTTGGACCAATATCCTCATGAGCTATCCGGTGGTATGCGCCAACGTATTGTTATTGCCATTGGATTACTGCTTGATCCTGACATTATTATCGCGGATGAGCCAACCACGGCTCTGGATGTCACCATTCAGGCTGAGATCATGGATCTGATGCTTAATCTTTGTGAGCAGAATAATGTGGCGTTGATCCTGATTACTCATGATCTGGGTGTGGTGTCACAGGTGACGCAGCGCATGCTGGTAATGTATGCCGGCCGCATTATTGAACAGGGGCCTACCAAGGAAATCATCAATGATGCGCAGCACCCTTATACACAAGGACTGATGAATGCGTTGCCACAAATGGCAATACCCGGACAAAAACTGAATCAGATTAAAGGTACGATGCCGCCGCTGCAGAACATACCAACAGGCTGCTCATTCAATCCGCGTTGCGAGTATGTGATGGATATCTGTACTAAGAAATTGCCGCCTTTTACTCAGTCAGGCAACTGTCTGGTTGCTTGTCATATGGTCGCTGACTCTCAACATGGGCCTCAACAAGAAAAACTGCGCAGTGAAGAGGTGTGATGATGACAGAGCAGAATAATTCACTGGTACAGATTCGGGATCTGTACAAACGTTTTTCTATCTCGGGTGACTTGCTGGATCAGTTGCAGTTCAAAGGCGGAAAACTGATTCGCCATCAAGAGTATGTACATGCGATAAATGGGGTGTCACTGGATGTGATGCCAGGTGAGGCGCTGTGTGTGGTGGGTGAATCCGGTTGTGGGAAATCAACCGTTGCCCGAACGGTGATGGGATTGTTAACGCCTACGGCGGGGCAGATTTTCTATCGCGGTGAGCGGATTGATAATCTGAGTGATAAGCAGATGCTGCCGTATCGTAAAAAGATGCAGATGATTTTTCAAAACCCTTACGCATCATTGAATCCTCGGATGACGATAATGGAAACCCTGCGTGAGCCGATCCGTTTTCATAATCGGGCGATGTCTTCGGGTGAAATTCGCGACAAAATAGCGGAAGTGATGCTCGCAGTTGGCGTTGATCCCAGTTGGGGAGAGCGCTATTCACACGAGTTTTCAGGAGGGCAGCGGCAACGTATCAGCATTGCGCGGGCGTTGGCTGTTGATCCGGAGTTTATTGTCGCGGATGAGCCAATATCAGCGCTGGATGTATCTATTCAGGCGCAGGTGCTTAACTTAATGATGGATGCGCAGAAAGAGCGCAACCTGACCTATCTTTTTATCACGCATGATCTTGCTGTGGTGGAACATTTTGGTACCCGTGTTGCTGTGATGTATCTGGGCACTTTATGTGAGTTAGCACCGACTAAACAGTTGTTTTCCAGTCCACGCCATCCTTATACTCAGGCACTGATGTCGGCCATTCCCCGTTTAGAGGATGACAGACCTGATTACATTAAGCTAACAGGGGAAGTACCGACGCCCGTTAATCTGCCTTCTGGCTGTGTCTTCCATGGTCGTTGCCCACATGTTAATGAGCGTTGTAAACGAGAAATTCCGGCGCTGACTCTGTTACAGGATGGTACTCAGGTCGCGTGCCATGGCGTAGAAGAGAACCGCTTATAACGGCGGGTACTCATGTAGAATCTATTGATTAGCATTTATTGATTTAGCTTGGTGAGGTGTTACATGCTTAAGGTCAGCAGTCAGTTTGATGCCGGTAATATTGAGGTGATTGACAATTCCTCGCTACAAGATATTCAGCTGCAGATTCGTAAAGATCATAACTCAGACTTCTATCAATGGTTTTATTTTCGTGTCCAGGGTGGCGCGGGTGAAACGCTGCGACTGCGCTTGCTTAATGCCGCAGAGGCCGCTTATCCAGATGGTTGGGATAACTATCAAGCCGTCGCTTCTTATGATCGCCAAGAGTGGTTTCGGGTGCCGACCCGATATAATAATGGTGAATTGATTATCGAACACACTCCAGAACAAGGCAGCATTTACTATGCCTACTTTGCACCCTATAGCTTTGAGCAGCACCTTGATTTAATCGCCGCTGCTCAGCAGTCTGAGCTATGTGACGTTAAGGATATAGGCAGCACATTAGATGGCAGAGATATTAACTTACTGCGGATTGCCTCTGATGAGTCTGACGTTAGCAAACGGCTTAATATATGGGTAACTGCACGCCAGCATCCGGGAGAAACCATGGCTGAATGGTTTGTTGAGGGGATGTTAGAGCGCTTGCTCGATGAAGAAGATGCACTGGCCGCTGACCTGTTGAAGCAATGTACCTTCTGGGTAGTGCCTAACATGAATCCGGATGGTGCGGTGCGCGGTCACCTTAGAACTAATGCGGCAGGTGTTAACCTGAATCGGGAGTGGCAAACGCCGACACTGGAAAAAAGCCCTGAGGTTTTCTGTGTGCGCGAACAAATGATGGCGCATGGTGTGGATCTGTTCCTTGATATTCATGGTGATGAAGCGTTACCGTGTAATTTTATAGCCGGGCAGGCGGGCGCACCGGATGTGTCTGCTAAGACGCTGGCTGAAGAAGAGCAGTTTAAGCACAATCTGCGACGGGTGAATCCCGACTTTCAGTTGGAACGCGGTTATGAGCCTGGTAAGTTCGGGCCAGAAACACTGACGATTGCTTCGTTTTGGGTGGGTGATCACTTTCATTGTCCGGCTATGACTTTAGAGATGCCGTTTAAGGATCATGATGAGCGTCCGGATCCGGTTTATGGCTGGTCAGCAGAGCGTTCGCGAAAGCTTGGTGCATCTATGCTCAACCCGATTAAAGACTGGCTAGCCAGGCGTTAATGCTGAGTTTCAAAGCAGCTTTTTTGAGGTTAGACGGTTTGGAGCTTTGGGAGTATGGCGCTCTTGGAATATGGGGCTTTGAGAGTATGAGGCTTAGACATTATGGGGCCTAGCCGGTATGGAGTTCGCCAAGTATGGAGTTGAGGTGGTTAGATGACTTTATCGCTTTGGCGCGTACACGTCATTTTTCCAGAGCAGCCGAAGAGCGAAATGTAACTCAGCCTACCTTGAGTCGTCGCATCAAGCTGCTTGAGGATGAAATGGGTGTCACGCTGATAGACAGAAATACACTGCCTTTGAGCCTGACGCCTGCCGGGGAGATATTTTTAAGCGGTGCCGAGAATATGTCGCGAATAGCCCGTGATACTAAATCTCAATGCCGTGAAATTCGAAAGCAGGTCGATAGTCGCTTGCGATTTGCCACTACTCAGACGCTGTATCTGCTCTTTTACCGAAACTGGCTTATGCCCGCGTCTGAGCGACACGGCTTTCCTATTGATCTTAATCTGAACTCGACCTCCTGGGCCGCTAGTGATTTTGTGTCTGCTTTGACGCAGGGTCAATGTGATCTGGTGTTGTGCTATTGGCATCCACTGATTAACTTCATTCAGGGATTTGATGATCCTGGGTTTGAGTATCTTGTGGTGTGCGATGATGAGTTAGTGCCGGTGACGGCATTAGGGGAGGATAATCAGCCACTCTTTCGACTGCCAGGTACGTCGCGCAACCCTTTGCCTTATATCAGTTACCACAACAGTTCGTTCCTTCGCCCGCTGATAGATCATTCATTACAACAAACCGCAGAAACACCGCATCTGGTGACTATTAATGAAAATATGTTATCTGTCAGCGTTAAAGCGATGATTAAAGAAAGCTTTGGCGTAGGTTGGTTACCTAAACGCCTGATCAATGAAAGTCTTACTTATAACAGGCTTGCACTGGCGGGCGATGCGCAATGGAATATCCCACTTCAGATCCGCTTATATCGTTTGAAAGACAGTCATCGCGCTACATTAGATCCTTTTTGGGAGAAGATGCGCGCAGAGCTGCAAACGGATGGCCTTATAGAGACGAAAAGTTAATCATGAAAGCATTGTTTACTGATCATCTGGCTGCACTTATACAACGAACGGAAATCGCGCTTGAGAATGAGCGGTTTGATGCATTGCTGATCCACTCAGGTAGTACAAAGAATTATTTCTTAGATGATTATGCGCCGGTATTTAAGCCGAACCCGCATTTTGTGCAGTGGATGCCTTTTCTGACCGAGCACCCCGAGTGTTGGCTGATTATCAAGCCGGGCACCAAGCCATGCTTATTTCTCTATTCGCCCGATGATTTCTGGCATATAAGCGCTGCAAAACCTACTGATTTCTGGAGTGAGCTATTTGATATACAAGTGTTCACCGATATTGAAACGCAATTAAAACAGATGCCATTAGCTGGGAATGTCGCTTTAATTGCGGCAGATTCTGTTGGACTTGCGCAAGCCACCCTTGAGCACAACCCCGAACGACTTATGCATGCGCTGCATTTTTTACGCGCAGAAAAGACGGCGTGGGAGCAACATTGTATTCGTCAGGCTAATCAGGGTGCGGTTAAAGGCCATCAGTTTACTCAAAACGGATTTCTGGCAGGAATGACCGAGTATGAGCTGCATCAGGGCTATCTCAGCGCGATCGGCCATCTGGAAAAAGAGTTGCCGTATAGTAATATTATTGCGTTGAACGAGCATGCCGCTGTTTTGCATTATCAGCATAAAGATCGCAAAGTGCCAGAACAACATCGCACACTGCTTGTGGATGGCGGTGCTGTTTATCATGGGTATGTGGCTGATATTACCCGCACGGTTAGTCAGGGAAGTCAGGATTTCCAGGCGCTGCTTAGTGCTATGGATAGCGTGCAGCAGTCTTTAGTGGATACGATCAAGCCAGGCGTTCCTTTTCTCAGTCTTCATGAGACGATGCATCAGCAGCTTTTTCGAATATTGGCTGATGCCGGTATTATTAAGCGAAGTCATCTGCTGGATCAATCAGAGTCGTTATCGATTACCCGCATTTTTTATCCTCATGGGTTAGGGCACCTGTTGGGTATTCAGGTGCATGATATTGGCGGATGGCAGCAGGACAGTGAAGGCCGCATGCTCAATCCGCCGCAGGATCATCCTTTTTTACGTCTGAACCGGACGCTAAAAGCAAATATGGTGGTTACCATTGAACCCGGGCTGTATTTCATTCCACAGCTGTTGAGTCAGCTCAAAAGTACGCCTTTGGCGGATTATATTGATTGGCCTTTGGTTGATTCATTGACGCCGTGGGGAGGTATTCGTATTGAAGATAACGTCTGCGTAACTGCCAATGGTGTTGAGAACTATACGCGGGATGCGTTTAATCATCTGAAATAGAATATATCTGATTGGCGGGACTTTTGTTGCTTGTTTAAAGCTGGTAATTTGTGACCAGTATTTTAACTAAGGCATAGTGTTCTGATGAGCCATGATAATAACGATCTGCATGTACCTAACCTGGGCCCTGCAGATCGTAGCCCGGCAACTTTAAAAGTCGATGTTTCTGAAAAAATAATCCACTCCGAACAATCAGCTTCGCATACGGTCGCACAAACTGGAAATGGTGGTGGCTGGTTTACAACCTTAATCCTGGTGTTGCTGACGGCCGCGTGCAGCGGTTTAGGATATCTGGGTTTTGGACTGCAGCAAACCATCATTGAGCAGCAGCAAACAGTCAGTAATGCTGCTGAGCGAATCAGTGAACTAGAGAGAATGCTGAATGTCGCCAGCGATAGCGCCGTACAAACAGGCCAGACACTGGAGCAGCGTTTGTTACAGGTTAATCAAGATGCTACGGAAAAATACAGCTTCTACGATTCTGAAATTGCCAAGTTGTGGGATGTTGCCAATAAGCGTAATAAGAACAGTATTGATGCGCTGAGCGCAGAACTAAAAGATCTGACTGAGCACGTCAGTAAGTCTGATCAAACGACTATTGCGGCAAATAGTGTGCTGGTTAAAGGACAGCAGGAGCAGACTAAATTGCTGGCTACCTTTGAGCAAAAAGTTGCGCAGGTAGCTACGTTAGCCACCCAAGCTGCTGCGGTTGATAAGAAACTGACTGAGCTGATCAATGCCAACAGTCAGTTGTCTAAAGATCAGGCCGCCCTGAAAAGCAGCGATGCAGAAAACTTAAAATCATTAAGGCAGAGTATATCTTCGCTGCAGACACAGATCGCTATTTTTGAAGAGACACTGGGAGAGAAGCAATCTAACCAGCAAGCGTCACTGAACAAGATAGTGAGTCGTTTAAGCGCTGTGGAGAAGTCATCTCGCAGCGGCGGAGGGAATATTGAAGCACGTGTGAAAGCCAATGAGCAGGCCATCCGGGCTATTGATGGCACGCGTCGCCAGACGAATAGCGATATCCTCTTTCTCACCAATAAACTAAATGCGTTACAGCTCAAAGTTAATAGGCTGTAACAGGCATCGTACGGCAGGAGTATAGTATGTTGAAGGTATATGGCAGTGTGTTTTCGCGGGCTGGCATGGTCATGGTTACACTGGAAACGCTGGGGCTGGACTATGAGCTGATCAATATCGGCACACGCAGCGACGCATCACAATCTGCCGATTACCGTCGAATCAACCCGACAGGTAAAGTTCCTACCTTGCAGGATGGTGATTTCTTCCTTTTTGAAACTCAGGCGATTTTGTACTATCTGGTCAGAAAGTACGGCAAAGGCCGTTTATGGGCCGACACACCGCAAGCGGAAGCGGATATTTTACGTTGGTCTTTGTATATCAGTAATCAGCTGGAAGTGCCGGCATTAGACTTGTTATTGCAATTTAAGTACTCGGGTGGCCAGCCAGATCAGCAGATCATTGATAATGCGGCTACACAGTTGCAGCGTTTTTTACCTGCACTTGAAGCTCAGTTGCAAGGTAAAGAGTATCTGGTGGGCGATAAAACCATCGCTGATATCCATGGCGCTATGGTGTTAAGCTGGCCTAAGTTGGCAGGTTTTGACTACAGTCCATATCCTAATGTTGATCAATGGATAAGCCGTATTCTGGCGTCCCCTGAAAATAAAAAAGTGGCAGCCGCTGCTCAGTAGTCAGTAACCTTGTAAGTGAAGTTGTCATTAAGGCACTGAAAAAGGTTGGGACTAGGTTGGAAAAAGCTTAAAAAGCGTGGAAAAGTATGCAAAGTACAGGTGTAAAAAATTTGCGCAATGCTAAACAGCAAGGCAAAATACCTGCTCTTATAATAGCAGAGGTTTTAAACACGAACCGATGAGGATTCGAACGTTTTTCGCTTTACGCCTGCATGACTCAGTCGTAAGGCAGTTGGCCGATCATGCCGATAATTTGTGTGAATATGACCGCAAACTCGAAGTTGATTGGGTTGATTCAGATCACTATCATTTAACACTGTGTTTTTTGGGTGATACTGCATTGGATCAGGTCGATCATCTGGAGCAACTGGCAAAGGAGCAGTTGAAAGATGAGCTATCTTTTCAAGTGTGTCTGGAAAAGGTTAACTATTATGAAATCAGCCAGCGCCTGTCGTTAATCGCCGCGTTACCTGCTGAGAATGATGCGTTACGTTCTTTGCAGAAAAGTGTAGCTGATATGGTAAAAACAGCGGGAATTAAAAGCACGCCTGATGATTTTAAGCCGCATATTACGTTAGGAAAACTGCCGAAGAAAAATAAACTGAAGCATCCTGAAGAGTGGCCTGAGCTGAATCTATACAGCCTTGCTGATTCTGTTGTGCTTTTACAAAGTAAGCCGGGTGAGTATGGCTCTGTTTACACTCCCTTATTTGAAGTTGATCTGCAGGATCTCGCCTGAGCTTGAATCTAGAGTCCGAATCTACAGTTGCAACCGACACACAAATCTAAACCCCGAGCAGAAATGAGTAATTGCTAAGTATGCGAAGCCCCGAATTATTGTCTCCTGCGGGAACACTGAAAAATATGAAATACGCATTTGCCTATGGTGCAGATGCTGTGTATGCCGGCCAGCCCCGTTATAGTTTGAGGGTACGCAATAACGACTTCACTATGGCTAATCTGGCAGAGGGGATCGAGTATGCTCACAGACGCAATAAAAAGTTCTTTTTAGCCAGTAACATTTTGCCGCACAACAGTAAGTTAAAAACCTATATTGATGACTTGCGTCCGGTTATCGAAATGGGGCCTGATGCGATTATTATGTCAGATCCTGGTTTGATCATGCTAGTCAAAGAGCAGTTTCCACATATTCCTATTCATCTGTCTGTTCAGGCAAACACGATGAACTGGGCAGCGGTAAAGTTTTGGCATCAAGCGGGTATTGAACGTGTCATTTTATCTCGTGAGTTGTCACTGGATGAAGTGGCCGAGATACGTCAACGCTGCCCTGAAATGGAGATTGAAGTTTTTGTTCATGGCGCGTTGTGTATTGCCTACTCGGGACGTTGCCTGTTATCTGGTTATATCAACAAACGTGATCCGAATCAGGGCACCTGTACTAATACTTGCCGCTGGAAATATGATGCACATGAGGCAAAGCAGGATGACTCGGGCGATATCATTGCTGTGCAGTCATTTGATCCTGTAGAACAGGCAGTCGAGCCTTCATTAGGCGAAGGCGCGCCAACTAATAAGATCTTCCTGTTACAGGAAGAGACGCGTCCGGGTGAGTTCATGCCAGCGTTTGAAGATGAGCATGGTACCTATATCATGAACTCAAAAGATCTTCGCGCTATTCAGCATGTGCACAGGCTTGCAGAGATGGGCGTAGATTCGCTTAAAATTGAGGGTCGTACTAAATCTCACTATTACGCTGCACGTACCGCTCAGGCCTATCGTAAAGCAATAGATGATGCGGTGGCGGGTAAGCCATTTGATATGGGGTTGATGGATGAGCTGGAGAATCTGGCCAGCCGTGGTTTTACTGAGGGCTTCTATCGTCGTCATGTTCATGATGAATATCAGAATTACGAAACCGGCCACTCGATTGGTGTTCACCAGCAGTTTGTTGGTGAGGTTTCAGGCTATGACACCAACAGCGGTCTGATGACAGTGGAAATAAAAAACCACTTCAAAAAAGGCGATACGCTGGAATTGATGACACCCTCTGGCAATCGAAAATTTAAACTGGATACCATGATCAACAAGCGTGGTGAGGTCGTTGATGTCGCACCAGGTTCTGGTCATGTGATGCAAATTCCCATCGATGTCGATGCTGATATGACGTATGCGTTATTAATGCGTGATCTGCCGAATGCGCCGGCTGCTGCGTAACATAGCGAATAATTTCAGAGAACTACTACAGAGAACTAAAAAGGTGCTATTGAGCACCTTTTTTAACGACGTATGAAAAACATTAGTAAAGACAAATATAAATTCATTCATGCGCTGCGTCCGTTTTCATTCGCGGTTGCACTGGTAGCATGTGGTGCTGGTGTATCCTTGGCGTGGGTCGAAGGATGGCGCAATCCTGCAAGTATTCTGCTGGTTTTTCTGGGTGGAGTACTGCTTCAGGCGGGTGTTAACCTGATTAATGACTACTCAGATCTGAGCGAAAAAAGTGCGCTAAAGCCTACGCAGATAGAGGCGATTAAACGTAATTTTCAGATAGGGATGGGCTGTTTTGCCGTCGCTGCAGCTATTGGTTTATGGTTTGTTTATCAGGTTGGCTTTGCATTCTTTATACTCTGCATGGGCGGCTTGCTTGGCGCCCTCGGCTACACCTTAAAACCCGTTAATTATAAAACCCGTGGGTTAGGTGTCGTGTTGGTATTCTGGCTGATGGGCGTGTTGATGGTGCTGGGTAGCTATTTGGCGCTGACAGGGCACTGGAATACAAATGTGATTTGGTTCAGCATCCCGGTGAGCTTGTTAGTCTCGTTATTGTTGTTGAGTAATGAGTTGCGTGATTATGAAGCGGATAAGCACGCCACTATACAAACACTGGTGGTGCGTCTTGGCTATCAGAAGGGCATTCTGATCTATAAAGCGCTTGTAGCAGCGGTAGGCTTGAGCGTGATGCTTCTGGCGTGGCGGTTTAATCAACCCTGGTTGTTATCGGGGTTATTGGCCTTTGTTTTTTTACCACGTCTGATAGGCTTGTTGCGGGCTGATGCCTCAGAGCGAGGGCCGCTGACGTCGGGAAGTGGGCGAATGCTGATGGTTTTTGGCGTTCTGTATAACTTGTCACTACTATTTGGTTACTCTTCCTGACATCGGTTTTAAGAGCGAGAGGGGCTTATTAGCATTTGTGCGCTGGTTCTGGCAATGGCCTCCAGATCGTCACGGTTGACATAGATCCCGTCATTAAATAATCGACAAAGCCCGTGCAATGCGGCCCAACTGGCTTGTGCTATGCGTAATGCGGGTTCACCACTGTCAAACAATCCCTGTTGCTGTAACTGCTCGATCCACTCTACCCATATCCTGAAGCTGTTTTTTGAGACTAACTTCAGTGACTCGGTAGGCGCGCCTGTTTTCCATATCTCCCGGCCAAACATCAGGTCATAAGTTTCCGGATGCTCGTTCGCAAAGCGGATATAGGCGAGCACATAATGCTCAAACATAGCCGCCGCAGTGAGCTGAGGGTGCTCGCTCGGTATTTGCTTAACAGCCTGATCCTGCAATAAAAATCCCTGTTCAGCGATGGCGCAGAGTAACGCGTTCTTATCTTTAAAGTGGTGATAGGGCGCGGTTCTGGAAACCCCGACCTGATCGGCCAGTTTACGCATCGATAGTGATTCGACACCCCCCTGACGAATAATGTCGGTCGCTTTATTCAATAATGTCAGGCGCAGATCGCCGTGGTGGTAAGGTTTTTTGTCTTTTATCATGGGCGGAATTTATCAAGCTATCTTGACAGTGTCAAAATAGAATATTATCTTGACGCTGTCCAGATAATAAAAAGTCATAAAATCGCAGTAAAAACAGGAAATTCTGATGAGCTACCAGACCTTTGACCTGACGGTAACTGATACGATTGCACACCTGCAACTCAACAGGCCGGATGCATACAACTCAATGAACCGGGCTTTTTGGCAGGAATTTCCTGAAGCGATCCGTGCAGTGGATAATGCAGCACAGGCGAGGGTGTTGGTGATCTCCTCTGGCGGGAAGCATTTCAGTGCAGGTATGGATCTGGAGATTTTTACTCAGCCAGATCCGCAGATGTTTAACGGTGAAGCAGGACGTCGTGCTGAAGCGATGCGTCGTTTGGTTCAGCAGTTACAAGCCTGTTTTTCGGTTTTAGAAGAGATACGAATACCCGTGATTACGGCCATTCAGGGCGGTTGTATCGGGGGGGCACTGGACCTTGTGTGTGCCAGTGATATGCGTTATTGCACGTCGGATGCTTTTTTTACCGTCAAGGAAACTGAGTTGGGTATGACTGCCGACTTAGGCACGTTGCAGCGGTTACCAGGGTTAATTGCACCAGGTCTGGCGCGTGAGTTGGCCTATACGGGTCGCAAGATGTTGGCGCAGGAGGCGTTAAGCAGTGGCTTTGTAAATCAGATTTATTCAAACCAGCAACAGATGTTGGATGGCGTGATGCAGATTGCCGCACAAATTGCCTCGCGATCTCCTTTAGCCGTTACTGGTTGTAAGCAGATGATCAATTATGCCCGTGACCACAATACTGCCGATAGCCTCAGTTATATGGCAACCTGGCAGGCGGGGATGTTTCAACCGGCGGATATGATGCAGACTTTCACTGCAAAAATGTCAGGTAAAAAGCCTGAGTTTGAAGCATTAAGGCCCGGAAAGCCCGCATTCACCGACTAAATAGTCAGAAGTCAGTAGTAAAAAGCAGTCAAAATATAAACAGAATAAAAAGACAGAACAGGAAGAGAGAACCGATATGAGTCATACACAGTATCCTAATTTACTCAAACCATTGGATCTTGGGTTCACCACCTTAAAAAACCGTGTCTTAATGGGTTCGATGCACCTGGGGCTGGAAGAGGCGCCGAACGGATTTGAACGTATGGCCGCATTTTATGCCGAGCGTGCCAGGGCTGGCGTTGCCATGATTGTAACCGGTGGTATAGGGCCAAACTCCGAAGGGGCGGTGCACTCCGGCGCTGCCCTGATGAATAAACCAGAGGATGTTGCGCATCATCGAATCGTCACTGATGCGGTACACGCACAAGACAGTAAAATCTGTATGCAGATCCTGCATACAGGCCGTTATGCTTACAACCCTAAGCTGGTGGCCCCGTCTGCTGTGCAAGCCCCTATCAATCCGTTCCCGCCACATCCGCTGACCCAGGATGAGATTGAACAGCAGATTCAGGATTTTGTGAATTGTGCCTCGTTGGCTAAAGAAGCCGGATACGATGGTGTCGAGATTATGGGTTCAGAAGGCTATCTGTTAAACCAGTTCATAGTTACGCATACCAATAAACGTGATGATGAGTGGGGCGGTGAATATGAGCAGCGTATTCGTTTTCCGATAGAAGTCGTGCGTCGTGTGCGTGAGGCCGTGGGTACCCACTTTATCATTATCTACCGTTTATCTATGCTCGATCTGATCGAAGCCGGTAGTTCACACGATGAAGTGGTTCAACTGGGTAAAGCAATAGAAAAAGCCGGTGCCACTATCATCAACACAGGGGTTGGCTGGCACGAAGCGCGTATTCCGACCATCGCAACCAAGGTGCCACGAGCGGCCTTTACCTGGGTGACGGCTAAAATTCGCGAAGCCCTGTCGGTACCGGTTATTACCTCTAACCGCATTAATATGCCAGATGTGGCAGAAGCCGTATTAGCGCGCGGCGATGCCGATATGGTCTCTATGGCCCGCCCGTTTTTGGCGGACCCTGAGTTTATAAAAAAAGCAGCGGAAAATCGTGCGGATGAGATTAACACCTGTATCGGCTGTAACCAGGCGTGTTTAGATCACATCTTTGTCGGTAAAACCGCGAGTTGTCTAGTCAATCCGCGTGCCTGTCATGAAACAGAATTGATCATCGAGAAGGCTATTCAGAGTAAAAAAATAGCAGTGGTAGGTGCAGGCCCGGCAGGATTAGCGTTTGCCACCACAGCAGCGACAAGAGGCCATCAGGTCACTCTGTTTGATGCCGCCAGTGAAGTCGGTGGGCAGTTTAATATCGCCAAGCGCGTCCCAGGCAAAGAAGAGTTTTACGAAACCATTCGTTACTTCGCCAGGCAAATAGAATTAACCGGAGTTAATTTAAGATTGAATACACGCGTTACGGCAGAAATGCTGGATAACAGCGATTTTGACGAAATCGTGATCGCCACGGGTATAACACCTCGGTTGCCCGAAATAGAAGGCATAGAGCATCCTAAAGTGCTCACTTATCTGGATGTGATGGGCAGTGCTGACATGAGTGCTGACGTTGGTAAAAAAGTGGCGGTGATAGGCGCAGGCGGCATCGGCTTTGATATCAGCGAAGTACTCGTGCATCAAGGCGTGTCTACCAGCCAGAATATTCCGGCTTTTATGCAACAATGGGGTGTCGATATGAGCATGCAAGCCCGTGGCGGAGTAGCGCAGGTAGAACAAAACTTTGCACCGGCAGCGCGTCAAGTGTTCCTGCTGCAACGTAAAAAAACCAAAGTGGGTGCTAACTTAGGCAAAACTACCGGCTGGATTCACCGTGCCGACTTGTTGAACAAAGGCGTAAAGATGCTGAACAACTGCGACTACCAAAAGATCGATGATCAAGGTCTGCATCTATTGGTAAAAGGTGAACCGCAATTGCTGGCTGTGGATAACATTATTATCTGCGCAGGCCAAAATCCATGCCGCGAGCTGGCCGACCAGATCACTACTAAGCCTGTGCATCTTATTGGCGGAGCCGATGTTGCTGCTGAGCTGGATGCCAAGCGGGCAATAGATCAGGGGACAAGGTTAGCGGCTAAGTTGTAGAGGATAGTTGACAGAGAATTTAAGAAGAGAGTTTAAGAAGAGAGTGTAAGAAGAGAGTTTAAGAATGAAAAAATGAGCCTGTTAATTCAGGCTCATTTTTTTTAGTAGGCAATTCATACTGAATATGAAACCTAATAAGATTCCATCAAACAGGTTCTAACTTTCAGTCCCCGTAGACCTCGCCTTCACGACGTGGATCCGCGCCACCGACTAGTTTTCCATCCTTCAACAAAATCGCGTGAATGCCTGAGTTCAGGTCACGTATATTGACGTCATAACCCATTTTTTCCAGAGGATCTTTGAACTGCTCAGCAGACGTGCCTTGCTCCAGGTCATAAGTGCCGAAGCGATTGACTAAGTGCGGTAGGTTGATGGCGTCCTGGATATCCATATCCCAATCAAAATGCGCAATTAAAGTGTTGGCGACGTAGCCGATAATGCGTGATCCGCCCGGTGAGCCGATCGCCATGTATGGCGAATCATCTTTCATGACAATGCTGGGCGCCATCGATGAGCGCGGGCGTTTGCCAGGCTCGAGTCGATTGGCTATCGGGTAACCATCTTTGTGCGATTCGAATGAGAAGTCGGTTAACTCGTTGTTGAGCAGGAAGCCGTTACTCATCAGGCGGGAGCCAAAGCCGTTCTCGATGGTGGTCGTCATCGATACGATATTGCCCTCTTTATCAGCGATAACGAAGTGGCTGGTAGAAGGGAATTCGATTGATTGATCATCGGCTTGAGCGACTTTTGCCTCGTTACCCCAGACTGGCTCTCCGGCAGCGACCTGCTCTTTGGTCAGGGCTGTTCCGGGAGTGATCAGTTTGGCGCGTTCACCTAAGTAACTCGGATCAAGTAGTCCTTGCGGCATAGGTACATAGTCGCTGTCTGCCATGTAACGGCCACGGTCTGCAAAGGCCAGACGTGATGCATCGCCAATTATTTGCCAGGCTTGCGGGCTGTCTTTGCCTAAACCTTTAATATCAAAATTGCTCGCTATGCCAAGAATCTGCCCGACGGTTAATGCACCAGAGCTGGGTGGCCCCATGCCGCATACGGAAAACTGATGGTAGGGTGCGCATGTGGCTGTGCGTTCTTTTACCTGATAAGCCGCGAAATCCCGGGTTTCTAATACGCCTGGGTTATCGGTCGCAGAGCGTACCCGGGCGACGATATCCTGAGCAATTTTTCCGTTATAGAAAGCATCAGCCCCTTTACTGGATAACGTGGCCAATGTGTTGGCATAGGCTTGGTTTTTGAGTAGTTGTCCCGCAGCTAAGGGTGTGTCGTCGGCATTAAAAAAGTAGGCTTTGGTATCGGGGTAACGGCTTAATCGTTCCTGATCATCCTCAATGGCGCCGGCCAGGCGTTCTGAAACAGTAAAACCTTGCTTTGCTTGTTTGATAGCTGGACTAAGGAGCTCGGCCCAGGGTTTACTGCCAAAACGTTTATGTACGGTTTCTAGTAATTTGACGGTGCCGGGGGTTCCGACAGATCGGCCACCTACTACCGCATCGTAAAATTGCATGCTGCTGCCATCAGCATTTTGAAACAGTTCCGGTGTGGCGGCTAACGGTGCAGTTTCGCGTCCATCAAAGGTGGTGACTTGTTTAGTTTTTGCATCGTAGTAAATCAAAAAGGCACCACCGCCTAATCCTGATGATTGAGGCTCGACCAGGCCAAGCATGGCTTGTACAGCGACCAGGGCGTCGGCTGCAGATCCGCCTGCTTTAAGTACTTGATAGCCAGCATTTGCTGCAAGAGGGTTGGCTGCCGCCACCATGTAATCCTTTGCGCTAACACTGCTTTTGAAAACGGTTGCACTGGCCGCTTCGGGCGCGACTGAGTCAGCTGCCTGTGAGGTGGCAAGTGCAACGGTTGTGACAAAGGGGGTGAAGAGGGCGGAGCTGATTAAAATAGCCAGAGCTTTACGTCTTAACATGAGAGGCGTCCTTCCTTATGGTTACCTTAAAGCGTTAGTCATGTTCTACTCCGATATTTATCACTCTTCAAGGTTTCGGGTCTGGTATGTGGAAAGTAGCCATCATTATTTAACATGAGATAACGCTGGCGCGATCTTTTGGAATAGTCTGTTAACAGTATTAATCAGGTTAATGAAAGCAGTGCATGTACCAGTTTTTCTGCATGGTAATAGGGCTCGCTTTCAGGCGTAACAAGGGGAATGTCGATAATCTCGATGCGCTTCGCTGCTAATTGCTGTTTGGTATTACTGTCTATGTGTGTAAAGCGCGCATCCAGCAGGATAATGTTGATGCTCTGATCATCACGCGTATCCGGTTGTTGGCTTTTCAGGTATTTGAGTAACTGTTGAATGGCTTGTGTCGTTGATATGCCATAGAGCTCCGGGTCTTGTCCCAGATTAGGGATATAAACTTTTGGGCAGGTATTTCGTTGGATGGATTCAGTAACGCCTATGGGCAATAAATTGGCAAGGATGCTGCTATAGAAGCTGCCTGGAGGGTAGCAGATAAGATCCGCTTGCTGAATGAAGTCAGCCAGTTTGCCGCTGAGTTGGCACTGTGTCTGTTGATAGTTGTCCGGGTCACTGCTTAGGCTGATATCCATGATTCTGGATTCCAGTGGTGCCGCTTCTTTTCCGGTAATCCGGTGTTGACCGACAATAGACCGCCCGTCTTCCAGGTGCGCTGTTAAGTGCAGGCTCTCTTCTGTAATAGCGTGTACTTCACCTAATGTATTGATCAGTTTACTCAGCAGGAAAATAACCGGCTCGAGTTGCTGGTGGTGGGTAACATAACCACCGGCAATTAATAAATTACCAATACTGGCTCCACGCAGATCGAAGTGAGCGGGCATTTCATCGATGAAAAATTTTAATAAACTGCGTACCAAGTCTCTCATCGGCTGCTGAATAGCCAGAATGAGTGGGTGGATACCATCAGCGATGCTGGTGAGCTGCAAGAACAAGTCGGTTTGCGTTGCAGACTCAGGTAGCCGGTAATTAAACAGGGCATAAATGGCGGGGTTACCTGTCACTGTTTCATCCGCTAGCGCGAGTAAGCGGCTGCGCAGGTCGCCAATCGCTGGCATATCAAAAGCATTGCGTAATTTGGCTGAACTGCCGCCTGAATCGAATGCTGTGACCAGGTGTATAGAGTTATGCGTGTAATGCTTGAGGGTACGGCTAACTTGCTTAAGAGCACTACCGCCTGAAAAAAACAGAACGCGAGGTCCCAGTTCAGGGCTTTTTTGATAGCGGCTGATTCGCATGGGATCCGGTAATATAGCTTGGCGCTGAATCAGGACCTTATTCATCTTCATAATCCTTTAAGAACAGAATAGATCTGCACTGTTGAAAAGCCATGATTATCAACCCCATATAGGGAATCTATGCTGAATGCGTGCGCTGCTGATAAAAATAAAATCAACTGGGGCAATATAATAAGCGAACAACAGCTTATTCTCAGTAGTTATTTTCTATTCTTAGTATAGCTTCACTCTAGGCTTTCACTTTAGGCGTGCTACTATCGTAGATGAAGCGGGTAATATTTATGCTGCGTCTGACGAACGCTTTTCTAAATAGCTGCGGAACTAAAATTGAAAACTATATTGAAGTATCTGACCCTTGCGGGTCGGCCTTCTGGCATTAAAGAAAAAGATTTTCGTCGTTTCGTTATTGTGACCATGTTGAGTTTGTTTGCCGGGCTAGTCCATCTGGCGCTTATCCCGGTATTTGTTCATATTGGTGCAACCGAGATGGCGCTGGTTAATGTTGCCAGCGTCGTGGCGTGGGTTTATGGGTTATTCCTTAATGCTAAAGGTAAGCATGCCAGTGCTATATTACTGATATGTACTGAGGTATGGACTCATTCAGTATTAGCGGCTATGTATCTGGGTTTGGATGTGGGATTTCAGCATTATTTATGGGCAACTGCCGCTTTAGCTATTCTAAATACACGGCTCAATTTCTTTTATGCTTCTCTGTATAGTTTTTCATTTGTACTGACGTTTGCCTTGCTCTACTTAGTATTTGGTGATGTTCAATATGACTATAAATATAGTGAATATCTTGATGCAGTACATTTCATTAATATTATGATTGCAGGCATTCCTTTTATTATTTCCATTACGGTAATCCGCTTAATAACGGTTACGCAGGAAGCTCATATGTCAAAACTGGCTTCTTTGGATAGTCTTACCGGCTTATATAATCGGCGTATGGCAACTGAGATTGCTACTAAAATTCTGCAGCAAGCTTCAAGAACCGGCGAATCTGTGAGCGTGGTTTTGGGGGATATTGATTACTTTAAGAAGGTTAATGATACCTTTGGTCACGCTGAAGGCGATCATGTGCTGTCTGAAGTGGCTTTGTTTTTTCGCTCGAAATTACGCGATGCCGATATCATCGCCCGGTGGGGAGGCGAGGAGTTTTTGATTGTCTTGTTTGGAGTAGATGGTAAATCCGCGTGTAAAAAAATAGATGCGGTACGTCAGTCTTTCGAGCAGGAGATCAAGCTATCTAGTGATGATAGTTATGTGCTTAGGATGAGCTTTGGTGTAGTGGAATACCAGTCCGGATTTACGCTGGGTGAATGTCTGAAGCGTGCCGATGATGCTTTATATATGAGTAAACACCGGGGGCGTAATCAAGTAACTTTAGCGTCTGGTCCGGATACAGGTTAAGACTAACGCCCAACCCCGCATATTAATTGATTTGGTGTATAATCTTGCCACACTTAGGCTCAACCGAGCCATACCATGATCAAGAACCTGAGCAGTGGAGAGCCTCGTATGAGCGTTATTCGCCAAGACGATTTTATCAGTAGCATCGAAGATGCATTGCAGTTTATTTCCTATTACCACCCGCTTGATTTCATCAAAGGGGTGCACGAAGCCTACTTAAAAGAAGAGAATCCGGCCGCTAAAGATGCGATGGCTCAAATCCTTATCAATTCGCGTATGTGTGCCGAAGGGCACCGCCCGATTTGTCAGGACACGGGTATTGTTACGGTCTTTCTTAAAGTCGGTATGGACGTTAAGTGGGATGCCAAAATGGGTGTGACCGACATGGTCAATGAAGGCGTTCGCCGCGCTTATCTGCACCCGGATAATGTACTTCGTGCTTCAATTTTGTCGGACCCTGCTGGTAAACGTCAAAATACCAAAGATAATACGCCGGCTGTGATTCATTACGAGATTGTTGAGGGTGGCGACGTTGAAGTTCATATCGCAGCCAAAGGCGGTGGATCTGAAAACAAATCTAAAATGGTGATGTTGAATCCATCCGACAGTATTGTTGACTGGGTGGTTAAAACCCTGCCTACCATGGGGGCTGGTTGGTGTCCGCCAGGCATGTTAGGAATAGGTATCGGTGGTACGGCTGAGAAAGCAGCAGTATTAGCGAAAGAGTCCTTGATGGGCTCTATCGATATTCACGAACTACGCGAGCGTGGTCCGAAGAACCGTATCGAAGAGTTACGTCTTGAAATTATGGATGCAGTCAATGCGTTGGGCATAGGTGCGCAAGGATTGGGCGGTCTGACAACTGTCCTTGATGTGAAGATCATGGATTATCCTACTCATGCGGCTTCATTGCCGGTAGCGATGATTCCTAACTGTGCTGCGACTCGTCATACTCACTTTACACTGAATGGGAATGGTCCTGCGGTGCTGACTCCGCCGAGTCTTGATGACTGGCCACAAGTGACGTTTGAAGTAGGTGCAACTACGCGTCGGGTTAATCTGGATGAGATCACCCCAGAAGATGTGAAGGACTGGAAAGTAGGCGAAACGGTTCTGCTGAACGGCAAGATGCTAACCGGCCGTGATGCAGCGCATAAGCGTATGATCGAGATGCTGAATAACGGTGAAGAGCTTCCGGTTGATTTGAAAGGTCGCTTTATCTACTACGTTGGCCCGGTTGATCCTGTTGCTGGCGAAGTGGTGGGTCCTGCCGGCCCAACAACCGCTACACGTATGGATAAATTCACACGTCAGATTCTGGAAAGTACCGGCTTGCTGGGTATGATTGGTAAGTCGGAGCGAGGCCCTGTTGCTATTGAGGCAATTAAAGACAATCAGGCCGTTTACCTGATGGCAGTGGGCGGTGCGGCGTACCTCGTTTCTAAAGCGATTATCGGTGCTAAAGTACTGGCATTTCCAGAGATGGGGATGGAAGCTATCTATGAGTTTGAAGTAAAAGATATGCCAGTGACCGTTGCTGTTGATACGAATGGCCAGTCTGTGCACAACACGGGTCCAGCAAAATGGAAAGATATTATTGCTGCTAAGCAAGTCTAACCTTTTACTCGTTATAAAAGCGGCTTCTGCCGCTTTTTTATTGTTTATTCCGCGTCGCTATTATAAAGACAATTTCCCCCTTGTAAGTGAGCTTTGGAAAGCGCCTTTAAGCTTTTCAGGACGAATGCATCCATGCTGGCATTTTGGGCTGATGGGCTGGTCACATGAAATGTAGTGATACCTGCGCTGACCGTAATGTATTTAGCCGAATCCGATCCCGTATGCTCAATTTGTAAATCTTCAATATCTTTGCGTATTTTTTCCGCTATAGAGAGAGCAATATGATTCGGTGTGATGGGCAGTAAGATGGCGAATGTGTCGTTGTCATAGCGTGCCACTAAATCACGGGTTTTACGTTTATGGCTTTGCAATATAGGACTGATACGTGCAAGTAACCAGTCACCCCTCTCGGGACCAAAAGTATCAATGAAACGTTTGAAATAATCGATCTCTATCAGAATTAAAGAGAGCGGTGTGCGTTTTCGAAGACTTTGCTCCCACTCTAATTGTAATGTTTCTTCAAACATCCGGTGGTTAGACAGGTCGGTGATATTGTCATTGCGATGCTCCATCCCGGCTCGATTCAGCATTCTTGCAATCAGCATGATGAAGACCAGACTTACCCCGCCAAAAGCGGGCGCTATCGGCAGCCAGTAACCGTAATGAACCGCGACTACCGGTAGCATGAATACACCGAGGCAGGTCACTGTGCTGATACGTCTGATCAGTGGGAAACGAGCTAAAAAGAACAAAACGCTGTAGAGCAGTGCGCTAATCAGTACGGCATAGGATACGCCCCAAATTGACAAAATAGGCGTTAGTAGGGTGCTGTTGCTGAGTGCGCTATACAGGTTAGCCTGTATGGCTGTGCCGGAAAGCATCTCTCTGCTGTTTTGATAGGGTGCGAGAAACTTGGGTTCCAATCCGGTGGCTTCTATTCCGACCAATACCGTTTTGTTGTCAAACGTATCAGTAACACTATTATTTTCAAGTACATCGATAAAGCTATAGTGCTGAAATGATTTTGGATTTATTTGAAAGGGCACCAGAACTTCAAGGTCGCGAGTCCATTTGCTACTGATGCCAACGCGTGAAGCAGGGCTGCGTGTGCCTGGAAGAAAGCCTGAATACTGCGTAGAGCCCTTTAAAACACTCAGCCCGAATGCTGGCCATTGTGGTGAGTCTATACCTGCTTTGAGGTAGGTGCGACGAACATAACCGTCATTGTCTACCTCGACATCTACATGGCCGAGTGTGCTTCCTGGAATCGCTTTATTCCCCCTGAAAGGGTAGATAAGAGAACCTCGCTCTGCAAAAATCGGCAGAATGACATTTCCATGTGTTGCTATCGACCGTTTGAGGGCCGCGTCATCTGAATTCGGGCTGATGTCTGGTTCGACAAAGGCGATGTTGTAACCGATAACCGCTGCGCCGAGCGTGTTGAGCTTTTGAATCATCTCTGCATGCAGTGATCGTGGCCAGGGCCAGCGGCCTAAAGCTTCAAGGCTTTTATCATCGATATCGATAATAACCAGATTATCCGGAGGCGGGGTCTGCTCTTCTTGGATGAAAAGATCATACAGGATATTTTCCAGAGTGTGATGTGCAGGCACAAATGCAATCAGCAGCACAAAAGCCTGACAGAGCAGAAAACCGATATCCTTCTGGCGAAACAGATTCATCAGGCGGCGCTCATCTCTTATAAGAAAATGGCGATAGTCAATACGCTCCAAATAAACGCAGGAAGATAACTATCAACAGGCACTTCGACTTTTTGTGTGCTGGACCAACTGCCTGCGTAGTTGTCACTATCAAATCCACGTACGCGCATGTAGTAAGTTCCCGTGTCTGGTTTATTGAAAGTTGCTTCGGCTGAAGTCACATTCAGTTCATCCACCAGGTGGGTAAAGTCTTTGTCATTCGCCAGTTGTATCTGATAACGCTCGGAGAAGTCATCTTGTTGCCAGGCAAACCCTAATTCGGTTTTGCTGGTGGTTGCTTCCTGTAATTCCGGGGTCGCCGGTGTCGGGCGAACGGTGATCGTGTTTGTGTAACCGCTAGGCCCTGTTTTTTGCTTAGCGTTAATGCTGGTGACACGCCAGAAATAGGTGCCGGGATCAGCAATGGAGACGCTAATTGTTTGGCTGTTCAGGGTGGAGGCTGGTTGAACGAGTGTGGAAAAATCTTCTTTTACAGAAAGTTCAAACAGGTATTCTTCAGCTTCTTCTGGTTGTGCCCAAACAAAACTAACGTCGCCAGTGTAAACAGGGTCATTAGAGAAAGGTGATTGGATGGTCGGTGGGAAAGGGCGGGCGTCGATAGAGAAGTGTTGTAATGACTCCAGCCCCTGAAGCCCGTTGGTGTCAGTTGCACGTACCATCAACCAATACTGGCCATCTGCCAGAGTCGCAGGGATGTTCAGTTTAGGTGGTTGCCCCAGATTATCCAGCAGAATGCGCTGGAATTCTGGCTGATCGGATAGTTGGCTACGATAGGACGTCGCACCTTTGATCAGGCCCCAACTGAGCCTGGCCGGAAGGTAGCGGATGGTATCAATCGCAGGCACAGCCGGAGCCGCTAATAAGCGTATTGGTTTTTGCGGCGGCGAGTTTTTTGCCGTCAAAGTACCAAAATTCTGAGGTACTTTTGTCCGACCAAGGTTGTTTTCTACATCTACTTTACCTTGTGTTACTTCCGTTGCTGTCAGGCTCTGGTCGGCACGCACACGATACACAGTACCGCGGGTAGTGGCAAAAGCAGAAGGTGTTTCAATAACGAAGCGAGATCCCGGGACTTTTTCAGGATTGGCGCGCACTTGTGCTTCACCTGCTTTGAGCAGGACTTTGATATCAATAACATTTTTCTTTGAACCAATGATACTTGCCTGATTGATGATGAACTCACTTTCAGGGTTGAGTAAAATTTGAGTGTCATCTTCAAATTTCAATAATACACTGGCATTGGTTCCGGTTTGGATCTGGTCACCGACTTGTAACACCTGATCTTTGAGTGGTTGCCCTGACTGATCATTAGCGCTGATTAGGGTGACGGGGCCGGATACTTCAATCAGCTGAATCGTTGCCGGGCGTTGTTGGATCATGGACGTTGGTATGCGTAAAATGGTGCCCGCAGCCATGAGGCGGTCGTTGTCTACATTATTCAGGCGTTCAACTGTTTGCCAGCTACGCCAATCTGTTAATAATTCGTGAGCAATTTTCCAAATATGATCACCAGGTTGCATCTCATATTCCCAGACACTCTCTTCGGCGCGCGAAGCAGGGCTCATAAGCATGCAGAGTAGGGTTATGAAGGTCACCAGTTTGGGCAATTTTGAACTATTTTTGACGACAAAGTTAAACATTTTACAGACCATTTGACGTATTTGGGCGCAATTATACCAGCCTTTATCCTCTTAACGACAGTTGTCAGCCCTGATTATTCATTCTCCGTTAAGACTGGGGGCTTTTGATGATAGAAATCAGCTTTTTTTCAATGTCGTCCCAATCCATCGCTGTCTGGCTAATGATTTCGAGTCGGGAGTCTCTTCTCCAGGCGATAGGCTGGGTGGTAGTTTCATCTGCAGCGCGGTTATACAAGACACGTGCGTGTCCAATTCGAAACACACCTTTTAAGCGCCAGACAGCCTGCAGAGAATTAAAAAATGCGAGTAAATTGTCATGATCAAACTGATCATCGGGATGAAAAACCCATCCGCAGCTAAAGACTTCCGGATGACTGCCTATTCGTCTGACGGGTTTGCTCGGTTCCGCTAAAAACAGCGCTGCCGGGGCTGCTGATGATCTGTTTCCTTTATGTGCATCCGGGTAGCAAGCTGTCAGTTCACTATTGCGATGTTGATCTAATAATTGAATCGGGAAATCACTTTGTATCGCTTGAACAATCTGCTGCTTTGGCGGAAACATTTGCTCCGAAAGTTGCTGAGCTTCGTCAACCTGATCTTGTGTGGCAAGATCGCATTTATTCAGAACAACAATATCCGCCAGATTTAACTGATCAATAAAAGCCTGGTGCCGCAGTACTTCAGGTTGCTCCAGAACACGTGGATCAAGTAAGCAGATAATGCTGCGTAGGGTCAGAACATCACGGAATGATTCGCTTTGAAGTATGTCAATTAATCCTTCAGGATGGCCTAATCCTGTCGGTTCGATAATGACCCGATCCGGTTTAGTACGACGTATCAGCATGGCGAGATTGATGGTTAATGCGGGTCCGAGGGCGCAACACACACAGCCACCGGCAATCTCTTTGATCTTTATGCCTGCCTGGTCAGGTAACATACTTTCATCAATGCCAACCTGGCCAAATTCGTTAACGACAATAGCCCAGGTTTCATTTTCAGGTTTTTGTTTGATGAGTTGATTTAGCGCAGTTGTTTTACCAACGCCAAGGAAGCCGGTAATAATATTGGTGGGGATGTTTGATAGCATGAAAGAAGTTCACGATGTTATAAAATAACAATTCTCGGCGATCATGCTATTGAATTCAATCCTTATTCGGTGATGTTACTGCTCTAATAAACGTTTTTGCGCAGCTAAGTACTCGGGCATCGGGCCAGTATCCTGAAATATTTCATCGCCATCTTCAACGCGAATGACTTTTTTACCGGGCACATAAGGCATTTTGGCTTCAAGCTCGTTGAGGGCTTCATGAATTAATGTAGCGATTATCTGTTTTTCTGGAAGTTTATAAATTTCAGCTAACGCGGCTAGTCTTACTACGTCTGCTTGATTTATCGATAAAGTTACTTCAGTTTGTTCACTGACTTTAGCGACATGCTCTTCCCATGATTGTAGAAGTTTGGATAGACTTTGGCTTCCCATGTAACCGCTCCTGAGCTTTTATAGTTGCAATATCAGTATAGCGCTAACGACTAAATTAGCTAAAGTTTTTTGGAACATCCTTACTAAATAGCGGTGTTTAGTCAAATCGCTTTTATTTATAGTATGGCGGCATAATTTTTTGATGATTTTTAGGGGTAATGGATGGCTAAAGTTAAGTTTCTGGTAGGTTCCACTTATGGTAATGCGCAACAGATGGCAGATGAGGCTTGTGAGGAATTAAATCAGTTAGGGCATCAATGTGAAGTGTTTAACCATCCTTGCATTGATGATGTCATCGGCGAAGATACAGACGTGCTTATTATCTGTTCAGCAACGATCGGAGAAGGCGATATTCCTGATAATTTGTTGCCTCTGTATTCTCAGTTAAGCGACCAAAGTCCGTTACTGCCTCATGTGAAATATGCCGTGATTGCGTTAGGTGATAGCTCTTATGATAATTTTGCGGATGGCGGTCGGCAAATGAATGAGCTGATGCATGAGTTGCAAGCTGTCAGTGTGCAGGAGATGTTATTGATCGATGCGTGTGAGACGCCAGATCCGGAAGAGGCTGTCTTAGAGTGGATCCGTTTATTGCATCCTAAACTCTGACCTAAGGGTGATCCAGGATGTGTTGATCCAGCCATAGCGTGAGTTCTGCTGCAGGAATAGGTCGGCTGATAAGGTAGCCTTGTAATTGATCGCAGTTTTCGTTTCGCAGGAATGCTTTTTGTTCTTCTGTTTCAACGCCTTCCGCGCAGACGCTAAGGTTTAAACTGTGACTTAATGCAATAATCGCCTTGGCGATAGCTTCATCGTTCGGGTCGTCGGGAATATCCCTGACGAGTGATTGATCTATTTTTACCTTCTGTACAGGAAGCATTTTAAGGTAACTCAGTGATGAGTAGCCTGTACCAAAGTCATCTAGCGCTAAACGAACGCCGAGATTGCGTAATTCATTAAGTACAGGTTGCGCGGCATCATCGTATTTCATGACAATATTTTCGACAATCTCCAGCTCTAGTTGATCAGGATCTATATCATATTTGCTAAGAAGTTCGGTGACGGTAGTAACGAGACTATGGTTAAGCACCTGCTGACCGGCAATGTTGACGGCAATACGAAATACAGGGTAACCCGCTTTTTTCCATGCCGCCGCCTGAGCGCAGGCTTGTTCCAGCACCCAGTCTCCTACCTGGTTCATCAGACCGATCTCTTCAATGATTGGCAGAAACATCCCCGGGGGCATTAAGCCATCCGTTGGATGTTGCCAGCGTAGTAGCGCTTCGACGCCTGATATTTTTCCGGAGACTGCATCTAATTGTGGTTGGTAGAATACCCTGAACTGATCTAGGGCTAAGGCTCTTCGCAGCTCAGGCTCTAAACGCACCCATTGTTCAATAACGTGGGTTTGTTCGGGCTGATAAAATGCATAATTATTACGCCCATCATCTTTTGCCTGATGAACAGCAGCATCCGCATTTTTAATTAAGGTTTCACTATCAAACCCATGCTGCGGATATAGCGTAATGCCGATACTGGCCGTGGTGAAAAAATTATGGCCATCCAGATCAACGGCGGTTTCTAATGCATTTACGATCCGCATCGCGACACGTTCGGCTTCGCCCTGATGGGGGCAGTTCTCAATCATGATGGCGAATTCGTCGCCGCCTACGCGTGCCAAAAGATGACTGTCAGCAATCACATTGCGTAAGCGACGAGCCACCTGAATCAGCAACTGGTCGCCTGCTTGATGTCCCATGGTTTCATTAACATGTTTGAAGCGATCAAGATCTATCATTAATACAGCAGTATGCTGATCTTCCAGATTATGTTCGATGGCATGATCCAGCAGTACTTTATAAAGTTGTCTGTTAGGCAGGTCTGTCAGCGCATCATGTTGGCTCATGTGGCGAAGTTTTGCTTCTGATTCCTTAATATTACTGACATCTGCAGACACGCTGACGTAGTGGGTTAATTCACCTTGGTTGTTTAAGACAGCATTAATATTCAGCCATTGAGGGTAGATGGCGCCGTTACAGCGGCGGTTCCATAATTCACCTTGCCAGAACCCTTGTTCTTTTATGGTGTCTTCAATGTTATGAAAAAAGTTAGCTTCATGGCGGCCAGAACTTAGTATTGATGGGGAGGTGCCGATAAGTTCTTCCCTTGAATATCCTGTCATTTCACAATAGGCACGATTGACATCAACAATCAGGTTGTCTTTGTCGGCGACCATAATGCCCTCATTGGTGGAGGCAAATGCGATACCGGCTAGTTCAAGGCGTGCATTGGCTTCTTTCTCACTGGTGATGTCCAGCACAATGCTGTTTATCCGTTTGAGACTCTTCTGTTCGTCCCATTCAGGAGTGGATGCCAGGTGTATCCATTTGATCTTGCCATTTTCATCTGTCAGACGGCATTCCATTGTCCATAACGAGTCATTATGTTGCTTGCTTTGTAACGCAGATTTAATGGTTGCACGGTCATCTATATGTAAACGTTTCCAGACCGGGTTGAAGTGTTTACGTGCTTCTGTAGATTCTATGCCACACAGTTTTTTAATGCCTTCGCTGACATAGGTAAAAAAAGGTTTGTTGTTGATGTCGAATTCAGTTTGAAGAACCACCCCCGGAATTGATGACGCTATATGGGACAAACGTTGCTCTGAGTTTTGCAGATTCGTATGGCTCAGATGACGTGAGATGGCAATCCCTGCAATGTGTGCTGCGCTTTCCAGTAACCGCGCATCGAAGGTGGAAGGGCTTCTTGGATATTCGCTGGCAATGGAAATACTTCCTATCGCTTTATGCGCTGATTCATGCAAGGGGTATGACCAGCATGCACCGATGTTATTGGAATATGCGAGTTTTTGGTAATGCCCCCAGCGGCTATCAGTCTGAGTATTGATCACAAAAACGGGCTGGTCTGAAAATACCGCAGTGCCGCTGGACCCGGCATTAGGGCCTGGTGCCAGGCGGTTGAAAAGTTCTGTATTTTCTTCTGAAATGCTGGGGGCGCTGAGCAGATCTAAATATCCCCGGTTATCCAGAACCATAATGAATACCTGGCATGAACCGACAATCTTCTCTACTTCCAGGCAAAGTCCGTCCAGCACAGCTTTGAGCGGCAGATTAAGAGTGATCTTTTCCAGCAAATCTCGCTGCAGGATAAGAAGACGATTCAGATCCTGAACAGTGGGTTGGGAATCACTACTAGCCTGTTCCGGTGAAAGGCTGGTTTTCAGATTGGTTAATGCGTCCATCAGTACTCACTGACAAAGTACCCCCTGACAACAATACAGATATTTTTGTATGTTAACTGCGCAGGGAGTACACAGATTATTTCAGTAAATAACCACGTGACTTTAAAAAATCAAGCATATGTGGTCGGGCTTCTTTTCTTAGCATCCCTGCTATTTGTTCGCTCCAGCTCATATCTTTATTGCCGCCACTTCGCGAATTGTAATAATCGCGGATGACTTTATCGTAATCGGCCAGTAGCTCAGAATCTTGAACGTTAGAGTATGAATCTTTTTTTAATACAACAGGTAAGGGTAGCCGGGGTTTGACTTCGGGGGTTTGATCCGGGTAACCAATGCACATACCAAATACCGGATAAACCAATTCAGGAAGATCCAGCAGCTTGCTGACGTCTGCAATTTTATTGCGAATACCGCCGATATAGACAATACCCAAATCAAGCGATTCGGCTGCGATCGCAACATTTTGCGCAAACAAGGCGCAATCTACGGTAGCGGTAATAAATTGTTCGGTAAAGCCGCTCAGCATCTCTTCGTTATGCATGTCGCAGGCTAGCTCATGACGTTTCATGTCGGCACAAAAAACCAGAAAGACCGGAGCCGTTTGTACATATTTCTGATTGCCGGCGTACTCGGCAAGTTTCTCTCTTTTGCTACTATCTTCGACCTGAATGACGGTGCAGGCCTGAATGAAGCTGGACGTCGCCGCCGCCTGGCCGCAGCTAATAAGTGTGTTGATAGTTTCCTGGGTAACAGCATCTTTTTTGAATAGACGAATAGATCGATGGTTGTTAAGTAGATCAATAGTTGGATTCATAAAACCCTCTGTTTAATGATGGAAGAACATGACAAAGGTTAAATTGATTCGTTTCTTCTGAATACGGGAACCAGAAGGAACAGTGTGTTGCCAAAAGTGCTGTGTTTGCCCTGATATTATCAACAGTGATCCTGAAGAGGGGCTGAATTCAATTTTTTTTGGCTCTAATCTGGTTTGCGGCATTAATGTTTGTGCGTTATTCATTTAGGTGGATTATTCATTAAGTAGCAGTAAGGTTGCTTTAGCCAGAGGCTGCGCAATATCTATACGGTTGCTGGGATGTGGTATGCATTGGGTTGTGACGACATCTGAGACTTGCTCTAGTTGCATAAAAGCATCGCCGGAAAAAATGCCATGTACACCAATGCACACTGGTCTTTTAATGCCGGCATGCTTTAAGTGCTGAATAGTTTCTAACATGGTGCGGCCACTGGATATAATATCATCGACTAAAACCGGCGTTGCATCATGGTATTGCTCCAGGTGTGGTGATGAGACTTCAACATCTGTGTCGCCGTGACGAATTTTTTGTAATACCTGAAATGGCGCCTGAGACATCCGTGCTACTTCAGAAACCCATTGCTCACTTTCTATGTCAGGGCCGATTAACAGGGGCGTAGATATATTCTGTTTAATCCATTCTGCGATTAATGGTGCAGCGGGTACTACTGTCGATTTGATGGTGTAAATTTCGTCAAGAGAATGGTAGCGGTGCAGATGAGGATCCATGGTGACTAACAGGTCCAGTGCCGCTGACAACAGTTGGGAAAAAGGCCGTGAGCTAACACATTCGCCATGGTGGAACTGTTTATCCTGACGCATATAGGGCAGGTAGGGAGTGATAAGGCCGACCTGTTTGGCGCCCATCTCTTTCACCGTGTAAATCAGAAACAACAGACGTAATATTTTGTTATCCGGTTGATACAGGTTGCAGTAGATGATGACATCACGATCCGCGCAGTCACTATGGACACGCAGGTAAGACTCATCATCAGGGAACTTGCGCTGCTCCAGTTGACCTCTATTGGCGGCCATAGCCTCAAGCAGTGCGTCAAACAGTGAAGGGTCTGAGTCAAGATTAAATAGTATCGGTGGCATAATGGTTCTCTTTAACTCTCTGATGCTTTAGCTTTTTTTAGATCTCTGCCTCATCGATCCGGACGATAGTATGATGGTCTTCCAGATACTCAACGGCATAATTAAGTTCGCCCGCGTTAGCAGCATGGATCGTCATAAGAATCTGATTTTCTTTTACATGCTCGCCCAGCTTTACAAAAAACTCAACACCTGCTTCCGGATCCGCCGGTGCGCCAGCTAGTTTTGCAACCTGAGCCAACTGACGGTTATCAATTTCTGCTACGACGCCTGCATGATGACAAACCAGGCTGTATCGATAGGGAGCAACAGGAGGCATGTGTAGGCCGCCTTGTGCGTGACAAATGGCTTTAAACTTCTCCCATGCTTGTCCGCTTTCAAGAATGCGCAGGGCTTTTTTCTTACCTTCGCCTTTCTTCTCATGGCCGATCATTTCCAGCATTGCTCCTGCCACCATGCACGCGCGATTTTTTAAGTCTGCCGGTGCGTTGGGGGTGTTTTGCAGTACCGCAAGAATGTCATAGGCTTCAAGCGCAGGGCCAATGCCTCTGCCCACGGGTTGAGATCCGTCGGAAAATAGAACTTCAATATTAAGGCAGAGTTTCTTGGCCACACTATGGAAGCTTCTTGCTAATTGTTCAGCGGCTGCCGTCGTGCGTACTTTGGCTGTTGGGCCCACAGGGATATCGATTAATACATGTGTGGCCCCGGCGGCAATTTTTTTGGAAAGAACCGATGCAATAAGCTGTCCTTCGCTATCAATCCCGAGTGCCCGTTCAACCTGAATCAGCAGGTCGTCCGCCGGGCTGAGTCGCATGGATCCTCCCCAGGCAAGACAAGCGCCTTCCTGCTTTACTACCTGGCGCATCTCTTCCTGAGATAAGCTCACATTGGTTAATGTTTCCATTGTGTCTGCTGTACCGGCAGGTGAGGTGATGGCACGGGAAGACGTTTTCGGCATGGTTAAACCGCAGGCAGCCAGAATAGGGACAATGATAGGTGTCGTGCGATTACCGGGGAGGCCGCCAACGCAGTGTTTATCAACAACCATGGGTAAATGCCAGTCAATGCGACTGCCCGCCTTAATCATGGCGTGGGTGAGTGCTGTAATTTCATCATTGTTGAGATGGTCATCCCCACAGGCCGTTACAAAAGCAGCCACATGCACATCGGCATAGCGACCTTCAACGATGTCGTTGATAATGCTTTGAAAAGCCATTTCATCCAGCGTGTGGCCATATACTTTCGCCCTGACATACGAGAGGGATTGAACGGGCTTTGGGTGTGATAACCATATTGAGTCGCTATCTTTTAGTGCCAGTCGTCGCCATGCGGGTTCGGAAAATCCTATTTGCCCTTTTTGAAGCAGATCACCGGTGACAATATTGAGTGTCGCAATGGCGTATTGCTGATCAGATGAAACCAGCACGCGAGACATGGCCGAAAAACCTTCTGAGCGACACACAGGGCAGTCTGCTCTGAGATAGATGATCAGTTCATGATGACTATCAATGCCAAGGCGTAATGCTTTTAGGGGGGCCATGCGTTCGGGCGTGAAATGCATCAGCAACAAACTCCTGTGCTTCGCGGACTGTCGGGCTTAACACGGATCGACGACCGGCCAAGCCCGGCAGCCTGCTAAGTTTCTTTTATTTTATCATAGCTATAAATACAGCAGATATCAGGTCGTCAATATAAACCAGGCAAGATAATCTATTGATGAAGGACTCATTCAACCAAGATTGGATGCCTGAATCGTCTTTAAGCTGTTATTATTACTCCTCGTTTTTAATCTGACAGGAATCTGTAAACAATGGAACGTCGATATCGATTGCTGCTGGCTTGCCCCGACAGAGTGGGTGTTGTAGCTATGGTCAGTAACTTTATTTCGAGTCACGGCGGCTCAATAACCGATGCTAATCAACATTCAGATCCGTCGATCGGTTGGTTCTTCATGCGAGTGGAAATTATCGCCTGCTCTTTGCCTTTTGAGCTGGATGGGCTAAGAGATGCATTTTTACCTATTGCTCAGTCTTTTAAAATGGAATGGCAGATAACTGATTCGAATCAACCCAAACGTGTGGTTCTGATGGCCAGCCGCGAATCTCATTGTTTAGCCGATCTGCTGTATCGCTTTCATTCAAAAGAGTTGTTTTGTGATATTCCTTGTGTAATTTCTAACCATAATGACCTTAGAACAATGGTGGAATGGCATGATATTCCTTACCATCATGTTCCGGTGGATAAAGACAACAAACAAGATCACTTTGATACAATCAAATCACTGATCAATGAGTATAAGGCGGATGTGATTGTCTTAGCGCGCTATATGCAGATATTGCCGCATGAACTGTGTGAGACATACCCTCATCAGATCATTAATATTCATCATAGTTTTTTGCCTTCATTTGCCGGAGCAAAACCTTATCACCAAGCACATGATAGGGGAGTAAAACTGATTGGAGCGACCTGTCATTATGTAACGCAGGACCTGGATGAAGGTCCGATTATTGATCAGGATGTTATTCGCATCAGTCATCGTGACCAACCAGGAGATATGGTTCGTTTGGGGCGTGATGTGGAAAAAAGTGTATTGTCTCGTGGTTTGCGCTGGCATCTGGAAGACCGGATATTAGTGTGTGGAAATAAAACAGTAGTATTTAACTGAAATCAATATATGTTGTCTGCCCGCTGAACTACTATATAAATAAAGGAAAGTAGTATGGGCAAGGAAGTGTTGATATCAGATTGGAGGATGTGGAATGTTAAAATCTGTAAAAGTTCAGGATTATATGGCAACAGGGTTGGTAACTTTTCATCCTGAAACCGATCTTTTTGCAGCGATCAATAGTTTCCTGAGATATAAGATTTCAGGCGCACCAGTGACCAATGAACAAGGTGAGTTGGTTGGAATTATATCGGAAGTCGATTGTCTTAAAGCGATTTTGACGCTG
Source organism: Neptunomonas qingdaonensis (assembly GCF_900113275.1). GTDB lineage: Bacteria > Pseudomonadota > Gammaproteobacteria > Pseudomonadales > Balneatricaceae > Neptunomonas > Neptunomonas qingdaonensis. Next base: position 45,870 of record NZ_FOOU01000003.1, read on the forward strand.
ACCTATCACGAAGAGGAGGTTGGCGGAACTGTTGGCAACTATATGACTCCCAATGTTGAAACGATTGGTCATGATGCGAATATTATTGAAGTCGCAAGAATTTTTATTGATAAAGGGCGACGCCGTTTGCCGGTGACGCGTGAAGGCAAGCTGGTTGGGCAGATCAGCCGGAGTGATATTTTACGTGCTGTAGAAGAGTTCGCACAACATACGTAATGTTGAGTATTAGCATCACCGGTTGAGGGTTGCTGCTCAGCACCAACCCTTATTTGGTATTTGAATGTCGATTACGATTCCTGAAAAACCGTTGTTTGTTTATCCCTCACTGGCACGTAAGCTAGGTGTGGAAGCCGCGTTACTCTTTTATATTTGTCATGAGCAATTAAGTATCGCCGGTATTACCGATAAGTCGGGTAAGTGTGAAGCCATGCTGTCCGCTCAGCAGTGGCTGAGTTTGACTGACTTCTGGACGCGTGAAAAAGTCGCTGAACTACTGTCGATCTTAACAGCGAAATCTCCTGTTAACGTTATTATTAATGCGGGTGGATCCGTTAGGATCACCGAAATAACGTCGCAAAGCGTGTCTCAAAGAGCTACCCAAGGATCTTCACAAAGACGTGAAGAATCAGTATCTCAACCTGTAAAAACGACAGCGCCTGGCGTATTTTCATCCCAACAGAACAACGAAAAAAATCACACATCAGGCTCTGCTGAGGAGCCTGCATTCGTAGAAGCCAATCATCATAAAGAGCAGCAGGACGAGCTGCAACGCATTGCCCGGTTGCCGATTGTAGATGCGCCGCCGTACCCGAGACGGCCTCTGCCATCGCGTAACAATATGCGTGATCGTGGGCCCGCTCCGGCTTTTGGTGGTAGTATTGGCTGGAAGCGGCAGAAAGATGAATTACAGCAGTTATTTGATCGTCATGAAGAACGCAATCAACAACTGCATATGATGCATTTGGGCTGGACGCCCTCTGACATGTTCTTTTCGATTCTTCCACGGCATCAGATTCCGCGTGAATTTGTCGAGACATGTCTGGATGAGTTCATACTCTACTATATCGATAAAGAGCGAAAAGAAAGTAACTGGGATCAGAAATTTCTGGCGTGGGTTAAACGTGAATGGGTGCAAAAACAGACGCGTGACGCCCGGGAACAACGTAATGAGCAGCAACGTAATCAGCAACCACGACACTCTTCAGGTTCAGGTATAAATGATGAAAACACCCGCCGAGATACTAAAGAAAAACGAAAACGGGTTACAGCAGCCATCATGGATATCAAAGACACAGACTGGTAATGTCCAGACGACAGCGGCTGAAAAAAAATCTTCCGACCCGATAAGTCTTGAAACGAAAGCGCTGGTGAACTTAATTTTTGCGCGCTTTATGGCAATTTATGGCCATAAGTTCAAAAGTTGTTTTGAAACGCAGGAAGAGATCCGTATTGCTAAGCGAGAGTGGGCATTGAGCCTGGCGGCGTTTTCAGAAATGCAGTTGGTAACGGCAGTTGATCGTTGTAAAGAAACGCTGGCGTGGATGCCGACAGTTTCTGAGTTTCTTAAGATTCTTGAAACGATTGGTGCTGGCGATGGTGTGCCGGGTGTCAGGCAGGCCTACATAGAAGCCTGTCGCTATGCAGATCATCCGACTCAGCATCAGTGGAGCCACCCGGTGGTTTATCATGCAGGGCGTGAAGCGGAATGGTTTCGTTTGCGTTCAGAAGAGGAGCGCGTTGTTTTTCCGGTTTTTTCTTATCATTACGAAATGGTAGTGCGACGCTTTCGCCAGGGAGAGTTGTTGGATCAGCCGCATCCGCAGGCGATAACCGATAATCGTGACGCGACCTTGTATGCATTTATCCGCGAGTGGAGTCAGTCTCAGTCGATCTCCGAGGAGCAAGCGGCTTCATTACTCTATTATCTGACGAAGCCTGAGGGCTCTCGTGCCCGAGCTTCCTATAAAAAGAAAGCTGAGCAGAAAGTCAGTGAAATGAACCTGAGTATAAAACTTCCTGATAATGTTGAGTCAGTCGGTTAGTTTTTCGTAGAGTGCTCAAACGATGTCCCAAACATCAGTCCTATGGCGGCAGACAGCTCTTCGCTTCGTTGTGGGTTTCTGAACGCTTGTAATATCAGTATCCGCATCATTGGAATAAACATCAGGTCAGCCAGAATGCGCGAGAAGCCGGTTTGTCCTGCTTCTGAAACGGCTAATTTTTCAAGATACAGGCTTAACAGATCCGGATATTGCAATGACAGGTTGCAACGCGTTGCGATGGCCGCCATGACTTCTGCTTTTGCCGCATATGAGGAGGTCAGCGTCTGATGAATCGTCGCTTTCTTTAGTTCTTCATTATGGATGTTGGATAAGCCGCGTAACAGCGCAGCAACCAGATTAGTATTGCCTGTCTCATCCGGGTCTGTTTGTAATTGCTCTTGTAAGCGGCTTAGCAGCGCTTTAGCGATACGGTGATCGGGTTCAACATGTTCCAGGCATGTGCACAATGCTCGCAGAGGTTCGGCGGGTAGGTGCGGAATCGCATTTAATAGATAAGCATTGTTGTTATCTTCATCTAAACGAGCAGCAAGATCCGCAATACCCTGATAGCCGAGTGTCGACCAGTTCTCCCAACCCAGATCACCACTGAAATATGCTTTCGTACCGGTATAAAACTGGCTGGCGGGTTGTTGGATAATGGTGGCTGATTGCGCATGAAACATCGCCATTTTCTCCTGATCGGGTGTGAAGGAAAAAGGGTTGTCTTTTAATGCGTCATTGTTCTGATCGAGGTTTTCCTTTTGCAGCATTTGGCTGATATTCTGCATCAGCCGATTGAGAAAATCATCACGCACCGCCTGGACAAGGAAGCCTTGTTCGTCGAGTGGAAATTTTAGAAACCAGACAACATTCTGTTGTTTGTCTTTATTGTTCCATAGCATCAGGGCTAGCCATGCATGGTGTAAATAGGGCAAAGGGTAAGGGATCATGCCCTGCTCCAGTTTTTCAAACTGGCCACTACTGATTTTCGAGATGCGACGTCCCATATCAAAGATGCGAAATTGAGCTCCGCTTTCATGCAGGAGATCGCTGATGCTATTGAATTGGGACATGGTAAACCTCGTCACTGATTGAGATAAAAAAGCGCTATCTTAACAGTAACCAGCGAGAGGGTCAGCCACCTGATAATAGTTTAGCTTCCAGCACTTCTTGCTGATCGGCAGGCATCTGAATAATCAGGATGTCACCTGCCTCCAGTATTGTTTCGGGGGAGGGGTGTTGCAGGGATGTTTGCTGGCGCCTTATCAACTGGATACTGGATTGGTAGCGCTCTAATGTCAGCGAATAAATGGTGTGGCCACATGCAGCGCTATCGGCTGAAAGAAATACCGGATGGAGGATAGTGTTAGCGGCGCCTTCTTTATCGACTTTGCTGGAACGCGTGCCGTGATAATAGCCTTGTAGCATCTGGTAACGCTCGCTCCGCACCTGGCGAATACGTTCACGAATCTCAGCCGCTGGGATTTTCAGCATCGTGAGTACATGAGATACCAGCATCAGGCTACCTTCCAGTTTTTCAGGTATCACTTCGGTTGCGCCCGCTTGCTGCAGCGCTTCGAGCATTGAGTCATCACGGGTACGAACCAGAATGGGGACGTGAGTCAGATGGTGCTGTAAGCTGAGTAATGTTTTCAGCGCTTCCTTTTCATCGGGGAAGGTTACAATGATGAGTTTTGCGCGTTCTGCGCCGATGGACTTCATAAGATCGTGGCGTTTAGCATCACCGTAGTAGATACGTTCGCCTGCGGCGGCGGATTCACGCACGCGTAGTGGATCAGAATCAATAATGACATAGGGGATGTTAAGTGGTTTTAAAAAGCGTGTGATGACTTGTCCGACACGTCCATAACCGCAAATGACAACATGATTATGCAGTTCCCGGGTTTCTTGTTGCAGGGTATGTGTGAGTGTAAAGGGGTCAGGTGTGGAAGGGTGTACTTTGACTGTCAGGTAGTGAGAGAGCTTCCTGCCTAGCTTAATTAACAGTGGCGTACACACCATACTAAGAATAATGGTAGAGGTGATGATTGAATTCAGCTGTAAGCTGACTAACTGGTGACTCATGGCGAGAGTGAGTAGCGCGAAACCAAATTCTCCGCCCTGAGATAAGCTTAAACCTGCACGAAAGGCGTTTTTCAGGTCTTTGTGGAGAATGAATGCTAATCCGGTGGTTGTCAGCGTTTTAAATGCCAGTAAGCTGATGGTGATAACAATGATCCAGAACCAGTTCTCTTGTAACGCAATAAGGTTGAGTTGCATGCCGACGGACACAAAGAACAGCCCGAGTAACAGATCCCTAAAGGGGCGAATATCTGCTTTGAGTTGATGCTTATAACGACTTTCGCCGAGCATCATGCCTGCTAAAAACCCTCCCAGTGCCATGGATAGCCCCGCCGTGTAAGTTAACCACGCAGCAGTCAGGGCTGCGACTAAGGCGGTCATCACAAAGAGTTCGTCTGAATGTGCTTTAGCGGCTTCATTAAACAGTGTGGGGAGTAGAGTACGACCAAATAAAAGTAAGATTAATAGCAGGGCTACCCCTTGGAGTAACATCACGAAGATGGTTTGGCCGTCAATTTCTTGTTGGCCGCTGAGAGAGGGCACAATAATCAGGAAAAATACGGCAGCTAAATCCTGAAAGAGTAAAATACCAACAGAGATCTGGCCGTGACCTGTGTTTAGTTCGCTTGCCTGAATAAGCTCTCTTGTCACTATAGCGGTGGATGAAAGTGCTAACGCACCTGAGATGACAATGGCCGTTGCTAAGGGTAGTCCGAGCAGTATGGCGACCAGAAGAATAAGTAGGCTGGTGCTGAGAACCTGCAAAAAGCCAAGTCCAAATACGGTCTTGCGCATCGTGATCATGCGGGGGAGGGAGAATTCTAACCCCAGCATGAATAATAAAAAGACAACCCCCAGTTCGCTGAGTAGATGTATGGTGTCAGAATATTCAACAAACTTGAACGAATATGGGCCAACAATAACACCGACAGACAGATACGCGAGTATCGGAGGAAGTTGCACATAGCGCAGACAGTTAATAGCAATGACCGCGCTAAGCAGAATGATAAGAAACGGTTCAAAGAAACTTTGGTCCATTATAAACGACCTTAGTTGAAAATCGGTTGAAAACTGTAAATCGGTCTGTTCAGTTTTCTTCAGTAAAGACAGTGTATCCCGATTAACAAAAAAAATGACAGCTTGATAGGGCTGGCTATTTTATTTGAGCGCTACGCATGGCAAAAAAGCTTAAACGATATTAAGGGTCAGGGTAGTATTCTACAGGCCGTGTAAACAGAATTGAGATTACACGACAGGTCTGCGTTTGATCTGTTGTAGGGGCTGTTATCCAGGTTATCGCTACAGCGGATAGGGTGTATCCGCTGTAGATTATACAAGTGGCTGACAGGAGTGGAAAATTAATGGCTGGTGCGTAAACATTGATCCAGTCGCAGGATCAGGCTGAGTAGCTCTGCCGTCTCCGTGTCGACGCCTTTAAATGCTTCTTCAGCCATCGGGAACATATCGCTATTGCCCGGCAAGGATGCTTGTGACTGAGCCATCTGCTCCAGGCGTGGCAGCATGATCCATTGAACCCATTCGCAAAAGGTCAGGGTATCCACACAGAAAGGTTCAGGGCTGCTAAGCGCCTCCTGTGAAGGAGGAGTCGCTTGCCATAAGCCCTTTTCCATCATCTCTGAAGAGATAGCGTTAAGGATTAATAAGAGTTCTTTGTGCTGTCTCACAGTGTGTGGTTTCTTGCTGATTTCATGGTATCGGTAATCATAAATGCTAATTCAAGTGCCTGTTCACCGTTGAGGCGTGGGTCACAAAAGGTATCATATTGATCCGCCAGACCTTCTTCGGTAATCTGAAATGCACCACCAATACACTCGGTCACATTGTGGCCGGTCATCTCCAGATGAACACCGCCTGCATGCGTGCCTTCAGCACGGTGTACCGCAAAAAATCCTTTGATTTCAGATAAAATAGCATCGACGCTGCGGGTTTTGTAGCCACTGGTAGCCGTAATCGTATTGCCATGCATTGGATCAGAACTCCAGACGACATGGCGGCCTTCGCTTTTCACTACGCGTACCAGTGGTGCCAGCTTCTCAGTAATCTGATTGGCTCCCATGCGGGCAATTAATGTGATGCGCCCTGGCAGGTTGTCCGGATTCAGTATGTCTAGCAGCTTGATGAGCTCATCCGGCACGGTTGTTGGCCCTACTTTGATGCCGATTGGATTCTTTACGCCGCGTAGAAATTCGACATGCGCATGGTCAGTCTGACGCGTTCTGTCACCAATCCACAACATATGGGCGGAACAGTCGTACCAGTCTTGTGTCATGCTGTCTTGACGGGTTAGCGCTTCCTCATATCCAAGCAGCAGGGCTTCGTGAGATGTATATACAGATGTCGCCTTAATTTGTGGCGTGTTTTCTGCGTGTATCCCACAGGCTTCCATAAACGCAAGTGTTTGATCAATCTGATCTGCCATGTGCTGATATTTTTCGCTTAACGGGCTTTGTTCGACGAAGCCGAGATTCCAGCGATGTACCTGATGCAGATCGGCGAAACCGCCTTGTGCAAAAGCACGCAGTAAATTTAACGTAGCAGCCGACTGGTGATAGGCTTTCAATAACCTTTCTGGATCAGGGATACGGGCTTCAGGCGTGAAGGCGTTATCATTAATGATGTCTCCACGGTAAGTCGGCAGCGTAACCCCGTCTTTTGTTTCTACATCGGATGAGCGAGGTTTGGCAAATTGGCCCGCTATCCGGCCTACTTTGATAACCGGAACGCTGCCAGCAAATGTCATCACTACTGCCATTTGCAGCAGTACTTTAAACGTGTCGCGAATCTTATTGGCGTTGAACTCTGAAAAGGTTTCGGCGCAATCACCCCCTTGCAGTAAAAACGCTTTGCCGTGGGCGACTTCTGCCAAATTGTTGTGTAAAGAGCGGATTTCACCCGCAAACACCAGAGGTGGAAATTTACCCAGCTGTTGTTCTACCAAGCGTACTTGCTCAAGATCAGCATACGCAGGTTGCTGAACGATAGGTTTGTTTCTCCAGCTGTTTGGGGTCCAGATAGTCATGGTGATCCGTCTATATTTATAGTGTGTATAAGAGGGTTCACAGTGTAAGCAATCATCATTAATAAACAAGTGTTGAGATCAGGAAAAATGGCTGTAGTATCCGCTTAAGAAAAATTGTCTGAAATATAGATACTCATATTGAGCATTGTTAGTGTTTCGTAGAATGAATACTTAAATGTTTTCATCAAACTGATGTGTATAGAAATTGTCTAGCGAGGGTAAATTATGTCCAGAGAAGATTACGAGAACGGACTAAAAGTACGTACAGAAGTGATGGGTGAGGAGTTCGTTCAACGTGCAATCGACAATACAACGGAACTGACGCAGCCGGTTCAGGATTGGATAAATGAACATGCCTGGGGTTCTACCTGGCAGCGTGAAGGATTGCCGCGCAGCACCCGTTCTCTGGTGACGATTGGCATGCTGGCTGCTTTAAAAGCGCCTGCTGAGTTGAAAGGTCATGTGCGTGGTGCGTTGAATAACGGTTGTACCCCAGAAGAAATTCAAGAAGTACTGCTTCACTCTATTGTTTACTGCGGCGCACCGGCGGCACAGGAGGCTTTCAGGGCTGCTAAGGATGTGATTGAAGAGTACCAGCTGAATCAAAAGTAGATCAGAAACAGTGTCCTCAGCGCTGAGCCTATAGGCTCAGGCTGATTTAATGCCGCTTAATGTGCTGAACGACACTTCTTTTGCTGTGTTCAGGAAGTCCTGCATGAATTCGCTGTTTTTCTGGTCTTCGCGAATGGCCGCGTAAAGTGTACACCAAACGCCTTTTTCACCCAGAGGCTTGGCTACAACATAGTCTCGTTGCAAATACTCATGCAGTGCCCAGTTGGGGAGTGCTGCTACGCCACGGCCACTGGCGACTAGCTGAAGAATCATCAGGGTCAGTTCTGCGGTACGTATCTCTTGAGGTTCTATGTTGGCGGGATCAAGAAAACGGGTAAACAGATCCAAACGATTTTGATCAACCGGATAGGTAATAATCGTTTCTGAAGCGAGATCCTGTGGCTGAATATATTTACGCGAAACCAAGCGGTGTCGCTTGCTCAGGGCGAGTACCGATTCGTAACTGAAAAGGGGGATGTAGATGATGCCGTTGCGCTCTTCGGGATCGGAAGTGATAACCAGATCCAGATCACCACGCGATAACGCTGGCAGTGGTTGAAATGTGAAACCGCTGGAAAGATCCATTTCTACTTCTGGCCAGTGCTGTCTGAAGTGATCTATGGTTGGCATTAGCCAGTCAAAGCAGCTGTGGCAATCGATGCTGATGTTGAGTCGTCCGGTTTCGCCACCTGCCAACCTTGCGATATCCCGCTCAGTATTACGAATCATCGGCAGCACTTCGTCAGCCAGGAGCAATAAACGCTGGCCAGCGGAAGTAAAACATATAGGTTTTGTTTTGCGGATAAACAGGGAGCAGTTAAGCCGGTCTTCCAGATCTTTTATTTGATGAGAAAGGGCGGATTGAGTCAGGTGAATGCGTTCAGCGGCTTCAACCAGGCTGCCCGCATCGCGTAAGGCTGATAGCGTTTTGAGATGTCTTAGTTCAATCATGCATCAGTCCTGCAAGTGCTATTTAAACGTCGGATAGCTTGATCTTAATAGTTTGAGCTTAATAATTTGATATTAATTATTACAGTCTAGTCTTAAAAGGGGGGTGACGGCTAATGCTTCGTAAAGATTAGCCGACTCATTTTAGCTAAATTTTATTTAACTGATATTTGATTGTGATGTGACTCTTGATTGATTTTTAATTAACCAAGAGAAATTCAAGCAGTGCTTTTTGCGCATGCAGGCGGTTTTCTGCTTCATCAAATACCACTGATCGTGGGTCATTCATCATCTCATCACTGACCTCTTCGCCGCGATGTGCGGGTAGGCAGTGCATGAAAATCGCATCCTGATGGGCTAGATCCATCAGCGCGGGGTTGACTTGGTAGCCTTCGAAGCGCTTAAGGCGAACTTCCTGTTCATCTTCCTGGCCCATAGATGCCCAAACATCTGTAGCGATCAGGTGAGCACCTTTGACGGCTTCTTTCGGGTCTCTGAAGATACTGACCCGGTTTTTGTTTTCTGCAAGGAGTGTGGCATCAGGATCGAATCCCTGTGGACATGCAACATTCAGATGGAAGTCCAGCAACGCCGCCGCGTTTATATAGGAATGGCACATATTATTGCCATCTCCAATCCAGGTAACCGTTTTGCCTTGAATATCACCGCGATGCTCAAAGAAACATTGCATATCGGCCAATAGCTGGCAGGGATGATAATCGTCGGTGAGCGCATTAATAACCGGTACTTTTGAATGTTTTGCAAAGTTCTCAATTATTTCATGGCTGAATGTTCTGATCATCACGACATCAACCATGCTGGAAATTACGCGGGCAGAATCTTCAACAGGTTCGCCTCGTCCCAGTTGGGTGTCACGAGATGATAGAAACATCGCATGTCCGCCCAGTTGCGCCATGCCTGCTTCAAAGCTAACACGTGTACGGGTAGATGACTTTTCAAAAATCATCGCCATCACTTTATTACACAGAGGTTCGTAAACTTCTCCTCTGTTGCGCATAGCTTTAAGCTCGATAGCGCGATTGATAATCTGTTTTAATTCTTCTGAAGACAAGTCCAGTAGTGTTAAAAAATGTCTAATATTCATATATGTATGTCGAAATAACGACTTTCCATGTTGTTTCAGAGCTTGGCTCTAGCTTCTGGGTTTTGAACGCTCATCAGCAGCGTAAATTTTAATCAGTTTTGACAGTGTGTTGACTAACAGGTCCGCTTCAGTATCAGTCATGACCAGTGGTGGTAGTAAACGTATAACATGCCCGCCGCCGGTGATGTTCAGCAAAATACCTTTGACCTTGGCTAAAATAGCCAACTCGGAGCCTGCTTCATTTAGCTCGATAGCAATCATCAGACCTTTGCCGCGAATCTCTTTGACATAGTTCATGCCCTCGAGTTGCTCTTTGAAGCCATCCAGTATGCGTTTGCCCAGTGATGCTGCACGATCACAGAGGTCCTCGTTCATAATGGTATCAGTCACAGCCAGTCCGACGGCGCAAGCCAAGGGTGAACCGCCAAAAGTAGAACCATGCGCGCCGGGAGTAAAGGTAGTGGCTGCTCGCCCTTTGGCAAGGCAGGCACCAATCGGGAAGCCATTGCCGAGGCCTTTAGCGGTTGTTACAACATCAGGAATAATATAACTGTGCTGGTAAGCGAAGTAGCGCCCTGTCCGGCCATTACCTGTTTGTACTTCGTCCAGCATGAGTAACCAGTCATTGTCATCGCAGATGCTTCTTAGCTGTGCAAGATAGTCATCGGCAGGAATGAGCACGCCGCCTTCACCTAGTATGGGTTCTACCAGAATGGCGACGATATTTTTATTGTTGGCAGCAATGGCGCGAATAGCTTCAGCATCATTATAAGGGGCACGAACAAAGCCGCCGACAAGCGGTTCAAATCCCGCCTGAACTGCCCGATTCCCAGTGGCGCTCAGAGTTGCCATCGTTCGGCCGTGAAAGGAGCTTTCCATCACAATGATTGACGGTTTTTCGATACCCTTAGCATGACCGAATTTGCGCGCAATTTTGATGGCTGCTTCGTTAGCTTCCGCGCCTGAGTTGGAAAAAAAGACTTTATCCATTCCAGATATATTGGTCAGGCGAGCGGCAAGTTGTTCCTGTAGCGGAATATTGTACAGGTTGGATGTATGTATTAGCTGGCTAGCTTGTTCGCAAATTGCCGTTGTGACGGCCGGGTGTGAGTGCCCGAGCCCGCATACAGCTATGCCGGATAGTGCATCCAGATATTTATTGCCATCAGTATCGTAAAGCCAGCAGCCTTCCCCGCGTTCGAAACTGACGGAGAGTCGTTTGTAAGTATTCATTAAAGGCTGTTGTGGCATATTATTATCTCCCTACAACGAAAAAAGGCAGCCATGGCTGCCGTTTGAAGAACATCATTCTATTGATACTAGTCTTTTTTCGCAACTATGCAGAATCATCAACTTGAAATCCTTTGTGGTAAACACCATAAAAGGTCTAAGAGCAGGAAAAACTTGCATAATATGAGGTGTTTTTTTTGATACCTTACCCGAGTAATTTGGTTGGGTATGTGATAATATTTTTTCTAAATAGTAGTAATAAGTCCATACATAAGTTAATACGACAGTAGTGTCTTCAGAAGGTAGCCAGATGAGCGTAATTGATACCATTAAAGAGCAGATCGAGAGCAATGCAATCCTGTTATATATGAAGGGCACACCACGTTTCCCTCAGTGTGGCTTCTCATCAAGATCATCAGAGGCTCTGATGGCGTGCGGTGAGAAATTTGCATTTGTAAATATTCTTGAAAACCAGGAGATTCGTGCCGAACTTCCAAAATATGCTAACTGGCCTACGTTTCCTCAGCTGTGGGTTAATGGTGAATTGGTAGGTGGTTGCGATATTATCTGTGAAATGGCAGCATCAGGCGATCTGGAAGCTTTGATTAAAGCGGCTGCCAGCGCTGATGATAGCGCACAGAGCGAGTAAATTCTTATTCAGGGTGTCAATACTATTGGTATCCTGGTTGACTATTTTAAACCGGACAAAATTGGAGAAAACAATGGGCGTACTTGTAGGAAAACAGGCTCCTGACTTTACAGCTGCAGCTGTACTGGCTAGCGGTGAGATTGTAGATGGTTTCAACCTGAAAGAAGCGATCAATGGAAAATGTGGTTTGGTGTTCTTTTACCCACTGGACTTCACTTTCGTTTGTCCTTCTGAGTTGATCGCACTGGATCACCGTATGGACGCGTTCAAAGAGCGTGGCGTTGAAGTAATTGGTGTTTCAATCGATTCTCAGTTCACCCATAACGCATGGCGTAATACGCCTATCAATGAAGGCGGGATTGGCCAGGTTGGTTATACCTTAGTTGCTGACGTTAAGCATGAAATCTGTAAAGCATATGATGTTGAGCATGAAGCAGGTGTTGCCTTTCGTGGCGCATTCCTGATCGATAAAGCAGGTAATGTACGTTCGCAGATCGTTAATGATCTGCCGTTAGGACGTAATATGGATGAGCTTATCCGTTTGGTTGATGCGCTGCAGTTCCATGAAGAGCACGGCGAAGTTTGCCCGGCTGGCTGGAACAAAGGTGATAAAGGTATGAATGCCTCTGCTGATGGCGTTGCAAAATACCTGTCTGAAGAATCTGATAAGCTGTAAAAAGCTCATATATTAATAAAACCCGTACTGTAAATAGTACGGGTTTTTTTTTGTTCACATTAAGTGCACTATGATTGCCAGCTGAAATTTTATAAAAAGTGTCTGCTTAAAGCGCATGAGGCTATTTGAGTAAGTGCGTTAAGTAGGTGTGTTAAATTGTTGCTTACGTTGTTGTGAGAGGATGAAAATGAACGTTAAAGGGAAGAGTTTACTGGGAATGCTGACTCTGCTGGTTTTTGTTACAGGGTGTGCAGAACGGCCTTCTGTTAAATGGCAGCAAAGTAAGCCTTTATGCGTTGTCGCTGGGGCGTTGGCAGGGGGTGCTGTAGCCGGTGCAGCAGACAATAAGGCGGCGCTGGGTGTCTTATTAGGTGCTGGAGTTGCTTATTTTGCTTGTGATGCAGGATCTGTATGTGAGGGCGGTGAAGTACAAACGTCATACGGTTGTGAATCTGACTCAGATCGTGACGGTGTCTATGATAGCAGCGACGAATGTCCGAATAGTATTCTGGGCGCTCGTGTGAATTCGGTTGGATGTGTTGATGAAGACGAAGACGGTGTGCTGGATAAATCAGATGCGTGTCTGATGACGCCTGCGAATACGATCGTTGATCAAACGGGTTGCCCGGTAGTGGCTAAGATATCCTTGGAAGGTGTTAATTTCGAATATAAATCCAGTGGACTGACTCATGATTCGAAGTCAATTTTAGATGCTGCTGTGGAAAAGTTGAATAATACGTCCGTGAATTTTGTTATTGAAGGGCATACCGATTCTATTGCTTCACAAGCATATAATCTTGATCTTTCTCTGGCGCGGGCTCAGTCGGTATTAAATTATTTACAGGCTGCCGGCGTCGCGTCTGAGCGTATGACTGCCATCGGTTACGGAGAAACACAGCCAATAGCATCAAATCAAACGGATGAAGGGCGTGCCAGCAACCGTCGCGTGGTATTTAATCTTAATGATTAACGCACGAGCCTTATGAAAGTAAGTCAGTTGTAAGCAGATCTTTTGTAAGAAGGTCTGTTAAAAATAGATCGTGTGGCAGTGGATATAACAGGGGGCAGGCTAACCCCCTTTTTTTTGTCTGTATTAATCGTGATCCTGCAATGCCAGTACCATGTCCCATCCGCCAAGATCTTTCCAACGATTGATGATGCCACAAAACAGTTCGGCAGTTTTTTCAGTGTCGTAAAGCGCCGAATGTGCCAGCCTTCCATCAAAAGGGATTCCAGCTACATCGCACGCTTTTGCCAACACGGTTTGTCCGTAAGCAAGGCCTGCCAGTGTTGCCGTATCAAAGGTTGAAAATGGATGGAATGGATTGCGTTTTATGTCGGAGCGGGCGGCAGCTGCGCTGACAAAGCCGTGATCGAAAGAAGCGTTATGCCCTACCAGAATAGCGCGTTTGCAGCCGTGAGCTTTAACGGCTTTACGAATCGGCTTAAAAATCTGCTCCATCGCTTCAATTTCAGGAATGGATTCGCGATTCGGATCGTAAGGGTCTATACCTGTAAAGTCTAAGGCTGCTTTCTCTAAGTTGGCGCCTTCGAAAGGTTCGACCTCAGCCATAAAGCTCTGGTCGATAATCAGGTATCCCTGCTCATCCATGGTTAGCGTTACAGCAGCAATTTCTAGCAATGCGTCGGTGCGGGAATTGAAGCCGGCAGTTTCTACATCAATGACGACAGGTAGATAACCGCGAAAGCGCTCAGCCATTAACTGAGAGATGGTGTTATTACTCAAAAGGAATCCTTAACAATGACTGCTTGAAATGTTCTTTCATTCGGGACATTCTAACAGCCGGAATTGGTGTTAGCCAAACAGAAGTGTTGCTAATGTTGGCAGTGCGGGTAGTTAGCGTTACGTTATCGTAAGATTTTCTCTTAAATAGTTGTCTGGATTATGAAAATAAGAATAAAAGTTCTCTTTTTAGCGCTGTTTACTTTGTTATCACAGGCAGTTAGTGGCGTTACTTTCAGGGTGGATATTGATCAATCCAAATGGACTGTAGAGGTGTCTCCTTTTGCGTGTCAGTTGGAACAGGTTGTGCCTTCTTATGGTATTGCCCGTTTCTTTCATGAAGCGGGAGAAAAGGCGGTGTTTCAATTGTTGCCCACGCAAAAGGGGGCGGTTAGCGGCAGTGTTCGTTTGGTGGCAGAGGCCTCGCCGTGGCAGCCGGGAGTCGCTCCTGTCCTGATCGGCGCACTAAAGGTGAGTGCTGCTGATAAGCAGATCACTGTAAAGTCCGATTATGCGGGTGAAATGCTGGTTTCTTTATATCGGGGTATGTCACCTACTTTTACGATGCAGGGTTGGTTGGGCAGCGATGAAGTAATGCGTGTGGCATTATCAGCAGCCAATTTTCAGAAATCTTATTCCAGTTATATTGAATGTGTAGATCAGTTACTACCGGTTAACTATCGTCAGGTGGCCAGAACAGCGGTGCTATTTCCGCCAGCTCAGTGGCGTTTGTCAGATGCGACCAAAGAGCGTCTGAATCTGATTGCTCAGTACATAAAAACAGATACAAAAGTGGCGTCGGTTTATGTGGATGGCCATTCTGATAACGCCGGTAGGCGTTTGCTGAATCGGGACCTTTCAAAACAGCGTGCCGAGGAGGTTAGCCGCTATTTGCTAGCCCAGGGCATAGACGAGAATGTCATTACGACGCGCTATCATGGCGAACGCTATCCGGTTGTTGCCAATAATTCGGCTAAAAATCGCGAACGCAATCGCCGGGTGACGATTCGCCTGGAGCGGGACTGACAGAAGTGTTTCTTCTGTATAAGAGCTGCTACAATATTGCCCTTTAAATCTTTATTCGATCGGTAGTGTGATGACATTACCGTGATTCAGTGGAGTTGATTGATGTCCGATATTAAAAAAGTAGTACTGGCTTATTCTGGTGGATTGGATACATCGGTTATCGTCCGCTGGTTGCAGGAAACTTATAATTGCGAAGTCGTTACTTTTACTGCCGACCTTGGTCAGGGCGAAGAAGTAGAACCCGCGCGTGCTAAAGCAGAAGCGTTGGGTGTAAAAGAGATCTATATCGACGATCTGCGTGAAGAGTTTGTACGTGATTTTGTCTTCCCGATGTTTCGTGCCAACACCATTTATGAAGGCGAATACCTGCTGGGCACATCGATAGCACGCCCTTTGATTGCAAAACGTTTGATTGAAATTGCCAATGAGACAGGTGCTGATGCGATTTCTCATGGCGCAACCGGTAAAGGAAATGATCAGGTTCGCTTTGAGCTGGGTGCTTATGCACTGAAGCCCGGCGTGGCGGTTATTGCGCCATGGCGCGAATGGGATCTGACATCACGTGAAACCTTGATGGCTTATTGTGAAGAACACAATATCCCTGTTGATTTCTCGACGAAGAAGAAAAAATCGCCTTACTCTATGGATGCTAACCTACTTCATATCTCTTTTGAGGGTGGTGTTCTTGAAGAGCCGTGGGCTGAAGCGGAAGAAGATATGTGGCGTTGGACGGTTTCTCCGGAGAAAGCTCCTGATGAACCAACCTATATCGAACTGACCTATCTTAATGGTGATATCACGGCTATTGATGGTGAAGCGTTATCTCCGGCGACTGTTTTAGAAAAACTGAATAAAATTGGTGGTGCTAACGGCATCGGCCGTTTAGATATCGTAGAAAACCGTTTTGTCGGTATGAAAGCACGCGGTTGTTATGAAACACCGGGTGGTACCATCATGATGAAAGCGCATCGTGCTATTGAATCCATCACACTGGATCGTGAAGCAGCGCATCTGAAAGATGAATTAATGCCGCGTTATGCTGAGCTGATTTACAATGGCTTCTGGTGGTCTGAGGAGCGTAAAATGCTGCAGCAGATGATCGACTATAGCCAACGTTATGTTAATGGTGATGTTCGTCTGAAGTTGTATAAAGGTAACGTTATTGTTGTAGGTCGCCGCTCAGATGATAGTTTGTTTGATGAAAGCATTGCGACATTTGAAGATGATGCGGGTTCATACAATCAGAAAGATGCAGAGGGCTTTATCAAGCTTAATGCTCTGCGTATGCGTATCGCTTCCAGCAAAGGCCGGAATTTACTTGAAGACTGAATATCAAAAGTGAACGATGATGAAAAACCCGCTCATTAGCGGGTTTTTTTGTATAAAAAGCGTTTTTCTAATAGGCTGATTTATATTGGTTTATGTTTTTTAAGATGCGAGTGAATGCCTAACAGCCGTTTCGGAAAATCAGTACTGATTATCGACTATAAACTTGAAGAGCTTTCCAGGCTGAGAAGTATCGTGTCTGGTTTAGGTTTTGAGCAAGTGGAAGCCGCCTCGTCTGTTAATATGGCTGTCAGTTACCTTCGTGAGCAGGCGTTTGATGTTGTCCTGGTCGCTTATGATTTAGGCAAGGCTGAAAAAAACGGTTTGCAGGTTGTTCAGGAGGCCTTTGCGGAAAAACTGAATGTATTTCAAACACTCTTTTTACTGATTATTGATTCCGCATACTCTTCCCTGCTGGTTGGTTCACTTGAGAGTGCCCCGGATGCATATATTTCTCGTCCCTATGATAGAGCTAAAATTCAAAACCTCCTTGAAAAATTACAGCGTGTAAAAAAAGCGGTATTGCGTGTTGAAGAATCGATGGATAACGCACAGTGGAGTCGGGCGTTAGAGTATTGTGTCCGTTTGATTGATATTTATCCTGGCTTGAAAGTCTATCTTGAGCGGTTACAAGGTATCTGTCTGCTGGAGTCGGGGAGCTATCAGGAAGCTGAAGTATTGTTTGGCCGCATAGTCATGTCGCGAAAACAGGTATGGGCTCAGGTGGGGCAGGGGATGGCTTTCTATTATTTGGGTCGGCATAAGGAGGCAATCAATGTACTGCAGCAGGTTGTTGTGCAACAGCATATCTCTGTTGAGGCTTTTTCCTGGCTGGCGAGAAGCCTGCATGTATCGGGTGATTTGACTCAATCCATCGTGTTGATGCGTAAAGCTGTCTTGTTGCAGCCTTCTGTTCCACAGCTTCAGTCAGAAATGGGTAATTTGGCAGCTAGCGCTGAGGATTGGCCATTGGCGATAGATGCATTTCGTGATGTCCTAAAATATTCCCGCTATTCCGTATTCCAGGAACCCGACCACTACTTTTCATTAGTGCGTTGTTTAATTGCGCAACACCAGGTCAAAAATGGCAATAAAGAAGAGTTGGAGCTTGAGGCACTGCGTGTCATGGAAAGTGTGGTCCGGGATTTTGTCGGTGATATAACCGTCAAGTTCCGGGCGCATCTGCTGCTGGCAGAACTTCGCAGTGTGCTGGATTTTGAGGTAATGGCTGAAGCAGAGTTGGCCCAAGCCGTAGGCTTATATGAGCAGTTTTCAGCTGAAGACCAGTGGCGCTGGATGGATTGGATGACCGATGCAGCAGACGGCAAGCCGAGTATTGAGACAGTCAAATCCATCAAAGGGAAGCTGTTACAAGAGGTCAATGCCGAGTCCTGGGTTGAGTTGATGCGTGCGGGCTTGCAGCATTATAAGAAGGGAGATCTGGAGCGGGCTGCCGAGCTGTTTTTTCAGGCGGATAATGCTGATGCAGACTGTGTTTCAGTGATATTGAATTTTGCACAAGTTATTATCGAGCGTAAATCACTCGCCGGGAATAACGTCTCGGTAGAGCAGTGGGTAGCTTGCCTGGCCTGTTTAAATCGGCTGCATTTTGGTGTGCTTTCTGTTAAACAACAAAAGCGCTATAAAGCACTCATGCAGCGTTACTCTGCGATTTATACCCGCTCCTAGCTATATAAGTTGCTTATAATAACTTTCTGGTTATACCAGCTCCTGACTGTGAACTCTTAAGCCAGATGGTTAAATCCAGGGTTCATCATCTGAAAGTATCGATGTATTTGCCTCGTTACCTTCATCTTTATTGTCGTCATCCTGGTTAATAATCGTCCTTGCCAATTTACGCGTTAGCAACTTTCGCTGTGCAGCATCAGGAAGATCGGTGAAAATAATCAAGTTGCGAGACACTAATAACTCAATAAGGTCTTCAACGATACGCGCAATTGCTGAGTCCGAATGCCCGAGGTATGCGTCCGGCGTTACGGTATCATCGTTGACGGATAAAAAAGCCAGCACATCAGGATGCTTAAGGTCGGCGGGTTCCGCGCCTTCTTGCATTGTTTCGGATAGGCTGATGATGCGGCCTTGCGTATTGCGCAGAGCATATAACATAAATCATCTTCTTTCAGTTACTTAGATACATGTTAGTATGTAGGCTTTTGTAGATATTGGTCAAGAAAATGGAAGCAGCACACGACTCTCTTCTTAATTGTTTAGTGCATTTGACCCAACAGAATCATCGTCCCATGTCGGCGGATGCACTTCGGGAAGGCTTGCCCCTTGTTAATCATCAGTTAACCCCAAAGCTATTTGTCAGAGCTGCAAAAAGAGCAGGTTTTACTTCACGCATTGTGAAACGAGACCTGTCAAAAATATCAACGCTGACGCTACCCGTCGTACTTCTGTTAAACGATGACCAGGCTTGCATCTTTCAGGAAATTGATCCGCAGACGGGTGATGCTGTCATTATTCAGCCGGAAAGTGGTGGGGTTCACCAGGTATCCATGAGCGCCTTAGACGCTGATTACTCCGGATATGCAATCTTTGTTCGTTTGGAATATAGGTTTACCGAGCGGGTATCCCGTGTTTTAGATCAGCAAGAGGGGCATTGGTTCTGGGGAACTATTTGGCGTTCTGCAAAAATTTACCGGGATGTCCTGGTCGCTTCGTTTCTGATTAATTTATTTGTATTAGCGAACCCGCTTTTCGTCATGAATGTTTATGACCGGGTGGTGCCGAATAATGCCATTGAAACACTCTGGGTGTTGGCTATTGGTGTATTCGTTGTTTACCTGTTTGATTTTGGTTTGAAGATGTTGCGTGCCTATTTTATTGAGTTGGCCGGTAAAAAGACAGACATCCTGTTATCCTCTATGTTGTTCGAAAAAGTCATGTCGTTACAGTACGGCTCCATGCCGCGTTCAGTGGGCGCGTTTTCGAGTAATTTGCGTGAGTTTGAAAGTATCCGCGCTTTTCTTAGTTCTACCACCAATTCTATTCTGATAGACCTTCCGTTCGCTGTTATTTTTCTTATCGTGATCGGGATGCTCGGTGGACCTTTGGTCATCGTGCCGTTAGTCGGTATCCCGATTATTATTATTTACTCTCTGTTTGTCACCGGTAAGCTTAAAGCGGCGGTAGAAAAAACCTTTGCTTCCTCAGCGCAAAAAAATGCCACGCTGGTTGAATGTCTTACAGCGATGGAAACCGTTAAAACCCAGCGTGCCGCATCGTCTCTGCAGTTACGCTGGGAGCAGGCCGTCGGATATATTGCTAAGTGGGGCATGCAGGCGAAAATGCTGTCTGTTTCAGTGATGAATGTTGCCGGTTTGGTGACGCAGCTCTGCTCTGTTTCGCTTGTGATTTATGGCGTCTACCTGATAGCTGAACGTGAGTTGTCGATGGGTGCTTTGATCGCTTGTGTGATCCTTTCGGGGCGGGTATTGCAGCCGATGGCGCAAGTGGCGAGTCTTGTTACAAACTTTCATCAGTCTAAAACGGCGTTAGATACGCTGGATAGTATTATGCAGCTGCCGGATGAAAGAGATAAGGATCGGCAATTTGTGCATCGTCCCGAGTTAGAGGGAAAGATTGAATTTAAAGATGTCTGTTTTAAATATCCGGGCACAGAGCAGCTATCATTAGAAAAGGTATCGTTCACACTGAAGCCGGGAGAAAAGGTCGCATTAATTGGCCGTATTGGTTCAGGTAAGTCGACGATAGAAAAATTGATGATGGGGTTATATAAGCCCGATGAAGGATCAATCCGGTTGGATGATATTGATCTGAATCAGATAGATCCTGTCGACCTGCGCAGGCATATTGGTTATGTGCCGCAGGATATTATGCTTTTTGATGGCACGGTACGGGATAATATCGTCATGGGCTCACCTGAAGTCAGGGATGAAACTCTGCTGGAGGTGGCTGCATTAGCGGGTGTTGACCGGTTTGTGCATCGCCATCCATTGGGTTTTGATTTGCCTGTCGGTGAGCGAGGTGCCGCCCTTTCGGGTGGGCAGCGCCAAGCTGTGGCCATTGCCCGGGCGTTAATTCATAAACCCGCCATTTTGATTTTGGATGAACCTACCAACTCGATGGATAATGCATCCGAAGAGTTTATCCGAAGTCAGTTGGCCGCCTACGGCAAGGATCGCTCTATTATGCTGGTTACTCACAAAATGTCGCTGCTCTCGCTGGTCGATAGAATTATTGTGATGGATAGTGGTCTGGTTGTGGCAGATGGGCCTAAAGCAGTTGTATTGGATGCCCTCAAACAAGGTCGTCTGCATATTCAGCGTTAAGGAAGTGGTATGACTCAGAAGCAAAATGCAGCGGCGGATGATTTACATTATATGCCCAGTGTTAGTGAAGCATTATTGGAGCAGGCGCCTAAAGGGGCGCGCACTTTACTTTGGTGTATGGTTGCTTTTGTTGTTATCGCTATTCTGTGGGCCAGTTGGGCTACGCTGGATGAAATCAGTCGTGGCGAAGGCGAGATTATTCCTTCAAAGCAACTACAAGTCGTGCAGAACTTAGAGGGGGGGATAATTTCTCAGATTTTAGTCTCTGAAGGCGAGCTCGTTGAGAAAGGGCAGGTGTTGTTACGCATTGATGACACGCGTTTTGCCAGTTCTTTTAAAGAGAGCCGGGTACGAGAGCTTGAGCTGCTGGCCAAAGCCGCTCGTTTAAAAGCGGAAGCAGCCGGCCAGCCATTCGTTGTGCCAGAAGACTTTCCTGAAGAATACAGATCTTTGGTTGAGCAGGAACAAACGCTGCATCTGGCGAGAAAGAATGAATTAAATGCCACTCTGGATATTTTAAACCAACAAATTGCGCAGAAACGACAGGAGTTGCGTCAGGCTGAATCTAAGGCAACGCAGCTTTCCCGCAGTTTTGATTTGTTGAATAGGGAGATGAGGATCACCCAGCCGCTTGTCGGCGAAGGGGTTATTTCTGAGGTTGAATTCCTGCGTCTGAGGCGACAAGTGAACGATCTGGCTGGAGAGTTGGATGGTATTCGTCTGAGTATTCCGCGGATTAAATCGGGGATGAGTGAAACGCAACAAAAACTGGCAGAAGCAGAATTTCAGTTTATCAGTGTATCCAGAGCAGAGCTGAATGAAGTTTTATCTGAAGCCGCGCGTTTAAAAGAAGCGTTGGGGGGCATGCAGGATAAAATAACCCGCACCGAAGTTCGCTCGCCTGTTAAAGGAACCGTAAAACAGTTGTTAATCAATACGGTTGAAGGCGTTATTCAACCGGGGGATGAATTAATTAATATTATTCCCTGGGAAGATACTCTTTTAGTTGAAGCTAAATTAAAACCTTCTGATATTGCTCAGGTCAGTGCAGGTCAAAGAGCTATTATTAAAGTATCGGCTTATGATTTTAGTATTTATGGAGGCGTCGGGGCTGAAGTGAGTTTTGTTTCTCCGAGTACGGTATTAGATGAGGAGGGATTACCTCATTATATTGTCCGCTTGAAAACCGACCAGCCCTATATTGGTAAAGATCAAACACGCCTGCCTCTGATTAGTGGTATGACCGTCGGGGTCGATATATTGACCGGTAAAAAAACAGTCTTGGATTATTTATTAAAGCCTATTCTTAAAGGTAAAAACCGCGCATTAACAGAGCGTTAAGTCAGCATGTGCAATATTTACAGCGCTTTTCAAAATTTGTCTGAAATGGCAGGGGTACATTTTTCTACTATGCTTTGGAATGGTTGTAATTAATGGGGCATTCAGATGAAACTGTATATTGTTTCTGCCAATAAGGAAGTTGTTTCTCGCTGGGCTGGATTTGCAGAGGCGCTCGAATATTCAATTGAAGTTGTTGACGTAAATCAGCTATCATTGCGAAAATTTAATGATCATGGTTGTGGGCTTATTCATATCAGTTCATTAAATAGCGCAAAAGATAGTCCGGCAAAAGACAGTCCGGTAAAAGACAGTCCGGTAAAAGATAGTCCGGTAAAAGATTATCTGCTCGATCAATTATGTGTCAAATATCCATTGATTAAGTGGGTGGCACTGAGTGATCAGCCAAGTGATGCCGAAGGGCTTTCTTATTTAGGAAGCGGCTTTCGCGGTTATATAAATACCTATGTAACGAAGTCATTATTTCATGAGCTTCTTAATGTGGTTATGAAAAATGATATCTGGGCTGGCCCCTCTTTAACCCAGCGTTTATTGAAACAGTATTTAGCTGCCCCATTGCGCAGTGATCTGGAGCATGACATTACTCATGTTCAGCACGATAGTGATCAATATGGATTTACTGATCGTGAAGATCAGGTGCTTGATATCTTGATAACAGGCGCATCGAATAAAGAGATAGCCAGAGAACTGGGAATAACAGAAAGGACAATAAAAGCGCATGTGGCGTCATTATTACACAAGACGGGCACAAAGGACCGCGTGTTATTGATTCTTAAATTAGCACATCAAACAGCGTAAAACTTATATAAGGAGAGTCTGGTGATTTTAAAAAGAACCTTGCTGGTTGTAGCTGTCATGTTCAGCTCAGTGCAGGCGACTTATGCGAGCCAGTTAGAAGAGATCGTGACCAGATCAGTGCTGTCCAGCCCTGAGGTTAAGCGAAGCATGGATGCCCGCAATGCTGTTTATGAAGAGGTCCGTCAGGCCCGCGGTGGTTTTTATCCAAAAATCGATATAGCTGCAGGCGTTGGCTATGAATGGACAAAAAATACCACCACGCAAAATGTCGGTGATGGCGATGTAGAGCTGAGGCGGCGTGAAGCCAGTATCAGCCTGCGCCAAATGCTGTTTGATGGCTTTTTGACCGATAGTGAAGTGGATCGTCATGCCTCCCGTTTGGAAGCAAATAATCACCATTTGAGAGAAGTGGCTGAAGAGAAGGCTCTGGAAACTACACGCGCTTATCTTGAGGTGATTAAACGTCAGGAGTTGTTGAATCAGGCGAACGAAACCCTCTATAACCATGTGCGGGTATATGAGCAAATTCGAAAACGTTCGGAATCAGGTTTGGGAACATTGGCATCCATCCAGCAGGCGACAGGTCGATTAGCGCTGGCCGAAGTGAATGTCCTGTCTGCTGAGAATAACCTGCGTGATGCGCAAGTCACATTCCAGCGTGTCGTGGGAGATAAGGCGCCGGATACACTGGAAACTCCGCTATTTAATTTGTCTTCTTTGCCTGAGAGTGAAAGTGATTCTGTAAAACGCGCAACCGTTAATCATCCAACATTAAAATTAGCTCAGGCCGATATTCAGGCCGCTCAGTCACAATATGATTCTGCGCGTAGTCTGATGTACCCTAAGCTGAATTTTGAAGTAGACCGCAACTGGAATAATAATATCGATGGCGTTGAAGGTGATAATGAAGACCTGACGGCAATGTTTCGTGTTCGTTATAATATTTACAATGGTGGGTCTGACAAAGCCAGAATTCGCCAGACCCGCCACCAGATTAATGAAGCCAAAGACATTAAGGATAATGCCTTACGCCAAACCGTTGAAGGTGTCAGCCTTTCCTGGAACGCCTACGAAATTCTGGGGCGTCAGTTAGCTTTTTTCGAGAAGCATGTGGACTCCAGTTCGCAGACGCGTGACTCTTACCTGAAGCAATTCAATATTGGCCAGCGCTCATTGCTGGATCTGTTAGATACAGAAAATGAGGTGTTTTCTTCCAAGAATGCCTTAATAGCCGCAAAGTATGATTACCTGCTCGCTCAGTACCGCTTGGTTAATGGTATGGGGGAGATGCTGGAGTTGCTTAAAGTTGATCTTGAACCTTTAGCCTCAACTGCTTTACCAGAAGACAAGATCAGAACAGGGCAAACAACGCCAAAATATTAACAGAATGATTTTTGTCTGTTAGCGGTGCGTTTGCAATATAAGGGCTTCGCCGATAAAATCGCGCCTGCTTGATGAAGTCTTTGAAAGGGTTGCTGAGAGGCAGCCCTTTTCGTTTATATGGGTCAATATGAAATCACATAAAATTTTACAAGCGCCGGTACCGATGCGCTGGGTCGGACCTCTTAAAATTTCAGGTCATGTATTAAATGAAAAGGTATCCGTTCCTTTAGCGACCTATGAAACGCCCTTGTGGCATTCTGTGGGCCGTGGCGCGCGTGTCTCTGTGTTGACTGAAGGCATTAAAACGACAGTCATCGATGAGCGTATGACCCGTTCTGTTTTACTGGAAGCAGATGATGCCCTGGCTGCTCATCAGGCAGTTGTGTCGATTAAATCCCGACGTGATGATTTAAATGGCGTGGTTTCGACCTCCAGTCGCTTTGCAAAATTAATCGATATGCATAGCCAGATAGTCGGTAATTTGATCTATCTTCGCCTTGAGTTTAATACCGGTGATGCATCGGGCCATAATATGGTGACCAATGCGGCTGATAAGATTATTCCCTGGTTACTGACTGAATACCCGTATTTACGCTATTCATCCATTTCCGGTAATTACTGCTCAGATAAAAAAGCGACGGCTGTGAACGGTATTCTTGGGCGCGGTAAATATGTCGTCAGTGAAATCATTATTTCACGCGAACTTTGCGAACGTCGTTTGTTGACCACGCCGGAAAAAATTGTCGATCTGAATATTAAAAAGAATTTGATCGGTACCATGATCGCCGGTGGCTTGCGCAGCGCAAATGCGCATTTTGCTAATATGCTACTGGGCTTTTATCTGGCGACCGGGCAGGATGCGGCCAATATCATCGAAGGTTCGCAGGGGATTGTGCATGCTGAAGTGCGCGATGGTGATCTGTATTTCTCCTGTACGCTTCCGAATATAATCGTTGGCAGTGTTGGCAATGGCAAAGGCTTGGGTTTTGTGGAAGAAAATCTGATCAGGCTGGGTTGTAAAGATTCCCGTGAACCCGGAGACAATGCACGCCGTCTGGCTGCTATCTGTGCGGCGACGGTGTTGTGTGGAGAGCTTTCGCTGTTAGCAGCGCAAACCAATCCGGGCGAGTTAATGGAAGCGCATCTTAAGCTGGAAAGATAATGATTGATTCGACAAATGATAGAAAGATTGAGCATATCCGTGCTTTTGATCGTGACCCGGCGATAGAAAGAGATGCACGCTATTTCGATAGGATTCATTTGTTGCATCGCGCTTTGCCCGAGATAGATTTGTCAGAAATTGATAGTTCAGTACAGTGGTTTGGCAAAACGTTAAGCTTTCCACTGCTGATCTCTTCTATGACCGGAGGTAATCACGATCTGGTCAGGAAAATTAACACTAATCTGGCGCTTGCTGCCGAGCATTGTCAGGTTGCCATGGCGGTGGGTTCTCAGCGGGTCATGTTTGTTGATGAGCAGGCTCGCAGTAGCTTTGAATTAAGACAGTATGCGCCGTCGACGGTTCTTATCGCTAATATTGGCGCCGTACAGCTCAATTATGCTTTTACGCAAAAAGAGTGTCAGGCGGCCATTGATGTGTTGCAGGCTGATGCATTGTATCTGCACCTGAACCCTTTGCAGGAAGCGGTGCAGCCTGAAGGAGATACTAACTTCAAAGGATTAGCCGCCAAAATTGCAGACTTGTGTCCTAAGCTATCGGTTCCGGTCATGCTGAAAGAGGTTGGGGCTGGCTTATCACCTGCCGATGTTCAGTTAGGCTTGCAAGCGGGTATCTCTTATTTTGATGTGGCTGGCAGTGGTGGTACTTCATGGAGCCGGATTGAACATCAGCGTCGCGTCAGCCCAGGCGATAATCTGGGGCTTACTTTTCAGGATTGGGGCGTTCCTACACCCTTGGCGCTTAAGTTATTAGATGCATATCAATCGCAAGCTACTTTTGTCGCGAGTGGTGGTGTAAGGGATGGGATTGATATGGTGAAATCTGTTATACTCGGCGCCTCGTTTTGTGGAGTGGCGGCTCCTTTATTACAACCCGCTATGGAGTCGGCAGAAGCGGTTATCGAAGTCATTGAGCGTTTACGCCGAGAGTTCGTAACAGCAATGTTTTTACTGGGAATGCCTGATGTGGCGTCGCTATTCAGAAATGAATCACTCATTCTTGAAGAGCGTTGAGGAACATATTCAAATATGTCATCAGTTGGTATCGATCAAATCAGTTTTTATACGTCTAACTATTTTCTGGATCTGAGAACGTTAGCTCAGCTTCAATCGACCGACCCTGAGAAGTTCTATCAAGGGATTGGCCAGGAAAAAATGGGCATGGCAGCGCACGATGAAGATATCGTGACGATGGCGGCAAATGCTGCATATCCATTGGTTCAGAATGGCGAAGGCGAGCAAATTTCAACCGTGCTATTTGCCACAGAAACCGGCATTGACCAGTCTAAGGCGGCAGGTGTTTATGTACATCGCTTGCTGGGACTTAGCAATAATTGCCGTGTTGTCGAGCTAAAGCAGGCTTGTTACAGTGCAACAGCGGCTGTTCAAATGGCCTGTGCGCTGGTGGCAAGACAACCCGGGAAAAAGGTATTGGTCGTCGCCTCTGATGTGGCACGTTATGACCTGAATACACCGGGTGAAGCCACGCAGGGATGTGGCGCCGTCGCTATGATGGTCACTGCGCAGCCACGTATACTGAGTATTGATCCGGAAGTGGGTAGTTATACTGAAGATGTCATGGACTTCTGGCGTCCTAACTATCGTAAAACAGCGTTAGTTGATGGTAAATACTCTACCAAAATTTATCTTAAAGCATTGAAAAAATCGTGGGAACACTTCCGCGAAAGTAGCTCGCTGTCGTTCAATGACTTCTCTCATTTTTGTTATCACCTGCCTTTTAGTCGTATGGCGCAAAAAGCACATCAGCATTTAGCACGTGTCAATAAAAGTGAACTGACGGCGGCTGAACTGGAGCAGCAGATTGCTGATACGCTGTCCTATAACCGGATTATTGGTAACAGTTATACGGCATCCATGTATATCGGCTTGTCGTCGCTGCTGGAAAACTGTGGGAATAATCTGGCAGGAAAACGTATTGGTTTCTTCAGTTATGGTTCCGGGTGTGTCGCTGAGTTTTTCTCGGGCACGGTAGTGGAAGGCTATCAGGACGTTTTATTTCAGGCGCAACATCAGGCGATGCTGGATAAGCGTCAAGAAGTTAGTTATGACGAATACCTGAACCTTTATGAAGCACCGGATCCCAAAGATGGTGAAACTCATACTATTGAGGCCGATACGCAGGGGCGTTTCCGTCTTGCGGCTATTTCGCATCATAAGCGTGAATATGTAGTTATTTGATGCGTGCCTGTGCTCCGGGAAAAATCATACTGAGTGGTGAACACTCTGTTGTCTACGGTGCGCAGGCCGTTGCTGTTGCGATTCAGAAACATACCACCGTCAGCTTTAAACCATTGACTGAAAGTAACACCATCAATACGCTCTTCGCTGGTATATCCTCGGGTGTTCATTACCCCTTGCATGCGCTGGGATCTTTAAAAGATAAATTGGATTCTCGTTTCGAGTCTTTTGCCCAGGGTGTACTGCCCATCCAGAAAATCCTGTCAAAGCCGGATGATCTCCTGATGTACACCTTGTCTGCTTTGGTGCATCACTTACCCGTTCCCGGGCGGGCTTCAAGCCATAGTTATCTGCCTTTGCCAGGACGACTTTCCAGTACGAGCGATCTTCCACTGGGATCGGGTATGGGATCTTCCGCTTCGGCTATTGCGGCCACACTGGTGCTATTTGAACATCTCCTTGATAAGCCTTTAGGCATTGACCAGCGTTTTGAAATGGTACGTTTTTGTGAGCGCTTACAGCATGGGCGTGGCAGCGCTATCGATGCAGCGGCGGTCACGTATGGTGGTATCAACCATATTCAAAATGGCTGTGTGAAACAGCTGGATCTCTCTCTGGGGAGCAACTGGTATTGGATTTTCACCGGTAAGCCACAAGTCAGTACGGGCGAGTGTGTGCATTTTGTGCGTGATCGGTATGAGAGTGATAAACCGCTGTGGCTTGAGTTTTCAGCCGTGACGGCGAGTATGATCGATCAACTCGAACGCGGCGCTTCCCTCATAGACACAATCAAAGCTAATCATCGCCTTTTATGTCGGATCGGTGTCGTTCCGCACTCGGCTTGCAACTTGATTAAGCGAATTGAAGACCTTGGCGGCGCTGCAAAAATCAGTGGCGCCGGGGCACACAAAGGCGAGGCTGGCGGGTTGGTGCTGGCCTATCTACCGGATCAGGGCATGATTAAGAGTATTGATGTTCTGATGGATGATTATCAAGAGTACATCTGGGGACACGTTGAGGAGGATGCTTGTGGAGCACGCTACATCGGTGATTAAGGTTACCGCACCTGGCAGTATCATGCTGATGGGTGAGCATGCGGTTTTATTCGGTCATCGGGCGATCGCCTGTGCGGTGGATAAAAGAATGCAGGTGAGTCTGATGCCCAGAGCGGATCGGGTGGTTGTGATTCGCTCAGCGCTTGCCGATTATCACTCAACTCTTGATGATCTTGAAATGGACTCCCGTCTGAATTTTGTGATATTTGCTATCCGCCAGGTGGCTGCAGATCTGCCTAATGGTTTTGAAGTAGATATCCATTCAGAGTTCTCACATACGGTCGGTTTGGGCTCGTCTGCCGCAGTCACTGCCGCGCTAGTGAAAGCGTTATCCATATATCAGAAAGAAAAGCTGCCACGTCGCATGCTGTTTGAACGTGCGTTGGCGGTTATTCATGGCGTGCAGGGGCGCGGTTCAGGCACTGATCTGGCCGCCAGTGTTTATGGTGGTTTGATTGGTTACACAGTGAAGCCGCAGCAGGTATCCGCGCTGAATGGCCTTCCTCCTATTTCGTTATTTTATGCTGGTTATAAAACTAAAACAGCCGATGTCCTGGCGCGTGTGGCTGAGCATACCAAGGCATTTCCTGAACTTTACTCCAGCCTTTATCAGTTGATGCATGACACCACGATTAAAGCGGAGGATGCTATTCAAAAACAGAACTGGCCTGAACTTGGCTCGTTGATGAATGTCTATCAGGGGTTGATGGATGCGTTGGGTGTGAATGATGCAGTGCTCTCTGATATTGTTTATTCGTTACGCCGATCCGACGCTATTCTGGGTGCGAAAATTTCGGGTTCAGGATTAGGTGATTGTGTGATTGCACTGGGAACTGATGAGTCACTGTCATTGGGGTATGAGTCAATAGCGGTAGCCGTGAGTGGTGATGGAGTAGAAGTGGAGGTCGCGAGTCATGTTACGTAACGAATTAACAAAAGCGGATATCGTTGCTCGTTATCTGCCAAAAAAATTGATAGCTGTTGATCAGGCTGAAGCGTTTGCTCCGAGTAATATCGCGCTGTGTAAGTATTGGGGTAAAAGGCAAAATGAGCTTAATTTGCCGGTTAATTCGAGCTTGTCTGTTTCATTGGCACACCTGGGTAGTCATACACAGATCCGTCCGGCAACCAGCGGTGAAGATCAAGTCATCTTAAACGGTCAGGTACTCACGGCTGACACGCCATTCGCCGCTAAGGTAATTTCGTTTGTTAACTTGTTTCGTGGCCAGCAGAATTACCCGCTGATTGTCGATACGCGTAATAATATCCCGACAGCGGCGGGCCTGGCTTCATCGGCTTCCGGTTTTGCTGCATTAACCCTGGCACTGAATCAGTATTTTCAGTTAGCGCTCCCGGATACGGTATTGTCCGCCTTTGCCCGCATGGGAAGTGGTAGTGCCTCGCGTTCGGTTTTTACAGGTTTCGTTGAATGGCGCATGGGGCAACAGGAAGATGGTATGGATAGTCATGCCTTTCCACTGGATGTTAGCTGGCCTGATTTACGTGTCGGTCTGGTAAAAGTCAGTAGCGCGCAGAAAGCGGTTGATTCGCGTGCAGGTATGAAGCGCACGGTTGAAACGTCGGGTCTTTATCAGAGCTGGCCGGCTCAGGCAGCCAGGGATCTTGAAACAATACATCAGGCACTGATTGACGATGACTTTTCTCAGTTGGGTGCTACGGCTGAGCATAACGCCATGTCTATGCATGCCACTATGATTGCTTCCTGGCCGCCATTGCTTTACTGGCAGGCTGAATCAGTGGCCGCGATGCAGAGGGTGTGGGCTTTGCGTGAAGCCGGTGTCGAGGTTTATTTTACGATGGATGCCGGCCCGAACCTGAAGTTGTTATTTAAGGCGAAAGATCAGCTACTGCTTGAGACGGAGTTTCCCGACCTGGAAGTGGTGGCACCGTTTGCCGAGGATAGCAAAACTAACCTGGCGTCTGAGTCCGTAAACGCAGCCGATTAGCGGATGACTCAGATACGCGGTTTTGTATTAACACGCCATCAGCAAGACCAACCCGACGGTATCG
Source organism: Neptunomonas qingdaonensis (assembly GCF_900113275.1). Classification (GTDB taxonomy): domain Bacteria; phylum Pseudomonadota; class Gammaproteobacteria; order Pseudomonadales; family Balneatricaceae; genus Neptunomonas; species Neptunomonas qingdaonensis. Next base: position 76,670 of record NZ_FOOU01000003.1, read on the forward strand.
AGCTCAGATACTGGATCAAAAACCAACAGGACATCTCACTGGTATCTGTGACCGGGCAAGAGTCCGTTTTTTTTGTGCATGACGCTCAACTGGATTGCACACGTGACCGCCTCAAAGGTCTCACTGGATGGCGTCTTGAAAAAGTCCAATTACGTGATTTGGAGCAGCAAGGTGTGCATGCTCTTTATTGTCGTTCCCTGAAATTACAACGTGATGTCATTGCGCTGCTCTCAGCAGCGGCTATTCCCATGATGGAAGAAGATATTCGCCCGGTGGATCGCTTTCTCATGGAGCGGTTTATTTTTGGCGGTGTCGAAGTCACTCAATCGGCGCTGTCAGATGGCGTTGTCAGGTCGCGCTTTGCCCCCTGCGAATTTCCGGTGACGCTGAAAATTCTCTCCGTTGATATTGAAACGACCATGCAGGCGGACCGAATCCATTCAATTGGTTTATATGGCGCAGATATAGCGCTGGTGCTGATGCGTGGCGAAGGTGTGGATAGTGAAACTCTGCGCTTCTATCCGGATGAAAGAACGCTGTTACAGGCATTTGTTCGCCAGGTTTGCCGTTATGATCCTGATATATTTATTGGCTGGAATGTTGTCGGTTTTGATTTCAGGGTTTTAGCTGAGCGCGCCGATAAACTTAAGGTTCCGCTGCGTTTAGGACGGGATGATCAGTCGCTTCGGGTAGTGCAATCTGAATTGGGCAAATGGTATGTGCGCCTGGAAGGGCGGCTGGTTATCGATGGTATCGATACGCTAAAAGGTGCGACTTTTCACTTTGAAAGCTACTCACTGGAATATGTCTCACAATCGCTTTTTAAGCGCGGCAAGTTGATACATCAGGCGAATGACCGTGGTGCAGAAATCCAACGTCTTTATCGTGAAGATAAGCCTGCGCTGGCGCGCTACAACCTCGAAGACTGTAAGCTGGTTCAGGATATTTTTGATGAAACGCGTTTGATGGAATATCTGATTGAGCGAACGCGTTTAACGGGATTGTCGCTTGATAAAGTGGGAGGGTCTGCCGCCGCATTTGATTTTCAATACCTGCCACGCCTGCATCGAAGCGGTTATGTAGCACCAGAGTTTGCGTCTGGCGACCGGGGGATTGGCGCACCGGGTGGCTATGTGATGGATTCTCAACCGGGCCTTTATCAGCATGTACTGGTGTTGGATTTTAAGAGCCTGTATCCGAGTATTATCCGCACGTTTAAAATAGATCCGGCCGGACTGGCTGAAGGGTTGAAGGCAGCTGCCCGCGAAGAGGATCTGATTCCCGGCTTTAGTGGAGCTATTTTCAGTAAAAGTAAGGCGATCTTACCGACCATTATTGAAGAGTTGTGGGTCGCGCGCGATCAGGCCAAGCGCAACAGCAATAAGCCACTGTCACAAGCGATTAAAATTATCATGAATGCTTTTTATGGTGTGCTTGGCTCGAATGTCTGTCGTTTTTTTGATCCACGTTTGGCAGGCTCTATTACCCTGCGAGGGCATCAGATATTGCAACAAACCCGCGATGAGATCGAACGCACCTTTGGCTATCGGGTGATCTATGGTGATACAGATTCGGTGTTTGTTCTGCTGGGTGATGAATGCAGCGATGCGGATCTTCAAGGAAAGGCGCTGGCAGACTATCTGAATAGCTGGTGGTCGGCACAGGTGGAAGAACGCTTTAATACTGAAAATTATCTTGAGCTGGAGTATGAAACACATTATTCCCGTTTTCTGATGCCGCGTATGAGGCATTCTGAAAAGGGCAGTAAAAAACGTTATGCCGGTTTGCAGCAGCGCCCGGACAAAGAGGCGAAGCTGGTATTCAAAGGGCTGGAGAATGTGCGTTCTGACTGGACACCGTTAGCCCGGAACATTCAGCAACAATTGTATGAAGCGGTGTTCAGGGATCAACCCTATCATGATTTTTTGAAGCAACTGGTGGCAGATTTACGCCAGGGAAAGCTAGATGATCAGTTGGTCTACCGGCGTCGTTTGCGCCAACCGTTGGCTGATTATTTGCGGATGAAGCCACCGCATGTACAGGCGGCCATAAAAGCAGAAAAATTCTGGCAACAGCAGCAGCTTCAGAGTCCTTATCAACCAGGCCAGCACGTGAGCTACATCATGACCGTCAATGGTCCCGAACCTATTGAGCAGGTACGCTCGCCGATTGACTATGAGCACTATGTCGAAAAGCAGTTAGAACCTGTTATTGATTCGATTCTATGTTTTAAAGAAGAATCTCTCCAGAGCCTGATTGCCACGCAGCGCGATCTGTTTAGTTGACGTTTAGCCAGTTCAGCAGTGTATCAGCACAGCTTTTACGTACCAGAACTTCATAGTTATCAGGCGTTTCTACTGACAGGATCTGAATCGGATTGTGTTGCAAGCATTCGAGACTTTGTGCGCGGTAGAGGTCGCTGTTGAGATGAAAATCCTGAGTGTTTCCGGAGTTAAGAAGATAGCTTAGTGCCGCTGTGTTTAAGCGGGCGCTTAGTTGTCCTTCGTTCTCAGTAAGTGTCAAATCATTACCCCAGGTCTGTATCAGCAGTTCCGATAGCGTCGCTTGTTCGCCAGGCGAGCGCAGAACCAACCAGCGACTATGGTCAAGCCATAAGATGGCTAGCGGACCAAGACAGCTGATCCTGCAAGCACTCAGTGGTTGCTTGACGCCCAGCATTTCGCCGACAGCAATGAGTAAAGCTAAGTCGTCAGGATCAGAATCCAACTGCAGATTTCCGATAAAAGATCGCTCATGAACGACGATGCTTTGTAACCGGTTTTCCTGATTAACGTGAGTGCCTATGGTGATATGTACCAGAGGATTAATCGACAGTCTTTGTTGGCTTTCACGCATCATGCTCTCCGCAACACTCGGGGGCCGTTAGGGCAGTGAATTTTGTTTAATGATTTGGCATAGAAAAAGCCGCGACAATGGCTGTCGCGACCGGATCTTGGGTGAGCTGGTCTCATGTTATAAGAGCATACGAGCAGGCTCGGTGTTATCTGAACTTATCCGCGGAAATAGCGTTGTTCTATAAACGGCATGCGTGCAACCGTCATCGGTAGCTTTTTACCGCGGACTTCAGCAAAGACCTGAGTATCGAGTGCGCTGAATGCGGTTGCTACATAACCCATCGCCACCGGAGCTTCGATAGTCGGGCCATAGGTGCCACTGGTGACGATACCGATTTTGTTATCTTCTGCATCAAATAACTCAGCACCTTCACGGATGGGAGCACGGCCTGCGCCTAATAAACCAACGCGCTTACGTGTCCAGTTTTTATTGCTGATCTGATCAAGGATTTTATCTGCACCAGGGAATCCGCCGGCACGCTCACCGCCTGCACGACGGCATGCAGAGATAGCCCAAATCAGACTGCCTTCCAGTGGTGTTGTGGTGTTATCCAGATCGTGGCCGTATAAGCAAAGGCCTGACTCAAGGCGCAGTGAGTCACGCGCACCTAAGCCAATCGCTTCAATTTCTGGCTGAGCCAGGAATAAGCGAACTAAGCGTTCAGTATCAGCGGTAGGAATTGAAATTTCGTAACCATCTTCACCTGTGTAGCCCGAGCGAGAGATGATGCAATCGACACCGTCGATGCTCATTTGGCGAGAATCCATGAATACCATGCTGGCTACTTCAGGTTGGATGCGTGCTAATGCGGCGGCGGCTGTCGGGCCTTGAATGGCGATCAGCTCACGATCATCGAGTACTTCAATTTGTACGCCTTCGCCCAGATTGGCACGCATGTGGGCAATATCCTGCTCTTTACAGGCAGCGTTAACCACAACATAGATCCAGTCACCGTAGTTAGCGACCATCAGATCGTCCATGATGCCACCTTCGGCATTGGTGAACAGAGCGTAGCGCTGTTTGCCTACCGGTAAATCGATAATATCAACGGGTACCAGTGTTTCCAGGGCGGCAGCTGCATTTGCGCCGGTCAGTTTTACCTGACCCATGTGAGAAACATCAAACAAGCCTGCCTGAGTGCGCGTGTGGATATGTTCTTTTTTAACGCCTAACGGGTATTGAACGGGCATTTCGAAGCCGGCAAATGGCACCATTTTTGCGCCGAGTTCAACATGTAGGTCAAACAGCGCTGTTTTATGTAGATCACCTGATTGAATCTCAGCCATTTTATTTCTCCAGAAATCTTGTAGTAAGCAATATTGAATTGTGCGGTAGCGGTTACTTCACAATTTATTTTTATAGTCGATTAGTGAGTTTCGTTGGTATTTGGAAATACATCTGATTTACAAGAAATGGGTTTCCAATAGGAAACAAATTTATCTTATCGAGATCATGCATGCAACACTCAAATGTGAAACCGGCGTGTTTGATTGCGACTATGATTTGTCTATTTGTCGGGATAAACGCTAAAAACTGAGAGAAATCATATAGATGTTGTATCAGTGAAAAAACTTAAGTTTCCTATAGGAAATTAATTTTGATTTAAGGAAACAAAATTGATAATCTAATCTGAAATTAGTATTTCAGACCCCCTTGGCGTTTATATAGTTGTTTGTATAACGATAAAAAATGTGGAGACAGCACGATGGCGTTGAGTATTTTTGATCTGTTTAAAGTCGGTATCGGTCCATCTTCTTCGCATACCGTAGGCCCCATGGTTGCGGCTAATCGATTTCTCAGTGGTTTGATAGAGCGTGGCCAGCTTGAGCAAGTTAGCGCCGTCAAGGTGGGCTTGTATGGATCATTAGCGATGACGGGCCAGGGACATGCGACCGATGTGGCTGTCATGCTGGGGTTGATGGGTGAAAAGCCCGATTTGATAGATCCTGATAGAGTCTCTGAGTATATCGAGCTGATTAAGCAGACGGGCTTGTTGAGACTGGCAGGTCAAAAGTTAATCCCTTTCGTTAAAGAAGAGCATATCCCTTTTAATTTTGGTGTTTCGTTGCCCAAGCATCCTAACGGGATGCGTTTTCAGGCATTTGATGACGCCGGCATTATTCTGCATGAAGGCATTTTCTACTCCGTGGGTGGCGGCTTTGTACTCAGTGATGCAGAAACGAATGAGCATGGGAAGGGTAATGCAGTAGAGACCGTCGAACTTAAATATCCGTTTGAGAACGGCGCAGAGCTGGTGAAATACGCAGAAGATAACCGCATCAGTATTGCTGATGTCGTGATTCAGAACGAAGCGGCATGGCACAGTGAGCAAGAGACCCATGATGGTTTGCTCGGCTTGTGGCAAGTGATGAATGATTGTATTAACCGGGGATGTCAGCAAACCGGCGTATTACCCGGCGGGTTGAAAATTAAACGCCGCGCTCACGCGATGCGTCAGGAGTTGGTTAACAATCCTGAGACCAGCCTGAAAGACCAATTAACCGTGCTCGACTGGATCAACCTCTATGCCATGGCGGTTAACGAAGAAAATGCGGCGGGTGGTCGTGTAGTGACCGCCCCGACGAACGGTGCGGCAGGTGTGATACCCGCCGTACTCGCCTATTACGTGCGTTTTGTGCCGGGTAGTAATCAAGCCGGCATTAAAACGTTTTTAGCGACGGCAGCAGCCATTGGCATGATCTATAAGAAAAACGCGTCAATTTCGGCGGCAGAAGTCGGTTGTCAGGGTGAGATCGGCGTTGCTTGCTCTATGGCCGCCGCAGCTCTGTGTGCGGTGATGGGCGGAACTAACCAGCAAGTTGAAAACGCCGCTGAAATTGGTATGGAACATAATCTTGGCCTGACCTGTGATCCGATTGGTGGATTAGTTCAAGTGCCGTGTATAGAGCGTAATACCATGGGTGCTATTAAAGCGGTTAATGCATCACGTTTAGCACTGCGTGGCAGTGGGGAGCACCATGTTTCTCTGGACAGCGTCATCGAAACGATGCGCCAAACGGGCGTTGATATGCAAGATAAGTACAAAGAAACCTCAACAGGCGGATTAGCCGTCAATGTTGTGGCATGTTGATGCTAACACTTCAAAAAAACTTTCAAACGAGAATAAAAATATGAGCCTTACTGATCTGTACAGCGATACTGAACATGCTACTTTTTTTACCCGCGATCTGACAGAAAGCGATAGCGCTATCACTGCCGCTATTGAGGAAGAGTTTCATCGCCAGGATAATCAAATAGAATTAATTGCGTCTGAAAACATCGTCTCTAAAGCGGTTATGCAAGCGCAGGGTACCGTGCTGACTAACAAATACGCAGAGGGTTACCCTGGCCGCCGTTACTACGGTGGTTGTGAGTTTGTTGATAAAGCGGAAGCGCTGGCGATAGACCGTGCTAAGCAGTTATTTGGCTGCGAATATGTCAACGTACAGCCGCACTCCGGTGCTCAGGCGAATGGTGCCGTATTTATGGCACTGTTACAGCCGGGTGATACGATTCTGGGTATGTCTTTAGATGCGGGTGGTCATTTAACCCATGGTGCGCGCCCGGCTCAGTCGGGTAAATGGTTTAATGCGGTACAGTACGGCGTTGCTGAAAATACATTGCGAATCGATTATGATGCAGTTGAAAAATTGGCAGTTGAGTGTCAGCCAAAGCTGATTATCGCAGGAGGCTCAGCAATTCCGCGTGAAATCGACTTTGCGCGTTTCCGTGAAATAGCCGATAAAGTGGGTGCCTACCTGATGGTAGACATGGCACACATTGCCGGATTGGTGGCAACAGGTGCCCATCCTAGCCCATTGCCGCATGCGCATGTGGTCACGACGACAACGCATAAAACCTTGCGTGGTCCACGTGGTGGTATGGTGTTGTCGAATGATCTGGAATTGGGCAAGAAGATTAACTCTGCCGTATTCCCAGGTCTGCAAGGCGGCCCGTTGATGCATGTGATCGCTGCTAAAGCGGTTGCTTTTGGTGAGGCGTTACAGCCAGAGTTTAGCGCGTATATTGACCGTGTTGTAGCCAATGCAAAAGTGTTGGCAGACGTCATGATCGAGCGTGGTTGTGCGGTGGTGACTGATGGTACAGATACGCACCTGATGCTGGTTGACCTGCGCCCTAAAGGGTTGAAAGGTAATCAGGTTGAAGTGGCGCTGGAGCGCGCCGGTATTACCTGTAATAAAAATGGTATTCCATTTGATTCTGAAAAGCCGATGGTAACCTCGGGTATTCGTCTGGGAACACCCGCAGGCACGACCCGAGGCTTTGGTGTTGAGGAGTTTCGTCTGATCGGTAACCTGATCAATGATGTACTGGATGGCCTGGTGGCTAACCCGGATGGTAATCCAGAAGTAGAAGCGGCGGTGTGTGCTCAGGTGACTGAGTTGTGCCAACGTTTCCCGTTATATCGTTAGATGTGCTATTGGTAGTAGCATCATTAGCAGATAAAATATAAATCATTTAATACACAGATGAGTTGTATCCGCATCTCACCTAGTTCTGATTATTAAGATAGGAAATATCATCATGAGTAGTGTTCCAGCAAACTTGAAATATACCGCTTCACACGAATGGGTTCTGGATAATGGTGACGGTACCGTTACTGTTGGTATTACAGACCATGCTCAAGAGTTACTAGGTGATGTGGTGTTTGTTGAAGTACCAGAAGTTGGCCGCGCTGTTAATAAGGGCGAAGAGTTCTCTTTGGTTGAGTCAGTAAAAGCAGCATCTGATATCTACTCGCCTGTCACCGGTGAAGTCGTTGCTGTAAACGAAGCACTTGAAGACTCACCAGAAACTATCAATGAATCCGCTTTTGAAGATGGCTGGATCGCTAAAATTAAGCTGTCTGATGCATCTGAACTAGACGATATGCTGGATGCTGCAACATACGAAGCTAATGTAGGCGAAGAGGGGTAAGACGCACGTGGAAAAACGTACTCTGAGTGAACTCGAACAGCAGCATGACTTTACACGTCGTCATATCGGTCTTCACGGTGAAGATCAGCAAGCGATGCTGGAAAGCCTGGGTGTATCTTCTCTTGATGAACTGATTCAGCAAACAGTGCCTGGATCAATTCGTCTGGATGATGCGCTGGATATGGCTGATTCGGAAACAGAAGCACAAGCTCTGGCCTACCTGAAGTCTTTGGCGGTACAGAATAAAGTTAACAAGTCTTACATCGGCATGGGCTACCACAATACCCTGGTTCCGAATGTGATTTTGCGTAATGTGTTGGAAAATCCAGGTTGGTACACGGCTTATACGCCTTACCAGCCAGAGATTGCTCAGGGGCGTTTAGAGTCATTGCTGAACTTCCAGCAGGTTGTGATGGATTTAACCGGTATGGATCTGGCGAATGCCTCCATGCTGGATGAAGCTACCGCTGCTGCAGAAGCAATGACGCTGTGTAAGCGTTCTAACCGTAAGAAAAGTAATACCTATTTTGTGGCTGACGATGTTCATCCACAAACGATTGACGTGATTAAAACACGTGCTGAGTATTTCGGGTTTGATGTGGTGGTTGCGCCTCATTCTGAATTGGCAGAGCACGATGTATTTGGTGTTCAGCTACAGTATCCTGGCACTTTTGGTGATGTTACTGATATCAAATCACTGATCGAAAAAGCAAAATCTCAACAAGCGATGGTGGCTGTTGCCGCTGATCCGATGGCGTTAGTCTTGCTGAAATCACCAGGCGAACTGGGTGCTGATGTTGTATTAGGTTCTACCCAGCGCTTCGGTGTACCGATGGGCTTTGGTGGTCCGCATGCGGCCTTCTTTGCGTCTAGCGATAAACTCAAGCGTTCTGTCCCCGGCCGTATTATCGGTGTATCGGTTGATGCCCGCGGTAATCCAGCATTACGTATGGCGATGCAAACACGCGAACAGCACATTCGTCGTGACAAAGCGACGTCAAACATCTGCACAGCTCAGGCACTGCTGGCCAATATGGCGAGCTTCTATGCGGTTTATCACGGTCCTAATGGCTTGAAAACGATTGCTGAACGTATTCATCGTTTATCCGCTATTTTAGCAACCGGCTTAAAAGACAAAGGCGTACAAGGTAACGATAGTTACTTTGATACATTAACGCTGAATGTTGCTGATAAGCAGGCGGCTATTTATCAAGCGGCACTGGATAAAGGCTGTAACTTGCGCCGTATCGGTGCAGATAAACTCGGCGTTAGCCTGGATGAAACAACGACGGCTGCTGATGTGGCTGAATTGTTTACTATCTTCCTGGGTAATGAGCATGGTTTAGACGTCGCTGCGATTGATGCACGTGTCGCCGCTGGCGCGACGGGTATTAGTGATGCACAACGTCGTGAAGATGCGATCCTGTCTCATCCGGTATTTAACAGCTATCACTCAGAAACCGATATGCTGCGTTACCTGAAAAAACTGGAAAACAAAGATTACTCCTTGGTTCACGGTATGATCCCGCTGGGTTCTTGTACCATGAAGCTAAACGCGACAGCTGAAATGCTGCCGGTGACCTGGCCTGAATTTGCCAACATCCATCCGTTTGCACCCGATGACCAGGTGCAAGGTTACCATGCGATGTTGCAGGAGCTTGAAGAGCAGTTAGTAGAAATTACCGGCTATGACAAAGTTTCATTGCAGCCTAACTCAGGTGCGTCCGGTGAATATGCTGGTTTGCTGGCGATCCGTAAGTACCAGGAATCTATTGGTGAAGGGCATCGTAATGTGTGCCTGATCCCATCGTCTGCGCACGGGACTAACCCTGCGTCTGCTGCCATGATGGATATGAAAATCGTCGTCACTAAGTGTGATGAAAAAGGTAACGTTGATGTAGCGGATCTGGCTGAAAAAGCAGAGCTGCATGCAGAAAACCTGTCTGCCCTGATGATTACCTACCCATCAACTCACGGTATATATGAAGAAGATATCGTTGAGATCTGTTCATTAATTCATAAGTTTGGCGGCCAGGTGTATATGGATGGTGCCAACATGAACGCGCAGGTAGGTATTTCTAAACCTGGCCTGATTGGTTCAGATGTATCTCATCTTAACCTGCATAAAACCTTTGCCATTCCACATGGCGGTGGTGGCCCTGGTATGGGACCTATTGGTGTGAAAAGCCACTTGGCACCTTTCTTACCAAACCACAAAATAACACCGGTTCAAGGCTCTGAATCAAACGTCGGTGCGGTTTCTGGGGCACCTTATGGTTCGGGGGCGATCTTGCCTATCAGCTATATGTATAACCGCATGCTGGGTAAATCCGGGCTGAAAGCGTCTACACAAAATGCGATTCTGGGTGCTAACTATCTGGCAGTAAAGCTGGGTGAGCATTACCCGATTCTTTTCCGTGGTCGAAACGATAAAGTTGCGCATGAGTGCATCGTTGATATCCGCCCACTGAAAGAAGCGTCGGGTATTACCGAAGAAGATATTGCCAAGCGTCTGATGGATTATGGTTTCCATGCGCCGACCATGTCATTCCCGGTAGCGGGTACCTTGATGATCGAACCGACGGAATCAGAATCTAAAATGGAGCTGGACCGCTTCATCGAAGCGATGGTGATGATTCGTCAGGAAGTGGCAAAAGTACAGAGCGGCGAGTGGTCTTTAGAAGACAACCCACTGCACAACGCACCGCATACCATGGCTGATATTACCGCGGCTGAATGGGGCCGTGCATACTCTCGCGAAGAGGCTGTATTCCCAACGTTTGCAACACGTCAGAACAAGTTCTGGCCTGCTGTAAACCGTGTGGATAATGTCTATGGCGATCGTAACTTTATCTGCTCATGCCCGCCCATTGAGTCTTATCAGGACGAAGCATAAGCATTTGTCAGCTCACAATATAGTTTGTGACTGGTTTAATGAAGTTTGTGAGCGTAATTAAGTTTGTGACTCATTAGTCATAAAATGTATAAAAGGCGAACCAGCAATGGTTCGCCTTTTTTTGTTTTCTTTGACACGTCCCAAATGAGGCTGTCACTGATTAACTGTCACGTATGAATAGTTTCGCCTTCAGCACAAGCTAAGGTTGCTACCTGCATTAACTCGTCGTCCGTGTCATTTGTAAGACCAAGCCCACTCTAGCTATTATTTATCTCCTTTTTTAATAAGTACAAACCTCCTACTTTAAAGACCAATCCGGCTAGAGCGCTCCGGCGTGAATTTGAAGGATCAGTCGGCACTCTCAACAGTACCGCCCGCCATAAAATTTTTTACTGGCCTAAATCAAACACTCAGGCTGGAGTATCTTCCACTCCCTTCGCAATCAGCGACATATTTTTCGCTGTTGTTGTTTTTTTATAGACCGGGTTCGATGTATTGGGCGCTATGCCCCAGCTTTAGTGTGCATCAGTCGGGTGCAGGCGTGAGTAATGCTCTGATATTGTGCATTTTGATTAGAATTTATGCGTTTTTTTAATTTAAGGTACTGAATTAAAACAATAAAAAAATGTTGGCACGAATATTACTTATTCCCAATAGGAATATAATATTCAAATCACATGGATCGGAGATCAAATGAATTTAATAGCCGTCATTATCAGGCCACATATTTTGGAAGAGGTCAGAGGGGCTTTGCACTCTATTGGCGTGAACGGTCTTACCATGACTGAGGTTAAAGGGTTTGAACGCCAACAGGGTCACACCGAACTCTATCGAGGCACAGAGTACCGTATCAATTTTGTACCCAAGATAAAGTTGGAAATTGCGGCTGATGATAGCTGGTAGACCAGGTTATTGATGCGATTTCCGGGATCGTCAAAATCGAGCATGTTGGCGATGGTAAGTTGTTTATTACAGAGATTAAGCAGGTTTTCAGAATTCGCACCGGTGATTCCGGCGTTTTTGCATTATAGAAGATATAGATGAGTAATCTGACAATTGAACTTTCATACGCGCTCGACACATTCTACTTTTTAATGTGTACCGTGTTGGTTATGTGGATGGCCGCAGGCTTCGCTATGCTCGAAGCCGGGCTGGTACGCAGTAAAAATACGGTAGAGATACTTAATAAGAACGCGCTTCTTTACGGTATTGCGTGTGTTGCTTATCTGTTGGTAGGTTACAACATTATGTATCCGGCTAACCCTGTTAGCTCGGTCATTCCCGGATTAGATTTCCTGCTGGGCGCGGATAATACCATTGAGTCGGTGACTGCTGGTGGCGATGATGCCCCGTATTACTCAAACATGGCCGACTTTATCTTCCAGGCCGTGTTTGCTGCCGCGACGATGTCAATTGTGTCGGGTGCTGTTGCTGAGCGGATGCGGCTGTGGCCATTTCTGATCTTCGCTGTTGTGATGGTCTCTGTTATCTATCCGGTAGAGGGTTACTGGAAGTGGGGCGGTGGTTTCCTTGATGAACTCGGTTTTCAGGATTTTGCAGGATCGGTTGTGGTACACATGGCAGGAGCTGCCGCCGCACTGGCAGCAGTGATTTTGGTGGGGCCGCGTAAAGGAAAGTATGGCCCTAACGGTCAGGTACGTGCAATTCCGGGTGCCAACCTACCCATGGCAACGCTGGGTATGTTTATCCTGTGGATGGGCTGGTTCGGCTTTAATGGTGGTTCTGAGCTGAAAATTGCTAATGTTGAGGAAGCTAACGCCGTCGCTAAAATCTTTGTAAATACCAATGCGGCTGCAGCGGCGGGTATGGTTGTTGCTGCTCTCTTTGCACGCACTTTATTTGGCAAAACCGACCTGACAATGACGATCAACGGAGCACTCGCAGGCTTAGTGGCAATCACTGCTGAGCCATTGGCACCGGATGCCGGAACGGCTTCTCTCATTGGTGGCGTAGGTGGTTTGGTTGTAGTGCTCTCAGTACTGGCGTTGGACAAGCTGAAGCTGGATGACCCTGTCGGTGCGATCTCGGTACACGGTGCCGCCGGTATTTGGGGTATCTTTGCGGTGCTGATCTCAAACCCTGATGCAACCTTTATGGGGCAACTGATCGGTACAGCGGTAACCTTTGCCTGGATGTTTATCGCGTCGTACATCGTATTGCTGATTATCAAAGCGACGATGGGTCTGCGAGCCAGCGAAGAGGAAGAGATGGAAGGTATGGATGTGTACGAGTGTGGTATGGAAGCCTACCCGGAATTCACCTCAGGTAAGTAATCTATTATGGGAGTGAGCTCCCCCCTTTAAAAAGCCCACTGTCGTAATTAAACACAGGGGCTTTTTTGCTTTATGGGATAATGGGGTCAGATCACAGTTGTTGCTAATATAGCTACATTGTTCTGTTGATCATCAGTTTCTCTAAGAGGTGGTTGATGGCACGTAATTGTTGGCCACACCCAATTTGAGAGACGGCTGAGAAGCGTCTAAAGAACTAGTTGCGATTAATGCCCTTGAGGCGTTACATGTCAAATACGTAATACGTGGAGGAGAACTAATGGGAATAATATTTGGCAGCTGCCTTTGTGGAGATGTCCAGTTCAAATGTGAAAATGAGTTTTCGCAGTTTCATTTATGTCATTGTTCACAATGCCAAAAACTACTGGGTCAGCTCATGTTTCCAACTTGTTCACAGCGGCTGACAATATTGAATGGATAACCGGAAAAGATTTCATTAAAAGATATGATGTGCCTGGCAGATCGATTTCCAACGCGTTTTGTGTCAACTGTGGGTCCCCTGTACCTTATATTTCTGATTCAGATAAGTCTCTTATTATACCGGCCGGTGTTTTAGATTCGGCACCAGATATTACACCTCAAGATAATATATTTTGGGGCGAACATGCATCTTGGTATGAGGCTGGAATAAAGTCGAAAAAATATGATGGCTTTCCCGAATAAGCATGTAACAAGACCATCAAAAACCGCACTTTTGAAAATGGGGTCAGATCACAGTTGTTGCTAATATAACTATCACAAGGATCGAAGTGTTCTGGTAATCCCCTCAAAAATTAATAGTGATGGATTCAACCTCACTAAAAAGCAGGATTACCCCGTGTTCTCAGTTAAGGCTAGGATTGCGTAGTACTCGCTTGCCCAGTCTTAATTATGGGTAGTGTTTATAAAAGATCTTTTTTAACCTGCTTGATTCGTTCTTTATTGGCTTCAGTGCGATTAATGGCAGTAAGCTTGCTCGATTTTTTTACAACCACATCTTCAACGCTGAGTAATTTCTCGTGAAGTTTTTCGCTCGCAGCCAGTAGCAAAGAGTAAGCTTCTTGATCAATATTGTCGGTATGATCTAAAGCGGTGATGGCTTTATCCATCAGGCTAGGGAGTAAGCATAAAAGGTTATCCCCGGTTGGCGCATCCTTGATAAGCTCTCGCTCTGCGAGCCATTCGTCGAGGCTTAGTAACTCATCCTGGGATAACTTGCTTATGACGTGCGGGGCGGCAATTTTAAGATTCTCGTCAAAACGGACGATGACGGATTGCTTGTTATTGGAATAAGTACGTATGCATTCGACACTGCCGTTTTTAACCTGAAATTTCATGCTGATACATTACTCCTTTTTGTGTTGAGTTTTTCTTGCGGGTGGTTTCAGGAAAATAGTCTTGGCGGGTTTAGTAAGGCTATTTATCCATGATTTTAAATCCTGATACCCACTGAAAATTTTACTCCTATCGCGGGCTTTAGCAACTCGACCGGCCGGAGCCGTCACACAAATCTAACAGACGTGGTAGAGTAATCCTGAGTAACTGAAGTGGCAGAATCAGCTCTAGGGTCCGTGGATACGCTGGTTTTTGTTTTTCTGGCGTTGTCGGCTGCACGATGAATTTGTCCTGGATTCACGCTCCATACCTCTGTCGGGATTTACACTATTCTCCTGTATTCCCCTGATAGTGCAGTAATGATAAGGTTTGAATAATAGTTCAGCAAAGGTCATGACTATGAATAGCTGGCGTCAACGTTATATCAGTGCACCCCTCTTACGGCGGCTTAAAAAGGTACTGCCACCCATATCAGATACCGAGCGCGAGGCGCTGGAGGCGGGTGATGTTTGGTGGGATGCCGAACTCCTGTCCGGCAAGCCCGACTGGTCGTCGTTTCTGGCATTAGACGAGCCGGTCTTTTCCGCCGAGGAGCAGGCCTTTTTGGATGGTCCCGTCGCAGAGCTATGTAGCATGATTGACGACTGGGCCATCTCGGCCGAACAGCGGCGTATTCCCGAAGCTATCTGGCAATTTTTAAAAGAGAAGCGCTTTTTTGGGATGATTATTCCCAAACAGTACGGTGGCCTGGAATTCTCTGCTTACGCACATTCTGAAGTCGTGGTGCGGATTTCCACCCGCAGTATTGCGGTAGCGGTGACAGTGATGGTTCCCAATTCTCTCGGCCCCGGCGAGCTGTTAATGGAGTTTGGTACGCAAGCGCAAAAAGATCACTACTTGCCACGCCTGGCCGATGGTCGTGAAATTCCCTGTTTTGGGCTGACCAGTCCCGAAGCAGGCTCCGATGCGGCGGCAATGGTTGATCGTGGTGACGTGTGTTATCAAGAGCACAACGGCGAGCGTGTATTAGGAATCAAACTAAACTGGCACAAACGTTACATTACACTGGGGCCTGTGGCGACCTTGTTGGGCTTGGCGTTTAAACTCTACGATCCGGATCATCTGATCAGTGACAGGGAAGAGTGGGGCATTACCGCTGCGTTAGTGCCGACTGATCTTGAGGGCATTGATATCGGCAGGCGCCACTATCCTGCCATGCAGGTTTTTCAGAATGGGCCCAATTGGGGTCACGACGTCTTCATCCCCATGGATCAGGTGATTGGTGGCCAGGACGGCATCGGTCAGGGCTGGAAAATGTTAATGACTGCGTTGGCTGCCGGGCGCAGTATTTCATTACCGTCGCTCAGCGTGGGTGGCGCGATATTGGCCGCGCGAACCACCGGTGCCTATGCCCGGATTCGTGAACAGTTTGGCATTCCAGTGGGTAAGTTCGAAGGGGTACAGCAGTGCCTCGCGCAAATCGCGGCGACGGCATATGTGCTGGATGCTGCACGCAAAACCACGATGGGTGTGTTGCAGACAGGTAAGGTGCCAGTGGTTATTTCGGCCATATTGAAATCCCAGGCCACCTATCGACTGCGTAACACTATGAATGACGCGATGGATGTACACGGTGGTAAAACCGTATGCGATGGGCCGGCTAATTATTTGGGAAATATTTATCGTTCTATTCCTGTCGCGATTACGGTGGAGGGGGCTAATATTTTAACGCGTAACCTGATTATTTTCGGTCAGGGAGCTATCCGCTGCCACCCGTATTTGTTACAAGAAATGCAAGTCGCTGAACAGGCCGATGAAGCGGAAGCCGTGAAACAGTTTGATAAACTCTTGTTTAAACATCTGCGTTTTCAGTGTGCGACCTTAGGTAGGGCGGTGCTGCATACCTGGACATCTGGCCGGTTCGCCAGTGCACCCTCCAATGTGGGAAACCTTGCTGGCCATTATCGAAGCTTGAGTCGCTATTCGGCAGTGTTGACTCTGGTGACAGAAATCGCATTGGTTTCACTGGGTGGCGCATTAAAACGCAAAGAGCTGATTTCGGCGCGACTCGGTGATGTGTTGGGCGAGTTATATTTGCTCAGCTGTGTCTTAAAGCGTTTCAACGATGAAGGTTGTCCTGAAGAGAGCCGTCCTTTGTTAGACTGGTGCATGCATACGGGTATCAATACCATCAGACAACGTCTGGCTGAAGTCACGGCTAATTTTCCGATCCGGCCGTTGGGCTGGTTGATGCGTATGCTGGTAATGCCTTTTGGTGCCGGTCATACGCCACCTGCGGATGAGCTGACCCGTCAATGCGCGGAGCTGTTACTGTCGGATTCGCCAACCCGCCGCCGATTGACCGATGCAGTATTCACCGGCAACCCCGGGGATGGCGTTGATCGTATCGAGCAGGCCTTCATCGCTGTTATTAACACAGAAAAACTGCGCGAAAAATTGAGTGGCAAACAAACGATAGAGCAGGCACTGTCAGAAAAGTTGATCACAGAAGCCGAAGCTCAACTCCTGAAGGAGGCCGAGCAAGCTGTGGCGCTGGCTATCGCAGTGGATGATTTTGATGCCGACCTGAAGTAGTTGAAACAGCAGCGTGGCTTGTCAGCTTGATTGCGGGCAGACTAAGCCCCATGCTACTCATCACTTATTTATTGCGTTATGTAATTTAAAGGATTGAGCTATTGGCAAATATATTCAGCAATATTCCATCAGAATTACCCGATGAAATATTCGAAGATATTATCAATACAGAAAAGCTAAGAGTTGAGCGGATCGTATCAAAGGGACAAACATCTCCCAACGCTGGCTGGTACGATCAGCGTGAAAATGAATGGGTGATTGTTTTATCTGGTTACGGTGTCATTGAGTATAAAAATGGTGTTAAGGTCACTCTTAAACAAGGTGATTACTTAAATATCAAAGCCCATGAAAAGCACCGGGTGATAGAAACATCATCTGATGAAATTACGGTTTGGTTAGCCATTTTCTATTGAGCGTGTTCATCCAAACAAGGGCAATGAAACTGATCAAAGCCTGAGTATCTGTTGATTATTCAGGTTTTCACATAGGCTACCCGAGCTTGATTAAATATGGGTGTCACCGTGAGTACGTTAGAGGAAAAGCATGAAAAGTTTAAAAGAACAAACCATCGCTAAGATTGAAGAGTCACGACAGGCTAACCCTGCGTTTATGGAAGCCGTCGACGACATTATTGTTCAGGCTAAAGCCTTTCAACAAGGTGCCTATGCTATCGGGCCTGGTGAGAAAGTACCTGATTTTGTACTACCGAATCAACAAGGTAAATTAACATCGCTGGTTGATTTACTAGCAAAAGGCCCCCTGGTTGTCACATTTTATCGCGGTAGTTGGTGTCCGTACTGCAACTTACAGCTCAGAGCTTTGCAAGCACGCTTAGGCGAAATTCATGCGCTGGGTGCCGAATTGGTAGCCATCAGTCCACAAGTGCCTGATGGCTCAATGAAAAAAAATGAAATTAGTGAAATGGATTTTGTTGTCTTGTCTGACCAAGATGCAAAAGTCGCATCACTATACGGCGTTGCCTGGAAAGTGCCCGAGTATCTTGTGGAGCACATGAGGGTGGATCGTCAGCTTGACCTTGGCGCCATCAATAACGGCAACGGCAGTGTGTTACCGATTCCCGCCACATTTGTAATAGGGCGTGACGGGGTCGTCACCTGGCGCTATGTGGACGTTGATTATCGGACACGCTCAGAGCCGAACGATATTATCGAGGCATTGCAGAAGTTGTCCTAAGGATACTGTTTGATCAACCGGCGCAACATAGTGAATCGCATTTTGTGCGCCTAGTAGGATGAGTTAGGCGTATTGTGAGGATCGATCTCGCCATACACCTCATCAGGATCAACATCGTTGATCAGTAAAGTTTCCCTTACTTTTTCAATGTGCTCCAGTACCGCTTCATAGCGATCACCGTACTCATATTTAGTCACTTCAATGGCTTTAGGCATATAGGTAAAAGCGATCTTCAGTGCCAGCAAAGCATCATCGTTTATTTTATCGGTCATAGTGATCTCCGTTTTTTGATGTTGAAATTAATGTGTTAGCTAAATGTAACCAGACACTTGAGTGAAAGACAATGACCGTCAATTATTAAGGTGTCAACATGACACAGAAAAGAGTGTATAAGCTTTTTTTATAGTACTCTGCCAATCATGCGATGGATAAAAAGGATGTTTAATGAGTAATTCTCTGCTGCGATCATTCGGTCGTCTGTTTCTGGTGTTTTTCTTGTTATGTGGTGGGCCGCTGTTAGTGAGCGCTGATACCGCTAAAACTGAGGGGTTGAACAGTGAGGCAGTTAGCCAGCCCGCTACGTTCGAGAATACCGAGCGGGTGATTGGTGTCGATAAGCCCATCAAGGATGCACAAATACAGTCCAGAATTCAGGGGATTTTGACAACAGCTGAGAAATACACAGATTTAACGGTTGAGTCGCGACAGGGGCTGGTGTTTCTTGGCGGGCAGGCCCTTGATGAGCACTTTGTCGGATGGGCAACGGATATTGCTAAAAATACCGAAGGTGTCGTCGCTGTTATTAACAATATCTCGATGGTTAAAAAGAGTGTCTTGGATTTGGCTCCGCTACGCGGCGAGCTGATTCGGCTTTGGTATTCTGCGTTGAAAGTGTTTCCCATGGTAGTGATTGGTTTAGTGGTGCTGATCATCTGCTTTATGCTGGCGCGACCGCTGACCAGTATTTTAATGAAGCCTTTTAGTGGCGAAAATAAAAGCCAGTTGGTGCAGGTAGTATTAAGCCGTGCCATCATGCTGTTTATCATGTTGTTTGGCTTTTATTTTTTCCTGAATATTGCCGGTTTAACACAGGTTGCCGTGGCTATTATTAGTGGTACGGGTGTTATTGGGCTGGTGGTTGGTTTTGCATTTAAAGATATTGCGGAAAACTTTATCGCTAGTTTGTTATTGAGTGTGCAGCGTCCTTTTCGGATGGGCGATGTGATCGAGGTCAGTAACCATAAAGGCGTTGTGCAAAAAATGACGGCGCGTGCCACCACCTTAATCGATTTCGATGGCAACCATATTCAAATTCCGAATGCGACTATTTATACCAACGTGATTAAAAACTGGACGGCTAACCCATTCTCGCGGGGGAGTTTTGTTTTGGGTATTGGTTATGATGCCAGTATTCGTCAATCACAAGCACTGGCAATGCAGTTGCTCTCGCAACATGAAGCTGTGATGACAGATCCTGAGCCGCAAGTCATGGTGGAATCGTTAGGTTCGGCCACCATTAATCTGCGAATCTATTATTGGGTTGATCAGCGTAAGCACAGTGGCGCTAAGGTAGGGTCTACCATGATGCGTTTGATTATGCGTGAACTGGAGCGCAATGGCATTAGTATGCCGGATGATTCACGAGAGATTATTTTTCCAAAAGGTGTGCCTGTTGTGATGCATGAGAAAGCGGCAGCCACTACTGAATTGACGGCTACTCGTCATTCTGAAGCGGCTGGCGCTTCGGTTAATCCGTCAGGAATTGTACCAGGCGTTGTATCTGATCGGGCGCAGATCGAAGCTGATCTTGAAATCAGTGAGCACGAGGACTTAAGCAGTGATACCGACGAAATACGCCAGCAGGCGGCTGCCGCGCGTGAGCCTGAACAAGGCAGGAATATTCTCTGATCTTTGATTAACAGATACCTTTTCGAGGGGATAATGAAAACGTGAAGGAGGCAAAGCGCATTAGCTCTCTATAATTTTGTCACGTTTACTTGTCCGCTGCTGCGTTCTTGTAAAGCCGACAGTAATGCATTGGTTTCATTTGCGGGCAAGCTGATGTGTAGCATAACTGTGTCGCTGTATTGGCTGTCGATCAGCGTAACTTTGCTGTTATGCAGGACCGAATCCACAATGGCGGATAGTGTGTAGGGGTATTCGATTTTTATCTGACAGCGTGGGTGGACTTCTTCAAATTGGGCCTGTGCAATCGCTTCTTTTACACTGGTTGAGTAGGCGCGTACTAAGCCGCCGGTACCCAATTTTATGCCTCCAAAAAAGCGTGTGACGATGACACAGGCTTCACCCACGTTGTTTCCTTGCAGTACATTAAACATCGGCTTGCCTGCAGTGCCAGAGGGCTCTCCGTCATCACTGTAGCCAAAGCCTTCTTCGGCCAAGGGCGATCCTGTTATAAAAGCACTGCAGTGGTGATTGGCTGAGGGGTGGTGTTTTTAGCCTGCTGGATACAAGCACGTGCCGCTGCAACAGTAGAAAGTGGTGTTATCGATACATAAAAACGGCTCTTTTTAATTTCATAGAGCGTTTCAGTTGTCGCGATCGGTTTCCGATAAAAGGAATCGGCTAAGGTGTCGGCCAAGGATCCGGGCAATGATGCGTACCGTCTGTATTAGTTGTAAAGGGGATAATGATAGCAGAGTCCCTGATATTTTCTGAACGGATGATACGGGCCTTGAAGTGATTTATATTAGTCGCCAGGGTCTCATTTCGCATATTTGATTTGATTTAGGCGCAGTTACATTTTACTGTAACAGAATCAGTTTGTTCTGAAAGGAGGAGCACATGGATACAGTTAAGCATAATCTCACCAATCTTTTTTTACAGCTGGGGTTGTCTGCAGAAAGCAAAGATATCGATGCGTTTGTGAAACAACACTCACTGGATGATGGCGTTGCTCTTGAGGATGCTGCGTTCTGGAATGAGGCGCAATCCCAGTTCATTCGTGAAAGTCGTGCTAATGATGCGGATTGGTCCGAAATGGTTGATGAGCTTGATACATTACTGCGAGACAAGAAATAATAAGCGAATCATCGGTTAGCATTATTTAGGGGTGTCTATGAAAAAATTATATATCGTTCTGATGACGTTTGCGTTAAGCGTAGGAATCTCAGGCTGCAGCACTGTCGAAGGTTTAGGCAAAGACATTGAAAAAGGTGGTGAGGCGATTGAGAAGGCGGCTAAAAAGCATCAATAGAACTGAATATTAAAAGGGTGCCATTGGTACCCTTTTTTATTGTCTGTGACCCGGTTTAGTCATTAATCAGCAAAATGATCAGATCTTTTGGCCCGTGTGCCCCCATCTGTAATTTCTGTTCAATATCCGCGCTGCGAGAAGGTCCGGTAATCATATTAACGGTACGTGGCAGATCGCCCTGGGTTTTATCGCGTAGCCTCTGCCAGGCATCTTCGTAAGGGCCGACGATATCGGATCTTTTCAAGATAACAAAATGATTATCCGGCAAGAAGTTCAGCGTTGTCGGGCTATCTTTGCCCGAATGCAGCATCAATGTACCAGTTTCAGCGATACCGGCAAAACTGCTGGTTAGGCTGGCGGCATCTCCTACCTGTGCAACCCGTTGTTCGCAGCTAAGATCACTCACTGAATTCCAATCTAACGCCAGAATGGATGCATCACTGGCGGTGACCAAGGAGCTGATATTATGTTCTTTCAGCCAGTTGGCGCAGATCTGCGGCACTTCATTAATGCTCTCCAGCTGATAAACTTCAGCGGCGGCTTCGGTTGCCATGGCAATGAACAGTGCGACCTGTTCTTCGTGCGGTAGCTGGGCGCGTTGCGGCACAAGATTTCGCGTATGTGCGTTGATGCGATTGATCACGGCCTGTTTTTGCTCTTGGCTGGCTTCACCGCGTTTCAGGCCGTGGCGGATATTGCCAAGGATCTCTGCTTTACTCATAACAATTCCTCCGTTAGCTCTGTTTGCGTGATTTGTATTGCGACATAAAGGTTTTGCCGCTCGGTGCGGGCATATCCCGCCAATCTGTCCAGCCGCCTGCCATCGGTATTTTCTTAATGCGTCCTTTTTTACCTGCCATTACACGTAAAAATAGATTGGAGCTGGTGGAGAGCAGGCGATATAGCCCAGGGCGCTTGGCGAAAAATGCCCAGCCACCGATGCCCCAGCGAACTGCTTTAGGGCTTAAGTGCTTGGAAAATTCATCTTCCCGCCAGTGGCGCATCAATTTGGGAAGCGGAATCCGCACGGGGCAGACAGACTCGCATTTTCCGCAGAATGTTGAGGCGTTTGGCAGTAGTCCTGCTTGTTCGATACCAATCATCTGTGGTGTTAAGACTGATCCCATAGGCCCGGGGTACACCCAGCCATAGCTATGGCCACCGACAGCGCCATACACAGGGCAATGGTTCATGCAGGCTGAGCAACGAATACAGCGTAACATCTCCTGAAACTCAGTCCCGACCATTTCGCTTCGGCCGTTATCGACGAGGACCACGTGGAAGTTCTCGGGTCCATCCTGATCTCCTGTTCTACGTGGACCTGTCGATAAAGTGTTGTACACGGTAAATTCCTGCCCTGTGGCTGAACGAGCCAGCAGGCGCAGGAAAAGTGTCATGTCTTCGAGGGTCGGAACGACTTTCTCGATAGAGGTGACAACAATATGCGTTTTTGGCAGGGTTTGTGTCAGGTCACCATTACCTTCGTTGGTGACAATAATGGTGGAGCCTGTTTCCGCAACCAGAAAGTTTGCGCCGGTAATACCGACATCCGCACCGGCAAACTTCTCGCGAAGCATTTCGCGGGCTTCCTGCATCAACACGGCAGGATCGCTGGATTTTGGGCGCTTATGTTTTTCGTGGAAGATTTCTGAGACATCTTCCAGATTTAAGTGAATCGCCGGTGCAATAATATGGCTGGGGTGGTCGCCACGTAATTGCAGGATGTACTCACCTAAGTCGGTTTCTATCGGTTCTACGCCGTTCTTTTGCAGATAATCGTTTAGGTTGATCTCTTCCGAGACCATCGACTTACCTTTGGTGACGGTTTTTGAATCGACGTCTTTACAGATCTCCAGAATTTTTTTGCAGGCGTCATCCGGGGTGCGACACCAATGCACATGCCCGCCATTTTTGATGACATTCGCTTCGAACTGCTCCAGATAGATATCCAGATTTTCCAGAATGTGGTTTTTTAGCGCGGTTGCTTCATCACGCAGTTGCTCAAACTCAGGCATGCGGGCAACTGCAGTAGAGCGTTTAACCGGAAAGCCTGCTTTGAGGTTGCTAAGGGCTTTCTGTAAGTTGACATCATGCAGTGCGATACGCGATTTTTCTTTAAACTCAGGGCTATGAATTTCCATGTCTGTCTCTCCTACGCCGGTTGGCCAAGTTCGTAAGCAGCTTCGCCAATCGCGGGCTCGTCAGTCATACCGGCAAGTACCTCTACAATATGCCGTGTTTCGATATTATGGCCCTGACGTTTAAGCTTACCTGCCATGTTCAACAGGCAACCCAGATCGCCACCGAGCAATGTCGTGGCGCCAGAGAGTTCAACATTGGCGGATTTATTTTCCACCATACGGTTGGATATTTCAGGATATTTGACGCAAAAAGTCCCGCCAAAACCGCAGCAGGTTTCAGCATCTTCCATCTCGGTGAGTGACAGGTTGGCTACTTTAGCCAGGAGTTTACGCGGTTGCTGTTTTACACCCAGTTCACGTAAACCGGCACAGGAATCATGATAGGTAACCTTGCCTTCATAACTAGACAAGATACTGTCGAAATCCATAACATCAGTGAGGAATGATGTGATCTCGAAAGCTCTGTTTTTTAAGTTCTCAGCGCGCGCTCTCCAGGGATCGTTATTGTCAAATAGATCGGCGTAGTGATGCAACATGCCTATGCAAGAGCCAGAAGGGCCAACAACATATTCATAACCGTCGAATGCTTCGATGGTTTGACGAGCGATCTGCTGGGTTGTCTTCTTGTCACCTGAGTTAAAGGCCGGTTGTCCGCAGCAGGTTTGTGTTTCGGGTACGGAAACTTCGCAGCCCGCGCTTTCTAATAGTTTGATGGTTGCGAAACCGATGCTGGGGCGAAACATGTCAACCAGACAGGTGACAAAGAGGCCAACCTTCATGGGCTTTTTGGATGCGTGCATAGTGTTTACCTGAATTCTCGTACGAGACCTTTACACAATTGCTCCTTTGGCTTCTGGTGGTGTTAAAAACGTACTCATTCGGTCATTTATAAACATAAACTCCCTTATTCCGTGCGTTTTCGCTTTACCAGAAAACAAAATTTCGGCTCGTGCAATGTCTCCTTAGTTTTTATTGGATGCGATGTATGTATGCCTGCCAAGATAGGTAAAGATCTGTACAAAATATATGCTACATTAGGAACTGGTCTGACCAGGGTGAGGGAGGAATTCTTGCATGGGCGATGAGCGGACAAAGGAGCGGCTGCTAAAAGAGTCGTTAACTAAAAATGAGTCGTTAACTAAAAAAGCGTCGCTAACTAAAAAAGCGTCGCTAACTAAAAAAGAGCAGCTTGATCGGTATCTGCGACAAAAAATAATTTCTGGCAGCCTTATTCCTGGTCAGGCACTGCCGTCGCAGCGACAGTTAGTCGATCAGTTTGGTTTGGCGCGCTCTAGCGTAAGAGAAGTCGTGCAGTTGCTCGAGCTGGACGGCCTGATTTCGACAGCACAGGGTGGCAGAAGTATTTGCCGGAATACGATGGCAAAATATATCGAATTACCGGTAGAAGGGATCGGCGATAATCTGGCTTTTCAGCTTCAGGTGATGGAAGCACGCGCTTTTCTGGAGGGCGAAGCCGCCTATTTTGCAGCACAGCGCGCCACTGATCAGCAGCTCATCGAAATAGAAAAAGAGTTTGATAAAATGCAGCTGCGTAGTAAAGGCCTGACAACGCTTGATAAGGCTAAAGCGGATCTGCGTTTTCATATGATGATTGCACAGTCCAGCCATCATGTGCTGATCACTTCTTTTAGCCAGCTTTTTTATAATCGTTATTTTAATGCCATTTATGGCGTCTTGAACCGCACCTTGATTAAATTTGGTCGTTACCCTGACGGGATACGCATGCAGCACGAGCAAATATATCAGGCGCTTCGCCAGCGCGATCCTGAGCAGGCACGCAAAGTGGCTTCAGAACATATCATTTACACACGTAATTTATTGGAAAGTACGGATTAGTAAGATAACAGGCGAATAACTTGATCGAACAGCAGGCATAGATTTATCGTCAGGGTTTGTTAAAATGCGCGTCCAGCGCTACGTACCTGGTTTGTACGATGCGTATTAAATATAGATAGTTAAGAAGTGGCCTGTCGTAGGGGTCACCACTGATAAACAAGGAATAAAGATGCCTGTTATTACCCTCCCGGATGGAAGTAAACGCGAGTTTGCTAATCCCGTCTCCGTGTTTGACGTTGCTGCAGATATTGGCGCAGGTCTGGCCAAAGCGGCACTGGCCGGTAAAGTGAATGGTCAGCCTGTTGATACCTCATTCGTTATTAATGATGATGCCCAGTTGGCGATTATCACGGCGCGTGATGAAGAGGGTGTGGAGGTGATTCGTCATTCATGTGCACATTTGATGGCGATGGCAGTGCAAGCACTGTTTCCTGGCGCGCAGGTCACGATTGGCCCAGTTATTGAAAACGGCTTCTATTACGACTTTGCTTACGAGCGCCCGTTTACCTCTGAAGATCTTGAAAAGATTGAAAAGAAAATGGCAGAGCTGGCGAAGCAGAATTTGCCGGTATCGCGTTCGGTTATGAACCGTGATGAAAGTGTTGCTCTATTTGAAAAAATGGGTGAGAAGTATAAGGTTGAGCTGCTCAGTGCTATTCCTGCTGATCAGGATCTGTCTTTCTACTCGCAGGGCGATTTTATCGATCTGTGTCGTGGCCCGCATGTTCCCTCTACCGGACATATTAAAGCGTTTAAGCTGATGAAAGTTGCCGGTGCATACTGGCGTGGTGATTCCAATAACGCCATGTTACAGCGTATCTATGGAACCGCCTGGGGCGATAAAAAAGAATTAAAAGCGTATCTGCATCGTTTAGAAGAAGCAGAGAAGCGTGACCACCGTAAACTGGGTAAGCAGCTGAACTTATTCCACTTGCAGGAAGAAGCGCCGGGTATGGTGTTTTGGCACCCGCACGGTTGGACGCTTTATCAGCAAATCGAACAGTACATGCGTACTAAGCAAATTAAGCATGGCTACCAAGAAATTAAAACACCTCAGGTGGTTGAGCGTAGCTTGTGGGAAAAATCCGGTCATTGGGATAAGTTTGCTGATCAGATGTTCACTACGCATTCTGAAAGCAAAGATTTCGCTATTAAACCCATGAACTGCCCCTGCCATATCCAGGTATTTAATCAGGGCCTGCGCTCTTATCGTGAGATGCCGTTACGTTTGGCTGAATTTGGTTCTTGCCACCGTAATGAGCCTTCTGGTGCTCTGCACGGCATCATGCGTGTACGTGGGTTTGTACAGGATGATGCGCATATCTTCTGTGCTGAAAACGAAATCCAGTCTGAAGTCGCTAATTTTATCGAATTCTTGCATGAAGTTTATGCTGATTTCGGCTTCACCGAGATTATCTATAAGCTCTCCACTCGCCCTGATCAGCGCGTCGGTTCTGATGAAGTCTGGGATAAAGCTGAGAAGGCATTAGCCGATGCGCTTAACGCTGCTGAGCTTGAGTGGCAAGAGTTGCCGGGTGAAGGCGCATTTTATGGCCCTAAAATAGAGTTTTCTTTAAAAGATTGCCTAGGACGAGTCTGGCAGTGTGGTACAATTCAGGTTGATTTCTCAATGCCGGGTCGTTTGGAAGCTCAGTTTGTTAATGAAGCAGGCGAGCGCGAAACGCCGGTCATGCTGCATCGTGCAATTCTCGGTTCTTTTGAGCGTTTTATTGGCATTCTGATTGAAAACTATGCAGGTGCATTACCCGCCTGGCTTTCACCAGTACAGGCTGTTGTGATGAATATCACCGATAAACAGGCTGAATATTGTCAGGATGTGGTAAAAACACTGGGAAATAATGGATTTAGAGTTGTTTCGGACTTGAGAAACGAGAAGATCGGCTTTAAAATCCGTGAGCGAACTCTTCAGAAGGTTCCTTTCCTTTTGGTAGTTGGTGATAAAGAAGTTGAGACTGGCTGTGTAGCAGTAAGAACACGCACAGGGGAAGATCTCGGCTCAATGAGTATAGAAACATTCACCGACTTTCTGACAAAAGATGTGGATCAGAAGGGTTACGAATAATCTTTAGGAGATATAACAATTAAGCGCGATAATAAAAGAGGTGGGCGTCGTGATAATCGCACACCCATTAACGAACATATCAAAGCTCATGAACTACGCCTGATTGGTGCTGATGGTGAGCAAGTAGGTGTTGTATCGATTAATCAGGCTCTTGACATGGCGCAAGAGGCTGAACTTGACCTGGTACAGATTTCTGATTCGGATCCGGTAGTGTGTAAACTAATGGATTTTGGTAAACACCAATACGAGAAGAAGAAACAAGATGCTGAAGCTAAGAAGAAACAGCATCAGACTCAGGTTAAGGAAATGAAATTCCGTCCTGCGACGGAAGATGGGGATTATCAGGTAAAGCTACGCAACCTGGTACGTTTCCTAGAAGCAGGGGATAAGGCTAAGGTGACTTTACGTTTCCGCGGCCGTGAGATGGCTCATCAGGAACTGGGCATGAACTTGTTGTTGCGGATCGAAAAAGATCTGGAAGAACAGGGGGTTGTTGAACAGCGTCCAAAGATGGAAGGCCGTCAGATGATCATGGTGATCGCCCCGAAGAAGAAAAAGTAATTTGTAAAGCAGCTTAACCCGTATCTGCCTTTCAGGTAGTAACGGGTTTTGTCGTTTTTTCGGATTAAAAAACTAACGAATGCGTGGAGAGTTGTAATGCCTAAGATTAAATCTTGCCGCGGTGCGGCAAAGCGTTTTAGAAAAACTGCAAATGGCTTCAAGCACAAGCAGGCCTTCAAAAGTCACATTCTGACCAAGAAAAGCACTAAGCGTAAGCGTCAGCTTCGTCCGATGCTACAGGTTCATGCTGCAGATCAGGCTCTGATCCGTCGTATGTTGCCGTACATCTAGTCGTTTTTTCACTAACAGAATTGAATATAGGAAGGTAAAGAATGGCTCGTGTAAAACGTGGTGTTCAGGCTCGTCGCCGTCACAAAAAGATATTAAAACAAGCTAAAGGTTACTATGGTGCTCGTAGCCGTGTATTCCGTGTAGCTAAACAGGCTGTTATCAAAGCAGGTCAATATGCGTATCGTGACCGTCGCCAAAGAAAACGTCAATTCCGCGCGCTGTGGATTGCACGTATCAATGCTGCGGCACGCTTGAATGGTCTGTCTTACAGCCGTTTGATCGCTGGAATGAAAAAAGCCAGCGTTGAAATCGACCGTAAAGTACTGGCTGATCTGGCTGTTCACGAACAGGCTGCATTTACTGCTGTTGTTGAGCAAGCGAAAGCTGCTTTAGCGTAATGCACCCACCTCTTTATTGAGGTCGCTATTCATTGAGATAGCAGTGTTATTTTAAATAGGGGACGGGTGCAAACTCTTCCCCTATTTTTTCGGTTATTGCGCTGAATTCTGTGTGATCATCTGGTGACAATAATTCAGCAGAATAACTGTATATATAACTTATAAAGAGTCTATAGCGCTCATCTTCCTCCCAATCAATTGGAGCCGGAAATGGAAAACATGATAAGTCTTCTGGAACAAGCGGGTGCCGCTGTTGCTGCCGCTAACAGTGTTCAGGAGCTGGATCAGGTACGTGTTGATTACCTGGGTAAAAAAGGTCCGTTAACGGCGCTGCGTAAAGGTTTAGGCAAGCTGACGGCTGAAGAACGCCCTGCAGCAGGTGCCAAAATCAATGAAGTCGTGCAGCAGGTATCTGATCAGATCAATGCGCGTAAAGCGCTGCTTGAAGCGGCCGCACTGGAGATGAAGCTGGCATCGGAAACGATTGATGTCACTATGCCGGGGCGTGGTCAGCATTTGGGTGGGTTGCACCCGGTGACTAAAACGCTTGAGCGTATCGAATCTTTCTTTGCCGGTATTGGTTACAGCGTTGCTGAAGGCCCTGAGATTGAAGACGACTATCATAACTTTGAAGCGTTAAATATTCCTTCGCACCATCCGGCACGTGCGATGCATGATACTTTCTATTTTAATGCGAATACGTTGCTGCGTACGCATACCTCCGGCGTGCAGGTGCGCACGATGGAAACTCAGCAACCACCGATTCGTATTATCTGCCCGGGACGTGTTTATCGTTGCGATTATGACCAGACGCATTCACCTATGTTCCATCAGGTTGAAGGCTTGCTGATTGATAAAAATATCAGCTTTGCTGACCTTAAAGGCACGTTGGAGCAGTTTTTACGTGAGTTCTTTGAGGAAGATGTGAAGGTGCGTTTCCGTCCGTCGTATTTCCCGTTTACCGAGCCATCGATTGAAGTCGATATTGATCGCGGTGATGGTAAGTGGCTTGAGGTTTTAGGCTGCGGAATGGTACACCCTAAAGTATTTGAAATGTCGGGTATCGATCCTGAAGAATATACCGGATTTGCATTTGGTATGGGTGTTGAGCGATTAGCGATGCTGCGCTATGGCGTGAACGATTTACGTCTTTTCTTTGAAAATGATCTGCGTTTCCTCGGTCAGTTTAACTGATTTTGGGCGGTTAATTTCAATGGTAGGCAGTGAAATAAAGATTTTCAGGACAGTAGCATGAAATTCAGTGAAAAATGGTTACGTGAACTGGTTAATCCAGCCATCAATACACAGGCGCTGGTCGATCAAATTACTATGGCAGGGCTGGAAGTCGACGATGTTGAGTCAGTCGCTCGTGACTTCTCCGGTGTTATCGTCGGTGAAATTCTCACCGCAGAACAGCATCCCGATGCGGATAAACTGCAGGTATGTACCGTTACTGATGGTAACGAGATTTATCAGGTTGTTTGTGGCGCGCCCAATGCGCGTGCAGGCTTGAAAACAGCCTATGCAACCGTCGGTGCATTGCTGCCAACACCAGAAGGTGGTGAGTTTAAGATTAAAAAAGCTAAGCTGCGTGGCGTTGAGTCCTTCGGCATGCTGTGTGCTGAAGACGAGCTGGGTATTTCTGAGGATCACGGCGGTATTATGGAGCTGGCGGCGGATGCGCCAGTCGGCACCTGCATACGTGATTATCTGAATTTAAACGATAAAGTTATTGATGTTGATCTGACGCCTAACCGTGGCGACTGCCTGAGTCTTAAAGGGCTTGCGCGTGAGGTAGGTGTGCTGAATAAGGCACCCGTTACTTTTGTTGATATACAGCCTGTCGCGCCAACCATCGATGATACCTTCTCCGTGACGTTGGAAGCTCCTGCGGCTTGTCCTCGTTATCTGGGGCGTGTGATTCGTAATGTAAACATGGCCGCAGCATCTCCGTTATGGATGGTGGAAAAGTTACGCCGTTCAGGTATACGTTCTATCGATCCTGTTGTGGATGTCACTAACTATGTTCTGCTTGAGTTAGGCCAGCCACTGCACGCGTTTGACCTTAATAAGCTAGCGGGCAGCATTCAGGTGCGTATGCCTGAAGCCGGCGAGAAGCTGACATTGCTTGATGGTAATGAAGTCGCATTAAACACCGATACACTGGTTATCGCTGATGACAACGGTCCGGTCGCTATGGCGGGAATCTTTGGTGGCGATAGCACGGGTGTAACGACGGAGTCGCAAGATATTTTCCTAGAATGTGCATTCTTTGATCAGATCGCTATTGCGGGTAAAGCGCGCGCATACGGGTTGCATACGGATGCATCGCATCGTTACGAGCGTGGCGTAGACTGGCAATTGCAGCATCAGGCAATTGAGCGGACGACTCAGTTACTGCTGGATATCGTGGGTGGTGATGCGGGTCCGGTTACTGAGGCGGTCAGCGAAGAATTTCTGCCTGAAGCACGCACAGTGACTTTACGTCATAGCAAGGTCAATGCGATGCTGGCCTTTGACATGCCTGCAGCTGAAATTGAAGAGATCTTAATCCGCTTAGGCATGCAGATAGAAAAAGCCGCCGATGCAAGTTGGACGGTTGCTATTCCATCATATCGTTTTGATATCAGTATCGAAGTTGATCTGATCGAAGAATTGGCTCGTGTTTACGGTTATAACAATCTGCCGGTTAAATTGCCGACATCGGCGCTGCCTTTTACGCCCAATGATGAATCGCAAGTTGGCATTCATGATCTGCGCCGAACCCTGATCTCTTTTGGCTATCAGGAAGCGATCACTTATAGCTTTATCGAATCTGGATTGCAGAAGCTCTTTGATGATCAGTATGAAGCACTGGCATTAGCGAATCCTATTTCTGCTGAAATGGCTGTGATGCGAACAACGATCTGGCCGGGCTTGGTAAAAGCACTGCAATATAACCAGAATCGTCAGCAATCGCGAGTGCGCTTATTTGAAACCGGGCAGCGTTTTCTGCCGATTAATGATGAGCTTGTTCAGGAAAATGTACTGGCTGGTTTGTTGTCAGGTGCCCGTGATCCTGAATCATGGACTGGCAAATCATCACCGGTCGATTTCTTCGACATAAAACGGGATATCGAAGCGATTCTTAACCTTGGCGGTGCCGGTGATCAATATCGCTTTGTGGCAGATAAGCATGTCGCTTTGCATCCGGGGCAGACGGCACGCATAGATCGGGCAGGAGAAGTGGTTGGTTTTGTCGGCGCATTGCATCCCTCGTTAATTAAAAAGCTGGATCTGAACGGCCCGGTTTTTCTGTTTGAGTTGAGCCTGGAAAGCTTGTTGCAGGGGCATGTGGCACGTTTTTCTGAATTGTCTAAATTCCCTGAATCCAGACGTGATTTGGCACTGATCGTTGATGAAGCAACTGCTTATGACACAGTACGCCAAATTACAGTCGAAAACGCAGGGGAATATCTGAAACAGGTAACGCTGTTTGATGTATACCAGGGCCAAGGTATTGAAGTGGGACGAAAAAGTCTGGCTTTGGGCTTGACCTGGCAGCATCCATCGCGCACTCTTAATGAAGAAGAAATTAATTCGGCTGTACAGTCTGTCGTTTCAGCACTGAATATCGGTGCAGGAGCAACATTAAGAGATTAAATAGCAAAGGTAAAGTTCATGAGTTCTTTAACAAAGGCAGACATGGCAGAACGTTTGTGTGATGAGCTAGGTCTTAACAAGCGCGAAGCCAAGGATATGGTGGAATCCTTTTTTGATGAAATACGTGAAAGCCTCGCAACCAAC
Source organism: Neptunomonas qingdaonensis (assembly GCF_900113275.1). Lineage (GTDB taxonomy): Bacteria > Pseudomonadota > Gammaproteobacteria > Pseudomonadales > Balneatricaceae > Neptunomonas > Neptunomonas qingdaonensis. The sequence continues at coordinate 109,109 of NZ_FOOU01000003.1, forward strand.
GAGCAGGTGAAGTTATCGGGTTTTGGTAACTTCGACCTGCGCGATAAACGCCAGCGTCCTGGCCGGAATCCAAAAACGGGTGATGAAGTCGCGATTTCAGCCCGTCGGGTTGTTACTTTTCGTCCAGGACAAAAACTTAAGGACCGTGTAGACGCCTATGCAGACACTAGGTCCGAACCAGCCTGATCTGCCTGCCATACCCAGCAAACGCTATTTCACCATAGGTGAAGTGGCTCTATTGTGTGACGTAAAAGCACATGTGCTGAGATACTGGGAGCAGGAGTTTGAGCAGATACACCCGGTAAAACGCAATAACCGGCGTTATTATCAACAGCAGGATATATTGCTCATACGCCAGATTAAAAGCTTACTGCATGAGCAGGGTTACACTATTAGCGGTGCCAAGCAATGGTTTGGTAGTCAGCAAGGCAATGATGAAAACCTTCGTTATCGGCAATTGCTAAGACAGACGATTACCGGCTTAGAAGATATTTTAAAAACTTTGAAATCCGGGCGTTAATAAAACTTCACAAAATCATTACCTTAGGGTAATATATCGCTCCTCTTTCAAGTAAAGAGTTAGTACTTTTGTCGGAATGTAGCGCAGCCTGGTAGCGCACTTCGCTGGGGGTGAAGGGGTCGTAGGTTCGAATCCTATCATTCCGACCAATATACTAACCGCTTTACTCATATCCTACGAAAACATCAAACATTGACGCTGTTGATCAGGTTTTGTTTTTTACGTTTCAATAACGTATCGGCACATTGATCTTCACTGTTCAAAATCACAATACACTCCAGACACTGTATACACTCGTTGTAATCAATCTCACCGTCGCGTTTTATCGCTTTGATTTCACAGCGGTGATGGCAGGTTTGGCAGGGAGTACCGCAGAAGGGGATACGTTTTAACCATTCAAAGCGTCTTAACGCGCCAATGATGGCTAATCCTGCGCCTAATGCACACAGGTAACGGCAGTAGAATTTGTGGATAAACATTCCGCCTACGAGTAGCGCAAGCGCATACAGCACAAATGGCCAGTGCCTGACAAAGACTAACGTGATGCTGGTTTTGAAGGGCTCCACTTCAGCCAGTCTTTCCGCCAGACTTAGCTCATAAAATGACACGGCTATTAATCCCAGCAGTATCGGGTATTTCAGGTAGATTAATTTTCTGTGCTTATTTTCAGCAATGCGAATTTGTTTTATTCCGAGTTTTTTTCCGCACCAGGATGCCATTTCCTGAAGTGCGCCAAACGGGCATAGCCAGCCGCAGAACAGCCCTCGTCCCCAGATAAACAGACTAACAAAAGTGACGATCCAGAGAATGAAAATAACCGGATCAAGCAGGAATATAGTGAGATCAAAACCGTCTTTTATGGCGTGTAGCAGAGTGAAAATATTAACAACGGATAGTTGCCCTTGAGCGTAATAGCCGGTGAATAACAGTGTAAACCATAGATAACCCCAGCGAAACTGATGCATACGTACCGCGTTACGACTGAGTTTATCTTGTTTAATAAAAACGGTTATCAGAATGATGAGTGATATCACTAAGGTGAGAATTTGCGGGATTCGGTCCAGCCAGATTCTTAACCAGAGCGGGGTGGCTGTTTGCTGCTTAACTTCGATGGCTGTCCAGTGTGACTTAGGGAGTTGGTAGTGATCTGTTAAGGCGAGTGAGTCGGTAATCAGATGGTTACGTGGTAGATTAATGTTCAGTTTTATCGCTGTTTCGCCCCCTAAATTAAAATTAGAGATACCTTTGATTCTGAAAATGGAGCTTTCTGAAAACTCAGGTGCATTTTTAGCGACTATGTTTTTTAGTTCCGCCGATGTATTTGTGTCTTTTATTTCAGTATTCAGGCCCCCTTGGCTCATTGATATACGCGAAGGTACCGTGCCTGGCATGAAGTCGTCTGAAATATGACGATATAGCCCATTGGAAGCAATCCAGATTAAATGATCGCCATCTGCCAGGTCCGCCATAAGGCTGGCATAGGCGGACTCTCCTAACAGGCTTATGCCGACATCGGGCGCATTTAGGTAAGCGTAATAGAGCTCAGTAAAAGAGTCAGGATCATCATTGCTATCAAACAGATGCTTATAATCTGAATATTTACGCCCAAGTGACGTAAAGGCTTCGTCGCTGGAGACTAACCACTGATGAACCAGTCCTGATGAGAGCAGTGCTGGCCAGTCCATTATTTCGACATCCTTTTCCAGCAGCGCTGATTGTGCAGGAAGGGAAAAGCCTTCCAGTTTGTCACGTGCTACCTGCAGTGCGGTGGACAGCACGACATCATTGACAATCAAAACTGAGATAGTCGCTTTGGTGACGCCGTCGAAAAAAACCGCCCCTGCAGAACCGCTACCTGCTTTGTTTTTTTGCGCGCTGGATATGATCACCTGCTGTTTGATCGAGTGTCCTGAGTATTGCGCGACAAATTGATCCAGTGCTTCATTGCCAAGTCCATGTAAAAACACGGGCTCGTGGTGCTCTATCACAATCACTTTACTGAAGGTTCCATCGGCTTGCAGGCCAATGAGAAGCCTGATTGGGCGGCCTGAGAATCCGGCAAGATCGTTGATCTCATCAGAGAGCCATGCATATCCCAGTAGCTGGTCTAATTGATATACCGGGTATACCGGAAGGTCTGTTTGCTTGTCGCCTATGCGAGTGTTTTTTGGGAAGAGGGCGGTGATGGGCAGCGTATCTTTATTCAGCGTACTTTGCTCGCCTGTGGAGGCGGCGGCTGTGCTTTGGTTATCAGTATGAGTGGCGGCATGCGTCAGTTGGACATACACGCTGAGTAACAGAGTAAGGAATACGCTTAATATTGTGATTAAGTTTTTGTCGACTGCTGATATATAAAACCGCATCTGCCCCAGCCTTCAGGATCAAGGTATGACAAGATAATGTGAGCCTTTATGCTGTCGTAAACAATGCGCTAAAAGGTGTGTTTTTATACATCTAAAGACGCAGTTCCTGCTGTGTTGCGTAATGCTTGCCACGCATCATATTGACTGAGAAAGACTTGGCCTGTCAGGTCATTAAGAAAATGACTGCGTTTTAATTTATCCATGACAGGACCTTTTACTTCGGAAAGGTGGAAGGTTACCCCGCTGTCTTTTAGGCGAGCATTGATGGCCTCAAGACTTTCTAAAGCTGAGGCGTCTATGAGATTGACGGCAGGGCACATCAGGATCAGGTGTTTTACGGCGGGGTTGAGCGAAACTAATGCATATATCCTGTCTTCCAGATAGCGTGCATTGGCGAAGTAAAGGCTTTCGTCGATACGTAAGGTTAACATATGTTTTTGCGTGTCGACTTTATGCCGATCTATATTCCGAAAATGCTCCGTTCCAGGGACTCTGCCGACCAGTGCGCTATGCGGTGTGCTGGTTCGATACAGATGAAGAAAAATGGAGAGGCCTACACCGGCAATAATGCCGATCTCTACGCCTTGAAGCAGCGTCATTATCAGGGTGACCAGCATCGCAGAAAAATCTTTCCGGGAATATATCCAGGTGCGTTTGAGTGCAGCGAGATCGACCAGTGATAAGACAGCAACGATAATGGTAGCGGCGAGCGTAGCCTTAGGCAGGAAAAAAATCAGGGGTGTTAAAAATAGTGTTACTAAAGCAATGCCCGCCGCTGTAAAAGCGCCTGCTGCCGGGGTTTCTGCCCCTGCTTCAAAGTTGACAACGGAGCGAGAAAAGCCGCCGGTAACGGGGAAGCCACCAGAGACAGAAGAGGCGATATTGGATGCACCAAGACCGATTAATTCCTGATCAGGTGAAATTCTCTGACGCCGTTTAGCGGCTAATGTTTGCGCAACCGATACCGACTCGACAAACCCCACGATGCTGATCAGCAAGGCCGAGATGAAGAGTTGTTGCCAGATCTCTGCATCAAACTGAGGGAGCGCCAGTGAAGGCAGGCCTTGCGGGATATCTCCAATTACCTTGACTCCCTGATTTTCTAAATCACCGATCCAGGTGGCTAGTATTGTGATTATAACGACCAGTACAGGGCCCGTTTTAGTGATAATGTCGGCAAGTCGTGCTTTAACTCCCATGCGCAACAGGATGGTTTTAAGGTATGTGCGGCTGCAGAATAGAAAGGTGATAGCGCTGATGCCAATGATAAGTGTGGGTATGTTGATATGTTCCGGTTGCTTGCTCAGTCCGAGCAGAATATCTAATAAATTGTGGCCGCTCACTTCTACGCCGAAGATATGTTTTAACTGGCTGGCGGCTATAATAATAGCGGAGGCGCTAATAAAACCGGATATGACTGGATGGCTGAGAAAATTTGCCAGCAATCCCAGTCGGAAAACTCCCATCAAGATCAGTATCACCCCAGAGATAAAGGCGAGTGTTATTGCAGCGAGTACATAGGCGTCTGTCCCTTGCTGAGCGATATTTCCAACGGCGGCGGCTGTCATTAATGACACGACGGCTACCGGCCCTACGGCCAGCGTGCGGCTGGTGCCAAAAACAGTATAAGCAATCAAAGGTAAAATGCTGGCATATAAGCCGACTTCTGCGGGTAAACCGGCCAGTAAAGCATAGGCCAGTGATTGCGGGATTAACATAATGGTTACGATCAGCGCGGCAATCAGGTCGCTGCTGAGCATGTTGCGATCGTAAATTTTCGCCCATTCCAGAATCGGCAAATAACGTTTCAGCATGCTGCTAGTCCTTGTGTCTGGGTGTTGTGTTCGCCGGGTCACTACAAAACACCGTTATTGATAATCCATAAATGCATTTCATTATAACCATATATTAATTTGGAATATGGTGTTTTCTGGCATTGGCTGCATTTTTTTGTGCGAGGAAAGGAGTAGGGAAGATTCTGATCGGGGTTATGATCTTATATAAAAAGGCCAGTTGTTTTGCAACTGGCCTTATTGTGTAGTTTTAATATGTGGTTTAATTAAGGATTGTGCTCAATGAGAGCGTCAATGTTTATGATTTTTCATATCCGGCATGTTTCGGCCGTAGAAAATCTCGTTCATTTCTTTGAAAAGACGCTCAGACACTTCTTCCGCTTCAGCTTCCGCTAAGTTATTACGTGTTGTACCAAATAGATACTGGTCCAGATCGTAGTCATTCAGCATCATTTTGGTATGAAAAATATTTTCCTGATAGACATTTACATCCAGCATCTGATATTGGTCACGGATATCCTGAGTGATGAAATTCTGGATAGAGTTGATGTCGTGGTCAATATAGTGCTTCACACCTTTAATGTCGCGGGTGAAGCCCCGTACACGGTAGTCAATGGTGACAATATCGGATTCCAGTTTGTGGATCAGATAGTTCAGCGCTTTTAGTGGCGAGATGATGCCACAGGTAGATACTTCAATATCAGCACGGAAGGTGCAAATACCATCATCGGGGTGACTTTCCGGATAAGTATGCACACAGATATGGCTCTTATCCAAATGAGCTACAACAGAGTCAGGTAGAAGCGGCCCGGGCTGCTCTGTTTTATCAACATATTCTGAGTCTTTAAGAGGCTCTTCTGCAACCAGGATGGTAACGCTGGCGCCTTGAGGTTCATAATCCTGGCGTGCAATATTGAGGATGTTAGCACCAATGATATCGCAAACCTCACTTAAAATTTCAGTGAGACGATCAGCATTGTATTGCTCGTCAATGTATTCAATATATTCGGCTTTCTGCTCTGCTGTCTGCGCATAGCAAACATCGTAGATGCAGAAACTCAGGCTTTTGGTTAGGTTGTTAAACCCTTGTAATGTGATTTTACCGTTCGATGACAACGTCGTAATTCTCCAACCGTTGCAGACCGCGTAAATAACGCATTGAATGAAATTCAACTCCGTAATAGGAGTGAAGGCGAACTGTATTTTATTCGAGCAGGGCCGAAAGACAAAGAATAATTTTCCCATTAGCGCAATCTTTGAATGAAATACATTGTTTTGGTTGATAAAAGACGAAAAATTTCTCTCTGGTTTAGTTGTTACATTTATTAACCTTAGATTGGCTTGAGTCAATGTTGAGCGGTTGTGAATCAGGTTATGCTAATTAAGTAAATATTTATCGGATGTATTGATACCTACATGGACACCCCGGGGTGTTCTGGTTTGCGGGGTATCGTTGTACGAATTTTTGAGGAAACGACATGCTGGAAGTTTTTACCTTATTAGCAAATTGGCTGGTTTATGACCTGTTGGGATTAAGTGCAGCGACTAAAATGGGTGATGCGCTACACTTCTTTATCGAAGACACCACTAAGATCTTTGCGCTTTTGATCGTGATGATCTATCTGATTGCTTTGCTGCGAGCCTCAATGAATATTGAATCGGTACGTGCCTGGCTGGTGGGAAAAAGCCGCTTTGTTGGTTATGTGATGGGTTCTCTTTTTGGCGCGGTCACTCCTTTTTGTTCTTGTTCCAGTATTCCCCTTTTTCTGGGGTTTACATCGGCGGGTATCCCTGTCGGAATCACCATGTCATTTTTACTGACTTCTCCGTTGATTAATGAAGTTGCCATCGTGTTGCTGGGTAGCTTGCTGGGTTGGAAATTTACCTTGATATATATTGCAGTCGGCATCTCTGTTGGTGTTTTTGGTGGTATTTTTCTGGATCTTATTAGGGCAGAAAAAATGCTGCAACCTTTTGCTGCGAAAGCTTACATTGAAGCCAAACAAGCAAGCGTTATGGGCGAACGCCGACGTTTAAATATGACTGAAAGGCATCAGTTTGCTAAAGATGAGCTGATCGATATTTTCAGCCGCGTCTGGAAGTGGGTTATTGTAGGTGTTGGTTTGGGAGCGGCGTTACATGGATTTGTACCGGAAGGCTGGTTTGAGCAGCACTTGGGTCAGGGGCAATGGTGGTCTGTGCCCGCTGCGGTTGGTTTAGGTATACCTCTGTATTCGAATGCCACCGGTGTTATCCCTGTGATGGAAAGCCTCATTAATAAAGGCTTGCCGGTCGGGACTACATTGGCATTTTGTATGAGCACGGTTGCTGCCAGTTTTCCTGAGTTTATTTTGTTAAAGCAGGTGATGCAGTGGAAACTGTTAGCTATTCTATTTTGCTTGTTGCTCTTTGCTTTCACGCTGGTAGGGTGGATTTTTAATGGTGTTGGGTTGTTTTTATTTTCAGCTTGATAGTATGTCGTTAGCCATGGCTTTTAAACACGGCTTTTATAAAGAGCGCTTATCAATATATTTTTCAACATAACCAGAGAGAATAGTCTCATGAAAACAATTAAAGTATTGGGTTCTGGCTGCAGTAAATGCGAAAAAACTGCAGAAATTATCACCCGTTTGGCGGCCGAGGCCGGTGTCGAGGTCGTTGTCATGAAAGAGACAGATCCTGCTGCTATGATGGGATATGGAGTGATGAGTACCCCCGCTGTTGTTATCGATGAGCAACTGGTGCACTCCGGGTCTATCCCGCATCGGGCAGAGGTTGAAGCCTGGTTAGCGAAGGCATAATGAAGTATAAAAGCGAGCGTAATAATCAGCACTAAGGGTGTTAAAATGGCGATTAAAGTAGGCATCAATGGTTTTGGGCGTATCGGGCGTTTGGCGTTACGTGCTTCATGGGCATGGCCTGAGATTGAGTTTGTGCACATTAATGATCCGGGGGGGGATGTCGAAACGCTTGCTCATCTGTTGAATTTTGATTCGGTGCACGGGCGTTGGCAGCATGAAGCACGGGCGGAAGGCTATCGTATCCTTGTGGGTGATAAGTCGTTAAACGTGAGCCATAACAAAGCGATTGCGGATACGGATTGGTCGGGTTGCGATATCGTCATCGAAGCTTCTGGAAAGATGAAAACCAAAGCGGTGTTGCAGGCCTATTTAGACCAAGGCGTGAAACGTGTGGTGGTGAGTGCGCCGGTCAAAGAGGAAGGGGTACTTAATGTAGTATTGGGTGTGAATGATCAACTTTATGATCCTGAACTGCATCGTATTGTAACGGCGGCTTCTTGTACGACAAACTGTTTGGCTCCCGTTGTGAAGGTTATTCATGAAAATCTAAAAATCCGTCATGGCTCGATGACGACAATTCATGATGTGACCAATACACAAACGATTCTGGATGCGCCGCATAAAGATTTACGCAGAGCGCGTGCCTGCGGGATGAGTCTGATTCCGACAACTACTGGCTCGGCGACGGCAATAACGCATATTTTTCCTGAGTTAACCGGACGTTTGAACGGCCATGCGGTTCGCGTACCACTTGCCAATGCTTCTCTCACCGATTGTGTCTTTGAAGTTGAGACACCAACAACCGAAGCTCAGGTTAACCAACTGTTTAAAGCGGCGGCTGAAGGCTCACTAAAAGGGATTCTCGGCTATGAAGAGCGTCCGTTAGTCTCTATTGATTATAAGACAGATCCGCGTTCAGGCATTATCGACGCTTTATCCACGATGGTGGTGAATGGCACACAGGTAAAAGTATATATCTGGTATGACAACGAATGGGGCTATGCGAACCGTACGGCTGAATTGGTTAAAAAGGTAGGATTGCTCGACCAGAAGTAATCTTCCTGCCAGATTATTTTAAAAGCAGCTATTTTAAAGGCCCTTATCTCAAAAACTATTCTGTAGAAGTGTCTATTGATGTTCGCAACGCTTTCTTCTGATGTCAGGCAGTACCTGCTGATAACAACTAACTATTGGGCTTTCACGCTAACCGATGGTGCGCTACGCATGCTGGTGGTGCTCCACTTTCATGCGCTGGGTTATTCACCTTTAGATATCGCGCTGCTGTTTATCTTTTATGAGATTTTCGGCGTAGTGACTAATTTACTCGGTGGCTGGCTGGGTGCGCGACTTGGTTTAAACCGCACCATGAATATAGGTTTGGTGTTACAGGTGGTTGCGTTAGCCATGCTTGCCGTGCCTGCTGTCTGGTTGACTGTCCCCTGGGTAATGGCCGCCCAGGCATTATCAGGCATCGCTAAAGATCTGAACAAGATGAGTGCCAAGAGCGCTATTAAATTGCTGGTGCCGGCAGACGCTCAGGGCAAACTGTATCAATGGGTAGCGTTGCTGACCGGCTCTAAAAATACACTGAAAGGTGTGGGTTTCTTTCTTGGCGGGGTGTTGCTGACATTGTTCGGTTTTACCCAATCAGTGCTGATAATGGCGGTTGGTTTACTGTTTATCTGGATCGTTTCGGTTTTCACCCTTAAGAAAGCGTTAGGAAAAACGGCGGGTAAGCCAAAATTCAGAGAACTATTTTCTAAAAGCAGGGCGGTGAATATTTTATCTGCGGCGCGCTTGTTTCTCTTTGCTGCCCGGGATGTATGGTTTGTGGTGGCGATTCCGGTATTTCTCGGAGAAGTGTTGGGATGGGATCACTGGACCGTTGGTAGCTTTATGGCCTGTTGGGTGATTGGCTATGGTGTTATCCAGTCATTGGCACCTTATGTGACGGGTAAGCGATCGGGTGTGGTGCCGGATGGTAAAACGGCTGTTGCTTGGTTATTTCCGTTATTAATGATACCCGCAATCATGGCTATTCTTCTTAGCACTAGCATGGGTTTATCGTTAACCAGTGAGTGGTTCCAAATCGGCTTGATTGGCGGGTTGATGCTGTTCGGGGCTTTTTTTGCTGTGAACTCCTCATTGCACAGCTATCTGATTGTCAGTTATGCCAAAGTAAATGGCGTCTCGTTGGATGTGGGTTTTTATTACATGGCGAATGCGATGGGGCGGCTTCTGGGTACGTTGCTCTCGGGTGCGCTGTACCAACTTTATGGTCTTGAAGCGTGTTTGTGGATCTCTTCGTTTTTCCTTTTTGTAGCGTGGCTCATTTCATTTAAATTACCTCAAACAATTTAATTTCATGTTCGTTTCAGCTTGTTATGTCACGATAGCTTTCGCTGTCTTGTAATAGAAAACAAATATTTGTTTAAAAAAGTGTAAGGTTGCGGTGTTTCAGTCGACTATATCTAATAATAGCTTACGTCTAACGAAGGATTTTTAAATGCATGACATGTTGCCACACCTGATTCAGACAGATTTTCCCTCCATACAGCGGACTCAATTAGATACGCTACAGGCCAATTTGGGTTATCGCTGCAATCAATCTTGTCTCCATTGTCATGTGGCGGCTAGTCCAAAACGCACCGAAGAGATGGATTGGGCAACGATGCAGTTGATGTTGGATTTTATTGAAAAATTTGGCATCACTACGCTCGATCTGACAGGGGGGGCGCCTGAAATGAATCAGCATTTTAAGCGCTTGGTTATTGCCGCCCGAAAACTGGGGGTAAAGGTAATTGATCGCTGTAATCTTACGATTCTCTGTGAGCCCGGTTATGAAGATTTCGCAGAGTTCCTGGCTGAACACGACGTAGAGGTCGTTGCGTCACTGCCTTGCTACCTTGAAGATAATGTCGATGCTCAACGCGGAGACGGTGTTTTTCAGGCGAGTATTGATGGGCTGAAACAACTCAATCAGCTGGGGTACGCACAGGACGGGAGCGGCAAGGTACTTAATCTCGTTTATAACCCTCCGGGGCCCGTCTTACCTCCAGAGCAGCAGGCGTTAGAAACTAATTACAAATATGAATTAAATGCGCGTTATGGCGTGCAGTTTTCTAACCTGTTTACCTTGGCGAATATGCCGATTCAACGTTTTGGTAGTACCTTGATTTCTAAAAAAACCTTTATTCCTTATATGGAGCTACTGCGGAATTCTTTTAATGCCGCGACACTGGATAGCTTGATGTGTCGCTCGCTGATTTCAGTTGACTGGCAAGGTTATGTGCATGATTGCGATTTTAATCAGCAACTGAAAATGCCGTTAGGCAGTAGCCGTGCCCCTGTTCATCTGGAGAGCTTGCTCGAGGACGGCCTGCCCGAAAGTGCCATACGTATTGGTGATCACTGTTATGGTTGTACTGCTGGTCAGGGGTCAAGCTGCGGCGGTGCATTGAACGCTTAAGCAGACTTTTACGCGCCTGGACTAAAAGAATACATAGTCACTCCTACAGCAAGTCTCGAACGGCTTGTGAATGGTGAGTTTTCCACGGCTTCAAATAATTATTATCGGGAGTAACCGATGAAGCGCCTATTCGTTATATTTTTAATTCTTATTGCGTTGCTGATTACCTGGCAGGCCGGTGGTTTTTCGCTCTTGACGCTGGAAAACCTTAAATCACAGCAAGCGGCTTTAATATCATGGCGCGATCTGCACCCTGTCGGTGCTAGTGTCGCTTTTTTTGTGTTTTATGTACTGGTGACGGCGCTGTCGATTCCCGGCGCGGTGATCATGACATTAGCCGGTGGGGCACTTTTTGGCTTGTTATGGGGCGGTATTCTGATCTCGTTTGCTTCAACCTTAGGCGCTACCCTGGCAATGTTGGCGTCGCGTTATCTGATCAGTGATTGGGTACGCCGTAAATTCGGCTCCTCTATCGCACCGATAGATGCTGGTGTTGAAAAGGACGGTTCTTTCTATCTGTTTACTTTGCGTCTGATACCTATTTTCCCTTTCTTTATGATCAATTTGTTAATGGGGCTTACACGTATGCCTGCCAAAACATTCTGGTGGGTGAGTCAGTTAGGGATGCTGGCGGGGACTTTAGTCTTCGTTAACGCGGGGACGCAGTTGGCTAAAATTGATTCATTGTCGGGTATTTTATCCTTCGAGATTATTGGTGCATTTGCGCTACTCGGAGTTTTTCCCCTGATTGCCCGAAAAATCGTAGAAACGGTAAAGGCCCGTAAGGTATATAAAGGCTGGAATAAACCGAAAAAATTTGACACTAACCTGATTGTGATTGGTGCCGGTAGTGGTGGTTTGGTGAGTGCCTATATTGCTGCTGCGGTGAAAGCCAAGGTTACCTTGATCGAAAAACATCAGATGGGTGGCGATTGTCTGAATACCGGATGTGTGCCGTCCAAAGCATTAATTCGCTCGGCGCGACAAGCCTACGAGATGCGACAGGCAGGCCAGTTTGGTATTAAGGCGGTTGAACCCGACGTCGACTTTCCCGGAGTAATGGCGCGTATCAAAAATGTGATTCAACAGATCGAACCACATGACTCGGTCGAACGTTATACCAAGCTGGGTGTGGATGTTATTCAGGGTACGGCCAACATTGTTTCTCCATGGGAAGTGTCAGTCACCAAGGAAAATGGGGAGCAGCAAACCTTATCTGCTAAGTCTGTCATTATAGCCACGGGTGCGCGCCCACGTGTTCCCAATATTCCAGGGTTGGATCAGGTGGATTATCTGACATCTGACAGTTTGTGGGAGCTGAACGAGTTGCCGAAACGTTTTGTTGTATTAGGCGGCGGGCCTATCGGCTGTGAGTTATCTCAGGCGTTTGCAAGGCTAGGAAGTGAGGTGAGTATTGTGCAGCGACCCGCTCACTTGATGCCACGAGAAGACCAGGAAGCGCAAGCGCTGGTAGAACAGCAATTTACAGAGGAAGGCATCGCGCTTCATCTGTCGAGTACGGCAAAAGAAGTGATCGTACGTGAAGGACAGGCTTATCTGCTGATAGAGCAGGCAGGGGAAGTGGTAGAGCTGCCATTTGATAAGTTACTGTTAGCGTTAGGACGGGAAGCCAATGTCAGTGGTTTCGGGCTTGAAAAATTAGGCATTGAAAGCAGAAAAAATGGAACACTGGAGTGTAACGGTTTTATGCAGACGCGCTTTCCAAATGTTTACGTATGCGGTGATGTTACCGGACCTTTTCAGTTTACGCATGTAGCAGCGCATCAGGCGTGGTTTGCGGCGGTCAATGCGCTGTTTAGTGGGGTTAAACGCTTTAAGGCAGACTATCGGGTTATTCCGTGGGTAACCTTTACCGACCCTGAAGTGGCACGTGTGGGTGTGAGTGAGAGTGAAGCAAAGGCGCAAGGTTTAGACTATGAAGTAACGCGTTATGGGATTGATGATCTTGATCGAGCTATTGCGGATGGCGATGATCATGGCTTTGTTAAGATTATTACGCTCGCAGGAAAAGATAAAATCCTCGGTGTGACTATTGTCGGTAAGCACAGCGCTGAATTGCTGGCTGAATTTGTGTTGGCGATGAAATACGGACTTGGCTTAAATAAACTACTCGGCACGATTCATACTTACCCGACTTTTTCGGAAGCGAATAAGTATGCCGCCGGGGAGTGGAAACGGGCACATGTATCGCCAAAAGTGATGCTGTGGCTGGAACGATTTCATACATGGCGCAGGAGTTAAACGTGCAAGAAGAGGCAACCTTCAGGCTGGTCTTTTTTCTGAGTGCTTTTTTGATATGTGCCGGGATTGAATGGTTTCGTCCTAAGCGTGCCTGGCGAGAGTCTCGTCTGACACGCTGGGGGATAAATTTGGGCATTATTCTGATGAATACGCTCATCGTACGCTTGACGGTAGGCGCTATTGCCGTGAGCGCCGCTGTTTGGGCTCAGCAACAGCCGTTGGGGCTTTTTCATTGGTTGCAGATGCCGCTGGTTATCTCTGCTGTGTTGGGCTTTTTAATACTGGATATGGCTATTTGGGGGCAGCACTGGGTAACCCACAAGTTGCCAGTGCTGTGGCGTCTGCATCAGGTACATCACACGGATCTAGATCTGGATGTGACCTCGGCTTTGCGCTTTCATCCGGTAGAAATCCTTTTATCTTTGCTCTACAAAGCCGTCATCATTGTCGTCTTTGGCATTGATCCTGCGGTCGTTATCGTGTTTGAAGTTGTACTCAATGCTTCAGCCATTTTTACGCATGCCAATATCCGCTTACCCTCGGGAATAGATAAAACCCTTCGGTGGGTTATCTGTACTCCCGATATGCATCGAATCCATCATTCTGTCTATCAGCAAGAAACAGACAGTAATTATGGTTTTTTTCTGTCGGTGTGGGATCGTCTGTTTTCAACCTATACGCTTGAGCCTAAGGATAATCATCTACAGATGCAATTAGGCTTGTCTGAGTATCGACAGCAAGCGGCCTTAGGTTTTGTTGCATTGCTTAAGTTGCCTTTGCAAAGGCTTCGATCTTCTCGTCAGGTGCCTTGATGTCAGCATCACCCACCCCCGTTGTCTCTATCATTATTCCAACGCTGGATGAGGCACGTATTATTGTCGCTAAGTTGCAGGCGCTGCAATACTTACGGCCCCAATGTGAACTGATTATCGTAGATGGTGGGAGTCGGGATGCGAGTATGGAGCTGGCTCGGGGCTGGGTGGATAAGCTTGTGGAATCGCCTGCCGGCCGGGCAAAACAGATGAATGCCGGAGTGCAGGCTTCGTCGGCTGAGTTGTTACTGTTTTTGCATCTGGATACTGACGTACCCGCTAACCTGATGGAGTTATTACCTATTCAGCGTGATGTTTATGACTATTGGGGCCGGTTTGATGTGACGATTGATGGCCAGCACAGGATGTTGCCGATTGTCGCATTTTTTATGAATATGCGTTCTCGCATTACCGGTATTGCCACCGGTGATCAGGGGATATTTGTTAGCCGCTCACTGTTTAATAAAGTCGGTGGTTTCCCCGATCAGCCACTGATGGAAGATATTGAAATTTCCCGGCGCCTTTTAAGCGAAGTACGTCCGGTCTGTATCAGGCAAAAAGTCGTCACATCAGGGCGACGCTGGGAGCAAAAAGGGGCGATCCGAACCATCGTCTTAATGTGGTCACTCAGGTGGGCATATTGGTGTGGTGAGGCGCCTGACAAGCTCGCAGAGCGCTATGGTTATCGTGTCGGGAAAAATAATAAATGAGTACGGCTTTAATTATTTTTGCTAAAGCTCCGGTTGCGGGGGTGGCTAAAACGCGTTTAATACCTGCACTGGGAGCCGAAGGTGCAGCAAAATTACATGCACTGTTGTTGGAACATACTATCCGGCGTGCAGTAGCGTCAGCCTGTTTTCCTATCTATCTGTTCACGCCTGAGAATAACGCACATCCCTTTATCGATCATTTGCTTATCAGTTACCCTTTAATTCATCGGGTGCAAAAAGGCGTGGATCTGGGTGAGCGTATGCAAAATGCACTGCTCAGTGTGCTGAGGGAAAACCAAAGCGGCGCGCTATTGATAGGGAGCGATTGTCCGGCAATAGATGCGGATATTTTACAACGCTGTTGTTTGTCGCTTGAAAGTCACGATGCGGTTTTTATACCGGCCGAAGATGGTGGATATACCCTGGTGGGCCTGCCGTTTTATGATTCTACTCTTTCGGTTGGAGCCTCAGTTGAAGACTCAGCTGGAGTCTCATTCAGTGATATTTTTGACAATATTGAATGGGGCAGCGATAGGGTGATGCAGCAGACGCGCTCGCAGCTAAAAGCGCTTTCCTTTCGCTGGCATGAGCCGTTCACTTTATGGGATGTTGACCGTCCTGAAGATCTGGTGAGGCTCTGTCAGCAGTTTCCATACCTGTGTGGCGGTTTATCGCAATGCGCTGACAAGTCTTAAACACACTTATTTATCTAAACCCTTACTTTCTGCCTTATCAGTTCGCCTTCTGGCAAATACGCAACTGGCCGGTGCGCTTTTGGATAGAGCAGGAGCGTTTGGATATAAAATAAAATATATCACTGCAAAATAATCAAAGTTACACTATAAAATAATGAAAGTTACACTGTTCTGAGTAAACCCTCATTTATTTTAAAGTGCTTATATATGGATATAAAGATACAGTACATTGGATTTTTTCACCTGACACATCGCATGAAGTTACTCCTCGTAACCTGCTTATTATGTGTTTCTTATAGTGCCGGCTCATCTACGCACGTGGTCAATGACACTGAGTTTAAATCTCTTATTGAGCATGTTTCGCCGTTCCCTGTATTACACCAGAAAAAAGCGATAAGAATAGCGATTGTTTATCCCGGTTTTCAGGTCTCGGATTATTGGCAACGGAGTCTCAGTGCGCTGAGGGGGCGACTGGATGATCTGGGCATAGACTACACGCTGGATATTCGCTTCACTAAGCCTCATGTTGAGCAGGATCGTCAGGAAGTTCAAATTATGGAGTTGCTTGAGCGCGATCCGGATTATCTGGTCTACACCATTAACTCTATTCGTCAGCAGCGGATGGTTGAGGCTTTGCTTCAGCGAGCAAAGCCTAAGATTATTATTCAGAACCTGACACGCCCCATTGTCGATTGGTACGATGTGCAGCCCTTGATCTATATAGGTTTTGATCATGCCGAGGGTGCTAAAAAATTAGCGGAGTATTTCAAACAACGTTTTCCAGAAGATTCTGAGTACGGTATTGTTTTTTGGGGTAAGGGGGTAGTTAGTGATGAGCGCGGTTTGACATTTGAGCGTGAAATAGGAAGCTACCATCAATTGAAGATTAGTTATTTTACTGAAGAAAGTAGAGCGAAGGCCAAATTGTCGGTGCTCGCAATGCTGAAGAAGTACCCTAATCTTAAATATATTTATGCCAGTGCTACGGATATTGCTTTCGGTGCGCTGGACGCACTCAACGAGCTTGGCCGGTCTGATGTGGCTATCAATGGCTGGGGAGGCGGCTTGGCTGAGCTGGATGCGTTTAAGGAGGGATTGCTGGATGTTGTGTTAATGAGAGTGAATGATCAAAGTGGTATAGCGATGGCAGAAGCCATTCGCCTGGATATGCTCGGAAAATCTGTGCCCAAGGTGTTTTCGGGTGATTTTCGTTTGCTGACAAAGGACATGGAAGAGAGTCTGATCGAGCGCTACATCAAGGAGGCTTTCGTTTATTCCGGGGGCAAACGTTAATGGTTTTGCGCTTCCGTACTCTGACGTTCTTGCTGTTTTTAATGATGCTGTCTGGCTTCCTTTCTGTTTTTGCTTTGAATGCTTACCACTCTACTAATCAGATCTTAAAAAATGAGACATTAGCCTCACTGTCCCAGAGCGCAGCGGCCATACGCTACGAGTTAAATACTCATTTGCAATTAATTGATCAAGAGTTAAATAGTCTGGTGACATCTCATGAACTGCAGCAAGAGATGGAGCAGCATGCTGAGGTTACATTGCGACAGTTGATCATGGGAAATGAGCATTCTACATCAATGCATCGATACCAGTTTATTGTATTAAGCTCGCTGGATAATAGTCAGTGCTATCTGATTAAAAGTCGTTTGATTAACATAGGTTCGCAGATATGCCAGCAGGTATACAACGCATACTCTGAAGCAGCCAGTCAGGGGTGGAACGCTTTTCGTAACGGTGGGCAAGTACTGTTGGCTAAAGACTACTTGGTGACCAACGCTGAACAAAAAGTCATCGGACGTATGATCGGCGGCATAAAACTATCAGGTAACTCTTTGCTGTTGAATCAACTGGTGAACCGTGCAGTGGTTGATCTAAGCAGTGCGCAGCTGATGTTTTCAGGTGTAGCCATTTCTGAATACCTTTCACCAAAGCCGGCGCCTATAGAAGAATCTACTACCTGGTTAGACGATAATGAGCTTGAAAAATATACCGATAACCTGAATGTATATGGCGATGGTTTGGTGATAGAGCTATCCGCTTCAGCGCTGAGTATTAACTCATTGGCGAAACAGTTCATGAAACTATTGGTGAGTGGGGCATTAATTGGCTTATTAGTCAGTGCTGCTGTGGCTGCTTTTTTGTCTGCGGCACTTGATAAACAACTTCAAAAACTGATGTTGTATATTCGGGACCTTGTTGAAAATGGTAAAGGTTTAGGCTGGCAGCAGGGTGCCATTCAGGAGTTTAACCATATCGGCGAAGAGATAGACCTTATTGTTAATGAATTGTTTGCACGTCGCTTTGAGTTAAAAGGTAGTCATGTGAAATTGGAACGGACTCTGCAAGAAAAACGCGCCATTCTGCATCAATTGATGAGGAGCCAGGAGCAGGAAAGGAGTCATCTTGCTCAGGAGCTTCATGATGAGTTGGGGCAGTTGTTGACAGCGGTAAGAGTTGAAACAGTATTGCTCGAGCACAAAATTCCTTTGGAGAGTACGGCATTAGAACATAGTGCAAAAATCAAGCAGTTGGTGTCTGATATGTATGCCACTGTTTATGATCGTATTATGTCGCTAAGGCCAGTTGAGCTGGATGATTTAGGGTTGAACCAATCCATACAACAGATCCCTACGTTGAGCAGTTTGCGCCAAATGGGTGTTGCAGTGGCACTGGCCATTGATGAAGTGAATATGCCTCAGGGAACGGATATTCATCTGTATCGCATAGTGCAGGAAGCGTTAACTAATATTATGAAGCATTCTTTAGCCACCGAGGTATCCGTCTCATTGTATGCGGATGAAGAGGCGATAGTGCTCAGCATCATAGATAATGGACAAGGGCTGGATGCTTCTGAAGATAGTGCTCCCGGGCATAAGGGTTATGGGCTGCTCGGTATCAAAGAACGCTGTGAATACATAGGGGCGAAACTGACGATTACATCAGGAGATGATGGGGTCAATTTGCGGGTTGTATTGCCATTCGTTGCGGATGAATAGTTTAGGGTAAGCTAACGACGCCTGGTTGTTTTTTGATCTGTGGCAAGGCTGTTAGGTCGTATATCACTTATAATATTTTTTAATATAAGACTTCTCTAAATGAGCGGTCTTTTTTATAAGTGAAATTCAATATGATAAAAAGTTATATGCTAATTTCATATTTCTGATACTGCAGAGGCGCATGATGGATTTTGAGTTTCTTATCTCGCGATTGGGTGAGTCTGGTACGAATGCCTTTGGTGGTCTGGTGCTTGGTGTCATGTTTGGTGCTTTTGCTCAGAAAAGTCAGTTCTGTTTGCGTGCTGCTGTGGTTGAGTTTGCACGGGGTGTTATTGGTAAAAAAGTTGCCATTTGGCTGCTGACTTTTTCTGCTGCTGTGGGTGGAACGCAAATACTTATCACAATGGGTGAGCTGGATATCACTGATTCAAGAATGCTGGCCAGTTATGGGAGTTTATCCGGAGCCGTTATAGGTGGGTTGCTGTTTGGGGCCGGTATGATTTTGGCCCGAGGCTGCGGCTCTCGTTTGTTGGTGCTGGCGGCGACAGGCAATTTAAGAGCTCTGTTTTCAGGCCTGTTATTTGCCGCGGTGGCACAAGCATCATTGAAAGGCGTATTGGCTCCGGTGCGGGATAGTATTGCCGGCGCTTGGCTGCTGCATAATGACGGCGGTTTGGAGTTAATTTCTTTCTTGGGCTGGGGCTCATTCACAGGTATATATATCGGTTTGGTGTGTATGCTGGTCGCTGTTTTTTACGGTATTAAGAGTCGCTTAACCCCTTGGGCATGGATAGGGTCCGTTGGCGTTGGTTCTATGGTTGTAGGAGGCTGGTGGTTTACCTATCACTTGTCTTATCAGACATTTGATCCAACTCAGGTAGAAAGTATGACCTTTACCGGCCCTTCTGCTGATACCTTGATGTACCTTTTGACACCCACTGATGCCGCGCTGGATTTTGATGTTGGTTTAGTACCGGGTGTTTTTTTAGGCTCTTTTTTAGCCGCTTTATTGTCTCGTGAACTAAAACTGCAGGGGTTCCAGGAGGGGCGTAGTATGATTCGTTATATTGTTGGTGCTTCTTTTATGGGGATGGGGGGAATGCTAGCCGGTGGTTGCGCTGTTGGGGCAGGGTTGACTGGCGGATCGGCTTTTTCTATTACAGCATGGATAGCATTGGCTTCTATGTGGGCTGGCGCCGCATTGACCGACGCCTTGGTGGATCGTCAGTGGAAAACTTCAAAAGAAGAGGCTAAGGTATTAGTGATTCCTGCTCTTACAAGAGCAGCTAATTATCTTGCAAAAGCTATCTCGTCAAAAAAGGCCAGATTTAAGTCAGGTTGAATTAAGCGGCTTTGTTTTAATCTGGAATCATAACATCAAGGAAGATGGAGTGAATATGCGTCAAATACTATTGGTTTTACTGCTACTCTTGAGCTGTCAGGCAACTGCTTTACGATTGTCAAATGGGCAGCTTTTGTCTTCGGGAGATGAACTCTCCAAGGTCTATGAACATTTAGGTAAACCTATCACAAAATATAAAACGAAAACCCGCTGTGGTTCAGGGCGTACTTGCTCGGTGACGCGGTTGGTGTACCGTTTTGACGGCCGCAAGTGGTTCATTGATGTACGTAGCGGCCTGGTTATGAATATCGAATGGACTTACCGGTAATCGAGCTCACAGCAGTGATTGGCTACTTTCAGGCTGCTGGTTTTAGGCCCCTAATAGCTTTCTTAACATTGCTTTTTCTGCTGACAGTATCGGTCCTACAGGCGTTAGCTGTATAAAGTGTTGGTAAAATTGAGATAGCTTCGGCCATTTTTCTTCACAGATGCTTTCGCCTGCGTGCTCAAAAGAGATCAGTTGACTGGCGATACTGATATCAGCGAGTGTTAGTGTGTTTGCGACAAAAAATAAGCCATTTAACTGTGACTCAAGATAATCAAACAGAGGAGGTAGCTTCTTCTCAATGGCAATATTGACCGCCTTTTCATCGGGCTGTTTACCGGCGAGCCGGGATAAAATCCTCTGGCTAAATGCGGTAAAGGTTGTATGTGAGGCGAGTTCATAGTCGGCGTATTTTTCAAACCACTCGCAGCGGGCTTTCAGAAAAAGATCCTCAGGGATTAGCTTTTTTTCTGCAAAAGTTGCATCTAAAAAGTGAGCAATAACAGCTGAATCAGCCAAAGTATGCTCCCCATAAACCAGCGCAGGGACTCTTTTTAGTGGATTTAATTGTTCGTATCCTTCTGGTGTGGCGTACGGAACAATCATTTTTGATTCGTATTCAACTTCTTTGAATGCGAGTAATAATCTTATTTTGCGAACATAGGGTGAAAGAGGGGCTCCATAGAGTACAGGCTTCATCTGAGAGTTCCATTAGGTAAAAACGTTAAGTGTAAGCTTCTATATTAAGAGGATTTCTGCTGCTTTGGCCAGATCTGTCTTCATTGGAGTGTGTTGATTTCAGGTCTGACTCATCGCTAATAATTTGCTTCGGTGTTGAAGACAAGCGGGGAGAATGAAGTAATTGATTTTATAGGAAATCTATTTTCAAAAAATGCTTGACGAAAATCAGTCACGGGAATAAGATACGCCCCGCATTTGAGGTAAAGCTTTGAGTGTTGTAGCGTCCCATTCGTCTAGTGGTCCAGGACACCGCCCTTTCACGGCGGTAACAGGGGTTCGAACCCCCTATGGGACGCCAATTATTTTAGTCGCTATGATAAGCTACTAAAATGATGTTGCGGGAATAGCTCAGTTGGTAGAGCACGACCTTGCCAAGGTCGGGGTCGCGAGTTCGAATCTCGTTTCCCGCTCCATATTTTCATGTAAAAGATTAACAGTACTTTTTCTCAAAGTGCTTAAGATATGTCCCATTCGTCTAGTGGTCCAGGACACCGCCCTTTCACGGCGGTAACAGGGGTTCGAACCCCCTATGGGACGCCACCAACTTTCTTAACAGAAAGCATCAGCGGGAATAGCTCAGTTGGTAGAGCACGACCTTGCCAAGGTCGGGGTCGCGAGTTCGAATCTCGTTTCCCGCTCCAAAATTTCAATCCATCATCTATACTTGTTCACATCTTTGATATTCGTCTTTTATAGCCGATATGTTGCCTTTATTGGTTTCAAAATGGAGCATGTGTACAGTTCATGAAAAGTCTCATCTGGTGTCTCTTTAGTTTTTGCTTTTTACTCTCGTTAAATGCGAATGCTGAGAATATGAGTGTGCCTGATCCGGGTTCCAGTCACTCCCCATCCGGTAGTTTGTTTGATTCGGGTGCAAGCGCTGATGCTTCGGGGCAGGTTGGGGTTGCTCTGAGCACAGGTGCGATCGGGATTCCAGTTGAAGCACTCCCGTTCAAGTGCGCACCGAATGCGGCTATCGCAGCGCGGAAAGTAAGCTACCGGTTGGATGAAGCTCAGTATATTGAGGTCGCCTCGCTTTCCATCGAAACTGAGGTGAGGAGCTTATAGATGCTGATTCGTTTATTTTTAAGTGTTTTTATTTATCTTGGTTTAATCACGTCGGTTCAGGCAGCAGAATGTCGGGCGACTTTCGCCGATGGATTAACTAATAGCAGTAATGCTGGCAAAATAAAATTTGAAGACTCAGCGCAATTACTCAATAATCCTGACGCTATTTTAGTGACAACCGATATCGATAATAGGGGAGATGTTTCCAGTTGTGGTAGCGTAAACTGTAGTGCAAGTGGCGTTATGGCTCCTCAATTAAACAGTAGTTATATCAAGTATTCATCGAGCAACAACCTCGTCGTCGACGGTACTAGTCAAACTATAAGTGCTAATGATTATAAGGATGTTACGGTAAAGTCTGGCGGTAGCTTGTCTATGACGGCTGCTTTTTCTTCATACCATTTTAAAAAACTAAAAGTTGAAGATAGCTCGGTTATTTATTTGACCGCTGGTGATTATTTTGTAGAAGAAATAGAAATAAAAGATTCTAGCCAATTAATTGTTCAGGGCTCCGGTACGGCAAGAATATACATTGAGAAAAAAGCTAAGTTTAAGGAGTCGTCAGTCATTAATGGCGGAGAAAGTGGCGATCCCTCCAGATTAGTGCTTTATTCTTTTGATGATGTAACAGTCGAAAGTGCAGCTAGTTTAGCGGGCTATATATATTCAGAAAAAAAAGTAGAAATAAAAGACAACAGTAAAGTATTGGGTGCAATATCGTCAGAAGGTGAGTTAAAACTGAAGGATAACGCCTCTGTCAGTTACGATGATTCAATTGATGATACTGACTTTGGGAGTATGTGTCATACATCCCCGCCCGCCACACCTGTCATTCAGGCAGCATGGTATTTTGATGAAAATCAATGGGCTGCGATTGTTGATGAAGTGCTGGACTCTGCTGGAAGTAACTACCACGGCATAGCGAGTCAACCGATGACTAATTCTACGGACGGGGTTGTCTGTAATGCAGCAGATTTTCGTCAGGACGGTACAAGTGATTATGTTTCTCTAGGCAATGCTGCTCTTGACGGTCTTGATGATTTTTCGATCTCAGTCTGGGGAAAGCTGGACACGTCACGTAGTGGGGCTCAAACGATTTTCTCTGCGGCCTCTGCTTCGCATATAAATGGAGTGCTGATGTTTTTTTCCAACACAAGCACTTTGCATCTCTATTTTCGTAATGCCGTAGCGGCCAGCTATTCGTTGCCGGCTATCAATGATGACCTATGGCATCATTACGTATGGACACGTAAGCAAGGCCAACACTGCTTGTTTGTCGATGGCGTGAATCAGGGGTGCCAGACTTCAACCTATACGGGTGCTGTATCCGTCTCTCCTGGTGGTTTGATTATTGGTCAGGAACAGGATTCAGTGGGTGGTGGGTTTGCGGCTAATCAGGACTGGGAAGGATTGGTTGATGAGCCCATGATTTTTAGCAATGCACTATCGGCTTCCAGTGTTAGCACTGTTCATGCCAATCAATTGGCAGGCGATAACTGGGATGGCTCATCAAGAATCTGTCCTGACCCTCCCCCCCCTCCAAGCGCCGTTCCTCCATTGCCTCATGCGGATTGGCATTTTGATGAAGACGCTTGGGCGGGGGTGTCAGATGAGATAAAAGATTACAGTGTTAATTCGTTTCATGGAGTAGCTAGCCAGTCGATGCTGACTAGTAGTGATGGGGTCGTGTGTAATGCAGCCGACTTTCTTAATGATGGTGTCAATGATTATGCTTCTCTGGATAGTGCTGCCCTTAACGGTCTTAGTGACTTCTCAATCTCTATATGGGGAAAGTTAGACTCTACACGCACTCAGGTTCAAACGATTTTCTCTGCTGCCTCAAGTTCGCAAAATAATGAAGTGCTGATGTATTTTTCCAATCCCAGGTCGTTGCAATTCTATTTTCAAGGCAGGATAGTTGCCTCCTATTCGTTGCCGGCTATTAATGATAGCGTTTGGCATCATTATGTATGGACGCGAAATGCAGGGCGTCACTGTTTGTTTCTGGATGGTGTGAGTCAGGGATGTCAGACTTCAACCTATACGGGTGCGGTGACTGTAGACTCTGGCGGATTGATTATTGGTCAGGAACAGGACTCTGTGGGTGGGCGTTTCGATGCTGCACAGGACTGGGAAGGGTTAGTTGATGAGCCCATGGTTTTTTCAAGTGAGCTGAATGCTGCGCAGGTCAGCACTATTTATACGAATCAAGCAGCAGGTAATAACTATGATGGCAGCAGTCGTCGTTGTGGTTTTCCCGAGCCTGTAGTCAATTATCGTTTCGACAGTTGTAATTGGGCAGATGCGCAAGATGTTGTCGATAGCAGTGCCAATCGTCTGGATGCGTATGCGGTTAATGGCGTGCTGTCGACTGTAGGCGGGCAGGTGTGTGGTCTTGCTCAGTTTGATAGTGCTGATGATTATGTGCGCCTGCCAGACACGAATGAAGTTGATTTGCCCGATACCTTAACGGCCATGGCATGGGTCTATCTAAAAAACACACCTTCTGAGTTGAAAACTATCCTTTCTAAAGACACTAACTATGAGTTTCATGTAAACACTAATCGAGAGATTTTCTGGTGGTGGAATGATGCTAGTGGCGTTACCCGCAGTTTTGCATCCGGGGTGCAGATCAGTTTAAATCAATGGCATCACGTCGCTATTACCTATCAATCGGGTCTTCAAATTATTTATATTGATGGGCAAGAAGCGGCACGTCGAACATTTGCCGGTCAGCTCATTACTAATAGTAATGATCTTCAGATTGGACAGGATCAAGGTATAGGGGCGCGTTTTTTTGATGGTGATATTGATGAAGTCAAAATTTTCGATGTTGATTTAAGTGCTTTTGACATTGCGGATATTTTTGTTAATGAAGAGGCTGGCCGAAATTATGATGGGGCTCTGCGCTCCTGTAATTGTACTGAGCCGGTGGTCGTGAATCACTATGCCATCAGTCACGACATGTCGATGGTGAGTTGTTCAGCCGAAGATATCACTTTTACTGCGCATGATAATGCTGATTTGGCGGTGGATGCTAAGGATGCTTTGTTGCAGATATCCACCTCAACGATGAAAGGCGAGTGGTTGTCTGTTGTTGCCGGGTCCGGTGTGCTGAGTAATTCAGGTGGCGGGCAGGCAACGTATCGTTTTCCGGACAATGGTGAGAGCAGTGTCACACTGAGTTTATCTTATCCGGATCTTGTGTCTGATCCTGAATTGGTTAATTTTAATGTCACCGATGGGGTTTCAACGGATAAGCGAAACGCTTCTGATATGGAAGATAGCAATTTATCTGTCTCGGACTCCGGTTTGGTCTTTTCTATTCCTGATACGCAGTCCTGTCAGACATCCCTCGCTGTTAGTATCCAGGCGGTCAAAAAATCTGATAATTCACCGAGTTGCAGCGCTGCAGTGGCAGGTAACAGGACGGTTAACTTTTATAGTCAGTACCTTGCGCCATCGACGGGGACGCAAAATCTTATTTTAACCTCTGACGGAGTCGCTTATCCATTGTCATCTGCTGCGCCTGGTACGCCGGTAGCGGTGCGCTTTGATTCGCAAGGTGAGGGCAGTATTTCTATACAGTATCCGGATGCTGGCGTGGTCGGGTTGAACGCAGCGCTGACCGTCGGGCTGAAGACTTTCAATGGTGCGGATTCCTTTGTCGCTTATCCTGCCTTATTGTCGTTGGTAGCGGATAACGGATCTGGCTTAATGCTGGATAATACGGCTGTTTCCGGAGGCGCTGTGTGGGCTGCTGACAGGCCTTTTACTGTCAGTGTTTCCGGTCAGTGTGCAAGTGGTGCGGTGACGCCTAATTACCAGCCTTCAAATGCGGAGTTGGGCATTAGCTTACAGACGCCAACTCAGGCTGCAGGTGGTGTCGGCGGCACTTTATCCGTTGCTAGCGGTGCTCTGGTTGCCAGTGATAGCGTTGCCTGGACCGGTATCTCGTCGGGTTTTAGTTCCGGTGTATTTGAGGATGTGGCTGCTCGTTATTCAGAAGTCGGTATTATCAACTTGTATACCAGGGATGCTGATTATTACGGACACAGTATTAGTCAGACAGCTAAAGCGGTAGGGCGCTTTGTGCCCTGGTTTTTTGCAGTGACGGCAAATTCACCTGAGTGGCAAGCGCATTGTTCATCGGGGGATTTCTCTTACATGGATGAAGAGATCGGGTATCAAACACCACCGGAGCTTGTTGTTAGCGGTTATAGCGCAGTAGGCGGGCGTGTTTATAATTATGGTGGCTCATTGTGGAAATTGGCGGCTCAGCGCAGCAGTCGTTTCTATACCGATCAGAGTGCTTCTGTGGCGGCGACCTTGAGTAGTACGGTTGATACATCGACAGATACATGGGGCGGGACTGACGCAGATTATGACGGAACGGCAATCAATAGTCTGACGAACGATTCGATTAAATATGTTCGGGGGGCCTCAGAAGCGCCGTTTGCTGGCCTTGTTGATCTAACATTGGCGACAGCAGATCTTACCGATGCTGATGGTGCTTGCTACCGAATCGACTCGGATGCCGATGGAGATTGGCTGGAAGAGGGGTGTAGTGGTTTTACTATCAGTAATATCCCTGCAAAAGAGCTTCGTTTTGGGCGACTCAGACTCGCTGATGCTTATGGGCCTGAAACTGAGCCTTTATCTTTGCCTTGGGTAGCTGAGTATTATGACGGGTCGGGCTATATCCTTAATAGCACAGATAGTTGCAGTGCATGGTTAACCTCAGAAGTGACTTATTCTGATAATGACGGTGCTCTTATAGCTTCAGGCCAGACGGCGGCCGCCTATGCGCATAGTGGAGCAGATTTTAGAGTGGATGCAGGCGATGCTGGAGTAACAATGAGTGCGCCGGGAGCAGGGAATACCGGTGTGGTAGGTGTTGCGGTTGATCTGACACGAATGCCTTATTTTTTCTTTGACTGGGATGGTGATGGTAGTTTTGATGACGCGCCTTCTGCAAATATTATTTTCGGTCAATATAGAAGCAATGATAGGGTGATTTTTCAACGTCAGTGGTGATAATTCTTCTTGACATAGGTCGTTGGAATCAATAAGATTTGCGCCTCTTTGATGAGCCTTGCTCTCACTGAAAAGTCCCATTCGTCTAGTGGTCCAGGACACCGCCCTTTCACGGCGGTAACAGGGGTTCGAACCCCCTATGGGACGCCATTTTTAGTTGTTAACGAGTGTTGCTAACGAATGTTGTTAACGCACGCTACTAACTAAAATATTGTTGCGGGAATAGCTCAGTTGGTAGAGCACGACCTTGCCAAGGTCGGGGTCGCGAGTTCGAATCTCGTTTCCCGCTCCAAAAGTTTTAAGGTTTAACGTTTTATAGCTTAAGGTTTCAAAGCTTAACGTTTCATATAAGTCCCATTCGTCTAGTGGTCTAGGACACCGCCCTTTCACGGCGGTAACAGGGGTTCGAACCCCCTATGGGACGCCATCTTTTTAAATACTAAAAACATTACTGTTGATAACGTATTTTTATATAATCAGATGATTATATTTTGATTGGCTAGTTATGTCGCTTTACGAGGGACCGTAGTGACGCATAAACGACGAACATACTTGGCTGTTTTCTTACTTATGATGTCTCAGCTTGCTGGGGCAGATTCAGTGATTGTGCATCCGGATGTTAAAGTTAGTAGCCTTTCTTCTCAAGAATTACGTTCTATTTTTACGATGCGTTCAACTCGTTGGCCAGATCAGAACGCTATTCATGTTTTTGTACTCCCTGATTCACATCCTTTGCATCGCTCATTTGTTAAAACACAATTAAATATGTTCCCTTATCAATTAAGAATGATATGGGATCGCTCTGTGTATAGCGGTGCTGGCTATCCTCCAATATTAGTTCCCTCCATTCAGGAAATGCTTGTGCGTGTTAAAAGCACCCAGAGTTCCATTGGATATATTGATGACAACAGTTTGCCTTTATTGAAAGGAGTGAACATCATTGAAATACGCTAGATTGTTATCTTTATGTTGCTTGTTGTGTTTTTCTGGCCGCTTACTGGCCGAGGACAATGTGTCTGAATGGTATGTGGGTGGATTTATAACACAAGGGTTGGTTGCAACGGACAATAATAATTTTGCAGGAAAAAGTAGCGAAGGGGTTAGTTCAGATTTTCGTGAGTTAGCGGTGTACGCTACATGGCGACCATTAAGTAATATGCATTTTTCTGGACAAATTATGTCACGTCCCTTTGGAAACGTTGACGATGGTACCCCACAGATTGATTATTTATTGGCGGATTACAGTTTTTCAGTGGGCAGTTACAATGAGTTTGGGCTGCGAGTGGGTAGAGTTAAATTGCCTTACGGTTTCTATAATGAAACGCGTGATGTGTCCTTTACCCGGCCCTCAATAGTACTACCCCAATCCATCTATTTAGATGTAATAAGAGAAATCCAGATCTCGGCGGATGGCGTCATGGCATATGGCTACTTTCCGA
Source organism: Neptunomonas qingdaonensis (assembly GCF_900113275.1). Classification (GTDB taxonomy): domain Bacteria; phylum Pseudomonadota; class Gammaproteobacteria; order Pseudomonadales; family Balneatricaceae; genus Neptunomonas; species Neptunomonas qingdaonensis. Next base: position 137,494 of record NZ_FOOU01000003.1, read on the forward strand.
TATCCGATCTGCGTATTGATGTTGACCTTGTCATAGGAAAACCCAGAGAGGGTGATCAGGCTGAATATGCGTATTTAAGATCGAATTATTCAGGGAGCTTTACAGATAGCAATGGTGTTATGTCACGTGTCACGTTGGGGGATGATGCTGAAACATGGCGACTAGGTATAACGTTAGGGCGGTATGATTTACGCTATAAGCCTGGTTCTTTAGGCGAGTTAGGTTTAAGCCAAGGCGACGTGAATTTTGATGTTGCTGTGGCGAGCGGGCAATATAATACCGAAAGTTGGTCATTGGCTGCAGAGTATATGCTAGTCAGTGTGGATCGAAGTGATTTGGGTGGTTTTTTTGAGCTTAATGGGAATAACAATTCAGACTCATATTACCTGCAAGCAATATATCGTTTTAACCGGGACTGGGATTTATTAATCCGTAGAGATGTTTTTTATCTTGATAAGAATGATAGATCGGGTTTAAAAGCTGAGCAGCTAACGGGATTGCCGGCTTACTTTATGTGGGCAAAAGATTACACGATAGGCCTTGGTTGGCAGGCTTCGCAAAATATCAGCTTTCGAGCCGAGTGGCATTATGTGCAAGGAACTGTTTGGTTGCCTGCGCAAGATAACCCTGATATCGGATCGATAAAGAAAAATTGGAATATGTATCTGCTGCAAGCGACGTATCGTTTTTAAATAGCGAGGTGTAAATTTATATGAATAGATCCCCTCGCTTTATTAGTCTTCGCTGGAAACTGTGGATGCCATTCTTATTGGCGGTATTATCTATTCACGTGGGACTTTACAGTTACGTCGGACGCCAAATTGAGCGGCAATATGAGCTGGATCAGCAAGTATCCTTTAAAAGTAACCTTAAGGCACTCGATGGCGTATTAACCACTTCTTATCATAAACTTCTGGAAGTGGGGCAAACTATTCTTATTATGAAGCAAACGGCTTCAAACCTACTTTATAAAGATTATATTTACTCCTCCATATCAGAAAAATTCCCTCAACTTGAAGCTCAGGGCATATTAGATGGTGCAGCGGTATTCGATACTCAGGGACAACTGGTGTTTTCAGTTGGAAATATCGATATACAGTCAAACTCAGGGGTTCAGCCTGCATTAAAAAATGAGCGTCCTATACGTGAAATGCGTTGTGATAATCAATGTATCCGCACGATTGCTATTCCTTTACTTAATTCAGGGAAGGTAGAAGGGGTGTTAGTGCTCGGTCGGTTGATGCAGGATATGGTGCTGGATTTCAAACAATTAACGGCGGTTGACATAGGTATCGCTAGAAAAAATCTCGAAAATGCATCAGATATTGACGCCTGGTCATTAGATTTTACCCAGCTCACGCAGCGAAATAAAAATATGCAAATTTTACAAACGTTGAGTCAACAGATAACGAATATTTCTAACGAAACATTATACCGGGTAGATGTGTTTGATCGTCACTATGAAATTTATTTTACAGTACCGGCAAGTGTTGCTTTCACAGACACCGTATGGGTGTTGATGATTGATGGAACCATTCGATATCAGGCGATACGGGCGTTAAAAAACCAATTGGCCGTCGGCTTGATAATCAGTAGTCTGTTTTTATTAATGATTGCTTTTGTGTGTGCTTCAAAAGTTGCTCGGCGTTTATTAAACGTGACTCTTTTTCTTAAAGAGCAGGGTTTTCTGAAAGAACAGGATTTAGTTGAAGAGCAGGGTTTAGTTATAGAAAAGAGTTCGGCTAAAGAACAGTGCGCTGGTAGGCTAATTGATGCGCGGCAAGACCCGTTATTCTTTCAAGATGAGATATCAGAAATTTCTCTATCGGTCCGTGATGTTAGTGATATGGTCGAACACTTGTCCGAAGGTGAGCAAAAGTCCAGCCAGTGTATTGAAAGTATGGCGAAGGCGTTGAGGCTGGAAAAAGAGAGAGTGGCTCATCTGGTTGGCAACACACAGAATGTGATCGTCACTCAAAGTACGGATGGAACTGTGCTGACGATTAATGATGTGGGTAAAAAATTATTCGGTATAACCAAGGAGGCAGCGTTACCCAAATTTGTAGATCTTTTCTTTACGAGTGAGCTCAATCAACAGGCTTTAGACGGCATTACCCGACTTTATATGGGATTGGATAACCTTGTTTATTTGGATAGTCAGAGCTTGGACTTGAAAGGACAATTACGCGATTTTTCATGGATTCACTCCTATATTTCGGCATGCTCAGAACATCGGGCTATTATTCTTTCTGTTGGTATAGATATGACAGAGAAAAGGGAAGCGGAGCGAAAAAGTGGATTGCCTGGTTAGTCTGGCGTGATTTGCTTACGGGAATTGCTAATAAGCAATTTTGCTGACAGCCATTGCCCGAAGTGATACCCGAGGTTATAGAAGTAAGCCTGGAAAATGAGCGTTCATTATCAATTTGAACAGCCTGAAAGCAAAGAGCCGTTGGACACGTTTGTTGATTGATGGAGGCTTTTTCATTGAAATGCTCGAGAGAAGCTGATGATGAAGGGCTGCCAGGCTTACTTTTTGTGCTTAGCCCTCGTTAATTCAAACCAAACAGGTGTGCTCTTTTATTCAGATAATCGAATTCTTCACCTTTTTCTTCAGCTTCGAAGCGTAATTCATCCAGGATCTGAAATTTGTCAATTTCAGAGTCTGGCATGTTGTGCAGGCATTTTCCGCCGAAATACCACAGCAAATCACGCGCCATCAGGTGTGCAAGTCTCGGATACATTTTGAAGGCCTGGTCGATGAAATTCTCTCCATCGTTGTACACATTTTCAGAACCTGCTTCGAAATCTTGAATGAGCTTTTGGAAATTCAGTATGAACTGTTCTTCTTCGCTAGAGATCTCCTCTGACGCGAAGGGTGCTTGCTTGATAAAGTTATTGTAGGCAATTTTAAGAAAGTTCAGGTGGTGTAACTGGTGAGGTGTCATGGGGGTCTCCGATTAAGTCTGGGGACATTGTAGCGTTTGAGGGGGTAGGCTGCCAGAAAGCTGACGACGTAATGCTGTACAACCGTTTCAGGGTTTAAGTTTTCTTTAACCGCTAGATAGCAAACTGGCAATAATTATTATGTATTCTGGATAGCTCTTGTTGGCGAGCTCTTAGCGGATAAGTCTGTTGCTTTTATTAAACTATTAATTTTACCTGATACAATATCGGATATTTTGAAAAAAATAGTGATCAAGGTCACCGTTTATCTCGTCTCAATAAGCAGGAAAAAGAATAATGACAATAGCGCTATCAATTAAAGATTTGCGTAAAGTCTATGGTAATAAATTTGAAGCACTGAAAGGCATCTCATTTGATGTGCAGCAAGGTGATTTTTTTGCTTTGCTTGGCCCCAATGGTGCGGGTAAGTCTACTACTCTGGGTATTGTTTCCTCGCTGGTTAATAAAACCAGTGGGCAGGTTGAAATTTTTGGATTTGACCTTGAAAAAGATCAGGCTGCCGCTAAACGTAGTTTAGGTGTGGTGCCACAAGAATTTAATTTCAATATGTTCGAAAAGGTGGGCGATATCGTTCGTACCCAGGCGGGTTATTACGGTATCCCGGTAGCCGTTGCAAAACAGCGTGCCGAGACGTATTTAAAGAAGCTCGGACTTTGGGATAAGCGCGATGTGCCTGCGCGGATGTTATCCGGAGGTATGAAAAGGCGTTTAATGATCGCCAGGGCCTTGGTCCATGAGCCTAAACTACTGATTCTGGATGAGCCGACGGCAGGGGTTGATATTGAGTTGCGTCGCTCTATGTGGGCCTTCCTTAAAGAACTGAATAAAGCTGGAACGACAATCATTTTGACGACTCACTATTTGGAGGAAGCGGAAAGTCTATGTCGGAATATAGCGATTATTGATCATGGGTCGATTGTACACAACACCTCTATAAAATCATTATTACAACAGCTGAATACTGAAACATTCATCTTGGATATAAGACCAGAGCAGGCGCTTGATGTGGCTTTTGAGGGTTATTCTTGTCAGCTTGAAGATCCGCATACATTGGTTGTTCAAGTGGATAAAAATAAAGGTTTGAACGGTTTGTTTAAACAGTTGGAAGCTCAAGATATTGAAGTGACGAGTATGCGTAATAAATCCAATCGTTTGGAGGAGCTTTTTGTTGCTATGGTTGAAAAAAATCTGGAGACGAGTGAAGCATGAGTCATCATGAGTTATGGGTTGCGTTTATAACCATTGTCAGAAAAGAGATCAGGCGTTTTACCCGGATATGGGCACAGACGTTATTACCGCCAGCAATTACAATGACGTTATATTTCATTATTTTTGGCAATCTGATTGGCAGCCGTATTGGTGAAATGGGTGGCTTTAGCTACATGGAGTTTATTGTTCCCGGACTGATAATGATGTCTGTGATTACGAATTCATATGGTAATGTAGTTTCATCTTTTTTCAGTACCAAGTTCCAGAAAAATATCGAGGAGCTGCTGGTATCGCCAACACCGAATTGGGTGATTCTTTCCGGCTATGTGCTGGGGGGGGTGTCGCGCGGTTTAGCGGTTGGTTTTATTGTGACGCTGTTATCACTTTTTTTCACAAAGCTGCAGATTCATAGTTTTTGGGTGACAATAGCAACCGTCATGCTGACCTCGGTGTTATTTTCATTGGGTGGCTTTATCAATGCTGTTTTTGCTAATTCATTTGATGATATCTCCATCATACCGACCTTTATTCTGACACCATTAACCTATTTGGGCGGCGTCTTTTACTCGATTCAGCTGTTACCCGAATTTTGGCAAGGTGTTTCGCAGCTCAATCCCATATTGTATATGGTAAACACCTTCCGTTATGGCATCTTGGGCAGTAGTGATATTAATGTCAGTTTTGCTTTCGGTGTTATTATTTTGTTTAATTTGGTTTTGTTTACAATCGCGCTGAAGTTACTGAATATGGGTAAGGGGATTAGGCAATAATGACTGAGCAGAAGGTTCTTGATCAATCACCGCTGGGAAGCGATACGGCCTATGTTAACCAGTATTCACCGCAGCTGCTGTTTCCTATTCAGCGTGACTTAAATTGGCACAAGCGTGGTATCGAACGCGCTGATCTGCCGTTTTACGGTGAAGATCTGTGGAACGGCTATGAAATTTCCTGGCTTAATCTTAAGGGCAAGCCGGTCGTCAGAATTGCGGCTTTTGTGATACCCGCCGACTCTCGAAATATCATTGAATCTAAGTCATTCAAGTTGTACCTGAACTCTTTTAATTTAAGTCGCTTTGAAAATGAAGAGGCTGTTATCGCCCTGATGCAAAATGATCTGTCACTGGCTGCCGGAGGTGATGTCAGGGTTGAATTTTTTCATCCTGATGGTATGCCTGAGCTAGGGCGGTTCGAGGGAAAATGCCTGGATGAACTGGATATCAGTGTTACGCATTATCAGCCGGAAATATCGTTATTGTCGACTGGCGAGCGTCATGTTGATGAGATGCTGTATAGTCATTTGTTGAAATCCAATTGTCCTGTAACAGGGCAACCTGATTGGGCTTCTATACAGATTTCGTATGTCGGTAAGGAGATCAATCAGGAAGGCTTATTAGAGTATTTAATCTCTTATCGGGAGCATGGTGATTTCCATGAGCAATGTGTCGAAAATATCTTCATGGACATTTGGACGCATTGTCAGCCAGAGTCACTGATAGTTTATGCCAGATATGTGCGTCGTGGTGGGTTGGATATCAATCCTCTGCGCAGTAGTAAGGCGATTGCTGCTGTAAATCTTAGGCTTAGTCGACAATAGTCAGTCGTCAATAGAGAGAGTGTGAAGATGGATGCAATTGAAATGCTGCATAACCGTGTCTCTGTACCGGTGTTAGTGGAGCCCGCACCAACAAAAGTTCAGCTGGATATGATGTTCAAAGCGGCATTAAGGTCGCCGGATCATGCAGGACTAAAGCCTTGGCGGTTTTTACTGATAGAAGGTGAAGCGCGTCAGCAATTAGGAGACCTTTTTGTTAAAGCGATTCGCATTAAAGGTGATGACTTAGCGGATGATAAGGCCGCTAAGCTCCAGAAAAAACCATTACGTGCACCGCTGATTATCGTTGCTGTTGCGACAACGCAAAGCCATATTAAAGTGCCGGAAGTAGAACAGATTATTACTGCAGGCTGTGCTGCCCATAGTCTTCTGCTGGCTGCTTATGCGCAAGGCTTAGGAGCAATGTGGAGAACCGGTGAGATGGCATATGATCCTGTCGTGAAAGCGGGTCTTGGATTACAGGCTCATGAACAAGTGATCGGCTTCCTGTACGTGGGGACGGCGAAAAGAATGCGTCAAGTCTCTTCAACTGATATTGAAGATGTCGTTTCAGTCTGGAAAGGTAAAAGCTAGTGCCAACATCCCAGAACCCGGATAAGAACGCTTCTCAGAAGCCTGCTCAGGACTGTGCTCAAAGTACGGATGTTTTTTTGCAGTGGTTAAAAACACAAATTCCATTGCTTAACCACATGGGGTTGGGTGATCTTGAGTTTGACGGAAGTAAGTTGCGCTTACCTGCAGCATTGGCACCCAACATTAATGATAAAGGCACCGGATTTGGTGGATCGTTAGCGACCCTGGCAACCATTTCAGGCTGGTGTCTGACAACCTTGTTGCTCAGGGATCGCTTTCTGGATTGCGATGTAATGATCAGAGATTGCGAAATGCGCTACCTTGCCCCGGTGAATGGCGATTTTCATGCAGAAGTCTCGCTACCTGATACTGATCAGGTGGATGGGTTTTTAGCACGCCTGAAAGAGAAGGGGCGGGCGCGTCTGGCACTTGACGTCTCGGTGATTCAGGATGGAAGGAAGGCGTTAACGATGCAGGGCAATTATGTCGCTATTGTGCGCTAAAAACGCATAGAAAATACTGATCACCTCGGTTTTTCACCAGGTGATCAGTTTGCTTACTCTGTTTATCTGCTCGCAATATTAAAGACGTTTAGTGCTTAAAATCAGGATCGGTTCAACAGGTACATCGCGGTGGCGCGCTCGTGTTGCCGTGTTTACTTTTCCAATGGCGTTCACAACGTCCATACCTTGTGTTACTTCGCCGAAAACGCTGTAGCCTGCACGATTGCCCATCTGATTTAGACTGTTATTGTCGACAAGGTTAATGAAAAACTGACTGGTTGCACTGTCAGGATCCTGAGTTCTGGCCATGGAAATTGTGCCCTGTTTGTTAGGTAATCCGTTAGCCGATTCATTTTTAATCGGATCATGGTTTTTCTTTTGAACCATATCCTCAGTGAAGCCTCCTCCTTGAATCATAAACCCACTGATAACGCGGTGAAATTGCGTTCCTACGTAAAAGCCTTCATCGACATAGCGTAGGAAGTTTTCAACGCTGGCAGGTGCTTCCTGCGAGAACAATGTCAGTGTTATTGCTCCCATCGAGGTTTGTAGAGAAACTTTTGGGTTATCTGCGAAAGATGCATTGCTGAAAAGTAATACAGTTGCAATAAGCACTAATTTTTTTAATGGATTAAACATGCAGTCGACCTTTCCTTTTTGATGGGAGTAGAGGCTTAAGTTTATGTGAAATAGAGACAATGGAATAGTCAAGCTGGTAATAATCAAAAGTAAAAAGCGATTTCAATTTTGTGTCTTTTGCTTTTTTTTGTCTAGACTGACTGTATCAAACTGAAGTGCTTCAATTTTATACCTATGACAGTGCTCGTAAATGGATCCGGCTAAGACTCTACAGGTTGAAATGAGAGGTGTCTCATTGGAACCGAAAATTATTATAAATAATAACAGTGCGGGTTGAGGCCTCTAAAGATGAGTTCATTAAAGCTCAAACATAAAATGTTAATGCTGACAATTATTCCCCTGATTGTGGCTATCCTCGTTGTGATGCTGGTGGTTAAGGTTAAATTACAAGAAATGGGTGAGCATGAAGTTGCGACCATTCGCTCAACCATGATGAGCTCAAAACAAGAAACAGCAAAAGCTTTCATGGACATGGCGTTAAGTGCTGTTCAGCCTATTGTTGATAACGCCTCTGGGCCTGATGATACTGAAGCGAAGAAAAAAGCAGCGGACATATTAAGATCAATGACCTATGGCGAGAAAAAAGATGGCTATGTGTTCGTTTATGATTACTCAGGTACGAATATTGCTATGAGACCTAAGCCCTCCATGGAAGGTGAAAATCTGATATTACTCAAGGACGCCAATGGCCTGGCTATTATCAAAGAACTGATTAATAAAGCTCAACAAGGGGGCGGCTACCTTACCTATATCTGGAATAAGCCTTCAAAAAATGCGGATGTTCAAAAGCTGAGTTATGCATTAGGTATTGCAAAATTCGGTTGGATGTTAGGGACTGGTTTCTATATTGATGATATCGATGATGTGGTAGCTACGACGCAACAAAGTATCGATTCCAAAATGGCAAGAACCCAATTATTTATCGCTGGGGCAGGTTTGGTATTACTTACTTTCTTTGTTTTGATTGCCCTGTATATTGCGGGAAAAGTTATACAGCCATTGCGTGATACTGCAGAAGCGCTGATCGATATCAGCCAGGGTGAGGGGGACTTAACTCGTCGCTTGACGGTGATGTCAAAAGATGAAGTGGGACAAGTGTCGCAGGGCTTTAATGATTTTGCAGATAAAATTCAGAGGCTTGTTATTGATTTAAAAGGAGGTATTCACGACCTTTCACAATCAACATCTCAAATGAATACTGTGGTATCCAAGACACATTCTGATGTGCAAAGACAGCGTCATGAGACCGCTCAGGCAGCGGCTGCCGTCCATGAAATGGCCGCGGCTGCACAAGAAGTGGCTGGTAATGCAGCCGGTGCGGCATCTGCCGCTCAAGAGGCAGATAATGAATCGAACAGCGGCCAGCGTATTGTTGAGGAGACAATCACAGCTATCAAAGCTTTGTCAGATGATGTTAATAGAGCGTCAGATGTGATCGGTCAGTTGGACATAGATGCCGATAAAATAGGTACTGTTGTCAACGTTATTAAAGAAATTGCAGGCCAAACAAACTTATTGGCACTTAATGCGGCGATAGAAGCGGCCAGGGCCGGTGATTATGGTCGAGGCTTTTCAGTGGTGGCGGATGAAGTCAGAACTCTGGCTAATAGGACTCAACAAAGCACGCAAGAGATCCAAAATATGATTGAGCGGCTGCAAGTAGGTGCCCGCGAGGCAGTGGGTGTAATGGATACCAGTAAAGCACAGAGTGTTGCGACGATCGAACGAGCGGCTCAGGCAAGTTTATCTTTAAGTGTGATCACAGGTTCAGTGAGTACTATTACGCAGATGAACACACAGATTGCCAGTGCTGCTGAAGAGCAAACAGCGGTAGCGGATGAAATTAGCCAAAATGTTCAGCAAGTGGCCGATATAGCAGAGCATTCAGCGCAGAATGCTGACGCACTGTCTGATACTACTCAGGAGATGTCTGCATTGGAGCGGCGCCTGATGAAAATTGTTAGTCAGTTTAAAGTGTAGATTTTTTTGATTGCGTGTGAATATACCGGTAGTGTGATTGCATGCTATCGGTTTTTTTATGTGATCACGCGAGGTGGCAACGGATGAAGGAAATACAGGCATGATGCAGTGGGAAAAACTGCTCACAGTAAAACGTTATGGGCACGAAACAATAGCGCCGCCTGAAGTAGGACGAAGCCACTTTCATAAAGACCACGATCGTGTTGTCTTTTCTAGCGCTTTCCGACGTTTAGGTCGTAAAACGCAAGTACACCCTTTGGTTTTGAATGATCATATTCACACCCGCTTGACGCATTCGATTGAAGTCGGCAGCGTTGGTCGTACCTTGGGTATTCGTGTCGGGGAATTATTGGAATCAGTGCTACCTGAATGGGTCAGTTCGCATGATATTGGCATGATTGTGCAGTCAGCATGTCTGGCACATGATATTGGAAATCCTCCTTTCGGGCATGCCGGAGAGTATGCGATCAGAGATTGGTTCAAGCAGTCCAGAGATGCCGAATTTTTGAAGCCGCTTTCCTTACCCGAGCGTTCTGATCTGGAGACATTTGAAGGAAACGCGCAGGGGTTCAGAGTCGTTACCTGTATAGAGAATCATCTCTATGATGGTGGTTTGCGCCTTACTTATCCTACTCTCGGGACATTACTGAAATACCCCTGGACCGTTGAGCATGCCACGAGCAAAGGTAAATTCAGTTGTTATCTTACAGAGAGGGATACGCTTGAAAAGTTAGGCCATGAATTAGGATTGGTGCCGTTGGCTAAGAATCGCTGGAGCCGCCACCCTCTGGCATATCTGATGGAAGCCGCAGATGACATCTGTTATGCGATCCTTGACTTGGAAGACGCGATTGAACTGAACATCCTTACTTTTGACGCGATCAAACCTATTTTGCTGCAGTTGTGTGGTGATCTGGAGTTCGAGGATGGTATTTTTTACAGTCAGGCATCGGCGCGCCGTAAAATCTCCGCTTTGCGGGGGAAGGCGATGGAGAATATGGTTAACTCTGCGGTGAATGCTTTCATGAAAAACTATGACGGTATCATGGCAGGTCAATATCAGGGAGAGCTACTCCTTGATGGTGACTCTGGAGTCAAAGACGGATTACACGCAGCGAAAGCCTTGGCGAAAAATAAAGTGTTTCCGGATACGCGTAAAACGGAACTTGAAGTAGGCGCATACAGTTGTCTGGGTATTTTATTGGATGCTTTTTGCCATGCAGTGTATGAACAATACCTAAGAAAAAGTGATGAAGGGTTAAGTTACCGCAGTGAGAAAATTATAAGTTTAATGGGTATTCATGCACCGGATCCTGAATGGTCGTTGTATCATGCCTATATAAGGGCGCTGGATTTTATCAGTGGAATGACAGACAACTATGCCGCCTATCTTGCCAGGCAGATCGGTGGGCTCTCTCGTTAGGACGAAAAATATGGCATCGTTAAACGATCAATTAAGTCGGCTGGTTTATTCAACACAAGCCGGCGATGTATGTCCGGAATGCAGACAAGCGAAAAATGCCTGTTGTTGTCAGGAGAATGCGGATACTAATCGCATCGCTTCACTGGATGGGATCGTACGAATCCGACGTGAAACTTCGGGCAGAAAAGGTAAAGGCGTAACCACGGTGACGGGTGTACCGTTAGCCGAAGCCGAATTAAAGAGGTTATCCAAACAACTTAAACAGCATTGTGGGACGGGTGGAGCGCTGAAAAATGGCATTATTGAGATTCAGGGAGATCATAGGGAGACGATTAAAGCCTTTCTTGAAAAACTGGACTACACAGTAAAACTAGCCGGAGGTTAAGCCCCATGGCGAAAAAAAAGTGCGTCCGTTGTCAGCAGATACGCATCGTGGCCATACTGGTGAGCATGATTGCGATTCTACTATTGATGATGATGGCGAAATCCCACGCCGAGATTTATAAGTACACGGACGACAAGGGCAAAAAAGTATTTGTAGGCAGCTTAAGCCAGGTACCGCAAAAGTATCAGGAGCAAATGGAGTTGCAGTCTCCTTCTGATGAGGTGAGTAATACCAGTAATTACTCTGAGAAAAATAAAAAAGCTTCTGACTCTTTAAAAATACGATCTGAAATAAGGCGTCTTGAACATGCGTTAGCACAAATGGAAACGGCTGTGACTGTCGAAAATAACCAAGTGCTGGTGCCGGTTAAAGTGACCTATCACGGTAAAGATGTCGATGTGAAGATGTTAATGGACACAGGTGCCAGTGGCACAGTGTTTCATCGTGATGCATTAGTGCGTCTTGACGCCATGAGTGAGTCAGCGGGTTATGCACGTGTGGCGGGTGGCAGTGTTGTTAAATTGAGCAGTATTGAATTTGACCGGATTCAGGTGGGCCCTTTTCAGGCGAAAAACATACGCTCTTTTGTGATCGATAATAAAGCACCGGGGGGGGCATTTGATGGTTTGTTGGGAATGGATTTTCTGATGAACGTTAAGTATGAGCTGGATCTGGTGAGACAAGTTATTATTTGGAATCCTGCGCGTTATAAAGCAATGGAAGCACTCCTTAAAGAAGTGCAGTCCACGCCGGAATAAATGTTACTTGATTATCGAGTAAGCACTTAAATAAAGCGTTCAGCAAGTTTCAAATCAAGTGTCGCTTTCAGCAGTTTAAAAAGACGAATCGCCGCATCAATCTCATCTTTACGGTTAGTCAGGCTTTCAATATTAAGTCCTAACGGCACGCCCAGCGGAATACATGCTTCGATTATCTGTTCCAGGTTACTGCGACAGATACGGATCGATTCTGCCAGTGGGTTATGTGCGTCGAGAATACGGTAGCGTGTCCCTTCCGGTACGGAAATCCCTAACCATTCCATAAACTCCAGGGTTTTAGCACTGCCGCAGGGTGTGAATGTAAGAATCACGCGCTGTGGTGTTATGCCTTTTTCCTTACATTCTCTGGCATAGCGAATCAGCATATCTATGGTCGCTTGAGGGTTATAAACTGCCTGAGAGACAAAAAAGGAACACCCTTGAGCGCCTTTTTTTAGTAAACGCTGATGCTCATCACCTTTCTTTGCATGTCTTTCCGCAATAGTAACGCCACCCAGGTTGTAGTTGTGCTGGTGTTCAGAGAGTGCTTTATAAGCATCACTGAGTGACAGGCGAATATCACCATTGGAGGATGGGCTGCCGACCATGACGATATCGCGGATGCCATACTGGTTCCAGGCTTCTTCCAGCCACTGATCAAAATCCTGTCTGTTTTTTTGCGAGACACTTTTATAGGTAATAACAGGGTGTTGAGATTTTTCACGAATCAAACGTGAATAATCACGTGGATCGTGTGTCTGCATAAATGGGAACGGACGAGGCTTGTCAATGCGGCTACTCTCGTCCTGAATGTCATACACAATGACACCATCAAAGTCGATTGCAGCGAGACGACCAAGCAGTTTGTCAGCAATTTCATTGACCTGATCCGCCGAGGTGTTGTCTCTGGGAGGTGTCGTGCCGATGAAGTATACACCACGTTGTGGATCAGAAAAGCGGTCTTGCAGCGATGCGTTCATAATTGCTCTGTCTGTTCTGGTCATTAAGATGAGGCTAGTTTAACAGTGAATAGGATTCATGTGTTTGTATGAATGGATGAAATTTTTGCGATACAAGTTGAGTTAATTTAATGAAGGATAGATGGTATTAGATGATCGATACACCGGAGCATTTGAAATGGCAGCAAACAAACCCACATTTGACTTTGCAGAGATGAGTCGCAACATTGATAAAACCGCAGGAAAAGGGGGGCCGCCCGTAGATAAATGGAATCCTGATATGTGCGGTGATATTGATATGCGTATTTTACGTGACGGTACCTGGCTTTATGGGGGAACCCCTATCGGGCGTCCGGCAATGGTGACACTATTTGCCAGCGTGTTGTGGAAAGAAGGGGATGATTACTTTCTGAAAACACCCGTAGAGAAAGTGGGTATTAAAGTTGACGATGTTCCGTTTCATTTTATCCATGTTGAAAAGGTAGCGCATGAGAAGGGAGAGGCTTTGTGCTTCATTAGCCGCACGGGAGACCGGGTGATTGCTAGTCAGGAGCATCCCATTCGTGTCGAAAGCGATCCGGTAACAGGGGAGCCTTCTCCGTATCTGTATGTCCGGTTTGGTATGGAAGGACTGATTAGTCGGGCAATTTTTTATGATCTGGTTGAGCAATCCCATGAAGAGATGATTGATGGGGTTGCCCATTTGGTGATTAACAGTGCCGGTGAAACCTTTGTGCTGGGGCGTTCTGACTGACTATGAGACTAGATATGAGTTAGTCAGCCTTTGCAAGTAAGCGATCTAGCTGATTAGCGAAGGTCCTACGGTCTTGCTCATTAAATGATTTAGGGCCGCCTGTCTCGACGCCACTGCTTCTTAACGTATCCATAAAGTCCCGCATGGATAGTAGTTGTCTGATGTTTTCACGTGTATAGAGTTCTCCACGTGGGTTTAGTGCGATGCCTTTTATTTCTACGACCTCAGCGGCTAATGGGATATCAGCAGTAATCACCAAATCGCCGGCTGTTAGCTTTTGAACAATATAGTTATCAGCTACATCAAATCCTGCTGGTACGCGAATAGCATTAATCAGAGGAGAGGGGGGCGTACTGATCAGCTGATTAGCTACCAGCGTCATGCGGGTATTAGTGCGTTCTGCTGCTCTGAAAAGGATATCTTTAATGACACGGGGGCAGGCATCTGCGTCAACCCAAATATGCATGGTGGCTCCTGATAATTATAAATGGAAAGTGGACGATTAATTCTTCGGGTGAGTTAATCGGGTATTGCCATGCCTTTTTGGACAGCCGCTAAAGATTGCATACGCTGCATCCAGTTTTTTACATGAGGGAAAGTTGTCAGATCTATTTTCTGCCATTCAAACCGGGCAGTCCACGGGTAGATGGCAAAATCAGCAATGCTGAGATCATCGACAATAAACTCTCTGTTGGACAAGCGCTTGTCCAAAACGCCCCACAGCCTTTGTGCTTCGGTGTTGTAGCGCTGTACGGCATAAGGGACCTCTTCAGGAGCAAAACGGTTAAAGTGATGGGCTTGCCCCAAAAATGGGCCAAAACTACCCATTTGCCACATTAACCATTCCAGCATCTGGACTCTTTTGACGGGGTCTGAAGGGATAAATTTTCCATATTTTTCAGCGAGATAGATGAGGATGGCACCACTTTCGAATACTGAGATAGGTTCGTTATTAGGGCCGTCTGAATCGACAATGGCCGGAATTTTGTTGTTGGGGCTGATGTTAAGAAAATCAGCGGCAAATTGTTCATTGTTAAGAATGTTAATGGATGTGACTCTGTACTCAGCTTGAATAGCTTCCAGCATGATGGAAACCTTCCTGCCATTAGGTGTGCCCCACGTGTATAGATCGATCATGGTGTATGGCCTTGTTGATTATAATGGTTATATACCTCCAGCAGCTCGTCTTCAGTGAAGGTGACAATAATCAGCTGTTGCCCTGGAGTGATCAAATTAGGGTTTTGTCCTAACAAACCTTGCTTGAAGTTATAAATATGTGTGGTGGTTACTTTATTGTGCAGTAATCTCCCCAGAAATGAGCTTTCGCGGTTCGCTAATGCTTCGTCTGCTTCAAGTGGAATGGTGGCTTTAATGAGTTTATCTTTATCCGATAAGGTGATCCCTTTGGCAAACGTATCGGTTAAGCCTTTTTGTAAAATCCCCCAGATTCCCTGTCGGTCATTTGGGTTGACCGCATGAATGTAAAAGATACGCTTTCCATTGCTGTCTGACTGATCCAGAAGTTCTTTGAGTTTAACCTGATTACCCATACTGGCATTGTTCGGCGCAGGGTATGAGTTATCTTCGCTGTTAGTTATAGTTTTGCTCTTAGGGTTAAAAACAGGAATGGTTACACCAAAGGTTTGTACCCCTGCGCTGTCATTAACATCGTTATTCTGCGTGGATGAGGCGCGTCCGTTGGCCGTATCAGGAAGCTGAATCAGCTGATCCTCAGTGACAAAATGGCTGGCAGTGGATGCATCAATAGAAACGTTTGCATTCGCGGTGATATTTTTGATATGTGTTAACGCTGGCGTATGCTGATTATCAGTCGATGTTTCTGAGGGCCTAAGCTGTGCTTCGGGTGTGCCGCTGGTGGTTTCAGAAAGCTCTTTTTGTGTAGGTGGTAAAAAGAAATAGGCAGCTAAGATGATACCCAGAGCTAATATAACCAGTAGTATTCGTGACATTGACTCTGCTCCTGATTGGTACAAAAAAGCATTGAATGATATGACTCTAAATCAGTTTGGAGATCGAAGAAAGGTTGAAAAATGCGGAATAGCTATTTAAGTCACTTGTTAGTCGATTATTTTTGCGTTAATCATAGTGGATTGGTAAAAGTGTGTGCGCTTAAGTCGGAGAAGCAGACTCGTTGTGGGCGGTGCTTCTGTTAAAAGAAGCCGTATTGAAAGAAGCCGTAAAGGGGGAAGCAGGGCATGAGAGTTGAAATTGATGAAGTATTGCAGTTTTGGTTTGGTGATCTTGTTGGCGGCTTTCCGGTAAATGATAGAGAGAATATCTGGTGGAAGGGGGGGGCAGAGCTGGACCGTGAAATAGATGCTTTGTTTGGTGCAAGGGTTAATGCCGCTCTGCGTGGTGAGTTGAATGAATGGAGACAAACCCCCAGAGGGCGTTTAGCGATGGTGGTTCTTCTGGATCAGTTTACCCGGAATATGTATCGAGGGATGGCAGAGGCATTTAAGGGCGATGATATTGCCCGGAGTATTGTACTGGAAAGCCTGGAACATCAGCATGATGAAGCACTTGAGTTTGCAGAGCGAATATTTTTCTACATGCCTTTGGAGCATACTGAATCGTTAGATATGCAGGATTTATGCATCAGTCGTTTAGAAAGTTTATTGTTGGACGTGCCGTTAAAAGATCGACATCGGGTGCATTCAGCGATTGATTTCGCTTCCCAGCACCGCGATATGATAGTTCGCTTTGGGCGTTTCCCTCATCGAAACCAAGTCTTGGGGCGAGAGTCTACCGCAGAGGAACTGGCTTATTTAAATCAATCACATCATCGCTGGGGGCAGTAGTCATAAAAAATAGTCATGAAAAATAGCGATGAGTAATTTGCCTATAATCTGCAATGATCTGCGTTATACTTCTTTTGATTAAAGCTTTGTCGGATAACGAGGATAGTGTTGGCTAACTTTATTAATACCCCACCTGATCAGAACAACGTGCAGCAACAACAGTCGCTAAATGATGTATTAGCGCTACTTCTGTTGGCAACAGGGATTATGCTATCTCTTTTACTGGCGACTATCGCCGTGCAGGCCGATTTAATTTCATCCCGGGTTTTATCAGGCTTGTTTATAGCTTTGCTGCTTGCGTCAGTGGTATTAGTCTATCGATTAGCTGGTTTTCTAAAAAAATATAAAGCACTGCAGGCACGTTTCGATCTTATTAATACAGGTAAAGACCTGATCACGGGTTTACCGGATCCAAATGAATTTATATTGAGGGTGGATATTGAGTGCCGCCGTTGTGCCAGAGAGTTTGTGCCATTAAGCATAATGTATGTCGGATTCGATGTGGATTACTTAACGGAAAATGATTCAATCCGGGTGGCCGAAAGTTTAATTAATACCGTTTGTCGCCCCGGAGATATGGTCGCTAAAGTGGACGAAACAACATTCGGATTGATCCTGCCCTCGACAAATGAGATGGCCCAGCAGCTGGCGGATCGTTGTTTGAAGGGGGTTATGCAGTTGCAGATTGAACACCCGGTCAGTATAGGTTTAAATACATTTCAGCCTACCTCTGAACTGGATTGCTCGGTAGCAATGCGCAGTGTCCAGCATCTCCTGACGAAGGCCAAAGCTGAAGGTGGCAACAAAGTGTGGGCGGATGCTCAGCCACCTCTGGATCCTCCCGTCACCTACTCATATTGATTTTATGATGGCACCTGCATCATCCCAAATGCAGAGACAAATCTCTGATCTTATTTCTCATATCAGGGCGGTGGCACAGCAAGCTAATATTCGCTTTCCTTGCTGGTTGACGGGCTCTGCAGAGTGGTCTGAAGCGATAGCTCGTGAGGTTCTGAAAACTCAAGGCCAGGCACCAAGTTATGCCATCATTTCATCGCGGCAGTGGTCCGGCTTGCAGACTTGCCCTGTGCATCAGGCACATCGCTTACTGGGCCAGGAGGTGGAGCTTCTTATCTATGATGGCTTTAGTGGTATTAATCCTGATACCTTAGGACAGATATCCGGATTGCTGAAAGGCGGTGGATTGTTACTGTTTTTGACACCTGCGCCTTTGAGCGCAGACTTTTTTGATGACCCGGAAAAGCAACGCTTACTGGTTGAGCCTTATACCTGCGCGGATGTCGGTAACCACTTCCTTGAGCACCTCCGACAATGTTTTACGGCAGAACCATCGGTGTTGCGGTTTGACCAGAAAAGCGCTTTTAAATCAGAACTTTTTACACAGTTCTCTACCCGGTTTTCTTCACCGCCGCTACCTGCTTCAATTTCGTCAGCGCTGCAAGACCAGCAAAAAGTAATCAATGACATTCACTTTCATCTGCAAGCCAGTGGGCAACAGTGTTGTGTATTAACCGCTGCCAGGGGCAGGGGTAAATCCTCCGCGTTGGGTATCTTAGCCCGTGATTTTATGAAAGCGGGAAAAAATGTTGTGGTTACTGCGCCGCGTTCAGATGCCGTGGAGAGTTTATTTCAGCATGCTGCAGATGAGGCAGATTTTGAACGCACGCGTTATCAGGTGCGCAATAAAAATACCTGCCTGATTTACCGTTTACCTGTGGATGTCTGTAACGAAGCGAGCGATGCCGATATTCTGTTAGTCGATGAAGCGGCGGGTATTCCCGTTCATCTGCTGGCCAGGTATCTGGATAAGTTTTCAAAAATAATTTTCGCCACTACAACACAAGGTTACGAGGGGACGGGCCAGGGGTTTGCGTTACGTTTCTTGTCGATACTCAGGAATCGGGTGAATTCGCTAGCGTGTTATACACTGGCAAAACCTGTGCGCTGGTCTGAACATGATCCTTTAGAGCCTTTTTTTAACCGGTTACTGATATTAGACGCGGTTGCTGCGCCTATAAAGAACAAAGGTACGGATGGTTCTCAAGCAGTTAGCGTACACAGGGTGGATTACCGGGTTGTTGATCCGGGATGGTTAGTCTCCCATCCGCAGCGGTTACGCGACTTGTTTGGATTAATGGTTGACGCCCATTACCGAACTACGCCAGGCGATCTGCGCATTATGCTGGATAGCCCCAATCTTAACATCTGGATAGCTGAGTCAGCAGGGCAGATTATCGGTGCTTGTCTGGTGGCCGGGGAGGGTGGACTGGACGACGAGTTGGTACAACGTATTTGGGAAGGGCGTCGTCGCCCTCGTGGCCATTTAATTCCGCAGTTATTGATTGCTCAAGAAGGATACCTTGAAGCGGCAGGCTTTAAGGCTTTACGTATCGTGCGCATCGCTGTGCAGGATCAATATCGTCGTCATAAAATCGCTAGTGGCTTGTTAGAGGCTATTCAGCATCATAAGAATCAGCCATGCGATCTGATAGGCGCTTCCTTTGCTGTCACACCGTCACTTCTCGACTTTTGGCAGCAGCAAGGCTTTCAGGTGATTCGTATCGGTACCCAACTGGATCCTGTGAGTGGTGCTTACGCTGCTTTAGTGCTTAAGGGCGTATCTGTCAGCGCAAAGCAAATACTTCCTCTGTGGCAGAGTGAGTTCCAACGGCGCCTGGACTATCTTCAGGGCGAGTGGCTTAAGTCCTTGCCGGTAGATATTTTGCAACGCATCCAGTGTTCAGGGCTACACGAGCAACGCGCTGAACAGGATGACTGGCGTGATCTGTCAGGGTTTGCTTTTCATTTCAGATCCTATGAAAGTACGGCATTTGTGTTTGCCGGATTAGCAAAGCGTTACCGCTATCTTTGGGATCAAGATGTAGCTGATGAGCGGATCAGATATGTCATAGAGATACGGGTGATTCAGCAGCGAAGTGAAAGTGAGGTGATGCAGCATTGCAGGGTCGCACAGCGTAAAATGCTGCTGACATTACTTCGTTCAGCAGCGGCGTATCTGTATCAGCAAGGGCAGGTAACAGGAGCAATTGGATGAGACTGTTGGTGCTCTGTTAGGTGTTCTGCCAGGTGCTCTGCTGGGCTAGGCTTTCTGCAGAATGTAGATATCGCCTGTGACCGGTTTGTTTTTTTCTAAACGCAATTGGCATTCACTAGAAAGATGATGAATGAACCCCATTTCCTCTGATAGCCTTTTGATATAGTCTGGGCTGTGCTGATAGCGGCCTGAGGGTGTTAGTTTCCATGCCTCTTCGCAGCGCTCGATACTGAAAGTAAACAATCCTCCCGCCGACAGTGCCTGATAACTGTTGCTGAACAGCGCGCAGAGATCTCCCAGATAGATCAGGACATCAGCAGCCATAATCAGATCAGCCTCGCCAGAAGGTGTCAGCTTGTCGACAATGTCGCCATGAATCAAGTGCTGATAACAGCCGCTTTTCGAGGCTTGTTTAAGCATCTTTTCTGACAGGTCTATACCGGTCAGGGATGCGATATTCGCATGCGGTGACAGCGCTTTTCCTAATAACCCGGTACCGCAGCCAAGATCAATGGCGTTCAGGGAGCGCCGCGGCAGCAAAGGGAGTAATTGCTCAACCATTCGTTCGGGTAAGCGGTAATGCAGTTGCTTCACAAGACGCTCTTCAAATTGCTCCGCGCAGCTGTCAAAAAGTGATTCGACATATTCACGAGGTGCTTGTAGGGAGGAGGTGCCCTTCAGTGCATTGAGTTGATGTGTCAGCACCGGATGATCGCTAAGGCTCTTCTGAGCAAATAAGTCCTGAACCATTAAATAAAGTGCGTGGGCTATATCAGGGTGGCTCTGTTCGAGCGCGTAATCGCCAAGAGCAATTAAGGCGTCATCAGATAATTGAACACTATGGATATATTGCTGTACGTTTTCCAGTTGCTGGTTAATGCCGTGTAACAGTGCCCACTCATTTAACCAATCCTGATCGGTGTGATCAGAATTCTGCTCAAGTAGCTCCAGAGCAGTCGTGAACTCTCGCAGATGTCTCTTGGCAACGGCAAGACTGGTATAAGCCTCTGTAGTAATATCGGGTGATAAGCTAATGGCTGTTATCAGGTCCTGCTGCATTTCAGGCCAGCGAGACAATTGCTCAAAGATATTAGCTCTGTTGCAGTAAAATAGCGGTTGTGGTTTAAGTTGAATAGCGTCGTTAATCGCTGTCAACGCTTCTGTTAGTCGCTGCTGGCTGCTTAATGACAGTGACAGATTGTTGAGTGCCTGTGCTTTGTTGTGCTTGCTGGTGGCTGCATCACTAGCGATGCGTAAGTGCTCTTCAGCCAGTGTGTTTTCTTGTTTATTGAGGGCAATGACGCCTAACAGTAGTTGTGCCTGATAATGAAGAGGCGCTGCAAGCACGATCTTAGTACAGATGAGTCTGGCAAGTTCGTTTTTGCCCTGATTCAGCAAAGTGATTGCTTTGCTGATAAGTTGCTCGGTATTCTTCATGACAATATTTGATATTAAATAAAAAAAGTGATTTTGTACGTAAACCTGACAGATGGCAACGAAACTTCTTATGATATCTTTTCAGCCTCAGCAGCTTAAAAAACTGGCCACAATGAAAATGCCCTTTGGAAAATATGCGGGAAGAGTCCTGGTTGATTTGCCGGAGCCATATGTCTGCTGGTTTGAGAAAAAAGGGTTCCCGGCAGGAGAGTTAGGTGAGCTGATGCGTACCTTGTATGAAATAAAAGTAAATGGATTGGAATATCTGCTGCAACCATTAAGAGAGCCACCACAGAAACCAGCATCCCAAAGGAGTGGAAAACCATGACGCCTGCCGTGAATTCGGTCAAACGAGCGAAGAAAAGCTATGTTTTACATGAATATGCACATAATCCTGGTAGTGCATCTTACGGCGAAGAAGCTGCTGTTCTGCTGCAGCAGGAACCTGCCCGGGTTTTCAAGACGTTAATGGTAGCAATGGAAGGTAATCAGAAGAAACTGGCGGTGGCGGTCGTGCCCGTCAGCGGACAGTTGAATCTTAAAGCAATGGCGCTTGCCTTACAGGTGAAAAAAGTAGTGATGGCAGAGGCTCCGGCGGCTGAGCGCAGCAGTGGATATATCGTTGGGGGTATAAGTCCGCTGGGTCAGAAAAGAGCACTGCCGACCATTATTGATGAAACGGCCAGACATTTTGCGACAATTTATTTCAGTGCAGGCAAGAGAGGGCTGGAGTTAGAAATGTCAGCAGGCGATTTGGCCATGCTGACATCTGCTGGGTTTGCGGATATAAGTCGCTAACAACCTAGCTGGCATTACGGGCTTTTTGCCCTTCGTTTTCTACAGCCGGTTTGGCCGACGGTTTGAATTCTGCTGCTTCAATACTGTGTCGGTTCAGCAGTTTATAGAAATCGGTTCTGTTTCTTTGGGCTATGCGTGCGGCGTGGGTCACATTGCCTTCGGTTACCTGCATTAATTTAATCAGGTAGCGCTTTTCAAAATCAGCCCGGGCCTCGTTGAAAGAAGGGATAACCAGATCCTGGTTCGACAAGGCATTAGCAACCAGGCCTTCAGAAATAACCGGACTGGCGCTAAGTGCGACCACTTTTTCTATAACATTCTGAAGTTGCCGGACATTTCCGGGCCACGCCGCCTGCGCCAGAAGGTGTAGGGCTCCTGGTGAAATATTGCGTACTTTTCGGTTATGTTGTTGTGTTGCTTTTGACAGGAAGTGTCGGGCAAGTACAGGAATATCTTCCGGGCGATCACGTAACGGAGGTAATTCGATGTTAACAACGTTTAAGCGATAGTAGAGATCCTCACGAAAGTCCTCGTTTTGCATGGCTTGATCAAGATTACGGTGCGTTGCTGAAATAACGCGCACGTCAATGTCGATGTTTTCAACGGAACCTACCGGGCGGATGACCCGTTCTTGTAATACCCGGAGTAATTTTACCTGTAACGGTTGTGGCATATCTCCAATTTCATCAAGAAAGAGTGTGCCGCCATGAGCTGCCTGAAAAAGTCCAATATGATTGGAAATAGCGCCGGTGAAAGAGCCTTTAGTATGTCCGAAGAGCTCTGATTCAAGCAACTGTTCAGGTAATGCGCCACAATTAATTGCAACAAATTTACGTTTTTCACGACGGCTGGCCTGGTGAATAGAACGCGCCATCAGCTCTTTACCACTGCCGCTGGGGCCGGTAATTAAAACACTGACGTCGGATTCGGCAACGCGGTGCGCCTGATCTAACAAGTGCAGCATAACAGGGCTTTTAGTAATGATGTTGTCACGCCATTTCGTATTCCTGCGCCGTTCAGCAGAAACCAGCGCTGCTTTAACCGTGTCGAGTAGTTGAACTTTATCGATCGGTTTAGTCAGAAAGCCAAAGACACCTTGCTGAGTTGCCGTGACTGCCTCAGGAATAGACCCATGTGCTGTGATAATAATCACAGGTAAGCCTGGCCAGTTTTGCTGCACATGCTTAAACAGCGTGAGTCCATCCATCTCGTCCATGCACAGATCAGTTAATACCAGATCAACACTTTCGGTCGGGAGCAGTCGCAGAGCTTCTTCGCCGCTTGCGGCTGTCAGAACCTGATATCCAGAGGCTTCCAGCCGCATTGATAACACCGATAATACACCACTGTCGTCATCAACAAGAAGAATGCGTGAATAGTGGGTCATGATTTAAGGTTCCTCACGTTGACGGGTAATGGCTTGTTCAATCTGAGTGAGAGCGTCAATTTGTTGCTGCTGGGTTTCAATTGTAGCCTTGGCTATATCCAGCCGGGCTGTCACCGAGCGTAACTCTTCAATAACGGTTAAGTGTGCCTGAGTCTGCCTTAACCTGAGATAAAGGTAACGATCGGCGGTGCATGATTCGTTTGGTAGTAAAGGTAGTTGATTAAATAAGCTTAACGATTTCTCAAGTGACGCTTGATCATTGCCCGGAGTGCTGAGTAAATTTGCGAGCCGTTCAGGAGTCGCTTTTGTCGCGTTTAGCATCTGCTTACGCGTTGCTGTGTCTGCAGTAATGTAGATATGCTGATCTTCAAGAAACTGGCTAACCGACTCCTCGGGTAAAAAACAGTTGGCTGGCAAGACTTCTGTCAGCTTCTGTAGGTTAGGAACTGATTGGCAACCTCCTAACAAGAGAACAGGTAAAATGATAATTAGTACAGATTGTTTAGTCATATAGGTAGCTTACTTCAAATAGGCAACTAGGTTATATAGGTTCTAAAGGTAAACACAGGCGAAAAACTATTTTACCCTCTTTATTGGTATGTAATGTAAGTTTACCATGCATTGCCTTGCTAGCCTCCATTGCAATGCTTAAACCTATCCCTGTACCTTTTAAAGGACCGGTACGCTTTTTTTTGCCTTGATAAAAGGGTTCAAATAGCTTTTCTGCATCGTCAGAGGGGATAGCCGATCCGTTATTTTCAACATCGAGTATCAGTTTCTTACCTGAGATGCGGGCAGCAATAATGACATGTCCATTTTGACTACTATAGTAAATGGCATTGGACACTAGGTTGCCGAGTATACGGTGCAACATGCCAGGATCTGATTGAATCACATGTGAGGTTTGTGGAAGTGTCAGTTGTATCGACTTTTCTGAGATTATCAGCTGTAACGGTGTCACCGCTTTCATGATGGCTTTATGTATATCTACAGGCTGTAATTCTATCTGGTGTGATTGTTGAAGCCGGTTATAGTCAAGTAATTGCTCGATCAGGGTTTGTAAATTGATACTACTCGTCTGAATGAGTGAGACGACATGGTGCTGTTGTTTATTGAGTAACCCTGGTACTTCTTCAGAGAGTAAATCAGCGCCTTCCCGAAGAGTGGTTAAAGGCGTTTTCAGTTCATGCGATATGTGTTGAATGAAGTTAAGCTTCATTTGCTCTAATTCTTGCAGATGTTGATCTAGCCAGAGAATTTTATTATTCAGTGTCACAATTTCCATCGGTCCGCGAATAGGGGCGGCAGGTAAATCCTCGCGGCGTCCGATGGCCTGAATACGGCTGATGAGTTCAGCGATTGGTCGGGTAATCGCTGTTGAGAAAAACAGCATTAATCCGAGAGTGGCTAACACCAGTAATGAGGTTTGCCACCAGAGCGCTTGTCGGTTGAGGCGTGCCTTTTCTTGCAGACTGTTCAGCTCTGCTTCCATTTTCTTGTAGCTTTCTTCTGCCTGGTCGCGGGCTAGTTGTGGCAGCGTATCAATGCTTTCATCTAAAGGATTGGTTTGAACGGCTAAAAAAAGCTTCTCAAAACGCTGTCTATGTTGACTCTGTTCGGCGAGGAACATTTGAATGGATAACTGATTGTTAAAATTTTCAATCTGCTCATCCAGACGTTCTTTAATTGCAGGAAGTTCAACAATACGAAATTGAGTGGCTGAGCGGACAATATCTTCTGCTAAGCGTTCAAACATATTGTTTTGCTGGCTGAGTTGCAGTGCCATATGGGTCTGGCGATAACTCTCTTGCAGCTGGTTTTCAAGCACGTTGCTGGTTTTATACAGCATATAACCAATAGGACTAATGATCAGAAAAAAGGCAATGAATACCAATTGTCTCAAGGAACGCGGCTGCCAAACCCAGGAGGACAGTATCATATTGCCTTATTCTCTTTTTCGAATGATGAGCTGATTATCCTTACTTTTACCCTTTAGGTTAAGTGTAATGTGGGAAAATTGCTTTTTTCGCTTCTATTGTACTGATATTTTTTGATTTGAATGTTATTCAGATGGTTTGAAGCGACGCAAAGGTTAGTAATATTTTTAACTGGCTGGCATTCATTTTTTTAGGTGCATTTAGCTCATTCATGCTCAGTAAGCCATTTTGATCAAGATCCAATTGCATGAAGCGATCAGCAATTTCTGTCTCTGCCATAGCTTCCAGATAATTGAGACGTCCATCTTTATCATTATCAAGGTTTAACATAATGGTTTCTGGATTAAGATACTCACTTACGTCTGCATCTGATGATTGGGTGGTTGCAACTGCCAGAGGTATGCTGATTAATATTGATAATGTGAGTGCCAGTAATAAACGCATTGAAAAATCTCCATTGAAAAATGATATTCCTGTGAAACCTGTATCAATTTTCATGCCCGTATTTTTAAATATATATATTTCAATACGTTAGGCTATATTTTTTACTTTTTTAGCGTTTATTGTTAATGCATAGTAAAAAAGTGTCTCTAATAAAAGTCTGTTGCTTGTTTTTAGATAAATAGTACTTATAAAACAGATAGATACAGCGTCTCTTATCGGAGACTTTTTTAGGAAGTCCAACAAGGCACGTTTATAGATAACCTCTATTCAAGCGTGTTGATGAAGGGCGCGGGCATATGAAATACTGCTGTGCAGCGGGTGCTGAAGCGCACACGGCTGGCTCTGAGCAGGGAAAAGGTTTTTTGCAGTTGTTCAGGTTGCCGCTACGTTTTCGCTGGGTATCTTTTCGTCAATAAACTCAGGCATCATCTATTCAAACTTTAAAAAACTTTACATTTTATCTACTTATATGGGCATGCCATTCAGGCGTATCATCTTATTCGTTTTAAAATAAGGACGGTACGATGAAACCCATTAAATTGACCTTGCTTGCTTCGTTATTATTGCTGACTGGCCTGTGGATGATGGCAGATACTTTTTTACCTCAACCGCTGACCTATTTCTCTTTCAGGGCGGTATTCGTTCAATATAGTGGTGTGCTGGCGATGGGTGTAATGAGCATCGCAATGCTGCTTGCTCTGCGTCCGGTGATACTTGAGCCATACCTTAACGGCCTGGATAAAATGTATCGGCTGCATAAGTGGCTCGGCATTAGTGCGCTGCTGTTTGCTGTACTGCACTGGTGGTTCGCTAAAGGCACAAAGTGGATGGTGGGCTGGGGTTGGTTGAGTAAACCTGACCGGGGTCGACGTCCTGAAGAAACATTGAGCTGGTTAGAAACGACGTTGCGTTCTTTGCGAGGGCTGGCGGAGTCGGTCGGCGAATGGACTTTTTATGCGGCGGCGCTATTAATCTTGTTAGCATTGATTAAATGGGTACCCTACCGGTTTTTCCAAAAAACGCATAAGTTGATGGCACCTGTTTATCTGCTGCTGGTTTTCCACTCCGTGGTGTTGATGGACTTTGCTTACTGGATGCAACCTGTCGGTATGCTGCTGGCGCTGTTTATGTTAGTGGGCTGTTATGCCGCTGCGTTGGTGTTGTTTAATCAGGTTGGTGTCTCACGCAAGGTTCGTGGAGCCGTGGCTTCGATCGAATATTATCCTGAGTTACAGGTATTGGAAACAGCCATCAATTTAGAAAAGGGATGGAATGGTCATAAAGCGGGACAATTTGCTTTTGTTTCATCTAAGCGGCATGAAGGCGCGCATCCTTATACTATCGCTTCCGCCTGGGATTCTGTGAATCAGCAGATTGTATTTATTACTAAAGAGTTGGGAGATCATACAAAAACTTTACGTGAGTACCTTAAAGTCGGTACACCCGTTACCGTGGAGGGGCCCTATGGGTGCTTTGACTTCAGTGATGCACAGCCGCGCCAGATATGGATCGGAGCAGGTATTGGTATAACGCCTTTTGTAGCCAGAATGAAGCAGTTAGCAGTCACACCTGGCAAGCAACATGTGGATCTGTTCCACCCAACGGCGGAGTTATCTGATAAGGCGATTGCGAAGCTCAAAGAGGATGCAAAAGCCGCCGGTGTTAATCTGCATATCCTGGTCAGTGCTAAAGACGGGCGTCTTAGCGGTCAGCGTATTCGTGAAAGTGTTCCCGAATGGCAGTATGCCAGCGTCTGGTTTTGTGGCCCCTCAGCTTTTGGCCAGAGTTTGCGGCAGGATCTTATTGCTAACGGGATGGCCGGGGAGAGGTTTCATCAGGAGTTGTTCGAAATGCGTTAGATTTTTCAGGCCTTGTGCGAGCGGTTCCTCATTGAGGCCGGGTAACGCACAGATTGCTGAACAGGCGTCCCGCCCTTGTGGAAGGAGGGCATAGCGTTATTTTCAATCCATCAGAAAATTATAAAAAGATTCCGGCGGCGAAGGTAAAGCGTTTCCTGCGTCGGGCTTGGCCGCACCAGACCCGTGTTGTTAAGTCCTCAGTCAGCTAGGCTCTCGCTTGATGCAGAGAAGACAGCAGATGGCTGACAATGACTGAATATATCATGGGGTCAGGTCGTGTCGTGCTCATTACACGTAATCCCCATATGCCGGTCATCAGCATTTTGGCCAGGCTATCGCAATCGGTATCTATTTTGAGATCACCTTTTAAGCGACTGTTTTCAAGTGAAATATAAAAGCAATGCTCAATACGATTGAGGTATTGAGTGATTTTCGCACGTATTTCATCATCTTCAGTGGCTAGTTCCAGCATGGTATTTACCATGAGGCAGCCTTTGCCGATTTTGTCACATTCAATGTCCTGACAAAAACGTAGGAAAAAATTGCTGATAGCATCGATCGAGGAATCTGAATCTGATTGTTCCATGCATTCGCTGATGCGTGTTAAGCTGCGATTCGCGTAAATATCGATAACCTCAAGAAACAAACCCCGCTTGCTCTTAAAGGCGCCGTATAAAGAGCCGGGTTTAAGATGGGTCGCATTGACAAGATCAGTCACAGATGTGGCGGTATACCCCGTTCTCCAAAACACGTCCATGGCTTTGATGAGAACTTCGCTTCTATCAAATTCTGCTGGTCTTGCCATTAAGATGCTGTCCTGAGGTAATTACGGTGAGTATACATTTTATATATTTACAGTTTACTTATGGTACATAGAAAGGGTTTCGTCAACTATGCAGAGGATAAATAAGTTTTCTGTTTTTTTTATTTTAGTATCGACTGTTCTTTCCGGCTGTGTTGATTCTTTGGGAATTAAACCCGCTAATGATCAGGTTGAATTTGTCAGAGGGATTGTTAGTAAAGAGGTCGCTGGCTATGTTATGACCCCTTGCTATAGTCAGGAAAGGCGTAAGTTGCATGATGCGCGAGGGCTGCTGGCTAAAAGGTTTACAGAGCAGTTTCGCGGCGTTGGCATTCCGGTTTATATGGAAATGCAAGCAGAGCAGGGCACTGATCTGGTGTGGCGTGTCGATGATGTAATGCTCGCCGGCGGAGGTAGTCAGATGTGCCGGATTGATCTGTCGGGTATCCGTTTTCGTGCTGAAGGTAGTGAGCCCTCATGGCTGACCGATATTTTAACGGATAGCGTGCGTATCCAGTCTTATGAAAACCTGCGCACTTTACATTTTTCAGTTGATGAGTTTGAGGGGCAACAAGGCGTTTGGCAGGGCGATCTTAAAAGCGTCAGAGGCCAGTCTCATTCATTTCGGTTAGTCGTTCGGGATCAGTCCTGTAAGGGGGTTGGGAATGTCTGGTATCGGTGGAGTGCTGAGTTATCATTGGACGGTGATCTCTTTTATGGATGCGCGCGCCGCGGTGATTTGACAAATCGTGCCTTGCTGGGACGATATAGTAACGAATTAAGTAAGAATGAGGCATTTGTTGTTCTTGATTTGTTAACAGACAATGTTGCCAATATGCTGCTGGACTATCGTAATGGGCAATCGCTTATTGTGATGCAGGGAGAGTGGCAGTGGAAGAGTAACGACAAATTGGTACTGCATTTTACTCAGCAGGATGGTCGGGAGCAGGAGTCTTTTCTACTGTTTAAGCGGACTCGCTCCGGCGGTTTTGTTCAGCAAGGATTTTCGCCTGAATTTGGGCGGGCGAGCTTTGAGTT
Source organism: Neptunomonas qingdaonensis (assembly GCF_900113275.1). Taxonomy (GTDB): domain Bacteria; phylum Pseudomonadota; class Gammaproteobacteria; order Pseudomonadales; family Balneatricaceae; genus Neptunomonas; species Neptunomonas qingdaonensis. The sequence goes on from NZ_FOOU01000003.1 coordinate 166,856, forward strand.
AAAGCGTTCCGAATAGTTATTCTTTTAACAGCAATGCTCTGGCTTCATTAATTTGAGCGGCCAGGAAACTATTACCACCGTGATCAGGGTGAAGCTTTTGCATGAGTTTTCGGTGTGCCCGAATAACCTCTTCTGAGGTACAGCCCTCCTCTAAACCAAGAATTTTCAGCGCGTCCTGCCGGGTCATCTGAAAGCCGCTGCTGCTGTTTTTCTGGGTGTTTGCTGTTTTTCGATTACCAAATATATAGCGTAAAAAAGGGATTGCCCTTAACACGGCGCTGTACTTTTTCAATAGCAGGAAGAAGCCGGCTACTAAGGCTCCCATCCAGGGAAGGCGCCCGGTAACTGTCAGAATTACGATGATAGCTACTAATAAAAGAATCAGTATTTTAAAAGCTACAGCACCTCTGCGATGTGCCGGTACCGTTTTCATCCACAACATTCCTGCTATCAGCAGGGTTCCTAAAATGATGATAACAACAGGACTCATAGCGTACTCAATGGCTAAATTGTCATAACAGAATATAGTGACAATCAGCCATAGGGAAGCGCTTTATTGTGGGGGTATCCATTGAGTTATACTGGTTTTTGTATTCCTACGTAACGTTGATATTTGTTTTCTTTGACGTAGTGCATATCGACCATAACTAAACCATCAACACAATAGTTGAAATCAGCGTCAACGCTGAAATCCATAAAACAAACCCCTCCAGGTGTGCAGAGTTCGCTGTATTGCTTATACAGAGTAGGGACGGATACTCCCATGTAATCAAGCTGTTCTTTGAGTATTTTAAAATCAGCTTTATAGTCTTTGCCACTAAATAACGCACGTATGTTAGTGTTTTCATCACGGGATAGTCTGTAAGGCATTTTTGCTGTTGCTAACTGACTCTCATTCGAAAAATAATGTTGATAAAACCAGATCAGCATATCTTTAGCTGGTTTTGGATAGCTGTTGCTTAGGCTGACTGGCCCGAACATATAGCGAACTTGCGGATGATTTTTCAAATAGGCGCCAATGCCGTACCAGAGGTAATCGAGGCTGCGTCGGCCCCAATAGCGAGGTTGAACAAAACTTCTGCCTAACTCTATACCTTGTTCAAAATAGGGTTTCATCGTGTCGCTGTATTGGAACAATGTTTCACTGTATAGGGGGCAGTGTTCGTCATGGATTAGTTTGTGTGCCTCTGCCAGCCGGTAGGCACCGGCGATTTCGAGGTCATCTTCGTCCCACAGAATGAGGTGACGATAATAGCGATCATAATTATCTAAATCTTTGTTTTCGCCGGTGCCTTCGCCGACACAGCGAAAGGAGATCTCACGCAGCCGCCCAACTTCCTGCATCACTACAGAGTCTGATTGGTAATCAAACAAGTATATCTTTTTACCGTCTGCGGTTTCACCGAGCAATTCCGCTTCTTTCAATTCTTGCTTCAGTGCGCGTCTGTCTTGAGGATGAGCTATGGTTTTTTCGGTAACAAATAATGGACTTTTACGTTTAGCGATACGATAAAGATGTTTACGCAGTAATTTTGTTTTTTCAGACGTTGAAAGTGGAACGGCTTCAATATGACTGAAAGGGATAGCTTGGCCAATACGTACCGGAATGGTGACCGATTTTTTATTAAACATCTCTCTGGCCAGGAGCAGGGCGGATAAAGACTTGTTGATGTATGACATACCGTAAAATAAAGATGAATTCTTGCCGCCCAGATAAATGGGTAAAACCGGAGCATTTGCTTTACGGGCAAAACGCAGGAAACCGCTATTCCATTTGCCGTCTTTAATACCCGTCATGCCTGCTCGTGACACTTCACCGGCTGGAAAAACAATGACTGCTTCTTCTTTTTTGAGTGAGTTGACGATGCGTTCAATATCCCGCTTACGAGTGCTCCTGCCCAGATTATCGACAGGTAAAAACAGACTACTTAATTGCTCAACATTGTTCAGGACATCATTAGCGATAATACGTACGTCGCGACGAACCTCTCCTACCAGTTTTAATAGTGCCAGCCCATCTAATGCGCCTAAGGGGTGGTTAGCAATAATAACGACTCTTCCCGAGGATGGGATATTCATCCGGTCATTATGGCTGAGGCTGTAGCTGAAGTTGAAATAGTCCAGAACTTTATCGACAAACTCAAAACCTGTTGCTCCATTATTTTCAGTAAGAAAGTGATTGATCTCATTTTCATGCACCAAGTGGCGTAAGCAAAAAATAGCAGAGCGACGAAAGGACGCCGGTTTTTCAGAAAAAGCAGGGTATTGTTGAGTTAATACCTGTTCTACGTTAATCACTATGTAGTCCTGTTGTGAAACTGATTTGTTATGAAGAATATGGCAGTTATGTGGCAAAGAATTGACGAAAAAATGACAAACGTGTGACGTTGCCGGTATATCAAAGCAGTTGCAGTGGTGATTAACAGAAGGTGTTGGCAGCTAGGCTGTGATGAAATTGTTAGTTATACTGGATTTATATACAGTTTTTTTGGTTTTGTTATGCGAAAAATTATTCATTGTGATTGCGACTGTTTTTTTGCAGCTGTGGAGATGCGAGATAACCCGGAATATCGTGATATTCCGTTGGCGGTTGGCGGACGTTCGGATAGACGAGGGGTGATCGCAACCTGTAATTATAAAGCCAGAGCGTTTGGTGTGCGTTCTGCTATGGCGACAGCTTATGCATTAAAGCTCTGCCCCACGCTAACCGTTATCCCGGGGCAAATGGAAAAGTATCGGCAGGTTTCACGGCAGATCATGCAGATTTATCGCGAGGTTACCGATAACATTGAGCCATTGTCGTTAGACGAAGCATATCTGGATGTGTCTGATAGTGAGCTATTTCAGGGGAGTGCTACCCGCATAGCTGAAATGTTGAGGTGCAGGGTATCTGAAGTGACGGGTATTACTATTTCCGCAGGTGTTGCACCCAATAAATTTTTAGCAAAGGTGGCGAGTGACTGGAATAAACCAGATGGTTTGTGTGTTATACGGCCTGATCAGGTAGAAGAGTTTGTTGAAAACCTGGCGGTTAAAAAACTTCATGGTGTGGGTAGCAAAACGGCAGAAAAGCTTGAAGTAATGGGTGTTACAACCTGTGCTGATTTAAAAAAATTAAGCAGAGTGCATTTGGCAGAGCACTTTGGCCGTTTCGGAGAGCGCTTATTTGAGCTCAGTCGAGGGGTGGATAATAGAGCAGTTGTCACTCAGCGAGTACGAAAATCGATCAGTGTCGAGCACACGTTTTCTAAGGACTTAAAAACAATAGAAGAAAGTCTCTCTCACATCCCTGAGCTGTATCTGGAATTGCAACGGCGCTTCAGCCAACTGCCAGGAGACCGTGCCATTCAGGGAATATTTGTTAAACTCAAGTTTAATGATTTTACTCAAACGACGATTGAACATCGTTCCACTGTCCATGATGAGTCATTATATTCAGGACTAATGAAACAAGGATACCAAAGGGGCAACAAACCCGTCAGGCTGCTGGGGTTAGGTTTTCGCCTTGATAACAGGGAAACAGAAGCCCTACAGCAATTGTCATTATGGCCTTAAGCATTCAGCCCTAAGGTGAGCACTGATGACAAAAACCGGCCATCCAGTAATGGTCATCAACTGAGGAGTCATCCGCTATGAAACTCTCTGCATTGGTGCAACGTGTTAATGATTATGCGCTTAATCCTGAGTATAGGGATGATGCCGTGGGTTTGCGTTGTTGTCAGTTGGCACTCAAAGCATTGCAGTGCGGTAATTACGGGGTAGCTGCGGTGTTGTTAGATGCGTCAGGTAATGTATTGGTTGAAGCGCATAATCAGGTTTTTTCAGAACAGTTTTGTTCAGCAGGGCATGCCGAGATGCGAATCATCGATACGTATGAAGCGGATTTCAGGAATCAATACCCTGCTGACCAATTAAAACTGCTGGTGTCTCTTGAGCCCTGCCCTATGTGCCTTTCACGGTTACTACTGAGTGGCGTGGGTCTTATTAAATATATGGTTGATGATCCGGCAGGTGGCATGGTCAGTCGTATCAGTGATATGCCACCCGCCTGGCGGAATTTGGCGAGCATGCAAACGTTTTATCATGCGCATATTAGTAATGAGTTGCGCCAGTTGGCCTTCGATCTTTCACAACACGAGTTGGATCACTTGAGAGCTAAACTGATGAGCCAGCGTGGTCTGAGAACTACAACTGGGCATTAAATATGCCTGTGTCTGCTCATTAAGCAGACGGACTGAGCCAGGTGTATGAGCTGAGTGCATAAGTAGAGTAGCTGTTATCAGGCTTGTTGATAGGAGGCTTTCCTGATAGTTATATGCTTTTCTGCTAACGTTCGCAGCTTTTTAGTGTGTTTTGCAAAAAATTCAATCGAGGCCATGAATGTTTCAATTGCTCGTTGTTAAAACTCAAAGTATGAAAAACGATCTCCTTTCCGGACTGACGGTCTCTTTGGCGTTGGTGCCTGAGGCGGTAGCATTCGCATTTGTTGCCGGTGTTGAGCCCTTAGTAGGACTTTATGCTGCTTTCATGGTGGGTTTGATTACCGCTGCGATTGGTGGGCGGCCAGGGATGATTTCGGGTGCAACGGGCGCCTTAGCCGTCGTGATGGTGAGTTTGGTCGCTCAGCATGGGGTTGAGTATCTGTTTGCCACGGTTGTATTAATGGGAGTGTTTCAGCTCTTAGCGGGGGTTTTCCGCTTAGGGAAGTTTATTCGACTGGTACCGCATCCGGTGATGTTAGGCTTTGTAAATGGCTTGGCTATTGTGATTTTTCTGGCACAAATGAAACAGTTTAAGTTTACCGATGACGTCGGTGAACTGCACTGGTTACCAAGCGGGGAAATGGGAATGATGTTGGGACTGGTTGTTCTGACGATGGCTATTATCCACTTTTTACCCAAATTAACCCGTGCTATTCCCTCATCATTAGCTGCTATTCTTGTTGTGACGTTACTGGTTATTTTCCTCGATCTGAATACCCGTACGGTACAAGATGTTTTGATCAACATGACCGGTGATCCGTATGCAACCATTGCCGGTGGTTTACCGGCCTTTAGTATTCCAAGCGTGCCTCTGACGTTTGAAACTTTTTATATCATTCTTCCTTATGCGGTCATTTTGGCGGCTATCGGCTTGATTGAATCGTTGTTAACACTCACTTTGATTGACGAAGTTACAGAAACCCGTGGGCGGAGTAACAAAGAGTGTATGGGGCAGGGGGTTGCTAACGTTGTGACCGGCTTCTTTGGCGGAATGGGCGGTTGTGCCATGATTGGCCAGAGTATGATCAATATCAATTCGGGGGGGCGTGGACGTGCGTCGGGTATATCAGCAGCTCTTTTCTTGCTGGCTTTTATTTTAGTGGGCGCAAGTCTGATTGAAATGATTCCGGTTGCTGCCCTGGTTGGCGTGATGTTTATTGTTGTTATTGCGACTTTTGAATGGGCCAGCTTACGCTTATGGGGCAAGGTTCCAAAAGCTGACTTGATGGTGGTGCTAACGGTAACTGTCGTGACGGTAATAAGTGACCTGGCGATTGCTGTTGTTGTGGGCGTTATTATGTCTGCCCTTATGTTTGCCTGGAAACACGCTAAACATGTTGAGTTTGAGACGTGGACTGAAGATGAGGGTAAAACAAAAGTTTATCTTTCTCATGGCCCACTGTTCTTTGCTTCGGCACAAAGCTTTCGGGATAACTTTACACCTAAAAGTGATCCAGACGATGTGATCATCGATTTTAAGGATTCGCGTGTAATGGATCACTCGGGTATTGAGGCGATTGATGCCGTTGCAGAGCGTTACCTGGCAGCAGGTAAAAATCTGCATTTACGCCATTTGAGCCAGGAATGCACCGCTTTGCTTGAAAAAGCAGGTAGCCTTGTTGAGGTGAACTTGATAGAAGATCCACACTATAAAGTTGCAGATGACCGACTCGCCTGAAAGCAAGTCGGAGATAAAGCAGGTGTTTACTTTCGCTTAAGCGCCTGTCCTTCAAAATGAATACCTTTCCAGCCATCACGCATAAAGTTACGGATGTTTGCGTGATCATTGCCGTCAGGGGTGTTTATAACATCCTGATAAAATCGCCCAAAGCAGCGTAGTGTTTGTTCCTCGCTCAGCTGTAAAATTTGTGCAAAAGCAAAAATCTTGCATGATCCTTCATTTTGTCCCGCCTCATTGGATACACTTATGTCACTCACACCGTTGGTAAACGCGGTGGGCACATAATGGAAGTGGTCATTGATGACGCCCATAGTGTCTTCAAAGTCGATTGGCTTTGCTGTGCCGGATTGTGAAACGGCTTCTGAAGATTGCTGAGAAGATGGTTGGGAAGCAAGTTGAGACGTAAGTTGAGAAACAAAAAATTCTGGTGTCATTGGAGATCCTGCTGTTACTGAAAAGTTCGCTGAATAAAGCTGGCAATATAAAACTATGGGCTGTTTTTACCATAGATAGATGTGTTAATCACGGTCAGCGGCTATAAAAAAGGCGGCCCCTTGGCCTAATACTGCTCACTTAAGCAAAACAGCATTACGAGATACCGGATATCTCGTCTTTGATTGCTTTACCAAGCGAGGCCTACTAGGCCTCGCTTTCTTTCGCTCCAAAAACAAATTACACACCCCAGACCTTAGCTCCTTAAGGCGCATTCCTGTCTTCGATTCTGGCTTTGCTGCTGCCATCACGATCAAGTTAGAAGCAATGTAAGTAAACGCCATTTTAAAACGCACATCGCTCGCTCGTTGACCATGTGATGCAGCCGCATGACTAGCCTCTCGGCGCACGATGTTGTATGCCAGTAACATCCCCCACATTTCTTGGTAGATTAAATCGACTTTCTTACTGCGCAACGTAATGGCGTTACTGAGCATGGAAGATTTGATGTCACGAAATCCAAGCTCAATTTCCCAGCGCTGATGATACAGCTGAGCAATCTGGTCAGCTGGGTAGTCGCTGATGGGGAGTGATGTCAGTACTGTCTTAGCTTTACCCTGAACGTCATAGGTTATGGCTCGTACATCCCAGTATTCGGGCAGATTGGGGTTCTTCTTGCGAGCTTGTGGGGAGACTTTCATACGCCATAATGCATCGCCGTCTCCGTATTCTTCAATGACCTCATACATAGTATTGCTACGTTTGGGGATTAACCAGTGTCGCTCATTCCCCCCGTTCATCAATGTGTGCATGAGATTGGCACTCCAAAAATTTCGGTCTAAGAGTGTGATACTGCGATCAGGAATCTTATCTAACATGACTTCAGCTAATGGTGTTTCAGCTTTCCGATAACTTCCAACCTGAGCATCTAGAATAATGTGAGAATGAGTATTCATCAGAGCGACACAACGCAATAACGGATAGGCGCTTTGCTTGACTGTTGTATTGCTGGCGCTACCGAAGTGTTCTCGTAACTCTGGAGTGTCCGGGGTGCGAAAAACGACACCATCAATAGCCAATACTTGCAGCCCTTGCCAATCATCCTGAGCAAATCGCTCATTGGCCCAATGTTCACCTGTACGCTGGAAAAGCCAGTGCATAGGATCAGAACCAAGGCGCTGCCTGGCTTGAGATACGCCACTCTTGGCAAGGAGCTGCTCTGATGCTAATCCTTCCGAACAAATATTTAAGCGTCTAGCTACTTCTTCGATCGCCTCATTTCGAAAAAGAGCCATACCTAATACTAGCCAAAGAACTTGATCTTCAGGTAAGCGTCGCCGCCTGATGCTAGCTTTTGAAGAAAGGGTTAATGCGGATTCGATCCATTCAACAGGAATATTCTGGGTGAAGGTCGAGTGATTTGAGAATGAATGGAGTTCATCGATGCTGAGAAGTAACTGCTGAATAGACACAAAAAAATCCGATTAAGAAAAAAGCTTAATCGGATTTTCTAGGGCTATTCAATCAAATTCAATCCTTAAGTGAACAGCATTAGGCTATGAGCCTCTTTTTTCTTTTTCATTGACCTGTCTTGCGCCACTGATAAAATGCGTCGCTCTGTTAGTATTCTCCCTTCTATAAAGAGTGACGAGGTTTTTAATGGCGCTATCTGATATTCAACCCGAACGCTATGATCAATTGTTGGCCGAAAAGGTTGCAGGTGTGCGCGATAGTTTTGTCGACTTTGTGATTCCTGATGTAGAGGTTTTCGCTTCGCCGAAGACCAATTACCGCTTGCGCGCTGAATTCAGAGTGTGGCACGAAGGTGATGATCTTTATTACGTGATGTTTGAGCCAGGGGACAATCGCAACCCGATACGGGTTGATACCTGTGAAATGGTTGCTCCACGTATTCGGGATGTCATGTTTGAGCTGATTGACGTTATTAAAGAAAATCCAGCCCTGCGGTTTAAATTATTTCAGGTAGATTTTCTCAGTACCCTGTCAGGCGAGCTACTGGTCAGCTTGTTATATCACCGTCCGATAGATGACGCGTGGGCACAGCAGGTTCAGACACTCAGGGAGCGTTTTTCTATTGATGTGGTGGGTCGTTCGAGAAAGAAAAAGCTCATCATTGAGCGTGATTTTGTGATTGAAAAGCTCGATATCAATGGGCGGGTTTACGAGTACAAACAAGTAGAAAACAGCTTTACGCAGCCCAATGGTGAGGTGTGCAAGGATATGATCCGCTGGGCACTGGATGTTACCAAGGATGCCGGTGGAGATCTGGTCGAGTTTTATTGCGGCAGCGGCACTTTTACCATGCCTTTGGCGCAAAATTTCAAACGTGTGGTAGCCACGGAGATTTCTAAAACGTCGGTGCGAGCGGCAGAATACAATATTGAAGTGAATGGGATCACTAATCTGGATGTGCTGCGTATGCCTTCAGAAGACTTGACTCTGGTGCTGCAGGGTAAAAAAGAGACACGTAAGGTGGAAGGGCTGGATCTTGGCAGCTGCCAGTTTTCGACGGTGTTGGTAGACCCTCCACGTTCTGGATTAGATGATGAAACCGTTGCTCAAGTCACTGAATATGAACATATTGTCTATATCAGCTGTAACCCGGACACTCTGCGTGAGAATCTGAAAATAATTACTGCAACGCATAAAGTAGAGCGGTTTGCTGTATTTGATCAATTCCCTTACACGCATCATTTGGAATGCGGTGTATATCTGACCCGTAAATAAGCCAATGCTGATAGTTAGATGATAGTTAACTGGGAGTTAGCTGATATTAACTGGGAGTTAAGCACGTCCTTGGCAGATAATGGTTAGAAGTGTTTACTGAGACCTTGGCACGAGCCGAAATTTTGATTTCTGGCAAGGTAAAAACGCAATCGTGCAAATGTCTCTACTGATCTTTTCTTAGGAGGAGGCTTACATGCTGGCATTGTTGAAAATAAAAGGCTTTGTGGCGTTTGTCGGCATTGCCTTTATCAACGCATTTATCGATCTGGGTCATAAAATTATTGTTCAGAATACATTGTTCAAGTCATTTGACGGTTCTGAGCAGATTGTTTTAACCGCCATTGTTAATGCCCTGATTTTATTGCCATTCGTTCTTCTTTTTTCACCGGCGGGTTATCTATCAGATCGTTTTTCTAAACCCGCCGTGATGCGTTGGTCGGCCCGGATTGCTATCGTTATCACGTTATTGATCACCTTGAGTTATTATCAGGGCTGGTTTGAAGTAGCGTTCGCCATGACGTTATTTTTAGCGTTGCAAAGTTCGCTGTATTCGCCGGCTAAGTATGGATTTATTCGGGAGTTGGTCGGCGTTGACGATTTGGCTGCAGGTAATGCCTGGATACAATCGGCGACGATGGTCGCTATTTTGTCGGGTATTGTTGTGTTTTCGTTGCTTTTCGAAACACTGCTTTCTGGTTTGCTGGTTGCCGGTACTGATCCCGCTCTTATCTTGCAGTATATTGCTCCATTAGGCTGGGTGTTGGTAGCTGCTGCGATACTGCAAGCGGCATTAACACAGCGTTTACCAGATCAGCATACGGCGCGCACGGAGGTTTCATTTGACTGGCCGGCTTATCGTAGTGCAAAACTCCTGAAACAAAATTTACGATTGATTATCCACTCTAAGCCGATCATTCAATCGATAGTGGGTTTATCGGTATTCTGGACCATCAGTCAGATTATGCTGGCGGTTTTTCCCTCTTTTGCCGAAGTCACATTGCAGCAGAACAATACGTTTGTCATTCAGGGTGCCATGGCGCTCGCTGGCATCGGTATTATGCTGGGGGCTGTGCTGGTCGGAAAGTTGTCGCCACACCGTATTAACAGAGGACTGATTCCTGTGGGTGCCGTCGGTGTTGCGCTGGGTGTTATTGCATTACCGTATGTAAGCTCTTTGGCTTGGGCGGCCGCTGACTTTTTATTGATTGGCGTGAGTGGCGCGTTAATGACGATCCCGTTAAATGCCTTGGTTCAATTTTATGCCCCACAAGACAAGATGGGTAAGGTGCTGGCAGGTAATAACTTTATTCAGAATATAGCGATGTTCTCAGGGTTGATTTTAACCGTCATATTTTCGTTGCTGCAATGGAATGAGACCTGGTTACTCTATGGACTCGGAGTATTGGCGTTGGTTGGTGTGATTCAGACTTACCCTGTGTACCGCAAATATCATTCAGTGGATGGATATAACGGGTAGGCAAGCCATCCAAATCTATGCATAATAACTGACTAGATTACTTGGTTATTAGCGATCAAGCCGTTTTACAGTGGAGAGAATAATGCAAGCACCGGCAAAAGCTTCGGGTTTATCAGGGGTAAAATACATCATCGCCATTGCGTCCGGTAAAGGCGGCGTCGGTAAATCAACGACGACAGCGAATCTGGCATTGGCCTTACAAGCTCAAGGTATGAAGGTCGGGGTATTGGATGCCGATATCTATGGCCCAAGTCAGGGTATGATGCTGGGAATACCTTCCGGCACCCGGCCTCAACCTGTCGGTGACAATGGTATGAAGCCTGTGATTGTGCATGGCCTGCAGGTGATGTCTATCAGTCTTATGATTGATGAAAATACACCGATGGTATGGCGTGGCCCGATGGCAAGTGGTGCCTTGCAGCAGTTGGTGACTCAGACGCAATGGGAAAATCTTGATTTCCTGTTGATCGATATGCCGCCCGGAACCGGCGACATACAGCTGACATTGGCGCAGAAAGTAGCGGTTGATGGTGCAGTGATTGTCACGACGCCTCAGGATATTGCTTTGCTGGATGCTAAAAGGGGTATCGAAATGTTCCGTAAAGTGGATATTCCTGTATTGGGTATCGTGGAGAATATGAGCACGCATATCTGCAGTCAGTGTGGGCATGAGGAGCATATTTTCGGTGCGGGCGGCGGGGAGCGTATTGCGCGTGACTACGATACTGAATTGCTGGGCTGTTTGCCGTTGACGCTGGAAATCTGCCAGCAGGCTGATTCCGGAAATCCGACGGTTGCCGCAGATCCGGATGGGGCTGTTTCACTGATCTATGGTGATATCGCAAAACAGCTGATGAGTAAAGTTGAGCGCCAATCAGGTAGTGCTGCAAAAGTTCCGCAGATCAATATTGTTGAAGATTAAGCGCTGACTTGAATCAATAACCCCTTAGCCGTATTTTCTATCAGATAAATGCGGCTTTTTTGTCTGAAAAATACTATAATTGGCCGCTTTAATTTTTTATTTTGCGGAAGGTGTGATGGGCATTAAATCAGATAGCTGGATTCGCCGTATGGCGCAGGAACATGAGATGATCTCTCCTTTCGAATCTCAACAGGTTCGTACTTCTGCAAACGGCGGTATTGTCTCTTATGGCACCTCAAGCTATGGCTATGATGTTCGTTGTGCAAATGAGTTTAAAATCTTTACGAACATCAACTCTACCATTGTTGACCCTAAAGATTTTGATGAGGGCAGCTTCGTCGATGTACAGTCGGATGTCTGTATTATCCCGCCAAATTCATTTGCTTTGGCGCGTACGGTTGAGTATTTCAAAATCCCACGTGATGTGTTGACTATCTGTTTAGGTAAAAGCACCTATGCGCGCTGTGGTATTATCGTTAATGTCACGCCCTTAGAGCCTGAGTGGGAAGGGCATGTCACGTTGGAGTTTTCTAACACAACCCCATTGCCTGCCAAAATATACGCTAATGAAGGTATTGCTCAGATGTTGTTTCTCGGTGCCGATGAAGTATGTGAAACATCTTATCGTGACCGTAACGGTAAATATCAGGGACAGACTGGCGTAGTGGTGCCTCGTACCTGATGATGCAGCATCATAAGAAAAGTATAGAAGATTTCTGGCAGCAACTGGAGTTGACCATCGATCAGCTGCTAAGTAGTCGCCAGGATAATCAGTTTGATGCGGATAGCTTGCTGTCTGAGTACCGCAGCACCTTACATAAAATTGATGAAAACCTCACATTCCATTTTGAACGTGATGAAGATGATGGGCCTGTCGAAATGATTTTCGGTTGTGATGGTTACCCTGAGTCGATTCACTCAGTATTGAGCTTGGTAGGCGCCGCACCGGCTCTGAATGGTATTCGCTTTACGGCTTTCAATCATCGTTATGATCCCATTCCAAACTATATCAATGTGGCAGATGAAGTCTGTGAGCTGTCCGATTATTGGTATTCTTTGCATTCCATCGAGAATAAGCTTCACCTTACCATCTATATGCATGATGTTTCATTTATGCTGGATATTGATCCGAGAGTAGAGGCAGTGATGATTTTTCTGGATGCGTTGATCGGTGAGTTTGAGCTGATGACCCGCGTCTGGTCGCTGGATTGGCTGGAGCTTCCTGAAGATCCGGTTGATTTTCATCTGAGGCCATTGTCGGAACTGCGCGAAGGTTTTGATCAGCTAAAACACGCGGTATCACCTATCGGTATCACTATTCACTGATTTTCCCTTCATTGATTCTATTGTTATTCACTACTAGTAGTCTGCAAGCGAATGATGTGACTAAACTTCGTCCGCTGGTTGTGATTCAATGACATTAAGACCATTTACTATTTTGAGAAGTCTGCATGAGCCAAACACTGAGCGATATTCTGGAGCTTGTTCGTAAAGAGTATCTACAACGAATGGATGCTAGTCATTTTGCTCAGCCATTTTTGACAGCAGAAAAGTTATGTCATGAAAAGCTCTACCTGGATACTGATCTTTTAGCGCGAATTGTCAGTGAAGATCCAACCTTGCTGGCAACCAGAGCGAGTGATTTAATTGCAGATCCAAAGGAAAGAGATAATCCCGCGGTGGGTGCGATTATCAGTAGTAATATTGTTATGGCTGCATTAGAAAGCCTGTTGGCGCTGGCGGTTGGCAATAAATGGCTGGATGTTGATAAAGATGGGCACATTCTGGTTGAAGAAGCTGAGTTGAATCCGCATCGTAATTATGCAGTGACTGCTGACTATAGTCAGTCTGCTACCGCTACAAAAAATCTCAGCAAAAAGGGTGCTAGTCTGTTAACCAAGATTTTTCAGGCTGCCGAGAGTGAGTTTCTTGAGCTGTTAGATAGCGAAGTGCACGATGCTTATCAGTTAGCGCTTCAGGTATCCGGGAACTACGCCATTTTTTCACCTGAAGATATCGCGCCCTTAATTGCCGAGAACCCACTGCTGCTTGGGCTGAGGCCGGATGAAATGGTCGATGAAGAGTTATTTGAAGGGGATCCGCCGGCGGGCATTATTATTAGTGGGCATTTGACACATATTTTATTGGATCAGTTATTAGAACTGGCCGAAGAAAAAGGTGCATTAGCGCAGGATGGAGCAGGTCATATCATTCTGCCTGAGGGTGACGATGATAATCCGATTATCCACTAAGGCTAGGGCGGGCTGATCGTCTGTTACGCGCTGTCTTGTTGACATTGAGCTTACATCTAAAGCCCGTTTATAAAAGCCCGGATATAAAAAAGCCCGATTTTATGGGGTCACTTCATTTCCCGGGCTTTTTTATGGATCCTGTTTTATTGAACCTTCTGTTGTGAAGCTTACCCTTGAATGATGAGCCAGTTGTCTAAACTTGTCAGGTCTTCAGGGCTGAGTGTGCCTATTTGTTGTTTAAAGGTGAATAGGTTAAGCACATAGTCAAATCGGGCATTAGCGTAGTCACGTTTTGCGGCATACAGAGCTTGTTCCGCTGCCAGCACATCAACAACGTTTCGTGTTCCTACCGCAAAGCCTTCACTGGTGGCATCCAGAGCTGCCTGGCTGGAGATAATGCTTTGCTGGCGGGCGAAAACGCTGAGTACGTTAGTTTTAACATTACGTAATAAACTACGTGTCGCTTGCTTAACAGCGCGCTCAGTGTCTTCATAGGTTTGCATCGAGACATCCATCTGAGCGTATGCCTGACGGGTTCTGGAGCTGGTCGAACCGCCTTGATAAAGTGGTAGGCTAAAGCTTAGGCCAATAATCTTACTTTCGGTCCAGTCATTGCTGGTGGATGTTCCCTTATCCTGATCATATGTGGCATTAAGGTCGAGGGTCGGCAGATGTCCTGACTTCGCAATTTGAGCGCTTTTTCGCGCAACTTCAATGTCTGATTTAACCAGTTGTAATCCGATGTTTCCAGTCAGCGCTTTTGTTAACCAACTGTCAGGATCCGCAGGTGATACTTCCTGAATAGGGTACTCCGGACTGAGGAGATCTGTTTGGGTGATGGTTTCACCTGTCAGACGTTCCAGTGCTTCATAACTGTTGTCGAGTGCCCCTTCCGCTTCGATCAGACTGACTCTGGCATTATCATAAGAGGCTTGCGCCTCATGCACATCGGTAATCGCAATCAGGCCCACTTCAAATTGAGCATTCACCTGATCCAAACGACGTTTGATGGCGCGTTCCTGAGATTCGGCGGTTTCCAGATTGCTTTTGGCACGTAACACATTCAGATACGTATCTATCGATTGAAGAATAAGATTCTGTTGTGCCAGATCAAAACGTAACTGTGCCTGTTCGTCCAGTGTTTCTCCCTGCTGATAAGTGAACCAGCGAGCCGCTGAGAATACAGGCTGAACCAGGCTGACAGTGTAGCCGTGGTTATTAAACGATGTGCTATCCGAATCAGTGTAGCTGGTGTTAGCTGTTGCAACGATGTTCGGTAGCAATCCGCCGCGCGCCTGAGGCAAGGCCTCTTTGTTAACACGGTACGTTGCTTCAGCAATTTTCAGTTGTGCATCGTTGTCGAGTGCTTTGTAATAGATCTCTTGAAGTGATCCAGCACTGACAAGTGTTGCTGAGCTACATAATCCGGCAAACATGGCCGCACGAATGGCGTATGATATAAATTTCATTAAGCTAGTCCTTACTGTCGAGATTCGGCATATTCTTGTTCAATAGTATTTGGGCGGCGTTTACCCAGGAAGTTGTATACAGTAGGTATGACAAATAGCGTCATTAACGTACCGAAGAGCATTCCCCCCACAATAATCCAGCCTATCTGTTGGCGCGATTCTGCACCTGCACCTGTGGCCCATGCTAATGGCAGTGTTCCCAGTACCATGGCGCCGGTTGTCATTAGTATAGGACGTAATCGCAAAGTTGCAGATTTCATAACGGCATCACGGACTTGATAGCCTTGTTCTTGTAGCTGATTCGCAAATTCTACGATTAGGATACCATGTTTAGCAATCAAGCCAATCAGGGTGATGATGCCTATCTGACTATAAATACTGATAGATCCCCCAGAGTAATAAAGAGCAAAAAGTGCGCCACAAATAGCAGGTGGCACTGAAAGCAAAATTATAAACGGATTTTTAAAGCTTTCGAACTGGGCTGCAAGAATTAAGAATATAAAAACCAGTGCCAGAATGAAGGTTGTTTGCAATCCGTCGCTTGAGTCTTTGAACTCGCGTGACTGCCCGCCATAGTCAGCGCTGGCCTCAGGTGCAACTTCTTGCAGTGTGCTTTCAAGGAATGTGAGTGCTTCACCAATACTAAAACCAGGCGCTAGCATTGCTTGTAGTTTCACCGCTTTAACTTTATCGAAGTGATTTAGTTCGCGAGGCGCTACCGTCTCGCGTACATTCGTCAAGTTTGACATCTGAATCATGTCACCGTTGTCACTTCGAACGTATAGCTCAGAAAGGTCGGCGGGGTTGTTGCGTTGCGATTTTTCGACCTGAACGATCACATCGTATTGATCGCCATCTTTCTTAAAGCGAGTGACATTACGACCGGCAACATAGCTTTCCAGCGTGCGGCCAATTCGCTCAACGGGTACGCCTGTTTCGGAGGCTTTATTGCGGTCTATATCGATCTGTAGCTCAGGTTTATTCAGCTTGAGATCGGTGTCAGGCTGAACAAACATTGGGTTCTGGTAGACTTTTGCCAGTAACTTGTCGGTAATTATCTTCAAATCATCGTAAGTACCATTAGATTTGATAATAAATTCAACCGGGCGAGAAATAATACTTTGGCCGAGTGAAGGCATATTCATGGCAAATGACATGTTGCCTGTGACACCACCATAGAGTTGAGGTGTGAGTTCAGCGGCTATTTCTTGTTGTTTACGGCTACGCTCATCCCATGATTTTAGTCCCAGAAACGACAATGAGTTTGTTTCAGAAGGGAAGCCTACTACGGTGAAATAGCGGTTCTGTTCAGGGACGGTTGAAATGATGCGCTCAACACCTTTAGAGTAGCGATTTACATAATCAACAGATGAGCCATCGGGGTTGATTGAGAATGTCATTATCGTGCCGCGGTCTTCTACGGGTGCTAGTTCTTTTGGCAGTTGATCATAAAAATACCATGCGCCATAAGTGCTACCAATCATTATGATTACTGCGACGAAGCTATAGCGTAGTAACAGTCCGAGTAAGCGTTGGTAGCCCTGGGTAATAGCGTTTAAAAAGCTTTCTATCAGGTTAAATACAAAAGAATGTTTCTTGTCATGCTTTAGCATGCGAGAGCTCATCATGGGCGATAGACTCAAGGCAATAAAACCCGAAATGAGTACAGCGCCTGCCAGTGTCATAGAAAACTCGGTAAAGAGTTTTCCTGTCCTGCCCGGAGTCATGGCGACAGGAACATAGACAGCAACCAGTGTCATTGTGGTTGCCACAATGGCAAAACCAACTTCACGGCTACCGATGAAGGCGGCTTTAATCGGAGACATACCTTCTTCTACATGCCGGTAGATGTTTTCCAGCATGATGATCGCATCATCGACAACCAGCCCGATCGCGAGAACCATAGCGAGCAAGGTTAGTGTGTTTACCGAGTAGTCGAGCGCATACATGATGGAAAAAGCACCAATCAGCGATAAAGGGATGGTCACTATTGGGATTAACGTAGCCCGCAGGTTTCTTAAGAAAAAGAAGATAACAATAATAACCAGAATGCCGGCTTCGATCAGCGTAGTGAAAACGGAGTCGATGGATGCCTGGATAAATATAGAAGAATCATAGGCAATATTAACTTGCATGCCTTCAGGCAGAATCTGTTTGATCCGTTCCATTTCGGCTTTCACACCGTTGGATACATCCAGTGGGTTAGCCGTTGATTGTTTAATCACGCCCATAGCGACAGCATTCTTGCCTTTAAAGCGGCCAATGATGCGCTCAGATTCAGGCGCGATCTCTACGCGAGCAACATCTTTAATGCGAATAGGATAGCTGTCATCATTACGAATAATAACGGATTCAAATTGGGCAATGGTATTCAGGTCACTGTTGGTTAGTACACTGAATTCGCGTTCCGTACTTTCTATGCGGCCTGCAGGCACTTCCAGATTCTGCGCCCGCAGTGCTGTTTCAATATCACCTGGTGTCAGGCTGTATGAGGTTAAGCGGTCTGGATCGAGCCATATGCGCATAGAGTAACGTCGCTCACCCACAATCCGAACACTGGCGACGCCTTGAATCGTTTGTAAAGGATCTTTGACGCGACGGTCTGCGAAATCAGATACTTCCATAGGTGAGTGACGGTCAGAGGAAAATGCCAGCCAGATAATAGGTTGTGCATCCGCTTCTGATTTTGCAACAATCGGTTCATCAATATCATCGGGTAGGGCGCCACGTACACGTCCAACGCGGTCGCGAACATCGCTTGCCGCCGCATCCGGATCTCTATCCAGTTTAAAGTTGATCGTAATCTGACTCTTCTCAGACCGGCTTATGGAGGTCATGAAATCTATGCCTTCAATACCTGAAAGAGAGTCTTCTATTATTTGCGTTACCTGTGTCTCGATAATCGATGCACTGGCGCCGGCATAATTGGTTTCTACCGTAATGACGGGGACATCAATTTTTGGGTATTCCCGCACGGTCAGGCGGTCGTAAGAAATAACACCCAATAGCAAGAGTAGCAGGCTCATCACAATGGCCAGTACGGGTCGCCTTATGCTTATATCAGATAAAACCATGAGCTATTAGCCTTCCTGTTGAGCCGTTTTTTGGGGTTTTGGAAACAAAGGAGTAATCGGCATACCCGGACGTAGTTTCATGTGTCCTGCGGTTACAATCACATCACCTGCTTGTAAACCGGTTAGAATCTGGACCTGCCCATTTTGCCGGTCACCTAATGTCACGGGTGCCATCGCTACGGTGTTGTTTTCATCCATGCGCATCACTAAAAAGGTGTTGTTGTTTGGAATGATGGCTTCTTCGGGAACTAGGAGGGCATTATCGTCTGAACCAAGCGAAACCTGGATAGTCGCGAATAACCCGGGGCGTAATTGTCCCGCTTCATTATCAATTCGCGCTTTCACTTTGACGCTGTGGCTACGCGGGTCAATGGTCGGGGATATCGCATAAATCTCACCAGAGAAAGGGGTGTCTGGATATGCGGCAACCAATAATGATACGCTCTGGCCGTTTTTAATTTGAGACAATACTGTCTCAGGTAAGCTGAATTCGACTTTCATCTGTTCAATATCGGATAACGTTACAAGATCCTGCCCTGCCGTTACGTAATCACCAGGGCCTACATTGCGTAAGCCTATGGCACCGCTGAAAGGCGCTTTAATCGTCATTTTTCTAAGCAAAGTTTTGGCAACTTCGAGCTGTGCTTCGTCAACGCGTAACTGAGCCAGCGTGGTATCTCTGTCGTTTTCAGACCCCACGCGTTTTTTCAAGAGTTTTTCAGCACGTTTGAATTCATTCAGGCTTAAATTAACCCGTGCTTGCGCTTGAGCGACTTCTGCGCGATATGAGTCTGCGTTAAGCTCAAATAGGACATCACCTTTGCTAGCCTGTTGGCTTTCTTCAAACAGGATTTTGTTAATCAAGCCACTTTGCTCCGGACGAATAATCACACTCTCGCGTGCTTCAAGCGTGCCTACTGCTTTGAGTGTGCGGGTTAAGGTGGAGGCTTCGACTTTGACAACTTCCGCAGGAAGACCCTGGGGCTTATCGACTGCGGCTGCCAGCAAAGGAGTTGAAGACATTAAGAGTATCAGTGTGGGTGCTAGCCACTGTTTTTTAAGTGTGATCATGGGTTATTTCTCTTTGTGTGGCAGTAAAATATGATTCCAGTACAGATTAACCAGTTCATGTAACGGAGCGGTAGAGCTGTCGACTTTCATGCGCAGTAACGCGCCTTGCCAGCTATCCCAGAACAGGTGGGCGAGCTGTTTTGGGGTCAAATCATTTCGCACACTGCCGTCTAATTGGCATTGTTTGAAGTCTTGTTCGATTGACTCCAGGACGTAGGCCGTTGAATGACGAATAGCTTCTTTAAGCGCGGGGGAAGCATTGCCTAGTTCGCCGGAAAGGTTGGCAATCAGGCAGCCAAAATTATCATCTTCAGATTCGAATTTATTAATTTCATTTTCTAGTTGTATGCGCATTTTTTCTAATTTCGGGTGATCGAGTTTTGCGTATTCTGCATCCCAGCGCTGACATTCAATTGAGTGATAGTGTTCAATCATTTCGACAGCAAACTCTTCTTTACTACCGAAAAAATTATAAAAAGAGCCTTTGGATACCTGGCAGGCTTTAAGGATGGCGGTTAAGCCAGTGCCGTGATATCCCAGCTTATTAAAAAGCTGCATGCCTTTTTCCAGAATTTGTTCCCGATCATGCTCGGGTCGTCTGCCTTGTGCCATTATATTTAACTAGACCGGTCGTTCTAAATGAAAGCTAATTGTACGCCGATGAGGTTCAAGCTCAAGTGATGGAATGTGAAGCATTGATGACATTTTTGCAACAGACTGTTGACCGGACTCACTCAGGAGGGGGCAGGGGTTCAGGCAGAATCAAAAACGCCGGAAAAATCCGGCGTTGTCTGGTGTTGTTATAGCTGATGCAGAAACAAGGATCTAGATAGCTGCAAACCGGCTATTTAGCTTTCCAGTGCGGCTTTTATGCGTTTAATCGCATCTTCGAGAATATTCATGCTGGTAGCAAAAGAAAGTCGCATGTTACCAGGTGCACCAAAAGCTGAACCCGGCACTAGCGCGACACCTGCATCGTTGAGTAAAAACTCAGCCAGGTCTATATCGTTACTAAAGCGATCATCGCGATCAATGATTTTCTGGAAGCTTGGGAACGCATAAAAGGTACCGTCGGCTGGAATGCATTCTACGCCTTCAATTTCATTTAAGGCAGCCACCACATATTCATGGCGTTCTTTAAAGGCGACCACCATTTTATCAACACAGGCATTGCCGCCTTCCAGTGCGGCCTGGGATGCAACCTGAGAGATTGATGTCGGGTTTGATGTGCTCTGCGATTGGACTTTTTTCATTGCACCTATTAATTTTGCTGGCCCCGCTGCATAACCAATGCGCCATCCGGTCATTGAGTAGGCTTTTGATACACCATTGAGCACAATAGTACGGTCATAAAGATCAGGGCATGCATTCAAAATGTTGCAGAATGGCAGATCGTTAAAACGGATATGTTCATACATATCATCCGTAGCAATCAGCACATTCGGGAATTTTCTCAGGACAACACCGAGTGCCGCCAACTCTTCCAGAGTGTAAGACACGCCTGTCGGGTTAGAGGGGCTGTTGAGCACAACCAGGCGGGTACGATGTGTTATTGCTTCTTCGAGTTGTGCCGGTGTGATTTTAAAGCGCTGCGCTTGTGTCGTTGTGATGATGACCGGAACGCCGTCAGCGACCAACACCATGTCCGGATATGAAACCCAGTATGGAGCAGGGATGATCACTTCATCACCCTCGTTGAGTAATGCCAGAGATAGATTGAAAAAGCTCTGTTTTCCGCCACATGAAACCAGAATCTGGTTAGCTTCGTAGCTTAGGCCATTATCATTTTTGAACTTGTTAATAATTGCTTTTTTCAGACCCGGAGTACCATCTACTGCCGTGTACTTTGTGAAGCCGTTATGCAGGGCTTCAATCGCAGCATCTTTGATATGTTCTGGGGTATCGAAATCAGGCTCTCCTGCTCCCAGGCCAATAATATCTTTTCCTGCGGCGCGAAGTTCTGCAGCACGATTAGTGACCGCTAAAGTCGGAGATGGTTTGATTCGGTTAACACGGTCTGAAAGTTGAACGTCCAATTCATAGTCCTCTATGAAATAAAGTTAAGTAAAGACGCTAAATTAAGCGTGAAAACTATACAGGAATAGACGCGTACACAACATAAAAAATATCTAAAATTCCAGTCTGAAAAGCACAGGGGTTGCCGCTTTATGATAAAAAAGGCACGACTGAATATCCGATGATTTCCCTCCGGCAAAAGCAATTTCCAAGACGTTGCGCTTTTGAATGCGTATACTAGCCCGTTTAATTCTTTGACCGATTTGATCCATTAGATAGTAGGTATTATGAAACAGCGTTTCAAAGTCAACTCACCTTTTGCGCCTGCAGGCGACCAGCCTGAAGCCATCAAAGGATTAGTAGAAGGGATTAACGACGGGCTTGCTGCACAAACGTTACTGGGTGTTACCGGATCCGGCAAGACCTTCACTATTGCTAATGTGATCTCAGAGATTCAGCGTCCAACGATTGTGTTGGCGCATAATAAAACCCTGGCTGCACAGCTCTATGGTGAGTTCAAAGAGTTCTTTCCTGATAATGCGGTTGAGTATTTTGTTTCTTATTACGACTACTACCAGCCAGAAGCCTATGTGCCCTCATCAGATACCTTCATTGATAAAGATGCCTCCATTAATGAACATATTGAGCAGATGCGGCTCTCGGCGACTAAAGCACTGTTAGAGCGCAGCGATGTTATTATCGTAGCAACGGTCTCTTCGATATATGGATTGGGCGATCCTGAATCGTATTTGTCGATGATGTTGCACCTTGATCGTGGAGAAATCGCAGACCAGCGTAAGATCTTACGTCGATTGGCTGAGCTGCAGTACAAGCGAAATGATATAGAACTGCATCGGGGGACATATCGTGTGCGGGGTGATGTCATCGATGTGTTTCCTGCCGAATCAGAAAGAGATGCGCTTCGCATCGAGTTATTTGATGACGAAATTGAAAACCTTAGCTATTTCGACCCACTCACCGGCGAAGTATTACGTAAGGTGCCGCGTGCGACGGTTTACCCTAAATCGCATTACGTAACACCCCGTGAAATATTGGTAGAAGCGGTCGAGAAAATAAAAGTCGAGTTGCATCAACGCCTGCAGTACCTTCGCGAGATAGATAAACTGGTTGAATTACAGCGTTTGGAACAGCGCACCATGTATGACATGGAGATGATCATGGAGC
The DNA here is from genome assembly GCF_900113275.1 of Neptunomonas qingdaonensis. Lineage (GTDB taxonomy): Bacteria > Pseudomonadota > Gammaproteobacteria > Pseudomonadales > Balneatricaceae > Neptunomonas > Neptunomonas qingdaonensis. The sequence goes on from NZ_FOOU01000003.1 coordinate 189,445, forward strand.
TCGGGTATTGCTCGGGCATAGAAAACTACTCGCGATATTTATCGGGTCGCGAACCAGGGGGAGCGCCACCCACGTTATTTGATTACCTGCCAGATGATGCCTTAGTGGTGATAGATGAGTCCCACGTCACTATCCCTCAATTAGGCGCGATGTATAAGGGCGATCGTTCACGCAAAGAAACGCTGGTGGAGTATGGATTTCGTTTGCCATCGGCACTGGATAATCGGCCTTTACGTTTTGAGGAGTGGGAAAGGCTGGCTCCCCAGATGATCTTTGTTTCTGCAACACCAAGCCGGTATGAAGCCGCTAATGCGGGGAAAATTGTTGAGCAGGTGGTTCGGCCTACCGGATTGACCGATCCTGTGGTTGAAATTCGTCCTGCGTCGACACAGGTGGATGACTTACTCGAAGAGATTAACAAAGTTGTTATTGATAATTGCCGCGTAATCGTCACGGTATTAACCAAGCGGATGGCTGAAGATCTGACCGAATACCTGGCCGAGCATAATGTCAGAGTCCGTTACGTGCACTCTGATATAGATACGGTAGAACGTGTTGAAATTATCCGGGATCTGCGTATCGGTGAGTTTGACGTATTAGTGGGTATCAATTTACTGCGGGAAGGTATTGATATGCCTGAAGTGGGCTTAGTCACTATTCTGGATGCCGATAAAGAGGGCTTTTTGCGTTCGGATACTGCGCTGATTCAGACCATAGGGCGTGCAGCCCGTAATATTAATGGTCGTGCGATACTCTATGCAGATCGCATCACTGGCTCAATGGAGCGGGCGATTGCAGAAACGGATCGTCGACGTGAAAAACAGGTCGCCTATAACACATTGCACGGTATTACTCCCAAAGGTATCACTAAATCGGTGGCTGATATTATGGAAGGTGCATCAACCATTCCCGGACGTAAGGCTGCACGCACTGCGAAAAAAGTGGCAGATCAGGCTGGAGAATATCAATTTGATCCCGCGACTATGTCATCTAAGCAACTGGTAAAAGTGATGAATCAGCTGGAAGATAAGATGTATGAAGCGTCTAAAAATTTACAGTTTGAGCTAGCCGCTCATTACAGAGACCAGTTGGAGCAGCTGAAGCACGCGGTAATTTAGAGAGGATTTGAAAGATGCTGGAGTGTGTTGTTTACGGATGGACCAGGTTGTTGATGCTGGGGAATTCTTTGGCAAAGCGCAAAATCCATTCGTGAGCAGCGGCTTCCTGCGTTAAGTGGCGACCTTCCGCTTTTTCAATTTCATGTCGGTATTGCTCGATATGACAGATCTGTTCGATCATTCTTACGGCATAGGCCGTTGCCGGGTCATCAAATACCAAACCCGTACGAAAGTGGTTATTTTTTTCTGGAATACACCAGGCTACATGCCCGGTTGCTTTAAAAGCCGGATCATAAATTGAAATTTGGATTTCTAGAGCCGTGCCGATCGCATAAAAGGTGTTTGTCGAAAGGCTGATGCCAATCTGGCCGCAGTGGCTGGTTGTATTAGGCGAGATAGGCGTGTCTGCGCTCAAAGAAATCTGAGCAGGAATGTTATTAGGATGGCGAATGTAGCTTTGTGTAATATTAGAAGTCATTTGGAGCACCTTCATATGGATATCAACAGTAGACGTTTAAAACAGTTTCCATATGTATTGAATCGGCTATTTATTAAACAACTTTAGTATAGAATAATTTATACCAGCTTAATGGAAGATGAGCAGCTAATTTAATGTCTTTATGAGATTGTTAGTTAAAATTTAGACTAATGTATAGACCATTATATAGATTATTGTGCAAATTAAGTGGAAATGCCCCCTAATACTACTGAAATCGGAGCAACATAGTGGCGCAAGAACAGCAGGTCAGGCCGGGTGCATTTCGTTTTAAACAGAAAATTTTCACTATGCCTCTAAAACTCAAAATACTCACGCTTGCCCTTTTGCCGATGCTGCTGGTGACTGGCATCATTACCTTGGTCAATGTAAAGCAATCGCAGTCTTTATCTGAGCTAGAAATTGAAACGTTTGAGCAACACTTGCTCGCCTCTAAACGTAGTGAGCTTAAAAACTACGTCAGTCTGGCACTGACATCTGTTTCGCAAATAATAAACAGTCCCTGGATGCACGATTTTGAAGCCAAAGAGGAGGTAAAGCGCATCCTTAATGGAATGACCTACGGCGAAGATGGCTACTTTTTTGTTTATGACGCTAACGGCGTAAACCTGGTGCATCCTGCGCAACCCGATCTGGTAGGACAACCTCTTTTTGATTGGAAGGATGACAATGGCACTTTTGTCATCCGTGACTTGTTTGCTGTGGCCAAGCAGGGCGGAGGCTTTCATCGTTACGTTTGGCGTAAGCCGTCCAGAGGTGATAATGAAGATAAACTCAGTTATGTCGTTCTGTTGCCAGAGTGGGGCTGGATGCTGGGAACTGGCTTATATGTTGATGATATTGCCACTGAGGTCACTAAAACGCGCTTGCAGGTAACACAAAATATACGCAATACGTTTTTTACCGTACTGGTTATAACAGCTGCCACAGCGATCATTATCGTTATGATAGGAATAGCCATTAATCTGCATGAAAGCCGTTTGGCGGATGCTCGCTTACGTCACCTTGCGCATAAGTCAGTTAAATTTCAGGTCAGCCAGCGCCGCCGTTTTGCCAGAGAACTTCATGATGGTATTAATCAGTTGATGGTATCTGTTAAATTCCGTATTGAGCTGGGTATCAGTAAAACTAAAAAAGATGATAAAAGCGCCGTTGATGATTTGGTGAAAGGTGTGGCTGTACTGAATCAGGCAATACAGGAGGTTCGTCGGATCTCTCATGATCTGCGCCCCAGCTTACTCGATGATATGGGGTTAACATCAGCACTTAAAGGGCTGTTAGATGAATATGAATCACGCACAGGGATCATGGTTGAAACCGATCTGAATTTTCCAAAAGAGCGCTTGCCAGATGATATAGAGATTACATTGTACCGGTTAATTCAGGAAGCGCTCGCTAATGTTGAGAAGCACTCAGGTGCGGACGAAGTGCGTTTGAAAACCTGGGTTCAGGGAGGGCACGTGTGGGTGTTGTTAAAAGATAATGGTGAAGGCTTTGATGTTAAACAAAACGTCCAGAAAGAAGGCATTGGTTTGCGGAATATGCATGACCGGATCGAATTGCTAAGTGGTGAATTATTACTAACTTCTGAGGTAGGTCATGGCACTCAACTGCGAGTGAAGCTACCTTTAGTCTGAAGAAGTGTTAAAGCTATAATGGGGAATAAGATGATACGGGTTTTACTGGTCGATGATCACCCATTGGTACTGGATGGTATAAACGCCTGCTTGTCCAGTGAGCCGGGGATAGAGGTAGTAGGTCAGGCAAACAATGGCTTAGAAGCGTTAGAACTTGCAGAAGCGTTAACGCCTGATGTCGTTCTGATGGATGTCTCAATGCCCGTCATGAACGGCTTGGAAGCTACAAAAGAGCTTAAGATACGCTTTCCGGACTTTAAAGTGCTGATCTTGTCGATGCACGAAAACCGTGAATACATACTGCAATTAATCCAATCCGGAGCTGCAGGTTACGTATTAAAAGATGTTTCATCAGAAGAACTGGTTAAAGCGATCGCTGTTGTTCATCAGGGAGGCACTTACTTTAGTTCGGGTGCTTCTGAAACACTGGTGAATCAGTTTGATTCAGGACGTCGTCACTCTACGGCTGAAGATTCACGCCCCTGCCTGACAAAACGAGAAGGGACCGTACTTAAATTACTCGCAGAAGGGGGAAGCAATAAAGATATTGCACGCCAGCTTGATATATCAGTACGCACGGTTGAAACACATCGTCAGAATATTAAACAGAAGCTTAACATCCAGACAGCAGCCGGATTAGCTAAATATGCCATTGAAAACAATATCGTATAAATAAAATCCCAAAAAATGAAAAGAAGCACTTGCGTCCGTCAACCGCATCTCTATAATACGCAACACAATTTAGGACTATAGCTCAGTTGGTTAGAGCGCTACCTTGACATGGTAGAGGTCGGCGATTCGAATTCGCCTAGTCCTACCAAATTCTACAACGAAAACAGCCGCTTACGGATCATGCCGAGCGGCTGTTTTTGTTTGTGATCGCACTCCTGATCTATCCATATACGCCTATCATCTGCTGCAGATGTCAGCACATGTGTATTACCTGAAAGCAACGTATCAATCTCGGATCCTTGGGCGAGAAACCAAAGATTATCATGCTGGCTTTTTTGGCCAGTTCGCACTGTGATATGCCGCTCAATTGGCGCAGAGATTTAAGTCGCGCTGCAGCCATCATTGGGAATGCTCATTATTTTTTGTTTGATATTCCAATCATAATTATTTTATTCATAAATATCATGTAATTATAAAAAATGACGCGCTGCGGGGTGTTTAGTTTTTTGGGTCGTGGTATGTTTTTACAATATCCACTAAAGTAAATGACGGATTGGTTGCTGTTATTTACAAGGCCTAATCAGGCTCAAGTAACTCTGTTGGCCTCTAGATAATAACAAATATAATAATGTAATCGGTGTGATCAGGAGCGGAATTTTATGTCCGAGAAAGCTATTGTTCTTTCAACCACGGCGCGCAAGCAATTGCGACACTACCACAGCGCGACTCAGTTGCGTGCAGATACCTGGCACCGGCTGGAGCAATATACCAGCAAGCTAGCTGACCGCCATGCACGCAAGGCGGATATTGCCAAATTCTCCAAGGCGGTCGAAGATGCGTTTTCCATCCTCGAACCTATGGAAACCTACACTGCTTTTCCTTCACTGTCCGACTTTGAACTGTTGTGGAAACTCTATCATCGCGAAGACTACCCGGCCCTGGCCCGCGTGGTGGCGCGCATAGTACGGGCGCTGTCGAGTCACACCTACCGTCGTTATCATATTGACCTGCACGCCGAGATGAGTCAGGAGGAAGATGATAATCAGCTGTCGGATCCTACGGGTTCTCAGGTTAACGTGCGTCCCTATTTTGAGCTGCTGGTGGTCGATGATATTAATCGTGCTGAGATTGCCAGGCTGCGCCAGGGGTTGCGTGATATGCGCAGGCCTGAGGATAAGTTTATCTATGATCTGGTGGTGGTGCCCAGTTTCGAAGATGCACTCATCGCGACGCTGTTCAATCATAATATTCAGGCCTGTGTGATTCGTTACGGATTTCCGTTTCGTTCCATACATCAGTTGGATATTTTACAGCGACTACTGTCTCAGTTTGATGACCAGGAGGCGGAGGAGCAGCCTGACTCTGATCGCGGCCCCCTGTTGGGACGGTTGATTTCGGATCTGCGTCCAGAGTTGGATCTGTATCTGGTGACCGATGTCGCAGTTGAAGAGATTGCCGGTGATGTGACCCAGTGTTTCCGCCGTATATTCTACCGTCAGGAGGATTATCTCGAACTGCATCTGAGTATTCTTCGCGGTGTCGCCTTGCGCTATGAGACTCCTTTCTTCAGTGCCCTGCGTAAATATAGCCGTCAGCCGACAGGCGTGTTTCATGCCCTGCCTATCTCCAGGGGTAAGTCGGTGACCAAGTCGCACTGGATTCGCGACATGGTCGACTTCTATGGCATAAGTATCTTCTTGGCAGAGACCTCGGCAACCTCCGGAGGTCTGGATTCGTTATTACAGCCGCACGGCCCGATTAAAAAAGCGCAACAATTGGCCGCACGTGCATTTGGTGCCAAGCAAACATTCTTCTCGACCAATGGTACCTCGACCTCAAACAAGATCGTGGTGCAGGCGTTGGTGCGTCCCAGGGATATCGTGCTGGTGGATCGTGATTGTCATAAATCGCATCACTACGGGATGATGTTGAGTGGCGCGCATGTCAGCTATCTGGACTCCTATCCGCTGGACGAGTACTCGATGTACGGTGCCGTGCCGCTGGAGGAGATTAAGAAGCGACTGTTGCATTTTCGCAGTATCGGTCAATTGCATCGGGTGAAGATGCTGTTGTTGACCAACTGTACCTTTGACGGCGTGGTTTATAACGTCGAACGGGTCATGGAGGAGTGTCTGGCGATTAAGCCAGACCTGATCTTCCTCTGGGATGAGGCCTGGTTTGCCTTTGCCTGCTGTACTCCGACCTATCGTATGCGTACCGCGATGGGGGCCTCCAAGCGGCTGCAGAATCGTTATCGCACTGATGAGTATCGTAAAAAGTACAAGACTTACAGTAATAAAATGGCCAAGCTTGATCCCAAAGATACCGAGGCGCTGCTCAATCTGGAGCTGATGCCTGATCCGGATCTGGTGCGTATTCGTGCCTATGCGACTCACTCTACCCATAAAACCCTGACCTCGCTGCGTCAGGGTTCGATGATGCATGTCTACGATCAGGATTTTCATAAGGTCGAGGCGGCCTTCCATGAGGCCTTCATGACCCATACGTCGACGTCGCCAAACTACCAGATATTGGCGTCTCTGGATGTGGGCCGCCGCCAGGTTGAGCTGGAAGGTTATGAGTTGGTGCAGAAGCAGTTAGAACTGGCGATGGCGTTGCGCGAGCGGGTGGCAAAAAATCCGCTACTGAATAAGTATTTCACGATTCTGCTCGCTAAGGATATGGTGCCAGCTCAGTACCGCAAGTCCGGTATCGATGCCTACTATGATCCGCAGACGGGGTGGAGAAACACCAATATGGAAGAGGCTTGGTCACAGGATGACTTTGTGGTCGATCCCAGCAGGTTGACCCTGTATGTCGGTAAGACCGGTATTGATGGCGATACCTTCAAAAATGAATACCTGATGGATAAATACGGTATTCAGATTAACAAGACCTCAAGAAATACCGTGCTGTTCATGACCAATATCGGTACCACACGCAGCTCGGTGGCGTATCTGATTGGTGTGCTGGTGAAGATCGCGGCTGAGATCGAAGAGAACATGGAGACGATGAGCAGCGCAGAGCGCAAGATCCATGACAAAAAGGTTCGGGGTCTCACGCATGACTTGCCGCCGTTACCCGATTTTAGCCATTTCCATCCGGCATTCTGCCCTGATGGCAAGCCGGAATCGCTAAATGGTGATATTCGCAAGGCCTACTTCCTGGCCTACGATGAGGAGCAGTATGAATACCTGCGCATTGATGACGGCAGTATCGAGGCTGAGCAGGCGCGGGGTAGGGAGGTGGTTTCATCCAGCTTTGTTATCCCCTATCCACCAGGCTTTCCGATTTTGGTGCCGGGGCAGGTGATCAGCGCCGATATTCTGGAGTTTATGCGGGCGCTGGATGTTAAGGAGATTCACGGTTACCGCGAGGAGCTGGGTCTTAGTGTCTTTACTGAAGAGGCGATGGCGAAACTGGTCGCTAAGCCCGGGGTTGCCAGCCTGGAAGAGGAAGTTGCCAAGTTGGAGGCCAAAGTGGCTACGCTTATAGAACCTGAAGTTGTCGCGGAAGATAACCCTAAAGGAAAGGTGAGTAGCGTAAAATAAATGTATTGTCCTTGGCTGGGTTTTAGGTCTGTTACGAGCCCGGCCGGACAAATGGACGACATGATTGCGTTAAAAAATAAATGAGACCTTATCTTTTGTCATTAATCCGGAAGTAAGGGACGGATTGATATTGACTGGATTACATAGGGATCAATACCCTAGAGTTTGATCCTTTCACAGAAATTTACATTCAGGGCAGGGGTTCTCACCCCTCGCCATAACAAGCTGCTAGGGGTCGGTACCCTCCGAACACCCTCATACTCTGATTGCTTTGTCGCAACCGGCACTCCAACTTTCTTCTATATCGCGGTGACTGAGATTGACTAGATAGTAGAGCTATATGGCATATTGGCCAATATCTATAGGGATTCTGTGGCGTTGTGGCTTAATCGGGGATTTCACGTATGGATTATCTTGTAGTACGAGTTAACTTGTCATATACCCTTGCAAGGAATGCGATATTATCCAAAACCTATTGTCCTAAAACGATAGCGTATTATTCTTGTGGGATCTTTTTTTAAATATAGTGGTTTGAACAGCTACTGGTGAGGCTAGCGATTTTTGTATGGATACGTTGGACGTTAAAAACTGGCATCAAATGTCTGCCGACGAAGTTGTAGGTTGCGTCCAGACGGATACGCTCAAAGGGTTGGATGCTTGCGACGTCGAGCAGAGACAGCAGGCACAGGGCTTGAATCGCTTGACGATAAAGAAGGGCAAATCCCCTCTGGTTCTATTTTTACTGCAGTTTAATCAACCGCTCGTCATTATCTTGCTCGCCGCCACCTTGATTACGTTTGCATTAAAAGAGTGGGTCGATAGCGGGGTGATCTTCGCTGTGGTGTTGGTCAATGCCATTATTGGCTTTACCCAAGAGTTAAAAGCGATAAAGGCAATAGAGGCGTTATCGCGCGGCATGGAAGGGACCGCAACGGTTATTCGCTCCGGGAAAAAGCAGATCGTTTCAGTTGCCGATCTAGTGTTGGGTGATCTCGTTCTTTTACAATCAGGTGACAAAGTACCTGCTGATGTGCGTTTACTTCGTGTGCGTGAGTTGCAAGTGGATGAATCGGCTTTAACCGGTGAATCGGTTGCTGTGCAGAAGAATAGTCAACAGTTAACCCACGATAGCCAGTTAGCCGATCGTAAAAATATGGGGTACTCCTCCACATTGGTCACCTATGGCACAGCTGTTGGTGTCGTTGTTGCGACGGGTGACCGTACGGAGATAGGGCGAATTAATGCGTTAATCGCAGGCGCGGATGCATTAGCTACGCCGTTGACACGAAAAATTGCCAGTTTTAGCGCAGTCTTGTTGTGGGTCATTCTCGGTTTGGCTGGATTAACGGTTCTGGCGGGTTTAATGCACGGTGAGTCGTTGTTAAATGCCTTCATGGCTGCCGTTGCTTTGGCTGTGGGCGCTATTCCTGAAGGACTTCCTGCTGCAATGACGATCATGTTGGCAATCGGTGTCAGCAAGATGGCTCAGCGTCACGCAATTATTCGTAAAATGCCTGCAGTTGAAACCCTCGGTAGCACAACCGTTATCTGTTCCGACAAAACAGGCACTCTGACTCAAAACCAAATGACGGTGCAGCGCATCTTTGCCGGTCATGAGTTGTTTGATCTGACAGGTGTTGGTTACGCGCCGGAAGGTTCTATTCAGCAAAATGCAATAAGCGTTGAACTTGCCACAAAAAATGCGCTTGTAGAGTGTTTAAAAGCAGGCTTGCTGTGTAATGATTCCCGCTTGGTTTATACCGGGACAGGCTGGAATATAGAAGGCGACCCGACTGAAGTTGCTTTACTTACAGCGGCGTTAAAGGCAGCTCTTGAAAGAGATGCGCTTGAGCAGCAACTACCGCGTATCGATACCCTGCCATTTGAATCACAACATCAATATATGGCAACGTTACACACCGATGCAGAGCATGAATCATTGATCTATATGAAGGGCTCGGTGGAGCGCGTGTTGGCATGCTGTGACCAGCATTATCTCGATGAAACCCAGAGTTGTCAGATCGATCGGGCTGTTCTTGAGCAGACCGCTCATCAACTGGCTGCAAATGGCTTGCGTGTTTTAGCGTTTGCGCGCAAACGTGTCAGTTCCCAACAAACAAGGGTATCGCATGAGGATATTGCCCACGGGATGTCATTCGTTGGCTTGCAAGCGATGATGGATCCACCCAGGCCGGAAGCGATCTCTGCGGTATTAGCCTGCCAACGCGCAGGTATCCAGGTGAAAATGATTACAGGCGATCATGTGGGTACTGCTGCTGCCATCGCGCATCAAATAGGTCTGAAAAGTGTAGCATCTCAGGAGTCTAATTTTGCCATCAGTGGTCACCGTCTTGCCGAGATGGATGATCAACAGATGATCCAGGCGGTAGGTCAGACAGCGGTTTTTGCGCGTGTCTCCCCTGAGCAAAAATTACGGTTAGTCAAAGCACTGCAAAGTCGTGGTGAAATTGTTGCGATGACCGGTGATGGTGTCAATGATGCGCCGGCGCTTAAACAAGCCAATATTGGCGTTGCTATGGGAGTAGGTGGCACAGAGGTTGCCAAGGAGGCCGCTGATATGATTCTTACGGATGATAATTTTTCGACGATCGAAGCGGCAGTCGAAGAGGGGCGCGCCGTTTTTGATAACTTAGTTAAATTTATCGTATGGACTATCCCGACCAATATTGCTGAGGGCATTATTATTCTTCTCGCCGTCATGTTGGGTATTGTTCTTCCAATCACACCGGTGCAAATCCTTTGGATTAACATGACCACAGCACTTTTTTTGGGAATGACGTTAATCTTTGAAGCAAAAGAGCCGGGTATTATGGAACGCCCGCCCAGAGACCCAAAAAAATCAGTTCTGCCACGTAACATGCTGGTGAGTGTCGGATTGGTAAGTTTGACTCTGGTCGCATGCGCATTTGCCTTATTTGAATGGGCATTGTATCAAGGGCAATCGCTCGAAGTCGCACGGACTATGGCGATTAATGCGCTGGTGTTCGGTGAGATTTTTTATCTTTTTAACTGTCGATCCCTACGTTATTCAATGCTGTCGCTTGGGTTTTTCAGCAATCGATGGCTCATTTTTGGTGTGTTGCTGATGGTGCTTTTCCAACTGTTGTTGTCATACTCATCCATCATGAACCAGTTGTTTGGCACGGCTCCTTTAGCGCTAACTGATTGGCTGCACATTTTAGCGGCTGGTTTTACTGTCTATGCCATCACAGGCAGTGAAAAACGCTTGCGATGCTATTTTGAAAGCAGGGCAATCGCATGAGCCACCTTCCTGATATATTTACGCAAGTCGCAGTACTTCTGTTTCTTGCTGCTTGTATAGGTGCGCTGGGAATACGCATGAAGCAACCACTCATTGTTGCTTATATTGCTGTGGGCATTATCGCAGGGCCTTCTGTGCTCTCGTTGGTCAGTGTAAATGATCAGGTCGATCTGCTCTCTAAATTAGGTATTACCCTGCTGTTGTTTATTGTGGGACTCAAGCTTGATCTTCACATTATCCGCACTATGGGGCCGGTGGCGCTTGCAACCGGTTTGGGGCAAGTCATCTTTACGAGTGTTGTAGGGTATTTTATTGCCGTTTCATTAGGGATGCCCCCCATCTCTGCGCTCTATGTGGCTGTTGCATTAACATTTTCCAGCACGATCATTATTGTCAAATTGCTATCTGATAAAAAAGAGGTCGATTCACTGCATGGCCGTATTGCCTTAGGCTTTTTGATCGTACAGGACCTTGTGGTCGTATTTGTCATGATCGGCCTTAATACCTTAAGCAGTAGCACTGATCAGTCCTCTGCATTTTTAACCACCTTAACTGTTTTGGCGAAGGGGTTAGGTTTCTTGGTGATTATCGTATTGATTGCGCGTTATGTTTTCCCGCGCCTTTTACGTCTTATGTCTCAATCAAAAGAGCTATTAGTGATGTTCGCTATTGCGTGGGCCGTTATGTTGGCGATGCTGGGTGATTCACTTGGGTTCAGTAAAGAGGTAGGTGCATTTGTAGCGGGCGTGTCACTTGCCTCTACGCCTTATCGTGATGCGTTAGGTGCGCGTTTAGTCAGTCTGCGTGATTTTCTACTGGTGTTTTTCTTTATCGATCTCGGTGCGCGTTTAGATTTGAGCCTATTAGGCTCTCAAGTTGGCGATGCTGTAATTTTCTCCTTATTTGTGCTGATCGGTAATCCGTTGATTGTTATGGTTATTATGGGTGTTCTCGGGTATAGAAAGCGTACAGGGTTCCTTGCAGGTTTAACCGTTGCACAGATCAGTGAGTTCTCATTAATTTTGGCTGCGCTGGGGTTAAGCTTAGGGCATATCTCAGCTGAAACGATGGGGCTGATTACACTGGTTGGCTTGATTACAATCAGTGCTTCAACTTACATGATTATCTTTTCTTATCCATTGTACGAGCGACTGGCGCCTTGGCTGGGTATCTTTGAGCGAAATAATCCGTTCCGTGAAGTAAGTCAGGTCGATGTCGCTGACGACGGTGTTGAGGATATTATTCTCTTTGGGTCCGGACGCTATGGGGCGGGGATTGCGAGCACGTTGCGTCAGCAAGGGTGCCGTGTTTTTATCATTGATTACAACCCTGAATTGGTTCATAAAGGCGACCAGATGGGCTTTCCTATCATCTATGGCGATGCAGAGGATCCTGAATTTTTAACCTCCTTACCGCTGGCTAGTGCAAGTTGGGTTGTATGCACTGTGCGTGATGAACACGTGAGTCGTGCATTGGTCCATGCGTTGCGTGACAATAGTTATGCAGGACGTATTGCTGTGACAGCGCACGATCCCATAGAAGCAAAAAGATTAAGTTCAGCCGGCGCTGACTTAGTGCTAGTGCCTTTTGCCGATGCAGCGGTTGAAGCGGCCGCCCGAATATTAGAGAAAACCGATCAGCCTGCAGTTCGTGAAGTTCTTTATCAAGAAGAACAGAAATGATACGAATGATGCCGAGGCGATAGAAGAAGCCGCAAGCAGACCCTCATTGTACTTCGTACCCATCAAACAGGCTGAGCAGCAAGAAATACAATCCATACATAGAGTTCGTATTCGAAGCGTGAAAAATAGAACGGCATTCATTCACTATAAAACATAAACAACGACTGTGGGTGCTGGTTAAAGTGCCAAAGTCCGCCTCGGATGAATCTGTTTCCAGAGAACCGGGCATACGCAACATTGAGTTGACACCAACATATTTCCACAGCGGCAAGTCCTGATATTTATAGCAGGCCGCGGCGTTGATGAATGGGTAAGTGTATCCAGTATCAAGGTTCACCCAAAATCAGGCAGGCTTGGCACAATAATGGGTTTATTTGCCTCTTGCCAGGCATCAAAACCTCCGGCGATAGACGTGACATTAAGATACCCCATCTCCTTCAGGCTTTGCGCAGAGAGGGCAGAGCGACCGCTGTTTTTACAAAAAAGCACTATGTTAAGGTCGCGTCGATTCAAGGCTTCATCGTTACTCAAGCGGAATTCGAGCAGACCTCGGGGAATATTAATCGCGCCTGGGATATGCCCTGAATAATATTCATCTGATTCCCGGACGTCGATCAGCACATCGGCTTGTTTAATCACAGTATCAGCCTCTTCGACAGAGACTTCATGAATTAATTGTTTAGCGGAAGCGACTAAATCAAGAGCGGTTTTCATAATAATGTCCTTTATCTGATGCTGCATGACGGATTCTTGTCTGATGAGTACTAGTGTCGTTTAGTGTTGCGGCAGGATCAAGTGCCGCAACGAGTCTGCTCGTTGGATGAAGCAGGTAATAAGAGCGGATAAGCAAGTCGGAGCCCATCATCTCTATGAGTTGAGGGGCTCGATGTCGTTTTTTTATATTTATTGTCTATTTTATTGGTTCTATTACGTAATCTATTCACTTTTGCAGGCTTTGAAGTCTGTCCAGGTGTAACGAACGAGCGGGATGGAATGAACGGAGGCGTTTAATTGCTGAGCAGGCTTAGGGTTGCTCGTGCTTGTTATTGCTAATAAAAATAAGGTGTGGCGTTACAGTGCAGGTTGTTGATAGTGATGCTGTAGGGCTTCATTATATCGTTCGAAAAGCGCTTCATAATGCTGCACACCTCTGTGATCGGGTTCCACACGACTGCGGGGGTCGATGGCTACAAGCTGGCTGCACAGGGTGCTGAGTGAAGTTTCTTTGCCTTGCCAACCTGAATGGCACCAGGCTGCCTGAATGGCCCCGCCAAGCGCAGCAGCCTCTCCAATGGTGGGGCATTCTACCGGCGTATTCATCATGTCAGCTGCAATTTGTCGCCATTGACTGCTTTTCGCGCCACCGCCTATTAATCGGATTGATGCGCTGTCCAGTCCTGAGCCACGAAGTAATTCCAATCCGTAGCGCAATCCTAAGGTGGTGCCTTCAACCGCTGCTCGGCACAGGTGAGCGGCTGTCAGGTTTTGCATATTGATACCCAGTAGCATACCACTTGCTTCAGGCAGTGATGGTGTGCGCTCACCATTTAAGAAGGGCATCAATAGCAGGCCATCAGAACCGGCCGCAATGGACGTCAGATGTTGATTGAATGTGGGGATATCCAATTCAAATAATTGTTGTACGGCGCTGCTGATATTAGTCATATTCATCGTGCAGATTAGCGGTAACCAGCCGCCACTGGATGAGCAAAAAGGTGCTAACCCATTGTTCTCAGAAATTATTGGCTGGTCGGCTGCGGCATATAAAGTGCCAGAGGTCCCCAGGCTCATGGTAACTTGACCTGGTGCAATGTTACCGGTTCCGATTGCACCCATCATGTTGTCGCCACCACCACTGGATACTAATACGTGTGGGTTCAGGCCTAGGGAACATGCGATTAAGTTAGCAATTCGCTGCTAGTTTTGCCGAGCGTCATCTATGTTTTCTATCAGCTTCTATTTATTCTATTTTTGAGCGGCGTTTTCGCCTCAGTGGACCTATTTGTCCACATGCAGACGTAGTTATCCTACGCCCTTAGCATCTGGTCCACACGCACAATGTTTGCTAACGCAAATAACATGGCGAGTTTACCATCATTCTTTTTAAGGCCACGATAACGTGCCTTGGTAAAGCCGAACTGGCATTTGATTATCCTAAAAGGATGTTCAACTTTTGCCCGAATGCTGGCCTTTTTATATTCAATGCCCAGTAGCACTTTATTGATGCGAGGGTGTTTTTTAAGTGCTTTCACTTTGCTTGGGATGGCGGCGATATACCAATCCGCCTTAACGTCTTTCAACTCATCACGTTTTTCAGCACCTCTATAGCCGGAGTCTGCAAATACAAAGGCTTCCTCTCCGTGCAACAAATGCTCGGCTTGATTTAAGTCGTGCACATTGGCTGACGTGGTCGTGAAACTATGAGTAACCCCCGTGCGGGCATCAACACCAATATGAGCTTTCATGCCGAAGTGCCATAGATTGCCTTTCTTGGTCTGATGCATCTCAGGATCCCGCGTTCCCGTCTTATTCTTGGTAGAGTTCGGTGCTTCGATGATGGTTGCATCCATGAGAGAACCTTCTTTTAGTAACACACCGGCGTCGGCGAGCCATTTCACTACCTCATCAAAAATAGTACGGGCTAGGTTATGTCGCTCCAGTAGGTGCCGGAAATTCATAATGGTGGTGTGATCAGGAATAGGGCGATCTAACGACAAGCCTGCAAACAGACGCATAGAAGCAATCTCGTAAAGTGCATCTTCCATGGCGGGATCACTTAAGCTATACCACTGCTGCAAGCAGTGAATCCGCAGCATCGTCATCAACGGATAGGGACGACGACCCTTTCCGGCCTTGGGGTAATACGGTTCGATGATGGTGACTAAACGTTGCCAGGGAATCAGTTTCTCCATGCGTCCAAGAAACTTCTCTTTACGCGTCTGACGACGCTTATGACTGAATTCACTGTCAGCAAAGGTGAGTTGGTGATCCATCGATTTATCCCTGAAGAACTATGACTTGTATTATCTCATATTGCTCGACTTAATCGCATGTTCCCTAGCTGTAGCAGGTGGTTTTGTACCATATCGCGCATCTGTCCGGCTTGATCAAAATAGCCCCAGCGTCCTTCAATGCCAACTTGTTCGGCTACCGTTATCTCGACATGAGAAATATGATTCTGGTTCCACTGAGTGCCGAAAAGTGGGTTTGCAAAACGCAGTGCCATCAGGTTTTGAACCGTTTCTTTGCCCAGGTAATGGTCGATGCGATAGATTTGTGACTCGCTAAAAAATTCTGAAACCTGGTCATTGATTTTGTTGGCAGATATCAAATCATGCCCGATGGGTTTCTCCATGACCATGCGGCACTGTTCATTCAGGCAGCCAGCTTCGCTTAGGTGTTGGCTGATAGGGCCGAACATGGATGCGGGTGTTGCATAGTAGAAAATACGGGTGCGATCATTATGTGTCGACAGTGTCGATTTCAGGTTTTTGTAATTTTCGGCTTCGGTGAAATTGATCTTGCAATAGCCCAGCATAGATAAAAACGCTTCCAGGCTTTCTTTGTCTAATTCGGTTTTCTTAACAAAGCGATGCAGGCTTTTGGTGCAATCGGAAATGAACGTTTCTTTGTCAATCTCTTGTCTGGCGATTCCCAGAATCCGGCAGTTGTTGTCTATTAATCCTTCGCGCACCAGCTGGTAGAGAGCGGGAATTAGCTTGCGTTGCGCTAGGTCTCCCATGGCGCCAAAGATGACAATATCACTCAAGGTGTTGTAGGAAGGCATGCTGAATCCTATTTTTGTAGTTATTAAACCGATATAAGCAATATTCTATGCTGTTTTTCGGAGCATTCAATCATTTTATTGGTAATATTACGTAATTAATATGGCTTGTAATCAATTATTCGTATAGATTTTTGATTTATTTAGGGGGACTTGCTGGAAGCCCTGCTCTATCAAAGGTATAGTGTTAATGTAGTTTAATAACCACCAAATAAGTCCGTCTAATTTTAGTCCACCTATATAAGCCCGTTAAATATGCCAAACAGTATGAATGTACTAGATCAGATACGTGAGCGTCTAGACTCGTTAAATAAGTCTGAGCGTAAAGTCGCAGGTGCTATCCTGCGTGATCCTAAAGCTGCCACCCGAATGAGTATAGCTACACTGGCACAGGCGTCCTCTGTTAGTGAGCCGACAGTGAACCGTTTTTGCCGGAATTTCATTACAACGGGATATCCGGATTTTAAAATTCAGCTAGCCCAGAGTCTTGCTGTCGGAACGCCTTATGTCAGCCGCAGTGTCGAGCAGGATGATACGACAGAAGAATACACGGATAAAATATTTACCTCGACCATAGCAGCGCTTGATATCTCGCGTAAAAGGGTTGATGCAACGTTAGTCGCTAAAGCCGTTGATTATTTGATTCAGGCGAAGCAGATTTCTTTTTTTGGTTTAGGTGCGTCGGGTCCGGTTGCTATGGACGCGCAACATAAATTCTTCCGTTTTAATATTCCTGTCACTGCTTATGATGATGTGATGATGATGCGAATGGTCGCTGCAGCAGCGCATACCGGCGATGTGATCGTAATGATCTCCTATACAGGTCGTACGCGCGAAATGGTTGAGATTGCGCATATTGCTCGCGAAAGTGGGGCTACTGTTTTGGGTATCACTGCGCAAAACTCTCCATTGACGAAAGAGTGCACAGTATTGCTGGAAGCACCAACCCCAGAAGATACTGATGTCTATATGCCTATGATATCCCGGATTGTTCAGCTGGCTTTATTGGATGTATTGGCGACAGGGGTTACTTTGCGTCGCGGTGTCGGGTTTCACAGCCACTTAAAAAAAATCAAAGATAGCTTAAAGGATACGCGTTACCCGAGCGATGATTGAATGGGTAATATAAAAATAGCGTGTTTCGGGCGGTGAGATTTATAAAAGTGCTATATAGGTCCATTATATCTGGATAAAGAACAAGGCCGGCAGTGAAGGGGGCTGGCGACCTTGCTCTTATCTTTTTCTTACTTTAGTAACCTTTAGTTAAAGCGCATGCGAGCCTCAATTGCTTCATCGTCTACTACATTGTCGGCGGTGGAGTATGATCCTGCAAAAGTAACAGTGGCATTTTCGATGTCAAACAGAGGTAATGTGTAAGCCGCATAAGTCGTGACTACTTCTGGGTTTACGCCGCCTACGATATCTTCTTCCGATGCAATTACACCCGCACCAAAGTTACCGTATGTCATGTTCGCAGCATAAGAAGTGACTTTATTGTCTGTATTGTCATTTTTCAAGCGAGAGGCTGCAATATTAATGTCAGCCCCTGCTACATTGAAGTTAGCGGTTACGGCAAAGCCTGATTCGCTAACATCGCCGCCAGCAGTCAGGTCATAACTTACTCTTTCATAACCGGCTGTCAGAGTAACGGCGTCAGTGGTCAGCGTGACAGAAGGGCGGATACCCGATAAAGCAGTTCCGTTATCACCTGCGGTGTCGTCATCTCCAAAGATTGTATCAACTTCAAATTTCAGGCTATCGCTGGCCTTAAAGTGTAGTGCAATCTGGCCGCCATCATCGCCGGCGAAGCCGCGAACTTTATTAGCCTCGTAAACGGTTACACCGCCTGCATGTATTATCAAAGTGTCTTTGGCTAACGGGAATAGGTTGATTGCCTCAAAGCGGCCAATCTGAGCATCCCAGGTGTCATTTCCTAGCTGTATGTAAGCATCGCGTACGACTACGTTTTCATCCCCATCGGTGAGTAAGCGAATGGTTCCTTTTGCTGCTACGAAGTATTCACCGTTCTGGCGCTTTCCGTACGTATTTAGTTCCACAAATCCATTTTGGTCGTAGGCGGTTGATGAGGCTGCCGTATCAACAGCATCAATGTCTAGTTCCAGGTTTGCATCAAAGGATAGTTCAGCGTGAGCAGCGCTAGTCGTTAGGATGCTGCCGATTATAGCGGTGAATAGAATGGATTTTTTCATGTATAGAGACCTTAATTTTAGTTGTTTTTATAATAAATAAAGATTTTTTTGTGTTTTTATTATGTCTTTATGGTCGTAATAATACATTTATGTTCTTTTATACAAATAAAATTTAAGATTAATTCTATTTTAAATAGGCGTTTATCTGAATTTACTATTTAAGTTATTGTTATTTAATAAGTATTTTAATTAGTATTTTTTGCTAAAACTCAAAATCATCTGAAAAATTGGTTTTACATTATTATTTATTTTGTTTTTAGGTCTTTTTTAGGTCTTTTTTAGGTCTTTTTTAGGTCTTTTTTAGGTCTTTTTTTGGATTTTTTTGTGTAATTCTGTGTTGCTGGGTCTGGTATAGGAGGTACTGCTGAGCTTTGTTGGTGCTATTTGCAATCTGATCATTAGCAAATTTTATTTGATAATGATTCAAAGGGACGGTTGTTGTTGACGTTGCAAGTCAAAGCTAGTATCCCATGATCACGGATCAGACACGGGACATTGTGATGAGTTAAGGAGGAGAATTGCCAGATTGGATCTGAGGTACTTTTATTACTTCTATGCCATGTTCTGATGTTAAGTAGATTTTTTTGCGAACAGCAGAAAATTTAATAACTTAAATACAAGTGATAGCGAAAAGCCGATGAATACAACGACTAACCCGTTTTATATTGTTGCCCGTGAATCCGGTAGCATGCGCAATGACTTGCCTCTGTGGGGCAGTCGGGTAGAAAACCCTCTGCTGTTGCAGGAGCTGCCGGCAACATCGCAGCAAGCGGTTAGCCGCATTGAGGTTGCAGGTGTGCCTGGAGCATTTCAACTACTCAATATTTTAACTTCTGAAGAATGTAAGGCCTTTGTCGACGCTGCTGAAACAATGGGGTTTACCGAAGATGCTTCGGTATCTTTGGGGCGTAACGTCCGGCACAATATGAACCTTAACTGGATAGTGGATAGTGCAACCGAACGACTTATCTGGTCGCGGGCCGCGACAAAGTTTAGTGATGACACTACACACTTCTGGGCTAAAGAACCGCTTGGACTGAATCAGCGTTTTCGTTTCTATCGCTATGAAAAGGGGGATTTCTTTAGCATGCATACAGATGGTGCATGGCCGGGTAGTCAGATTATCAATGGTCAGCCGGTAGCTGATGCTTTTGGTGATCGTTACAGTCTTTACACTTTCTTGATCTTTTTAAGTGATGATTTTGTCGGCGGCGAAACTCAATTCATGGTGGATAAAAACGACCCGACACGTCCGGCACGCAAAACGCTGGACGCATCCTTGAAAGGTATACGTACGCCAGCCGGTGGAGCGCTATGTTTCCCTCATGGCACCCATCCGTTGCAATGCCTTCACGCCTCAGAGGAGGTGGCTAAAGGTAAAAAATATATTATCCGCACGGATGTTCTCTTCAGCCTGTAACGCATTGGGGTGCAGGCGTGATCACCTAGAGATACAACAAGCTTAAGAGGGATTCTCACAACACTGTTGTTATCTACCTCAGTTAGCTTTCTTATGGTATAAAAACATAAATTGTTCGTGATTCTAGTCTTTATCCTATTTAAAGCATATTATTGCAGTCATGAATAAAAAGTTACCTTTCGAAGCCGGCTCTGCCCTTTCCTCATTAGGTGAGAACCTTGCGACTGCCAGAAAACGGCGGGGTTGGAGGCAATCTGATTTACGTGAGCGTATAGGATTGTCACGAACAACGATTCAGAAGATTGAATCAGGTGACTCGGGCGTTTCTATTGGTAACTATATGTTGTTAATTGCTCTCTATGGCGGCGTAGATGGCATTAAAAACACATGCCTTGCTGATGATGATATCGTTGCATTGGATCACTCAGCTTCCAATACAGAACGCGTAAGGCTGAAGAAAGAACTGGATAACGATTTTTAATAGGGCTTCCGATGTCGACTCAACCTATTACCGAAGCTTACATCTTTGTCGATCTTCCCAGTCAGGACCAGCCTATTGTGGCCGGTAAGCTTCAGATTGGCGCAGGCAAAGGTCGTTTTATTTACGGCCAAACTTATCTGAGTCGCAACGATGCCTTTGCATTAGATCCTATTAACTTACCTTTGATCGATAGCACCCAGACCATCCACGGTAATGATGGTGTTCCTGCGGTTATGTTGGATGCCGGGCCGGATAATTGGGGTAAAAAGCTAATGTTGGCACTCCACACCCGGCATCCTCAGAATAAATTAGAAGAGTTACTAGCGGCAAAAGGAGCCGGCGTTGGCACAATTCGAGTGTCAACGTCACGTACAAAACCCAAAAGTGAACCAGAGTATCAATCCTTAGAGTCGCTCACGACCTTAAACGATAACATTCAAACCTTGTTAAGTAGTGGGAATATAAGTGGGGATATAACAGACGACTTGTTACGTCAATTAGAGCCGGGATCTTCAATGGGTGGTGCGCGGCCCAAAAGTGTTGTCAGAGATCAGCACGGCACTTTATGGATAGCCAAGTTTACACGACCCGATGATATCTATGACCAGAGTAAAGCAGAGCAAATGTGCTATCTCATGATGCGAGATTGCGGCATTGATGCAGCAGACACTGAGCTAACCGAAGTTGCACAGCGAAGTGTTTTGCTCGTTAAGCGTTTTGATATCGCCTCTTATGGACGCAGGCACTTTATCAGCGCTCATGCCCTTCAATATCAACCGCGCATTCGATCGTCTGAAATGGATTCTGTTTACTCGTATCCTGTATTAGCAGATAAGATCACTCGTATAGGTAGCAACCCAGAAGATAAAAAAGAGCTGTTTCGCCGTATGGTGTTTAATGTCGCTATTGGCAATACTGACGACCATTTAAGAAACCATGGCTTTATAAAGAATATTGACGATAATTTTTACCGACTGACAAAAGCTTATGATGTTGTTCCTCAAGTTAGTGCAAGTGGGCAGCAGGCTATCAGCCTTGGAACTAATGGGCGCTACTCATCGCTTGAAAGTTGTAAAGAGTCAGCCCCATATTTTGGACTCAGTAGTTCAGAGGCCACCGTCATTATCGATAATATATTGCACGTTATTTCTCAATGGTCGGTGTATGCAAATCAAGTCGAAATGAGCTTAAGCGATCGCTCCATTTTGAAAGGTGTGGTTGAGCGTTTCATTCGCTCATCATAGGTCGGCTCTTTGAGTAGTTAGTCCGTTGCAGCACCTTGCTGAATCCATAGGCCAATCACTGTGCGTTCCTCTTCTGTCATTTGAGTAATATTACCTAACGGCATGATATTAGACGCAATAACCTGAGCATGTATTTTAGGTACAAGTAGTTTGATCTGTGTGCTGCTGTCCAGCATGGCACCTAGTGGGGCAACCTTGAAGGATGGATGTGTCGGGCTGGCTGAATGACAGACGGTACAGCGTTCATTGATGATGCTTTTAACTTCGCTAAATTCAACAAGCTTATCGCCATCGCCAGTGCTCGCCGTTGTTGCTGGTGGGATTTTTGCTGGGGTTGTAGAAGGTGTTACTGCAGAAGTTGTTGTAGAGAGAGTGGGCTGGCTAACGGTGTTAACAGTGCTGGTGTTAAGAGTGCTATACGAAGGCGCTGTTACGAAAGCGAGTGCAAGCATACCCAGAGCCGCGACCGGTAAAGTCCAGATGAACTTATTGCTGTTATGGCGAGTATTAAAGTAATGGCGTACCAGGATGGCTAAAATGGAAATACCTGCCAGGATTAGCCAGTTATAGTGACTACCATAGGTGCTTGGGAAATGGTTGCTGATCATAATGAACAGTACGGGCAGCGTGAAATAATTGTTATGCCGTGAACGCAGTAAACCCTTAGCGGGTAATGATGGGTCTGGTTCGCGGTTTTCTTCAATCGCTTTAACCAGTGCACGCTGAGCAGGCATGATGGTGCGAAATACATTACCCACCATGATCGTTCCGATGATGGCGCCTACGTGGATGAACGCACCACGGCCGCTAAATACTAGCGAGAAGCCCCAGGCACTGGCGATAATCAGGATGAATATTATCACGCCTAATAGCAGCGGTTTCTTGCCTAAGGCTGAATCACATAGCTGATCATAGATAACCCAGCCTGCAATCAATGAACCCAGACCAATGGCGATAGCCAGCGCAGGAGAAATACCTGACCCTGGAAGGATAAGATACAACTCAGCGTTGAAGTAGTAGACAACGCTTAAGAGAGCGACGCCGCTGATCCATGTGAAATAAGCTTCCCATTTAAACCAGTGAAGGTTGTCCGGCATGCTCGGAGGGGCGAGTTGAAATTTTTCCAGATGGTAAATGCCACCGCCGTGAATCGCCCACAGATCACCGGCTAATCCGTCCTTTGGATTGACACGATTGAGGTTGTTTTCAAGCCAGACAAAATAGAATGAAGCGCCGATCCACGCAACCCCCGTTATCATGTGCACCCAGCGTAGTGCCAGGTTCAGCCATTCGGTCATATGCGGATCCATAGCGACTCCCTTATTCTGCAGCTTTAAGTTTATTCTGACGGATCAAGAATGATGGTTATCTCGTCACTAAAAAAGTGTTCGTCACAGTTGTTTCCTTCTCCTGCCCGGTCAACCACCAGAAAATCATCTTCAGCGACGGCTGTCAGAATAGGGTGGTGCCAAGTCCCGGTATGATAATTCACCCCTTGCTGGCCATTACTGATAAAAGCTCGAATTTCCTGAGGATGAATATCTTCACCCTTAGGGGCGACAATAATCAAAAACGGATGACCTTTCAGGGGGATAAAGGCCTGGCTGCCCAGTGGGTGGCGTTCTAACATCATCACTCTGAGTGGCATGGGCAACTGTTTGGCGCGAAAAATACTGATGATGGCTTTAGCGGATTCACCAAGCACGTCAACCTCGGCAAGACGATGAAAGCGCTGCGTTGAGCCGTTGTTGATCATAAAATGATCACGGCCTTGTGTTTCGATGACATCGCCAAATTCAGAAAACGCGGCTGTCGTAAGAGTCTCTATTTTCAGCTTGATCATCAGCCATTCCTTGTTAGTGTTTTACTTTTCCGAGCTTACTTTTCCAAACTTACTTTTCCAAATAATCTCAGACGGCTAACGCCTCCATCAGGGAATATATTCAGTCGTATATGAGTGATCGGGCCTATCGCGTTGATCTGTTCGGCGAACTCGTGTTCCTGATGCATTTCGAGCTTCTGTGATGGCAGTAACTCTTTCCAGAAAAGGCTCTGCGTTTCAATTTGTTCATCTGTGCCGCCTTTAACGTAAGACGCTTGAATCGAGCAGCTGTCAGGGTAGTTGCCTTTGAAATGAAGGGTATCGACAATAACGCGACTGATGTCACCTGGTTTGCCCAGTGCAATAATCACCCAGTCATTCCCCGGTGTGCGGCGCCGCGCTGTTTCCCAGCCATCCCCCATATTAATGCCACGACCCGGGTTAATAATGTTGCTCATGCGACCATAATGCTCATCACTACAGGCTAGCGCGCGGCCGCCATTCAGTGAAGCGATCAGATCAAGTTCTTCGGATGCATCATGAGCAGACCAATCACGGTAAGGTAAACCGTATACACGTAAGCGTGCGACACCACCGTCCGGGAAAATATTAAAACGCAGGTGTGTCCAGGGGCGATCATCATTAATAGCGTGCAGGTGTTGGCTGTCACCCTTAAGTGCAACTGCCGGCAATACGTCTATCCAGTCATAAGCGTCATCCGGGTCGCCTTCAGGGCAAAAGCAGGCTTCTAATGACGCCGACGGTGGGTAATTACCGGTAAAAAAAGAGGTATCGATATCCACACCTTTAATCACGCCCGGCACTCCTAAGCGGATCACGGCTGAATCGTAACCTTCAAAACGTTTTCGGCGTGACTCCCAGCCATCCATCCACTTACCGTTGTCATCAAAAACACCTTCTTTCCAGACAGGCGCTTCTGGTTGAAGCATTCTATCGACCGCTGCAAACCAGTCATCAGTGACGGATATCGCTTTAGACCCTAAGCGAGCATTTGCTAAGTTAACGTATTTTTCAAATATTTCGCTCATGAAATGACCTGCCTGCTTAGAATCGGATTACCGGGTTGCTGTAGTTAATATAAATAGATAATAAAAATAGTTAATTTAAATAGTTACGTTACATAGATACATAGATAGCTACATGGCTGCAAGACGAAAGAGGGCAATTTTATTGATCTCTTTTAAGGCTCTTGAGAATTCCTGTTCTTCATTGTTTTGAATACGTTCTTCAAACGCCGCTAATATTTGCTGGCGGTTGCTGCCTTTGACGGCCATGATGAAGGGGAATCTGAATTTAGCTTTGTAGGCATCATTTAAGGACGTAAAGCGTGCGAACTCTTCAGCGCTGCATTCGCTGATACCAGCGCCAGACTGCTCTGAAGTAGAGGCTGCAGTCAATTTTCCTGCAACAGCTGCTTTGCCCGCTAAATCCGGATGAGCATTGATTAATGCTAGTTGGCTTGCTTTATCCGCGTTAAGTAAGGTGCTTGCCATGAGCTGATGTAGCCGCGCAATGGAGTCGTACTCAGCCGTTATGCCGTTATCAAATGCCTGTTCTGCTACCCAGGCGGAGTGCTCATAAATATCAGCAAAGGTGTCGATAAAAGTGTCACGCGTCATCTGGCTGGGTGTGCAATGCTGGAATGTCATTGTCTTATCGTTAGGGCTCATCTTTAGGCTCTTTTTTAGGCTGATCTTTAAAGCTCGGCTTTAAACGGGTGGGTTGTATACCAGTGCCTGGCGATATCGATACGCCGTGTAAACCAAACCCGTTCATGGCTATGCGCGTATTCGATGAAACGTGTCAGCGCCTGAATACGCGCAGGTCGGCCGATAAGGCGACAATGTAAACCAATCGAAAGCATTTTGGGTGCAAGTTCGCCTTCCTCATACAGCACATCAAAGCTGTCTTTCAGGTATTGATAGAACTGTTCGCCACTGTTAAAGCCTTGCACAGTGGCAAAACGCATATCGTTAGTGTCCAGCGTATAAGGAATCACCAGGTGGCCTTTGCCTTGGTTGTTTAGCCAATACGGAAGGTCGTCATCATAGGCATCGGAGTCGTATAAGAAGCCACCTTCTTCCATCACTAAGTCGCGCGTGTTAATGCTATTGCGGCCTGTGTACCAACCCAGCGGGCGTTCGCCGGTCACTTGCTTAATGATGTCGATTGCTTTGTGCAGGTCGTCACGTTCCGCATCTTTACTAACGTTTTGGTAATCAATCCAGCGATAAGCGTGACTGCAAATCTCATGGCCTGCTTTAACCATTGCTTTTGCGACATCAGGATTGCGCTCGAACGCCATGGCAACGGCAAAAACAGTCAGTGGGATATCATGTTTTTCAAAGAGTTTTAAAATTCGCCACACGCCGACGCGACTACCGTATTCATAACAGGACTCCATGCTCATGTTACGCGCGTTGGGGAGCGGTTGTGCGCCCGGCATTTCTGATAAAAAAGCTTCAGATTCGCTGTCGCCATGCAGAATGCAACGCTCACCACCTTCCTCGTAGTTAAGTACAAACGATAAGGCTATTTTTGCATTGTTCGGCCAATGAGGGTGCGGAGGGGTTGCGCCGTATCCGATGAGGTCACGTGGGTAATGATTGCTCATAATGGCTGCCTCCTTGTTCGTGGCGGGTGTAAAGATACGCACTAGTGCATGGCTGAGACCATTAATCGAATACTATTAATAAAAAAAGTGATAATTAATTGTATACAATCATTTTTTGTTTTAATCAATAAGCTTACATTACTAATGTATACAGAATCATATTTGGAATGTATTTTTGTTTTTATTGATAAATCGGAGGAAGGTGTTTCGCACCTTATATTAAGACCATGGGGTATTTATCGACGCATGTTCTAGATTCAGCGCAGGGGCGTCCTGGAAAAGACATTCGGGTGGATCTGTTTGCGGTGGCTGACCAACAGCGTACCTTACTTAAAACGGTTTACACCAATGATGACGGACGTTGTGATGAACCGCTGCTTGAAAAAGATGATTTTAAGAAGGGGGTTTATGAGTTGGTTTTTCACACGACAGATTACTTCAGATCACAAGGAGTAGATCTGCCCGATCCTGCATTTCTGGGCGAGGTGGTGATACGTTTTGGTGTGGCTTCTGCAAATGAGCACTATCATGTCCCGCTATTAATCGCACCCTATAGCTATTCTACCTACCGGGGAAGCTAACGGCGCTTACTCATGGTTCATGTTGAAATCGCTGAATAATAGCTCATGTAGATGGTTCCGGTAGATGGTCCGGGTAAATGGCTCAGGCCGCTAAGTATCCAGATAAAAGTCAAGTTAAGCGAAGAAGCCTTAGGTGAAATAGTTGGTGTTAGTTAAAAGCTAAGAGCTGGTTTTTCGCTAAAAACGGCCCCCATAAAAGCTTTTAATAATAAGCAGTTAAAGCAGAACCTGACGAGTTTCTTTATGGAATTTAAGTATCTGGCGCTCTACTTTGGGATCCGTCATCTGCGCAGGGCCGCAGGCATTCGGGCAGGGTAGACTCGGAGTTGTGCCAAACAGTCTGCAAATTAAGGGACGCTCGTCGTAGACTTCGCAGCCATGCTCACCCAGATACGGGCAGTTTAATTCGGCCCAGGCTTCATCATGCTCAGCATCGCTTTTCATGGGTAAGCGGGACACTTCTTCAGACGAGGCGGTAACCGGCCCACAGCAATCGTGGCAGCCTGGTTTGCAGGCAAATGACGGAATGGCTTCACGGAAAATCTTAATTTTTTGGCTATTCTTTGTCATCTGTTGGTCTTGTTCCTATTGCCTTTAATTAACGCGTATTTTACTACTCTTCAAACTGTCGTGCTGCTAATTTTGCATAAAGTTCCGATTGCACTAATAAGTCTGCATGGGTGCCTTGTGCTACGACCTGACCCTCGTCCATTACGGCAATGTTATCGGCATGAATAATGGTCGATAAACGGTGGGCAATAATGACGGTCGTGCGGTTTTGCATTAAATTGCTTAACGCCTTTTGGATAGCGCCTTCACTTTCAGAATCGAGTGCGCTGGTGGCCTCATCCAGCAGTAAAATCCGTGGGTTATTCAGGATAGCGCGGGCGATGGTAATACGCTGTTTTTGCCCACCCGATAAGCGCACACCTTTTTCTCCCAAATCGCTATAGTATTGCTCGGGTAATTGCTGGATGAAGTCGTGGATGTGGGCGGCTTTCGCGGCGGCGATTACGTCTGCTTCAGAGGCATTTTGTTTGCCGTAGCGGATGTTTTCCAGCACATTGCTGGTAAACAAAGCGGGCTGCTGTGCGACCACCGCCATTTGCTGGCGCAGCTGGTGTGGATCGAGTTGGCGAAGGTCGGTCGTATCAAAACAGATTTGCCCAAGGCTTGGATCATAAAAACGCAGCAGCAGTTCGAATACTGTCGATTTACCGGCGCCTGATGGTCCGACCAATGCGGTTACTTTTCCTTCCGGTATGCTTAGATTGAAGTCCGATAAAGCGGCTTTGTCAGGCCGGGAAGGGTAGTTGAAGGTGACCTGTTTCAACTCCAGGCTGGCTTTTAAACGGCTGGCATCCTCAGGGTTTTCTGGCGCTTCTATTTCATTTCTCGCATACAATAATTCCATCAGGCGCTCTGTTGCGCCGACAGCCCTTTGCAGTTCGCCATAAACTTCGGATAAGGTGCCTGTACCCATGGCGACAATCAGCGCATAAAAAACGAAAGCGCCTAACTCGCCACCGGTCATCACACCGGTAATTACATCGTATCCGCCTACCCACAGCATGCCGGAGAGTGCGCCGAACACCAATAAAATGACAGTTGCCATTAACAGGGCACGTTGGCTAATACGATGCCGCGCAATACTAAAAGCCTTATCGACTTCTTTGGCAAAGCTGACGCTTTCGTAGCTTTCCTGGTTATAGCTTTGCACGGTTTTTATTTGTTGAATCGCTTCACCAGCATAAGTACCCACATCGGCAATCGAGTCCTGGCTCTTTCTGGCAAGCTGCCTGACGCGACGGCCAAACAATAATATCGGTAATAAAATCAGGGGGACACCCGCTACGATAATCAGGCTTAGCTTTACATTGGTAATAAACAGCATTACCAAAGCGCCGCTGGTGGTCACTATGCTTCGCAGTGCCATTGAAAAAGAACTACCGATAATGGACTGCAGCAGCGTCGTATCGGTGGTGAGGCGCGACATGATTTCGCCGCTGCGGTTCTTTTCAAAGTAGCTCGTGTGTAAATTGATGATGTTATCAAACACGGCTTGGCGGATATCCGCCGTTACGCGTTCGCCCAGCCACGACACGAGATAGAAGCGAATAAAGGTGCCGCCTGCCATTAATAAAGACATGCCAATTAAAATGAAAATCGAATGGTTTAATTGCTCGATTGAACCAGCAATAAAGCCGTTATCAATGACAAGTTTCACACCCTGGCCAATCGCCAGCGTCACCCCAGCGGTACACAAGAGGGCGATCATGGCGCCTATCCAGTACTTACGGTAGGGCCGCATGAATTGAATAAGTTGTATTAAAGTTGAGAACTTTTTAACAGGATTCAAAGCAGTTCCTTATCGCAGTATTGATGTTTAGTTTGGTATGGTTATTGGTACTGTGAATCAGAGTTCCTTTGATCCCGTGCGTGTCGATGATAATAAGATATTTGTTTCAGAGTTTGAAATACCTTCCAGGGCACGTATTCTGCCCAAAACTTTATCAAATGCCTCTAAGCTTTGCGTTTGTATCTCAAGAACCAGATCCCATTTTCCGTTGGTGGAGTGAATCGCTCTCACACTGGGTTCAGTCAGTAACTTATTACGCACTTTTGTCGAAGAGTTTCCATCCAGACCGATGCACATAAGCGCTCTGACAAGCGATAAGGATTTATCATTCGCACTATTCACCAGGACGGTATATCCGGTAATAACCCCATTTTTTTCCAGACGGTTCATTCTGTTTTGTACCGTCGCCCGGGATGTCCCTATCTCTTTAGCGAGGTTTGCCACGGGAGATCTGGCATTCGCACGCAGTAAACCAATAATCTGCCTGTCTATGTAGTCTAATTCTGTCATTTAGTAACCAGTACTTATCAAATAGTCATAATTATGTAAATTTAGTTAAATATTATCACTTATTTATAGCAAGTATTCTGGCAATAATATCGTCTCCTCTTTTGAAAGAGCCAGATTATGCATAAAAATGAGAATGCATTCATGGGTCACTTCTTTTATAAAACATAATTGAGCAGAACTAGCTTCAGTCTCATCGCATAAGGTTATTATATAAATGACTGCCTTAAAAAATGCTCAACCCCGGTTTTCAGTACAGTCTCCTCGCGCTGTCGTTATGATCAGGCCTCAGTACTTTCATCCAAACCCAGATACTGCGGTTGATAATGCTTATCAAAAACAGGCGCCTAATGAAAATCCTGAAGAAACAGCAAAACGGGCATCTTCAGAAGTCGATCGTGTTGCTGAAGTACTCAGAGAAAAACAAATAAGAGTTCATTTGTTTGAAGATACAAGGAATCAAACACCGGACTCCGTATTTCCCAATAACTGGTTTTCTACTCACTCTGGTGGCCATATTGCGATTTACCCGATGTTTTCCGCCAATCGTCGTAAGGAGCGGCGCCAGGATATTATCGACATGCTTAAAGCAGAGTATCACGTTCAAGATATTATGGATTACTCAGGTTTAGAATTTGATGATTTGTATTTAGAGGGGACCGGCGCCATGGTATTGGATCATATTGAACGAGTCGCCTATACGGCTCAATCGAATCGGGCTAATCCCATTGCTCTGGAGCGTTTTTGTGCACATTTTAATTATGAGCCGATGGCATTTGAAACCAGAGATGAGAGTGGCAGTGCTGTATATCATACGAATGTAATGATGAGTATAGGCTCAGAGTTTGCTGTGGTGGGTACTGAATTAATCATTAACCGAAAACGCCGTGATGAAGTAGTCAATCGATTACAATCGACAGGCCGTGAAGTTATTGAGCTTTCTAATCATCAAATTGGTCTGTTTGCAGGAAATGTTCTTGAATTGTCCTCTCCTGATGGTCGGTTACTGGCATTATCCCGCACTGCATACGATGCGTTAACTGGCATGCAACGCACGCTATTAGAGCGCCATATAGAGTTTGTGGTGTTAGATATACCGACCATTGAATTGGCAGGCGGATCAATTCGCTGCATGTTAGCCGGCATTCATTTAGCCAGAAGGTCTTGAGGTCCTTTTCCCGAAAAATTACCCGATGTGTAAATGTTTTATAGTATCGGTCTATCTGAAGTAGCCTGGAACTCAACGTGAGCCTGGCTGCTTCTTAGGAATATCCGAGGGGTATTTTAACCTTGAAACCATTCAGCCAGTCTTGTTGATAACCTTCTTGCGGCAGACTCAGATGGCTCTGACTTGCGTACTAATGCGGACCAGCCAAGATCAAGTTTGTCTTTGCCTACCTGAATAACGGAAACATTTTTGTTTTTAATAGCAGATTGAACCGCCCAGCGTGACAGGATACTCACACCAAATCCTGCCGCTATCAGCTCGACAATGGCGTCGGTTACCTCAACGACCGTCACCAAATGAGGAACGCTTCCGGAAGGACGAATAAAACGTTCATACTCAAAGCCCGGTTGGGCTGACTTGCTATAGGTCAGGTATTGCTCGCTCTCTAAATCGCTTGCTTGAATAAATGCTTTGGCTGCCAGTTTATGGGTTAAGTGAGTGACTAATACAAGTTCATCCTGAAATACCGGAATGGAGTCGATGCCCGGGACGATTAAATGTCCGGGCGCTAACACCACATCAACCGTTCCATCCTGAAGGTTTTTTAAAGGGTTTTGAGTCGCTGAAGCAACCAGCTCTAATTGGATTCCGGGTTCTTTTTTAGTCATGGTTTTTAAAAAAGAAGGTAACCAGTGATAGCAGCTATAAGCGGCGACACCAAAACGCACGACGCTAACCTGGTTATCAGCCTTCTGTTGAAAATCAAATTCAGCACGTTGCAGGGCGGGGATAATCTGATTCGCCGTTTGTGTCATAGCGCGGCCAGCCGAGGTTTCTTTAAGCTTGCGTCCCTCTCGCTCAAATAATAAACCACCCAAGCGTCTTTCTGCTTCCCCGAGTCGATGGCTCAATGCAGACTGTGTTATTCCCAGCACGTGTGCGGCTTGTCTTAAGGTGCCTGATTCGTTAATGGCTTTGAGCATTTCCCAATGTCTGATATCTAATCTCATGCCGTTACCTCGCACCTTAATTTAATAGCGTTATGTCACTTCAGCCTCATGAGCCAGCACTCAATCGCTTCTTTTTATATGCATGATATTAATCAATATCGAGAATTATTCATTATTTTTCTAATCAGATGATGGTTATTCTCCCTGCATAACTAGTCTCCCTGCATAATTAGAGCAATGGTATCGACGTGAGCACTACATTAATTATCAAATCAGGCAACAAACCAATAATCA
Organism: Neptunomonas qingdaonensis; assembly: GCF_900113275.1. Classification (GTDB taxonomy): domain Bacteria; phylum Pseudomonadota; class Gammaproteobacteria; order Pseudomonadales; family Balneatricaceae; genus Neptunomonas; species Neptunomonas qingdaonensis. The sequence goes on from NZ_FOOU01000003.1 coordinate 221,339, forward strand.
ATGGCCAGCATTTTGTACTCATGGCCGCTTTCTTTTACGGGCTAAACCCATTTTTTGCACAGCTATTATTTAAAGAAGGTTTTACTGCAGAGATGGTGAGTTTGTACCGGTTTATTTTGCCGGCACTATTTTTTACGTTTTTCCTGCGTACGCCACAAGCCCACTGGTCTGAGGCTTTTCGGACGCTGCTATTAGGTATCGCCAGTGGTATTTCTATTTTTGGCTATTTTCATGCGCTAGACACCTTGCCCGCTGCTACCGCCATCCTGATCTATTACACTTACCCTGTTTTCAGCGTATTGATTGGCTGGGCTGTTTTTAAACGTAGGCCTACACAAAATGCCTGGGTAGCTGCGGCGCTGATTGCTATTGCTGCGTCATTAACAGTCAGGCCCGAAACGCTTTCTGCAGACTTGTTACTCTCGGTTGTTGGCTGTTTTTTAGCGCCCTTAATGGTCGCTACTCAGGTTCAGTACCTGTCTAATCCAAGAAGACCTATTCCAACCATGAATAGAATGGCCTGGATAACGAGCGGTCATATTATTGTTCTCCTGCCTATAGCAATATGGAGTGCGCCGGTGCAGGTGCTGCCGGTTTCACTCACGGGTGCATTATCAATATTAGGCATCGCCTTACTGGCGGCGGCCATTCCTCAGATACTGTTTATGCTGGGTGCACCAAGATCATCTGTGGATAAAAATGCATTGATGGGGTCACTCGAATTCGTCGTTGCTTTGTTAACCGGCGCGGTTTTATTAGGTGAAAATATAGACCGATTGGAAATGGCCGCTATGCTCTTGATTGTCTTGGCCTTGTTTATTAAACAAGTAGAAAACAAACCCGCAGCGGCGGTAGTGGTTGGATGAGGTGATTTACAATGATTTCTCTTTATGTTCGGTTGCTACGACGGCGAGCTTGACCTGGCGGCTGGTTATAATAGTGCTTAAACGCTTTGCTGAAAGCCGCCTCTGATGAATAACCGGCGCTTTCAGCAATATCAATCATGGCTTTATCACTGTGCTCCAGCTGAGTTTTCGCTTTTTGCATGCGCCAATTGATCAGGTATGTTTTGGGCGGCATGCCGACCATTCGGGAGAACTTTTCAGTAAACGCCGTTCTTGATAATGAAACCGCTGCGCCGAGTCGTTCCACACTTAAATACGCTTTCGCTTCTGAGTGAATCAGGTTTAATGCAGCACCAATTTGAAGATCTGCCAGTGCAGCGATATATCCGACGTTATTTGATGTACTTGTCATATAAGTGCGCATGAGTTGAATGAACAAGACTTCTGTCAGACGGTCAACCATTACTGTTGAGCCTGGAGACGGTTGTCGGGACTCATTCGCAAGGACAGTGACTAAGGATCTTAACCATGCCAGTTCAGGTGTTTCGGCTGCCTTGATATGAATAAAACAAGGCAGATCTTTTACAAAAGGATGGTCCATCGAAGAGTCGTAACTGAATGAACCACATAACAGGGTGGTTGCTGAGCTTTTTTCTGATGTACTGTTTTCTTCTGATTCTGGTTGAAAGGGATTGCTGCCATTGAGGATGTTTTTAACAACATCTGAGCCGGGCTGCCTTGGGCTTTGCGGCGTATCGCTAATCCAATGAGCACCCCCCGTAGGGAAGGCTACAATATCTCCGGTCGCAAGGTGTAGTGGCGGGCCTTCTGCTTTCAGATGTTTTAACCAGCAAGAATTTTCTACGACGATATGGAACATGCCTTGCTGGCTTTCTTCGACCTCCATCCCCCAGGGGGCACTAAAGTCGGTACAAAAGTAGGTGTCAGCGCTGAGGCGAATCGCCTTCAATACATCTGCTAGTGCATCCATATTGGCTGTGTTCTCCATATTATATCTACCTGCGGACTCTGCTGGTTAAAATGACAATTTATTCAGACATTACAGCATATTTTGTTCAAAGTAGATCTGGATAATAGACCTCAATCAATTCATCAGGACAGAGATTCTATTATGGCTACGCAACACAACATCAAATCACTTTCGCTTTATCATTTCCAAGGCTGCCCATTTTGTGCGGCCACCCGCAAGGTGATTGAGCAAACAGAGCTGAATGTCGAGCAACGCGATATTCAAAGACAACCGCAGCTTCGTGCAGCGCTGATTAAAGGTGGCGGCAAACCTCAGGTACCTTGTCTGCTTATTGAAAAAGAAGATGGGCAACACCTGTGGCTTTATGAATCGTCGGATATTAACCATTTTCTTCGTGGTTATGCCGCACAATCTAAAAAACGCGCTTAATTTGTAACAGTTTCAGTAAGAACGCAGGGTAAAAACCATGAATAAAAGACACGTTGACGTTGCCATCATAGGGACAGGCACCGCCGGAATGGGCGCATACCGTGCCGCAAGAGAACATACCGATAATCTGGTGCTTATTGAAGGCGGTGACTATGGCACAACGTGCGCCCGGGTAGGCTGCATGCCCAGTAAATTATTGATAGCGGCTGCAGAATCTGCACATCACTCCCGGCATACTGAGCTTTTCGGGATAACGACGGGCGAAGTTAAGGTTAATGGTAAGGCTGTGATGGCCAGGATACAGCGCGAACGTGATCGTTTTGTGGGTTTTGTCCTGGAAGATGTCGAAGGGTTTGATGCTAATCATAAAATTAAGGGTTATGCGAGGTTTAAGGATGATCATACTCTGATCATCGATGATCATACCGAAATCACAGCAGATCGTATTGTTATCGCGACAGGATCTACCCCTGTTTATCCGCCACTATTTGCAGAAGCGTCTGATCGCTTGCTGACCAATGATGATATTTTTGAGCTGGATGATCTTCCTGAATCCGTGGCTGTGTTTGGCCCCGGCGTGATTGGTCTGGAGCTGGGGCAGGCGTTGAGTCGGCTTGGAGTAAAGGTCAAAGTGTTTGGCCGCGGAGGCTCTGTCGCCACCCTCAGTGATCCTGAGATCAGAGAATATGCTGAAAAAACATTTAATCAAGAGTTCTACTTAGATACCAAAGCTCAGGTAAGCACTATTCGGAAAAAAGGTGAGGGCGTAGAAGTCGTCTATCTCGATAAGTCCGGAGTAGAGGTAACCGAGTTCTTTTCTTACCTGCTGGCCGCCACCGGCCGAAAGCCCAATGTGGATAAACTCGGTCTGGAGAATACCAGCGTGGTTGTGGATCAGCGAGGTGTACCAGTATTTGACCACTACAGCATGCAGGCCACGCCAGATCATATATTTATTGCCGGGGACGTGAACAACGAACTGACACTGTTGCATGAAGCGGCGGACGAAGGCCGTATCGCAGGAAATAATGCGGGCGGCTACCCAGAAGTCCGTGCTGGCCGCAGACGAGCGACGCTTGGCGTAGTGTTTACTGAGCCGCAAATTGCCAATATAGGCTTAAATCTTAAGCAGTTAGAAGCGCGTTATGCGAATAACTATGCGGTAGGCCAAGTCAGCTTTGAAGGGCAGGGACGTAGCCGGGTGATGGCTAAAAATAAAGGCATAATGAAAGTCTATGCTGAGCATGGTACTGGGTTATTACTCGGCGCTGAAATGTTTGGACCAGCAGCAGAGCATCTAGGCCATCTACTGGCGTGGGCGCTGCAACAAAGGCTTACCATTAAAGAGATGCTGGGGATGCCGTTCTATCATCCGGTCATCGAAGAAGGGTTACGTACAGCATTAAGAGACTTAAATGCTAATTTGAGGCTAGGCCCTGAAGCGGTTAAAGGTTGTATTGATTGTGGTCCGGGAGCTTAAGCATGAATCGGTTGCTGCTCGTAAAAGCGTTAAAGGTCGCAACACTCGTGGGCACTGCACTCTTGGTGATCAATCAATATGATGCGCTGTTTGACGATGCTGAGTTACGCGTAGTCCCCGCCATACTCACTTACTGCGTTCCCTTTGCCGTGTTTATGGCTGGGCAGCTTTCCAACCGACAAAACAGATCAACAGTACAGCGATAATATCGCTGTACTGTTGATGTTCCTGTTCGTCTTCACGCTAAAAACGTTAGTTGATAATACAACTGACGTCATAAGTTGATACTGTCATTTGAAAGCTCAAATAGGTTACAAAGTCTAATTCATTATGTAGAACTGTCATTGTTAATATACATAAGTATATTTTGTAAGAATTAGTTCGGTTTGGTTGCGCAGCTTTTGTACGCTTGTATTAGCGGTTCGACTATTCGATAGTCAATCAAGCTTAGTCTTCTTAGGTGTAGTCCTCTTAGGTATAGCCTTCTTAGGCTTATATGCCGACCAAGGGATCTACAAATGCTAACTCCGCTAGATTTTATGAACGATTGGGCTGATGGAATGCGCTGTTGGCAGGCCACAAGTAGCTTGCAATCTGCACTGCCTGTTAGTGCTGAACAGGCTAGAGACATCGGACGGAAACGTGCTGAGAAGTTAATCGCTTACGCCCGCAAGAGTTCACCCTTTTATGCCAATTACTATGCGTCTGTTCCAGCTGATTCAGCGCTTCAGGATTACCCCGCGGTTAACCGTGCTACGCTTATGGCAAATTTCGATAGCTGGTCAAGTGACCGTCGAATTACCCTTGCCTCCGTTAAGTCACTCTTGTCCTGCACAGACAGAATTGGTGAACGTTTCTTCAATGATTATTTGGTTTGGACGAGTAGTGGTACCAGCGGTGTAAAAGGCATTTATGTTCAAGATATTCATGCCTTATCAATTTATCAGTCGTTGATGGCGGTTAGGTATCTAAATCAACTCACCGCCTCCGCTTCTGTACTCCCTTGGCCTGAAACGCTCAATGCTAATCGTACGGCTTTGGTTGCCGCCGTTGAAGGTCATTTTGCAGGCATTGTTTACTGGAAATGGGCAGCGAGGTTGAATCCATGGCTTAGCGGTCAGACTCGAACCTTTTCTATTCTTCAACCGATCCCGGAACTTGTTGAGCAGCTCAATCGTTGGCAACCAAAGTTTTTATCTACGTATCCAAGCATGTTGTCAGTGCTCGCCCAGGAACAGGAAAGTGGTAGATTAAAACTATCTCCTACTCGATTGTGGTGTGGTGGCGAGAACCTTGAAAAACAGCAAAAGCAGCAGATAGAAGCCGCATTTTCTTGTGCAATAGATGAAGACTATGGCGCCTCTGAAGCCATGAATATGGCCTTTGCTTGTGAACATGGCAAATTACACGTTAATACCGACTGGTTTATTTTGGAGCCCGTGGATGCAAACATGCAGCCGGTCAGGGCAGGCGAAAAATCGGTGACGACTCTGGTGACCAATTTAGCCAACACGCTGCAACCCATTATTCGCTATGATATTGGCGACAGTATCACCTTGCACACCGAAGCGTGTACTTGCTCAAACCCTCTACCCACGATGGAAGTGGTCGGTCGGCATGATGATACCCTTTGGATGATGGAAGAAAATAATAAGAAAGTGGCGATTTTGCCGCTCACCTTAAATACCGTAATTGAGGAAAATGCCGGAGAATTCGGTTTCCAAATTATTCAGCTTGGCCCCAACCATCTATCAATTCGCACCCAGGGAGATGATATATATGCCCGGAGTAGAGCGTTTGGAAGAATTCGGGATTCACTCGAACAGTATTTTAAGACTACAGGCGTGTTGCCTGTCACGTTTGAGCATGACCAAGCGCTACCGGCACGCGATGCGGTAAGTGGCAAACTGAATCAGGTTATAAAAATGGGGTCCTAAAAATGGTGTCAGATCAAAAAATGGGGTCAGATCACAGTTGTTGCTAATATAACAGCATTGATTTGCTGAATATCAGATCCACAAGGAGGTGGTTAATGGCACGTAAGCCGAGGTTTGTTCTGCCGGGTGTTCCGCAGCATATTATACAGCGTGGAAATAACCGGAATCCGTGCTTCTTTAGCGAGGCGGACTGTCAAAAATATCTGGATGTTTTACATGAGGCGGCGGATAAAAACGAAGTGGCTATTCATGCCTATGTTCTGATGACTAATCATGTTCATTTGCTGGCAACGCCCAATTTGCCGCATAGCATTGCCGTTATGATGCAAGATATCGGTCGAAAGTATGTCAGATACATTAATAAAGGTTACAGCCGAACAGGTACGCTGTGGGAAGGCCGCTATAAAGCGAGTCTTGTCGATAGCGAAGCTTATCTGTTTACGTGTATGCGCTATATTGAATTGAACCCTGTCAGAGCCGGTATGGTATCGCATCCGGGTGAATATTTTTGGTCAAGTTACAGCTGTAATGCTGCCGGTAAAACTAATCCGTTGATACAAGCTCATCCTCTGTATGATTTATGTGGTAGCAATCAAACACAACGCCGTCATGCCTATCGTGAACTTTTTCTCGCAGATCTGGATAGCGCTCAAATTCATCAGATACGTGAAGCTGTGCGTAAAGAGTTAGTGTTAGGGCGGGATAGTTTTAAGGATAAAGTTAAAGATATGACCCTGCGACAAGTTAGACCTGGTCAGCCGGGACGACCTCGGATAGAAGAGGCAGCAGGAATATACTATGTTTTTTAGTATATTAGAGAAAACTGTGATCTGACCCCAGTTTGCCTGTTCCTGCTCCTATATCTGTTAGCTGGTTAGTACGCGCCTTCACCATAAACGAGTTCATAGCTATGGCTATAAATTTCTAGAATATTACCGAATGGGTCTTCCATGTATATCATGCGATAAGGTTTCTTACCTGGGTAGTAATAGCGTGGTTTTTCCATGCGTTTTTTACCACCTGCAGCAACAATTCGTTCGGCCAGTTCTTCAACATTAGGATCCTGAACACAAAAGTGGAAGATACCTGTTTTCCAGTATTCAAAGTTGTTCTCTGGGTTTTCCTGTCCTTTGAACTCAAAAATCTCAACACCAATGCGATCACCGGTTGAAAGGTGGGCGATGCGAAACTTTTCCCAATTGCTGCCGAAAACATCGGTACACATTTCGCCAATCGGGCTATCGTCTTCAATAATCTCGGTTGGCTTCATGATTAAGTACCAACCCATGACTTCTGTATAAAACTTAACAGCCTTTTCTAAATCAGGTACTGAAATACCGATGTGAGAAAAGTTGCGAGGGTAAACATTGCTCATGATTTATTCTCCATTCTTATAACGCATGTTAATAACACCAGTTGATATAAAAAGCTGATGTCGTAAATTGATGTCACGTATTGAAAGTACAAATAGGTTACAAATTATTATTCATTAGGTAAAATTATCATTTTTAATACATTTGAGTATTTTTTGTAATGATCAGTCCAGTCTGGTTACGTAGTTTTTGTACGCTGGTGGAAGTGGCGCACTTCACCCGTACTGCCGAGCGTTTAAACATGACCCAATCAGGTGTCAGCCAGCATGTGCGAAAGTTAGAAGATCACTTAGGCCAGCCATTGCTGATCAGACAGGGTAAACAGTTCACGCTGACTGATGCGGGCGAACGTCTGTATCACGAAGGGCTGAAGATCATCAGAACTTTGTCGGATCTTGAAAAGAGAGTAGGCGAAGATCCCGCTTTTGAAGGCACCGTCCGCGTGGTTTCTCCAGGAAGTGTCGGCCTTAAGCTCTATCCTCGTCTGTTAAATCTACAGAAACAGCACGCTAAGTTGGTCATTGATTATCGCTTTGCGCCTAACAGCGAAGTAGAAAAGCTCATCGCTGAACATAAGGTCGATATCGGATTTCTGACGACGCCATCCACCTTAGATGAAGTCAGTTTTAAGCCTGTTGCCGAAGAAGAGTTATTGCTGGTTACACCCAAGGAAGTGCTTGAACCAGACTGGCAGCAATTGATGGAGTTGGGGTTTATCGACCATCCCGACGGAGCACATCATGCCGGACTGCTGCTTGGCGCTAACTACCCAGAATTCCAGAACAGCAAACAGTTTAAAAAGGCGGGCTTTTCAAACCAGATCAATTTGATTCTCGAACCGGTAAGTATGGGGCTGGGATTTACCGTCTTACCCGGCCATGCAGTAGCGGCTTTTAACGGCACTGGGCAAGTTAAAATACATCGGCTTGCACATCGTGTGAGTGAGACGCTCTATCTTGGATTTCACATCAATAAATTTATGCCAAGCAGAGTGAGAACAGTGATTGATGAAGCAATGGAGTGTCTATAGTAAAAACTGTGATCTGACTCCAGTTGTTAGTTGTTATGATCTGACCCCAGTTGTTCATAGGTAAAACCTATTGTCACAATAGCAATAAACTGTTTTACAAAAATGTTAAAAAGCCAATACTGTGATATGAATACAATAAAAATAGGAGATATATCGATGGCTAACAACAAATGTCCTGTGATGCATGGCGGTGCCACAGAGAGTGGTATGTCCAACATGGAATGGTGGCCGAAGTCGCTTAACCTCGATATTCTCCACCAACACGATAGCAAGACTAATCCGATGGGGGTGGACTTCAATTATCAGGAAGAGGTTAAGAAACTCGACGTAGCCGCCCTGAAGAAAGACATGCATGCGCTGATGACTGACAGCCAGGCGTGGTGGCCGGCGGACTGGGGTCATTACGGCGGACTGATGATTCGTATGTCCTGGCATGCAGCTGGCACCTATCGTATCGCTGATGGTCGAGGGGGAGCCGGTACCGGTAATCAGCGCTTTACGCCCATCAATTCCTGGCCAGACAACGTGAACCTGGATAAGGCACGCCGTCTGCTCTGGCCCATCAAGAAGAAATATGGCAACAAGCTCAGCTGGGCCGATTTGATTGCTTACGCGGGCACTATCGCCTATGAATCTATGGGCCTGAAAACATTCGGATTTGGTTTCGGTCGCGAGGATATCTGGCATCCGGAAAAAGATACTTATTGGGGTTCAGAAAAGGAATGGCTTGCCCCCAGCGGTAGCGAAGGCAGTCGTTATTCCGGTGAACGCGATCTGCAGAACCCGCTGGCCGCCGTCATGATGGGGCTGATCTACGTCAACCCTGAAGGGGTGGACGGTAATCCGGATCCACTTAAAACCGCGCATGATATTCGGGTCACTTTTGAACGGATGGCGATGAACGATGAGGAAACAGTTGCGCTCACCGCGGGTGGTCACACGGTCGGCAAATGTCACGGTAATGGCGATGCCACGCTGCTCGGCCCTGAACCTGAAGGTGCTGAAATTGAGGACCAGGGTTTTGGCTGGTTAAATAAGACCAAGCGCGGTATTGGTCGCGACACTGTATCCAGTGGCCTTGAAGGCGCATGGACGACGCATCCTACCCAGTGGGACAACGGCTATTTCCAACTGTTACTCAAATATGAGTGGGAACTGAAGAAGAGCCCGGCGGGTGCCTGGCAGTGGGAACCCATTAACATCAAGGAAGAGGACAAGCCGGTCGACGTCGAAGATTTATCGACCCGTTTCAATCCCATCATGACCGATGCCGATATGGCCATGAAGATGGATCCTGAATATCGAAAAATCTCCGATAAGTTCTACAAAGATCCCGACTACTTTTCTGAAGTATTCGCGCGGGCATGGTTCAAACTGACGCATCGTGATATGGGGCCTAAGGCTCGTTATATCGGTCCCGACGTGCCGCAAGAAGATCTGCTCTGGCAAGATCCTGTGCCTGCAGGCGCTACTGATTACGATCCCCGGGCGGTGAAAGACAAAATAGTAGCCAGTGGTCTGAGTGTGAGCGAAATGGTCTGCACCGCCTGGGACAGTGCCAGAACCTTCCGTGGTTCGGACAAGCGCGGTGGTGCCAATGGAGCACGCATTCGCCTCGCCCCACAAAAAGACTGGGCCGGTAACGAGCCTTCGCGTCTGGCCAAAGTCTTGGCTGTTCTTAGTCAGATTGCTGCCCAGAGCGGAGCCAGTGTTGCTGATGTCATCGTGCTGGCAGGTAATGTCGCTATTGAGCAGGCGGCAAAAGCCGCTGGCGTTGAAGTGACAGTACCGTTCTCGCCTGGACGCGGAGATGCAACAGCAGAGATGACCGATGTGGGTAGCTTCGATGAACTGGAACCCATTCATGATGGCTATCGCAACTGGCTCAAGCAAGACTATGTTGTCAGCGCCGAAGAGTTACTGCTCGACCGTACGCAATTAATGGGGCTGACCGCGCCTGAGATGACCGTACTGCTGGGGGGTATGCGGGTGCTTGGCACCAACCACGGTGGAACAAAACACGGTGTATTCACCGAGCATGAAGGAACACTGACGAACGATTTCTTCGTCAATCTGACGGACATGAGTTACACGTGGAAACCCGCAGGAAACAATCTGTATGAAATCCGCGATCGTGAAACGGACACGGTCAAGTGGACGGCAACACGCGTTGATCTTGTTATCGGCTCCAACTCGATCCTTCGCGCTTATGCCGAAGTTTATGCACAGGATGACAACAAGGAAAAGTTTGTGCAGGACTTTGTTGTTGCATGGACGAAGGTAATGAACGCTGATCGCTTCGATTTGGCTTAATCCTCTGCACAAAGCCCCGTGCCGCATCAAAGCGGTGCGGGGACTGAGGGAAGGCTCTCTTCGTCCCCTTACATTTGCTATTAACCTTTGCTATCAGTCTTTGCTATGAATGTTTAAGTAAGGTCTCAAGTTCCTCACGCGATACGTTATCTATTGAATTACTATAGATAACTTCAGCCGGTGTATTACCTAAAACCGATACCGTATCACCCAATTCAAGCGCCTCTTCCAGATTATGAGTTACGTAGATCATACTGCGTGTTGGGTGATCACAGACCAAACGCTTAATAAGCCTCCTCATCTCTCTGGCGGTTGGCGGGTCTAATGAGGTTAGCGGCTCATCCATCAATACCAGTTCAGGCTTCAATAGTAAGCAACGGGCTAACGCCACACGCCTTGCCATACCTAATGAGATTTTAGCGGGATAATAGTCGGCATAGTCTTGCAGCCGAACCTCGCCTAACATACGAAGTACCGTCTCTTTATCAGGCTCAACTAACTGCAAGTTCTGCAAAATAGTGCGCCAAGGTAAAAGCCGTGGCTGCTGAAAGAGGTATCCAATATCAGGCTTACGTGGTAACCATTGATTGTGATGCTGATGTTTACTTTCGCCTTTAGTACTTGTCACTGTGTTGTCTTGCTTTAACCCGGCCATCACGTTAAGCAGCGATGTTTTACCGCTGCCGGAGGGACCTAACAAACAGTGAGTCTCTCCTGGGTTAAGCTTGAAGTTAAGTGCCGCAAGAATTTTCTGATCAGACAGCTCAAGACCTTCCAGATTAAATTCAAACATTGCCAGCACCTTTCTGCCAACGGGTCGCGTTGCGATCTAATGGTTGTAATATGAACCACTCAATGAATTGAACAACAAGGATAAAAGCAAAGCTATAAGCGAGGATGGTGGCGACATCAAACAACTGAAAAGCCAAGTGTAATTGAAAGCCGACACCGTCAGATCGCCCCAGTAGCTCAACAACCAGGACTATTTTCCAAATGAGCGCTAAGCCGCTGCGGGTAGCAATCATGATATAAGGAAACAATTGAGGCCACCATACATGTAGAAGCTTCTGGCGAAAGCTAAACCGATACATTATCGACATCTCTTCCAGCTCATGATCGAACATGCGGCCTCCCTCACGCAGGGTCACGGCAACATTTGGTAATTTATTAATAATAACCGCGGCAACAGCAGCCACTTCAATAAGACCGAACCAAATATAAAGCAGAATGATAACGACGAGCGCTGGAATGTTCAGCAATATAATGAGGATTGGATCCAGTATACGGTTTACCAACCTGAACCGCCCCATCAGCACGCCAAGTAGCCCACCCAGGAGCATAGCAAAAATAAAACTGATAAGAACACGCCGCAGTGTGACCAATAAGCTTTCGAGCAGCCGCTGCTCATGCCACTCTTTATTTAATGCCGAAAAAACGTCGGCGGGGGCGGGTAATAAGGGACTGGATACCAACGAAGCGATCACCCACCAGATAGATAGCAAACAAACAAAAGCGATTACCTGATCACCCATCCTGCCTATTTTCATCTGATCTCCTTATGAAAAAGCTGAGGATCAAGTGGTAAACCGCTAGGGTAGGGCTTAAGGTCATCAATGATTTTGTTGAAATTAACCGCATCTTCTATCTGTTGCTGATTAAGCTCATCAGGAATGCCTGCTCTATAACCTGTAATCAGGGCCTGATAGATCTGATCATTTTCAGCTTTCATCAATGGGCGTAATGTTTGCCAAGCGCTATCGTCCACAGCTAACTGCGCTTTAGCTGCCTTAACAGATTCATAGAATGCGCTAACAAGATCTGGGTGCTGATCCTCCAGCTTAGCTTCATATAAATAGCCCAGCATGGGCACGTTACTTTTTAGGCCAAGATCTCTCATGATTGTTTCAAGGCTATAGAGCTTTTGATATCCCTCTGCTTCAAGACGGGCACCATAATGCCAAAAGGTGGCTAGCATATCGAGTTGACCATTTTTCAGGGCTTGGCTTAATAAGGGCGGTGCACCGAACTGTATTATTGCCTCTTGCTGAAGATCAACCCCCTCTTTTTTGGCTGCCGCACGCATCAGGACCCAGCCCTTGTTCAAAGGGCCACCTGCAATGCCTATTCTCATACCTTTTAAGCTGGAATAACTGGATATATTGCTGCCTTGTGCTGCGATAATGCTGCCAATTTGCTTTGAAAAAGGTATGAATCGTAAATTGGCTCCCTTCAGGTTGCGTTCGGAGGCCCACAGCCAATCAGACACGATAAAATCTGTATTACCCGCAGTAATGGCGATACGTGCAGCTGACAGGCTTGCCACCCGGTCGATCACTAAATTGTAGCCATGTTTCTGATCCAGTTGCATCTGTTTAATATGCTGTAGTTCCCAGTTAACGGTACCCCATGCAATCACGGTAACTTTCAGCGTGGGTAGGGCTTGTTGGGCGATTAGCTGAGGAGAGAAAAAAAACAATATGCTGGATAAAAAAAGGGATAAGAAAGTTTGCATTTGGCACTCATTTTTTCAAATAGTAGATGTAGTAAAACCACATACCAACATAGGCTGCTGATAGATGAGTCAAAATGGTACTTTGGTGCCTGTTTTTTGCTCGATAGTCGTAGTTAGACTAATACTTTTGCAGGTGGTAATTGACGGTGTCATTCTTAGACCTGCTTAATACTTGTTTTAATAGTAATGTTTCTATGCAGTGGAGGCTTAAATGTTAGAGTTGAGACCTAATTGTGAATGCTGCGATAAAGATTTACCGCCTGCATCAACAGAAGCGTTTATTTGCACATTTGAATGTACGTTTTGTAAAGGTTGCGCAGAATCGGTATTAAATTATATTTGCCCAAATTGCTCTGGTAATTTAGTTGAGCGCCCCATTAGGCCTCTTGCCGCATTAAAAAATAATCCAGCGTCAGCTAAGCGTGTTTTAAAAGAACTAGGCTGTTGAGCGCAAAACGAACATCCGGGTAGGGTTCAAGTGAAAGTAAAGCGTATCGTCACAAATATCGAAGCGGCTAACCCAGAAAAAGCGGAGGCTTTCTATAAAGGCATTTTTGGGCTTGAGCTGGTTATGGATCACGGCTGGATAAGGACGTATGGCGTAGACTCAGAAATGACCGTCCAAGTAAGTATCGCCTCTGAGGGCGGCTCTGGCACACCAGTGCCGGATCTCTCCATCGAGGTTGATGACTTGGACACCGTTTTGGCTCGTGTAAAGGATGCGAAAATTGCAATAGAGTATGGTCCCAAGGTTGAACCCTGGGGCATTCGTAGATTTTATGTGCGTGATCCTTTCGGCAAACTTATTAATGTGTTGCAGCATGAATAACAAATTGAACCCTAATAAGAACAACCACTTTACGTTAGATAGGCGAGGAGATCCGGTGAAAAAAATACTATTGATCATAAGTGTATTTCTTCTTAGTGGCTGCTTAGGCATGCCAGAGTCTGTAAAACCAGTGTCAGGCTTTGAATTGCAAAAATATTTAGGGAAATGGTATGAAATTGCTCGCCTGGACCATTCTTTTGAAAGAGGGTTGAGTCAGGTAAGTGCCGAATATAGTTTAAAAAGTGATGGTGGTGTTGCCGTTATTAATCGTGGTTTTTCTGAGGCTGACAATGAATGGCAAGAGGCTGAAGGTAAGGCTTATTTTGTCAACGAAGATTCCGAAGGTTATCTAAAAGTCTCGTTCTTCGGGCCATTTTACGGCTCTTATGTCATTTTTGAGCTGGATCAGGGCTTAGATAGTGAGAGCTATCAATATGCGTTTATTTCGGGACCTAATTCAAAATACCTCTGGCTTTTAGCAAGAACGCCTTCGGTTGAGCCAGCCGTTATTCAAAAGTTTATCGATATGTCTAAAGAACGTGGGTTCAAAACAGAAAATCTAATCTATCCACAGCAGAAATAATACCTGTGCTGATTCTGAATCCTTTCATCTTGTTGATAGATCAAAACCATAAGCGTAAGTTCTGAGGATAACCGACCGCCGTTTCTTATTGATTTATGCAGGGTATTAAGATGGCCAACGATTCTAAAAATGCATTGCAGCGTGGTTTGGAAAATATACACGATCCATTCTCAAACTTCATTCGCGCCCAGACAACCTCCAGCTTGCTACTTCTGGTTGCTACCATCACAGCCCTTTGGTGGGCAAACTCAGTTTATTCTTCTACCTACCAGAATCTGATACACACACCGATTGGTTTTTTTGTAGGGGAGTTCGAGCTACGGGCTTCACTCAAACACATTATTAATGATGGTTTGATGGTGGTGTTTTTCTTTCTGCTCGGTCTTGAGATCAAACGGGAAGTATTGGCCGGAGAGCTCGCCCGACCTGATAATCGACGTATGCTGATTTTCTGTGCAGTCGGTGGAATGGTGTGTCCGGCTGTGATTTATGCCATGCTCAACTGGTCACTTGACTCGCAGATTGGATGGGGCATACCGATGGCAACGGATACCGCGTTTGCGTTGGGTGTCCTTGCTATCGTGAGAAAACATATACCGGTTAGTCTTCTGGCTTTCATTGTTGGCCTCGCCATTGTCGATGATGTCGGCGCGATAGTGGTCATTGCCATATTTTATACTCAAGAAGTATCTGTAATGCACCTGCTCAGTGCATTTGCGCTGATTGCATTTTTGGCTGTGGCCAACTACGCAGGGGTTCGCCAGCCGCTTTTCTATTTTATAATCGGCGTTGCCGCTTGGTGGGCGATGCTCAAGTCAGGCGTTCACCCGACGGTTGCCGGTGTCGCAATTGCATTGACGGTGCCAGCAAAACCCAAGTTGGCGACACGGAAATTGCGTGATAATGTGAAATCAATCATTGGCGCAATGCAGAAAAAAACAAACGAAGTGGATGTCCTTGGTAGCAGACGGGATCACGAGCAGGTGCTGGAGGTGCGCGATGATGCGGAGCGTGCCGGCACTCCTCTGCGGCGCTGGGAAGATGCGTTGGACTTGCCGGTATCATTGTTTATCTTGCCGTTGTTTGCGTTAACCAATGCGGGTGTAGTATTTGGCTTCAGCTCATTTGTCGAAAGCCTGCAGCATCCTATTGGATTAGGCATTATTTGCGGGCTCGTCATTGGCAAATTCATCGGTATTTCCGGTGCGTGCTGGTTAGGCTTGCGCTACAAAATTGGTCGTTTACCTGATAGCGTTAACCTTCAACATGTCATTGGTGTATCGTTCGTAGCAGGGATAGGTTTCACCATGTCCACTTTTATCGCCGCGTTGGGTTTTGACACGCAACCCGAGTATCTCCATATCGCTAAAACATCGATCTTGGCCGCTTCAGTTCTTTCGGCAATTCTTGGCGTATTATATATTCGGTTGGTTTCTACAAAAAAATAACCGAACGCTGAGCCAGGAAACTCGCCGGTTTGCATACAGGCGTTGGTTGCTCTTATTAGTTGTTCTTTATAGGCTTTTTGCTACGGCGTTTTTATAGGTTATAAGTTATGGGTTACGGGCGGGCGGTGTTTCTTTGATACGCCAGAGAAAGAACAATAATATGGTGGCACAGCTTATGAGCATGATTTGTAAATAAGGACGGCCAGACAATATAAGTATCGATATTGAAAAAGTAGCAATAATCATTAGGGTTGAGCGTTTTTTGGTTTGGCGAGACATGCGGTGGGTGGCTTCCCACTCTTTTAACGCAGGGCCAAACCAACGGTTGTGCAATAGCATTTGATGAAAGCGCGGAGAGCTTTTGGCAAAGCAGCCAAGCGCTAAGATAAGAAAGGGTGTTGTGGGCAAAATAGGCAAGACTACGCCGATGGCACCCAGCGCGATAAAAAACCAACCGCAACTAATCATTACACCATTTTTTACACCAGCACGGGTTATTTTGTTCACTCACGCAGCCTGTATCAATTTCTTTGTCTTTATATTATGCGAAAGCCTAACACAGTTAGTGGCTCGTTTATCCAGAAGCGATGGTTTGCCATTACTTTCTGCGTTAGCTCTGTTTCTGGTTTAGCACTCCTTCTGCGTTAGCGGTCTTTCTAGGTTAGCATTAAGAGTAAACTTCTTATTAGCTGAAAATAAAATGCCATCCGTATCCATCACGTTATAAGATTCAGTAAAAGCCACTCGCATATTGTGTAAATGTATCACTATTTGGTACTGGCTTAGTAGCGTTATACAGATGCCGGAGCCGTTTGATGAGTACGACAAGTAAGCCGAGTCAAGATGAGTTGTGTCAGCTATTTCGTGGCTTTATAGCCGCTCAAAATGTTATTTCTGATGCCGAAACACTCAAGCCTTATGAGTGTGATGGCTTGTCGATGTATTGCGAAATGCCGCTGATTGTTGTGTTGCCAGAGACAGTAGCGCAGGTTCAAGAGGTGTTACGTATTTGTCATCGTTATGCGGTGCCTGTGGTTGCCCGCGGAGCAGGCACAGGCTTGTGTGCCGGAGCAATGCCTAATGCTGAGGGGGTTGTTCTCTCACTCGCTAAGTTTAAGAATGTTATTGAGATTAACCCACAAACACGCACGGCCAGATTACAGCCCGGTGTGCGTAATTTGGCGATTAGCGAGGCGGCGGCTGAATATGGTCTGTATTACGGGCCTGATCCTTCCTCGCAAATAGCCTGTACGATTGGCGGCAATGTCGCTGAAAACTCAGGCGGCGTGCATTGTCTTAAATACGGTCTGACGGTACACAATGTTCTGAGCGTAGAAATGCTGACCGTAGAAGGGGAAAAGGTCACATTAGGCAGCGAAGGGCTGGATAGTTGTGGTTTAGATTTATTAGCGCTGATCAATGGTTCAGAAGGTTTGCTCGGTGTGATCACCGAGATTCAGGTTAAGTTACTACCGATACCGGAAAAAGCACGTGTGGTGATGGCAGGTTTTGATAACGTCCAGCAAGCCGGTGATTCTGTTGGTGGCATTATTGCCAGCGGTATTATCCCTGCGGGTTTAGAGATGATGGACTCTTACGCGATATCGGCGGCAGAAGACTTCGCTAAAGCGGGTTACCCCAAAGAGGCGAAAGCCTTGTTGTTGTGTGAGGTCGATGGCACCGCAGAGGAAGTACAGGAGCATATTGAGCAGGTAGAAAAGCTGTTCCATTCCTTTGGCGCTACCTCTGTCAGGACTTCACAAACAGAAGCAGAGCGTGCGCTGTTGTGGAAAGGCCGAAAGTCTGCTTTCCCAGCCGTAGGCCGTATCTCTCCTGATTATTACTGTATGGATGGCACCATTCCTCGTGGTCAGTTAGCGCATGTGCTCACTGAAATGCAGCGCTTGTCGGAACACTATCAATTACGTGTGGCGAATGTCTTTCATGCGGGCGATGGTAATTTACATCCGTTGATTCTGTTTGATGCGAATATTCCCGGTGAGTTTGCCAAGACCGAAGAGTTCGGTGGCAAGATTCTCGAGCTCTGCGTTGCGGTAGGTGGCTGTATTACCGGTGAACACGGCGTCGGGATCGAGAAGATTCGTCAGATGTCGGTGCAATTTACTGAGCTGGAGTTACTCCAATTCAACGCCATTAAAGATGCCTTTGATCCTGTGGGTACATTGAATCCAGGCAAGGGCGTGCCGACGTTGCGACGTTGCCAGGAGTACCGTTCGATAGAGCCCAAAAATAAGGATATGGAAAACAGTAACAATACCAATAGCAATAAGCATAAGGAGGGCGTTGCTCATGGCTGATCTATCTGCCGACATACAACAGCAAGTACTAGCTGCCCGCGATGCTAAACAGACATTGAATATTATCGGCGGTGGCAGTAAATCATTTATGGGCCGCGAGGCCGTAGGTGATCGGCTGGACGTCTCCGGACATCGTGGCATTGTAAATTATCAACCTGTTGAGCTGGTGCTGACGGCCAGAGCCGGCACGCCACTCACTGAGATTGAAGCAGCTCTTGCTGAAAATAATCAAATGCTCGCGTTTGAGCCGCCTCGCTTCTCGGGTGAGGCGACTCTTGGCGGCACCCTCGCGTGTAATCAATCAGGCCCGGGCCGGCCTTGGACGGGTTCTGTACGCGATCATGTATTGGGTGTTCGCTTAATTAATGGCCTTGGGGAGCACTTAAAGTTTGGTGGCCAGGTGATGAAAAACGTCGCCGGTTACGATGTCTCACGCCTACAAGCAGGCGCGATGGGCTCGTTGGGTGTTATCACGGAGATAAGTTTAAAGGTGCTGCCAAAACCGGCTGCAAGCCGCACACTGGCCTGGGATATGGGCGCTCAGGAGGCTATCACCTTTATGAATCAACTTGCTTCACGGCCTAAGCCCTTAAGCGCCGCGTGTTGGTTGCAGGGGCGTTTGTATGTGCGTTTATCCGGTGCGCTTTCAGCGGTGGAAGCGACGCTAAAAGAGTGGAAAGGCACAGAATTAACGCAAGATCAGGCCAATCAGTTTTGGCAGCAGTTAGGCCAGCAGGAATTGCCGTTTTTTGATACCGATCTGCCGCTGTGGCGTTTTTCGATTAACTCAGCGGCAAGTATTCCTGCACTGGATGAGTACTCTTTAATAGATTGGGGTGGGGCGCAGCGCTGGTTTCGTGGTGAGCAGGATAAGCTGCATATGGAATCACTGGCGGCCGCTGCAGGAGGGCAGGTCAGCCTTTATTCAGGTGGAGACCGTCGCTCGGAAGTGATGCACACGACACCCGCCGTTCTTCAGGCCATCCAAAAGCGGATTAAAACATCGTTTGATCCTGATGGTATTTTTAATCCCGGACGTTTATATCACTGGATGTAAAGCAGGCTTTTATGAAAACGGACCTCATTCCACACTATCAAGATTCCCCGCAGGGACAAGACGCTGAAAAGATTCTCAGAAGCTGTGTGCATTGCGGCTTTTGCAACGCGACCTGCCCGACTTACCAAGAGCTCAATGATGAACGAGATGGCCCGCGTGGACGTATTTATCTGATCAAACAACTGCTCGAAGGTGGCGAGGTTACTGAGAAAACCCGAACGCATCTGGACCGCTGTTTAACCTGTCGTAGCTGTGAAACGACATGTCCTTCCGGTGTTAAATACGGCCGCTTAATTGATTTTGGCCGTGCTGAAATCGAGAAAAAGCTCGACCGCCCGCTCAATCAACAATTCATACGCTGGGCGCTTCGTCGGGTGCTTCCTTATCCACAGCGTTTTGGCCCATTATTAAAAGCAGGGCAGGTCCTGAGGCCGATCATGCCAGAAGCGATTAAAACCAAGATACCGCCTAAGCGACAGCTGAATAGCCCGTGGCCAGCCAAGCGACACGGCCGGGAGATGCTGGCGCTGGCAGGATGTGTCCAGCCAGGTAGCGCAGCAAATACCAATATCGCCACGGCGCGCGTTTTAGATAAGTTGGGTATTACGCTGCTGGAAGAGCCTAACGCAGGTTGCTGTGGTGCCGTCAGCTATCATCTGGGTGCACATGATGAAGGGTTGGACTTTATGCGGCGTAATATCGATGCCTGGTGGCCAGCGGTAGAGGCGGGCGTTGAAGCGATTGTAATGACAGCGTCTGGCTGTGGAGCCATGTTGCAGGATTACGGCTACGCGCTAAGATATGATGCTAACTATGCTGAAAAAGCAGCAAAAATTAGCGAGCTGACCAAAGATATCAGCGAAGTACTGCACGCAGAAGACCTCACTTTGCTTTCTATTAATATCCGTGAATCTTCCGGCAAGGTTGCTGTGCATTGCCCCTGTACCTTGCAACACGCGATGCAGCAAAATGATGTGGTTGAAGGTATTCTTCAACGAGTGGGTATTGAGTTGACTCGCACTAAGGATAAACACCTTTGCTGTGGTTCGGCGGGAACCTATTCACTCTTACAGCCTGAAATGAGCCAAAAACTGTTAAGCAATAAGTTAGAAGCGCTAACGGGGGGGGAACCAGATCGTATCGTGACCTCCAACGTCGGGTGCCAGCTGCATCTGGAATCGAAAGCGAAAGTACCGGTGCAACACTGGATTGAATTGTTGGATCGCTGAGAAGCGCTACAAGGCATAGGAATAGTTAAAGAGAGAAATGTAGAATCAGAATAAATACAGGGGCTGGTTAGCCCCTGTATTGTAAACAGCTATCTTAACTTTTAAACGCTTGGCTTAAATGTTCGCTTTAAATATGTATCAAGACGGATTTAAGTTCAGTGTAATGCTCGATCACGGCTGATCCCATCTCTCTTCCCAGTCCGGATTGTTTATAGCCTCCGAAGGGCAGTGCTGAATCAAGCGCGGTATGGCAATTAACCCATACACTACCGGATTTGATGCGCGGGATCATGCGATGCACCTGTGATAAGTTATTCGACCAGATACTGGCACCTAAGCCATAGGGTGAATCGTTAGCGGCTTTAATCACCTCTTCAATATCTTCAAAAGGACGGGCGACCAGAACAGGACCAAAGATCTCTTCCTGTACAAGTGCAGAGTTTTGTGCAAGATCCACCATGACGGTTGGTTTAACAAAGTACCCAGGGCCGTTTACGCCATTTCCGCCGGCGGTAATAGTGGCGCCGTCTTGGCGGCCTTTTTCGATATAGCCGTTGACTCTATCCAGCTGCTTCGCCGAAACCAACGGACCCATTTGCGAGTTAGGGTCTAAACCGTGGCCTAGTGTGATGCTGTTTGCGATATCTGAAATATCAGCGACGACATTCTCAAAGTGTTTTTTATGCACATAAAGACGCGAGCCTGCACAGCATACTTGCCCTTGGTTGAAGAAAATGGCATTAGCGGCTCCTTGTGCTGCCATATTAAGATCGGCATCCTCTAAAACGATGGTGGGGGATTTGCCTCCTAACTCCAGGGTGACACGGGTCATGCTATCCATGGCCGCTTTACCGATCATTTTTCCTACGGGGGTTGATCCGGTAAAGGTCAGTTTATCAACATCAGGATGGGAGGAAAGAGCAGCACCGGCTTCATGTCCGTAGCCTGTTACGACGTTCAAGACCCCAGGCGGGTAACCGGCTTCCATGACAAGTTCAGCTAAGCGTAATGCCGTCAGAGGCGTATCTTCAGCGGGTTTTAAAACAACGGTACAACCGGTAGCCAGAGCCGGGCCTAATTTCCAACAGGATAACAACAGTGGGAAGTTCCACGCGACAATAGCACCCACAACACCCACGGCTTCGCGGCGAGTATATCCATGGAACTGCGAACCCGGCATAAAGGGAACCGATACATCAACCGTGCTGCCTTCAATTTTGGTTGCAAAACCGGCCATGTAACGAAGGAAATCGATGGCCAGTCGAATATCAACCCCTTTAGCAATGCCAACGCCTTTGCCGTTATCAATTGATTCAATTTCTGATAGCTCATCACTATTGGCTTCAATAAGATCCGCTAAACGCCATAACAGGCGCTCTCTGTCCGAGGGCAGGGCTCTGCTCCAATCTGAGTCTTCAAAAGTCTTACGCGCAACCGCTACTGCTTTATTGATATCTTCCTGACCGGCTGCTTGTATTTGAGTTATTTTTTCAGCGGTGGCCGGGTTGTAAACATCAATCGTTTTTCCGGAAACGGAGGCGACGGATTCACCATTGATGAACAGCTGATGGTTTCGATTAATAAAGTTGCTGGTTGCTTCGCTGGGAGTATATGTAGTCATAACAAGCCTTTTTATTGTTGTTTGATATTATCTGAAGATTAGCAAAGGCTGTGCCATACAAGAGGAATATCAATAACTCATTGTAAATAAAGAAATATATTAAATATTTTTTTGATTAGATAGAGAAAGGTATTGTTTCAGAGTGAGACAAACATAGGGTTGTCTGTGAGACGCCGGATCTTTACAAAGACGCTGTCTTTGCTCGTTTGTTGCAATAATTGTATCGTTTTTGAACAGCCGTCTCATTTTGGCACAGTTTTGGTTACTGCCAGATCTAGTGAGAAAGTACAGTATTTTACACTAACTCATTGTTAATAAAGTATTAAAGTTAAATTGGCACATCATGTGCTGTGTCATAGGTGTGAAACATATAACCCATTCTTAAAATAATCATAATAATCAGGAGGTCTTGTTTTGAAAAAGACACCCCCTATCGTTTCCGTAATGAGCGGGCTGCTAACAGCAGCTTCACTTTCATTTATTCCGTCGGCGAATGCTGCTGGTGCTGGTGCTGAAAGCATCGTCCAACAAAAATGTGTGGCATGTCATGAAGTGGAAGGTAAAACCTCCTGGAGTCGTATTAGCCATCAGCGCAAAACGCCTGAAGGTTGGTTGATGAGTATTGCGCGCATGCAAATTATGCATGGGCTGAAGATCAGTGATGATGAGCGTCATACGCTGGTTAAATACTTAGCGGACCGTCAGGGTTTAGCACCTTCAGAGACTGAAGGTGCGCGATATGCACTGGAACGTCGCTTAAATACTTCAGAAAGTTTCGAATCACAAGCATTTACCGAAACCTGCGCGCGTTGCCACTCTGGTGCCCGCGTCATGCTTCAACGACGTCCTGCCAGTGAATGGGAGCACCTAGTACATTTTCATTTAGGGCAATGGCCTACGACCGAATACCAGTCGCTGGCGCGTGATCGTGATTGGCTGGACTTAACGCTGAATGAAATGGTACCGGAACTAGCCGCAATGCTGCCGTTAGAGAGCAAGTCCTGGAATGAGTGGCAGAAAAGTGTAAAGCCTGATGTCGCTGGCAGCTGGACGTTTGCCGGAAAAATGCCGGGTAAAGGAGAAATGAACGGTGTTATGCAGGTGGTTGAAGGTAGCAAAGATCAGTTTAGTATCACGCTGACAGGCCAGTATGCTGATGGAACCACCTTCAAAGGTACAGGCGATGCGATTCTTTATACCGGCTATGAGTGGCGAGCCAATCTGACGGTTGATGGAACACCGATGAGACAGGTTTTCTCTACAGCGAAGACGGGAGAGATGCAGGGCCGGATGTTCGAGCGTGAACATGATGAGCGTGGATTTGATTTTGCTGCGGTTAAACAGGGCAGCGCTGAGCCTTCTATTCTGGCCGTTCAGCCTGAATATATTAAGGCGGGTGATACGGTTGAGTTATCCATTGTTGGAACGGGTTTACAGGGCGATGTGGTATTAGACGAGGGTTTAACACTACTGAAAGATGTTTCGTCTGATCAAAACAAGCGTGTCTTGCAGGTTAAAGCGAGTAGTTCTGTGGCTACGGGTGCGCAGGCAATCCATATAGGTAAGGCGAGTTCTGACATTACTGTCTATGACCAGGTTTCCAGCCTGAAAGTCATTCCTGCATTCCAGGTTGCGCGTGTCGGTGGTAACAATAGTTCTACTCCAAAAATAGAAGCGGCTTTTGAAGCAGAAGCGTGGGCTGCGGGTAGTGATGGTGTTGCCGGTACAGCAGATGATGTACGTATTGGTTTTATGCCTGCGTCCTGGTCGGTTGCGCCGTTCGATGATGCCTCTGCAGCAGATAATGATGTTCACTTCAGTGGACGGATGGATGCGGCTTCAGGTGTGTTTACACCTGCATTGGCTGGACCAAACCCTGAGCGCCGTATGAGTACTAACAATGCCGGCAACCTCAAAGTGGTGGCTCAAGTTGACGATGAAGGTAAATCGGTCACGGCGGATGGCCAGCTCATCGTAACGATACAGCGCTGGAATAACCCACCGATCCCGTAACGTTCAATAATTGAAATCCACATAATAATAATTAAAACGAGGAGCTGAATCATGAGTGCTGTACTTAACATAGTTGAGAACAATCTACATGAAGTTCGGGTAAGCGAACGGCAAATGATGTTTCATATCCCGACCAATTCATTATTTGAATTGGACTCGATGACACAAGATATTTTTGGGTTATTACGCAGCGGCGGTTTGTCGGTTGAAGATATTAGTCATCAACTTAATAACCGCTATAACAGCCATGATGTTCATGAGCTGGTGCATAACTTATGTGCATTGGAAGTCGTGAGCGACGGGTCTGGTTTAACACCTGAAATTAGCGCAAAAACAGTTGATAGATTTCCGTTAACAACAGTAGTTTTGAATGTAAATACGGGCTGTAACTTAAGCTGTACTTACTGCTATAAAGAGGATTTGGACAAGCCTTCTGAAGGCAAGAAAATGGACTTTGAAACCGCCAAAGCGTCTGTTGAAATGTTGCTAAAAGAATCACCTGATGAAGAAACCTACACCGTTGTGTTCTTCGGTGGTGAGCCGATGAGTAATTTGCCGCTGATCAAAGAGATGGTGGCATATTGTGAACAGCGCTTTGCTGAGGCAGGTAAGCGTGTCAATTTTGTAACGACCACCAATGCAACCTTACTCAATGAGGAGCTTGTCGACTGGCTTGATCAGCACCGCTTTGGTATTTCGATCAGTATGGATGGCCCTGAGGCTATACATAACAAAAATCGAATCACTGTGGGTGGACAAGGCACTTACGCCGTCGTTCGGCGTAAAGCTGAAATGCTGCTGTCCCGTTACCGCTCACGCCCAGTAGGTGCGCGGGTAACGCTAACCAAGGGCGTGACAGATGTTGAAGCTATTTGGGATCATCTTTTTAACGAACTGGGTTTTGCCGAAGTCGGCTTTGCGCCGGTAACATCGGGCGATATATCTGAATTTAACCTTTCTGATGAAGAGGTTAAGCAGGTTTTCGATAACATGAAAGCACTCGGTCAGCGTTATTTAGAAGCGGCATTGCAGAACCGTAATATAGGTTTTAGCAATATGCATCAGATGATAACGGACATCCATGAAGGTAATAAGAAAGCACTTCCGTGCGGTGCCGGTTTAAAAATGCTGGCGGTTGATCACAAAGGTGAGCTTAACCTCTGTCATC
Source organism: Neptunomonas qingdaonensis (assembly GCF_900113275.1). GTDB lineage: Bacteria > Pseudomonadota > Gammaproteobacteria > Pseudomonadales > Balneatricaceae > Neptunomonas > Neptunomonas qingdaonensis. The sequence goes on from NZ_FOOU01000003.1 coordinate 246,515, forward strand.
GCTTTACCGGTTCAGACCTGAATACCTTTGGTGATGTACACAAAGGGATTGATAAAGAGCGTTTGGGTGGATTTCTTGCTCAGCGTTTGGATCGAACCAATACGGGATGTGAGACCTGTCATATTCGTAACCTTTGTTCAGGAGGCTGCTATCACGAAAGCTACGCTCGCTATGAAGATCCGACGCGACCTACTTACCACTATTGCGATTTGATGCGTGACTGGGTTGATTTTGTCATTGAAACCTATAGCCGCATCATGGCCGATAATCCGGCCTTTATCGATACCTACATTACACCTCGGAGGGCTCTCTGATATGAAATTTCTTAAACCCATCAATAATAAAGCTCAACTGCTTGACCGGGCCGTCGCCGATAATCAGGTGGAAGAGGTCGTGGCAATGAGTAGCTTGGCAGGCTGCACTGCGACAACAGATCCCGGTTGGGAGATCGATGCTTTTGGTTCGGTAACCTCTCTTTGCCAACCTATGGAATCCGACCTTTATGGCTGTGCTGACCCTTGCTGGTGGCCGGCTCAGGTTCCAGACATGATGAATACTTATCAGGACTGGAATAAAGATGCCCAGAACTCTAAAGATGATTGGCGGAACCTGGGTACTGTTTTCCCCGCAGATAAAAAGTAAAGACAGGATGAGCATAATGAATATAACAAAAAAAAGGCCATCGCTGGCTAAGAGTTTGAATACCGCTTTGTTGGCTGTTACTGCAACTGTATTTCCTTTATTGGTGCAGGCTGCCGATGCGCCATTGGAGCCGGGCAATGAATACATGATCGTTGCTAATTACCCCAATCAAATCCATGTGATTGATGTGGAAACGGACAAATTGTTTAAGACGTGCAAAGTGCCAGGTGCTTTTGGGCCCGGCGTTATGCTGGTTGCCCCGGATAAAAAGACCGCTTATATATTGTCTAATCACTATGAAGATATCTACGGTATTAACTTAGATACGTGTGATGTGAGCTTTCATACGCGTTTTTCAAGTGATCCGACGGTACGTACAAAATCTATCTTTTCCATGGCGATTAGCCCTGATGGAAAAGAGATTTATGCGATACATAATCCCACTAAGCTAAACAGGGACCACTACCGGGTTCAACCAACGCAGTTGGCAGTTTATAGTGCTGATGGTGGCTTAGATGCAAAACCTATTCGTACTTTTCCGGTACCACGACAAATCACCGTGATGATGACCGGTGCGGACGGTGGTTTGTATATGGCGGGTGCAGACATCTATAAGTTTGATGTGAATACAGGTGAATACAGCACGGCTATTGCGAGCAGAAATTGGCAGCGGCCCTTATATGCACCGCCGGATGTATTGAATGCCTGGCCGATTCAAACACCGTCAAATGATTTCACAATTCTGTATACCACTGCCAAGTTTCAGGATGAATCGTACAATGTGGATACGGCCGATTGGATTTATGGCTTTATGAATGTTGATCTGGAAACAGGAGAGACTCAGACGACAGATTTTGGCCCGATCACTGAGATCTACTTTACGGGCATGATATCCCCAAAAGACCCTAATATTGTATTTGGCGTGCTTAATCGCTTAGCTAAGTATGATGTTAAAGAGAAAAAACTGATTCAGGCTGGTGCCCTTGATCATTCTTATTACTGCATTGCGATGAATCACGATGGTAGCAAAATATATCTAGGCGGCACATTTAATGATGTAGCCATTTATGATGCTGATTCATTAGAAAAGCTTGGCAATATTCAATTGCCGGGTGGTGATATGGCGATAAGTACCTCTCAAATCTTTATCCGTTAATACCTGGTTTTATCCTCTGGTTATTCCCCTAACAGAGACCGTCATCGGTCTCGTAGGGGCTTTTTTGTCTGAAATAATAAAAATGGTACTTAAAAATGATGATCCAAAAAAGAATCATAGTGGGGTTGGTTGCGACAGCGATGGCGGCAACAGCCCAATCTGCAGTATTAAGCTCATCTGATGAAACTCAAATTGAGCTTAATGTTGAAGCTATGGCAGGTGTGTTTTCAACGTCAGAAGATTATGTCGGTGAGAGTGGACGTACCTGGCAGGAAGGGTATGTTAAACCAACGTTTGTCGTTTCCCATAAATTACCCAATGGCATTCAGGGATACGCAGGGCTCGGTGCTATTGCACTAGGTACCGCAGGTGATGGTGATGCTGCAGGATTAACCAATGGAGATGAAGGGGAGTTCGATTTAGAAAATGCCTATCTGGGAGTCAGATCATCAAATAACCTGATAGATCTGTCAGTTGGGCAGCAAACATTCCAATTAGGTGACGGTTTCCTCATCGCTGGAGATGCTATCAGTTTGGGTGATTTAGGCGTGCCTGGTGTTGATGTAGATCGCGGCGGTGCTTATTACCTGGCGGGTAAGAAAAGCTTTAGTAATACCGCTATTTTAAAGGTCGATCCAGAAGGTAACTTCAGAGGAGATCTGTTCTGGTTACAATCTAATAACCCCTATCATCAGGACACTTCGCTGGCCGGTATTAATCTTGAATATGTTGATGAAACGCACGGTACGTTAGGCGTTAGTTATCTTTCTGTGCTTGAAGTTGATCAAGGCGCAGGTTTGGGTATATGGGATCAACGTGAAGGCATGGATGTTGTTAGCCTGCGCGGCCAGGGTTCGTTAGGTGTCGAAAACCTTTTCTTATCTTTTGAGTACGTAAAAGAAAGTGGGGGTGATTCTGCGGTTAAAAATGAGGGTAACGCCTGGTATGTAGAAGCCGGTTGGACTTTTGCTGATGTGGCATGGTCGCCTACTGTTAACTATCGCTATGCTCAATTTTCCGGTGATAACGCGGCTACGACTAAAAATGAAGCGTTTGATCCGTTATTCTTCGGCTTCACACGTGGCTTCGGAACCTGGTTTCAGGGAGAAGTCGCTTCAAATTATGCAGGTCCTGCCAACAGTGGCAATGATGTTAGTCGCCTGGAAATATCAGCGTCACCAAGAGCTGATTTGCAAGTGGGCGCACAATACTGGAAGTTTACTCCACAGGATGACGCCCCTGATCTGGCCGGTAGTGAGGTTGACCTGTATGCACTCTGGACAATCAATGATAACTGGGTGTTTAGCCCGTTACTCGGGATTTATATGCCTGATGGCGATGCTGTTGTTGGTGCTCAAGGGAATGATGATAGCAATATATATGCGCAGGCCGTGATGATGTATTTCTTTTAATAGTCAGGATAAAGCAGCCACTTTAATACCCCTTCATTGAAGTGGTTGCTTTTTTTCTGGTTTAATACCTATATTGCATTTTGCTTTGTAGTCGGTTTAAAGTAGCAAAGGTCGCCTTTCCAAAAAGACATCCGGTGTTATAACAATAATTAAGAACCAATCATCAAGAGGCATATTCCATGCCGTATAAGTTAGAGCAGAGAATTTACAGCGATCCACTTCATGATGCACAGCGTGCTCGTGAAAGGCTTCTCTTAGAAGGTGAGTTGCCCAGTGGCTTTTTACGTGCGCAAATTGAGGCGTCATGGCAGCGTAGCCTTAAAGCAGGTGTGCGCTTTAAAGATCCATTGGTTGCTCAACAAAGCTCTGCTTGTGATGTTCTTGAATTAAAAGAGAATCACCAGACGTTAATATCGATGGCGGCTCCTGAAATGGACCATCTTTCGCGTCAGTTTAATCGCGATAAAGGGATGGTAATTCTCGCCAATGATCAGGCAACGATTCTGTCGCTGTTGGGCGATAGGCGTTCCCTTAACAATGCTGGGAGTTATGCATTACAATCCGGCGCTTGCTGGTCTGAAGATACGCGCGGTACTAATGCATTAGGCACCGCCGTGGTAGATGCTAAGCCGGTGATGATAAATGGTAATGAGCATTTTCTGGACGGGGTGTCGTGCTTTTCTTGTACATCATCGCCGATCATGGGTGTTAACGGTCAGTTATTGGGTGTGCTGGATTTAACCACTGAGGCTAATGAACAGCATATTCAGGGTAATATGAGTGCCGTTCAGCTCGCTGCAAGAAATATAGAAAACCGGTTATTTATTTCTCATTTTCAAGAGCATGTAATTATTGCCTTTCATAGCCGTAGCGAGTATTTGCATTCAGCTTGGCAAGGGCTTATTGCCATTGATCTTGAGGGTAATATTCTGGCGCTTAACGAACAAGCCTGTCAGTTATTAAAAAAATCACGAGAAAACTTACTGAACCTACCGATTGAAACCATTACCGGCCAGGCGCCGACAGTGTTGCTGAATCAGCTGCTACGTAATAACGGTGCAACATTACAGCTCAGAGATGTTGTTCTTTATTGTGAGTTATTACATTTTCCTCGTCAGCTTAAAGGCTTGCCGGCTAGAAAAGAGTCTTTCGCTAAAGACGCGAGAAAATTAAAACGTCAAGCGAACCATCCGTCACTGCAAAAGGTGGGAGCAGAGCATCCTCGGTTAGCTAAAGCACTACGCATGGCCTTGAAAGGGATTGATCATGATCTGCCGGTCTTACTTAACGGAGAAACCGGTACCGGTAAAGAAGTCGTCGCACGTGCGTTACACAATCAGAGCCAGCGTGCTGACAAACCCTTTATTGCGGTGAATTGTGCCGCAATTCCTGAAGGCTTGATTGAGTCAGAACTGTTTGGCTATCGCGAGGGTGCATTTACCGGCTCTCGCAAAGGTGGCATGGTCGGGCGTTTTCAGCAGGCGAATAGCGGCACTTTATTTCTTGATGAAATTGGTGATATGCCTCTTGCCCTGCAGGCGCGGCTATTACGGGTTTTACAGGAACGTAAAGTCTCACCCCTGGGGGGCGGAGAAGAGGTTGATCTTGATATCGCTTTAATTTGTGCAACCCATCGGGATATCAAAACCTTAGTGAAAGAAGATACTTTTCGTGAGGATCTTTATTATCGCTTAAACGGTGTCGGTGTGCAGTTGCCGGCATTGAGAGCGCGTTCAGACTTAGATGTTTTGATCGCTGATTTGTTATCACGTATGGGAGCTGCGCATCTTAAAATTCATGATGAGGTTCTCGCTATGTTTCGTCAGTATGCCTGGCCGGGCAATATACGCCAGTTAGAAATGGTGATGAAAGCGGCGGTAGCATTTCTGGATGAAGGTGAAAAAGAGATCACTATTGATCACTTAACCGATGATTTTATTGAGGAATTGAACACCAATAGCTCATCCGGCCGAGCGGCGACAATTAAAGTTACTGAGCTGGAGCTGATTCGCAACACCCTTGAGCAGTGTGAGGGTAACGTCTCTGCCACAGCTACTACACTCGGTATTAGTCGAGCGACAATTTACCGCAAGCTAAGAGAATGTGAGGCCTGATACGCCTCGCCTGTTACATCTGATTAGTAGCGACGCTTTGACTTTTGGGTAAAGAGCTTAATCTTGGTGGCACTGACTGAGTACAACCGGATGCTTTTTCGATGTTTGCCCAAGAAGAGCATGTACGCGAGTTTAATAAGGGCTGTCTGATGACAGCCCTTTTGTGTTTTTTATCACAGTGTTGGTGTGATTAGACGGCTGTTTAAATCGGTAATAAAGTGGAGATTTCATGTTCAGATGGTTAAGTGCCGCAATTGACGGTCAGGGCGGTCATTTAGAAGATGCGTTTCGCTGGCTTTATACCTTTGTTAAACCTCAGACCAAAGCGATAATGGGTCTGATGTTGTTGTCGGTATTTGCATCAGGCATGGTGTTATTACAACCCTGGCTAACAAAAACGCTCATCGATGATGGCTTGATTGCCAAAGATTACGACACTTTAGTCAGTGTCGCGTTACTGATGATCTCGGTTGGTATTATTAGCACGGCGTTATCAGGCGTTACCCGCTACCTGCATACACGTTTATCCGGTCGAATTCTTTTTGCATTACGCGATAATCTTTATCAGCATTTGCAAACGTTATCGCCCAGCTTTTATGGCAAGCGGCGTATCGGCGATCTGCTTTCAAGGCTCGACGGTGATGTTGCCGAAATCCAGCGCTTTGCCGTGGACAGTATGTTTTCAGCAGTCAGCAGTGTTTTGGGTTTAGTCGGTTCGGTCGTGATGCTGCTGGCTTTGTCGTGGAAATTGTCACTCTTAGTCTTGATTATGATTCCGCTAGAAGTACTCTGGTTACGCTGGATGCGGCGTAAGGTTGAAGTCAGAGTGCGCACTATCCGCGAGCGTTCAGCAGACTTGTCGAGTTTTTTGGTAGAAACACTGCCGGCTATGAAGTTTATCCAATCGGTGGGGCAGGAGCATCGTGAACGAGTAAAACTGAATACGCTTAATGAAAACTACCTGAGTGATTTACTTAAATTGCAGGTGACAGAGTTCTTCACTCAGGCTATTCCCGGAACGTTAACCTCATTGACGCGTGCCTCGGCTTTTTTGATTGGTGGTTATTGGGTTATTCAGGGCGACTGGCAGTTGGGTTCGTTGATCGCTTTTTCAACGTATTTGGGTATGGCGGTTGGCCCAGTGAACAGTTTGTTAGGTTTGTATGTAGCGATTCAGCGAATGAGCGTCAGTTTAGGACGTGTTAATGAGTTGCGGATAGAGCAGCCAGAAATTCCTCATGATGCTAGTTGGAAGCCGCTACCGGAAAACGTCACAGGGGAGCTGCGTTTTAACAACCTCAGCTTCGCCTATCCCGGCCGTGAGCAACTGATTTTATCTGAAGCTTCTGCTGAAATACCCGCAGGAAGCAAGGTGGCCCTTAGCGGCCCGTCAGGCGTTGGTAAATCCACTTTAATCGACCTGATGCAGCGTTACTATGATCCACAATCAGGCAGCATTACGTTAGATGGCATTGATATTCGTACGATTAATCCGCTTGAACTGCGTAAATCAATAGCGGTGGTGAGCCAGGATATTGTCTTGTTCAGAGGTTCGTTAAGCGAAAATATCCGTTATGCAAGTCCGGAAGCAAGCGATCAACAAGTAGAAGCGGCTGCCGAGCAAGCTCAGTTACAGAGTTTAATTGCAGAACTGCCGCAGGGGATAGACAGTATTATTGGCGAGAGAGGCCAGCAGCTTTCAGGTGGGCAACGACAGCGTATCGCTATTGCCCGTGCCTTGCTGCAGAACCCGATTATTCTGGTATTAGATGAAGCGACTGCGGCGGTCGATGAAGCCACCGAAGCACAGGTAATTGATGCGGTAGATCAGCTTTTTGCAGGGCGTACCCGCATACTGATTAGTCACAGAGCTTCAACACTGGCGGGTGCTGAGCAGCGTGTGATTTTGCAGGATGGGAAGCTGCTTGCTGGTGAGGCGATTATCGCATGAGTGAGTCTATTGATGTTGAGAATGTAGGTAAGAGCTTAGGCATTCGAGTCGGTATAGTTGATAGTGGATTTCGTCTGGATCAGCAGGACTTGGTCGAGGATGGTGCTGCATTTATACTGCATGACGGTGCACTGTGGATGGATGAACCCAGCGAAGATCCCATCAACCACGGCGCGCGTTTATTAGATATTATCCATCATCATGCACCAGAAGCACTCGTTTATGCGGCACAAGTATTTAACCAGCGCAGTACAACAACGGCAGCCCAGGTCGCGGCGGCTATTGACTGGTTAGTTAGTCAGCAGGTGCGAGTCATAAATCTGAGCCTTGGTTTACGGGATGACCGGCCGGTTTTAAAAGAAGCGGTTAATAAGGCTTTATCGGCAGGCGTTATTTTGTGTGCATCATCGCCAGCCAGAGGTGAGCCTGTATATCCATCTGCATATGATGGCGTGATTCGCATGACGGGAGATGCTCGCTGTGCATTGGATGAAATATCATGGTTGAATACTCAATATGCCGATTTTGGCGGGCATGTATTAGGTTTTGATCAGAAACAACAAACGGCGGGCTCTAGCCTTGGTTGTGCGCACATGACAGGCCACATTACCCGGTTATTACTGTCTTCACCGGATGCGAGTTCAGAGGCTATCGTTAAAGCCCTGCAGCAACAGGCGCATTATAGAGGCCCGGAACGACGTCTGTCGTGAGGCAACTTTTTCCACAGGTAGCTTTTCGACAGGTAGCCTGATTCAAGAGCCAGCCTGATTCAAAATATCCTTATTCAGTAGGAGTCATGTTCATATGGCAACAGTAGAAGCCACCTTTATTGTCGAAGCTACTTCCATTGTTATTCTAGGTGCGGGGCCCGCCGGTGGTGCGGTTGCTCTAGGTCTGAAAAAACTGGGTTACTCAAACATCACAATAGTCGGCGAAGCACGTCCTTTTTGTGCGATGGAAGGCGTTTCTGAACGTGTTGTCGATGGCTTACGTGGTGCTGGCTTTCGCTATGCATTAGAACAACTCCCGCCGGCATCGGCACGATTTGTGACCTGGAATGGTGTTACCAGCCAAGCCAATACCGAACGACTTATTGACCGTGCTGCATTTGATGCCGCCATATTAATGGACCTTGGGATGCAGGGTATTCATGTCATTCAAGGACGTGCAGGTAAGCTAGTGTCTACCCCAACGGGACATAACGTCACTGTTGATTCATCAGGGCAAAGCATCCAGGTCGACGCTGATTTTTTGGTAGAGGCCCGTGGCAGAGCAGCCCCTGCCGCTAAGCTCAAGCGATTACGTGGCGCTGAAACGGTATCAATTTTACAGTATTGGGATGGTGAGCCAGGAGAGCGGCAGTCGGCGGTACAAAGCTTTGAGGAGGGTTGGGCATGGATGGCGGCCGATGAAAAAGGCAGGCGATACTTGCAGCTAACCTTTGATGTGGTTTCGTCGAAACTTCCTGAAAAATCTCGCTTAGCGGAATTCTGTATTGAAAAACTGAAAACTTTGGAGCAAGCGCAACCCTACTTAGCCAATGCAGCGTCAACCGGAGAGATGCATGCGCGTACCAGTACACCTATCCTATGTCAGGAAACGGTAGGTGATAACTGGATCAGGGTAGGGGATGCGGCCATGGCGGTGGACCCGCTATCAGGTAATGGTATTTTCCAGGCGCTTTCTTCATCACTCCAGGCACCTGCGGTGATTAATACGCTACTGCGTGAACCTGAAAAAGCGCTGCTGGCCCAGAGGTTTCACCAATTGCGGGTAACAGAACTCTTCTTTCGTTTTGCCCGTATTGGTCGCGATTTTTATGCAATGGAAGAGCAATGGGCGGATCAGCCTTTTTGGGGGGCTCGCGCCCAGTGGCCGGATAATCAACCGATGCATCAACAGCCTGATATCAGCAAATTGCTGGTAAAAACTCTGCCGGTGGTTAATCAGGGTTTAATCGAGGCGGTTGATGTCGTCACTTCGCCAGATCAGCCGTTAGGCGTGTGGCATCTCAATGGCGTGCCTCTCGCACCCATTGTGCTGGCTTATCAAAGCAGTCCTGATGACGTAGCTGTCATACAAGAACAATGTATAGCCATGCAGTTAAATGAGCTGCAACAAAGGCAGGTGTTGCAATGGCTGATGGCGCAGGGGGCGAGTTTTAAATAAGCTCGTACAATAGAAAATGTCATTATTTATGCTTCTATTAGACAAATAGCAGCAGCACAAATGCTTGTATTGCTGCAGGTGCTGAGTTAAAAGTATAATTAAATCAGACAGATGGATGTCTAGTGTGGTTGGATATACCGAGCACTTCTAAAAAGCTTATGTGTATCAACTGTTAACGTATGCGCGGTTTGCCACGGAAGGTGCCTCTGTATTCCTAAAGATTTTCCTTCCTTTTCAAACGATCATATCTGTTTTTAACTAATGAGGGTTAGGGCAGATACTCGGATCCTCGTATATACAGATGTTAGATTTCAGGAAGTTTTAACCATTTATAGGAAGTAAATCCCGTGCATTTAGAAAGTCTAACCATAAAGAATTACCGAAAATTTCGTTCTACAGATAATACGGTATGCTTCGTTAAGCCTGAAGTTATCGATATGAGTATTGAAGAAAAGCAATCTAAGTCAGTGATTGCCCCCTCAACAACCTTAATCATCGGTAAGAATAATGCCGGTAAAACGACAGTCGTCAATGCATTAAAGATGCTATGTAATAATGAACAACCCTCAACATCAGATTTTAATCTCTCCTACTTAAATGAGTTGTTCAATAAATATAAACAAGCTTTTAATTTGGATCCAGCGACAATATTTGAACTCTTAGAGACCCCTAATTTGGAGTTCACCTTGAGTATTAAAGTGGACTTTGAAGATGCAGATTTGATGACTCACCTAGCTCCTTTTATGTCAATTAGCGAAGAAGGTAATGGAGAACCAGTTAGCGTTCGCATCGTGGTTAATGTGGTGTTTGCAGAAGAATTTGCATTTAAAGAGGAAGTGAGCAAGATTTTTAAGGCTACCGGCTCAGAGGGTAATAAACAGCGGTTTGATAAGTTTTACGCATTACTTTCTAAGGAGACTAGTGTTATTCAAGCTGGGGGTAATCTTTATAAAATTGAATTTGTTGATTTTCTTGGATATGCAACAGAGAAATTCTCTCTCGGAAAATTGATAAATATTAAAGAAATTAAAGCTAATCGCCACCTTAAAGAAGGTGTACTAAGCAATGTCTTTAACAAGATAGTTTCCTTTCAATTCACCAATGATAATAGTTCTCGCTCTGATTTAGAAGCAAGTATAGAATCGATTAATGCGCAGATATCTGAAAATGTAGGTTCTAAGAGTACTGGTATTTCTCAAGTTTTGGGCGAAGTAGAAAGCTCAAATAAGGTAGATCTGAATCTGTCGGGCAACGTTACTTACGATGCCATTATGAAAGGGCTGATCAAATATAATTTCATGGATGGTGATGACTACATTCCTGAAGATCAATTTGGCTTAGGCTATATCAATCTGCTAAACATTATTGGTGAAATTATCCATTTTGTGGATAGCTATGAAGACAAAAGTCATTTTAGCCGTATCAATCTACTCTTTATTGAAGAGCCAGAGGCGTTTATGCATCCTCAAATGCAGGAGTTCTTCATTAAGCGTATTGATAATGCAGTAAAAAAGGCACTGGAGATTGCAAATGCATCTTCAAAAGATACTAAAACACTACAGTGCCAGATAGCGATTACGACTCACTCTTCTCATATCGTCAATAGTAAGATTCACAGCAGTAATACCTTCAATAATATTAACTATTTAACCTCAATCAATAAGTGTACTAAAGCCATCAATCTGACGGATGAATCCGTAGTTTCTAGTAATGATAGTGATGCTAACAAAAATCTTAATTTCATTAAGAAACACATAAAGTACAAAGTTTCAGAGTTGTTCTTCTCTGATGCGATTATCTTTGTTGAGGGCATTACAGAGGAAACTTTATTAAATTACTATTTGGAAAATCATCCAAGCCTTAGCGAATATTATATCTCAGTGTTTAACATTAATGGTGCTCACGGTAAGTTGTATCTTCCGCTGGCGAAAAAGCTTAGTGTCCCTAGCTTGATTGTGACTGATTTAGATATTAAGCGTGAAAAGTGTGAGAAGGGAGAAAAGCACAAAAAAAGTGAAACGTGTGTTGAGTGTAACCAGCAGGCTGAAGGTGGTGATACCTCTTTTGTAGCAGGTTCAGATCCTCATTATCTTCAAATCACAAGCCTTGCTAGCCGCACAACAACCAACTCAACTCTTATTGATTTTAATCATACATTAAAAGGCAAGCCTACAGCCGTAGCAAACAAAATTCATGATATAGAATTCTTTGAAGATGATAATCTTTATGTTGTATTTCAAAAAGATCCTATTGAGGGGCAACATGCGACTAGCTTAGAAGAGGCGTTAATTTTAACGAATTACCAAAATGATATTATTAATGGTGTGATTAAAGGCTGTAAACCGGAAATATATAAAGATATTTTAAATGATGGTGGTGAAGAATCACTAAGGAACCTTATTAATCATTCTTATAAGCTACAGAAAAAACTTTCAGATAGTAAGAGTAAGTTTTCTAATGAACTAATATTTAATCTCCTTTCCGCAGATCAAAGTGATGTTTTACCACAATTACCAAACTACCTAAAAGATGGTTTACATTGGCTTGTGAATAAACTCCAAACCAATGATACACCGTCACTGAGTCTATCTGAAGTGGTTGATGAAGAAGATGAAAGCACGACAATAGAAAGTTCGGAGGCTGCATCTGATGACGCCGAATGAGATAGTTGAACTAGATATTCAGAAAAGTATTAATAAGCATATTGATGATTTTAATAGCTTTCGTTTCAACGCGGGTGCAGGAGCGGGTAAAACTTATGCACTGATAGAAACGCTAAAATACGTCACGATCAATAAAATAGCAGCTACCAAAAGCCCGCAAAAAGTGGCATGTATCACTTATACAAATGTTGCGGTGAATGAGATAAAAACTCGACTAGGTAACTCAGATGCAGTACAAGTTTCAACTATTCATGAAAGGCTATGGGATATAATCCAAAGGGCTCAACCTCAGCTTTTGATATGTCATAGAGAGAAGATCGTAGCGGTTATAAAGCAACATTCCCAAAAACTAGATGATGCTGATAATAAAAAGACGAAATTTTTTGCAGGTCTTAATGATGAACAAAAACAAATATTTATTGAGTTTGCTATGCAAACTAAAGATCTTTTCTATCAATCTAAAAAACTAAGTGCTAAGTTTTTTAAAGAGGCTTATACAAATAGAATAGCGATTCAGAAATCAGATTTTTTGGCTAACTGTATAAAAAATATTGATAATTTTAAACAAGTCGTTGTTCTCTTGTATAAGAAGAAACGGCTTGAAGACTGTTTAGAAAGGATTGACGCAGGAATAGAAAGGCGTGTTAATTATGACAGCAAGGTAAACTCCGACAGACTTCACTACATGAAGTTCAGCCACGATACCCTGCTGGAATATGGATTGAAGCTTGTTGTAACTTACCCAACCCTTTGTCGCATTATTATCGATAGCTACCCTTATTTCTTTATCGATGAGTATCAGGATACACATAGCAACGTGGTTAAGTTTGTCAAAACAATTCATGATTACGCAATAGAAAATAATAAAAACTGGGTGGTGGGCTACTTTGGTGATACTGCGCAGAGCATTTATGATGATGGAGTTGGTCGAAACATTGCAAGCCTTCATGACAGGTTGGTTGATGTCGATAAGATATTAAATAGACGATCACACAAGCAAATCATTGATGTTGCTAATAAAATTCGCGCTGATGAAATAGTTCAAGAGCCTATCTTTGAGGAACGAAATAATGGTTCAGTACACTTTTTCTACAATAGTTCAGAGGACAAACTAACTACAGCTCAACAATTCCTAACCGAGTATAAAAATGATCTTATTAAAGACAACGGAGAGTCAGGAGAAACAGATGGTGAAAAGACTAAAATTCATTGCTTGGTATTAACAAACAAACTCATGGCAAACTTTAATCGGTTTGGTAATGTGTATGAAGTTTATCAAAAATCAACGATCTATTTTGATAACTTAAATACCCAAGTGTTATCTCAACAATTAGAAAAGTTACATTCAACAGTGTTATCCATTTACCATCTTGTTAAGCTCTACCAAGATATAAAGCAGAGTGTGGTTTCCTACTACGGTATTTTTGGAGCATCGAGCAAAAACATAGCCTTTTCGAAGGCAAGCCTGGTTATCCGTGAATTAAAAAACAATGAAGTTGTATCACTTAAAGACTGGGTCGATTTAATCATTGATCGACTTGAAAATAGTGATGCTAAAGATGTACTAGGTAAAGCATTAACTAATCGTGTCAATTATGAGCCAGATAAGGTTATTTCTGCTGATGTATTTCAATCAACATTGTTAGACAACATTAATACTCTAATGAATGAGGACTCGGAGAATGAAATTACAGCTAAAGAAAAAGTCGATAGCGTTTTAGCGTTGCCAATCATATCCTTAATAAACTGGTCTAATTTTATTGATGGTATTGAAACTGATGAAATTAGCTACCATACCTATCATGGCACTAAGGGTGAGGAGTACAAGAATGTCGCTATCATCCTTGAACATAGCTTTGGGCGCATGAATAAAGATAAATTTAAAAACTATTTTAAGATTGTACAACAAAGTGCTGAGGAAAGAGAGCGCTTACTTACTGTTCCCGATACGAAAGAAAAGCACATTAATACACAAAACTTGCTCTATGTTGCCTGCTCGCGCGCGATAAAAAATCTCAGAGTACTGTATTTGGATGATATCTCAGAGGTAGAGAATGGCATTAACGCTATTTTTGGGGAGAGCAAACTTTGGCCAATAGATGGAAATCAAAGTTCTGTGTAATTTAATGTCCTTGATTAACAGGAGAACTAGTGGCGATTAAGTGACAGCGAGTTACTAAAAGCACCAAAACCAAAAGAAAGCCCTAGTGCGCAAAAAATCTAAATATATGAGCCTTCTCAAGTAAATAGGCCAAAGTAACTCTTATCGGTCGCGACAGAAAAACCACCAGCAAGGCCGTTTACTTCATCTGTCTTTGTTGGCTGTAAAGTTTGCTTACAGCAAACATACCACGGGCACTTCTTCGGACACATAGAGGTTTTCGTACTGCGGCGTTATCCGCTACTGATTAATAGAGCACGCCACTGAGGTGCTCAATCAAGGCCTTGGCACTTTATGAACAGGAGTAAAGTACGGCAGTTGATCCGTTAGCGAGATATACTGAATAAAGTAACTGGCGTCGTTTTGGCAAGGACCTATAGAGAGAGTAAGCTAGTGTTATCTGTTAGTGGGACTTAATCATGAAAACACTGTTGATTGTTGCACATGCGCCCTCTGAAAATACACGCCTGATGGCCGAAGCGGTTTTGAAAGGCGCGCAGCACCCGGATATTGAGCAAGTACAAACCCGCTGGATTCCGCCGTTGGAAACGACGCCTGAGGATGTCTTGGCGTGTGACGCCATTATTATGGGTACCACAGAAAACCTGGCTTATATGAGTGGTGCACTAAAGGACTTTTTTGACCGCTGTTATTACCCTTGTCTGGAAGCAAAGCAGGGGTTGCCTTGTGCGTTATACGTACGTGCAGGTAATGATGGCACGGGGACATGCCGGGCGGTTGAAACTATCTGTACTGGCTTACGCTGGAACTGGATTCAGCTGCCTTTGGTATGTCGGGGCGATTGGAAGCCAGAGTTTTTGCAGCAATGCGAAGAACTGGGAATGACAATGGCTGCCGGCCTTGATGTCGGTATCTACTAGTTATTGCCCTGGTCGACTATTATTCGAAGCCTTCCGTTGCCAGTAATGTGCGACTAGGGCTTAACAGGTGTTCGTGGATGAGTGCCTTAGCCTGATCGGCATCATTATTTAGCAAGGCTTCTATCAGTTGGTCATGTTCTTTCTGATTAGCATCAAAAATTTCAGTGTCCAACATGTTCTTTTTCAGCCAGAGGTTACGATAGCGTGAGGCTTTTTCATACAGTGAGCGGCGCACCTGTAATAGCGTCGGTGACTGGCAGCCCTCGGCGATGGCTGAATGAAACGCCTGATGGCGGCGTTCCCACTCGTGTGGTTCCTTTTCCAGCTTATCGTTAAATTTTCGCATCTTATGGGCGGCGGCTAAAATCCCTGCTTCCCACTCATCATCGCCGCGTTGAATCGCCAGGCTTATACAGAGTGCTTCGATATAGGCGCGGGTTTCATAGATATCCAGCATCTCTGCTTTTGATATCGGATGTACCCGAAAACCGCGTTGATTTTCAACCACCACCAGTTGCTCTATCAGCAGTTGAGACAGGGCTTCTCGCAACGGGCTAATGCCGACGTTATAACGTTCTTTTAAACGCGCCATCCGCAATTTTTCGCCCGGCTTGAAAAAGCCAGTCAAAATATCTTGCTTCAATTGTCCCATTACTTGGGAAGCAAAATTATCCTTGTTGTCCGTTTTGCTGCTGGCTGCTTCTTGCATCGGTTGTGCGCCTTCTGGAGGAGTGACCCTGTCTATCTCATTGTGAAGATAAATAACTAAATTACCTAAGTGACTGTTTCACAAAGAGAGAGACATATTTTAAGTGAAGACTTATCAATAGTTAAGCAAGAAAAGATAATTAATTGTTGACGAAAGCTAATAATGTCGACATTATTGCTTTACGTCGACGTTGTGAGGTGGCGTAAAACAGTATCATTAAAAAAATACATTCAGTTTTGGAGAGTAAGTAAATGACAGCTCTATTGCGTGCAGTTGAATCCCCGTTGGTGCCCGTAGGTTTTAACGTTAAACCACATGAAGCCAGCGAACGTTTGCAAGTTGTTACGTTAAGCAGTGATGTTATTCATGGATTTGCCGATGCAATGTCCGAGTGGCCAGTGCAGGCTTTGGAATATAAACCTTTCCTGCGATTTGCTGCTGCCGATAAGCTGAATGCCCTGACTGAAATGACGCTGGGTCGATGCCTCAACGATATTATGCAGAATCGCGATAGTGCCGCTTTTTTATTGCAGTATGAGGGAGAACCGGATATAGAGTCTGGGGAGCTGCGAACCGAGTTTGATATTAAGTTATCAACAGCCATTTCTCATCTGGTTGGCCTGCCCAATCATGACTCAATGTATGGTAAGTACTACGCGCGATTTACCGTACTGAATGAAGATAATTCAGATAGCTACTTACGTCAGGCGCATCGTCGTATGGAGCTACATACTGACGGTACTTATGTAAACGAGCGCACTGATTTTGTCATTATGCAGAAATTGGCTGAAGCGAATATGCAAGGGGGCGAGTCCTTGTTGCTGCATATTGACGACTGGGCCGAACTGGATAAATTCTACAACCACCCTCTGGCAAAGAAAGATATGGTGTGGGGCGCCCCTAAGTCTAAAAACGTTGATTCAAAAATTACTCACCCTGTTTTCTTTGAAGAAGATAAAAACGGCAAACCGAATATGTCATTTATCGACCAGTTTGTTGAACCGCAGAACATGGCAGAAGGTATGTATCTTTATCAGATGGGTGAATCAATTGAAGCTGATCCTAACTATATTACTGTGCCCCTACCGGTGGGTTCTATGCTGGTTGTTCAAAACCTATGCTGGTTGCATGGCCGTGATAAGTTTGTAGCGCACCCACAATTGAGCCGTGAATTGTTGCGTCAGCGCGGACACTTTACCCGATAGTATTTTACAGGTCGTTTTATAGCTAGTTTTACAGGTCGTGTTATAGATTGTTTCACCCGTTAAGTACTTACACTCATTAGGTACTTACATCCCTACCTGCTTACACTAGAGGTACAGTGCGACATAGGCACTGGTATACTTTGGCGGGCTAACGCAAGTTAGCCCGTCTTTTTTAATTAATAACTTAAATAACTTACATAACTTAAGTAGCAGCAGGAAAAATGTGATGACATACGATTATATTATTATCGGTGGTGGCATTGTCGGTATGTCTACCGCATGGCAACTACAGCAACGTTTTCCGGAAAAGAAAGTGCTGTTGCTTGAAAAAGAATCTGTGTATTCAAAACACCAAACAGGTCATAACAGCGGTGTTATTCATGCGGGTGTGTATTACGCACCGGGCAGCCTTAAAGCAAAATTTTGTAAGGCGGGCGTGGCCGCAACGATAGAGTTCTGTCAGCAAAATGATGTGCCATATGATCAATGTGGTAAGTTGCTGGTCGCTACCAATGTGCTGGAGTTGGAGCGTATGCATGCGTTGTTTGAGCGCTGCCAGCAGAATGATATCAATGTTGAATTACTCGACGGCGAACAACTGAAAGTCCGTGAGCCAAATATTGTAGGTGTTGGTGGACTGTTGGTTAAAGACACGGCGATTGTCAATTATCAGCAAGTGACGACTAAGATGGCCGAGCGCTTTATCGACATGGGCGGTGATGCTCGATTGAATCACAAAGTCGTCGGGCTAAACGAGACTAAAGATGAGATTACCGTTGACGCTATCCATAACGCTGAAAAGGTCACATTCAAAGGTAAGTTCCTGATCACTTGCTCCGGCTTGATGGCGGACCGCACCACTAAGATGCTGGGTATCCCCACTGACTTTCAGATTATTCCTTTTCGGGGTGAGTATTATCAGTTGCCTGCTAAGTACAATCAGATCGTCAATCATTTGATCTACCCAATTCCTGATCCTGAACTGCCGTTTCTCGGTGTTCATTTAACCCGAATGATCGATGGAACTGTTACCGTTGGGCCCAATGCCGTACAGGGGTGGAAGCGCGAAGGTTACGGGCGCATCAATATCAGTCTACGTGATATCTGGGATATGGTGACTTTTGTGGGTTTCTGGCGTGTGCTCAAGAGTCATATAAAGACCGGTATTGTCGAGACTAAAAACTCGCTGTGGAAACCGGGTTATCTTAAATTGGTGCAGAAGTACTGCCCGCAGTTGAAAGTGGAAGACCTTCAACCTTATCCTGCCGGTATTCGTGCCCAGGCGGTGATGAAAGATGGCTCGCTGGTTCACGACTTTTTGTTTGCCGAAAGCCCACGCAGTCTGCATGTCTGCAATGCGCCGTCACCCGCAGCGACATCGGCGATCCCTATCGGTGCTTACATTTGTGACAAGATACTTGAGCGAACTGCCTAGTTTTTACGCAGATCACTCTGTGTAAATCACTCTGGGCCGATCACTTTACAAACAAGGCGAAGATGTTGTTCTGCTGATTCAAGTCGGCAGAACTGCTATCTCGCGCTGTTGTTGCTGCACTTGCCATAGCTGGGCGTAACGCCCGTTATCGGCCAGTAGTTGCTGGTGACTACCTTGCTCGACAATCTTGCCATGATCCAATACAACGATTTTATCCGCATCCACAATGGTCGAGAGACGGTGGGCGATAACCAAGCTGGTGTGGTCGGTCGCTATCTCCCTGATAGCCGCCAGAATCGACTGCTCAGAGCGGCTATCCAGCGACGAAGTTGCTTCATCAAATACCATAATCGGCGGTCGTTTCAGAATCGCACGTGCAATGGCTACCCGTTGCTTTTCACCCCCTGAAAGTTTTAATCCTCTTTCGCCCACAATGGTGTCAGCTCCCTGAGGGAGTTCGTTAATAAAGTTTTCCAGATAGGCCATTCTGATCGCTTCGCTCACCTCGGCATCGCTGGCTTCTGGGCGACCATAACGTACATTTTCAAAGATAGAATCATTGAACAATACTGTGTCTTGCGGAACGATACCGATAGCTTTGCGCAGCGAGAGTTGGCTGACGCTATGGATATCCTGGCCATCAATACTAATGCTGCCCGTGCTGGGGTCGTAAAAACGAAAGAGTAATTTAACCAGTGTGGATTTTCCTGCACCACTGGCACCCACGACTGCTACTTTTTGCCCCGGCTCAATGCTGAAACTGACGTTTTTAAGAATAGGGCGCTCTTTAGCATAATAAAAAGAAACGTCGTTGAAGCTGATTCTGCCTTTGCTTAAGACCAATTCAGTTGCATTCTCGACATCGCTAACTTTAGGTGTGACGGCTAACAGCTCAAACATTTTTTCAATGCTGGCCATGGATCCTTTAATTTCGCGATAGACAAATCCAAGAAAATTAAGCGGCATAAACAGCTGGATCATAAAGGCGTTGACCAGCACAAAATCTCCCAGCGTCATCGCTCCCGCACTGACCCGAACTGCCGCCAGCCACATCATGCTGGTTGTGGCCGTTGCAATGATAAGGGCTTGTCCGGCGTTGAGTGTAAACAGCGACAGCCGATTTTTGCGGCGAGCCAGCTCCCATTTTCTCAATTCGCTGTCGTAGCGGTTGGCCTCGAATGCTTCGTTCGTAAAGTATTTAACTGTTTCGTAGTTGAGCAAGCTGTCAATGGCACGTGTATTAGAGGCGGAGTCAGCCATGTTGGCTTCGCGTACAAACTTAGTGCGCCACTCCGTAGTAACAATCGAGAACACGATGTAGACAACGATAGATACCAGGGTGATCAGGGCGAAGCTGATACCATAGTTATAAAAAAGTATGCCGATCACCATAATAATTTCGAGCAGTGTCGGCCCAATATTGAAGATGAAAAAGCGCATCAAAAAACTGATGCCATTAGTTCCCCTGTCAATATCCCGTGAAATCCCGCCGGTTTGGCGATTCAGGTGGAAATCAAGGTCCAAGGCATGCATATGCTGAAAAACCTGCAAGCCGAGACGCCGCATCGCTCTTTCGGTGACGCGCCCAAAAACGGTATCACGTATCTCACCGAGTAAGACATTTAACAAACGCGCCAGACCATAAGCGAGAAGCAAACCAACGGGAACAAGCACCAGTCGGGCGTCTGGCAACGTTGAGGCTTCGAGCGTATCAACAATATGTTTGAGTAAGAATGGCCCGGTGACACTGGCAATTTTTGCCAGTATCAGGCATCCCAATGCGATGAAGATACGTTGCTTGTATTCGAGCAGGTAGGGCCAGATGATTTTCAGGACATGCCAATTCAAAGAAGTGTCGGGTTGATCAGAAAATCGGCCGTGTCGCATAGAAAGTCTCGTCGGGTCAGCTAATAATTAGGTTCATAAATTGCTGCATAAATAGCTGTTTAAGCAGGCACATCAGATATGAATGAGGCGCTGTTGGTTATCTATTACAGCATGCATTCAGCTTGTCTGAAAGAAGAAACCTTACCCCCTGGGTTCACGAGCCATGGTGTAAAACTCTGTATTTGCCTGCATGTTGGTCACGATCGCCATTCTGTTTGATAAGCCGAAAAACGCGGTGATGCCGGTGATGTCTAAAATATCCTCATCATCATATCCGTGCTCTTTCAGCGTCGCATAATCTGAATCCTGAATTAGCTCTGGCGTTCGGGAGAGTTTCAGAGAAAATGACAGCATGGCTTTCTGACGAGGGCTGATAGGCGCATGCAGGTAATTGACCGCTATCTGATCTGCCAATAAGGGTTCTTTTGCGAAGACGCGCAGCAGGGCGCCGTGCGCGACTACACAATACTGGCATCCATTGGCTGCGCTGGTGGCAACAATAATCATCTCCTTTTCTGCTGGGGTTAATGTACTTTCCTCCCTTTCCATGATGGCATCGTGATAGGCAAAAAAGGCTCTGAACTCTGCCGGGCGGTGTGCCAGGGTTAAAAATACATTGGGGATGAATTTAGCTTTTTCCTGAACCGCCAGAATGCGTTGACGAATGTCATCAGGAAGGCTGTCTAAGCTGGGTACAGGGTATCGGCTTATGGGTGGGTTGCTCATGTTTAGTCTCCACTGACTTTATTCTGTTGTATTATTTGATTAGTCTAACTTTATAGATCAATAATAATTAGTCAAAAAAGGGCCATTAATCATGCAAGATCGGCCAATATGTACAAAATACCCGGCTTAGCCTGTGATGAGTGCCGTTTAGTCTCGCGTCCGGGAGAGTCGGTTACCTGTTCTAATGGCTTGCGTTTGCAGCCAGGTCATAGACTGGATGATCTGGTTGATGCCGATCTGTTCATTGTGCAGGGTATTTCAACGAGCAAATACAAGAAAGCCGACCAGCAGCGGGTGGTAAACTGATGACGTCTTGCCAGGCAGATGCCGCCAATATCGTATTTGATAAAAGCACTGATGGAAGTATTACCCTCACCAGCAGCGGTAGCTGGACAGTTAATGCGTTGGATAATGTGGCTGCTGTTCTTGAGCAGGCCGTTAAAAAATACAGCCATGACATTATCTGCTGGGAGTTGTCAGCAGTTGAGCGCTATGACTCGGCTGGCATGGCACTTTTTATTCATTATTATGATCAGTTAATAACGCAGCAGTGCGCCATAGAGCTTATAGGTGCGACTCAGCAACACCAGGACATGTACCGGTTATTGCGTCGTTATATACAGGAAGATAAAACACCTGCACCCGCCTTGTCTTTTCGGCTATTACAACCCTTACATAATATTGGTAAAGCCAGCGTAGCTTTTGTACAGGACATAATGGCTTTTCTGGCGTTTGTTGGTGAAAGCTTTATCAGTTTTTTGTATGCGGTCAGGCATCCGGGTTCCATTCGTGGTGGCGCCATTGTTAAGCATATCGAAGAGGCGGGTGTGCGAGCCTTGCCCATTGTAGCGCTCACCAGCTTTTTAATTGGGGTGGTGATCGCTTATCAGGGGGCCGTTCAGTTAGAAAAATTTGGTGCCAACATATTTATCGTCGATATGATTGGCTTATCCATTACACGTGAATTAGCGCCGTTGATTACGGCGATTGTCGTCGCGGGTCGAACCGGATCTTCCTATACCGCCCAGCTTGGCGTGATGAAGATAACTGATGAAATTGATGCGATGCGCACGATGGGGTTTGAGCCGCATCGCTTTCTGGTGCTTCCGCGCATTTTTGCGTTAATGATTACCTTGCCTTTGCTGATATTCTTTGCCGATCTTATCGGTATTCTTGCCGGGATGTTTATCTCCCATCTACACCTCAATCTTTCCTATACTGAGTTTTTTAACCGTTTACAAACGGTGCTGGAAGTAAAACATGTGTGGATTGGTATTTTGAAAGGGCCTTTTTTTGCGTGGTTGATTGCTGCAGTAGGGTGTTTTCGAGGGTTTCAGGTTTCTAAAAATACGGACAGTATTGGTCGCTATACGACGATGAGTGTGGTGAATGCTATTTTTCTTGTGATCGCCTGTGACGCGCTATTTTCAGTGATTTTTACGGAGTTAGGCATTTGAACAGCAGCGTTATCAGCGTATCCGAACTGGTCACCATGTTTGGCCAAAGCGTGATTCACGACGGTGTTAATCTGAGTGTACGGCGGGGAGAGATTTATGGGCTGCTCGGTGGTAGTGGGTCGGGGAAGTCGACGTTGCTCAAAGAGATGATCATGTTGCTGAGGCCTGCTTCCGGCGAAATCAGGGTATTAGATAAAGATTTGTCGACGCTTAGTGTCGATGAAGCGGCCCAGTTGAGGCGTAGGTGGGGCGTTTTGTTTCAGGGCGGTGCGCTTTATTCATCGTTAACAGTAGAAGAAAATATTGGCATAGGATTAAAAGAATACACTGACCTTCCGGTGACATTGATTCGGGAAATTGTGCAGATAAAAATTGAAATGGTTGGGTTACCTGCGACAGCCGCACGTCTGTATCCCGCTGAACTGAGTGGCGGTATGATTAAACGAGTCGCGTTAGCACGTGCGCTATCGATGGATCCTGAGTTGTTATTTTTGGATGAGCCAACATCAGGGCTCGATCCCGTTGGCGCAGAAGAGTTTGATAAATTGATTCTTGAGTTGCGGGATATTTTGGGTCTGACTATTGTGATGGTAACGCATGACCTTGATTCAATTTGGACAGTGGTCGATCGTTTAGCGGTGTTGGGTGAAAAGAAAGTGGTGGCCGAAGGCTCATTGACGGATGTGCTGGCTAATCAACATCCGATTGTTGGGCAGTTTTTCAAAGGTGCTCGTGGTCGGATACGGAGTCAACATGGAAAGTAGGATCAATTACACACTGGTGGGGTTGTTTGTTGTGCTTTTGTTTGCCGGATTAATCATATTTGCTTTTTGGTTAGGTAAATATGGCGGTCAGCAGCAAGCGGATTACTATCATGTTTATATGAAAGAATCAGTGGCCGGCTTGAGTACTGATTCGTCGGTTAAATACCGGGGTGTTGATGTGGGGGTGGTTGAGACAATAGGGCTGAACCCGGACAATTCAGAACAGGTCTTTTTGTTGCTAAGAGTTGACCAGAATACGCCGGTGAAGGTTGATACTGTCGCTACCCTTAAATCATTCGGGTTAACGGGGTTAGTCTATGTAGAGTTGGAGGGCGGCAGTAAAGATGCTCCATTGCTGACAGCCTCTGGTAATAGCAGCATTGCAGAAATCCCGGCACGTACTTCCACGTTTGAGCGCTTTTCCGAGTCGTTAACGCAGTTAACTGACAAAACCGTACTGGCTTTAGATAAGTTTGATCGCTTGTTAAGTGATGAAAACCTTAATCATGTCAACAGTATCCTTATTGAAACGAAGGCGCTGGCTGAAGAATTTAATGCCCAGTTGCGCGGCCTTACGGGTCTGATTGATGGCGGAAAGCGCATGGGGCAAAGTGCTTCTCAGGCATTTGATCAGATCAAGCTAGTATCCGCCCGCGTTAAAAAAATGGCCGAAGGGGTAGAGAAGAGTTCTGCTCAGTTAAGTTCTAGTATCCGCGTGGATGTACATAAGAGCTTAGAGTCTTTCAATCAGGTGTTATACGAATTGAACATTCTTGCGGGTGATTTGCAAAGAACAACGGAGGTGATCGAAGCGAGCCCTGCTGATCTTTTATTCAAACGCTCTACCCCAAAACCAGGGCCTGGAGAGCAGGGCTATAATGAAAAATAGTCGCGTTTTGATCTATCTATCCTTGGTGTTTCTGTTGTCGGGGTGTGCTCTTAAGCCTCTTCCTGCAGTCGATATCTATACGGTCGCGCCAAAAACGCCTGATCAAATAGATAACGAAACTCAAACAGCAAGGCAGCCACAACGTTCTATTACTCTCAAACTTGCCCCGATGCAGGGCGTAAGATCTTTTAGTGCAACTGATATTACTTATAGCGACGGGCGACATGGTCGAAATAAGTATGCTTATAGTCGCTGGAGTGATGCACCGGTAAGATTAATGCAAACCTATATTCAGGTTGTCTTGGAACAAAGTAAGCAGTTTCTGGCGGTTGTGCCGTCTACATCAGTTTCGGACAGTGATTATTTACTGGAAAGCGTGATGTTAGATTTCAGTCATCACTTTAAAGAAGCAAATGACTCGCAAAAAGGGGCAGAGCAAAGTGGTTTACAAGAAAGTAATTCACAACAGGGTGTATCAGAAGGCGTGATAAGGATGCATTTTTATCTGATCAACTCCCGCACTAAAAAAATGATAGCCGGGAGGGAGTTTATAACGATTGTGCCGGCATTGAGTAATGACGCGGCCGGTGCGGCGATAGCGCTTAATGAAGGGGCGAGTAACATTGTCCGCGACCTTGCTTTATGGGTAGCTGAGCAGCGCTTGCGGTAATTGGAAAAGGTAAAAAAACTCATATGTCGTTATTTGGTAACATAAATGTATTTTTTGCTTTTTATCGACTAGAGTGAGGTCAATACTATAAATAAAACAGATGTATAGTTGCTGCGAGAGAAAAATGGAACTTTGCGCTTCAGAGAAAAATCAGGGGTGGTTATGCTAAACGCGAGTCGTTTTTCAATATTACTGATTACAGATGCTGTTGAAGATCTCAGGTCATTATCTAATCTGATAAAACGTCATTTTGCGCGGTTTTATATCGCAAAAAATGAAGAGGAAGCGCTGTCCATTATTGTTGATAAAAAAATCGATGTTCTCCTGATGGGCCTCAAAAATTTACGGGAAAATGAAGTATGTTTTCTGCACTTACTCAGTTCAAAAAAAAATGTTGATAAAATCCTCTCTCGACGGATTTTGCTTTGCAGTCGCGAGGAGCTGAAAGACGCTTTTTCAATCTGCAACAAGGATGTGTTTGATGATTATTTTATTGTCCGCCCTTTGTATGATCCTTATCATATTTTACTGCGTTTACGATTTCTGCGTCGCGTAAAAAACAACCGTGATTCAAGAGATATAAATGCCTTCAATTTAGATGATCTTTGTAACTATTTTGATCAGGTGATGAATTGCCAGGATGTGCTTGATGAAGTCAATCAGGATAGTTATGAAAAGCTATTAACGATTGTTTCATTTTCTATGGAGAAAATGAAACAGAATATCCTCAAAAACAGCACCCTGCCCAAGGAACAGCAGAAGCAGATCAGTTCTATCATTGACCATCATGCAGAAAGTGAACTCATCAAAGAGGTGAGCGCGCATCAGAAAAGCACCCAGCAGCAGCTTCAAGCTGCAGTAAAAGGTGTTGCTGATATTGCTCAATTGAAAAAAGAAAGATTGGAGCACCCTAAGGCTGCTGCATTTCCCGATAGTAATATTTTGCTGATCGAAAACGATGCGTTAATGCGTGACAATATTAAGGAGAGCCTTGACTCGGCAGGCTATAGCGCTCAGGTTTCGAGCAATGCGACACATGCCATTCAGTTAATGCGAACCTGGAAACCGGACATTGTTATGATCGATGTAAAGTTGCCGGATATGAGCCCGCTTTATGTGATTAATACAATAAAAAATGACTCGCAAATGCGTCATACACGGATTTTGCTGCTGGCAAAAGAGGGGGATAAAGAAAACACGCAGGAAGCGATGAAGTTAGGTGTTCATGGAGTGATGCATAAGCCTGTTGATCGGGATATGTTGATTCATAAAGTTAATGATAATCTTAACCTACTGAAGGCCTCAGGTTAGTATTGTCCAAGGCAAATTCGTTAATGCATCTTTGCTTTTAGGATTAAGATTGCTGACGTCTTTGATTCCCCTTCTGTTTTTATCTATTTCTAAGATTGAATACCCATCGTGGTAATGGTAAATCTGTACCTATTTAATAAATATGCCAAATTAAGGGAAGGTTTGAGAATGCGTGATTTACAGAAATTCTATATTGATGGCCAATGGGTGGATCCTAAGGGTCATGACTCGTTAGCCGTTATTAATCCTGCAACGGAGGAAGCTATCGCAACTATTCGGTTGGGTAATAGTGATGATGTTGAGTTAGCGGTGGCGGCTGCACGTAAAGCATTCCCTGGCTTTAGCCAAACCAGCCGTGATGATCGTATCGCCCTGCTGGAAAGAATTATTAGCGCCTATAAAAAGCATAGTGATGCACTCGCTGACGCGATTACCAATGAGATGGGCGCGCCTGAGATGTTAGCAAAAAACGCCCAGGTGGCAGCTGGTTTGGGTCATTTCTATGTGGCTTTGAAATTATTGAAAAATTATTCTTTTGAAGAGGTCATGGGTACCACAAAGGTAGTTAAAGAGCCGATAGGTGTCTGTGCCTTGATTACGCCCTGGAATTGGCCGCTTAATCAGATCGCCTGTAAAGTCGCGCCGGCCATTGCTGCAGGCTGCACTATGGTATTGAAACCGAGTGAGGTCGCTCCGCTTTCCGCACATATCTTTGCTGATATCATGCACGAAGCGGGAGTACCGGCGGGCGTATTCAACCTGATAGACGGTGATGGCGTGGGTGTAGGATCGGCGTTGACACATCATAAAGATGTGGACATGGTTTCATTCACCGGCTCAACACGCGCAGGCACCTTAGTATCGCAAGCGGCAGCCTTAACCGTTAAGCGCGTGGCACTGGAGTTGGGTGGGAAATCAGCAAATATTATTCTTGATGACGCCGATTTTGAAAAAGCGGTCAGTCGTGGTGTTAAAGGCGTGATGAATAACAGCGGTCAGTCGTGTAACGCTCTGACGCGCATGTTGGTCCCCGCTAATAAGTTAGAGGAAGTGATTGAGATTGCGCGCCGCACAGCGGCCTCTGTTATTGCTGGTGATCCGATGGAAGCGACGACGGTAATCGGGCCGGTGGTGAGTCAGGCTCAGTGGAACAAAATTCAGGGCTTAATTGCTCAAGGGATCGATGAAGGGGCGGAGCTGGTGTGTGGCGGGCTCGGTAAACCATCAGGATTAGTCAAAGGTTACTTTGTAAAACCGACTGTTTTTGCTCGTGTGACAAATGACATGAGTATTGCACGTGAAGAAGTTTTCGGTCCGGTTCTGAGTATTCTCTCTTATCAGAATGAAGATGAAGCGGTCGCTATTGCCAACGATTCGCCGTATGGGTTGTCGGGTGGTGTATGGTCTGCTGATCTGGATCGTGCCCGCTCTGTCGCCGCGCGTTTACGTACGGGCATGGTTCATCTGAACGGGGCTGTACTCGATGCGAATGCGCCTTTTGGAGGTTATAAACAGTCTGGTATTGGCCGGGAGTGGGGCGCTTATGGGTTGGAAGAGTTTCTCGAAACGAAAGCGTTATTTGGTTATGATGAGGTCTGAAAAATAACCGGATCACACGATGTCGTCACCTCTGAAGCGCTACCAGCATCAACTTGAGCAGCGCGGCTTCGTGTCTGATTCAAAACAACTTGAGGCGATTGAGCAGCTGGAGCAACTGTATTGGCAGCTACAAAAACCCCGGTCCTTTTTAGAGCGTAGAAAAGCGCCCGTCAAAGGGCTTTATCTATGGGGTGATGTAGGGCGTGGTAAGACTTTTCTGATGGATCTGTTTTACGAAAGCTTACCCGATGGGCGTAAACTTCGTTTGCACTTTCATCGCTTTATGGCGCGAATACATCGTGACCTGAATGCAGAGTCCGGCCACGCTGATCCGTTACGACGAATCGCAAAACAGTTAGCGAAAGAGTGTAAGGTGCTCTGTTTTGATGAGTTTTTTGTCTCTGATATCGGTGATGCAATGATATTGGGGCGCTTCTTTAAGGCACTGTTTGAGAACGGACTTACGCTGGTGGCAACGTCAAATATCCCTATCGACCGCTTGTATTGGGATGGTTTACAGCGGCAGCGCTTTGAACCGGCCATTCAATTACTGTCGCAACACACCCAAGAGATTCATCTCAATGGCGAAGAGGATCACCGGCTTCGCCATTTGCAGCACCAGCAAACCTATTTCTTATCCTCTGAAGCTCAATTTGAAACCTTGTTTCAACAGTTAGCTGGGCCGTCATGCGATAATAAGTTTCGCTCAGAAAAGACGCTGTTGGTATGCCTAAGACCGATAGAGGTGATGGGATCAGGCGCGAGTGTTGTCTGGTTTAGTTTTGATGCCTTGTGTAATGGCCCTCGCTCACAGTTAGATTACATTGAATTGGCGAGTCGTTTTCGCTGCATTATGCTCAGCGATATTCCCATGCTGGGAGGCGAGTGTCGCGGCTGGATTAAAGCGCGCGGTACCGAAGACGGCAGTTTTGGCGTAACCGATACCGGCGAGCGAAAGCTCTCTTATGCCCGCCAGGATGACCCGGCAAGACGTTTTATCAGCTTAGTCGATGAGCTTTATGATCGGCGCGTAAGCTTGTATCTATCAGCCGATGTGCCGCTGGAGTATCTGTATAGCGGTGGGTCACTTAGTTTTGAGTTTAAACGTACCTATAGTC
Organism: Neptunomonas qingdaonensis; assembly: GCF_900113275.1. GTDB lineage: Bacteria > Pseudomonadota > Gammaproteobacteria > Pseudomonadales > Balneatricaceae > Neptunomonas > Neptunomonas qingdaonensis. The sequence continues at coordinate 275,434 of NZ_FOOU01000003.1, forward strand.
GTTTGGTTGAAATGCAATCTATGGAGTACCTCTCGAATTCAGCTCCTAGTTCAGATCCAAGTTCATCTAAAAGCTCTGGTGTAAGTCCAGCGCCAAGCCCAGCGCTCAGCTCAGCCCATCAAAAAGCCTGAATCAATAATATTTATTGGCCGGCATACCTCTGTATTGGGCACCATGCCTCTGTTTTTTGCTTGATGACTATCAAGTACATCTCTCGTTGTCGTTGCTAGGCTAGCATCTCTGAAAACTGTTGGAGGTGCTATCGTGGAGTTGGTTTGTCCTGCGGGAAGTTATCCTGCTTTAAAAGCGGCTGTTGATAATGGTGCCAGTGCTGTCTATTTTGGTTTTAAAGATGCCACCAATGCACGCCATTTTGCAGGCCTTAATTTTGACCGTCGCAAGGCAGAGAAGGGGATAGATTATGCCCGCAGTCATGCAGTCAAAGTGCTGTGTGCTGTTAATACCTATCCACAGCCTTCTGGCTGGAAAGCGTGGCAGACTGCGGTGGATATGGCCGCTGATATGGGGGTCGATGCCTTAATTGCTGCCGATATGGGGGTGTTGGGCTACGCTTCCGATACGCATTCTGATCTTAATCTGCATCTCTCCGTTCAAGGCTCAGCGACGAATTATGAAGCACTGGCTTATTACCATCAGCAGTTTGGTATTAAGCGTGCTGTCCTGCCGCGTGTGTTGTCATTGGCACAAGTTGCGCACTTAGCGCAGCACAGTCCGGTTGAGCTGGAAGTCTTTGCCTTTGGAAGCCTTTGTATCATGGTAGAAGGTCGTTGCTATCTTTCCTCGTATATTACCGATGAATCGCCGAATACCTGTGGCGCGTGCTCACCGGCAAAAGCGGTCCGTTGGCAGGAGACTGCCTCAGGTCTCGAGTCCCGCTTAAATGATGTGTTAATTGATCGCTACAAAGCAGATGAAAAAGCAGGTTATCCGACCTTGTGTAAGGGGCGCTTTGAGGTGGAAGGTGCGATTTATCACGCGATGGAAGAGCCTACCAGCCTGAATACCTTGAACTTAATTCCTGAGTTAAAGCGCATGGGTATTAAGGCGTTAAAAATTGAGGGGCGACAGCGAAGCCCTGCCTATGTAGCCAAGGTGGTGCGCATCTGGCGGGAAGCACTTGATACGGCAGCACGTAATCCAGATCATTTTTATATAAATCCAGAATGGAATAGCGGCCTGCTGGAACTCTCTGAAGGTTCAACAACCACTATTGGTGCTTACCACCGTAGTTGGCAGTAACAGGGGATGGCATGATGAATCAGGTAGATAAGACAATGAAGCTATCATTGGGACCCATTTTATACTTCTGGCCGAAACAGGACGTTTATAATTTTTATGCTGAAGTAGCAGAGCTACCCTTGGATACTATTTATCTGGGTGAAACAGTATGCTCTAAACGACGTGAGTTAAAGCTATCTGACTGGCTGGGGTTGGCCCAGGAGTTGTCACAATGCGGCAAAAAAGTGGTGCTCTCTACGTTGGCGTTGCTTGAGGCGGAATCTGAACTGAAAATGTTACGACGCATCTGCCAGAATGGTGACCTGATGGCCGAGGCCAATGATATCGCCGCGGTACAATTGTTAAGCCAGCAGGATATTCCTTTCGTTACAGGCCCTTCGATTAACGTTTATAACCTGGCTGTTTTGAAACAGCTGTATAGCAGTGGAATGCGCCGTTGGGTGATGCCGGTGGAGTTAGGCGCGCAGACCCTTGACGATCTGCTGCAGCAAGCGGCCGCTGATGGTGGTTTGCCCGAGCTTGAAACAGAGGTGTTTGCATACGGTTGCTTGCCGCTGGCTTATGCTGCCCGCTGTTTTACCGCACGATTTAAGAATCTACCCAAAGATAACTGCAATTTTTGTTGTATAGAATATCCTGATGGCATTGCGATGAAATCACAGGAAGAGGATAGCCTGTTTATCATCAATGGTATTCAGACATTATCGGGCGAGCACTATAATCTCGAAAATGAGCTACAACGGATGCGCCGGATAGGTGTTAATCTGGTGCGCCTGAGTCCGCAGCGAGAAAGAATGGCGGAAGTGATACAGCGTTTTACTGATCGCTTAGATGAATCTTCATCAGCGATGATTCCTCTGTTAAATCAATCTCAGTGTAATGGTTATTGGTATGGTCAGCCTGGAATGAAATGGCTGGATTAGGCTTCTTAATCGGCTCTTTTGCCGGGTATATTAGCCAGCTGACTTGCATCAGGGTCCTGCATCAGAATGTTGCTTCAGGGTCTGGATCAGAGTCCTGGATAACAGTGCTGGCTAAAAATATTAGTTAAGAATATTGGCTAATACTGAAGAGAATAAGCTGAGAAATTGGCTTAGCTGATTCTCTTGTATCACTAGTTTACAACCCGCTGTGCCAGTTGAATGCTGCGTTGGAACAGCGCAGGCATCTCACTCCAGTCAACACCGTCCATTAGGTTTTTGATCGCCAGACTTAGTTCAGTATTACCCTCGATAACTAATCGTCGCTGGAAAAACAACGTGTCAGGGTCAACTTCCTGAGAGGCCATCTGCAAGAAGTCTGTGCTATCACCTCTAATCCAGGCGTCAGGTTGTTGAGCAGGAAGTACGATCAGTTTTTCATTCTGGCAGGTAAAGGCAACCTGAATACTTAAGTCCCGTACCTCTAAACCCAGCTCCTGTCCTTCCAGAAAATAGAACTCATCATCCTGAAGCTGCTCTCTAAACAGGTAGTTCAGAAGCTGCTCTGCTGCTTTTTTTCTGATGGGAAAAGGAAGTTTGGGTTCTGTAAAGCAAATGATTTTTGCAATATTGGGTGTGGGTAGTGATTTTAGCAGCCGAAATGGCGCAAAGTCAGGCAGGGTGAAAGCGGTCATGAGGGGCTCCTTAATCGATGCCTGATAGTAGAGCAAAGCTCTCTTTTCCCCTTTGATATCTATCAAGTGACTGTGTCAGCTTGCCATCTGTTTCATCGGGCTAATAGCGCTGATGCCATTAAACTATTGCCAATGCTAAGGTCGGGATTTTGCCGCAGGGAGCGATCATCGTGACTATCGACTTCTTGTGTACACATGAGATAACGAACGAGCACACTCCGTGAGAGCTATCCAATTGTTTCTTTTAGACATTCACAAACAGCAAACAAATAAAAAAGATGTATAAATAGCTGTTGACAGTGAAAGATAGGGGTATATAATGACTGCAGCTTGAAAGTACGTCCTATATTTATGCATGCCAATTTGATGTTAGATTTTTAAATTTACGTCCTGTTTTCATAAGTAATAGCAACACTTCCAGCATAACCCGCCTTATTTTAAGGCTTCAATTACTCTTGATTTAACAGGAAATTAATATGTCTAATACAACTACTGGTACTGTAAAATGGTTCAACGAATCTAAAGGTTTTGGCTTTATCGAGCAAGAATCTGGTCCAGACGTTTTCGCTCATTTCAGCGCTATTTCTACTTCAGGCTTCAAAACTCTAGCTGAAGGCCAGAAAGTTCAGTTCACAGTTACTCAGGGTCAGAAAGGTCCTCAGGCTGAGAACATCGTTCCTCTATAAGTAGAGCAGCGAATAGCCAGTCCTTTATGGATTAGGTTATAACTGAGTCCCTCCAAAGGGATGAAAAAGGGTGAAATCTAACGGTTTCGCCCTTTTTTAATGTGCCAGCAAAAATATCACACAATATTGTCTGCTGTCAGATTAACCCGTTTCAATCGATTTATGGCATAATATGCGCCATTTTTTCGTCTGCGTTTCGTTTCGTTGGTTTTTACGGCGAAGCCGCTCTTATTAGTTTTTTAATTCGGAATAGAACATTGCTTACAACCGCGAACATCACCATTCAATTTGGCGCCAAGCCGCTTTTCGAAAATATCTCTGTAAAATTTGGCGAAGGTAACCGTTATGGTTTAATCGGTGCCAATGGTTGCGGTAAATCTACCTTTATGAAGATTCTGGGTAATGACCTTGAGCCTTCTTCCGGGACAGTATCAAAAGAGCCTGGCGAACGTATTGGTAAATTGGCGCAGGATCAGTTTGCATACGAAGAGTTCAGTGTTATTGATGCTGTGATTATGGGTCATAAAGAGCTCTGGGACATTAAGTCCGAGCGCGATGCTATCTATGCTAATCCGGATATGAGCGAAGAAGATGGCATGCGTGCCGGCGAACTTGAAGCTGAATTTGCAGAGATGGATGGTTATACCGCAGAGTCTCGCGCAGGCGAACTGTTGCTGGGGGTCGGTATTCCTATTGAGCAGCATTATGGCCTGATGAGTGAAGTCGCACCGGGTTGGAAGTTGCGTGTATTGCTCGCTCAGGTTCTGTTTTCTGAACCGGATATTATGTTGTTGGATGAGCCCACCAACAACTTGGATATTAATACTATCCGCTGGTTAGAAAGCGTATTGAACGAACGTAATTGCACCATGATTATTATCTCGCATGACCGTCACTTTCTGAATAGTGTGTGCACGCATATGGCCGATCTGGATTACGGAACCTTGCGTTTATATCCTGGTTCTTATGATGAATATATGACGGCGGCGACCCAGGCGCGTGAACGTTTGTTATCTGACAATGCGAAGAAAAAAGCACAAATTTCTGATCTGAAAGCCTTTGTCAGCCGCTTCTCTGCGAATGCTTCTAAATCTAAACAAGCGACTTCTCGTGCTAAGCAGATTGATAAAATTCAGTTGGAAGATGTAAAACCATCCAGCCGTCAAAATCCGTTTATCCGCTTCGAACAAAGTAAAAAATTGCACCGTCTGGCGCTGGAAGTGGAAGGGCTGAAAAAGCGTTTCGATAAGGAGCTTTTTTCAGGTCTTAATTTAATGGTTGAGGTGGGTGAGCGTGTTGCCATCATCGGGCCAAACGGCATCGGTAAAACCACACTGCTGAAATGTCTTGTTGGTGATACAGAACCTACCGCTGGCGAGATCAAGTGGTCCGAAAATTCAGATATAGGCTACTATGCCCAGGATCACGCATCTGATTTTAAAGAAGAAAAAACGCTTCTTGAGTGGATGGGTGACTGGGGTCAGGAAGGCGATGATGAGCAAGTGATTCGCGGCACCTTAGGACGTTTATTATTTTCTCAGAAAGAGATCGATAAGTCCGTTAAAGTCATATCCGGTGGTGAACAGGGCCGCATGCTGTTTGGTAAGCTGATGCTGACGCGTCCTAATATTATGCTAATGGATGAGCCAACTAACCATTTGGATATGGAGTCGATTGAGTCATTGAACCTGGCGCTTGAGAACTACCCGGGAACCTTGATTTTTGTGAGTCACGACCGTGAGTTTGTATCCTCATTGGCTACCCGTATTCTTGAATTAACACCGACAGGTATTGTTGATTTCCGTGGTACTTATGATGATTACCTGCGCAGTCAGGAAGTCTAATCTTTAGCGCTACACAAGCTGTATCTTGAACCCGCTTCGGCGGGTTTTATTTTGCCTGCTTTTTGCATTAGTAAATTAGTTCGTCAAATCTGAAGCTGACCTGCTGAGTCGGCTGAATCCACTCTCTTTGAATTCTGCGGTATAATATCAATCCACAATAAACCGAAAAGCAGGTAGTGTATGGCGACGTTAACGATACAAACTCCGGATGATTGGCATTTACATTTGCGTGATGGCGATATGCTGGCAGAAACAGTGGCGGCAACCGCGCGATGCTTTCATCGGGCGATTGTCATGCCTAATCTGGTGCCACCGGTTGTCAATGCTGATATGTTAATCGCCTATCGTCAGCGTATTCTTGATGCTCGTCCTGAAGGTAGTGATTTTGAACCGCTGATGACGCTGTTTCTGACTAATCAGACATCAGCTGAGGATATCATTGCCGCGAAAGCCGCCGGTGCTGTTGCGGCTAAAATGTACCCTGCAGGCGCTACAACTAATTCGGCGGCGGCTGTCAGTCAGCTGGAAGCCTTGTATCCTGTCTTTGAAGTGATGCAACAGCAGGGCATGTTGCTGTTGGTTCATGGTGAAGTGACGGATCAGCATATTGATATCTTTGATCGGGAAAAAGTATTTATTGATCAGAAGCTAGTGCCTATTGTGGAGCGCTTTCCTGATCTTAAAGTGGTGTTTGAGCACATTACTACTTCTGAAGCCGCCCAGTTTGTATCGCAGGCTTCTGATAATATAGCGGCCACTATTACCCCGCAACATCTGTTGTTGAATCGTAATGATCTGTTAGTGGGCGGTGTGCGTCCGCATAACTTCTGTTTGCCGGTATTAAAACGTAATACGCATCAGGCTGCATTGCGTGATGTCGTGAAATCAGGATCAGCTAAATTTTTCTTAGGAACAGACTCGGCGCCGCATGCCAAAGAAGCCAAAGAAAATGCCTGCGGATGTGCGGGTTGTTACAGTGCCTGGAGCGCATTAGAACTCTATGCTCATGTGTTTGAAGAATTAGGTGTGCTGGATAAGCTGGAGGGTTTTGCCAGCCATTATGGGGCTGACTTCTATGGTTTGCCACGCAATACGGGCAGTGTAACGCTGGTGCGTGAAGACTGGACTATTCCTGCTGAGATTATCTTGCCTAACGGAAAGCCGATAGTGCCTTTCTTTGCCGGTGAAACCGTACATTGGAAAGTTCAGGCGGGTATTTAATCGGTCTGCTAGCTCAGAATAATCTTGCGGTCTGCCACGCGCTCAACATCTTCATCCTGGTGGGTGACCAGTAACACGGTTTTACCTGCCAATTTTGCTTGTGCTCTCGTCCATAATGCGGCCTTTTCCCGGGTTGATGGATCCAGCTCTGCAAAAGGCTCGTCGAGCAACACAATGGGTTCGGGGCGTAACAGTGTACGAATCAGCGCGATGCGCTGGCGTTGTCCGCCTGACAGGGTCGCTGGTTTCTTTGCCAGCTGTTCATCGACCCCTAAGTGTCGTGCCGCATCCATGATGGCATCGACAGGCGCTGCAGCCGAAAACCCAAGGCATAGATTATCCAATACGCTGATATGCTCAAATAGATTGTGATCCTGAAACAGCATACTCACCGGGCGCTTTTCTATGGGCAGGCTATTGATGGGGTGCTGGTTCCATTTAACCGTCCCTGAATCAGCCATCAGGTATCCGCCGATCAGGTTGAGTAAGGTGGTTTTTCCAACACCGCTGATGCCTTGTATCGCGACGATTTCGCCTGTGTCTATCTGCATCTGATAGCGCAGTGGCCAGCCGTCTAGCGTGAGCTGTAAATTTTCAATGTTAAGCATGGGTATTGCCTTCATATTGAGGCTGGCGGCCTGGTGTTTTATTTTTTATAGGCGTGGGGCGGCTGACGGTGTACTTTTCTAACAGAAACAGGAAAGACGCACATAGTGCTAAGAGAATAAATGAAGCTGTGCTGGCTTCAGTGATTCGATAGCTGCTGGCATAACCATAAATTAACCAAGGCAGCGTCGTCCATTCCGGTGAGCCGAAGATAGAAAAAATAGCGACATCCCCCATGGCCAGTACCAGCACTAAGCCTAATGTGGCGAGATAGATCTCTTGAATGAACGGCCATTCAATCTGCCAGCGTGTAGCTCGTGTCAGTTTCAACGAACGCGCCAGTCGGTTGTACTGTTGATCAAATTGCAGCAGCCGTGGTTTGAGCTTTTGCACGGCAAACGGGATAACCAGCGCGGTGTTGAGAATGACGACGAAAATAATGCCCCACCTTTCCAGATCTATGCGTGGTAGTAAATAAACAAACAGACCGACAGAAAGGACCATGGCCGGTGCGACCAGAGCATGCGTGGCCATGCTCTCGTAAAGCCACATACGTTTAACCTGCGCGCCGAGTGCTGCTTGTCTGATGGGTTGCAGCAAGGCAAAGGCGGCAGCCATGGCGAGAAGCGCGGCGATAACCGCGAGTGCCACGCTAATGAGGGCCGAGTGTCCTATAGCTCTTAAATCTTTACCTGAGAGTTCGCTATTGAATAATCCGGGAAGCAGGGATAGATAAGGCAGCAATAACACACACCAGGATAAAGCATAAATGATCATTGCCCGACGTGTTGAGGCAGGATTGTGCTTTGGTCGCCAAAGATATTGATTGGATTCAACACTTTGCCAGGATAGCCCTCCTGCCCGTGTAATCAGCCAATACAGCCCTCCAGCGACAAGTAGCTGTGTCCAGGCCAGCGTCAGGGCTTCAGGGATATTAAAGTCATATTTAAGCGCCTGGTAGATGGCGACCTCTAATGTTGTGGATTGAGGCCCGCCGCCTAGCGCCAGGACCACAGCAAAGCTGTTAAAGCAGAGTACAAAAATAAAACACAGCAACAGCAGGCCGCTACTTCGCAGTACCGGCCATTCAATCAAACGAAAGCGCTGTCCTTGATTTAGCTTTAACTGGCTGGCGAGTTTCCAGCTGTTATCAGGAATAGTCTGAAGTTGCAGATAGATAATGCGGACGGCTAACGGCATATTCATGAAAATATGTGCAATCAAAATGCCGGATAAGCCGTAAAGGTTCCAGCTGTTATCCATAAAGGTGTTAAAAAAACTATCCAGCCAGGGCGTCATGAAACCAGAGCGGCCGAGCAATGCGACCAGACCGGTAATGACAATGAGCGTAGGCGTTACGAAACAGAGCAGGCAAAACGTCAGAAATAGCTTTTTAGCGGGCAGGTCAGGAAAAAAATAAAGCGTGCGAGCGATTGGAATGGCTATACCCACCGACAGAAGGGCGCTGAGTAATGCCTGTTTGAGTGTGAAGCCGAGAATGGAATAAAAGTAACTATCCTGTAATAAGGCAGTATCGAATCCCTCATCTCCAAAACTGATCAGTCCATAAAATGAAAGACTGGTTAAGGATAATATCAGAGGATAGGCGAGCCAGTGTAAACGCATCAATTTGCAGAGGACCGCCATTCACGCAGCCAGACTTTACGCTGCTGAGCAACCTGCTTGGGCGTAAATCCGATTCGTGTCGGTTGAATCAGGTGATCAAAAACCTCAGGCAACTCTATATTGTCGACGACTGGCAGCATCCAGTTAGTCACCGGAATAATTGTTTGCGCTTGAGGAGAAATCAGAAAACTGAGGAACTCTTTAGACAACTCAGGATTGTCTGTATATCTAGAGATGGCCGCCACTTCAATCTGGGCTATATGCCCTTCAGAAAACAACGCCGCTTTATATTGGTTTTTCTCTTCTGCTATCACATGGTACGCCGGTGATGTGTTGTAGCTGAGTACGTAGTCGGCATCGTCTTCCAGGAACATGCTATATGCTTCCCACCAGCCTTTAGTCACAGTGACGGTGTGGGTGGCGAGTTGATTCCATGCTGCTGGTGCCAGATTGCCATAAACGGCTTTAACCCACAACATCAGCCCTTGTCCGGGTGTACTGGTACGCGGGTCCTGATAAATAACGGATGCGTCAGATTCGATCAGTTCTCTTAATGACGTAACCGGATCAACTATGTTCTCGGTATTGTAAATGAAGGAGAAAAAACCATAGTCGTAGGGGAGAAAATCCTGATCCTGCCATTGTAACTCTGCTTTTAGTCCATCAAGCGCTACGCCGTGCGGCTGAACCAGAGACTCGCGGCGAGTGACTTCTGTGAGCGAATCATCCAAGCCAAGCAATACATCGGCTTTGGTTTTATCCTTCTCGATGCGCAGGCGATTCAGAATACTGATCCCATCATCGACCGCAATAAACTCCAGATCACACTGGCATTGCTCTTCAAATGCCGATTCTAGCTGAGGGCCAGGGCCCCACTCAGAAACAAAAGAGTCGTAGGTATAAACAGTCAGATCTGCGGCGTGTGCCGAAGTTGCCAGCACACAGGCAGCGAGTGGCGCGAATAGCTTTTTCATTTTTTCCTTTATTATCTGCGCCAGTATTAACTGGATCAGGTTCGACGGGTACACTTAAAGTTAAGACTAATTTAAGACTAGGTTAGACAATTAGGCCAACGCCCCGATAACAGACGTTAATATAGCATATCTCTAACCTCCCGCTAATGACCAAGGTGACTTTTGAAACAGAACCGGTTGCTTGAAAATGTAAACATGCAATTGTCTGCAGACGTGCAATGGCAGCTTTTGCCGCATAGCGGCACAACCAATCAACTTTATAGCGGCTGGTACCAATACCAGTCGGTTGTATTGCGCCTGAACACTGAAAAACAGGTACTTGGGGTATGCCGGCAGCGAGAGGAAAAAGTCCTTCATCTGATCGACGCTAAATCATGGGCTCCTGATGTTGTACAGCAGCAGATGCCAGATAAAAACCAGCCAGGCTGGTTGCTAATGAAGCGCTATGCCGCACTGGGTGACGCGCCTATAGACGATCTGCACGACCAGATCTTAAACTGTATTTTTGAATGTCAGCAGATAAAAGACCTGCCGCTGATTAATTATTCAGCGTTATGGAATTCATATCAGCAAAAAATTGATGAGCTGGCTAAAGCGTCGCAGGCGCAGATGTTACTCGATTCTATACGCGTGCTAATGTGTGAACTCAACGATATCGCGTGGATTGAAGCTTGCCTGGTGCATCATGACTTACATAAAGGCAATTTACTCAGCAGTGCCGGGCAACTGATTGTAATCGATTGGGAATACGCCGGGCTGGGAACCCCTTGGCTGGATGCGGCAGCATTGGTGACAGAGTTTTCAGCTCCATTACAGGCGGTAGCGGCATTACCTGCTTTCAGACATATTGATGTAAAAACGTTTGATCACGCAATCAGTATCGCACAACGGATTAATCAGCAGCTAAACCGGCTCTGGTATGAGTTAGGTACTGATATAACTGCTCCTTAACAAATTCCTTTGATCAAGTTCAATGGAGTACCTGAGAAGAAGTGATAACGGTCTTCTTTGTAGTTTGTTGGGTGCTTACAGTGCTCACAGAGAACCGCGGGGTTGGCAGGCATCTCTTTTTGGAGCAGTGTATTAGCATCAGGATAAATAGGAGGTAGATATGAAGACCATGAACTGTAAGCAGCTTGGTGGGGCGTGTGATAAAGAGTTTCATGCTAATTCGTTTGAAGAAATAGCGAAAATGAGCAAGCAACATGGAATGGAGATGTTTCAACAAAAGGATGCGGCGCATCTTAAAGCAATGGATGAGATGCGACAGTTGATGCAGACGCCGGAAGCCATGACCGCATGGTTTGAGAGCAAAAGAAAAGAGTTTGAAGCGCTGCCTGAGGACGAGTAACTGTGTTTTCTAGTTCATTAACAGCACAGGCCACTTAGTTGTAGTAACTTAGTTGAAGTAGCCTGGTTGTAGTAGCTTACCTGTGCTGTTATCGCTAGCTGTTTACAGCGTAATCTTTATTTTGCTGGCCGCATTTTTAGCAATGCTAACGGCATTATCAGCGGAGTCAGATCTTGCTAATACAACTCCCATGCGACGCTGTCCGGATACTTCCGGTTTACCGAACAAGCGTAATTGAGTGTCCGGTACCGCTAACACGTCTTCCAGGCCGCTAAATCGGGTATCTGTTGATTCGCCTTCAACCAGAATGACGCTAGATGCGCTGGGGCCGTGAAAGTGAATATTGGGTATCGGTAAGCCAAGGATAGCGCGGGCATGTAGCGCAAACTGGGATAGATCCTGAGAGATCATTGTAACCATACCGGTGTCGTGTGGCCGTGGAGAGACTTCACTGAACAGAACGCTATCACCTTTTACAAACAGTTCAACGCCGAAAATACCGCGTCCACTTAATGCGTCAGTAACTTTGGTTGCTGCGTCCTTGGCTGCCTCAAGTGCTGCAGATGACATCGCCTGTGGTTGCCACGACTGGCGATAGTCTCCATCGACCTGAACATGACCAATCGGTTCGCAGAATGAAGTGCCGCTGCTGTGCCGAACGGTGAGCAGGGTGATTTCATAATCAAAATCAACAAAGCCTTCAACAATAACCTTGCCTTGCCCGGCGCGTCCACCTTCCTGCGCATAGACCCAGGCTTTATCGATATCGGCTTTGGTTTTTACTGTGCTCTGGCCTTTGCCGGATGAGCTCATGATCGGTTTAACCACACAAGGCAAACCGATAGCGGCAACCGCCGTATGGTATTCCTCAAGCGTTGCCGCAAAACGGTATGGCGAGGTGGCTAGTGCTAATGTTTCGCCCGCGAGACGGCGAATGCCTTCGCGGTTCATCGTCAGACGTGCGGCGTTGGCGGTAGGGATAACAGTAAAGCCTTCTGCTTCAAGCGCTACCAGTGTCTCGGTGGCTATCGCTTCAATTTCGGGGACGATCAGGTCCGGCTTTTCCTGTTCAATCACTGCGCGTAACGCGGCGCCGTCCAGCATGGATATAACATGGCTGCGGTGGGCTACCTGCATGGCGGGTGTATTCGGGTAGCGATCTACCACAATCACCTCAACCCCTAAGCGTTGCAGTTCTATAACGACTTCTTTGCCAAGTTCACCGCCGCCGCACATTAAAACACGGGTGGAATGAGAAGCAAGAGGGGTGCCAATAGTGACCATGAGCGCGGTATCCTTAATTGAAATTCATTCACGCATTATACGATATCTCTGGAAAAATCTACTCTATGACTTTATAAAAATTTAGCTATACTGAAATCAGTTGCTCAAAAACTAAAAAAGGAGATATAGCTGTTTCACTTACGTAGTTACATGAAATTCCTTTTGCCTTAGGGCTATATAGCCGGAATCATTTCGGTTTTGATGGGGCGGTCTGACTGACGGCCCCTTTCTCGTTCTGGCTTCTACCCGTTTCTAAGTGTTATCACTGTCACTATGAATAGCCTCAAAATATCCCTCGGTTTTACTTCGATAATCCTGCAGCTTCTCGTAAACTAGCTACTTTCTTATCATCAAGAGATGGCAAACGACGGATGTCTGACTTATTGACACACTCTATTGTGGAAGCTGGGCGCTGGATTGATGCTCAGGGCTGGTGTCCTGCTACCGGCGGAAACTTCTCGGCGCGTATTGATAACGCATCGGCATGGGTAACGGCATCGGGCCGACATAAAGGTGAGTTAACACCTTATGACCTGCTTAAAGTTAATCTTGAAGGGCAGCCTATAGATTCTGTGCTAAAGCCTTCTGCGGAAACATTGTTGCATACCGCGCTGTATGCTCTGGATGAGAATATTGGTGCAGTGCTACACACTCATTCTGTTGCATCAACAGTGTTGTCCCGTCTGGAAGCATCGGACTCTCTGTTGTTGAGTGGTTATGAGATGCAGAAGTCCTTATCGGGTAATCAAACGCATGACAGCACGATTTCAATCCACGTGTTTGAAAACACCCAGGATATGCAGCTGCTGGCGCAACAGTTAAAAGAGGTATGGACAGACACGCCGCTTCAATGGGGCTTTTTAGTTCGCGGCCATGGTTTATATGCCTGGGGACGGGATATGTCCGAAGCCAGAAGGCACCTTGAAGGGCTGGAGTTTCTGTTTGCCTGCGAGCGAGACATGATGTTGTTAAATAGATAAGGCCATACAATGACAATAAAAGTAATTCTGACCGATATAGAAGGCACGACCACTGATATCCGTTTTGTACATGATGTGCTGTTTCCTTATGCGCGTCAGCAGTTACCTGCGTTTGTTCAGCAGCGTTGGGACGAGCCGGTTGTGCAGGAGATTATGCAGCAAGCGCGTTTGGAGTTGGATTCAGCTGATGCAGATCAGCAAACCCTGATTCAGGCCTTTATCAACTGGATTGATCAGGATAAAAAGGTAACTGCCTTAAAAACACTGCAGGGATTGATCTGGGTAGAAGGTTATAAGAGTGGTGATTTTACCGGGCATTTATATCAGGATGCCTACGAATTCCTTAAAAAGTGGCATGCACAGGGTATTGAATTAAGTATTTTTTCATCAGGTTCGGTTAAGGCTCAGCAGCTACTGTTTAGTCATAGCGATTTTGGTGATCTTACTCCCTTATTCAGTCACTACTTCGATACAACCACCGGTCACAAAAGGGAAAAGGCCGCCTATGTTGCGATTGCAGATGCATTGCAGCAGTTGCCTGAAAATATCCTCTTTTTGTCGGATATCGTCGAAGAGTTGGATGCGGCACAATCGGCGGGAATGAAAACGTGTTTGTTGGCGCGAGATCAGATGCCAGAGAGTGCGACACATGATGTCGTCAGTACATTTGAATCCATTAAATTGTAACAGTATTATTCGGGTGTTTGAGTCATGAGTTCTGAATTAGGACGTCTGTAACAACAGACCTGAGTCAGATCCACTTTTAATGAGCAACAGACAGCATATACTGTCGGGATTGGCCGGTCGAAGATCAGTGTTAAGTCCGGCAGCCTGCGAGGCTGGGAGTAAGTAATGAGTGCAATAACCGTATATCAAGACCACGATGCTCGTCTGCCGATACTGCATAGTGAAGAGGGAGATGTTATCAAAAGTATCCTGAGTGGGGTCGGTATTCGCTTTGAGCGCTGGGTGATAGATTGCCCGATAACGCCGGAAATGTCTCATGAAGAAATTCTGCAGGCTTATGATCAGGAAATTGATAAGCTGGTAGCGCTGGAGGGTTACAAAACGGTTGATATCGCCGCGATGACACCTGATAATCCGCAAAAAGGCGAGTTCCGTAAAAAGTTTCTGAATGAGCATACCCATTCAGAAGATGAAGTACGCTTCTTTGTTGCAGGTGAAGGTATGTTCTACCTTCATATCGACGATAAAGTCTATATGATCCACTGTTGTAAAGATGACCTGCTGTCTGTTCCGGATCAGACGAAGCACTGGTTTGATATGGGCCCTGAGCCACATTTTACCGCGATACGCTTTTTTAATAACCCCGATGGCTGGGTCGCTGATTTTACCGGTGATGATATTGCCACGCATTTCCCACTATTTGATGAGTAAGAAATACTATGTCAAAAGGACGTGATAAACACCAGGAGCGCCACCATGACCTTTCCATGTTTGGTAAAGATCTGGTACGCCGTTGTGGTGCACATTGTGAGTTGTGTAATGCCAGTGGTGAATCACTGAGTATTTATGAAGTGCCACCTGTTGCTGCTGAGCCCTCTTATGAGCATTGCTTAATGGTATGCGAAACCTGCAAAGAGCAAGTTGAGCGACCTAAACGTCTTGATGCAAATCATTGGCGTTGTTTAGGTACGACCATGTGGAGTGAGGTGACGGCGGCTAAGGTTACGGCGATTGTTATCCTTAATCACCTGGCCAAAAATGAGCCATGGGCACAGGAGCTGCTGGAACAAGCCTACCTTCAGCCTGAAGAAACAGAATGGATCGCACAGTGGACGCTCGGCGCTAAATAAGTGCAAATTGATACAGCCTGTGTTCACTCTGGGCGCTGTACTGTACCTTGATGGTAACAATAAAAAAAATACAGGCGCACTTATGGACAATGACACCCCACCGGCAGCAGATCAAAAGCGACGGTTTCCGCTTTTCTTAACGGTCTTTCTGGCTGTTTTTTTAGCGATTGTACTCGGTGGGCTATTTGTTAAGTGGCTGTATTTTCCATCATCATTCAGCCCGGTGACCCTTTCTTCTGACGAGCAGAAAGAGCTCAATAAAAAGCTGACTTTTTTCGGTATTCAGAACGAAGAGGCGGCATCTCATGATCCTTCTAAGCCGTTAAAGCCTGAAGCGTATTCAGAAGATAACGCAAAGCGTGAAGTCCTGTTCTCCGAAAAAGAGTTGAACAGCCTGATCGCTAAAAATCCGGATCTGGCTAGCCGCTTTGCTATCGAGCTTTCGGATAACCTCGCCAGTGCTAAGTTGCTGATTCCTGTTGATCCGGATTTTCCGATACTGGGCGGCGAAACCGTCAGAATCAATGCGGGTATCGATGTCGCTTTCACTAATAACCGTCCGAGTATCAAGCTTCGGGGGATTAGTCTGTGGGGTGTGCCTTTACCAAACGCCTGGATGGGTAATTTAAAAAATATCGATCTGGTTGATGAGTATGGTGGTGAAGAAGGTTTCTGGAAGAACTTTGCCGCGGGGATTGCCTACCTCAAAGTGACTGATGATCAGTTGGTTGTAAAATTAAACGAATAACAACATTTATACGAGTCGGCGCATGACTTGATGCCCGAACACATTAATCAGTAAGCCGCCCATAATCAGTAAAATACCAACTACCTGGATCATGCTCAGGGTTTCATCTAATACCAGCCAGGCAACCACGAGCCCGATCACAGGCACGAGTAGTGTTAATGGGGCTACTTGTGATGCGGGATACTGTTTAAGGAGATGTGCCCAGGTGCTATAGCCAAAGATGGTGGCAATGGCAGCGAGGTAGAAAACGCTGGCGATCGATTTGAGGCCGATATTCTGCAGACTGGATAGGATCAACTCAGGCCCTTCAACAGCGTAAGATAGCAGCAAAAAGGGGATGGGTGGAATCAGCGCACTCCAGACAACTAAGCCCATCAGGTTCACATTTCCCAATTGCCCGATCTTGCGGTTAATGATATTGCCCATCCCCCAGCTAGCCGCTGCAGCAATGGTTAAGGTAAAACCGATAAAGGTCATTTTGCTGGCGGGGGTTTGGGTTGCCAGTAAAATTAATCCTGCGGCCGCAACTATCAAAGACACAACTTGCGGCAGTTTCCAGCGTTCGCCTAAAAACATAAAGGCAAAGATCATAGTGAACAGCATTTGTGCCTGAAGCACTAAAGAGGCTAAACCGGCTGGCATGCCCAGATGCATAGCGCTAAAAAGTAAGGCGAACTGGCCAAAGCTGATAGTGATGCCATAGGCCAGCAACCACTTTATCGGTAAGTTTGGTGCTTTGATAAAAAGCACAGCAGGAAAGGCAACCAGCATAAATCGTAGCGCACCGAGTAGCAGGGGAGGGAGTTCATCCAGCCCCCACTTGATGACCACAAAGTTGACACCCCAGGCCAACACAACGAGTAATGCCAGACCCCAGTCTTTCAGACTCATTGTGCTCTCCTGATGGAACTTGTGTCGTGATTACGCTTAGGAGTCAGAGCGCTAGTCGCTGACGACCGCCACGCGTACGGCATCCATTTTCAGCTTGGCGCTGCTCAGTAGCTCAAGAATGCTGGCACGATCGGTACGTAATTGCGTGAGCTCTTCGCTACGAATAGAAGGATTAACCTTGCTCAGCGCTTCGAGCCGCTCGACCTCTTCATCAAGTACCGAGGTTGCTTTACTTATCGCCGCCTTGATCAGTTTATCCTGCTGGCTCTGTGCAACATCTTCTGCTTTGCTGAGTACACCACTGATCTGTTCACGACCATGGCGAATCAGATTCTGAGCCGCATGGCGTTTAACCCTTTCACCGAGTTTATTTAAGTGATCCGGCGTGATGATAGCGCTGAGATTGTTTCCGTTGTTATCCAATACGACGCGCACGGTGGCTTGCGGCTGGTAGCGCTGCAAGTTGAGATGGCGAGGTGCTGCACAGTAGAGAACAAACACCGCTTCAACCAGCAGGGTGCCAGGTGCCAGTGGTGGTAGTTTTAGCGTACAGATAGCGGTATTACCAAACTCACTACCGATGATCATTTCCATCGCACCGGTTACCATCGGGTGTTCCCAGTTGAGGAACTGCATATCTTCACGGCCGAGTGCTTCATCGCGTGAGAAGGTTGCTGTGCAGCCTTCATCAGGCAAGCCGGGCACCCGATGATAGATCATCTGGTCGGTCGGTTGCAGGATGACAGAATGCAGGCCGTTAGTTTGCTGATCAACGCCAAACTGATCAAAAACATGTTCCATGTAATCGACTAGCTGATGGCGATTTTCGGTGTCTTCAACGGATTCAATTAACTTGGCGGCTTTAGCAGGGCGACACGAGCTCATTTCCAGCAGTCGGTCACGGCCTTGTTGCATTTCGAGAAGAATCTTCTGTGAGGCTTGTTGTGATTCAGTAATCAGGTTTTCAAATACTTCTTCGTCTGCACCATCCAGTAACAGGCTCACCAGAGTGTCTTCAAACTGAGTAAACAGTGCCTGTCCAGCCGGGCAGGTGTGACGGAAAGCATTAATGCCTTCATCAAACCAACGTAATAAGATCGCCTGGGCGCTATCTTCGTAATACGGGATATGAATCTGCACATCGTTTTTCTGGCCAATACGGTCTAACCGGCCGATACGCTGCTCAAGTAGATCAGGGTTTAGCGGCAAGTCGAACATGATCAGGTGTTGCGCAAACTGGAAGTTACGGCCTTCACTGCCGATCTCGGAACATACCAGAACCTGCGCGTATTCTTCAGTATCAGCAAAATATGCGGCAGCACGGTCGCGGTTGATAAGCGTCATTTTCTCGTGGAAAACAGCCGAGCGTACACCCTTACGTAAGCGGATGTGTTCTTCCAGCGCTTGAGCGGTTTCTGCGCGAGCACAGATTAGCAGGGTTTTTTCCAGGCGGTGAGATTTAAGCCAGTTATCCAACCATTCAACACGCGGATCAAATTCGAGCCAGTCATCACCTAAGAGTAATTCTGGCTTCAAAATCTGATCCAGAGAAAACTCATCGATGTGCGTTAGCATGGCATCAGGCATCGGCAGTGGATATGGAATAAGAATTCTTTCAGGGAAACCGTGGACGGCATCACGTGTATTTCTGAACAATACGCGGCCTGTACCGTGGCGATCTAACAGGTGATTAATACACTGCTGAATGGCTTCTTCAGCCTTTCCTTCTTGCGCATCGTTAATCAATTTGGCGGCGGTTGTTTCACCCAGAAAGCTGTTAAGTTCGGACTGGAACTGCGGGTCAGAACTCAGTTGCTCAATACCGTTATCAGCCAGTAGTTTCTGAGTGAGACTATTAACTTCGCTGTAGTGAGCCTGTTCTTCGCGGAACTGCTCCAACGAGCTGTAACGATCCGGGTCAAGCAAACGCAAGCGGGCAAAATGGCTTTCAAGGCCGAGCTGCTCAGGTGTTGCCGTCAGTAGTAATAAGCTGGGAATAACATTCGCCAGCGTCTCGATAGTGGTATATAGCGGGCTAGGAGCATCCTCGCTCCACACAAGGTGGTGTGCTTCATCAACGATCAGCATATCCCAGTCACAGGCCAGGACCTGCTCAACACGGGTGGCGTTGTTATCGATAAATGATTGGCCGCATAGCAATAACTGAGCAGTATCGAAAGGGTTCTCTGAACCGGACATCTCCAGCGCGGTACAGCGCAGTTCATCCATAATGCTGAAATGCAGGTTGAAACGACGCATCATTTCGATCAGCCACTGATAGATCAGGCTATCAGGTACGGTAATCAGTACGCGTTTTGCCCGGCCACTGATCAGCTGCTGATGTAAAATCAAACCCGCTTCAATGGTTTTTCCCAAACCTACTTCATCCGCCAGCAAAACACGCGGCGCATAGCGATTGGCTACTTCATGAGCAATATAAAACTGGTGCGGTAGCAGTTGAACACGTCCACCCGATAGACCATAAGTGTCGGATTTCTGTTGGGTGTGCTGATGTTCGAGCGTTTCGAGACGTAACTTATAACGGCTTAATTTATCCACCTGACCCGCAAAAAGGCGATCCTGCGGGCGGTTAAACTGCACATGGCTGTCCAGATCAATTTCCGGAATAATATGCTCTTCGCCGTCATCATCAAGGCCGATGTAGATAAAGCAGCCATTCTTCTCGATGCGTTCGGCAATTTTGATTTTGATGCCGGCCGCATTGCTAATCGTGTCATCAACAGGGTATTCGACCCGACTGACAGGGGCGTTATCGGTAGCGTAAGTACGCTCATCTTCAGCGGCGGGATATAGAATGGTGACGCGCCGGTCTGCGTTGGATGTGACCAGGCCTAAACCTAATTCTGCTTCGGTATTACTGATCCAGCGCTGGCCGGGAATAAACTCTGTAACTGCCAAACTGATTACTCTCGCTTTACTCGTTAAAAAAGCCATGCATCATAGGAGTTTAACCCAATTGTTTAAAGATGCTGGCAACAATTAAAGTGTTTTTAAGGCACCTTTGTTAATTTGCTCTTGATTAAACACCCCTTTATCTAAAATCCAGCCGGTTACAAGCGCTGCAGGCGTAACATCAAACGCGGGGTTAAACACCGGCGTGTCGGTTGGGCTCCAGCAAACATCACCAAAACTGCTACTCACACCGCGCACTTCAGCGGCGGCACGTTCTTCAATAGGAATCTGCTCGCCGTTCAGGCATTCAACATCAACGGTTGTATAGGGAGCAACCACATAAAAAGGTACATTATGGTGGTGTGCATTGACGGCTAGCGAATAAGTGCCCACTTTGTTGGCAAAATCACCGTTCACCGCGATCCTGTCGGCACCGACTAAAATACAATCCACTTTGCCATCACGCATCAGCAGTGCTGCCATGTTATCGCAGATCAAGGTATGCGCAACGCCGAGCTGTTTCATCTCCCATGCCGTTAAGCGACCACCTTGCAGTAATGGGCGGGTTTCATCGATATACACATGGATGTTCTTTCCTTGTTGGTGGGCGGCATTGATGACACCAATAGCGGTGCCTACGCCTGCTGTAGCAAGGCTGCCAGTGTTGCAGTGGGTCAAGATATTTGCATTGGCCGTTATCAGCTCGGCACCGAGCGTGGCAAGGGTATCGCACAAAGCGATATCTTCATGAAACAGCCGTTCCGCCTCTGCGGGCAAAGCCGCAGGGCCAGATGAATGTAAAGCCGCTAGCATGCTGTCCATGTTGTTCATCAGGTTTACAGCCGTGGGGCGAGCCGCGCGTAACACCTCTGCTGAGCTTTGTAGCTTAGCAGCGGATGTTCCGTTAGCGGCCAAATGGCCTAACAATAGGCTGGCACCAATACCGATGAGCGGTGCACCACGAATCTGTAGTTTTTGAATCATGGCGACCATCGCATCCACTGATTCACAAGGTAGCCAGCTTTCAATATGAGGCAGCTGATGCTGATCCAGTACATACAAGGTGTTGCTCTGATATTTGATGCTGGTTGCTTGCAGGTCGTGCATTTAAACCTCTAGCAGGGGATTTAGATAGAAGATTGAGCTTTGATTATACTCCGAGATTAAACCGGCGCGTCCAAATAATTGATCATGAGGCAAATAGTTAAATGTTGCCTGTGTCATGAAAGCTGGTCATATTGGAAGTCGACGGGATAAACTTATGGGTTTATATATGATTCTAAAACGATGAAATGTAGTGTTATTTTTTTCAAAGTGCTGATTTTTTAATCTATTGATACTAAAGAAGTACGATCTAACAAGTCATTTTCTGTGAGTGATTGTCGTCCGGGTTTTCCGATTTAGTTTCACCATGTAGCATTTTTGATACACATTCATCATGTGTCAGAATATTTTACAATTAACTTGTGAATATATGATTTTCATATCTATATCTATTTGTTTTTTAAGTTAAAAATAAAAAAAGGAACAATTTTTGCTAGTAATTTATAGACTAGGGATTAAGAAATGGAAAATAAAATGAAAAAAAAGATATTAGCCGTGCTATTGGCGACCAGTTTCTCTTATGTATCAACAACTAATGCTGCTGAAGTAATTACATTTGACGAAGCAATAAACGGAATTCAGTCTTTTTCTTTTGATGGCAATAGCGATGGGCTTGCTGATGTGATTTTTAGTACTACTGATCCGTTCGGGTTTAATACAGCTGGTCCTGGACCAAATATGTTGTACATAACAGAGCCAGGCTTGGAAGGAACTACGCTTATTCCTGAAGACTTGAGAGTAGATTTTTTAGGGGGTGCTGTTTCTAATATAGAATTTGGCTTTGCTGTCAGTGATTTTCAGAGCGGCGCAGGAGTTACGTTTAGCGTATTTGATGGAAACAATAACTTATTAAATAGCGCGTATCAAACATCACTATTTACTGACACTTCTTTTGGCACTAGTAGTTTTCCTGAGGCAGTATTGTCTTTAAATTTTCCAGGTGTTGCTTCGTATGGAGTTTTTGATTTCGATCCTGAACCAAGCCGTTATATTATTGACAATTTTACAGGTACTTTTGACTCAGCAAGTATTAATGTAGCTCCTCCGGGAAGCCTCCCCGAAACAGCGTTATTGCCTGACAATACGGGAGACCCATTTTTTGATTTTGCAATTAATGTTGGAGTGAATGGTTTAGGTACTGAGTTTCCAATATTTATCGACCCTGATGTAGCAGTCGCCTATGAGTATGCTGTAGTCCAAGGCCAGCCACATATTACATCTGTAATTATCCCTAATATATTACCTAATGGGGATGGACAGTTTTTAGTTAACCTTTGTGGAGAGAGCACCACTTACTCATTAAATGCAGGAACTGCATTTGATTTGGGGGCTATTACTGGAGGGGATGGTGCTGATTGTTTTATTATCAGTGAAATAGACACTTTGGAGATGCTAAGTCCAAACGACCCTTTCGCTTTTGTAACCGGGCTTACTTTTCTGAATTCTGGACAAGTAAATGTCACACAGACTCCTATTACAACATTTGTTGCCTCACCTAGCGCTGTTCCTTCACCAGGAACCTTAGCACTTATGCTGTCTTCATTATTTGCTTATGGGTTTTCTCGTAAATTAAAAATCGTAAAAAAATAATAAAGCGTAGATTTTTACGTGTACAATTGACCAATTGCTAAGCACTTGGTCAATTTTATTTATAAGGATATTTAAGGTATAAAATGAAATTTATTATTATGAGTTTGTTGCTGTTATTTTCTGTAGCTGGGTATTCTGCAGATGCAGAGAATAGGTTCATGGCGAAAGGAGCTGGATTGGCTAGTTGTGATCGTTTTTTAAACGCAGCTGAATTAAAAAATAAAGAATATTATAATTATGGCGGCTGGGTAGAAGGGTTTATCACTGCGTTTAATCAACTTCGCCCAGACACCTTTGATGTGGCACCTTGGCAGTCAGCAGACTACCTTATTGCAATTGTTACCGGTTATTGTATAAAAAATGAAAATGCATCTTTTTATCAAGCTACAGCGTATGTGGTAAAAGCACTTGATAGCCAAAGATTGAAAAATTTCACTCCGTTATTAACCATTCGTGTCGGCAACGAAAGCATGCTGATTCATCAAGAAATTTTAGTTAAAACTCAAAAATTTTTACTCGATTCTGGGTTTTATGAGAAAAATGTTTCTGGTGTTTTTAACAAAGAAACGGAGGTTGCATTAAAGAAATATCAGAAAGAAAAATTATTAAAACAGACGGGATTACCTGATCATGCAACATTGATTAATTTATTTTATTTAAAAAATTAATGTGGAAAAATAAGATGCGATTAAGTTAATTATTTCGTACCTTTTAAAAATGATATCTTTAATATGTCATTTGCATTTTCATCTGTTGATATGCAAGGTGTTGATTAATTGTTGAATATAATTTTTAATAATACTTAAAGAGAAAATATTTGAACGCTGCATAACTACTTTTGTGTCCCATTTTATACTAAGCAACTTATTCCAAGTGCTAGAGCCTCAAACGATATTGTAAACTATTAACTGTATTTTCTGTTATTTGACGCTTTCAGATCGCGCTTTACACTTATCTCGGGTGCTTGTTCTTAAAAAAAAGACTCACGAAGCGTCTTATGGCAAGACTTAAAACAGGCTGAATCAACAAATTGAAAAGATTATAACGTATTTATTATCCATGTTGTTTCTCAATTGTGCAGCTATCGTTGCGTAAATGGAAAGATGAAAACTAAAAATAACGTCGTTAGTTATTATGTGGCTTACTGTATTGAATGGCATACTGAGTATTCCATAAAGCGACCAGTAAGTGAGGCTATAAGAGTGCTTATAAGAGTCCCTGTAAAAGAGTCTGTTAGCGTGATGGTATTTAATGTAGCTGATTATCAATGAGCTATTTATCTATGAATTATCCAGTTATTAATTGCCTGTGAATTATCTGGCGCATCTGTTTTTGGCGCAGGCTACGGTAGAATCTCGTGTTGGCAATCTTCTGGGTGATTTTGCAAAGGGGGTTGTGGTTGCTCAGTTATCAAAGCCAGTAAAAAATGGCTTGCTAAATCATCGCGCCGTCGATCGATTTACCGACAATCATATTGTAGTTAAGCAGCTGAAATGCTTGGTGGGGGCTGATCGTAAACGCTTTGCAGGCATTATGTTGGACATGGTGTTTGATCATTATCTGATTAAACATTGGCATCACTTCAGCCATCGCTCGTTTGCGGCCAGTTGCGATATTTATTATCAGGCCCTGGATGATGGACAAGTGCTGATGCCTCCCGCTATGCAGCGTGTCACCCAGCGGGTGATTAAACAGCAATGGTTTGATTCCTATCAGACGCTTGAAGGTATAGGTTTTGCGTTGGACCGTATCGCAGACAGAATACGTTTTGATCATTCTTTTTATGGCTCGGTTGAAGAGCTGATAACCTACCAAGATGAGATTGAAAGCGGCTTTTTAGCGTTCTTTCCCGAGTTGATGCAACATGTGGAAGCGATAAAATTAGAATAATAATGACCGCTTAGCCGCTTGATGGCAGAGCCATGTCTTGTTGTTAAATGAAGAAGAAAAGAAGAAAAGAAGAAAAGAAGAAAGGTGAAGTGTGATGTTAATGCGGTTATTAAACGTTTTTATTAATAGGGCTTAAATAGATGACAATCAAACTGACTGTAGTCGACCAAACGCCTGTGCAGCTTAGCACGGCAGGGCCTGAACAAGCACCGCAGCTCTCTGCTCAGTTAGCGCAAGCATGCGATCAATGGGGCTATTCTCGTTACTGGTTAGCAGAACATCACAACAGCAATAGCTTCGCCGGGCCATGCCCTGAAGTACTGATCAGCCATATCGCCAGTATCACCAAAAACATTCGTGTTGGCAGTGGGGGGGTTATGTTAGCCAATCATAATCCTTATAAAGTAGCCGAGCAGTTTCGGATGCTCGAAACACTGTTTCCCGGGCGCATTGATCTGGGCATTGGCCGGGCGCCGGGCGGTGATGGCATTGCCAGCCAGGCTCTGGCTTATCCTTATAAGCCAACACACGGCGAGCGTTATGCGGAACAAGCACAACTATTGACTGGATTTTTACGTGATGGCTTTCCACAAGGTCACGCCTTTAATGACCTGAAAATCATGCCCAGTGATGAGCCATGCCCCGAACTGTGGATGCTAGGTACAAGCGGTGGCAGTGCCGCCTTTGCCGGTCAAATGGGTTTTAACATGTCGTTAGGCTTATTCATCAGCCCGGACGACCAAACCATCGCTATCATGGATGAGTATAAACGCGCCTATCAACAATCCGGCCATAGCGGATCACCACACACCATGATCACTATTGCTGCTTTATGTGCCCCGACAAAAGAAGAAGCGCTCTACCTCGCCGCATCACAAGCCTATTGGAAAGTCATGGCGTTTCGACACGGCATTCGTAATCCCTGGGTAAGTCCAAAAGAAGCATTGGATAAAGTAAAAAAACTCTCCATCTCTGATCAAAGTTATTACCAAAGCCTGCTCGACTCCGTCACGCTCGGCTCCCCGCAAGAATGTGCTGATCAGCTTGAGCAAATCTCAGAATACTGGAAAACCAATGAGGTGGGTTTAGTGACGGTGACACACGACTTTGCATCAAGAAAACGTAGTTTTGAGTTATTAGCGAAAGCAGTATTAGTTTAATTTACTGAGCGGGCCTAAAGTGCCCGCAATATATTGGTGTATGATATTCGTATATAAATCAGGAGCCTTCTTTTCTCAGCTTGAAGCGCCGTTTGTTCTGGGTAGAAAGAGGAAAATGACAGATGCGGTCAAAAAATGTCTATATATCAATATTCTTCAGAACGCTGAACTCTCAGCAGTATGCGCAGTATTAAAATGTTAGCCTCCCTGAAGAGTTTAATCGTCTGTTCCCTCAGTGTTGCGCTCCTCTCCGGGTGCGCTGCGTTGACAGGCATATCGCCAAAATACCCTTAAGATTGGCCATCAATTTCGTCCAGTTCTGGTGACGAATGCCCTGATCTATCGGGGCGCTATCAAAACCTCGCTACCTACTCGTTCCTACCGATGGCTGCTGCTAACTCGCTGGCGTTCCGACTAGGCGCAGAGTTGAAAGACGCGGACACAGTTGTTCTTGTTTTCTCTTCAGCCACGCTACGAGTCGAAGCCCTTAATAATACGGGGGTTATCGATGAACAATTGCTATCAAAAGAAAACGGCGATTTTTCTTGTTCTGAAGGAGCCTTCGTCTTACCAATCGTCGTTGATAAGAATGCGGACGGAACCGGCGGCTACAGATCCGAGAGCCGACTTTACTTGAGGCGTGCCTTGGGAGGCGCATTAATTGGTGAAGAACGCACTTCAGGTATCGGGGCAATATTTTGGCTAGTGCCAGTCGGAGGTTGGCAAACATTTTGGTTTCAGTGGGAGGAAATATAAATAAAGACTAAGCAAATGCTTAACACCATTAGCTATCGGTGACTCGAGCCCTCCAATTCCCCCGACACCTTTTTAATTACCATTTAAGCCATGAAAATAACTTGCCTGGTTAGCTGCATTAGATGGGTTGTTTAGGCCCCAGCTTCGCTCATCACTAACCCTTTGATCGCTTTTTAAAATATCATGCTGTTATGATTTTTTATTGAGGAGGGTGGGGCGGCTCTGACCCGCTTAGGTGAATAAACGATGAGGTTGTATTGGACATTCCTATTCTTTTCAAGAGATTAGGTAATGAGCACTATTGGCCTGGAGCTTGCCTAATAGTAGGTAGAGTTAACAGATACTATATGCCTTTGACTTGCAGCTAACTCCCGAAAATTGAGGTCAAAATATCGTGGGAGTCATTCATTGTATGAATCTTCGCTACAAATGGAGATAAGAGCTGATGCCAATTGCTAACTGTTTTGTTACGTCGAATAGCCAGCAAGGTACAACAAATCTAGTCGAGCTATGGGCAGAAGAATCTGGAAAGTCTTCTGAGCACATGACTATAAATATTATGTATAGTCAGCAGCAAATAGGTAATCAGTATGCTGTTATGGCAAATTTATTGTTACCATCAATTTGGTCGGCGTCTGATATTTCATCCTTGCAAATAGGCTTAGCCAGGGCGCTGGCAAAGTACTTCAGCCTTAATTTATCTGAAGTACATGTCACCACAACTATCATAAGCTCAGGTAGAGTCGTTGAAAACGGCGAAGAAGTGCATTGGTGATCAAAAAAATCAATACAAGAGCTGTTAATCTGGCAGTCCCAACGGTTACTTTTTGTGTAAGAACTTTACAACAAAATGCTATGTGTCCTAGAGTTTTCTCGGGCGTTGAGGTGTCAGCAATGGGAGTAACGATATGAAAGAAGCATTCTTTGCATCGTTTTCAACTGCGATGCTCCTTGCCGTCGTAGGATGGATCGCCAGAGCGTGGATAACAGAGAAGTTAGCCGCTGGTTTTAGGCTAGAAACAGACAAAACTCTTGAAGAAATAAAGTCGAGATACGCAAAGCAAATTGCTTTAACAGATTCACGAGTAGCGGCTTACAGAAGTTTATGGGAGAAAACAAAAGACCTCAATCCGCGAGATAAACTCCGACTGGATCAAGGCCAGTTGAATAGCATTTTTGAAGACTTAAGGAAGTGGTACTACGATGATGGTAATGCAATGCATCTTTCTGCATCAACTACGAATGATTTTCTAAAAGGTTTGCAGTATTTGGAATGTGAACCTACTGAGAAAAATCTTACGGTGGTTAAAAAATTATTTTCCTCAGTGAGAACACACATAAAAGAGGATCTAGGTGTCTATGACCGTGATGAGGTATCTGCGACATTACCTGATTACGCACAACCGTTAGCGGATGGAACCGTGATAACAAAACCGCGCGATGACGGCTAATACACGCATACAGTTGGACCCAGCATGATTCGGGTTAACTTGATTGCGCCTTCCTACGTCTCGGGTGCGCTGTTAAATTGGCTTTGCTGGGGAGCAGGGAGCCGCTGTAGTTGAGCAGGCTCTCTCTGAAGTACGTGCTTTGCAGGATCAATGGCGATTAATGATGCTTGGTATCACCGGCTACTTTATCCATGTAAGCAAAGATCAGCCCAGAAAAAACAAATGTTAAATGGATGATTACTTTCCACATGATGTGGGTTGCTTGTTCGTCAGAAAGGCTTGTCGGAAGATTCATAAACGTTTTTAACAGATCAATTGCCGAGATGGCTACAATTGCTCCGATGACTTTTAGTTTGAGGCCTGAAAAGTTGACCTTTCCCATCCATTCCGGTCGGTCTTCATGATCTTTCAAATCGATTTTTGAGATGAAAATTTCGTAGCCACTAAAAATAATCATCAACAACAAGCTACCCACTAGTGACAAATCAACTAATGCCAGGATGCCAATCACGACATCACTTTCCGGCATAGAGACAACATGACTGGCGATATGCCAAAATTCCTGAACAAATTTTACAAATAACAAGACAATGCTAAGCACTAAACCAACGTAAAAGGGTGCTAACAACCAACGGCTTTTGAATATGGTTGTTTCTAGTGCAACTTCAAATTTGTTAGACATGTATCCCTCGGCTATAAAGCATTTAATACTGCTCAATGACGCATTAATAGATATAAAATTATCGTCAGTTAACGCAGTGCATTCTACAGGTTTCATGCTAGATATAGGCAAATTAATTAGTAACAAGTGCTAATTTTTCTTTTAACGGTTAATGATGTGAAGGGGGCTTAATGAAGGATCGCCTGAATATTAAACATGATTTGCTATAGACTGTTAAAAAGCTTCAAACGAACAGTGTCGTTCTATCATATTCAGAGAGTTATGTTTCATTGTTACCCATCACTGATTTTTTACCCCGGATTGTTAGCCTGCTAGCCAATGCAAATAATTTAATCCTGCAAGCGGAGCCTGGGGCAGGTAAGTCCACCGCGTTGCCCCTGAGTTTGCTTGACGCTAAGTGGCTCAAGGGAAAAAAGATCTTAATGCTCGAGCCGCGTCGTGTTGCGGCAAAGTCGATTGCTCATTATTTGGCCCGCCAGCTAGGTGAGAAAGTGGGTCAGCGAGTTGGTTATCAAATAAAAAATGACAGAAAAATATCCAAAGACACGGTGTTGGAAATCGTCACCGAAGGCATATTAACCAGGCGGCTGCAAAGCGATCCGGAAATATCAGATATCGGGCTTATTATATTTGATGAGTTTCACGAGCGCTCTATTCATGCTGATTTATCCTTATTGCTTTCGCTGGAGATACAGCAAACTATTCGTGATGACCTTAAGCTACTGGTTATGTCAGCGACTATCGATACCGATCTGATATCCTGGTATATGGGGAGCGCCGAGGTTATCGAGTGTCCGGGCAGGGCCTACCCTGTCTCGGTTGAATATATTAAAAGAGGTCAGGAGCCTTTGTCCCGGCAAGTAACGCGTGTATTGAGTACGTTGCTTGCTGCTGGTAACACGAGTAGTGCAGGTAAGTCAGACGGTGATATTTTGGTTTTTCTTCCGGGGCAAGCCGATATAAAGCGATGTATGTCTGAGTCTTCTGCGCTATTGGGTTCGGACCCTCATCTGGTTTTACTACCGCTGTATGGTGGACTGCCTTTGTTAAAGCAAGAGCAAGCCTTAATGCCAGACCCCGGCGGTAACAGACGAATTGTGTTTACCACCAATATCGCTGAGACAAGCTTAACCATTGAAGGTGTTACCTGTGTCATTGATAGCGGACTGGAAAAAGCACTGACCTATGATCCTGTCAGTGGTATGACACGCCTTGAAACTGCTTATATTTCTAAAGCATCGGCTACACAACGAAAGGGTAGGGCCGGCCGTACTCAAGCGGGATCGTGTATCCGATTATGGGATGAGCAAAAGCAAAGATCTCTGCGTGATTATCAAAGTGAAGAGATTCTGTTGGCTGATTTGACGGGCTTTGTACTGGAACTGTTTATTTGGGGTTATAGCGAATATCAGGATATCAATTGGTTAACTCCTCCACCTATGCCGCATTTTCTATCCGCTAAAGCGACCTTGGCTTCATTAGGCCTGATTGACTCGCAAGGTAAAGTGACCGCCTTGGGTGATAAAGCCGCCGGGATAGGTGTTACCCCCAGATTGGCGGCAATGCTTCTTAAGGCAGAGGGGGGTATTGAAAAAGGTGTTGCCTGTGAGCTGGCTGCTTTATTGTCCGATAGAGATATTTTTTATTCGGGTAAAGGGGTAGACATCGCAGAGCGACTATTAGCGCTACAGGACTATAAGGTTAACCGTAATGCGGCACTGAAGGCTCACCCGATCAATCGTGCCTCGATTGAGCAGCTTTTGATGAGCGTTAGCTCATTAAAAAGCAGTGTCCAACTCGACAAGTCGAGTTCGGAATATACGCTGACACAATTACACAACAGCATTGGAAAACTACTTTTGTATGCCTATCCGGATCGTTTGGCAAAAAGGCGATCAGATAATAGCGGGCGTTATCAGTTAGCCAATGGACGGGGTGTCTTTTTATTTGATGATGATCCTCTCTTTGGCAGCCAGTGGCTTGTTGTCGTTGATTGTGATGCTATCAAAAAAGAAGGACGAATCTATAGCGCTGCTGCAATCACGTTGGAATCAGTATTGGACTGCCTTGATGAAAGTATTGTCGAAACAGCTCATTATGAATATGACAGCGCAAAACAAAAAATAATCGGGCGAAGTATCACTGAATATGGTGCTTTAGAAATAAAGCGGTCTTCATTGTCAGACATCCCCTCTGATAAATTCCAAGAGTGCTTACTTGATGTGTTGAAAAGTAGTGAGCTGAGTATCCTCAACTGGACTGCTCGCTGTCATGACTGGTTAGCCAGAGCAGAATGGTTGGGTCGATATGCGGACACTTTTCCCAAGATCACAAAGGCTTTGCTTTTAGAAACATCAGATGAGTGGTTGCTGCCGTATATAAGCGGAGTCAAATCGATATCCGCGCTAAAAAAAGTCAGTTTGTTCGAGTTATTGCTGGGTATCTTGTCGTGGGAGGAACAAAAATTTTTAGAGAGGGAGGCGCCGCTTGTTTATCAAACACCCAGTAATAAAACAGTGACCATTATTTACGATAGCGATCAAGGACCCACGGTATCGGTTCCGCTACAGGAGATGTTTGGTGAGGTGGTCTCTCCCAAAATTGCTGGGGGTAAGGTTCCCATAAGGTTTGAGTTGCTTTCGCCTGCGCGCAGGCCGATCCAGACAACAAGTGATTTGGCTAATTTCTGGAGAACATCATATTTTGAGGTGGCAAAGGAAATGAGGGGGCGCTACCCAAAGCATAGGTGGCCTGAGCAGCCACTTGAAGAGAAACCCGGGAAGTCATTAAAGCGTTTTTCTTAAGGCTGCACTGTGAAAAGGAGCAGCTATTGAATCTATTGAGGTTAGTGGCCCAGCAGCTCTAATGAAGTAAGCCTAATTTTTTCTGTTGAGTTTTTACGCATTTTTTAAATCTTTGCTAAAATGGTAAGTCTTACTCTAGTCGTTTTAAGAGGTTTTATGAGGCTCTGTGTTTTCGCTTTATTCGGGGCGCTGTTAACTGTTCCAGTTTATGCTCAGGCAAATTCGATAACCCCGGCAATCTGTATGGCTATCACTGATAAGATGGATCGTGATCGCTGTATTTTACGTTATCAAAGCCTGGAAGAGCGTAAAGAGCAATCAGATGAACTACGTCAGGATTTGGGTCAAAAGGCACGTGTTCTACAAAGGCAAGAACAAATTTCCAGTCAGCGGGGATATGGAATGCCGCGTTTAGAAAAATATTCGGGTTATGCCGTGAAGGTGGTTTTTGATCCTGTCATACACAGCCAGCGTATCAAATGTATTGGTTATGATGCGCAAGGGGAGTATGTCTATAGTCGCTCCTTTTATCTAAGGCCTCCCGCTGATCACGGGATTATGAAAACCCGGGATGCACGCAGAATTACTAACATTTTATGTAATTAACCTGCTTTATGGATGTTGCAGACGTGTTATCGCTTCATCTATCGATTGATCAAGGTAGTATCCGTAAAACTCAGGGGTATTTATCCCGACCATATTGGCTACTAAGGGGTTGCCCTTGTTATCAAGAAAGAGAAGAGTCGGTGTGAATGTTGATTGATACTTTTTGGCAAACTGCTTAGGCGTAATCTGCTGACCGTCGAAATCCAGGAGCGCGCTATTTGTGTCTATTTTAAGTTCACGAAACAGCGCTTTTTGCTGGTACCGCCCGCCACTATGCATGGGGGCCAAAAAGTCGTCATGGACTAGCTGACAGTAACTGCAATCACTCTGGCTTATCATTACCACGAGTATTCGGCTCTCTCCGAGTAGCTCGGCATCCAGATTAAAGTTGTTGCCTGCAGGTAAGCTGCTGGCGTGTGTGCTGTTAAGCAGGATGCTTAAAAATAAACTGGTCAGAACAAAGAGCAGCGCGCGCAGTTTCATTGCTGTTTTTCCATGAAATCAACAATAAATTCGACCACCTCATCAGCATAAAGATCCCTGAAATAATGGTCCGCTCCTTCAATTGATATGTGCTCTACACGTGGGTTAGATATATCGGCCATTTTTTCTGCAAGATCAGAAACGGTGTTGTCTTCAGATCCGCTAATGACCAAGCTAGGTGTGCTTGTTTTATTTAAAAGGTAAGGGGTATCGAATCTTTGATCTGGTGCGTAGTAGTTTACAAATGATGTTGCTTTAACACGACTGTCCGTGCAGTAAATAAAATTAGTTGCATCCATCCATGTGTTGTCATCGCCTTGTTCTGCCAGTGTGAGTATTTCTGTTAATGATTTGTTATAACGTTGCTTGTAGTCGTTTTGCTCTGCGGCTTCACTCCAGGTGGCCGGTGCCAGTAAAATTTGAGATTTAACCTGGTCAGGGTAAGAGTCACTAAACCATGCCGTCTGGTTTCCTCCGCGGGAATGGCCCATCAGGCTAATATCTCCGGCTTCCTGGCTCTTTAACCACATTGACCAGGTGTTAATCTCATCTATTGCGTCGCTGTGTTTATGTTGATGCGGTACCTGGCAATCATACATGCCGTGTCTGTTATCAATGCCTAAGCTGAGGTTAATAGCGAGTGTATTGATGCCCGCATCAGTGAGTAGATCTTGCAGCGTTGCAATCACTTCCATCTTGTTGTGTGCCAGCGTGCCGTGGGTGATCAGTAGCACGCCATCAGCAAGTGTGCTGCCCTCAGCCAGTTTCAATTCTGCATTAAGTAGCAGCTTGTTATGTGATGTCGTGACTTCTTGCGCAAATACAGATTGGCAGGTAAGGAGCAGAAACAGTGATGAGATTTTCAGTAGGGAGTTAGGCATCTGGACCTCTGATATGCTTATATCATCATAACAATATCAGAGGATGCTAATTTTATCTACAGACCTTCGTAGGCGAGCATCGTGTAGACAGGAATCCCTGTTTCTTGAATCCGAACAGAACCTTCCAGGTCAGGTAGATCAATTAAAGCGGCGCACTCAATCACTTCGGCACCGAGCTTTTTAATCAGTGTGCAGGCAGCCAGGAGAGTACCACCAGTAGCAATCAGGTCATCAAAGACCAGAACTCTGTCCCCGGGGCCGACGGCATCTATCTGCATTTCGACGGCGGAGGTGCCATATTCCAGTTGATATTCCTGGTGGACTGTTTTGCCAGGCAGTTTGCCTTTTTTGCGAACCAGTACCAATGGCTTTTGCATCTGATAAGCCATGATGGAGGCAATCAGAAAGCCGCGTGCATCTATGCAGGCGATATGCGTCAGATCTGATTCCATATAACGCTGAATAAAACCATCCGCCACCATGCGTAAAGCTTTAGGGTCTTTGAAAAGGGGAGTGATGTCGCGGAACATAACCCCCGGTTCTGGCCAGTCAGGAAGTGAACGAATGACTGATTTTACGTAAAATTCGTCGTATGACATGTACTAATGGCTCCTCAAGCAGGCCGGAACGTAAATGATTGATATGGCTCAATGTTTAAATAAAGAATATAGGTTTTAATTACTCCGTTGGGTTACACATAGAGATGGCTACTTCTTTGTGCAACTTTAGCGCCGTTCAGTTATTTGTACGGCGCTTTTTTCAACCCGTATCTTTAACCGGGCTTTTGTACGGATTATTTTTACAAACTATTTATACGGACTATTTATCCAGACATCTTATTCGCAATAGTCAGCCGGTTTATTAAGTCAGGCTGTTTGTTCGTCATTATAAAGAAAGCTGCTGAACATCCGTTTCTTTAATATTTTTGCCGTCGCACTCACCGGAAACCTCATAAAGGCTTTCCAGGTCAAGTAAGTCGAGCTCTTTGCCCTCGACCTGAATCAGTTTGTTCTTCTGAAAACGGGTAAAAATGCGGCTAACCGTTTCTACAGCCAAGCCTAAATAATTACCAATTTCGTTGCGCGACATGGATAGTCTGAACTTGTGGGCCGAGTATCCGCGTGCCTGGAAGCGCTGCGAAAGTTTAACTAAAAAAGTGGCTACGCGCTCTTCGGCATTTTTCTTTGAAAGCAGGAGCATCATTTGCTGATCATCTCTGATCTCTTTGCTCATGGTGCGCATGACCTGACGGCGCAACTCGGGTAGCTGTCCACATAAAGTGTCTAAATGCTCGAAGGGTATTTCACAGACCGTTGTGGTTTCCATAATTTTAGTGGATACCGGGTAGTGTTGTTCATCAAAACCACTTAAACCGACCACTTCACCAGGAAAGTAAAATCCGGTAATCTGTTCTTCACCTTCATTCGTAATGGTATAGCTTTTTACACTGCCTGCCCGGATGGCAAATACAGACTCAAAAGGGTCACCCTGATGAAAAAGGTGGTCTCCCTTCTTTAGCGGTCTGCTTTTCTCGATGATGTTATCCAGACTGTCCATCTCCGAGTTGTTCAATGACACGGGAAGGCAGAGCGAGCTAATACTGCATGTATTACAATGTGCTTGTTGCAGGCTATGTAGTTTCCCTTCTTTTTTAACATTGCTCATGGCCGGTTCCTGTGGTTATTGTACATAGTGAGGGCTACTCAGCCTCCAATTATGTCGTATTTCGCATGAACCGTGAAGTGTCTATTAGATGATGCGGGAAAAACCTTGTGTCGGTTGCTGTTTTGGAATGTAACGATCGAAAGCCATACAGATGCGTCTGATCAGTAAACGCCCTGCGGCTGTAACGATAATGCGTTGGCCATCCAACCGGATGAGCCCATCTTTATCGAAGTGCTGCAGTTCCACCTGTTCTTGGGCGAAATACTCTTTAAAATCAATATTAAACTCTTCTTCTATCGAGGTCGGATCAAGCTCAAAATGACATATCAGCTGAGTAATTACAGCGCGGCGGATATGGTCATCTGTGCTGAGTTTTACGCCGCGACGAATGGCGCTGGCACGTGTTTCGACCGCGTTTGTATACGCTGTTATGTCATGTTCATTTTGATAATAAACATCGCCAATTTGACTGATGGCAGAGACTCCCATCGCTACCAAGTCACAATCAGAGTGCGTTGTGTAGCCTTGGAAGTTGCGATGTAAATGTCCACTTTGCTGTGCAAGGGCCAGTTCATCATCGGGTTTGGCAAAATGATCCATTCCTATATAAACATAGCCTGCAGCGAGTAGCTTATTAATAGTGGACTCATGAATAGCGAGTTTGGTTTCCGGGCTAGGTAGATCGGCTGCATTGATATGCTTTTGTGAGCGGAAACGATCCGGCATATGCGCATAGTTGAAAACGGATAGGCGATCTGGACTCATGGCAACTACCGTATCGAGTGTTTCATTGAAACTCTCGAAAGTCTGGTGCGGAAGTCCATAGATCAGATCCATGTTAATCGATTTGAAACCGAGCTCTCGCGCTGACTTGAGCACGGCGGCAGTTTGTTCGGTGGGTTGTATGCGGTTTACTGCTTCCTGTACGGCAGGGTTAACGTCCTGAACACCCAGGCTGATGCGGTTGAAGCCGACCTTTCTGAGGGTTTGCATCGTTTCATATGAGGCTTCACGAGGGTCGATCTCAATGGAATAGTCACCACTGTCATCCTCGAGTAGGTTGAACTCCTGCTTGATTTTATTCATCAGTTCCGCCATCTGTTCGTCACTGATAAAGGTTGGTGTTCCGCCGCCCCAATGAAGCTGGTTAACAATTCTTTTATCGCTGTACCATTTGGCTACCTGCTCTATCTCTTTATAGAGTGTGTCCAGATACGGCTGAGCTTTTTTCCGGTTGCGGGTAATGACTTTATTACAGGCGCAAAAATAACAAACATGAGCGCAAAAGGGGATATGGATATACAGAGACAGTGGAGCCGATGTATCTGTCGTAGTTTGTCCGCTTTCAACCAACTGTGTTTCAGACAGCCACGTATCAAACTGAATAGCTGTTGGGTATGAGGTATACCGGGGACCGGAAAGATCATAACGTTTAATAAGATCTAGATCCCATGAAATGGTTTTGTCCAGGCTCACGATAGTTTCCTCATTATTTTAAGCGCAGCAGTATAGCATCTGATCAGAAGATTGATTTGATATGTATCAAATATCGATGATTGCACGGAATGGGATAGTATATAAGCCAAAAAGCAGTATAAGAAGGCCTGCAAAATATTGAACGTTACGGTTTGCCAGTAATGTTTGAACCTGTTTGGCCAGCAGGCCGGTGGTTAGCATAGCGGGTAGTGTGCCGATACCAAAAGCAAACATTAAACTACTGCTATGTAATGCATTTTGCGCGGTCGCTGCCCATATCAGTGTGCTGTAAACTAAGCCACAGGGTAGCCAGCCCCAGAAAAAACCTAACAGAAGTGCTTGTTTTATGTTTGTAACCGGTAAAAGTTTACTGGCTGTCGGGCGGATTAAAGCCCAGAGTTTATTGCCGAGTTTTTCAATATGGACAAGACCTTTCCACCATTGTGCAACATACAAACCCATGCTGATTAGAAGGATGCCAGCCAAGGTGCGCAGCACAATGGCTGATGTACTGTCTTTAATGATAACCCCGAGTGAACCCACCAATGCCCCTGCTAGTGCATAGCTGCAAAGCCTGCCGAAGTTGTATCCCAGCAGGTTAGGTAGTCGTGAGTTTTTTTGTCCCATGGATATAGTGGCAGCGATGCCCCCACACATGCCAAGGCAATGAGCGCTACCCAGCAAGCCTAGCAGTAGCGCTGTTGTTAAAGAAAGAGATTCAGTCACGAGAGGAATTTTTCTTTCCCTGTTTGGCATCGTCCGGAATCATATCTTCATCGTCATCAAATAATATGCTGTGGGCCGGTGACTCAAGGTCATCATATTGCCCGGTATTAACGCTCCAGAAAAAAGCCCAAATAGCGAACCCCAGCAGGATGATAGCGATGGGTATTAATATAAAAAGAATTTCCATGGAGAATCATCTCGAAAATTGAAGTGGCTATTTTACAGGATTACGGCGAACAAGTTTAGTCAGGCGAAGCGCATTGCCAACAACAATCAGTGAGCTGACTGACATGCCAATCGCGGCCATGTAGGGTGCAATAAAGCCCATGGCAGCCAATGGTAAGGCAATCAGATTATACAACAGTGCCCAACTCAGGTTTTGGCGGATAATATACTGGGTTTTTCGTGACAGCAGAATAGCATCGGTTAAGCGCTCAATCTCACTACTAATCAGCACTGCATCAGCATTGGTTTTGGCAAGATCCGTTGCGCTCCCCATGGCTATGGATGTCTGAGCACCGGCGAGTACAGGGATGTCATTGATGCCGTCACCGATCATCACAACTTTGGCGCCTTGCTTTTGCAGCTTTTGAATATAGGCAAGCTTCTCTTTAGGAGAGGCGTTAGCAACGACCTGATCTATATGTAGTTCATCAGCAACGTCCTGCACCGCAGCGGAGTTGTCGCCTGTCAGCATCTGAATCTTGAGCCCAAGACGTTGTAAAATAGCTAAAGTCTGTTGAGTGCCTTTTCGAATCTGGTCGTTTAAGCAGAACCAGGCGAGAGGCGTTTCGGAGTTACAAAGCAGCAGCCATTGGCCATTATGATCGGGTGCGTCATCATAAGTCAGTTTTTGTTGGCAGAGTGCAGAAGCAAATTCAGGTTTGCCGATGCGATAAACGATGTTATCAACATTGCCTTCTAAGCCTTGTCCCAGCTCTGCATTCATCGAGTCTGCAGTTTGCAGTTGGTATTTTCGAAACGCTTTGGCAATAGGGTGTTCAGAGTGGGCTTCTAATGCGGCGGCAATTTCCAGCACAGTTTGTGCATCTGTATTGCTACACAAATGTGTGCGCTTAAGCGATAAGTTGCCTTCAGTGAGCGTGCCGGTTTTATCAAAAACGATATGTGTGGCAGTCGCCAGGCTTTCTAGCACATGCCCACGAGTAATCAACAGGCCATGTTGCCTTAATGTGCCGGTTGCTGCGGTGAGCGCGGTGGGTGTCGCTAATGAAAGTGCGCAAGGACAGGTAACAACCAGTACTGACAGGGTAATCCAGAAGGCGTTTTGCGGGTCGATGTTCCACCAGATAAGGCTGACAATAACAGCGGTTAAAAGAACGGCTGCGACAAAATAACTAGCGACTTTGTCGGCAATTTTAGCAACCGCTGGTTTTTCTTCCTGGGCTCTGTCGAGTAACCTGACAATGGCAGATAATTTTGTACCTGCACCTACTTCTGTAATTTGCAGCTGAAGGGGGTTTTCTACATTAATCGTCCCACCGACAACATGATCACCCAGGGTTTTGTTGATGGGGAGGTACTCACCGGTCAGTGCTGATTCATCTACTGAGGAATAACCCGCCACAATAATGCCATCTGCCGGTATCGTGTGGCCCGGTTTAACCAGCACAACATCATCAATGCTCAGGTCGTTTGCCGGGATCAGTATTTCTTGCCCGTTTGCTAATTTTATGGCGCTGTCGGGGATTAAATTTAATAAGGCATTACCGGCCCGTCCGGTTCGATGCCTTGCCTGCATCTCCAGATAGCGACCGATCAACAGAAAAAAAGTAAACATGGTAACGGAGTCGAAATAAACCTCGCCACTTTGGGTATAGGTGGCCCAGGCGCTGGCCAGGTAGGCTCCACCTATGGCGATAGATACGGGAACATCCATACTCAGATGTCGTGCTCTGATGTCACGTAACGCAGCCGTAAAGAAGGGTCTGGCGGAGTAGAGCAGTACCGGTGTAGCAATAATCAGGCTGGTCCAGCGGATAAAGACTTCAATCTTGTCTTCTATTCCTTGTAATGCGCCTGCATACAAAGCGATGGACATCATCATGATTTGCATCATGGCGAGGCCCGCTAAGCCGAGACGGCGAAAAGCGCGCTTTTTTTCAAGTTCGAGTAATTGTTCTTCTTTATCCGGGTGGTAGGGGTGGCCTTGATACCCGATGTGGTATATCGCCGCCATGATGCTGCTTAATGTAATTTCACTATCATGCCAGCGGATTCGTGCCCGGTGATTGGTGAGGTTGACAGACGCTTGCTCAATACCTGTTTGTTTTACCAGGTGATGTTCAAGTAACCAGACACAGGCTGCACATGTGATGCCTTCAATGACCAAGGTTGCTTCTTTAATATCATCTTCTAATGTGATGACAAAATTTTGTTGGATCGAAGCATTGTCATAGAGTTTTAACTCGTCCTGAATGGCGCTCGGCAGTTCTGTGCCAGAGAGATCCGGGGTGAAGGTTGAATCTCCCTGACGGTATTTGTAGTAGTGCTCAAGCCCGCTGGAAACAATGGTTTCTGCTACCGCTTTGCATCCGGGGCAGCACATGGGTTGTGCGGTACCTTTAATATTGGCAACAAATTGTACGCCTTTGGGTACATCCTGGCCGCAATGAAAGCATTTCACAAGGCTGTGCTGACTATTAAGACTACTATTCATACTTCTGCGTGCCTTACAAATTCGGCTTTAGTTCAATGCGGCGCTGTTCATAAGGTGGCAGAATCTCTTTGTGAAGGTGCCAGTTTTCATCAGGTGGAAAGAGGAACAGAAAACGCTTTCCTTTGAGTGGGTTGGCCAGTGACCCGGAATACAGCTGTCGGGAGCCAATCGCTTTGAGAGTGATCAGCTGGTCGTACTTCTGGTGAGTGGGGTGGACAATATCCAGTGTCAGGAATTCAGGCACATTAGTGAGTTCACCATTTAATTTAATCATGATATCGCCGGTCACATCATCCAGATTAAGCTCTGCAATAATCTTCTGGTCAATGGCGTTTTGATTTTTTTCAGTGTTGAGTTCATAGCCTCTGGCTATGCGGTAGTAGTCATCTTTTACAACGCCGTCCATTGTCACGATAGACAGGTAAAGAAAACCAAAACCGTAAAACACCACGGCGAATATTGGAGTCAGAATAAAAAGGAGCCAAGGTTGTTTATACCAAGGTTTTGCTGCTTGAATTTCATCTTCGGTCATATTTTTTTCTGTCATAAAAATAGCTGCTGTCTTTGCAGAGAGCAGCTATTGTACCTTAATTTAACGCGCAGGTCGGTTATCGACGTGGCGCCGGGCCAATGAATCGGTTATCTTCAGTCACTGAAATACTGTTGTCATCTAATGCCTGAACTTTGATCTGTATATCATAATTTGGACGCTTGATATTTTCCCTCTCTAAATGAATACGAATGTTGTAATCAAGTAGTTCGCCCGCTTTGATAGTGACCACTGGTTCTGATATTAGTTTCAGTCCTTCAATACCACTAACGCTAATCCGATAATCATGGTCGCGTTGTTCCTTGTTGGCGAGTTTAAGTTTGTACACGTTCTCAATCAGGCCGTTAGGTGTTTCGTTATATAGTTGACCGCGATCTCGTAAAATATCAACTTCAAGGGGGATACGGCTGAAGATGGTGTAGCCAAAGGCGATACACATCGCCAGGAGTACTACCAAATAAGCCATCAGACGAGGTCGGAGTAGGTTAGTTGTATTACCGTTCAGCTGATGCTCTGTTGTATAGCGTACTAAGCCTTTTTCATATCCCATACGATCCATAATGTCATCACAGGCGTCGACGCATGCTCCGCAGGCCACGCATTCGTACTGTAAGCCATCGCGGATATCGATTCCGACAGGGCAAACATTGACACAGAAGCCGCAATCGATGCAGTCACCCAGGCCATCGGCTTTGTAATCACTATCTTTTTTGCGTTTGCCGCGCTTTTCTCCTCGTTTTTCATCATAGGAGATAACCAGTGTGTCCTGGTCAAACATAACACTTTGGAAGCGGGCGTAAGGGCACATGTAGATACATACTTGTTCGCGTAACCAGCCAGCATTTGCATATGTGGCAACGGCAATAAAACCAATCCACCAGGTTTCCCATGGGCCTAGCGAGAAGGCGGCTAAATCTGCAACTAACTCGCGGATCGGAGAAAAATAGCCGACAAAGGCAACCGCAGAGGTGACAGCAATAAATATCCATAAACCATGTTTAATGGATTTTTTTCTGATCTTTTCCGCACTCCAGTCCGCTTTATCGAGCTTAATGCGCTGATTGCGATCGCCTTCGGCAAATTTTTCTGCCCAGATGAATAACCAGGTCCAGACAAACTGAGGGCACGCATAGCCGCACCAGAGGCGTCCAGCAAAAACGGTAACAAAGAAAAGGGTGAATGCAAGAATGATCAGAAGCCATGACAGAAGCATGAAGTCCTGTGGCCAGAATGTCATACCAAATACATGAAACTGGCGGTTGGGCAGGTCGAAGAGAATGGCTTGTCTTCCGTTCCATTCGATTAACGGAAATGCGTAAAACATGAGCAGCATTATAGCGCCGGAAATAACGCGAAGGTTCTTGAAAAAACCTTTATAGAACTTTACATAAATGTGTTCACGGCTGGCGTAGAGTTCATAGACCTCTTTTTTGCCGTTTGTTGGAGGTGTGACATCTTTTACAGGTATCTGATTCATGTCTGTGCTCACAAGCTGAATTGTTGGGTATTAGCCTATTGGACCAACGTATCCATTAGAGAAGCTGCATATTGTAATCGAATCTCTAAAAAAAAGGCGATATGAATCTCTTCATATCGCCTTTTTATTGATAGTTGTCAATTACTTGTTAGACAAGCTATACACATAAGCTGCAATTAGCTGGACCTTATCCTGGCTTAGCAGATCTTTTTGAGCAGGCATTACACCATTACGTCCGGAGCGGATAGTATGGGTAATATTCTCAAAAGAGCTGCCATAAAGCCATATGTTGTCAGTCAGGTTTGGAGCACCGAGTGCATGCATTCCTTTACCGTCAACACCGTGGCACGCCGTGCAAAGTGCCTGGAACTGAGTTTTACCACGTGCAGCAGCATCGGCATCAGCTTCCTGACCGCTGAGCGTTTGCACATAGCTGGCTACATCGCGTACACCTTCTTCACCTAAAACTGCGCCCCATGCAGGCATAGCGCCTTGGCGACCATGCAGAATAGTCTGGGTTATCGCTTCAGGGGTTCCGCCGTATAACCAGTCATTATCTGTCAGGTTAGGGAAGCCGTGCGCCCCTGTTGCTGCTGTACCGTGACAAACAGAACAGTTGTTAGCGAACATGCGCTGACCCATTTTCAGGCCTGCTTCGTTTTCTGGCTTTTGTAGATCTTCTACTGACAGTGTGGCGTATTTAGCGAAGACTGGCTTATATACTTCATCAGCATGAGCCATCTCTTCTTCCCACTGGTTAGTAGAGGTCCAGCCTAATAATCCTTTGAAGTTACCCAGGCCAGGATATAGCGCCAGATAAACCAGACCAAAAACGACTGTACCCAGAAACATCTGGAACCACCATTTTGGCAGGGGATTATCATATTCTGCAATTC
The DNA here is from genome assembly GCF_900113275.1 of Neptunomonas qingdaonensis. GTDB lineage: Bacteria > Pseudomonadota > Gammaproteobacteria > Pseudomonadales > Balneatricaceae > Neptunomonas > Neptunomonas qingdaonensis. Next base: position 318,127 of record NZ_FOOU01000003.1, read on the forward strand.
CGTCAAACTCGTGGCCGACAGTCTTATCAGTTTCTTCTTTAAAGGTTTCACTCTTACGCGTTCGTAAAAGCAACCAAGTACAGCCAAAAATTACTGCCAGGGTAATAATCGTTACCCATGCGCTCCAGAAAGCACTCATTTTTCAACTCTCCTGTTCGGGGTCGATTCATCCGAATTATCTGGCGCCTCATCGGCGAAAGGTAGTTGAGATGCATCATCAAATCGTTTTTTATTGCCGGGTAATAAGACCCAGATAAAAAGTCCGATAAAGGTGATGAGCATAATCACCGGTATGAATGGGCCGTAAACATCGTAACTCACTAGTAATTACCGTTTGTTATTGTAAACAGAATGGGTTTTGCCCAGCGCTTGTAGATATGAAACCACAGCTTCGATCTCATATTTACCTGCTACATCATCCTGAGCTGTAGCGATCTGATCATCCGTATAAGGAACACCCAGGCTGCGCAAAACACTCATTTTTTTGGCAGTATCCTCTCCCGTTACCCTGTCTTCAAATAGCCATGGATAAGATGGCATTTTCGACTCAGGTACAACATCGCGAGGGTTGTATAAATGAGCGCGATGCCAGTCGTCGGAGTAGCGTCCACCTACACGCGCCAGATCTGGTCCGGTACGCTTTGAACCCCATAGGAACGGATGCTCCCAAACGTGCTCGCCAGCGGTAGAAAAGTGACCATATCGTTCAGTTTCAGCACGAAATGGACGAATCATCTGTGTGTGACATACGTGGCAGCCTTCACGGATGTAGATGTCACGTCCTTCCAATTCTATAGCGCTATACGTGCGAAGACCTTCAACTGGTTTGGTCGTTTGTGCCTGGAAAAATAAAGGAACGATTTCAGCTAAACCACCACCGCTGATAACGATGATGATTAACAGGACCATTAAGCCGATATTCTTTTCTATTGTGTCATGCTTGATCATTATTCTGCTCCTCAGCCTTATGCAACCTGCGCAGTAGCTTCTGCTACTGGGGCTTTGCTGTCCTTACGAACAGTTTGCCAAGTGTTGTAAGCCATCAGAAGCATTCCTGTCAGCCAGAATATGCCGCCTAACCAACGAACGAAGTAACCCGGGTGAGATGCTTCCAGTGCTTCGACGAAGCTGTATGTCAGTGTGCCGTCTTCATTAACAGCGCGCCACATCAGACCTTGCAGAATACCGTTGACCCACATAGCGCAGATGTAAAGTACAGTGCCGACTGTGGCTAGCCAGAAGTGAGCATTGATAAGGCCTACGCTCCACATTTGAGTTTTGCCAAACAGTTTTGGCAGCATGTGGTAGGTAGCACCGACAGAGATCATTGCAACCCAGCCTAGTGCGCCGGCGTGTACGTGACCAACAGTCCAGTCAGTGTAGTGAGACAGTGCGTTCACAGTTTTAATGGCCATCATCGGACCTTCGAAGGTAGACATACCGTAGAAGGATAGAGAAACAACCAGGAAGCGAAGAACAGGGTCTGTACGCAATTTATGCCAGGCGCCAGACAGTGTCATCATACCGTTGATCATACCACCCCAAGATGGAGCCAATAGGATCAATGACATAACCATTGCTACAGACTGGGTCCAGTCCGGTAATGCAGTATAGTGAAGGTGATGACCACCAGCCCACATGTAAGTCGCAATCAATGCCCAGAAATGCACAATTGATAAGCGGTAAGAGTAGATTGGGCGTTCTGCTTGCTTAGGTACGAAGTAGTACATCATTCCTAAGAAACCAGCTGTCAGGAAGAAGCCTACAGCATTATGTCCGTACCACCACTGTACCATTGCATCAACTGCACCCGGGTAAACTGAGTAGGATTTCCACATAGAAACCGGTATTACTGCACTGTTAACAATGTGCAGAACCGCTACGGTAATAATGAATGCCATATAAAACCAGTTACCTACATAAATATGCGAGGTTTTACGGTTTTTGACAGTGCCAAGGAAAACGATTGCATAGGAAATCCATACAACGGCCAGCAGTATGTCAATTGGCCATTCCAGCTCAGCGTATTCTTTAGAAGAAGTTAAGCCCATGGGTAGGGTTATTGCTGCCAGAAGAATAACGGCTTGCCATCCCCAGAACGTGAAGGCCGCTAAGCCGTCTGAGAATAGACGCGTTTGACACGTGCGCTGAACTACATAATACGATGTAGCAAATAAGGCTGATCCACCAAATGCGAAAATAACCGCATTGGTGTGTAGAGGTCGTATACGGCCAAAAGACAGCCACGGAGTGTCAAAGTTTAATGCCGGCCATACCAGTTGGGCGGCAATTAAGACGCCAACTGCCATGCCGACGATACCCCATATCACCGTCATAATGGCGAACTGGCGCACAACTTTGTAGTTATAAGTTGGGTGTTCGATTGCAGTGCTCATGTCAGGCTCTCATCAAAAAGCTTGTTTTATAGTACAGTTTCACGGGCAATTATCTTGGAATAGCCCTGTGTTTTCAACGAGGTTTAGGCGTTGAGTGTGGCGCATTGTCGCACAAAACGCCCGGTAAATATATTGTATATGCAGATTAGTTATTTGTTTTGTTTGCCTCTATCTTATTGATTCTATTTAAAATATATATATTCGTATGCGATCTCCTACAATCGTCTACAGTGTACTTTAGGGGGTTGTTACGTTTTTCTTTACTACTTTAGGCGCGTTTATTTTGTTAGCTAACTATCATTTGCTTGATATAGATCAAGCCTTACAATGGCGTCTTTAATCGTTTAATTGGCGAGGTGGGTTTTTGGATCTGTTGATTGAAGGGGAACCACTGTTTGGGCGGGTGATATTAGCTCATGGTGCGGGCGCGGGTATGCAAAGTGATTTCATGCAGATGACGAGCCGCTACCTGTCTGAACGTGGGCTAGAGGTGATCAGGTTTGAGTTTCCGTATATGAAACAGCGCCGCATTGATGGTAAAAAACGTCCACCTGATCGGGCAGACAAGCTGATCAGTGCTTTTAAAGACACGATTGAACAGTTTGCTGGCGATGTGCCGGTGTATCTTGCCGGTAAGTCCATGGGAGGGCGGATAGCAACAATGATTTTGCAAAGCTCGGATGCGCAAGCTTGCTTTGTATTTGGTTATCCGTTTCATCCGGTTGGAAAGTTGCTGACTACACGTACAGATCATTTTTCGGAGCTGAGTAAGCCTGTGTATGTGTTCCAGGGGGAAAGGGATCCGATGGGCTGTAAAGATGAAGTGGCACAATATTCTTTGCCACCGGCAGTCCAGATTCGCTGGCTGCCAGATGGAAATCACGATTTAAAACCGCTCAAAGTATCAGGCTTTACACAGCAAGAGCATATTTATTCAGCACTAGATGAAATGTTAATGCTGATTAAGCGGCACTCTTTATAAGCAGTGCTATTTATAAGCCGTGTTATTGATAAACAGTTATCTCAGTGCCCTGTGCTAATGTTCTAGCAGCGTGAATTTTTCCTCTCGGTCAAGCATGGGTCTGATCTGCTCCATCATCTCTTTTCGTTCTTCTGAGGATAGCCAGCGTTCCCAGTCTGCAACGGTGCGATAAGTTGCTATGACAACCCGGTGATTGTGGTCATTAACATTCCTTAGCGCCTCTCCGGAGATGAAACCATGTGCCTGCATGGCTTTTTGTAACGTTGTTCTCGCTGCTTTTTCATAATGTTCACCTAATTCGTCAGCGATATGGCGCTCAATTATTACCTTAATCATGATAGTCTCCTGTGTTTATCACTCATATATTAAGCATAAACCTTGTGTTGCAAATCACAAACTCATACTTTGGCAAGTGTCTGCTTTCGCTACTGGGTTTTATTTGAGACAATAGGATCGTTTTTGAAAAGAGATGCATAATGGTTGGTATCAAAGAAGATCATTTGCTGGATGCGACAGGCTTGTATTGTCCTGAACCAGTAATGATGTTGCATAATAAGGTGCGTGAAATTGACATAGGTGACGTTTTGCTGGTGTTGGCTACGGATCCTTCTACGCAGCGTGATATACCCAAGTTTTGTGCATTTCTTGGGCATGAACTCGTTGAGCAAATCAATGAAAGCGAAAAAGAAATATTTAGCTATTATATTCGAAAAGGTAGCTGAGATAAGTGTTCAGTGATATAGAAGCCGCTGTGAATAAAACATTGCGGCAAGTTGAAGAGTGCGAACGGTTACTAGGCGAGCTAGAGCTGAAAAAAAACCGTTCGAATATCAAAGTGATCGAGAGAAATGTTGTGAACGACGTAGTGATACCAAAAAGTAAAAGTAAAGCGAAGAACCGAGCTGCAAATCAGGCGGCCCTTCAGCTTTTGATGGAAACTTATCCTCAGGTCTTTAATCGTGACAACGTACGGCCTCTCAAAATTGGTATTCAGGACGATTTGATCGCTGATGAGAAAGTTGCCAAAAACAAAATAAAAAGAGCGTTGGCATCTTATGTGCGCTCACCTCAGTATTTTCGATCTCTTCAAGAGGGTGCTGATAGAGTTAACTTGCAGGGAGAAGCTCAAGGGCAGGTAACTGCTGAAGAAGCTGAGCATGCTAAAGGGAAATTAAAAGAATTTCATCAGCATCGGCGTGACCTGCAGCGTGAAAAAGAGAAGCAACAGCGAGAGGCGGAGAAAGCTGACCGTCTTCATTCAAAGCTGGATCAGTTGGTCGCCCTGAATAAGCGTTAATAGATCTTGAATTCTTTATAAAACACCTTATATTATATTAATCTTATGTATAAGGTGTTTTATGTCTGTATTAACATTAGTTTCTTGTCCTTCCTGTCAAACTCCGAATCGAGTTCCTACTCAAAAATTAAGCAATCGTCCCGTCTGTGGACGCTGTCGTGAATTACTTTTTCAGGGCAAGGCTGCTGATTTATCGATGGCACAATTTGATAAGTTTATCAAAGTAAGTGATACGCCGGTTGTGGTCGACTTCTGGGCGTCTTGGTGCGGGCCTTGTAAGATGATGGCTCCGGTTTTTGAGCAGACGGCTAAGCAATTAGAGCCGCACCTGAGGTTCGTCAAGGTGAATACGGAAGTAGAACAGGCGCTGGCCGCTCGTTTTTCTATTCGTAGTATTCCAACACTTATCGTTATAAAGAACGGTAAAGAGGTCGCACGACAGGCGGGCGCTATGGATGCGTCAAGTCTGCAGAATTGGTTGAAGCCATTCTGCTAGCTCGCTTCCTGTTGGCTATCCGCTTTCGCTCATACCAACGCTTCTGGTTTTCCGTGCAAAAAGCCTTGTGTGCCGTCAATATTTAATTGTTTCAGGCGTTCAGCCTGACTTTTTCGTTCGATGCGCTCGGCATAGGTCTTAATCCCTAAGCTATGGGCTGCTGTGATAAGGCTGCGGATAAAGAAGCAGTCTTCGTCACTTTGATCTATTTCCTGGCAAAGGGATCCATCAATTTTTATATAGTCGGGTTGTACCGCGTAAAGATAGCTAAACCCACTCGGGTGAATACCAAAATTATCAACGCCAAAGCCGATGCCGTTTTGTTTCAATAGGTCTCGGAATGTCACGATATTATTGATATCGTTGAGTATAGCTGTCTCGTTAATCTCTATATTTAATCGGCCGCGTAGGTTGTGTTTACTCAGTTGGCTTTTAATCCACTTTTCAAAGTCGTCAGTCTGAATCGCTTGTTGGCTCAGGTTGACTGTCAAAGGTGGGCAGGTTGTATTGTGCGTGAGATATTCTATTGCACGTTCCAGAACGGCTTTATCCAGCGCATCGATTAGCCCAAGTTCCTTGACGACTTGTATGAATTCAGCTGCTGAGCAGGGGTTGTTATCCCGATTCAGAATTCGCGCTAGTAACTCGTGTTGCAGTGGTTGCTCATCATGCGTTGATATGACTTTCTGAAATTGTAGAAAAACTTGTTTATTGTTGATAGCACTGGCCACATGTTCCTGCCAAGAGGTCGATGTGATTTTACTACCGGTGAATTCTACAGGGTATTGGATATCTCTTTTTTCAGCGATGGCCTGTTTGATAAGAAGCCGTGCTTCAGAGAGAAGCTGTGCCGCTGAGGTATTCAAATCGGTTTGTATTATAGCGATATGAGTCGCTAGTTCATTGGGTGATATTTTTTCAAAGTTGGCAAGAGTAATCAGTGATTCATTTAGCTTAGAGACTTCCCGCTTAACGATCTCCTCGTTACTTTCTGGTATGAGTGCCAGAAAATCTGAACCGGATAGGCGCCCTATAATAGCCGGTTGGTACTGAGCGGATAGGTCGGCGAGCTGTTTTGCTGCATATTTTAAAAAATTATTGGCTGCTTCCTCCCCTTGAGTGTCATTCAGTGCCTGGAGGTTAGGGATATGCAGGTAGATGCAGGTACCGTGGCCGAATTCTTTACGGTAGTCCAGCCAGTCACACAGCTGGGCATGGGTAGAGCGTTGATTCGCTAGTCCGGTAAGATTGTCCAGATAAGCTGTTTTGCGTAGCTCTTCGATATGTCGTGCTTGTTCATCGAACATTCGCTGAACCCTTTGAACCATACGGTTCATTGCCTCGACAACCAGTTTTAATTCTACTGTTTTAGGGATGTGTTTCTGTTCAATATACTTACGTTCAGAGAGTGCGGTGGCTTGTTCTGCCACCCCTTTGAGAGGGCGCAGAATCCTTCTTAATAAATAGCTCAAGGAGAACACAGCAATCAGTGATAGTGATATAAACCAGATGAGTGTTTTTTCCGTACCTTTCCATAGTTGTTCATAAGCATAGCCAGCGCGACTCTGTACGCTTACCTTTCCTACTTTGCGCCATTGGTAGCTAATTTCTCTTTCCATTGAAGGAGGGGTGAACTGAACCAGTGTTAAGAACCATTTGGGCACGCTTTCTGGCGCAATTGAGGTGTTTGTCGAAACGAAGAGAGTATCGCCAGTACTGTTGGTTATCTCTATTTTTTGATAAAAGCCGCTATCAAAAATTGCATTAACGGTAGTTTCGATGGCTGCTTTATCTTCTGCCGCTATGTATGGCGCAAGGTAAAGCCCTAAATGCGTGGCGGTGTCCTGGCCATGAGATTCCAGTTGATGGATTAACATCTCTTTTGAGCTGTCCGACATAATGTAAAGGGTGCCCGAGACCAAGCCAATCAATACGGCAAATACCGCCGCGATTAGTTGATTTAGTAAAGACATGTCTCTCTCCTTGGCGCCTGATTAGTTAACATTAACACGATTGTTTTCCAGCCTTGATTTAAGTTGTACCCATGGGCCAAGTCGATCTGATGTTCCTACCAGGGTTGTCCTGCGTCCTTTTTTAGAAAGCCACAAGTTATCCCCGTTAAAGCTGTATACATGAAGAAGGTCGGGGCGTTGAGACGCGGGCTTTATCTCTGCAATCAAATTATCCAGCACAACCGGCATAGAAGTAGGTTTTTCATAATAGGTGAGTACCATATGTGCCTGATTAAGTTCTAATGCTTTTACATAGGAGATGCTCAGTTTGCTCATATCCACACCAACCTCTTTAAGTGTGTAATATTTTGCAATTGAAAAGTCCTCACAGTCACCGCCGTTACTGATGAGAAACTCAACGGGTGTTGCCCAGTAATCTTTTTGGCCCCAGTGTATTGAATCATCTAAAAATCTGACTTGGTTAAAAAAATCGTTAACTCGTTTTAGTTTTTCTTTTTCCGGTTTATCCGCAATCTCAAGCATTAAGTCCTGCCAGGCCTGTAGTCTGAGTTTTGCTTGGGCGCCATATTTCTGGCCCAGTTGCTGTATGTATGCATTGCTGAGTTTGACGCTGATTTCACTTAATGCGAACAGGGATAATGTTAATGAAAACAAGGCAATGAGAAGATAGCCAGCGCTATTGGCCTTGAAAGATCTGCGCCGTTTGTTATCTGCATTAAAAATGCGTTTACTTTGCACGCCATGCCCTGTCATACATAAATAGTGCATGAAGCATGGTAGAAGAATATGTTTTTTTCAAGGAAGAAGCGCTTTAGTTGGGCTGGCTTGGCATTAAATTACATTGTTTGAGAACTCTCTGCCATGCTTGTGTATGCCTGTCCCGGGCATTGATATAACGCTCCCAGATACTTGTTTTACTATTTGTTATGAATGCTTGTTGTGCATAAGGCGCTATCTCATGTGGAATAGGCAGTAGTGCCAGCGTTTTGCTATGAATACTGAACCATTGTTCGCCAGTTCGATGCACATAAGCCATATAGGGTTGAATCTGGCGTGCATAGTATTCAATAAAAACATTTTTTAATATGTTAGCTTGTGGGTTTTGCATAGAAGAGAAGCACATGGGTCTTCTTTCCAGCCGGGTATTGATCAACTGGGAGACATTATTCATGGTTACTTCTAGTAATAGCAGTGACTTTAGAAGTGGTGCACCCAGAGGAGCATGATAGATATCTTCATAATATTGCTCGATCTGTGACAGAGACGACGTATCGAAGTCGATATTGTTTTGCAGTGTAGACGTCGTAATAAAAGAGAGTGAATTTAACGCGCTTAACGCCGCGCTGTGGTCAGTTTGTAGAAGAGGCAGGGGGGATTGATTAACGGCCATAGAGGCTTCTATCTCCTGACCGGTATAGAGTGCGTTCCAAAATATGACAGGCAGATTACGCTTTTTGATGTTGTAGATATTATAAATGCGCTCTTTTAGTTCAGCTTCGACAGAGGGGGCTTTCTCGATGAGAGGCAGGCAGCTGCTGATGAGGTTAAAAAACTGAATTTCGTAAACAAGGCGCTGAGAGGGGCGGGCTAATTTTCCTAATGAGCTGTTACGTGATGCGATTAGGGGAAGAAGGTCGCATTTGGCTAAATCCAGCACATCAATCAGCCCCTCATTCAGATCTGGAATGGTTTGAAGTCGTAAACGTTGAGGAGGTAATGGCGGGATCGGTTCTGGTTGCTGCCACTGGTAATCTTCCTTCAGTACATTGGCGACTCTGCTGGCATAAGTCTGCATAAGTGCTTGCTCTGGCGTTTCGTTGCTACATCCCGCCAAGGAGAGCAGTAACGCCATGACTATGCAGACTTTAAAATGCCGCATGCTGTGCTACCCGGCGTAATCTTATTAAAAGTAATGCCGCTGAAACTGACAGGCCTATCACTAAGCCATACCAGAAGCCGGCCGCGCCAAGCGCAGGAATAATCAAGTCGGTCAGCGCTACAACATAGCCTAAAGGTAGCCCTATTATCCAGTAAGCGATAAATACAATCAGTAAAGGGATGCTGGTATCTTTATAACCACGTAACGCTCCGGCAGCAGTGACTTGCAGGGCATCCGATATTCCAAACAAAGCAGCTATAAGCAGTAAACTTACGGCAAGTTCTATTAACTGTTGTTCAGACGTGAATATGTAAGCGATATATCTGGCAAATAACAAGATGGAAATACTGGTTAAAACCGCAATGCTGGTCGTAATTAACAGAGATGATTTTGCACTGAACCAGGCGTTTTCATGTTCGGCTGCGCCGGATAGCTGGCCGATACGGATAGTGCAGGCCATAGCCATACTGAGTGGAATCATGAAAACCAGCCCTGAGAGTGTCATCGTGATCTGGTGGGCGGCAACCACCAATGTTCCTAACGGCGCCAGTAACAGCGCAATCACACAAAACATGCTGGTTTCAATAAGGATAGCGAATCCCATCGGAACACCCAGCTTAAGGTAGCTGAGTAGGGCTGGGGCATCAAACCAGTGGGAATGCAAAGCATTAGGAAGGCGTAATTGAGGGCTTTTTTTCAGGGCGACCCGGCTACAGGCTAGCATAAGCCACATCACCAATGCGCTTGCCCAGCCACATCCGGCAGCGCCGAGCTCGGGAAATCCCATTTTTCCAAAAACAAATAGGTAGTTCAGCGGTATATTGAGCAGCAGTGCAAGCAAGGCAATGTGCATGGCGGGGCGTGTCTGGCCCAGTCCTTCAAAATAACTCCGGTGTAACTGGTAAAACATCAGCGCTGGAAAGCCCCAGGATATAGCATAGAGGTATTCTTGAGCTTTTAGGGCTAAAGGCTCCTCAACTTTCATTACCTCAAATACCCATGTGGCTGAATTCAGTAAAATAACGCTTATTACCCCAAGGGTTGCGGCAACCCAGATGCCTTGTTTGAAAATGCTAAGAACAGTTTCGGGTTGCTTTGATCCCATTGCGAAAGCAACCAGAGGCGTGGTTGCCATAAGAATACCTGTGGCTGCGAGGTAAATGGGTAGCCAAATACTTGAGCCTAGCGCGACTGCGGCCAAATCCAACGTATTATATTGCCCTGCAATCAGGGTATCGACAAAACCCATTGATGCCTGTGCTATTTGCGTCAGCATTATGGGGAAGCCTAACGAAAGAAGAATTTTTGTTTCCTGCCGGAGGCGATGCTGTATCAATGGATATATCTCAAAGGGTCGTGTGGCGAATTGGAATTCTGTCAGTGTGGATATATTTTATAGCAGAAAACAAAAAGCCTCTGCAGTGCAGAGGCTTTTTTTAGTACAGACGAGTCTGTTATTCGATGCGTACTGTTACATAACGACCTGGAGCCGGCTCAATAGCTTTGTTATCGGCATTGCCATAATCTGCTGGAGCGTCGACTTTTTTGCCGCCACGCTTCTTTTGCCACTCAGACCAGTTTGGCCACCATGAGCCTTCAACGCGCTCTGCGGTTTCAAGCCAGTGATCAGAACCTTGTCCCATTTCACCTTTGATCCAGTAGTTACGACGGTTTTTAGAAGCAGGGTTAATCACCCCGGCAACATGACCGCTTGCGCCCAGCACAAATTCAACATTACTGAAGTTCTCAGCGCCGGTGAAAGTACCTTTCCATGGAGCGATATGGTCTTCAATCGTCGATAGGAAGTAGCACGGAGTTTTAATGCGGCCCAAGTCAATTGGAGATCCGCAGATCGTCAGTGCATCTTTCTCAACCAGTTTGTTTTCCAGATACATGTTGTTGATGTAGAAAGTGTACATCTCAGCTGGCAGGTTAGTTGAGTCACCATTCCAGTAGAGGATATCAAATGGAGGCGGTGTCTGACCTTTCAGATAGTTGTTAACAACATATGACCAGATCAGGTCATTAGAACGCAGCATGTTGAACGACGTTGCTAGTTCTTTACCTGACAAGTAGCCTTGATTATTGACCTTGTTCTCAAGTTTTTTGACTTGCTGTTCATCAAGGAACACACACAGGTCACCTGGATCACGGAAGTCAGTCAGCGTGGTCAGGAAGGTTGCTGATGCAACGCTGGTGTCTTTACGGTGTGCTAGTACTGCCAAGGCTGAAGCCAGCAGCGTTCCACCTATACACCAGGCAACTGCATTGACTTTAGGTGATCCGGAAATCTCTTTAACCTTGTCAATTGCTGTGATAACACCTTTGCCAACATAGTCATCCCAGCTGATATTGCCCTGCTCAATGCTTGGGTTAATCCAGGAAACTAAGAAAACTGTCTGGCCTTCATCAACACAGAACTTAACGTATGAATTGTGCTCTTGAAGGTCAAGAATATAAAACTTATTGATACATGGAGGCACAATAAGCGTTGGCTTTTCATAAACCTGTTCAGTCGATGGCTTGTATTGAATAAGCTGGAACATATCGTTTTCGAAAACAACAGCGCCTTTTGATGTCGCAATATTTTCACCTAAGACGAAAGCGCTCTCATCTGTCATCGAGATGCGGCCTTTCTCGATATCGCCCATAAGGTTTTGCAGGCCGTCTACCAGACTTTTACCTTTTGTTTCTAACGCCTGTTGTAAAACTTCAGGGTTAGTAATGGCAAAGTTAGTAGGAGACATCGCATCAATATACTGCTGCGTGTAGAATTCAAGCTTGCGTTGCTCACTCTCTGACAGATTGGCATTGGATGCCATGTTCTGCAACATACCCGAGCCTAGTAGGTAAGACTGCTTGATGTAACTGAAGATAGGGTTAGTTGACCACACTTCTGCATTGAAGCGACGATCAGCAGGGGCAGCGGTAGCTTGTGCTCCACTCTGGCCGGTTAACAGACCTTTCCACAAGTTCATCTGAGCTTGCTGATAATCTGTAATTGCCTTTATCCATACCGTTGGGTCTTCTAGTGAACGTGTTGCAAGCTCTGACCAAGATTGTGTGAATTGAGAAAAAACGTCATCGCCACCCGCTTTAGTGTAATTTTCGAGGAGCTTTTGAGTTTCCTGGTTGACGTAGTTGATGAACTCTTGAGGATTCGTAAGCTTGTCGTTACTATTTTTTTCCATGAAACTACCTTCTTGCTGAAAATCTGTTGGTTGCCCAGCTATTACCTAGGTGTCGATTTGACGTTTTTCAGATTGTTGTTAACAGTTTACTATATTCGGTTTCTGAACGGTTTATGAATGATTGTTCAGCATATCCTTGCAGCTACAGCGTGCGCAAGTATTATGGGGCCGCTCATAATAGTACTTTAGCCTTGTTTCTCTGCATGATGCTGATCAATCATAGCATCGATATGTTGCAAAATTTTGTAACTCTCATCTTCTGCGCGAGCCATTGAATCAATGATCTCTTGCTTAATGCTTTGATTGTTGCCCCAGTCAGCATCACGTAATGATACTGCATTTTGTATCGCAAGGTGCACAGCCTCATGAGGTCCATCTAGTTTTGAATAGGCTGCAGTATTACTGAAATAGTCTGCGCCCGGACCCTCATAGTACCACTTTCCGAGACGACATTCATGATGCGTGACTGAAGTCGCTGATATTTCATCATGTCGATCCATAGAATGATCGAGTGCTATATAGCCATTTTGCTTGAAAATGACGTGGTCGGCTTTGACTAATGAGCCAAAGGCTCTGTCTTTAGTATTCTCTATCGCACGTAATGTTTCATCTGCCCCCGTTGCAAATGCATCGAATTGCTCTTTGAATCCCGATACTATTGAGCCTGCTTGTGTCGACAAGGTGTTGGAATGATTTGCCTGGGTAATCATTTCGTCAACGTGCAGGCTAAAGTTTGTAATGGTTGATGTAACCTCTACAGCGGCCGCTTTGGTTCGGCGTGAAAGTGCTTTCACTTCATCGGCAACGACGGCAAATCCGCGCCCTTGTTCGCCGGCCCTGGCTGCTTCAATGGCAGCATTGAGTGCAAGAAGATTGGTTTGATCGGCAATGTCTGTAATTATGGACAGTGACTCTGTGATTTTTGCACTGTCTTCTCCGAGTCTGCCTACTACTTGTGCGATAGAGTTGATAGTGGAAGATATGTTCTCCAGAGCGCTGACCATCTGACTGACCGACTGTTGGCTGTTTTGTGCCGCTTCTCCGTTTTCCTTAACAATCGACTCCACCTGAATCATCTCTTCACTGATGCGTATTAAATCGTTTTGTGTTTGTCGCAGGTTTTTAATTAAATGTTTTCCGTTGAGCGAGTGTAGTTCTGAATGTAAGGCATTTGCGGCGATCATATCCGTGCCTTTTTGCATGTCGCTCAGCGCCGAGTTGATATTGCTCAATGACTGTTTTAGTAAACCCGGGAGTCCTTGGTGTAGCGCAGGACGCCCATAGTCACCTCGGGAAACATGACTGAAGCAAGCGTCTACTTCTTTGAAATAGGACTCTACTTTGTCAAGAAAGTCGTTGACCTCCCAGGCTACCTTACCTACTTCACCCAGCTTTGCGGTGCGGGTGATGCGTACATGGAATTCCCCTTGATTTGCTTGCCTCAGTGTATCGTGGATGCGTTGCAGGGCATTGAATACATTGCTCATTTTTATCATCAGGCGATAAGCAAGGTAGCTTGTTATAAGCGGGGGTATCAGCCAGATAGCATTCATATCGTAGACTAGGGTGACGTAACAGGAACTCATCACTGATATCGCAATGAAACTAAAACAGTAGCCTTTAATATGTGCATTCAGAAAAGGAGTTCCGGCACTGACCCCCGATTGTTGAGGATGGTGGATGCTCATGCATGCTCCTCTGTTTTATTCAAGCTTAGTATCAGATGAGGGTAACTCGTATTGAGAGAGTGCAATGTGTCGTTAAGGTAGGCCAGCGAGTGAGCTATTGCCTCTTTGGTGCTGCTGTTGTTCTCGATCTGTAGCATTTCTTGATAGATCGGTTTTATCGTATTAATGGCAAGCCGGGAAGGTTTTCTTCTGGCAGAGTAGTAGCCTCTTAATTGGCCGCGGGTGTCAAAGTCGGGAGTAACATTCACAAAAACCCAATAATAACTTCCGTCTTTACAGAGGTTTTTGACATAGCCGAAAAATTCTTCCCCTTGCTGTAAGGTGTTCCATAGCAATTGAAAAGCGCCTCTGGGCATGTCTGGATGTCGAATGATATTGTGTTGTTTGCCGAGTAATTCTGCTTCTGCATACCCTGCAATTGCCATGAAAGTACGATTAACGTAAGTGATAATCCCTTTGGTGTCTGTTTTGCTGACAATAAATTCATTATCAGCCAGAACTACTTCATGGTCGATGGGTGTGATGTTTGGCTTCATAGATTAGGTCTCTATAAAGAGAGAGTTTAAGTCACTGAATGGCTTGATTATTTAAGAAACAATCTATGCTTAAGGTTAGCAGAAGTGCCATAATCTGCATGAAAATATGTAAAACAGATGGAAAAATACGTGCCCATGCAGAATTTTATTTTTTTCACGACACAGGGATGCTATCTATGTGAACTGGCTGAGGCCTTGCTTGTTGCTCATCTGGATCCCGATATCCATCAGGTTGATGCGCTCGATATAGCTTATGATGACCAGTTGTTAGAAAGCTATGGTGAGCGAATTCCGCTTATAAAAAATGAAGTAACAGGGGCTGAGTTGGGGTGGCCCTTTGATGCAGGGCAATTGTTAGATTTTATTGGTCAGTGATGGATTTAACCTGATCGAACTCAGATGTTGAAAAGTCGTCGGGTGTTTTCGGTTGTTTGCATCGAAAGCTCTTCAAAAGTAATGTCGCGCAGGCGGGCAATCGTCATTGCAATGTGTTGCAGAAAGGCCGGCTCATTGCGTCCTTTTTTAGGTTTGATGGCCAGATCCCTGGGCAGTAGGTAGGGCGCATCTGTTTCTAGTAATAAACGTTCAGGGGGGATCTCTTTCACCAGAGATTTGAGTGGTAGTCCTCTTCTTTCATCACAAATCCAGCCAGTGATTCCAATATAGAATCCTAAATCAAGGTAGTTGAATAAGGCGTTCTTATCCCCGGTAAAACAGTGCAGTACTGCTCCTTTTAGTTGTTGGCTATGCGGTTTAAGTAGTTGAACCTGTTTTTCAGTGGCATCGCGCTCATGCAGGAATAAAGGGAGTCGGGTAGATTTTGCGAGCTCTATTTGTTGCTCAAACGCGATGATTTGTTCTTCTGGTGTAGAAAAATTGCGGTTGAAATCGAGGCCGGTTTCACCAATAGCGACAATGCAACTTTGTTTGCTCAATGACGCCAGGTCCTCCATGACAATATCCGTCATTGATGACGCGTCATGCGGGTGGACGCCGGTTGTCGCAAACAGAAAGCCAGGATGCTGTTGGCATAGGGCAATGGCTTGTCTGGATGATGCCAAAGATGTTCCGGTAATGAGCATCGCACTGATGTGCGATGCTTTAGCTCTATTGATGACGTCGTCAATGTCGTGTTGAAAACGTTTGTCTGTTAAGTTTACGCCAATATCAATAAGTTCCGTCATGCCTATCAGAGCGTCGGTTGCTGGCGTGGTTTAGCGTCACTATTTAGCGCTAGCGATGCCGATTCACGTTTGTTGAACAGGCTGGTGCTTCTTGATGCCATCACATCGTAGATAACGCTGAAAGCTAATACATTTTGTACATAGTTCCGGGTTTCATCGAAAGGAATGGTTTCAATCCACGCATCCAATGGTAAGTCGCCTCTGGCTTGTAGCCACCTTTTGACGCGGTGCGGCCCTGCATTATAAGCAGCAGTAGCATAAGCGCGATTTCCTTCGAATGTTTCCAGTACCTCAGCCAGGTAAGCTGTACCTAATGCAATATTGGTGCGTGGCGTAAAGAGTTCGCTGGGGCCGCTATATTTAACATCATATCTTTTGGCTGTCATTTTGGCAGTGGCAGGCATCAGCTGCATTAACCCGCGAGCGCCGACTCTTGAGCGTGCTTGCTGATGAAAGGCACTTTCCTGGCGAGCCACGGCAATAGCCCAGGTTTGATAAATACCTCGCTCGCTGGTTAACTCCTCAAACAGCGAGCTATGCGGGTTAGGGAATCTGATATCCAGATCATCCCAGGCCTTTATTCGGGCAGCGCCGCGTATCGCTTGGTCATACCAGCCCCAGTCGTAGGCTATATGGGCCATCGCTAACTGATCATTTTCAGAAAGCGTTTTAGTGAGAAGGTTCCATTCAACACGGGCGGCATATTGATAATCAAAAGCCAATAATTCTTTAATACGCTGAACGGCAGGAAGCGCGCTTATTTTTTTCTTGTGAGCAGCGGTGATGCCTGATGGACGGTGATTCAGGTAAAACGGGTCGTTTGTCAGCTCAGATGCCAGAAAACCATAAAAACTTCTCTCTTTGGCTACGTCCGCATAATCGGCTTTTTGTTTTCCCGGGTTGAGGCGTTGTTGAGATGATACTTTCCAATAAGCCCAACGACCTTCTTTTTTAAGGTCCTCAGGTAATTTTTCGATAAGTGTGAGAACCGCTTGCCAGTCTTGCTTGGCGAGCTCGAGACGAATGCGCCATTCAGTCAGCTTTTCGTGACTGAACTCCGGATCGAGTTTGGCTAACATCTCATCAGCGTTGTCCCTGAACCCTTTGGCATATCGCATACCAAAGTATTCGTTTGTTTTATCGATAGTCGTTTGATCAAAAGCTAACCGAGAGCGTTCACGCAGCCATAGATCCGCTGCTGTATTAATATCAGAGCGTGCAATCTGGCGAATCGCATAGGCTGCCATGATTCCATGCTGCGTATTGTTTGCTGATAATAGTGTGGTATCGGTAATCAGATCCGGTTGCTCTTTAATGCGCCACCATAGCTCGATTTCTTTTTTTTGTGCTGATGTTGTTAAAAAGCGTTCCAAATATTTTGCTAATGCAAAGTCTCTTTTATGGATGGCACTCCAGAAGCGTACCTCTGCGACGCTTGGGGTCAGCTGTCCACTTTGGATCCATACCGAAAATAACGGATCGCAGGCCTTATTCTGTGAATAGCCAACCTGCCAGAGCTGCTTTGCGGAGGTGAAGGCTTCTTTTGTGTAACCGCTTTGGAACTGGGCGTTCGCTAGTTCGCACTGAAAGCGATTACTTTTAATAGGATATTCAGCGTAGGCTTGTATGAATTGTTGCCATTTTTTTTGCTGCAATAGATTGTCCAGTCTTGCGGTTTGGGCATCTTTTGCGAAGGGTGTTGCCTCGTTGTCTTTAATAAACCGGCTGACTGACTTGTCATCAAGTTGAGCAATGTCACGTGTTATCTGTCGTGCATGAAGATAGGGAGCCAGTGGGTAGTTTTTAAGTTCTGCAGTCAACTTATCAGCCAACGAAACGTCGTTTTTTTCGAAGGCCGTTTTGGCTTTCAGATATAACTGCTGATCAGAGGTGTTGGCCTGTGCTGTAGAGAGAGGAGCAACGAGGCTGAAAGAGGCGCTGACGAGAGCGACAGCCGTTAACAGTTTTTTTGTTTTTAACATTTTGTTATGCGCCTAGAGTTGAGTCAGTTATACCTAAGTGTAAAACAGCTTTGCAGAAAAAGGTAATAGATTAAAAAACTTTTATAGATATTCAATTCTTAGAAGTAGGTTTGACGTTTTGTTGTATAAAAAATAATCTCCCTCGTGCTTGTTTAGGTATTATGAAAAAACACAGCTGAAAAATATTCAGCTGTGTTTTGAAAATCAAAATTATCCGTTATTAAGGACCGCCTCCGGGAAGTGCTGACGTAATACTTTATTTTGGAATGGGTCGTTAAATCGACTATTAATAATGATAATGAATCGTTCAAAGGGGATCTTATTGTTGAGCGGCTCAACCCTTGTTATATTGTGGAAGATTTCATTGTCTTTTATATGTATTACTTCACCCGGCGCTAATGTGGTTTCTGTTATTTGATGATGGCCTGCTTTATCGCTGTAAAGGCTATTCGATCCTCCTGTTACATTCTGTCTGTTTATCACTAAAATACTTAAAAAATGACTGCCGTCCTGATGAATACCCTGTCCCTGTAATGGGTCCAGGAGCTGGTTCCCTTTAACCCCATTAATTTGCATGAGAATAGGTTCTTTCGGCTGTATTTTCCATAGATCCGCCCACGCTTTGACAAACTCCTGAACATCCTCTCTTTGTAAAAACTCTTCCTCCAGAGCAGGGTAGTGGCGTAATTTGTCGGCCATGGTTTTCGCATCGTTATATTTCCCCCCTTGAGCCATAGGGCAGTCGTGCAACGTATTGATATGGCCTGAATCATCAAGGTAAAGCCATGACATGCTTTTCCAACGGGTATCAACATAGGGGTCTTTTGGTAAGTTCTGCAGATAAGGTTGCCACTGCGCTAAGTTTATATGTTCCTCAATATTTGTTTTGCTCCAACTGCCTTCTAAAATATCCTGTTTTACATGAGATTCCCAGTAAGGGAGTTTTCCTAATAGAGGCTGTTGAATGGACGACCGGATATAATCTATATGGGTGTTTTTCATTATTTATTCCGCCTTTCATATGAGTCGATAAGCCTTGCTGCTTATCTTAGAGTAGCAACGAAAAGAATAGGAAGAGAGAGTAATTTGGTCGTTTTTTATTAGATAAAGTGAATTAAAACAAAATAATAATCCGACGGCTTTCATAAGGACACGGACGCGTTGAGCAAACGTCTATTTGTAATCATGCCTGGGTGCGTTTTTTTCATGGTGGAGGTTCTATAAAGGTGTAGTAAAAATAAAACAGTTTTGTCAGCCAAGGGCAGTGATGAATAAAACATTGTTATGTTTTCAGATGACAAAATCTATAAAATTGCAGCCTGTGTAATAGTCTTGGTTACTATGCAAAAGTGAACGTGAACGCGAGCTTAAACTTCAGATGTTGGCTTGCTTTTGCCTGGCTTAATAATCAAACAAAGAGGATTTATAGTGCGAGCGGCATTTTCTGAACTGGGAAGAGATATTTATCAGGTATCCGTTACTTTGTTTCGCTTAATGATTCCCGTCATTATTGTGGTCAAAATATTGGAAGAACTGGGCGCGGTTGAATATCTGGGGCTGTTTCTTGGGCCTGTGATGCAGAGTGTCGGTCTGCCTGAGTCGATGGGCTTGGTCTGGGCAACAACCATAGTGACGAATATATATGGAGGCATGTTGGTTTTTTTCTATATTCAGCACACTGAAGTGTTAACGGTGGCTCAAATAACGGTACTGTCAATTATGATGCTACTGGCACATGCGCTTCCGGTTGAAGCCCGGATAGCACAGCAAGCCGGAGTGCGCTTGCGCGTGACATTGTTGCTGAGAGTTGGTGGTGCTTTATTGTTAGGCGTTATGTTGCATCATTTCTATCGTTTTTTTGATTTGTTACAAGAGCCCGTCACGCTTATGTGGCAACCAGAAATGCCGGAGCCGGGGATGTTAGCCTGGTCTCTCAGTCAATTAAAAAGTTTACTGATGATTCAAGTGGTCATCATTGTACTTTTAGCCGCACTTAAAGTATTAAAAGTCATTGGTATAGTTTACTTTTGTGCTATTGGCGGTGTTTACCCGCCTGTTAAATCACTGTCCAGATGCATTCTGGCGGGCTCATTTGATGAACCGGCATATCCAACCGTTGGCGCCAGCCGAAACCTCTTAAAGAATCCGCTATATTGCTACTGCTAAATTCGCTAAAATGCTGGCTCATTTTTTCCTTATAGAGAACACCATGCCCCTGATTCGTCTTGATAAAGCCTCCGTTGCGTTTGGCTCCCGTCCCTTACTTGCTGATGTGGGTCTTAATATTGAACCGGGGGAGCGCATTGGTCTGGTAGGCTTGAATGGTGCGGGTAAATCAACTCTGCTTAAGGTGATCACGGGTCAGGTTCATCTGGATAATGGTGAAATATGGATTGATCCCTCTTGCCGTATTGCTGAATTAGCTCAGGCATTGCCTGCGGCGGATGAACGTAAGGTCTGGGATGTGGTGGCTTCCGGGGTACAGGAAGTAGTTGATATGCGTGCTCAGTATGATGAATTATCATCTGCGACTGATGCTAAGTCACTTGCTCAATTGGATCACTTGCTACATGAGCTGGAAGCAAATGATGGTTGGAGTTTAGAACAACGTGTAGAACGTGTGCTCACTCGTTTGAAGTTAGATGGCGAAGCCTTGATGTCTTCATTGTCTGGGGGGTGGCGCCGTCGGGCGGCATTAGGAACTGCATTGGTTCAGGAGCCTGATCTGCTGTTATTAGATGAGCCGACCAACCATCTGGATATTGATACTATTGAATGGCTTGAAAAGCAGCTGTTGGAGTTTCGTGGTGGGGTTCTGTTTATCTCGCATGACCGTGCATTGGTTGATCACCTGGCCACACGTATCATCGAATTAGACCGGGGTATTTTAACGTCTTTTAACGGTAACTATACCTCTTATACTGAGCAGAAACAGATCCTGCTGGAGCAGGAAGAGCGTAATAACGCACTTTTTGATAAAAAACTGGCACAAGAAGAAGTGTGGATTAGACAGGGTATTAAAGCACGCCGCACCCGTAACGAAGGACGGGTACGTGCGTTGGAATCATTGCGACGTGAACGTTCTGATCGGTTAAACCGCCAGGGTAAAGCCAGTTTCAATCTGGAGGCCGCGCAACGTTCAGGTAAGTTGGTTGCTGAGCTGGAAAACGTAACGGTTGGCTTCAAGGGCAGTACGGTTATTAAGAACTTTTCTGCATCGATACAACGGGGCGACAGAATTGGTTTAATCGGCCCTAACGGTGCAGGTAAAAGCACGCTGTTAAAACTCATTCTGGGCGAACTCAAGCCCGATAGTGGCAGTGTTTCGCATGGTACGAAACTTGAAGTTGCTTATTTTGACCAGCTTCGTGGTCAACTGGATCCTGAGAAATCTGTTATAGATAATATTTCTGAAGGACGTGAAGCGATTGAGATCAATGGCCAACGCCGCCATATCATCAGTTATCTGCAAGATTTTCTGTTTGCACCAGAACGGGCAAGAACACCGTTAAAAGCCTTATCCGGAGGAGAGTGTAACCGTGTATTGCTGGCACGTTTGTTTAGTCAGCCTGCTAACTTATTGGTGCTTGATGAGCCGACAAATGACCTTGATGTTGAAACGCTTGAACTTCTGGAAGAGATCTTGATGGACTTTAAGGGAACGGTCCTGTTAGTCAGTCATGACAGAGCGTTTCTAGATAATGTGGTGACCAGCTCTTTCGTCTTCGAAAATGGTGGGGTTAACAGCTATATCGGTGGGTATCAGGACTGGCTGAGACAACGTCCGGTGATGGCGAAAGAGAAGCCGCCAGCAAAAGCGGGATTGAGTCAGGCGGGAGCGGCACCTGGTACCTCATCGCAAGCGGCAGCTCCGGCCAAAAAAGCATCTAAACTGAGCTATAAACTACAGCGTGAACTGGAACAGCTGCCTGTTGAGCTGGAAGCTGCAGAGCTAGCCCTGGAAGTGTTGATGGCGGAAACAGCGTCAGCAGGTTTTTATGAAAAAGACCATGCCGTTGTCACAGAGAAGCTTGCGCTGCTGCAGGAGCAGGAACGCAAGATTGAAGTGTTGATGGAGCGCTGGGTCGAATTAGAAGCGATGTAATGCTATTTTTCGGGCTCATAAACCCTGATAGCGAGGACATCGCACGGCGCGCCATGTAATACGCTGTTAGCGGTTGAGCCTAATAATAAAGCCAATCCATGGCGTCCATGACTGCCGACAACAATCAGGTCGCAGCCTTTTTCTTCGGCCATATGATGGATTTCAGATTCCGTATGGCCGGTAATGACCTGCTGGGATTCAACGGGGTAATTAAGTTTTTCAGAGAATACCGATAACTTGGTGCGCGCATGCTCATCCAGTTGATTCTGCACCGTGGTAAGATCCATCGGAACATCGCCACCATAAGCAAAACTCAGAGGCTCAATAACATGTAAAACCGTTACAGATGCCTGGTTGTTTTGTGCAATAGCACGGGTTTTCTCAATCAGCTGGTCGGACTCCTCTGATAGGTCGACAGCCAAGAGAATTTTCGAATAAACGGCCATTAGATTAATCCTCACTATTGAATTTATTTCAGTCTATCATATCGCAGCATTATAAAATTTTGATTGCCATCAATAGAATATGAGTGTTAAAGGAAATTTTTAAGATGAAAGTTTTTATTATCGTTGTTGTTGTTATGTCGCTGTTGGGTTCATTCATGTGGATGATGCCGACACAACGCGAAAAATTTCAGGCGCAACTTCGCTTAAAAGCAAAAAAAGAGGGTTTTATGGTTCAGCTCGTCAGGCTCACTGCACCAAGAGCCGAAGGGGAGATGGATGGGAATGTCCGCAACACGCCAGCTTACCGTTTGCCGAGATCGAATTTAGATAAAAGAGAAGTCAGTGCGATGGCTCCCTGGCAGATTTTTCGAGTCAAAGCGATAGCCAATGAAGGCTTACCAGAAGGGTGGAGCTGGAAATTGGGCGAGCGTGTGTTATCCGAACCGCAGTTACGGGTATTAAATGAAGCGATCAGTATGCTCCCTTCTGATGTGATGGCGCTAGAATCAACCCCCGTCAATGTAACCGCTTTCTGGAACGAAAGTAGCGGTGAAGAGCAGTTGGCGATGCTCAAGGCATCATTAGAAAAATTAATTCAGGGTAAAATATGAGCAAGAATATATCGCATAAGCCTGTGTGTCAGGCAGGCAAGTATCGCCATTATAAGGGTAATGAATACGAAGTGATTGATCTGGTCAGACACTCTGAAACCGAGGAATGGCTGGTGTTGTATCGCCCTCAGTATGGTGACGCAGGTCTTTGGGTTCGGCCTTATAAGATGTTTTTTGAAAAAGTAACACTGGCAGGCGGACAGGTGGTCGATCGGTTTGCGAGGTTGTAATGAGCGTTAAATTGCATCCAAGAAACCTGCATCAGGGACGCTATGATTTAAGTGCGTTAAGCCTTACCTGTCCGGAGCTTAACACCTTCCTGCGGCCAAATCCTAAAGGTGATCAGACAATCGACTTTAGTGATGACAAAGCAGTCGTGTGTTTAAATAAAGCGTTGCTGGCTCATTATTATCATATTGATCATTGGCAGATTCCTGAAGGTTATTTATGTCCCCCTATTCCGGGGCGTGCTGATTACGTCCACTATCTGGCAGATCTGCTGGCGGAATCCAATGTGGTGGATAATAAATATCCCACCGGCAGAAAAGTACGCGTACTGGATATCGGAAGTGGCGCGAACTGCATTTACCCTATTATCGGTAGTCAGAGTTACGGTTGGCAGTTTGTCGGATCAGATATTGATGCGCTGGCGATTAAAGTAGCTGGTGTGATTGTCCAATCGAATAACTGCCTGAGTAAACAGGTTAAATTGCTTCATCAAAAAGACAGTGAGTCTGTTTTTAACGGGGTAATTAAGCCAACCGATCGGTTTGACCTGAGCATGTGTAACCCTCCGTTTCATGCATCAATGCAGGAGGCACAAGCGGGCAGTCAGCGCAAATGGCAAAATCTCAGCAAAGGCAGGGATCAGCTGCATAGCAAGCCTGCAGGTAATGCTTCGGTTAAGAATAGCAGAGCAGAAATAAACCAGCCAAAACTGAATTTTGGTGGACAACAGTCAGAGCTCTGGTGCCCGGGGGGAGAGCTGGCTTTTGTAGAACGAATGGTGAAAGAGAGTGTCGGTTTTGCCGGCCAGGTATGCTGGTTTACCAGTTTAGTGTCTAAGAAAGAGAATATTAAGCCACTGACACAGATTATAAATCGCTTGGGCGCGCAGCAGTGTAAGGTAATCAAAATGAGCCAAGGACAAAAGAGTAGTCGATTAATTGCCTGGAGTTTTCTGACTCATGGCCAGCAGCAAGCGTGGGCCGAAGAGTATTGGTGTTGATAATGGATTCAGCGGTTCTACATTCCTCCCTTCAAGAGCATTTCGGATTTTCGCACTTTCGCGAAGGCCAAGAGCAAGCTGTTCGACAACTATTAGCCGCAGAGTCTTCTCTGGCTATCTTCCCTACCGGATCAGGCAAGTCGCTTTGTTATCAGTTGGCGGCTTTGCATTTACCGCATCTCACATTAGTCGTGTCACCTTTATTAGCATTGATGAAAGATCAGTTGGATTTTCTTGCCAGCAGAGGCATACCTGCGGCGAGTTTAGATTCAACCCTGACCGCCGAGCAAAGTAAAACGGTGATGTCGGATAGCCGCGCGGGAAAGATTAAAATTCTGATGGTGTCGGTTGAGCGTTTTAAGAATGAGAGATTTCGTCATTTTATAGAATCAATTCCAGTATCGATGCTGGTGGTCGATGAAGCGCATTGTATCTCTGAATGGGGGCATAATTTTCGTCCGGATTATTTGAAATTGCCTGCATATCGTTCGGCATTGAATATTCCTCTGGTGTTGTTGTTAACGGCGACGGCTACACGCAAAGTAAAACAGGATATGGCGCAAAAGTTTGGTATTGCGCAAGAGCATATCGTGCAGACTGGTTTTTATCGGTCTAATCTGGACCTGTCAATTGTGCCGGTGAGTGCTTCCGATAAAGATGCGCACCTGATCGAAGCTATTCGACAGCAAGCCGTTCAGCAAGTTAGTGAGCAAAAAGGAGGGGCAGGCATTGTCTATGTGACCCTGCAGCGCAGTGCCGAGCAGGTGGCTGAGCTGTTATGCCGGCATCAGATAAATGCG
Organism: Neptunomonas qingdaonensis; assembly: GCF_900113275.1. GTDB lineage: Bacteria > Pseudomonadota > Gammaproteobacteria > Pseudomonadales > Balneatricaceae > Neptunomonas > Neptunomonas qingdaonensis. The sequence continues at coordinate 342,921 of NZ_FOOU01000003.1, forward strand.
GTGGCATACCACGCGGGGTTGCCCAGTGAGCGGCGACAACAGATACAGGTTGATTTTATGGCAGGCCGGGCGCAGGTGGTTGTCGCAACCATTGCGTTTGGCATGGGCATAGATAAAGCAGATATTCGATTTGTCATCCATTACGATCTGCCTAAATCCATAGAAAACTATAGTCAGGAGATTGGCCGGGCAGGACGCGATGGTGCGGCATCACATTGTATAACATTGGCGAATCTGGATGGTCTTAATACCGTAGAAAATTTTGTTTACGGTGATACCCCTGAGCACAGCGCTATTGAATATCTAGTAAAGACGATCAAGGATGAAACGAGGGATGTAGGCGGGCATGGCGTAGCTAATAGCCAAACTAATAACCAAACAAATAACCAAACAAATAACCAAACAAATAACCAAACAAATAACCAAACAAATAACCAATGGGAGCTGCAGTTAGTCGGCTTATCGAATGAGAGTAATATTCGCCAATTACCACTGAAAACTTTGCTGGTACAGCTTGAACTGTTGGGTGTCGTACGACCTTTGTATGCTTATTTTGCAGAGTTTAAATTTAAATTCCTCAAGCCAAAAGAAGAAATTGTGGCGATGTTCCAAGGGGAGCGACAGGCCTTTTTAGCGGCTGTTTTTGCGCATACTGCGTTTAAGAAAGTTTGGGGAGAGCCCGATTTTGATGCGCTGTTTCAAAGCTATCAATGTGATCGATCCCGTGTGGTCGCCGCATTGGAATACTTACAGCAGATGCGTTGTATTACTTTGGAAACGAAACGCATTACGGAAGTGTTTAGTGTGGATTTGGATCTGTTAGTTAAAACGGATCTAGCCGAAACACTGCACCACTATTTTGTTGATAAAGAGCAAAAAGAGATAAAAAGGATTGCTGCGCTGGTAAGATTTTTTGAGTTGGATCGATGTTTGAATCACCATCTATCGCTCTATTTTGATGATGAGCATGCGCCTGAAAACTGTGGTCATTGTTCGGTATGTCGCGGCCAGGTTGCAAAGCTTGAGTATTCGACCCCGCCGCATTGGCCCTCTGATCAGCAGATCAGTCAAGTCCTGGAGGGACTCAAAAGGCATATGGCTGCGAAGTCAGTACATGCCTCGTCAATAATACAGACAACCGATAACCTTAGTCGTTTTTTGGCCGGTATCAGTGTCCCTGTTTTCAGCCGCCATAAGATACGTCAGTTACCCGGGTTTGGACTGTGTGAGCATTTACGCTATGAAGAGATTCGACTTAAGGTACAAAATTTGACGTGCGTTTTATAGATGAAACATTGTAGTGCCTATTTAGCGCTTAGCGTTCCACAATAATCAACGCCCTCAGTAACTCAAAGAGTTATCCTGAAAGGCGTTGGCTGGGCAGAGTGTCATTATTCAGGAGCTAGATAAGCAAATTAAATAACCGAATTAAATAACAGAGCTAAATAACGCCTCTTCGTTCCTGATCGCGTTCAATTGATTCAAACAACGCCTGGAAGTTTCCTTCACCAAATCCAAGGTTTTCTTTTCGTTGGATTAATTCGATGAAGATGGGGCCAAATAGGTTTTTGGTAAATATCTGCAGGAGATATCCAGAATCATCGCCATCAACCAGTACTTGATGTCGCTGAATTTTTTTAGGATCTTCGGTTACATGAGGTACGCGGTTAAAGACTTCGACGTAGTAACCATCATGAATATCCAGTGTGTCTATGACAGAGCGATCCATTTTATCAAGCGAGCTTAGCAGGTTGTTTGAGCGAAAAGCGATATGCTGTACACCTGGTCCGTTGTACTGGTCCAGATATTCATCAATCTGGTTGTTAGTATCACCTTTGCCTTCGTTAATCGGAATACAAAAACTACCATCCGGAGAGCGTAACGCATAAGAAATCAATGCTGTTTTCTGGCCTTTGATATCAAAATAGCGAACCTCTTCAAAACCAAACACGTTTTTGTAAAAGTTAGCCCAGGTTTCCATGGTGCCTTTTATTAACGTTGTTAGTAAGGTGATCGATCTCGATAAAGCCGAGATTTTCGACAATCGTTGGGGCGTCCAGTGCAACAAAATCATCGTGATAAATAGAGCCGTTAGCGCCAAATTTATCGATAAAGTAGATTAAGCTATCGCCTATACCATAAATGGCAGGATAAGGAAGATCGGTAGTCGCTGGGTCAGCCGCTTTGGCGCCACGTTTGACCGCTTCAACCAATGCTGTTTTCGCATTATCTACTCGCCAGCCCATTGAGCAGATGGCGGGACCATGACGACGAGTAAAATCAGCAGAAAAACCAGACTTCTCTTTATTGAGCAGAAAGTGAATATCATTCTGGTTGTAGTAATAGATCTCTTTATCATGGTGGCGTTTGAGTTTAGAGGAGCCAAAAGCTGAAAATACGCTATCCATGAACTCCGTGTCTTGGCTGGTGAATTCAGTAAATTCGATGCCTCTAAGGCCAATGGGATTTTTATCAGCGTTCATAGGTTTATCCTTCATTTATGCTCTTTTTTATTCTAGATAAGCTTGGGTTGGGCATTTTTTATAATGTGTTGTTGGTGCAGCGTTATACTCAATACGTTAATCTGTCCGATGATTCAAAAAAAGCGTAATATTTGATACCTTATGATCAAATAATTCGATGGTGTTTATGGCAGTGGATTTAGAGTCGTTACGGGTGTTGAGTGCTGTCGTTGAGACAGGGAGCTTTGCTAAAGCCGCTGATCGATTACATAAAACCCAGTCGTCAGTGAGTTACCAGATCAGTAAATTAGAGCAGCAGCTGGGGGCTCAGGTGTTTGATCGCAGTAGCTATCGGGCTAAGCTGACACCTGTTGGGCTGAGAATTCTGGAAGAGGGACGGCGGTTATTGCAACAAGCAGCTTATGTTGCCCGCTTAGTTGACCAGTTTTCTGAGGGGTGGGAACCAAAACTTGAGTTAGTCGTGGATGGAATGTTACCGACGGCGCCAGTCTTAGGTGTTTTGAAAGAGATGACGGATCTTGCCATTCCTACCCGAATTCAGTTTTGTACTGAATTTCTGGGCGGAGTACAGCAACGTTTTGAGCAGCAGCAGGCTGACTTGATGCTGGTACTGGATTATCAGACTGATCCTGCTTACAGTGCGATATCATTGCAAGCTTTGGAAGTAGTCTTAGTGGTTAGTCGTGAGCATCCGTTGGCGGCTCGCCAGGCACTGGATACCCGCGAACTACATGCCTTTGTCGAGTTAACCGTACATGACTCCAGTTATAGTTCTGCTTACGGAGGTTTACAAACTTTTGGAGGCGAGCGGGTTTTTTATCTGAGCGACTTTAGAACAAAAAAAGAAGCGTTACTGCAGGGTTTAGGTTTTGGCTGGATGCCTTTAGAGCAGATACGCCATGAATTACTCAACGGTCAATTACAGGAAGTTGACTATCAGGGAGGTTCACGATTCTCATATTCGCCACTGCTTGTTTTCCGAAAAAATGAACCACTGGGAAGAGCAGGGGAGATGTTAAAGGAAAAGCTTCAACAGGTATTTGGTTAGTGTAAATAAACAGATGTGAAGAATTACACTTAAACTGTCGTTATAAACGAGATAAATAAACGAGAGTTTAAAACGAAAGTTAACGGCGTGATATTTCGCGCATCAAGCTACTTAGGTCAAGTCCCATCTGATCAGCCATTTTTTCAACGTCGCTGGTTTTACGAGGCGGGGCTTTCATTGCTGCTTTTCGCTTGTCACTCTTACGCTTTTTCTCCTGGACTTTTTGTTCGAGGTCTTGCTGAAACTGATCGAGCTGCTGAAGACTGAGAGAGCGCAATGTTGAAACAAATTCTTCTTCTGTCATTAGTATTGGAAACGCCTTTTTACGAAATAACGAATGAGTCTAAAAATTAAGATGGACTGAATCTAGCGGAGCATATGATATGTTCGTATTGATTTTAGCATAAGTAAATATTTTTACGTTGTTTCTTTAAAATTTAATCCGCAGCCTTTAAGTACCATCCGGGTAATCAAGTTGGCAGCTGTTTGATAATCCTGAGTGTCGAGTGCTTTTTTCCCTGTGACTTTAGCAATCTGCCAATCAAAATCTGCATAGGTTTGAGTAGAAGCCCATATCATAAAGAGAAGGTGTTGAGGATCAACGGCTTCCATTTTTTCATCGGCAATCCATTGGTTGATCCGTGCTGTCATCTGTGTAGTTTGCTGCATCAGCTTGTCTGTTACATCCTGAGTCAGATGGGGAGCACCATGCATGATTTCACTGGAAAAAACTTTAGAGGCATGCGGGTGTTGTTGCGAAATATGAATTTTAGTGTGGATATATTGTTCTAACGCGATGCCCGGCTCATCGTATATCTCAAAAGCGTTAGAGGCCTTTAGTAAGGGGTCGATGATTGATTCGAGTACGCAGCGATACAGCTTCTCTTTGCTCTGGAAATAGTAGTAGATATTCGGCTTGGGCAGATCTACTTTATTAGCAATGTCCATAATTTTGGTAGCCGCATAGCCTTTTTCAGCAAACTCAATACAAGATGCTTTAAGAATACGTTCGCTGTTGATTTCACGGATTCTGCCCATATGTTTTTTTAATCCAAAAGCTTTTTAGTTCAAAGGTGAGTTACGCAGACTATATAAACCAGGCTGTTAATAATAAGCATAGTGCACAGATGTTAAAAAATCTTCGTCCTATTAGGGCTTGTTTTGGACGTTGATTGCCATAGGACGTATGTATGAAAAATGATCATATAGCCGTTTTTATGGGGTAAATAGGTTGTAAAGCAGGCTTTTATACAGATAAAGTCATTTTTTTGAAGGTTACCGCTTTATTGTATTCACTAATGTGCGTCTGTATCCCTAAGTACTTTGAACCACAAAACTGCGTTTTCTGAATTTCACATATAAACATCATGTATCAGTAATAACCGCTATTTTTTTGACTCCATTTGATAAAAATCTTATAGTCTTTTTCCGGATGAATAGTCCGGTTTCGTTCTCGGGGCGGGGTGCAATTCCCCACCGGCGGTAAAAGTAAGGAGTGCACATGTCACCTTGTTACTTAAGCCCGCGAGCGCCTTTTGATACAGATCTGATATAGAGTTTGTTGCAAAAGGGTCAGCAGATCTGGTGAGACTCCAGAGCCGACGGTTATAGTCCGGATGATAGAGAGCGTGTCAGACAAGAACACACCGCTGTTGATACGGTGAGTTGTTTAATGCCGTACAGGTTTCCTGTTGAAAAGGTATTAGTTGTCTGCCCGTTCGCCCTGATTCAGTATCTTATGATGGATTTTACCAATGAATCAGAGCTCAGCGAATACGCAGTTGTTAGATGTTAAAACCCAACATATCGCATTTATCCACGCCTCCTGGCATACCGATATTGTCCTTAATTGCCTGGAAGGCTTTCGGACTCAAATGGCTGAGTCTGGATATGATATCGATAAAATCGACGTTTTTCCGGTACCTGGCGCTTATGAAATTCCTCTGCAGGCTAAGCTGTTAGCAAAAACCGGCCAGTATGCCGCCATTGCATGTAGTGGCTTGGTGGTCGATGGTGGTATTTATCGACATGATTTTGTTGCCCAAGCGGTATGTACTGGTTTAATGCAGGTGCAGCTAGAAACCGAAGTGCCGGTATTAACCGCAGTCCTGACACCGCACCACTTTCATGACGGCGATGAACATAGTGAGTATTTTCTTCGCCACTTCATTAAAAAAGGACGTGAGCTTGCGAATGCCTGTGATGGGGCAATTAAGCTGACAGCATCTGTCAAGGCACGTATTCTCTGAAAACACGTATAATCTAAAAAGGAGAACTATCTATAAATAAGGACTCTCTTAGAATAAGTACTTTCTGAGAATAAGGACTATCGATATCTTAGGTGTGCCAAATGATAATAGAGTGTTAAGCGTATGAGTATTACCGGCACGTCTCGAATTCTACTTTCGGGCTCAGAATTAACGAGTTCCAATGTAATCGCTTTCGTTAGTCGTATTCCCCGTGCTGAAATGCAGCAGTGGTTAATCGCTCTGAATGAATTGTTGCCCGACAATGATGTTCGCTTATTCGATAGCCTGACGGCGCAGCAAAAACAGCTATGCACTTTAGCTGTGGTTGCCAATCCGGATCCGGCAGAACTTCGCCAGCTACCGAACTTGCAATGGGTGCACAGTACCTGGGCTGGTGTAGAGCGTATGGTGGCTGAGCTTTCAGTCACTGAACGGCTACCTATCGTTCGCTTGGTAGACCCGACATTAGCGCACACCATGGCAGAAGCCGTATTAGCCTGGACACTATACTTGCACCGCGATATGCCTGCTTATCGCGAACAGCAAGCCAGTGCTCAGTGGTTGCAGCGGCCTTATATCGCTGCGTGTGAGCGAACCGTGGGGATATTGGGCTTAGGCAAGTTGGGTGCCCTGAGTGCCGAACGTCTGGAGGCTAATGGTTTTAACGTTTTAGGCTGGAGCCGCCAACAGAGAAGGTTAAAAAATATCCGAACGTTTGCCGCAACAGATGGGCTGGCATCCATGTTGGCACAGAGCGATATTGTGGTGAATTTACTACCCTTGACTAACGAAACACGAGGCTTACTGAATACTGCCCGCTTTGCCCAATGTAAGCAGGGAGTGTCCATCATTAATTTTGGTCGTGGTGCAACTGTGAGCGAAGCTGACTTACTAAGCGCGTTGGATGCAGGCATCGTTTCACATGCCGTTCTGGATGTATTTGAAGCGGAGCCGCTAGCTGCCAGCCACCCTTATTGGTCGCATGCCAACATCACCGTTCTGCCGCACATCTCTGCACCCACCTGTCTTGGCAGTGCCAGTAAAATCGTGGCCAACAATATAAAGGAATACTTTAAATCAGGACGGATACCTGAAGCGGTAGATCGCCAGTTAGGCTATTGAGCGAACTATTTATTCCAATAGTAGTCAAGTTTCCAAAGCCAAATCTGCACAAAATCGGGTAACGATATATCCGAAATCAGACTCAGGAATTGCGCATCAGCGTTGTGTACATGGCGGTATAAAAAAGAGCTGCCATCAGACGTATGTAGCCATATAAAACCGCTAAGATTCAGTATAACCGTTATCCAAAACACAAAACGAAAGTCCTGCTTTGAAGACTTATGGCGTAGTTTTTGTTGCGCCAGCAAAGCCCCGGGCCAGCCACCGAGTATTGCACATAAGTGCAACGTACTTTCCTTCGTTCGCCAGCGACCATTGATTGCCGCTGACTTATCAAAGGCATAGATGATAAAGGTGATAACACTGATCACTAAATAAAAGGCGGGCACCAAAAAGGGAAGGGTGTGAATGACAACAGATGCAATGGAAAAGATCGCGAAAGCGCTGATAAGCATAAAACCAAGTATTTTGTTCATATCGAATCTTCAGTGGTCACTGGTAGGTAATTAGTGGCAAGTAGTCTGTTGCGTTTATTGATAAGTACCGTTGCCTTTGCTTTTAGCTTTGTACAGGGCGTTGTCAGCAAAAGATAACAATGTTTCAGTGGTGGTTCCGTTATCGGGGTAGGTTGCAATGCCAATACAACAACTGATATCTACTGGGTTGTTATCTACTTTGAATGTCCTGCTGAGAGTATTAATCAGTATTTTGGACAGGGTAGTAACTTCTTCTCTGGTGAGATGATTTTCCAATAGTAAGACGAACTCATCGCCCCCGTAGCGTGCCAATGTATCAGATTTGCGAATTGACTGTGTCATGCGACGGGCCGCTTCTTGTAGTACCTTATCTCCAAATGCATGGCCTTTTGCATCATTAATGGTCTTAAATTTATCTAAATCAATGTATAGCAGCGTGAAGGTGCCTTGGTTTCTTTCACATTGGTTAATCAAGTGAGAGATGCGTTCGAGTAACAAATACCGATTAGGGATTTGAGTTAGTTGGTCATAGTGAGCCAGTTGTAGGAGCTGTTCTGATTTTCTTATACGTTCGGTAATATCTCTATTGATGCCAAGTGCGCCAATGATCTGATCGTTATCGTCGAGTAATGGTACACACATGGATTCAATCCAGCCTATCGACCCATCTTTGCGTAGCATTTTTACTTCGCCCGTCCACTTACCAAATTCTTCAACAGCCGCAATAACCTCAGCTGTAATGTGTGCAGAGTCTTGGGGCACATGCAGCATACAAACGGGTTGACCAATGGCTTCTGCTTGAGAATAGCCGTAAAGATCTTCAGAGCCGTTGTTCCAATCGGTGATAATACCCTGTAAATCAGTAATCACGACTGAGTCAAATAGGTAATCGAAAGCGATTGCGCGCTGTTCTTTCTTTTTTTCATCCATACCCAAGTAAGCTCACTCAGCAGTAGTGTCACAATCAAAGTTATGCAGATAGCCGAAAAGTATGGTTTTCGCCTATATGTTCCAGTAGCTATATGTTTCTGGTACATGATGGTGTTCTGGTAACAGTATAGTTAACTATAGGTAGATACTATTCGAAAAATAAAATGATGAGTAATTTTTATAAAAACAAAACCACTAATATTTTATCTAATTAGTTAATCAGAAAAAACGAAATGCCTTATTTGCAAACTTGTGCCACACTGCGCGCTTTTTAGTATTCAGAATTTTTTCCATGGAAACACAAATTATATATGCTTTTGCAACGGGCCAGCAGGCAACCCGCTTTTTGAATGCATTAAAGGTATGGAGCGTCGCTGATGTGAAAGTGAAGCTACATCGGGGTGCGGATAAAGTGAAGGTGTCTTACTACTTTTCAGGTAAGGGCTTTGATGCCACCAGCTCGCAGTTAGATGAATTGGCAGAGTTCTATGGCGGCAGGGAATTATTGTAAGCTCAGATCTGTGTGCATACGTCTTATGTATAAACCTTGTGTACTAACCTTTATTTAAAGATAAGCATAGGTTTGGAGACAGCAGTAGTTCAGGCGAAACGCATGTCATAACGGTAGATTTTTAAGTTTATAGCGCTTACTCTGATTAATATTGCTTGTTGAATTCGTCACGGATGTAATGCCAGACGAGTACAGCGCAGCTAGGGCGCACAGAATAACTGAGAAACACTGGCGTCATAGTAAACCAAGAGGGGCTACATTATGAGCGCCCACGATCAACCGCTTTTCTTCATTCTTGTCGGCATTTGTGCTTTTCTTTTCTTCGTTGCCTGTCTGCGCCACTACAGCTCGCGTAATTTCTTACCACCTGAATCCTGGTTATTGCTGGCGGGTGTCGTTTACGGTTCTGTGCAACACAATTATGTAGCAACACTACCTGTTATCGAGCTTTCGCCTGAGTTGGTGATCTGGCTGTTACTGCCTATTATTATCTTCGCCAGCGCCCGCAATACTTCAATCCCAGCCCTGCGAAAGGAGGCTCTGCCAATCTTTTGCTTCGCAGGCTTAGGGGTTATTTTGACACTATTTCTTATTGGTATACCTCTTTCGTGGATGATGTCGATTCCGTTAGCAGATGGTTTGTTTTTTGCCGCGGCAGTTGCAGCAACAGACCCTTCTGCGGTAGCGGCTATTTTCCAACGCTTTCCTATTCCCGAACGGTTAAATATTTTACTGGAAGGGGAGTCGACGTTTAATGATGGAACGGCGATCGTGCTTTTCAGTTTAATGGCTGCGTTGGCCTTAACCGATGTGCCGCTATCTCTGACACAGGCTCTGATGCAATTTGTTTGGTCTATTGCCGGGGCTATACCTCTGGGCTTGGCATTGGGTTGGTTGGCAGGAAAGCTAGTACTGCACTGGCGTGAACAGAACCGTTTTTCCGGCCTGACTCTGACATTATTACTGGCATATGGAAGCTATTTGTTAGGCGAGGGAGTGCTGCATGTTTCCGGTGTTATTACCGTATTGTGTGCCTCCCTGGCATTTATTCGCAGCCGCCAGGCAGGTGCACAACCTAAAGAAGGTGAATTGTTTACGTCCTTTTGGGAATATTTAGAAGTTTTAGCGGGCAGTATATTGTTTTTTTCACTGGGAACCGCCGCCGGAGCGCATGATTTTCCGATTAACTGGGCACTCCCGGGTGTCGTCATTGTGTTGTTAGTGTCGCGAGCCGTGGTGGTTTATGGCGGCTCACTGTTACTGCGCTCGGTACGTAAACCATTACCATTACCGTGGCAGCATGTGATGATGCTCGGTGGTTTACGTGGTGCAGTGTCTGCCGCTCTGGTGCTGATGATCCCTGCGGACTACATTTATCGCTTCGAAATGTTATGTTTGGTTTTTGTTTTATGCCTTTATACTCTGGTGGTTCATCCGCCGTTGCTGCGTTTATACTTACAGAAAGTAGAGTTAGCCGAGACACCTGAGCGAAAATAATAACGTTAATAACACCTGTAAATATCACTGAAAACGGCTTGCTGGGAATTTAAAAATGAACGGTGTTGAAACGTGACCCTCTTATTTAACTTCTCGAATTCAGCTTCTTAATTCAACTACCTACCAAATTGCCTTTCACAGGGAATGCCATCATGGTCGCCATCCATTTTAGTATTTGGGCAATGGCGAATAAAATATACAGCTTCTTCGTACGATCTCATTTGTGAGCAATGCTCTCGGCCATCACAAGTGTATGATGGCTGAGGAGCGGCTTGTATTTTGCTTGTCACGGGTGCGAATGATGAGATGCTTGGAAGTGAGTGGGTTCCTGTCTGATTATCTGAATAATACTGCCATCCACCAAAACCGAGCAATCCAATAAGTAGTAATTTTTTCATCTAACCATCCTCCTTGACTTATCTGCCTGGATTTATATTCCCTGACGATCTGCATGGCCCTGAATTAACCCGGGGTTATGCAGTTCATTGTTGCTTTATATTCTTTTCTTTGTGCTAGGTACTATTAAGCTTGTTCTATCAGTCTTGTAGTTTTTGGTCTGGTCGATAAAAGTAAAAGAGTACAAGCGAGCTAATAGCACCTAATGTATCGGATAGCATATCTTTTTGAGCATCCCATATATCACCTTGCGAACCTAAGAACTCAACACCTGCATCACCACCTTCGAGCGCAGCATACCACCACTCAATAATTTCATAAGCGGCAGCAACACTCATAATGAAGAACAAGCTAAATGTCATCGCTAATTTAAAACCGCAATCGCCTTTACGTAATAACCACTCGGCCATCGCAAACGCATAAAATCCGATGGTAAAATGACCTATGCGATCAAAATGGTTGCGCTCAGCGCCCAGCAGCTCCGTTACCCAGCCAAAAGGGACATTGGCAAATGTGTAATGTCCGCCAACCGTATGCCAAAAGATCCAGATAAAAACCAACCCATAAGCCAGATTACTGAAGCGGAATAGGTGGAACGTAAACACAAAAGTCAGGAAGATCACAACGACAGGGATGATCTCTGCGATCCACACATCACGTGAAACCGGGTTGATAGCCAACACAATCGAAAAAATCAGATAGGTTCCAGCAAGGATATGTGGAAAATATTTACTAATCATTAATAGAGGCTCTTCAGGGCAGGTGTCATCAGTATCGGTTTATGCCGCTAATTAGATGTTAACTTCCAACAAATGGCAAGGGTTACAAACGTACAGTTTAGCATCACGGCTAGAGTTGATGTCGAAAACAAGCTATCCATTACTATGGCTGGTATGAGTGCGAAATTGGCTGGGTAGTTCTACCCTGCAGTGCGCGACAGAGTAGTGTTGCCAGATGCTAAGCAGTAGTAAATACTGTTTCCACTGGTGGTGGGTTACGTAAAGTTTGTTGTACTACACAGCATCGCTCTGCGCCTATTTGTAGTTTCTGCAGCATGGTAGGATCGGTACCTTCTTTGGCACGTAGCTGGACTGTACATCGTATGTTTTGAAAACCTACCGGGACGCTCTTTTCTATACCCATTGCGCCACGTACATCTACTGTTGCTTCGACGTTTACTTGAAGAAATTCCAGTTCGATGCCCAATAAATTAGCCACCATACGGATGGAAGAATCTTGGCAGGCGGCCAGTGCTGCACATAGCATATCGCCGGGTGTGGGGGCATCGTGCAAGCCACCGAGTGCGCGGTGGACACCAATAGGCACATTTACACCACAGCCTTGCATCGGTTCAACTATTGAGTGAAAGGGATCGCTGGCATCTGGACCGGAGGTGCGGGCATGATCCGTTACCATGGCTGTATCAGGCGATGCTTTGTATTGAGCTCGCAGAGGCTGTTGCGCTTCATTAACGTTTACGTTTGTCATGATTGATCCCCGCTAGATTGTTCGTTGAACCGTATTTAGCAGAAAGGACAACTCAAACTCTTTCTTCAGTGACTATTTATTAAAGAAGGCTCTATTACTGATGCTTTCTACTATAAAAGACTGTTTTTTAAACACGCTATTTTCACCATAGCGCTGCGGTGCTCAGTGTGCAATAGCTTGGGGGCATGTGCTATGGATGACTCGGTGATGATTAAGCAGGTGATAGCTGAGTGATGGTTAGCCCCGAGTGTGTACCGCTTCACCCATTACATACGTCGCTTTAATGGCACGGTCATCACCGAGTGTCATCAGTACAAATAAGCGTTCTTCAATTGAGGTTGTTTGCTGCATGCGATACGCCATAAGCGGCGTGGCGTGGTAGTCGAGTACGGCAAAGTCGGCTTCTGTACCGGGTTGCAAGGTGCCGATTTTATCTTCTAATTTAAGTGCGCGCGCGCCGCCGAGTGTCGCCAGGTAGAGGGATTTAAACGGATTAAGTTTTTTGCCCTGTAGTTGCATCACTTTATAGGCCTCGTTGAGGGTTTGCAGCATCGAAAAGCTGGTGCCTGCGCCTACGTCAGTACCGAGTCCTACTTTAATATTGTGTTGCTCTGCTTTGGCCAGATCAAACAATCCGCTGCCTAAAAATAGATTGGACGTCGGGCAAAAGGCGAGGGCAGAGTCGCTTTCGGCCAGGCGTTTACATTCGTCATCACACAGGTGTACGCCATGGGCAAAGACAGAACGCTCGCCTAATAAGTTAAAATGGTCATATACATCTAAGTAGCCGCTTTGATTAGGAAACAGCGCTTTTACCCATTCTATTTCTTGTCTATTTTCGCTCAGATGCGTGTGCATATACAGCTGCGGATACTCGCTCAGCAGTTTGCCGGCTAATGTGAGCTGTTGGCCGCTGCTGGTGGGCGCAAATCGGGGAGTCACGGCGTAGTGCAGCCGACCTTTGCCATGCCAGCGTTCGATCAGTGCTTTGCTGTCGTGATAGCTACTTTCTGGCGTGTCGGTGAGTGTGTCAGGTGCATTACGGTCCATCATGACTTTACCGGCGATCATCCGCAGGTTACGGCTTTCTGCCGCCTCAAAAAAAGCATCGACCGATTGCGGGTGCACCGTGCCAAATACCAATGCTGAGGTGGTGCCGTTGCGCAGTAGTTCGGTTAAAAAGATCTCTGCGACGTTATCCGCGTAGTCTTTATCCGCAAATTTGTCTTCTTCAGGAAAGGTGTAGTTATTCAGCCAGTCGAGTAGCTGTTCACCGTAAGAGGCGATCATGCCGGTTTGCGGGTAGTGAATATGCGTATCGACAAAGCCCGGTGTGATCAGCGCGTTTTTAAATGTAGTGATGGGTGTCTCGGCGGCCAATGTGGCGAGTAATGTTTCAGCAGGGCCTACTGCTGTGATGAGTCCGTTTTCTACGATGAGCAGACCGTCTTCAAAGTATTGATAGCTGGCATCTATACCGACCCTTGCCGGATCATCAAGCGTGTGAATAATGGCGGCACGGTATGCGTGAGCATGAGGGTGAAAGAGAGAGTCTGAATAAGTTGTTGTCATCGCTTGTGTGCCAGTGATGCTGTGTGTTGGAGCGGGATGCTGGTTATATTTTTGTCAGGTGTAGCGCTTTTCGTTTTATTGCCTGTGGCGGCTATCTGGTAATGGGCAATAAGCTCGGCAGCAATGGAGACGGCAATTTCGCCGGGGAGTTTGCCGCAGACCGAGGCCAGACCTGCCGGGCAATGTAACTGCGCAATACTGCTTTCATCAAAGCCTTTGTGGCGCAGGCGATGTTCGAATTTACGCCGTTTGGTGTTTGATCCGATCATGCCGAGGTAACGGTAGTCATCTCGTTTTAGAAGCGCTTCTATCAATGCCTGGTCTAGCTGGTGGTTGTGGGTCATTACTAAGCAGTAGCTGAAAGCGGCCAGGTCAGGTACTTCATCTACGGGTTCCTCAGATACACAATGGGTGACATTAGACGGCAATACGGCGGGAAATTGTTCAGCACGGTTATCTATCCAGGTGACTTTGCAGGGAAGGTTACCCAGCAAAGGAATTAAGGCTTTAGCCACATGGCCTGCACCAAAAAGCGCAATATGTAACGCAGGCGGATTGATGGGTTCAAATAACAGTTGGATTGTGCCGCCACAACATTGGCCAAGGCTGGCGCCTAATGCGTAGCTCTCAAGCTGCGCACTGCTGCAGTGTTCTGCTAATCGCTGGCGGGCTTGTTTAATTGCCTTGTGCTCGAGATGACCACCTCCGATGGTTTCATATGTATCGTCGGCGGTGACAATCATCTTAGTACCCGCATCACGGGGTGTTGATCCGCGGTTTGCTACGACGGTAATCAGAATTGCCGCTGTACCTTCGTTGTTCAGGCGATTAAGCGTATTCAGCCAGTTCATGACTCCTGCTCCGCCGCCAATTGTTGACGCAATGCTGTTACGCCCATGAGTACTTTTTCTGGTGTGGCAGGGGCATCTATCAGCGGATGAATTCGATAACCCGATAAGCTGGATACCGCATCTTTAATCGCTGACCATACTGAAATACTCAGCATAAGCGGTGGCTCGCCGACGGCTTTAGAATGAAATACGGTATCTTCTGGATTTTTGCGATTTTCGATCAGTTTTACCCGAAAATCTAACGGCGTATCCGCCACTGCCGGAATTTTGTAGCTGGCAGGGCTATTGGTCATAAGCTTGCCTTGCTCGTTCCAAACCAGCTCTTCGGTAGTTAACCAGCCCATGCCTTGAATAAAGCCGCCTTCAACTTGTCCAATATCGATGGCAGGGTTCAGCGATGCACCTACATCATGGAGAATATCGGCGCGCAATACTTTATATTCGCCGGTTAAGGTATCAATAACGACTTCTGAGCAGGCCGCTCCGTATGCAAAATAGTAGAAAGGGTGGCCGCTGGCTTTGTCACGATCGTAGAAAATTTTAGGCGTTTTATAAAAACCGCTGCTAGAGAGTGAAACTTGCGCAAAATAGGCGAGTTGTACCAAATCATCAAAGCTGATGAGCTGCTCGCCTGCTTGAATCAGATTGTTATTGAATCTGATCTCGGTAATATCCACGCCAAAATGTGCTGCGGCAAAATCGCTGAGACGTTGTTTGAGGATACGAGCTGCCGCTTGTGCGGCTTTGCCGTTCAGGTCTGCTCCAGAGGAGGCAGCTGTCGGGGATGTGTTCGGTACTTTGCCGGTATTAGTTGCGGTGATCTGGATACGTTCCAAATCGACCTGAAATTCCTCGGCTACTATCTGCGCCACCTTGGTATTGAGCCCCTGGCCCATCTCTGTGCCGCCGTGGTTCAGGTGAATGCTGCCATCGGTGTAGATGTGGATAAGCGCGCCGGCCTGATTCAGAAAGGTCGCGGTAAAGGAGATGCCGAATTTAACCGGGGTGAGTGCAATCCCTTTTTTTAGGATGTAACTGGATTGGTTAAACTGCTTAATCGCGGTGCGACGTTCTGCGTAACAAGAACTTTGTTCCAGATCGCTTATTATCTCGTCCAGTAAATTCTCTTCTACCGTTTGCTGGTAGTGAGTGATATTGCGTTCGGTTTTGCCGTAAAAATTACGCTTACGAATCTCTAACGGGTCTTTACCTAAATGACGGGCGATATGATCCATCACATTTTCAATCGCTAGCATGCCTTGCGGACCACCAAAACCTCGAAAGGCAGTATTGGAGGCAAGGTTAGTTTTGCAACGGTGGCCGGTAATGAGAGCATCGCTTAAGTAATACGCATTATCAGAGTGAAACATGGCTCGATCTACGATGGAACCCGACAGGTCTGCAGAATAGCCGCAGTTACCAGCCAGTTGCATATTGATGCCTTGTAACCTGCCCGTATCATCAAAGCCAACATCATATTCGATATAAAAAGGGTGGCGCTTGCCGGTTATCATCATATCGTCAATACGTGGCAGACGCATTTTTACGGGTTGTCCTGTGATGTTTGCAACCACAGCCGCCATACACGCAGGGCCTGCTGCCTGAGTTTCTTTGCCACCAAAGCCACCACCCATACGGCGCATATCAACAACAACCTTACTCATGGGTAGGTCAAGTACACTGGCGACCAGCTTTTGTATTTCGCTCGGGTGCTGCGTGGAACAGTAAACCAGCATGCCACCGTCTTCCGTTGGCATCACGGAAGAGACTTGTGTCTCAAGGTAAAAATGCTCTTGCCCGCCAACATGCAGTTCGCCTTGTAAGCGATGCTTGGCGTTTTGCAGCGCTTTTCTCGCATCGCCGCGTTTGTGCTGGTGACTTTCTTGAACAAATTGTTTGTTGTCGAGCGCCTGTTTTACATCCAGTACAGCGGGTAGCGGTGCATATTCGATAATGGCAGCATTGGCAGCTTGCCTTGCAATATCGAGTGAGTTGGCCGCAACCGCAAGTATCGGCTGGCCCAGGTATTCGACAACGCCATCTGCCAACAAGGGGTCTCCGGCAAACACGGCGCCTATATCCAGTTTTCCGGGTACATCTTTAGCGGTAATGACACAGACAACGCCGGGAATCTCGTCACAGGGGGAGGTGTCTATTTTTACAATAGTGGCATGTGCCTGTTCGCTGAGGCGTGCATATAAATGTAGCAGGTTAGGATATTCTAAACGATCATCTACATATAAAGCTTCGCCGCTGACATGCCTTGCCGCACTTTCATGAGGAATCTTTTTACCTACACCGTTTTTCAGATCCTGTGTAAGTTGCTGTTCCAGCTCTGCCCTCGACTTAACGGGGGTAGGAGACGCTTGCTTAGACATAATCCGTCACTCTGGTTGGTATATGGGGCAGCGTTTGGGTTGGCTTATGGTTTGCATTGGCGTTTGGCTTAAGGGCTGATTGTGACTCTATCCAGCATTTTAGCAGTATATTTTGTGCTGCCCGCATGCGGTAATCTGCACTGGCGCGGAAGTCGGACAGGGGGGCAAAGTCGTGTTGTAAGGCGTCCATTGCTTGATGAATCGTGGTTTCTGCCCATACCTGGTTGAGTAAGGCTTGCTCGCAATGGCTGGCGCGTTTAGGGATGGCCGCCATGCCACCAAACGCAATAATGGCGCTGCTAACCTGGCCATGGTTTATCTTGATATGGATAGCAGCACACACAGCCGAGATATCATCGTCGAGTCGCTTCGATATCTTATAAACACGATAAATAGAGTCTTGCGGCTTACGCGGAAGAATAATCTTTTCGATATATTCACCTTGCGCTAATTGCGTTTTCCGATAATCAACAAAGAACTCATCTATCGGCAGAAAGCGCCTTACTCCGGCTATACGTAACTGCAAAATAGCACCTGCGGCGATGAGTGCGGGAGGTGCGTCGCCAATCGGAGAGGCATTGGCGATATTTCCTCCGAGTGTGCCCTGGTTACGAATTTGCAGTGAAGCAAAACGTTCTAATAAGTGACCAAAGTCTGGATATTCTTCAGCAATCACCGAATGGCATTGACTGAGCGGAACGGCAGCGCCGATCTCGATATGGGTTGCAGTGAGGTTTATTTGTTTGAGTACCAGGATTTCTCCCAGATAGATGAGTGTATTAAACGATTGATGTTTTTGGGTGATATCCAGCACTAAGTCAGTACCACCGGCCAGAAGCTGAGCGGCAGGATGTTGCTGTAATAATTCATCCAGTTCTTGCAATGTGGTGGGTGAAAAGGCCGTTTTTAATGCGTGCGTGGTGCTGTGTTGCGCGTTGCTGATTGCATGGCATTGGACAGGCTGGATGCTATTAAGAATGTCTATTGTCCGCTGCTTTTGTTGGTCAAACTTGTCTGACTGATGGTGGTTGCCGATCTCTTTTGCTGCATTCATTATGGGCTGGTAACCCGTGCAGCGGCAGAGGTTGCCGGCTAGCGCTGCTAAAGCTTCGGCTTTGTTGAATTCAACACAGGGATTGTTTTGTATGGATTTTTTTTGCGAGGCATTTTTTTGATAGGCAAACAGCGACATGATTATGCCCGGCGTACAAAAGCCGCATTGGGAGCCGTGATGGTCAACCATCGCCTGTTGTACAGCATGTAGTTGATCAGCCTCTTTTAAATCTTCAACGGTCAGTAGTTGTTTTCCATTCAATGCAGGCAGCAGCGTCAGGCAGCTGTTAATTGAGCGATAGGCTAGCTGGCCATTTTCCACTTCTGCTAGTACGACGGTACAGGCTCCACAGTCCCCGGATGCACAGCCCTCTTTGGTACCCATGCGACGCTGTACGTTGCGTAAGTAGTTGAGCACAGTCGTATTGGGGTCGATCGTGCTAATAGATTGCCGCTGATTGTTGAGTAGAAAATGGATCATTAACGGCTCCTATTTGCGGCTGTATCAGACAATATCAGACACTTAAGTCTATTTAAGCATATTATCTTTCTGATTTTTTGGTCAAGTAATTGCGCTTTTCAGTGTCTTTATAAGGTGAGCAGCCGTTAGTGGATATGTTTATACCGTTATCTTATGTAAGGCTTTTAGTTTCGCTTCTATCAACCATTAAGTCAGCTCTGAAACCATCTCTTGTATACAGGTAGCGACCTGTTTTATGGCGTTCTCATTCTTTTCAGATGGCTTATCGGTAAAGTTAAGACGCATGCAGTTGCGGTATTTACCTGAGGCAGAAAATAACACGCCTGGTGCTATGCTGACTCCTCGCTTCATGGTGCGCTGATTAAGCTCCACGGTGTCGATATCTGTAGGCAGTTCGACCCATAGCAGGAAGCCGCCTTGGGGATAGCTGATTTTTGTTCCTTTGGGGAAGTACTTTTCTACCCAGCCTATCATCACATCTCTGCTCTGATGATATTTTGCCCGCATTTTACGAATATGACGTTCATAGCCGCCTTGGGCGATAAATTCCGCAATGCCGTGTTGAGGTAGGGTGGGTGTGCTGGCAGTGACCACATATTTCATGTGCATTACCTGATTAACATAGCGACCGGGTGCAACCCATCCGATACGCAGGCCAGGAGCGAG
This sequence comes from Neptunomonas qingdaonensis, assembly GCF_900113275.1. Lineage (GTDB taxonomy): Bacteria > Pseudomonadota > Gammaproteobacteria > Pseudomonadales > Balneatricaceae > Neptunomonas > Neptunomonas qingdaonensis. The sequence goes on from NZ_FOOU01000003.1 coordinate 362,122, forward strand.
TGATTTTGAAAATGAGGAACACAGCAAGACGCGTCCTTCTGTATCAAAAGACTTGATAGAGGGAGGGCGGGGTGATGTATAGGAAAGATCACCGTAGATGTCATCTTCTATAATAGGGATGTCGTAGCGGGAGGTGAGTTCCAATAAACGCTGTTTGTGCTCAACCGGCATGGTATAGCCCAGCGGATTGTTGCAGGTAGGAGTGATCAGTATCGCTTTGACCGGCCATTGCTCCATTGCCAGTTCCAGGGCTTCGATACTAATCCCGGTTTCAGGGTGGGTGGGGATCTCCAGCGCTTTTAGCCCGAGTGCTTTAATGGCCTGTAAGGAGCCATAAAAGCTAGGCGAATCCACAGCGACCACATCGTCTTGTTGAGTGACAGCGCGTAAACTGGCAGACAGTGCTTCCTGGCATCCTGCGGTAGTAATAATATCGTCTGGATGCAGACGACAGCCAGAATCCACCATCAAGCGTGCTATTTGTAAACGCAGGCAATCCGCACCTCTGAGGTCTTCATACGAGAGTATGCTGCCACCGCCGTGCTTGTTTAAATCTGACATGATACGCATTAATGGTTTTAATGTGGGCGCTTCAAGGTCTGGGATGGCGCGGCTGAGCTGCACAATATCTGCCGTCGTACTGGCGCATAGCAGGTTTAACACCTCTTCCCATTGAGACACTTCTATCGGTGTTTGTGTTGGACGGGACAGGTCGGGCAACTGCTGAGGGGCTTTTTGTCGATTGACGACATAAAAACCCGATTTGGGGCGTGATTCAACCCAACCTTGATCTTCCAGTAACCGGTACGCTTCCTGAGCGGTAGATATACTAACTTCATGGGTTAGGCTTAATGCCCGAATCGAAGGTAGCTTCTCTCCGGCTTGATAAAAAGATTGCTCTATACGTTCTTCAATGGCGTGCGCTACTTTTTCATAAAGTTTCATTTCCTTGCCTTGCCTTCTTTATTGGTTAATAACGCCGCTGACTCAATGATAACTGCATGACAGATTTGTTAAAAAATTACCAATACAGTCATCTGTGCCGGTTATCTGTATTCGTCTAAAGTAATTGAAGCTAAATCTGTAATGATTTCAGTTTACGGCATAAGATATTTATCATCAACTACAGGAGGGTACAGTGATGATTATCATTGAAATGCTTAGAAGAATTTTGCAGAGATTAGGTGCGTTGCAGCAGCGTCAGCATTCACGCCGTCAACTGGCCGCACTGGATCGGCGCGCTTTGAAGGATATTGGGATCAGTCCTGAAGATGCTTTGTCAGAAGCACAGAAGCCATTTTGGCGTGGATAGTAGTGAATAGAAAACGGCTGTGATTTAGTGGTAACCCTTTGGCTACGACTATGAGTCGCGTCGAGGTATTTGGCAGTGCTTTAGTAATGTCAGAGGGACCGTTTTATTTATATGATGCTTAAGGCTAAAGATGGCTTTTCCGGCGCGTATAAGAGGTGACCTTTCTTAAAAAGCTGTCTATGCTGTCGTAATAAGATGTTGTTAGATCCTACCAGACTTCATACTCTAAAAATAACAGAAAGGAGTTCACCGATGCTGGAATCATTTCGTCACATTCGTTTACAGGAGATAGCTGATGTAAAGCATCTCCTTTCCCCGGAGCAACTCCAGGCTCCTATCAGTTTAACCAGTCCGTCTACCGATGTTATGACAGATTTTGAGAAAGTAGATCCGGTCAAAGTTTCTCAGGAAGTTCAGGTCGATGAAGCGCTTGAATGGATGAAAAACCAGCATGTAAGGCTGTTGTTTGCGACCGATAAAAATGATGCTTTCAGTGGGGTGATTACTTCACGCGATATCATGGGAAGCCGAGTGATGTCTTATATGCAGACACACGGCATTCCTCGTGAGTATGTGCTGGTGAAACATGTCATGGTAGCAAAAGAGCAATTACAGGCGCTTACCTTCGAGCAGTTACAACATTCAAAAATAGGTGATGTCATGCTGACCCTTAAAGATTCAGGAGAACAGCATATTTTAGTCATTGATGAAGGCTTAGCGAAGGTGAAACGGATTCGCGGTATTATCTCAGCAAGTGATGTGTCCAGAAAGCTGAAAATAGGCTTCGATATAATGTATGAAGCCAAGTCTTTTGCAGAGATTGAGCGGGTTGTAACGCATGGTGGCGGAATTTAATTCACCAGCATATTGCTATCATTTACGTTTAATTTATACTCGCGAAAATGCTAGGTGTTAACGCTGTTCGCTAGTAGATTTATCAGGCTGTAGTTTAGCTCGTAAAGGATATCTGATACGGGCTTTTTTCATGAAAACTAAAGAAAGTTAATTGTGAGGTGATATAAGTAGTGAAACATCCAGAAAATTTATCTCCTGAAAATTGGAATAAAATCAAAGCGTTTTCCGACAATAAAGAAACTCCTTTTATTGTTGTAGATTTGAATACGGTACGTGAAAAGTATGTTGAACTTAAACAAGGCTTTGATTATGCACGTATCTATTACGCGGTAAAGGCCAATCCAGCTAAAGAAGTGCTTAGCTTGCTGGCGGATTTAGGTTCAAATTTTGATATTGCTTCAGTTTATGAATTAGATAAAGTTCTGGAGTGCAATGTTTCAGCTGATCGCTGCAGCTTTGGTAACACCATTAAAAAACGTAAAGATATAGCTTATTTTTATGAGAAAGGCGTTCGTCTTTTTTCTACAGATTCAGAAGCAGACTTACGCAATATTGCAGAATTTGCACCGGGGTCCCGTATCTATGTTCGCATCTTAACAGAAGGCTCTGAGGGTGCTGATTGGCCATTATCACGTAAATTTGGCTGTAGTCCTGAAATGGCTATTGAATTAGCGGCACTGGCTAAAGAGTTGGGTTTAGAGCCTTACGGTATATCCTTCCATGTGGGTTCTCAGCAGCGTGAAATTGATGCCTGGGATGGCGCTATTGCTAAAGTAAAAGTTGTTTTTGAACGGTTGTTTAGTGAACATGGCATCGCTTTAAAAATGATTAACATGGGCGGCGGTTTTCCAGCGCAGTATATTCAGAAAACAAACGACTTCAGCACCTATGTTGAAGAGATAACCCGCTACCTCACAGAAGATTTTCCGGATCTGGTACCCGAGGTTATTTTGGAGCCTGGCCGTTCTTTACTAGGTGATTCTGGTGTTATCGTATCTGAAATAGTGCTTATTTCCAGAAAATCACAAACAGCTATGGAGCGATGGGTCTATACGGATGTTGGTAAGTTTAACGGTCTGATAGAAACCCTGGACGAGTGTATTAAATACCCGCTTTATACGGAATGCGAGGGTGAGGAGGAAGCGGTTGTGCTGGCGGGGCCGACATGTGACAGCATGGATATCATGTACGAAAATCATAAATACGAATTGCCGCTTTCTTTGGAAATAGGTGATCGCTTGTATTGGATGGCTACGGGGGCGTATACCAGTAGTTATTGTTCAGTCGAGTTTAACGGGTTTCCGCCGTTAAAAACTTACTTTATCTAAAAGTATTAGCCATTAGTTTTTTAATAAAAAAACGGTTAAAAGCAAGTGACTTTTAGCCGTTTTTTTTGTCTTATCTTCAAACCTGCGTTTAAATCCCGCCTAAAGACTGCTCATGTGTATGATGAGTGTTATAATTTAGCTTAAAAATAAATCATATTCATCAGATCTGTTGTGCATGATTATTACTAAGAATAAATAAAAATGAGCGATCGATGAGTGTCAGTATGTCCGGAAGTATAAATGCCCCCCTAAATAGGATAGGTGTTATGCGAGGGTGTTTCGACATAACTCAGGATCAGTTCAGTATCACGCAATGTGACTCTGACCTCTTTCTTGGTTGTGCAGCAATCTTGTGGGGTAAAACGACGTTTCTAACGGCGATGATTCACACTGCCGATCTGTCGCTTTGGCAGGCAGCGCTGGCTCAGTGGCAATCCGAACGCCGCTTTCCTGAACTATTAGTCTTACGGATAATGGATAATCAGGGGCGTTTTCAAAAAGTATCTGTTTTATTGGATAGCGCTCTTGATAGCAGTGGGCCATTGCCTGCGGCTGCAGACCAACTCTATTTGCAATTTCTTGTTACCAGCCTACCTGAAAAGCCCACAGCCATTATTGAGGATAGCGTTTACAGGCCTTCAGATTATACGGATAAAGAATCAGTGATTGCGGCGCTTGAACAGGAGCATCAGCGAGCAAATTACTATCTCGATATGGCCGGTGTTATTTTGGTTACCCTGGATCAGGGTGGAAACATAACGTTATTGAATCGTTTTGCGTGTGAATTGCTGAAGACAAACCAACAGGATGCGCTTGGCCTCAACTGGTTCGAAAACTTTCTTCCCAAAAGTGGTAAACATATTGCTGAATCAGCGTTTAGTCGTTTGATGGGCAGCCGTCATTATCCTAACCAGCAAGTAGAAAAGCCCGTGGTAACGCGAGGCGGAGAGGAGCGACTGATTCTTTGGTATAACCGTGTGCTCGAAGATGCGAATGGGCAGCGTATCGGGATTTTGTCGTCGGGTACTGATATCACAGAGCAACGTTTATCCGAACAAACGCTACAGTTGGAAAAGCAGCGGTTACGGACGTTGATTGACTCTATTCCCGATCTTATTTACTTCAAGAGCAGCGACTCTGTTTTTATTGGATGTAATAAAGCCTTTGAGGAATTTAGTGATAAGTCAGAAGCCGCGTTAGTAGGAAAAACTGATAGCGAGTTGTTTGATGCGGTAACCGCTAATACTTTCCACTACTTTGATAAACAGATGCTACAAAGTCAGACGCCCTTGCGCCATGATGAATGGGTGACTTATCCGGATGGGCGCCGGGTGCTATTGGATACGTTACGCATACCTCTTTATATTCCCGATATTGATCAGGTAGGTGTACTGGGTGTCAGTCGTGATATCACGGAACATGCATTGATGAGTAGTCAGTTGTCTCTCGTTAATGCGATGGTTGATCACAGTTTGGATTCGATAATCTGTACCTCTCCCGATGAGGATTTTCGGATTATTTATGCTAATTCTGCGGCCCTTAAGCATTTTGGCATTTCGACTGCTGAGCTTTACCAAACTCATATTTATGACTGGGATCCCGATTTCCCTAAAAGCCGCTTACAGCGTCGCTGGAAGAATATTAAGAACAATACAGTTGCGGTGAAAACAAAACATCTGCTTCGCAGTGGTGAGGAAGTTCCTATTGAGGTGTCTTCGAGCCATTTTTCATACCACGATAAAAATTATATGATCACTGTTTTTAAAGATATTCGTGATCGTCTCGGTTATGAAGAAGCGGTGAAAATAGCGGAGCACCGTTCACGTTTATTATTAGAGCATAGTAATGAAGGTATTTTCGGCTTGGATTGCAACGGAATTACTACCTTTATTAACCCTGCCGCCGCGATGATGCTTGGTTATGATCCTGATGAACTGGTCGGGAAAGATAATCATGGATTGATTCACCACTCGCATGCAGATGGCACTCCTATTTCTAAAGAGGACTGCTATATGCTGATGTCGATCCGTAAGGGAAAAAGTTATCGGATAGAAGCAGACGTATTGTGGCGTAAAGATAATCAGCCATTTCCGGTTGAATACTGGAGTTCGCCTATCTACCTGAATGAAGAAATTGTTGGGTCGGTGGTTACTTTTCATGATATCTCGCAGCGCAAGCAGGTAGAGGAGCAGATCAGATATCTGGCATTTCATGATTCATTGACAGGCTTACCGAATCGTCGACTTTTTCTTGACCGTTTTGAGCATGATATTCTGCAAGGGCGCAGGTCTGGTCAGCTTTCGGCGCTGCTTATGATGGATCTGGATCATTTTAAAGAGATCAATGATACGCTCGGTCATCCAGCCGGAGATCAGTTATTGATTGAAGTCGCTCGCAGGATTAAAAAAGTGCTGCGTTCCTGCGATACCTTTGCCCGTTTCGGCGGGGATGAATTTACCGTTTTACAAAGTAATATTCATGACCCGTCAGATATCGCTGCTTTGGCGGAAAAAGTGATTGGATGTTTCGATTATTTTTTTGATGTTGCGGGTAATAAACTTAAGACCAATACCAGCATAGGGATTGTTATTTGCGATGACGATGTATCTGTCGATGAACTGATCTCGCGTGCTGATGTTGCTTTGTACCGAGCCAAAGAGCAGGGCCGGGGGCGCTATGTTTTTTATCAGTCAGAAATGACAGAGCGTGTTCAGAAAGAGGCTGAATTGGCGCATATGCTCAGCAGTGCTCGATTTTTGCAACAGCTTTACATGGTCTATCAGCCACAATTTGATTGTGAAAGTGGTTTGTTAGTTGGATTTGAAGCGCTGCTGCGTTGGACACATCCTGAGCAGGGCGTTATTTCTCCTTTAACCTTTATTCCTGTCGCTGAGAAGCGCGGGATGATTGATGATATTGGCATCTGGGTAGCACAACATGTGTGCATCGAAGTCGCTCAATGGCTAGAGGCTGGACTGGATTTTGGAACGGTATCGTTTAATCTTTCCCCTGTACAATTACGCAGTGAAAAAGGTATAGCACGTCTTTTATCCTTGCTGAAGGACTCAGGTATTCCTCTGCATCATTTTGAGGTCGAAATTACTGAATCCGCATGTATGGATGCGTCACAAAAGACGATTGAATTGCTCGAAAATTATGTGAATCATGGCTTACGAATAGCCATTGATGATTTCGGTACCGGCTACTCGTCATTAGTGACCCTGCGAAAACTCAGTGCCTGTCGGTTAAAAATTGACCGAAGTTTTATTCGAGACATGTTACATGATGTCAACGATGAGATGATCGTAAAAGCAACGATTGCTCTGGCGCAGTCCTTGGGGTTGGAAGTTGTTGCGGAAGGTGTAGAGTCACAAGAGCAAATGGCGGCACTAAAAGATCAAGGATGTAATATTGTGCAGGGCTATTTTTTGGGCTCTCCTATGACGCGACAAGACACCATTATATTTTTACAAATTCTCTGCAGTAAATATAAATCTAAATATAAAACAAAAGCTTAAAATATTTTATCGATATTTTTTAGCCTACAATATCGAGCATCCTGGCTTTGAATTTAGCACCGCGTGCAACAGCGAGTGTTTCACACGCATGAATGTCTACCCCTTCTAAACCATCGATGGCGGTGGCGGTAACGTCCGGTATCGATTGCGCTGCATCTTCTATAAATGAAAGTACGGCAGGAAAACTGTGTGGCAAGCTAGGCGCGCAATGCTGTGTATAGAGATGTTCGTTCTGTGCATTGAGTGAAATTGAGATTGCATCAATACAGGTGGCGAGCAATGGAATGACATTTTTCTTATGAAATAAGTTAGCTAACCCGTCAGTGTTTAATCGTGTTTTGCCGTCGTTTACTTTTACAGCATTTGCTATTTCAATTAATGCATTGAGGCGCAGAGTGGGCTCTCCGTATCCGCAAAAAACCACTTCTTCATATTGAGTGGGATCTCCAATAAGTTCGATTATTTTTTGCACATCAGGGCGTTCAGACAAGGTAAGGTTGTAATCATGAACGTCCTTACTGTCATTATGTTTAGGGCAAAAACGACAGGCAAGGGTGCAGCGGTCGGTTAAGTTTACGTATAAACGATTGTCGATAGTATAAACGAGCGTATCGGCTTCAGCGTGACATTCACGTTTCGCGGGGTTCGGTCTGGATATCACCTGAGTAGCTCCTTTGTTGCTATGCACTTACTTTAGTCTTGCGTCAATCAAACGTAATTGACAGGTATCAATAACTCCGATTATCGGGGAGTACTGATCAGGATAAACCTGGCTGTATTACAGCGGATAAAGTTTTGTCTTTTTTTTGAGTGAGTGTGAAGGAGTGTCATAGGAAAGTGAAGAAATGTGGGAGGCAGCGAATAGTGATGGTATCCGGCAGGAAAACCTGCGGAATATTCTTGTTGGTATAAAAAAGCCGCTGAAGTCAGCGGCCTTATTAAGCTAATACAGTTTAGCTAATACTGTTGAGCTGTATTAAAGGTTACGCGATCTCTTTTTCCAGCTCTTTTTCGAGTTCTTTTTCTGGCTGTTTGGCCTGAGATTTACCAGATTGTTTGGCATAACGTTTAACCCAGAAGTCAGCACCTTTGATGCCGAGCTTCTCTGGGTTGAAGGTGTATTCTTTTACACCTGCTTTACGTTGTGCTTCATAATCTTTCAGCGCTTTTACCGCCGGCTTAGAGATGAAGAAGATGATTAGAATGCCGATAATGTTCAACCATGCCATCAGTCCTACGCCGATGTCACCCAGACCCCATGCAAGGTTAGCTGTTTTGACGGTTCCGTAGAAAGTAGCTGCTAGTAGGGTAAACTTCAGTAAAAAGTCAAAACCAGGCAATTTCAGCGTACGCTTAAGGTAAGCAAGGTTCGTTTCTGCAATGTAGTAGTAAGCCAGAATCGTAGTAAACGAGAAGAAAAATAACGCCAACACAATAAAGGGTTTGCCTACACCGGGCAGTACTTGTTCAACGGCTGTCTGTGTATAAGCAGGGCTGTTTGCTGCAATTTCGGATGCTAAGTTTTGCACCAGGAATATGCCTTCGCCAGCACCATGTACATTGTAAGCGCCAGTGATCAGGATCATAAATGCAGTCGCTGAGCATACAAACAAGGTATCAATGTAGACTGAAAAAGACTGAACAAGACCCTGTTGTGCGGGATGATCAACCTCAGCCGCAGCAGCAGCGTGAGGGCCGGTGCCTTGTCCGGCTTCGTTTGAGTAAACACCGCGTTTCACGCCCCAGCCGATAGCTGCGCCCATACCAGCCATGGGAGTAAATGCATCAGTGAAAATTGCACTGATAACGCCAGGCAAAGCATCAAGATTCAGCGCAATCACAGAGCAGGCAATAACAATATAGGTCAGTGCCATGAACGGTACAACGACCTGAGTGAAGCTGGCAATACGCTTAACACCACCAAAGATGATGAAGCTGAGAACCAAAACAATACTGATAGCGGTCATTATTTTAGTCAGGCTCAGGTCGCCCATGGTAGTGCTGATAATGTCGCCGGTACCAAACGCTAGTTCTGCAGCATTACCGATACCGTTGGACTGTACGCCTGGCAGCATGACGCCGCAGGCGATAATGGTAGCAATGGCAAAAATCCACGCAAACCATTTCTGTCCCATCGCTTTTTCAAAATAGAAAGCCGGACCACCACGGTACTGGCCTTCATGTTCTTCTTTGTAGATTTGCCCTAATGCTGATTCTGTATAGGCTGTTGCAGCACCTAAAAATGCTACGACCCACATCCAGAAAACAGCACCAGGGCCACCAAAACCGATAGCTGCAGCAACGCCGGCAATGTTACCTGTACCTACACGCCCTGAAAGAGAAACAGCCAGTGCCTGGAAAGAGGAGATGCCCTTGTCTGAGCTGTTGCCTGAAAAAAGCAGGCGCCACATTTCACCAAATAAACGTACCTGTACAAAACGGGTAAGTATTGAATAGAACAAGCCTGCACCCAGGCACAAGTAGATAAGAGCAGGGCTCCAAATGATTCCGTTTATAGAATCTATAATTGATTGCATTTACGCCGGTCTCCATGGGGATTTAGTTTTTTGCGTTATTAGAATTATCGGCGGAAATTCTATAGAGAATTCAGCAGGGCTTTTTGCTGTTATCGGATTGCAGAGAGATAAAAGTATGGCTAGGTTGTTGATATTTCGAATATTCTTCTGCCTGGGCATGTTTTAGCATGCCCTGACGTCAGTGAATGTAACGCAGAGTCTGTTAGTGTGGCTGGGAGCCAATTAGCGTAAGTAGTTTTTACTGATGTGCCTGAAAGATTCAGTGCCGGCTTTTTGCATCCATTCAAAGGCGACCATTTCACGCGTTACGATATGAATACCGCAGCCGCGCATGCGTGCCAGCGCGCAGGCTTTATCTGCCGGTTTTCGGGAAGATACACAATCTTCAACCACATATACATCAAAGGCTTCCTGCTTTAATTGTATGGCGGTTTGCATTACACAAACATGAGACTCCGTGCCTATAATGACGATCTGCTCAACGCCGCTCTCGTTAATTATCTTCTGACAGCTTGGCTCAGCCATACATGAGAAGTGGGTTTTTTCCATGGTCTTATCTGAGGGTAAAATCCTTTTAAGTTCTTCAACGGTATATCCGATTCCTTGGGGGTACTGCTCGGTCGTCATTATAGGTACGTTGAGAATGGTGGCGATCTCAATGAGCCATTTGCTATTTTTGATCAGTACTTCACTTTCAAAGATAGCCGGAGCCAACTTTTCCTGGATATCCACGACGAGTAGGCAGGATTTTTCTGGGCTAATCAGCATAATGTTCTCCTTATTATTTGAACTCAGGATAATTCCTTATCCGTTAGCTTGCCAAGTGTACTTTCAGCTTCAGTCGTCGCAGGTCTGATAATCAGCCAATAACTGGCTAAAGAGAGGATGCCCATAAGCGATATGCTGGCAGCCATTACGGTGGGTGTGCCTGAGTGGTTATGGCCAACAATGAGGCCAACAATGGCGGCAATACCTGATTGAGTGAAACCTAATAATGCGGAGGCGGTGCCGGCCATTTTAGAGAAGGGTCCCATGGCGCCAGCCATTGTCTGCGGCATGACCATTCCGACAGCCATCATAAAAAATACCTGGCAGCCAATCACCCAATAAAGGTTATGTATTTCAAGTAAAGAAGCTAGCAGCATGGCGCTGCCTGATACTGTAGCAAATGAGGTGCCGATGATTAATATTTTATTGATGCCAAAACGAGATCCAAATCGTTGGCTAAATTGTGCGCCTGACATATAGCCGAGAACAACGGCCGTGAAGTAGAAGCCGTAATTGGCTTCGGGCACGCCAAAAAAGTCGATTAGTACAAATGATGACCCAGAAAGAAAAGAAAATAAGCCAGAGAAGATAAAGCTGCAACAGAGTGTATAGCCAAGGAAAATACGACTGTGAAGCAGTTGGTTATAGTTTCTTAAGATGGACATTGGATGCAGGCTGCTAATATTTTCAGGTTGCAGCGACTCCTGAACCTTAAACATGATAATCAGGGTGACAATTGCACCATAGACTCCTAAAAAGATAAAAATAGCACTCCAATTGAAGACTAAGAGCATATAACCACCAACGATGGGTGCAACGGCCGGTGCCAGCGCCATAATAGTACCCATCATCGAGAGTACGCGGGCTGATTGCGTCGGTCCGTATATGTCACGAATCATGGTGCGCCCAAGTACCGGACCGCCACAAGCGCCAAGTGCTTGCAGGAAGCGAAACAAGATAAGCTCCTCAATTGTGGTGGCTGTTGCGCAACCAAAGGACGCTGCCGTAAAAAGAAATAGCCCTCCTAGTAAAACTGATTTACGTCCAAAACGATCGGCCAAAGGTCCATATAATAGTTGAGCAACAGCAAAGCCGCCGAAGAAGATGGATAGCGTAATTTGTACCTGATCGATAGAGGCATTCAGCTCAGTTGTTAGCCTTGGCAGAGCTGGTAGGTACATATCGGTAGATAGAGGCCCCAGAGCAACAACAGAGGCAAGAATAAGTATGGTTGCCAGAGAGGTAGGTAAAAACATCAACATTCCTTTCGCAGGTGTAGAGGGTGACTTTACTCAAGGTTAGTCGGTTATAACAGGCTATAAATTGGCAAAAGATTATTGCCAAAATAAAAAAAAGCGCGGATGAGGTACACCGAAATTATTTTGTTATTAAGCAGAGTAAAGTCTTCGTGCATCAACGCCGAAGGTGCACGCAAATCGAAAAGCAGAGGTTATAGTTCTTTGTTAAGGGATACAATATTTATAACTAAAGACGTTCTTTATGTATCATAAGCTTTGGTGTATGGTTCATTTATCTTAAAAGTGCGTACAAAGAGCATATAAAAAATATATAAAGAATATATAAAAAAGCCCCCTACAGAACTTTCTATATAGAACTTTCTATACAGAACCGACACAGAACAAGGACAAAGAATCCTCATGAGCTACGTGATGACGCCTCAGCTTGCTACCTTACTAGACAAGCACCAGAACACACTGAACGCCGCCCTTAATGCCATTAAAACCCGTGATTACTGGACGCCCTACCCAGAAAACCCCAGCCCGCGTGCTTATGGCGAAACCGCCAATGCCGATGGCGAAGCGGCGTTTAAAAGCTATCTCAACCAGAGTTTTGCACTGGATATGCCGGGTATCGTCGGTGAAACGGGTTCTGAAGTATCACCTTATGGTATTGAGCTTAACGTCAAATACCCGCGGGTGGATCTGGATCAGTTGCTACCTGCCATGCAGGATGCACGCAAAGCCTGGCGTGACATTGGCCCGCAAGGCCGTGCCGCTATCTGTCTGGAAATACTCGAACGTATTAACAAACGCAGCTTTGAGATCGGCTATGCAGTGATGCACACCTCAGGGCAGGGTTTCATGATGGCGTTTCAGGCCGGTGGCCCACATGCCCAAGACCGAGGACTCGAAGCGGTCGCGTATGGCTATACGGCCATGATGCATACACCCGCCAGTGCGGTGTGGACAAAGCCGCAGGGTAAACAGGACCCGTTAGTCCTGAATAAAACCTTCACCACCGTGGGCCGGGGTATTGGCCTGGTGATTGGCTGCTCAACCTTCCCAACATGGAATACCTACCCCGGCATGTTTGCTGATCTGATTACCGGCAACCCGGTGATTGTCAAACCGCATCCGGCTGCCATTCTGCCCGCCGCGATCAGTGTCAAAATTGCGCAGGAGGTTCTCAGCGAAAACGGTCTGCCTGCTCACATCGTTTCGATGGTGATTGATGAAGACGCCAGCAAGCCCGGCACCGCGGCACTGGCCACACGTGAAGAGATTAAACTGATCGACTTTACCGGCAACACACCGTTTGGTAACTGGTTAGAAACGAACTGCACACAAGCACAGGTGTATACCGAAAAAGCCGGTGTGAACACCGTGATTATCGACTCCACAGACGACTACAAAGGCATGCTGCGTAACTTATCCTTCACCCTGAGCCTATACTCCGGCCAGATGTGTACCACACCGCAGGATATCTTTGTCAGCAAAGACGGTATTGACACCGACCAGGGGCATAAAAGCTTTGATGACGTCGCCAATGATATCGCCACCGCTGTCAGCAAATTCCTCTCTGATCCGGAACGCGCGGCCATGGTACTGGGGGCGATCCAGGCGCCGGTGACGGCGGAGCGTATCGACAACAGCAAAACACTCGGCACGGTGCTGCGTGAGTCTGAAGCCCTGACGCATCCGCACTTTCCGAATGCACGGTTACGTTCCCCTTTGTTGATGAGCATTGATGCCGATCAGCAAGATACCTACATGCAGGAGCTGTTTGGTCCGATCAGCTTTGTGGTCAAAACAGACAGCACTGCCGAATCGATCGCACTGGCGACAGAGGCCGTCAAACAGCATGGCGCGATTACACTCGGGTGTTACACCACCAACGAGAGCGTTCAGGAACAGATAGAAGAGGCCGCGCTGGACGGCGGTGTGGCGCTGAGCAGCAACCTGACCGGCGGTGTATTCGTTAACCAGAGTGCGGCTTACAGCGACTTCCATGCAACCGGTTGTAACCCTGCGGCGAATGCCTGCTTGTCTGACTTGGCCTTTGTGGCGAATCGTTTCCGTGTCGTACAGAGTCGCCGGCACGCGTAATGCGTCTGGATTGGTTGTTGTAAAGAGTCGTTGTAAAGGGTTGTCGCAAAGGAAAATAAGTATGAGTTACGAAGCTGTTAATTACGAAACTGTTAATTATGAAACAATATTGGTTGATATCAAAGAGGGCGTTGGGACGATTACCCTGAATCGCCCTAAGGTGATGAATGCATTGAGTCAAACCCTGACCCGTGAAGTGGGTGAAGCGGTTGACGCCTTGGAAAAAGCAGAAGAGGTTGGCTGCATCATTATCACCGGTGGTGATAAGGTATTTGCTGCGGGTGCTGATATTAATGAGATGAAAGACCTGACTTTTCCTCAGCTGTATATGGCTGATTTTCCCTATATTCAGCGTGACTGCTGGCGTGCAATCGATGAGGCGCGTAAGCCTGTTATTGCGGCGGTCGCTGGTTTTGCGCTGGGCGGCGGCTGTGAGATGACCATGGCATGCGACTTTATTATTGCGGCTGAGTCTGCAAAATTTGGTCAGCCGGAAGTGAGTATCGGTACTATTCCGGGTGCTGGCGGAACTCAGCGTTTGACCAAGGCTGTGGGTAAAGCGAAAGCGATGGAGATGTGTCTTAGTGGTCGCGTGATGGATGCAGAAGAGGCTGAGCGTAGCGGCTTGGTATCACGTATTGTAGCCGTCGATGAGCTAGCTGACGTGGCTTTTAAAACAGCATGTAAAATTGCGTCATATTCTCGTCCGGTTGTTTACATGATAAAAGAATCGGTCAATATGGGAGTGGATGCGTCATTGCGTGACGGTCTTGCGTTTGAGCGTCGTAACTTTGCATCTTCCTTTGCATTTGAAGATTGCAAAGAAGGTATGACGGCGTTTGCTGAAAAGCGTAAGCCGGATTTTAAGCATCGTTAACGGAGAGTATTGTTCATGCTAAAGGGCAAAAGGGTTTGGATTACCGGTGCCAGTTCGGGTATCGGTGAAGCCACGGCAAGGCGATTGGCTAGCGAAGGTGTTTCTTTAGTGCTGAGTGCGCGTCGTGAAGATCGCTTAGCGTTGTTGGCAGATGAATTACGATTAATGGGTGTTACTGTAAATGTAGAGCCTGTTGATGTTTCTGATCGTGCCGGAATGGCTGCTGTGGGTGAAAAACTTGCTGCGATAGGCGGTGTTGATGTCTTAATCAATAATGCCGGTACCATGCCTATTAGCCCAATATTGGCAGGGAGGCTTGATGAGTGGGAGCAGATGATAGACGTTAATATTAAAGGTGTGCTTTACGCTATTCATGCGGTTTATTCTGGCATGGCTGAACGTAAAAATGGTCATATTGTTAATATTAGTTCTATTGCGGCTCGCCAAACCTACCCCAGCGCCGGGGTATATGCCGGAACCAAGCATGCTGTGCGTGCTATTTCAGATACCTTGCGAAAAGAGGCGATTCGTTATGGTGTAAGGGTAACGGATATTCAGCCCGGCGCAGTTGCTACGGAGCTTCCTGATAGCATTCAGCATGAGAAAATTCGTGATGCGGTAAAGGCTAATATGTACGCCGAAGGTTCAGCGATTCTAAAGCCTGAAGATATAGCTAATGCTATTTTTTATGCGATAACGCAACCTGACTACATAGATGTGAGTGAGTTGCATATTCGTCCGGTTATTCAGGAAAGCTGATGGCGTTGTAATTGCCACCAGACATAATCTTCTCTACCTAAGGGTGTAAGCGGGCGTTTAAGCATCCTGTTTACGCCCTTTTTATTGACCGCTTTAAAATCTTTTAGTCCGAATGTCCTCGTATTAAGCCGGCTTGTGTTATTGTCCGGCGCTTATCAATGTTAAGCCTCTTATATTTTGAACGTGTGTCTCCAATATGTGTCGTATACTTCTTAGTAAGTTGATTTTTCGGATTGTAGGATAACTATTGTGTATTCGTTACTTATTTTTGACTGGGATGGCACTGTGATTGATTCGACCGCACGCATCGTATCCAGTATGCAGTCGGCTGCCAGAGATCTGGACCTCAGGCACTTACAGGATCATGAAGCCAGAGAGATTATCGGATTGGGACTGCCTGAAGCGATACAGGCATTGTATCCAGGTATCAGTAGTGATCTGTTGGTGCCGATGCGTGACCGCTATGTATACCACTATATGGAAGGTGATAACACGCCTGCATCGTTATTTCCTGGTGTACAGCAAACGCTTGAAAGTCTTCATAAGAAAGGTTATCGGCTCGCTGTTGCTACGGGTAAAAGCCGGCATGGCCTGGATCGTGTGTTAGCCGATACGGGTCTGGGCTGGTTATTTGAAATTACCCGCTGTGCCGATGAAACAACCTCTAAGCCGCATCCTCATATGCTGGAAGAGATCTTAATAGCGAGCGGAATCTCTGCCGACGATGCCGTGATGATTGGTGACACAGAATTTGATCTGAAAATGGGTGTTAAGGCCGGCATGGATACCATCGCTGTGAGCTATGGCGCGCACCATATAAATCGTTTGAAGCAATATAATCCTGTTCTGGAAATGCATGCCTTTCCAGATCTGGAGGAATGGCTGGATTTGAAATCAGGAGAAGCGGTGTGAGTGAAAATCATTGGGATGAAGAAAAGGATGAAGCGTTGGATAAAACGTTAGAAAAAGCGGCGAGCAAGGGTGCTGGCAAAGAGTGGAAGCTGATTGAGAAAATGCTCAATGGATTGTTTGTTGAGCAGCGCAGGGCGCGGCGCTGGGGAATCTTTTTTAAAGCCCTGACCTTTGCGTATCTGATCGCTATTTTAGGCATCTATTATTTTAATACGTCTTTTACAAGTGACTTGCCAGGCAAAACAGGCGAGCATACGGCTGTTATCGAAATTACTGGTCCCATCTCTGCCGATGATGCTGCCAATGCGGATAGTATTATCTGGTCTCTGCGCGATGCGTTTAAAGAAGATAAAGCTAAGGCTGTGATTTTACGTATTAATAGTCCTGGTGGCAGTCCGGTGCAATCTGGTTATGTTTATGATGAGATAAAGCGCTTACGTGCTTTATATCCGGCTAAGCCAGTGTATGCCGTGATTATGGATATCGGTGCCTCTGGTGCCTACTATATTGCCGCAGCGGCGGATGCAATTTATGCCGATAAAGCCAGTCTTGTAGGTTCTATCGGGGTTGTTTCGGGTGGGTTTGGTTTCGTTGACCTGATGGATAAAGTCGGTGTCGAGCGCCGTGCTATGACGGCGGGCGAAAATAAGGGGTTTCTTGATCCCTTCAGTCCGATGAAAGAGAGCGATAAAGTATTTTGGCAATCGGTTTTGGATACAACGCATCAGCAGTTTATTGATCAGGTGAAAAAAGGTCGTGGCGATAGGTTGGTTGACGCACCTGATCTGTTTACCGGGTTGGTGTGGACGGGGGAGCAGGCTGTTGGAAAAGGCTTGATTGATGGCTTGGGAAGTACCAGTTTCGTGGCTCGGGAGATTGTTGGCCAGGAAAAGCTTATTGATTATTCTTCTAAAATGTCTCCATTGGATAAAGTGATTGAAAAATTCGGCGTCTCATTTGGTAAGACCTTGGCGGCTCAGATGGGTTTGACGAGCGGCTATTCATTGCGCTAAGGAGCAGCTCTGGATTATAGAGGGGCTGCAGAGGAGCTGCTCTAGCGGGCCTATATAGGCATCCAAAAGGGACTACTAATACTAAAAAGGGGCTGTTTATACAGCCCCTTTTTTATAGTGCGGGCTTTAATCGCTCGGTTGAAGAGTCCTGGTTTTCAGAGCCTTTTGTTAAAAGCCTCTTGTTAAGAGTCCGGGCAGTTATGTCATATCGCAGATATACCACAGTTAAGGAGCATGCTTGTTAAACAGATCAGCGGTAAGCCTACCAGTGCGTTAGGGTCATCGCCTTCCAGTCTTTCAAATAAAGCTATTCCAAGCCCTTCAGATTTGAAACTGCCGGCGCAATCCAGTGGATTCTCTTTGTCGATATAGTTTTCTATCATCTTTGTGTTAAGGAGGCGAAAGTACACATGATAAGGAATGACCTCTGTTTGAATTGTGGTGTTACGCGTATCCATGACTGATAAGCCTGTCAGAAAAGTGACACGCTTGCCTGAAACTTGTTGTAGTTGTTGAATGGCTTTTTCTTTGCTGCCTGGTTTTCCCATCACGTGTTCATTGAGTACAGCCGCCTGATCGGAGCCGATAATAATGCTACCGGGGTGGTTTATGGCAACGGCGCGTGCTTTTTCTTCAGCAAGTCTCATCACCAGATGTTGCGGCGTTTCACCGGGATGCCGGCTCTCGTCAATGTTCGGGCTATGGCAGCGATAGGGCAGTTGAAGCTTGTCTAAAAGGGCGCGACGGTAAGGTGAGCTGGAGGCTAAAACCAGTGGTTGCATGTTTCTTTTCCTGAAGGACTTATCTATTGATGTGCAAACGCGTAAAATAGTAAACGTTTTTAAGAACGAAACCTCATTTTCCTTTGACAGGAGGGCCGCTGGGCCCTAGAATTGCGCGCTTATGTCGTACGGTAACATACCGAAAATAGTTGATCCGCGAAAGCTTGCTGAGCGGGAAGTCCGAATTGCCGGTCAGGTCAGTGTAAAAGAGATGCCACGAGTAAGATCCTATCTGTGTCAAGATGGTGATGTTATTGATGTCAATCTACTTTTTTCGCTGGATGAACGAAGGATTCGTATTATAACAGGTGATGCCAAAGGTCATGTTCACATGACGTGTCAGCGTTGCCTGGAAGCGGTCGAAGTCGATGTCCAGGCTGAGTTCAATCTGGCTATCGCGTTCAATGAGGAGAAGGCAAAGCAACTGCCTCGCTATTATGATCCATTGATCGTTGAGGACGAAGAGATCGAGCTATTGCACGTCATTGAAGAGGAGTTGATTCTCAGTCTGCCGTTAGTTCCATACCATGCAGATTGTAGTATTCAAACCCAATTCGGTGATGCGGATATGGCTGAAGAGCCAAAAAATGAAAAACCGAACCCGTTTAGAGTATTGGCCCAGCTTAAGGCCAATAAGAAATGATTTAGGAGTTAACTCACCATGGCAGTACAGAAAAGCAAAAAGTCTCGTTCACGTCGCGATATGCGTCGTTCCCACGATGCTTTGACTGGTCCGACATTATCTGTAGACGCAACGACAGGTGAAGTTCACCGTCGTCACCAAGTGACAGCTGACGGTTTCTACCGCGGCCGTCAGGTTGTAAATCAAGATAGCGAATAATATCGTTGTTGAATCGCGTCACTCTCTCGGTTGATGCGATGGGTGGGGACTTCGGTCCCCACGTAATCCTCCCTGCATGCCTTTCCGCATTAGAACGTTATCCTTATCTTAAAATCTTACTGATTGGCGAAATTGATCAGTTAGAAAGCCTATTGTCAAAACAGCGGTTTGTTGAATCTATCATGTCCAGGCTGGTGCTTGTGCCCTCTGGTGACTCGGTTTCTATGGATGAAAAGCCATCATCGGCTATTCGTCATCGGCAGAACTCATCAATGGGCCTTGCGGTTAAAGCGGTCGCTGAAAAGCAGGCGGATGCATGCGTCAGTGGAGGTAATACGGGTGCTTTGATGGCGTTTGGGCGGCTGACCCTGAAGATGCTGCCCGGCATTGAGCGGCCCGCTATTATTGCTTCAGTGCCTACCATGAATGGCCATTGTTATATGCTGGATTTAGGCGCAAATGTGGATTCTAGTGCGGCGCATCTGTTGCAGTTTGCGATCATGGCCAGTGTGATGGTTGAGGCAGTTGATAATAAGCCTCAACCTACGATTGGTTTGCTGAATGTTGGTGAGGAGATGGTTAAAGGCAATGAGCAAGTGAGGCTTGCAAATGATCTTGTTCGTCAGCAGGAGGGGCTTAACTACATCGGTTATGTTGAAGGAAACGATGTGTTTGCCGGTAAGGCTGATATTGTTGTTTGTGACGGCTTTGTCGGCAATGTTACGCTGAAAAGTAGCGAGGGTTTGGCTCGTCTGATCTCTCGCAGAGTCCGGCTCGGTTTTACGCGTAATTTATATCGTCGTTTTTTAGCGATATTGGCGCGCCCTGTCTTAAAGGAGATTCAGGTTCAGCTGGACCCTTCAAGGCGCAATGGCGCAACGTTACTGGGGCTGCAAGGTATCGTTATTAAAAGTCACGGAAGTGCAGATCAGCGATGTTTTGGCTATGCGCTGGATCGTGCTATTGCGGAGGTTTTGCAAAACGTTCCGGGAAGAATAAGTGAGCGTTTGTCGGGCTACCTGTCGTCTCGAAGTGATTAGGCGTTCATATTTTCTGGCAATATTGTAAACTACACACTTTTTTGGCATAACGAAGGTTATGCTGTTTATCAGATTTTAGCGAGTTGAGGGCATTTATGTCGCAGTCTTTTGCTTTTGTTTTTCCTGGGCAGGGTTCCCAGCAGGTAGGTATGCTGGCTGAATTAGCTGCTGAAAATCCAATAATCCAAAATACATTTGCCGAAGCTTCAGCTGTTCTTGGTTATGATTTATGGGAACTGGTGCAGAATGGCCCGGAAGCTGATCTGAATCAAACCGACAGAACTCAGCCTGCATTGTTGGTAGCAGGCGTGGCTTTGTGGCGTTTATGGCTTGAAAAAGGCGGAGCAAAGCCTGCGATCATGGCTGGGCATAGTTTGGGTGAGTATACGGCGCTGGTATGTTCGGGTGCGATTAAGTTTAGCGATGCGGTTACTTTGGTAAGATTGCGTGGCGAGTACATGCAGCAAGCTGTACCGGCCGGTACGGGTGCCATGGCCGCTATTCTTGGCTTGGCTGATGATGCCATTCTGGCGAGTTGTCAGGTTGCTCAGCAGGGGCAAGTGGTTTCTCCGGTTAATTATAACTGCCCGGGGCAAGTTGTTATTGCGGGTGAGAAAGAGGCGGTAGAGCGGGCGATTGTCGCCTGTAAAGAGGCGGGTGCTAAGCGTGCTATTCCTTTGCCTGTCAGTGTGCCGTCTCATTGTTCTTTAATGAAGCCTGCTGCTGAGAAATTGGCAGATGCTTTGGCAAATATCACTATTGTCATGCCCGAAATCCCCGTTATTCAAAATGTGTCTGCATCGCAGCCGGACAATGAAGAGCAGTTGATCTCTAATTTGCTGGCTCAGTTATATAGCCCGGTTTTATGGACCGATAGTGTTCAGGCTATGGTGGCTCAGGGTGTAGAGGCGACTATCGAGTGCGGTCCTGGCAAGGTATTGTCTGGGTTGAATAAGAAGATTCATAAACCGCTGGTTTTGAAAGCAATTAATGATTCTGCGGGTCTTGAAGCTGCTTTGGTATTGTGACAGAAAAGGATATTGGAATGAGTATTGAAGGCAAAATAGCCCTTGTTACTGGTGCTACACGTGGAATTGGTAAAGCGATAGCGTTAGAGTTGGGGCGCCAGGGTGCTATTGTGGTTGGTACCGCAACCAGCGACTCAGGTGCGGGTTCAATTACTGAGTATCTCCGGCAAGCGGGTATTAGCGGTAAAGGTATAACGCTGGATGTGTCGTCAAGCGAATCTGTAGACGTGGTTATTAAAGCCGTTCAGGACGAATTTGGTGCTGTCGCGATTTTAGTGAATAATGCAGGCATCACCCGTGATAATATAATGTTACGCATGAAAGATGATGAGTGGGATTCGGTATTGAATACGAACCTAACATCGGTATATCGTGTTGTTAAAGGTTGTCTCAGGGGTATGACAAAAGCTCGCTGGGGGCGTATTATCAGCGTCAGTTCAGTTGTCGCGTCAATGGGTAATGCTGGCCAGGCTAACTATGCTGCTGCAAAATCGGGCA
The DNA here is from genome assembly GCF_900113275.1 of Neptunomonas qingdaonensis. Taxonomy (GTDB): domain Bacteria; phylum Pseudomonadota; class Gammaproteobacteria; order Pseudomonadales; family Balneatricaceae; genus Neptunomonas; species Neptunomonas qingdaonensis. The sequence goes on from NZ_FOOU01000003.1 coordinate 383,537, forward strand.
TGGAAGGTTTTACACGAGCGCTTGCGCGTGAAATTGGTTCGCGTAATATTACGGTTAACTGTGTTGCGCCGGGGTTTATTGATACCGATATGACCAGTGGGCTTCCAGAAGAGCAGAAAGCGGCTTTGCAGTCGCAGATTCCGATGAATCGTCTGGGGCGCCCTGAAGAGATTGCGTCGGTCGTAGGTTTTCTTGCAAGTGAGGGAGGAGCCTATGTTACCGGGGAGTCAATTCAGGTCAATGGTGGCATGTACATGAGCTAAATCAGACAATTTGATTTTAGGAATTGTTTTTTTCGATAATATGTTGATAATTGGCCGTCAGCTGAAATGAATTTAAAATGCCTGCTTGCTATGTACAGGTGGGTTCTAATAAAATCACGATTTCATACCTTCGGTGTGAAGGGTTGATAAGAAGATAGGAAGAGCTATGAGCAATATTGAAGAGCGCGTTAAGAAAATCATTGCGGAACAGTTGGGTGTTAAAGAAGAAGAAGTAACCAACGCTGCTTCCTTCGTTGAAGATCTGGGTGCAGATTCCCTCGACACTGTTGAGCTGGTAATGGCTCTTGAAGAAGAGTTTGAAACTGAGATTCCAGATGAGGAAGCTGAAAAGATTACGACTGTTCAGCTGGCAATCGATTACGTAACTGCTCATCAGTAATCGAACCGTATTAGATTAAAGTTTTACCGAAAAGCCGCATCTATATACGTAGAGTGCGGCTTTTCTATTTATATGGATTTTTCACTGGAGTGGCGCTATGTCTCGCAGAAGAGTGGTAGTTACCGGAATAGGTATGCTGACGCCGGTAGGTAACACTGTCCAGGATACCTGGGATTGTATCCTAGCCGGTAAAAGTGGGGCAGCGACGATTGAACATTTTGATGCTTCTCAGTTTTCTACACGTTTTTCAGCCCCAATAAAAAATTTCGATGTTGCGGAATACATGAATCCAAAAGATGCACGTAAGATGGATCTGTTTATTCAGTATGGTATGGCTGCAGCATCTCAGGCTATTAAAGATTCAGGTCTGGAAGTAACGGATACTAATGCATCGCGTATTGGTTGTGCTGTTGGTTCGGGTATTGGTGGACTTACGCTGATTGAAAGTACCTACAACACGCTTAAAAACGGTGGTCCAAGAAAGATCTCTCCGTTTTTTGTGCCTGGCAGTATTATCAATATGATTTCGGGTAACCTGGCTATCAAGTATGGCCTGAAGGGTCCGAATATTGCGATCACGACCGCTTGTACAACAGGGACTCATAATATCGGATCTGCTATGCGCATGATTCAGTATGGTGATGCGGATGTGATGCTCGCTGGCGGTGCAGAAATGGCCACGACTGAATTAGGCTTGGGGGGGTTCGCCGCTGCACGTGCATTATCAACGCGTAATGACGATCCTCAAAGAGCCAGCCGTCCATGGGATCGAGATCGTGATGGCTTTGTATTGGGCGATGGTGCCGGTGTTCTCGTTATCGAAGAGTATGAGCATGCTAAGGCACGTGGTGCGAATATTTATTGTGAATTAGCAGGGTTAGGTATGAGCGATGATGCGCATCATATGACAGCCCCTCCTGCAACCGGGGAAGGCGCTGCAAGTTCGATGGCTAATGCTATCCGCGATGCGCGCTTAAATCCTGAGCAGGTGCAGTATATCAATGCTCATGGTACTTCAACACCTGCCGGTGATCTTGCCGAAACCAATGCAGCCAAATTAGTATTTGGTAATTCTGTATCAGATCTGCGTATGAGCTCAACTAAGTCCATGACGGGCCATCTGTTGGGTGCTGCCGGCGCTGTTGAGGCAATATTCTCTATTTTAGCTATTCGCGACCAGGTCGCACCGCCGACCATTAATCTGGATAATCCATCAGAAGAGTGTGATCTGAACTACGTGGCGCATGACGCTCAACCTTGTGTCATCGAAGCCGCTGTATCGAACTCGTTTGGTTTTGGTGGAACAAACGGTACTCTTGTCTTTCGCAAAATCTGACAGTGCCAGATTCAGAAGTGTCAGATCTGATAAGGGTTAATGGAAAAAAATCCCATTCATTAGGCGTGATGGATAGGGGGTTGTGTTATGGCGATGGCTTATTTGAAACCATTAAAGTTTTTCAAAATAAGCCGTTGCTGTTAGATGCTCATTTTAGCCGTCTTGCGCTGGGTTGTGAGCGTTTGGGAATTGCTTCTGATGGCCTTAAAGACCGCTTTAAGGCTGATATAAGCGATCTTTTAGCCGTTAACCCTCACTCTCTGGCGGTGCTTAAGCTGACTGTCACCCGGGGGGCAGGGCCGCGTGGTTACTTTGCGGCAAACAACCTTCGACCCACAACGATCTCATCTTTATCGATAGCACCGGACTTTACGCATAAGGCGATGGAAGGTGTGGTACTCCGATGGTGTCATACACCTTTGTCTATCAATCCGCTGCTTGCCGGTATAAAACATTTGAATCGTTTGGAGCAGGTGCTTGCAAGAAAAGAATGGGATACAGCTGATATTTCAGAAGGCTTGATGAAAGATGCTGACGGATTTCTGATCGAAGGCACGATGAGTAATATCTTCTGGGTAGAGCAGGGGCGACTTTATACGCCTGAGCTGGATCGATCTGGTGTCGCTGGTGTGCTACGTCAGACTGTTATTGATATTGCTGCTAGACAGAACAATCCTGTGCTTACAGGCCGGTTTACTGAGACAGTACTGAAAAAGGCCGAAGAAGTTTTTATTTGTAACTCATTAATAGATATTTGGCCTGTCAGGAAGCTAGAGGTGATGGAATGGCAAATAGGCCCGCATACACGCAGAATACAGGCGTTACTGAAAGAGGAATATAGCGTTTGAGACGGTTACTGATTTTTGTTGTTATTATGTTTGCGCTGAGTGCCGCCGTGCTGGGGTGGGTGTGGCAGGAAATGCATCGTTATATGCAAACACCGATCGCTTTAGAGCAAAATATCCCATCTTTTGTCGTTGCAAAAGGTACGTCTTTTAACCGTATGTTAGAAGGCTTAGAGCAAGCGAGCATTATTGGCCATCCATTTTATTTTAAAGCTTATGCACGTCTGAATAAGTTAGGTGTCAAAATCAAAGCGGGTGAGTATTTTATCGAAAAAGATCAGACACCTGCTCAGCTATTGATGATGATGGTTAATGGTGAGGCCGTTCAGCATAGCTTTACCATTATTGAAGGAACTACATTTAAGCAGCTGCGGGCTTCACTGGAAAGCCAAGCGGATCTGATTAAACAAACGCTTAAGGGTAAAACCGATGCGGAAATTTTAACTGCTCTCGGTGTTACTGAGCCGCACCTGGAAGGCTTGTTTTTAGCGGATACGTTCCAGATTGAGCGTGATTCAACAGATCTTGCCTTACTTGAGCGTAGCTATAAAGCCTTACAGCAGGCGCTAACGTCCTCATGGCAGGCCCGGGATGCCTCTTTACCCTATCAATCACCTTATGAAGCGTTAATAATGGCGTCTATTGTTGAAAAAGAGACAGCAGTAGCAGAGGAGCGGCCACTGATAGCAGGTGTCTTTATTAAGCGCTTATCAATTGGCATGCGTTTGCAAACCGATCCAACCGTTATTTACGGTATTGGTGATAAATATCAGGGAAATATTACCCGTAAGGATTTGCGAACGCCGACTCCCTACAATACTTATACTATTAACGGGCTTCCGCCTACGCCGATAGCAATGGTGGGGCGAGAAGCCATTAGCGCTGCATTGAATCCTGAGGTGACTAAAGCGTTGTACTTTGTTGCCAAAGGCGACGGTTATCACCAGTTTTCCCCCTCGTTGGCTAAGCATAATCAAGCGGTCAGGGAATATCAGCTGAAACGAAAGCAACAATACCGTTCAACACCGGAGTAATAATGGACAAGGTAAATAAAGGGTGCTTTATCACCATTGAAGGTACTGAAGGTGTTGGAAAAAGCACAAACGTAGAATTTATCCGTCAATATTTGGCTGATAAAGGGATTGATCTGCGTTTGACCAGAGAGCCGGGTGGAACACCATTAGCTGAGGAGATTCGTGAGCTATTGCTAAAGCCCCGGGAGGAAGTGGTCTGCGATGATGCTGAAATACTGCTGGTGTTTGCTGCTCGGGCGCAGCATGTTGATCAGGTGATCAAGCCTACTCTGGAAAAAGGAGGGTGGGTGCTGAGTGATCGCTTTACTGATGCTACTTTCGCTTATCAGGGCGCCGGCAGAGGGATAAGCTGGAACCGCATTCAGCAGTTAGAGCAATATGTCTTAGGTGATCTTCGTCCTGATCTGACTATCTTGCTGGATATTCCTGTTGAAGAGGGGATGGCAAGAGTAATGCAACGTGGAGAGCCTGATCGGTTTGAGCGTGAAAAGTTGGATTTTTTTGATAAAGTCAGGCAAGGCTATCATCATCGATTAAGAGCTGAACCGGATCGTTTTGCACTGATTGACGCTTCACAGTCATTGCAGGGTGTTCAGCGGCAAATAGCCGCTGCGCTAGCCGAAAAACTGGATATTGTTTAATGGAGATCGGTGACCGTTATCATTCATTAGATGCGGCTATTTACCCTTGGTTTGAAGATCAGTGGCACAGAGTTGTTCGCTTGCATAATGATAAGCACCTGCCGCATGCGTTGTTACTCAGTGGTATGCCCGGAATTGGCAAGGCACGTTTAGCTGAAGCGATAGCGGGTTATGTTATGTGTCACCGGCCTCAGTCATTAAAGGCATGTGGACAGTGCCGCAGTTGTATTTTATTAAACTCCAGTGGGCATCCTGACCTGTACTTTCTGCGCCCGGAAGAAACGGGTAAGCCGATTAAAGTTGACCAGGTACGCCAGTTGACTGAGTTTATGCACAATACCGCCCAACAGGGTGGTTATCGTATTGTGGTGCTTGAACCTGCTGAATTCATGAATATCTCTGCTGCGAATGCGTTGTTAAAAACACTGGAAGAGCCCGGGCGTGATACGCTGCTTATTTTAATTACACATCAATTAGGCCAGGTACTGCCTACGGTCAGAAGCCGTTGCCAGCGGTTGGACTGTCATCCGCCGTCGGAAACTGTTGCGGTTGAATGGTTATCTCAGCAACTGTCTGTCGACGCGCAGGAAGCATTACAATTACTTAATGTTGTACATGGCGCCCCTTTAACGGGGTTGTCGTTTAAGAAACAAGGCCATCAGGCACTAAGAGCAGATTTTCTAACGGCATTGAGAGATATACTCAGGCAAAGGAAAACACCGGTTGAAGTTGCTGGTGAGTTTCTCAAGGCTGATTTGGATCTGTTGCTCGGCTGGTTGCAAGGATTGCTTGCCGACGTTGTGCGCATACTATTACTAGACAGTGATGAGCTTATTCGTAATATGGATATGCAAAAAATGTTAAAGGGTATTGCTAAAAACAGCACGAAAGTTAAAATCTTTACCTTAGCTGACCTTGTTCAGGTTGAGCGGTTAGGTCTGCAGCGCAGGCAAAATCCAAATAAGCAGCTATTGTTAGAACGTATACTCATAGATTGGTCCGCATTAGTGCGATCCTAGAGAAGGGGTTCTCAAGACACAATGTCAGTCGTTCCGCGCATAAGCCATGGTATATTGTCACTCAACATCGAGACGAAAGAAGATCTCTACAGAGCTTATATGCCGTTTGTAGCCAATGGGGGTATTTTTATACCTACGGCTCGCGCTTATCAGCTAGGAGAAGAGGTCTTTATGCTGCTGACCTTGATGGATGATCCGGACAAAATACCTATTACGGGTAAAGTTATCTGGGTGACGCCAAAAGCGCCTCAGGGAGGAAAAAAACCGGGTATTGGTATACAGCTTTCGCCTGAGGATACAACACTCGTTCAAAAAATAGAAACTCACCTGGCAGGCGCTCTGAATTCCGGACGTCCAACTAACACACTTTAATATGTAGTCTTATGTATATAGATTCACATTGTCACCTCGATAAGTTAGACCTTTCTCCTTACGATAATAATTTTTCCGCTATGCTCGCGGCGGCTTTTGACAGAGATATTTCGCGGCTGCTGTGTGTTTCAATCGATCTTGAGCAGTTTAAAGGGATGTATCAACTGATTCAGGATCAGCCTAAGGTTTTTGCTTCATTGGGGGTTCATCCTCTGCATGTAGAGAATGAAGCGGCAGTCGTATCGGTTCAAAGCCTGCTGGATAGTGTAAAGCAACACTCAAAAATTGTTGCTATCGGAGAAACCGGTCTGGATTACTATTATCAGGCAGAGACAAAAGAGCTTCAGCAGCAAAGCTTTATTAATCATCTTCGTGCAGCGGATCAGCTCTGCATGCCAGTGATTGTTCATACCCGTGATGCCAGAGAAGATACGCTCTCATTAATTAAAGCGCACGGTGGCGACTCTGGTGGCGTATTACACTGCTTTACAGAGTCTTTAGAGATGGCAAAAGCGGCACTTGATATGAATTATCTGATCTCTTTTTCAGGTATTGTCACATTTCGTAATGCACAAGAACTGCGTGATGTCGTTAAAGCGATTCCTTTGGAAAAAATACTGATCGAAACAGATGCCCCTTATCTTGCACCGATACCTTACCGGGGCAAAAAGAATGAGCCAAAGTATGTCGTGGAAGTCGCTCAGTGCATCGCTGACTTAAAAGGTGTGTCAGTTGAGCAAGTAGCAGAAGCTACCTCCGGGAATTTTTATCGTTTATTTAGCAAAGCCGCTCAGTTGGACGGTATCCCTTCATGTGGATGATGCCGCCGGTGAACTATATTGAGCCTTTATTTCGGCCACCGAGCGAAGCGCACTCCCTGATTCTGCAAGTAACTAATGGCTGCAGCTGGAATAAATGCGTTTATTGTGAAATGTACACTGCACCTCAGAAAAAATTTAAACCAAAAGCAGAAACTGAAATCCTGGATGAAATTCAGCGATGTGGAGAGGAGTTGCCACATACGCGTCGAGTTTTTCTTGCCGATGGCGATGCGATGGCCCTCTCTTTCAGGCGTCTGAAAAGTATTCTGGAATCGATTAAAGAACATCTTCCAATGGTAACGAGGGTGACAGCGTACTGCCTGCCCAGAAACCTGAAGAAAAAAACAGTTGACGAGTTGGCTGAACTTCAATCGCTCGGATTGTCTATGGTCTATGTGGGTGTTGAAACGGGTGACGATGAGCTACTTAAGCTGATCGACAAAGGTGAAACATATCAGTCAACCTATGATGCTTTGATCAAATTGCAAGGGGCCGGCATCAAGCGTTCTGTCATGGTGATTAATGGCTTAGGTGGACAGGCGTTGAGCGCCCGGCATGCAACACAAACGGCCAGGTTGATTAACGCGACTCAGCCAGAGTACCTTGCCAGCCTGGTGCTTTTCTTTTCAAAAGGTGACCAGCGCTACAAGGAAGCTTTTAGCGGCCGCTTTGAGGAGATGAGTGACGTTCAGTTGTTTCGGGAGATGCAGCAGTTTATTCAGGCACTTGAATTGAAGAAAACTATTTTCAGAAGTGATCATGCTTCTAATCTGTTGGTGTTGAAAGGCGTGTTAGGCACCGACAAATCAAACTTATTGGCGCAGCTGGAGAATGCCATTAGCGGCGCGTCATCTGTCTTTTTACGTCAGTCCTGCGACAGAAGTCTCTGATTACTTACTTCTTTGGTGCTTTTATGGACCGATATATTTCATTGAACAGTGTTGGTATGCTATAAACTTTGGTTGTAATTATTATAATAAGTAACAACAGCAGGAAAAACCCATGAGACGTCCCGTTCGAATTGCCGTTACCGGTGCCGCTGGCGCAATCAGTTATAGCCTTTTATTTAAAATCGCAGCGGGAGAGATGATGGGCAAAGATCAGCCTGTTATTCTTCAGTTGATCGAATTACCTCATGCTTTGGACTCCCTGCGTGGTGTGGCGATGGAGCTTGAGGATTGTGCTTATCCTTTACTTCATACTATTACTCTGCATGATAATGTTGAAGATGGTTTTAAAAATGCTCATTATGCGTTGCTGGTTGGGGCGCGTCCGCGTGGTCCTGGTATGGAGCGCAGTGATCTGCTCGAGGTGAACGCGGAGATCTTTGCCCGCCAGGGTAAAGCACTCAATGATTTTGCAAACCGCGACGTAAAAGTATTGGTGACGGGCAACCCGGCGAATACCAACGCCTTGATTGCCAGTCGCAACGCGCCTGACCTTAGCCCTTCACAATTTACCTGTTTAACACGACTTGATCATAACCGTGCGAAAGGCATTCTTGCCAGTCAGTCGGGTGCAACCGCACGCGATATCAGCGGAATCATCATCTGGGGAAATCACTCGCCTACACAGTATCCCGACCTTCATCATGCAACTATTTTGGGTGAGCCCGCCTTGCCGCAGATCGATTTTGATTGGTATAAAGATACGTTCATCCCTCAGGTTCAGCAGCGTGGTGGAGCGATTATACAAGCACGGGGATTATCCAGTGCAGCCTCTGCAGCCCAGGCTATTGTAAACCAGATGTGTGATTGGGTGCTGGGTACCGACCCGGGTGAAATCGTTAGCATGGGTATTCTGAGTGATGGTAGTTACGGGATTGAGAAAGGTATTTTCTACTCTTTCCCTGTGCGTTGTAACTATGGCCGTTATCAGATCGTTCGTGGCATTGAGATAAATGACTTTAGCCGACAGCGTTTGGATGAAACCGAGCAAGAGCTATTAGAGGAAAAAGCGGTGATTGAACATCTGTTGCCTAAAGAAACAGAAGCGTCTCACCTGAATCTATCCATCTGTTTGCGTTCAGGGGTAACGCTCTATGCTGACGGAACAGGACCGGACCAGAATAGTAAATTTATGACAACCAACCGAGTAATGTAGGCCGTCATCAGCAACCTGCCCGGATAACAAAAAACGCCTCAGAAGTGATTCAGAGGCGTTTTTTTGAGCTAGCATGAACTCGTGTTAACTGAATTCGACTCAGTGTAGTTCTTCTTCACTGGCAGGCGTGATGCTGCTCATGATTTTGTTGATATCCAGCAGAATGGTTAACAGTTTGTTGTAATAACAAACACCTTGTACAAAGCGTCTGCCCGACTCTTCAGCCGCAAGATTGGGGGCGCGTTCAATATCATCTTGTGGAATATTGATTACTTCATCAACGCTATCAACGACAAGTCCGATTACTTCCTCTTCATTGTAATCAACCATGATGATGCGTGTATTATCATCCACAGCAGCTGTTTGCATCCTGAAGAGACGGCGTGTGTCAATGACGGTAGCGACATTACCACGTAGATTGATAATGCCTAAAATATAATCTTCAGCGCCGGGAACAGGCGTTATGTCTGTATAGCGCAATACTTCTTTGACCTTCATGACATCTATACCATAAAGCTCTTTATTGACTTTGAACGTTGCCCATTGATGGTAGGCAATCTCTTCCTGATTGGCGCGCTTGGCCCGCTCTTTCTTATCCTGTTGAGTTTGCTGCATGCTTTCTATGGATTGTAGGTGTTCTGCTTCAGCTTGTAAGCTCATGTTGGTCTGTCCACTTTTGATTAGCTGAGTAGCTAAAAAAACATTTTCCGAATGGGGGTTATGTTTTGTATATATTATCTAGCTGCATTGCGTATTTATTTTGTACATAAGCTTTAGCATAGCGCAGATTTTAAATAAGTATATTTCAATAGTGTTTTGTCGATCATTAATGGGAAATAAGGGGTGTTCGAATATTTTCAGAGGCAGTTGGTAGGCTTGGGTAAGCCTGCCAATTTTGCTGCTTGCTTAGCAGGGCTTTCGGGAAAAAGTTTCATCAGATAAATGCTTTTCCCTTTTTCCTTTCCGAGCGTTGAGGTAACCGCTTTTACCAGTGGCCGCATGGCGGGTGATAACTCATATTGTTGATAAAAATTGCGGATGACTTCAATGATTTCCCAATGGGCATCTGTTAACTGAATCTTTTCTTCGATAGCAAGATACTCTGCGACAGGCGTTGACCAGTCGCCTAAGTGAAGTAGGTAGCCTTCGTCATCCAATGCTATGCTGGTGTTGTTAATGATAACCTGTCGCATCAGAACCAGCTCACGACTTTAGCGTGTTGGCAACTCAGCTCGACAAATTGCTGGTCATCAATGAGTGTGGCATCCGTACGAATCTGATCCGTAAGCCCGCGAGCTTCAATATCGGCGGATAAAAGGTAAAGGCTTACATCATGCATACTTTGTAGTTGCCTGGTGATACTGGTTTGGCTGGCCGCATAAACGCCATTCTCAATCATAAGTAAGGCATCACCCGGGAGTATTGCTGATAAACAAGACTGCCACAGGGATGTGTCTGAAGGTGCTTTGTTAATCGTATGGAGTGTCGTCATGCTTAAAACCTTAATACAACATCGTGATCGCGAATCATCAAGGCAATATCCGCCTGATTGACGAACGTTGCCGGTACGACCAACTGGTCGAGGGTGATACGCTTGGTTTGTGCGGCCCGAGCTTCAATATAGATGTTTTCAATATCGTACATAGGAAGGGCCGAGCAGATATTGGCGAAATTCTTTTGTTGAATCTGCTGAGGTTGTTGCGATTTCAATAGCAGATAAGGTGCATCCTGAGTCAATAGCAGGCTAACGGGTAATCCGAACGCCGCAGCAGTGAGCGCAATGTCCAGTGCTTCTTTAGCGTAAGCGTCACCATAGGGTGCATGAGACAGTATTAGTAAAATATTTTTCTGCGACATATCAGGCTCCAAAGGTGACTAAACGATCCGAAATGATCGCGGCTTCACTGAGTTGGCCTAGGCCTGAAAGTTCAAAAGGGGCTTGGGTATTGAAACTGGCTTTTTCGTGGCGCCTGGCTTCTGCTTCATTCATGACCCCACGTTTTAAAGCGGCCGCAATGCACACAACAATATCGAGCTGATGTGTTTCGGCAAGATCTTTCCAGAGCTGATGTATATTCAGTTCGTCTCTGGGTGGTGCACTTAAGATTGACGCAGCATGAACGCTTTCACCGTAAAAAAACACACGGTGTATCTGATGGCCAGAGCGAAGCACGCTATCAGTAAAACGGTAGGCGCTGTGTACAGATTGGCTGTTATGCGCAGAGCCATAAATCAGAATGGAAAAAATCATATGAACATCCGTACAAAGAAAAACGCCCTGTTATCTTATCAAAGAAAACAGGGCGTGTGGTCTGGCTATGAACTGATTAATCGTCGCTTAAAATACCTGTTAGCATTAACAGGTGAATAAACAGATTGTAGATATTCAGGTAAAGACTCGTAGTCGCCATAATATAGTTAGTGTAAGTGCCGTTAACGATGTTGCTGGTGTCATATAAAATAAAGCCAGCCATTAACAGAACAACTAACGCTGATAGTGCCAGATGGAAACCACCCACATTCACACCAAACATTGGCAGAATGAACATAGCAACCATGGCAATAATAGCGACCATCATGCCGGCAGATAAAAATCCGCCCATGAAGCTGAAGTCTTTACGGCTAGTCAGTACGTAAGCAGACAAGCCAACAAACGTCAGTGCTGTCATGCCCATCGCTGTCATGATGATTTCACCGCCGTTAGGCAAGCCAAGGTACTGGTTAAGAATCGGACCTAAGCCGAACCCCAGTAAGCCAGTAAAACCGAAAACAAGCGGTAGAGCCGCTGCGCTGTTTTGTTTTTTATTCAAAACGAACAGCAGTATAAAGCTGACGATAACGCTTCCCAGATACATAAAGAAAGGAGGGTTAATCGCCATTGAAATACCGGCTGTTACTGCACTGAAAACCAGTGTCATGGACAGTAGCATATAAGTATTGCGAATGACCTTGTTGGTTTGCAGAACTGATTGTTCTGAACGTGTGCCAATAGAATGTGCGTTACTCATGTAATCCCCGGAAGTTCGTTATTGTTAACACTAGCTATAATGGCTACTTTTCAGGCCATTTCAAGTGTTATGACCCTATTCTGTGATAAAGATTCCAAGTAAAATGACCGTTACCCTGTTTTCTCGCCTGGAATCATTAATACCCTTATGACTTATCTGGATATCCTTTATCAGGATGACGATCTTATTGCCGTACATAAACCCGCGGGTCTTTTGGTTCATCCCAGTTGGATTGCGCCCAAAAATACACCGAATCTGGTTTATTCACTGAAAACCTATTTCAGGAACGCTCCGGTTCACACCATACATCGTTTGGATAGGGCAACATCTGGTGTGATTGTCTTTGCAAAAAACAAAGAGATGGCGCAAAAGATGAATGCACTGTTTGCCGAGCGCAAAGTGCAAAAAACTTACCTGTGTGTCACACGTGGCTATACACCGCAAGAGGGGATAATCGATTACGCATTAAAGCCTATCTTCGATAAAATGGCTGATCCTTTTGCTGATCCTGATAAACCCGCCAAAGAAGCGGTTTCATCGTACCGTCGTCTCGGTACGGTAGAGTTGCCCATTGCGGTAGGAAAGTATCCTTGTGCCCGCTATTCATTGGTCGAGGTTAAGCCTGCCACGGGACGCAAGCATCAAATTCGACGCCACATGAAGCATATTTTGCACCCGCTCATCGGTGATACTAAATATGGTGAAGGGCGGCATAACCGTCTGTTCAGGGAGCATCTGGATACGCGGCGTATGCTGTTGATGGCGACAGAGCTGACATTCGAACATCCAGCGAGCGGTGAGGTGTTGACGATTAAGGCACCGGTGACACGTAAAGTCGCCAACTTATTTGACCGGCTGGGGTGGCAAGGTCTTTATCCGGATCAGGAATCCTGGAAGTCTCTTGAAACCGTAGAGGCATTGGCCGGCGAAATAGATGAATCAGATGCAGCTTGCACGAATGAAGATTAATTATATTCATATAGCAGAAGTGATCAGTATAGTCTGATTAAAGTTAATGTTTTATAGAGCCATATTCAGTTTGTACCGACAATTAAATTGCGTATCCTGTAGGCTCAAATATTCAATAGAAGATAATTCAGCTCACCAAAGGCTGAGTATAAGGACAGTTAGGCTCAATGATTAAACAGCGGTCACTTCATGACATTATAAAAAATGACAAGAAAATTACAGTCGGTATCATTGGCGCCATGGATCAGGAGGTGGAGATTCTTCGTGATCGTTTAGAAAATCGACAGCAACACTTGATTGCCGGTTATGATTTTTATACAGGTTCAATGGCCGGCCTTGATATTGTTTTATTGATGTCGGGTATCGGCAAAGTTAATGCGGCTGTCAGTACGGCGTTGTTGTTACATGAGTTTGCGCCTGATTGTATTATCAATACGGGTTCTGCGGGTGGTTTTGACCCCATGTTAAATGTGGGTGATATTGTGATCTCCTCCGAAGTACGTCATCACGATGTGGATGTCACTATTTTTGGATATGAACCGGGACAGGTGCCAGGGTTACCCGCTGCATTCGAACCAGATGTGACATTAGCCAAAGTGGCAGAACAATGTATCGAACGCTTAGATGGGATGCAGACCGTGCATGGTCTGATCGCCACCGGCGACAGTTTCATGAATGATCCTGTGCGTGTAGCGCACACCCGTGCACTATTCCCTACTATGAAAGCAGTAGAGATGGAGGCGGCCGCCATCGCACAGACATGCCATCAGTTTGGTACGCCGTTTATCGTTATCCGGGCGCTCTCTGATATCGCAGGTAAAGAGTCAAATTTGTCTTTCGATCAGTTCCTGGAGACTGCCGCTAAACATTCAGCAGAAATGGTTATTGAGATCGTGCGCTCCTTGGCTAAACTTTAATTTTCCAGGCTGGCTTTATAGTATTAGATTAACCCCCGATTATTTACCGAATAAGATTACCCAGAGGAGAGTTCCAATGATTAAGTCGTTTCATCCACCACAAAGAATTTTAATGGGCCCTGGTCCCTCAGATGTCAGTCCTCGTGTTTTGGAAGCCATGGCTCGCCCAACGATTGGGCATCTGGATCCTGCTTTTGTTGGAATGATGGATGAATTGAAAGTGCTGCTTAAAGCCGCTTTCAGGACTGAAAATGAACTGACAATGCCCGTTTCAGCACCTGGCTCTGCGGGAATGGAAGCCTGTTTTGTTAACCTGGTCGAGCCTGGCGAAAAAGTGATTGTTTGTCAAAACGGCGTATTTGGCGGCCGCATGAAAGAAAATGTGGAGCGCTTTGGTGGCGAATGTGTGCTGGTGTCCGATGAATGGGGCACACCGGTGAGCGTTGATAAAGTAAAAGCAGCCTTTGAAGCACACCCCGATGCTAAAATATTAGCGTTTGTGCATGCTGAAACGTCAACAGGCGTTCGCTCTGATGCTCAGGCTCTGTGTAAATTGGCACAGCAATATGGCGCATTAACCATCGTTGATGCGGTGACGTCACTAGGCGGTACAGAGCTTGAAGTAGATGCATGGGGTATTGATGCTATCTACTCGGGAACGCAAAAATGTTTGTCGTGCCCACCAGGGATTTCACCGGTCAGTTTTGGCCCTAAAGCAGTAGCCAAAGTACAGGCGCGTGAATCAAGAGTCCCTAGCTGGTTCCTCGATAAAAAATTGGTCATGGGCTACTGGGGTGGTGAAGGCAAGCGTGCTTATCACCATACGGCACCTGTTAACTCCCTCTATGCGCTACACGAAGCACTCGTGATGTTGCAGGAAGAGGGGCTGGAAAACGCCCATAAACGCCATGATCACCACCATCAAGCGCTTAAAGCAGGCTTAGAAGCGATGGGTATTCAATTCTTGGTGGAAGAAGCCTACCGCTTACCACAGTTGAACACGGTAATTGTGCCTGAAGGCGTTGATGAAGCCGCCGTACGCAGTGCATTGTTGAATAACTATGGCTTGGAAATTGGGGCAGGTTTAGGCGCATTGGCGGGTAAAGTATGGCGCATCGGTTTGATGGGTGCTGCCTGCAACCGTCGAAATGTCACGCTATGTTTGTCTGCACTGGAAAGCACCTTGGTACAGATGGGCGCGCCGGTTAATGCAGGTAAAGCATTAGCTGCTGCAGAAACATTCTATCAAGGTTAACATGGTTTTATAACAGATGTCTTAACAGCCGGTATGAGTATGCTTATACCGGCTTTTTTGTTTGTTTAGCGAAAATTAAAGAGAGATTAACCAGTACAATTTGTATTAACGGCTATGTCATTCTATTGTTAATTAAAGCATGTAGCATATAAGCCGCCATGAAAGCTAAAGGATTAGCAATATGGATACTGGACTTCAGTCATTGGTCGCGTTGGCGCGATTTCATCAACTCCCTGCAGAAACAACCCAATTAGCTCATGAGTTTGGAACGCCGGGTGAACTTTTTTCTGACACTGAGCTGCTAATTGCGGCTAAAGCACTTTCTTTAAAAGCCAAAAAACTATCCCTCGATTTTGCCAGTCTCAATAATGCGATGTTACCCGCGATTGCCAAAACAAAGGGGGGCGAGTACATCATACTGGCCCGTTTAGCATACCCTGAAGCTAACTCTTCTAAGCCAACGCCTAAGCCAAATCAGGGTAAGCCTCTTGCAACCGGTGTATTAATACATGATTTACGTAACGAATCTCCACAGTCGCTTTCGGCAGAGGAGTTTGCTGCATTATGGTCTGGTGACGTTATTGCGCTGGTTAAACGACAAGGGTTAGGCGGGAGTCTACAACAAGCATTTAATATATCTTGGTTTATCCCTTCATTAGTTAAATACCGAAGGCTATTTGCTGAGGTTTTGCTAGCCTCGTTTTTTCTTCAGCTTTTTGCTTTAGTCACCCCGTTATTTTTCCAGGTCGTTATGGATAAGGTGTTGGTTCATCGCGGCTTTACGACGTTGGATGTACTGGCTGTCGGTTTTTTTATTGTTGTTGTTTTTGAGGCTCTGTTAGGTGGCTTTCGTAACTATATTTTTAGTCATACAACCAATAGAGTTGATGTAGAGCTGGGTTCCCGCCTTTATCATCATTTGATGGCATTACCGTTAGCTTACTTTGAAGCACGACAGGTAGGACAAAATGTTGCGCGAGTCAGAGAGCTGGATACTATTCGTAACTTCATTACGGGTACAGCGCTGACGCTGGTTATTGACCTGCTTTTTGTTTTCGTTTTTTTAGGTGTGATGTGGTACTACAGCCCGGCTCTGACATGGATTGTTTTGGGCAGTATCCCATTTTATGTAGTTCTCTCTCTATTTATTACGCCTATTTTACGTCGCAGACTCGATGAAAAATTTAAGCATGGGGCGGCAAATACAGCATTTTTGACCGAGTCTATCAGTGGTATCGGTACGGTAAAGTCCATGGCTGTTGAGCCTCAGATGCGGCGTAAGTTAGAAGATCATCTGTCTGATTATGTTCATGCCTCTTTTCGTAGCCAAAATCTGAACAACGTTGCAAATCAAATAGCCGGTTTAATCAATAAGTTAATGACTCTCGGCATTATTTGGCTAGGTGCGCATCTTGTGATTGGCGGACAACTTTCGGTAGGCCAGCTTGTTGCCTTTAATATGCTGGCGGGTCGGGTGAGTGGTCCTATCCTGAAGTTAGTGCAACTGTGGCAGGATTTTCAACAAGCGGGTATCTCTATCGCCCGTTTGGGCGACATTCTTAATACACCCAAAGAGCCAGGCTTTAATCCCAACCGCTCTCAGTTACCTGCGTTGCAGGGCGCGGTATCTTTGGATCGTGTGCGTTTTCGATATAACACGGATGGCCCTGTTATTTTAGATGAGTTTAGTTTACAAGCCCGCCCGGGAGAAGTTATTGGCATTGTTGGGCGCTCCGGTTCAGGAAAAAGTACGATCACTAAACTTATCCAACGCCTCTACATTCCTGAATCAGGCCGGGTGTCTATTGATGGTGTGGATCTTTCTATGGTCGATACGACGTGGTTGCGTAAACAGATTGGTGTTGTACTGCAAGAAAACTTTCTATTTAACCGTACTATTCGTGAAAATATCGCGCTGTGCGAGCCGGCCACGTCGATGGAGCGTGTCATTGCAGCCGCCAGGATGTCAGGGGCACATGAGTTTATAGCCGAGCTTTCTGAAGGTTATGACACGCTTGTTGGTGAGCAGGGAAGCAACTTGTCGGGTGGTCAGCGGCAGCGGTTGGCGATCGCGCGTGCACTGATTACTAATCCGCGCATCCTTATCTTTGATGAGGCAAGCAGTGCGCTGGATTACGAATCTGAACGCTTAATACAAGACAATATGGCAAGCATCTGTAAAAGCCGCAGTGTCTTTATGATTGCCCATCGCCTGAGTACGGTACGTCACTGTAATCGGATTATTGTGATGGAAAAAGGCCGCATCGTAGAACAAGGTAATCACGAAGAGCTATTAGCATTAAACGGTTACTATGCCCGCTTACATAGCTATCAGGGTCATGCGCCTAATTTGCAGTCGGTAGATGCACGCGTACGCAATCAGGTTGCACCTGAAGTTACGCGGGAGGGCGCATAATGAATCTCTTCAATGCGTTTAAAGAGGCATGGCTTAACCGGGATCAATTGGGTGATAAACATAACATGCGGGAGCTGGCTGCTTTTCTGCCGGCGGCATTAGAAATACAGGAAACCCCGCCAAACCCGCTGGCTAAATGGATTGGTCGTAGTCTTATATTGTTATTTTGTTTAGCACTACTTTGGGCATATTTTGGTGAAGTAAACATTGTCGCTACCGCAGAAGGGAAGATAATTCCTAGCTCACGTGTAAAAGTGATACAGCCGATTGAAAAAGCGCTTGTGAAACGAATATTAGTTAAGGAAGGACAAACGGTAGCCGAAGGTCAGCCTTTGATAGAGTTAGATCGTGTACTCACCGCTTCTGATGAAAAACGTCTTTTGGGCGACTTGCAGAGTGCACAGTTACTTCATGCTGTCAGCCAAACCTTGATGGGAATGTTAGATAAACCGGTCCTGAAACAGCGCCAACTGACGGCTAGCCAAGTGAGCTTAAGCGTCACGGATACTCTTACCACCTCAAAAGACCAGCGGCTACATAAACGTTTGCTATGGCAGCAATGGCAACAATACCGGGCACAACTGCAAGCCTTTCAAAGCGCATTAAGTAAAACTAAAGCGGAGCAAGAGGGCACGCGCGCTATCATTAGTAAACTGACGCAAATACTACCTATTATTACACGTCGTACCGCAAATTTAAAAAACCTCAACCGTAAGAAATATATTTCTGAAACCGAATATCTGGCATTAGAACAAGAACGTATACAACAAACACAAGATTTAGTGGCAGAACGTCAGCGGCTTAAACAATTACAAGCGAGCGAATCAGAAATACAGCAGCAGATTAATGGGTATATGGCGCAAACACGTGCAACCCATTTAAACAGTATGGCTGAAACACAACAGCAGATTGCTGCCTTGCAGGAAGAGTTGGCAAAAGCAACCGATCTTGATGCCAAGCAAATTTTGTATTCACCCGTATCGGGTCAAGTGCAGGGTCTTGCTGTTAATACGGTCGGAGGTGTTGTCACTGAAGCCCAACAATTGATGTTAGTTGTTCCGGATGAAGAACATCTCTCGGTTGAGGTCTACCTGCAAAATAAAGATATTGGTTTCGTCCATGAAACCATGCCTGCTGAAGTAAAAATCCATACGTTTCCATTTACTAAATACGGCATTATTGATGCAAAAGTTATTACCGTCTCTGATGATGCGAAGGTAGATGAGCAACAAGGACTGATTTATAGCATGCAGCTCATCATGGATAAAAATACTATTTGGGTAGATGGAAAAAATGTGAAGTTAATTCCGGGTATGGCTGTGACGGCTGAAGTTAAAACAGGTAAGCGCAGGATAATAGAATTTTTCTTAGCACCATTATTACGTTATGGCCAGGAAGGGCTGAGGGAGCGATAACATGATCGGCCTATTATTTATAATACCGCTAGCGATTTATTATTGGGTGGTGTCAACAATAGCAAAAGGTACGTTTCGTTGGGCGCGTAACCGCGGAAAAAATCCTTGGCTATGGTCCTCATTAATGGCGGTTGCTTTACTGGCTCCTGTTTTTTGGGATTTTATACCTATTCATGTATTGCATAAATATAAGTGTGAAACCGAAGCCGGTTTTACTGTGTATAAAACCCCTGAGCAATGGAAGGCGGAGAACCCTGGGGTAGCCAACACATTGGTGCCTACCGTTAATCCCAAAATCATGAGAAATGGAGATGTGGTAAACCTTGAAATGAATCAGCGTTTTATATGGGAAATTGAGTCTAACCAACCTGTTTGGCATATCTTATATAAAAAAGAAGATCGGATAGTAGATATAAAAAACAAGGAGGTAGTAGCTAAAAGGGTCGACTTTAGGGCTGAGATACGATCGTTAATGCACAGTACTAACATTCGTCTACAAGACTATAAAATATGGATGGGAACAGGCCTTTGTTCGAGAAGTGATAAGTCCTCGTGGTTAGTAAATGGTGAATCATTTCTTTCATTTGAGTCGTTAATTAAGAATTTAAAGGATTAAATTATGGACATTAAGACAGCATACAATCATGCATTGTTAGCCGAAGCGGCTTATGCTGATTTATGGGATGAAGCTGCTAATAAAACAGTTACAAGTGTTGATAAAGTTAAAGCCGCTTTATTAGCCGTAACAAGTCCTCTTAGTGAAACCCAAATAGATGAGTTCTTAAATGACTGGGAAGTCGTGAGCCACCAGGCGAATACCGCATCAGGCTTTTCGGCTACTTTGTTTAAAAATAAACATACTCAAGAATATGTCTTTGCTAACAGAGGTACTGAACTAGAGACATTAAGTGAAAAATTAAACGATGTTTTATTCGCTGATCTGTTAGGCATTGGGCGGTCGGGGATTGCGACTTCTCAAGCATTTGATATGTATCGTTATTTCAAAAAACTGCAAACGCCAGTGGGCATGCCTGTTGATTATTCATTTTTCGCAGACATACTAAAACTATCTATAGGGTTGTTCCCAGATGATGTTGGTATTGGTGCTCTAGCTAATGTGGATCAGGTTTCTACAGCAGGGCACAGTTTAGGCGGGCACTTGTCATCGCTACTCTCGATATTTTTTTCAGACACCGTTAATAACTTATCTACCTATAACGGAGCCGGATTGGGAGGAGGCGCATTAGAGGTTGTTGATAGGATACAGCAGTTGCTAGGTGGCGAAATGTTCTCTTTTTCAGAGGATGAAGGAGTCCAGTATTATGCCGAGGTGGGTAAGGAGTTAACAGCAGGACTTGGTGTTTCTATCGGTGATCCCACTCCCGTGTTTATAGAAGCGCAACCATTAGATTTTTTAAATCACAGCGTTAGTTTATTAGTAGACTCGTTAGCCGTATCTCAAATATTATCTTTGATAGACCCTACGCTTAACCAAAAGGGTATTAATAACTATCTGGAAATGGCGGCATCCAAACCAGCAGAAAGTTTAGAAAAAATAGTGAATGCGATAGGCGATTTGCTAGGAGACGGAGGAACTATTGTTTCAACAGATGACCGTGAAGAGTTGCATGCACGTATAAAATTAATTACTGAAAAACTACTGATTCAACCCCATGTTGAAAACCCACAGCTCAAGCCAGAGTATCAAGGGCTAAGCATCGTTAACATAAACACGATTTCTGATGCAGCAGCTGATAATTCAACAGCAGGGCTTGCCTATCGCTATGCTTTAGACAACCTTAATCCATTTGCCGTTACGGGGAGTGAGTCGCTTTACAGCAAGCATAGTGATTTAGCCGCAGAGAATTTTTCTGAGCAATACCTGCAAGACAGAGCTCAATTGCTAACCTATCTGAATATACAAAGAACGACAGATAATTCTGCGACGCTAATAGGCGCAGAGCTTTCTACTTATAAAGATTTTGATTCGGATACATTGGTACATGTTGCTGGAGCCTCTCATGCGGCGTCTATATCAAAACAATACCTGTTTGGCTCCAGTGATGCCGATACCCTTTCAGGGCTGGATAATGACGACCACCTTTTTGGTGGGGCTGATAACGATACCCTTAAAGGAAATGCAGGTCATGATTATCTTGAAGGTGGCAAGGGTGCTGACCGCTTAGAAGGCGGTGATGATTTTGATACGTATTTTGCAGATGATTCCGATGTGATTTCTGATTCAGATCATAAGGGCGCCGTTAGGCTTAACAATGTAGTACTTACCGGTGGTATCAGAAAAGAGGGAGATCCGGTCAATCAGTATACAAGCGCTGATGGTCAGTTTATCTATCTGCTTAATGAAGACAGACTGACTGTTAATGGCGGTTTAGTCATCGAGAACTACGATAAAAATAAACAATCGTTAAATATCACGCTCTCTGATATCACACCTGTTTCATCTACTACTAACACAATCAGCCTGAGCAGTGATAAAGATAATACGTACATGACTGAGGATGAAGGCACGGCCGCCGATGAGCTGATTTTAGGGTTTGCGGGGGATGATGTGCTAGTTGGTAATGCAGGTGCTGACCACATTAAAGGTGGCACTGGTAACGATCAATTATGGGGTGGCGGATATAGTTCAAACTTCGGGATGGCTGATAGTGTAAACATTCTGGAAGGTGGTGCGGGTTATGATCACCTCTATGGTGGAGAAGGAGCCGATTATATGTTTGCTTCTTTAGCCGCGGATCTTCTGACGGTAGTGCAAAATGCAACCAATCTGGAAACATCCAAGGATGTTTTGTCAGGATTCGGCGGCGATGATTACATCGTAGGGAATAGTGGCAGAAACCTGATCCATGGTGGTGCCGGTAAAGATACTTTATATGGCGGGGCAGGGGATGACTTTATTACTGGAGATCTGGAGGCTGTAGGTTATGACGATTGGGATATGCACTGGACAGAGGGACATCATACCATTGTGCGAGGAGTCATTTTTGATGATAGTCCACTATTGTCAGATGCCGATTATATTGATTTAGGCGATGGCAATGATGTTGGTAATGGCGGCGGTGGTAATGATCTCATCTTGGGCGGATTAGGTGATGATTATATTCTCGGTGACTCAATTGGTTTTAATTATATTATTAAGTTTGCATTAGGGCGTGAAGAGACACCGCCGGTTTTTCGTTATGGCAATGACTTTATTGAAGCAGGTAAAGGTAATGATAAAGTGTATGGCTCAGCCGGAAGCGACGTTGTATATGGCGGCGAAGGTGATGATTATATCCATGGTGATGCCAGTGCTGAAAAAGATATCAATGGCATTGCTAACCTTGATTATGAATACCATGGCAATGATGTCCTTTACGGTGACAGCGGCAACGACACGCTTATAGGTGGGGGTGGTAGTGACACCCTGTATGGAGGCGACGGTAACGATAACTTGTCGGGTGGTAATGATGTGGATTACCTCTACGGCGGAGCAGGAACTGACACTCTTGATGGTGGCGAAGGAGCGACTTTTTCCGATGGTGGATCCGGTAGAGATGTATTTGTTTATCAGATAGGGGCTGAAACGCTAACCATTAATGATGTTGATAAATGGAACTCCATTAACGTTGTTGGCGAAGTAACGGGTATTAACCTTGTCTTATCCAATGATAATTTAATTATAAAGTTTAACGGTAATTCAGAGAGCAATATTCTGATAACAAACATGGATCATAAATCGACATATGATAGCGCGATTATAAACTCCATTTTTTATAATGGTATTAATCATACTATTACTGAGATTTTAAATGAGACAGATGTTATGGGCTCTGAAAAATCTGATGTGTTGAATACAATCGATGTAACCACATTCAGCTCGCAAAGCGAAGAGTCTGTTAATACTGCTGAGGATGTCTTATCAGATAGCCTTTCTGGCGAAAATACATCGCTGGATATAGGAGGGGGTAGCGGCGGTGGATTTGAATATACGCCGGGTTTTGAGTTATATCAAAGCGGCTCTGTCTCAAATATCAATAGAGGTACTCGTTTTTATGGGTATGGCGGCGATGACATCATAAATGCTGGTAATGGTGACGATTTACTAGAGGGTGGTGATGGCGCGGATTCTCTTTATGGGGGAGGAGGAAACGACCGGATAGTCGGTGGGGCCCTTGACGGAAGTTCAGCAGAAGGCGACAACGATGTTGCTTATGGTGGCGCAGGGGACGATGTTGTCATAGGAGCAGCAGGAGATGACCGCCTGTATGGTGGTGAAGGTGACGACCAGCTTCAAGGGGATTTTTATTCCTATGGTGAAGCCCATCTACCTAGCGAGCAGCACGGAAACGACTTCCTCTTTGGGGGAGCAGGGAACGATAAGCTCCTGGGGCACTCTGGTGACGATACGCTTTCAGGAGGCTATGGTACTGATGAACTGATCGGCGGTAATGGCAATGATGTTTTAAATGGGGGGCACGGAAGCGGAGATTTTTTGCAAGGAGATAGCGGCAATGACATCTACCTGTTTGCAAAAGGAGACGGAGATACGTCAATTTATAATCTGGATTGGGGTGTCGATAGCGTTGATAAATTGGAGTTTGTTGGAGAGATAGGTGTCAATGACGTAAAAGTAACTCGGATTATGGATCATTTGGTTTTCACCATAAATAGCACGGGTGAAGAGGTCACTATACTAGGACACTATAGAGACCAGTTTCGTGGATGGTCAGCAACGCCAGTAAAGTATGCTAATGGCATTGATCAAGTCCAGTTTGCTGACGGCACTGTGTGGGATGCCAAGAATATTTTTCATGATCTTTTTACTACTATAGTGGGTATCGATGGGAATAATACCCTCACCGGCGGTGATGGTAATAATGTGATTAGGGGCGGCTCAGGTAATGATTGGCTCATTGGTGGCCTCGGCAGTGATACCTTTCTATTTGGTTTAGGCGACGGCAATGACAAAATCACCTGGAAAGAAAAGTTTAGTTTTTATGAAGAGCAAGGCGCTGTTGAAACGCTTCAATTTTTAACAGGTATAACTGCCAGCGATATACGAGCTACCCGTGAAGGAGTGGGCCTTCTACTGACAGTCGTCTCTAGCGGTGAAACTGTCATGCTGGATAGTTACTTTGCCCCAGATGCTTTTGATCAAAATAGTATTTCAGTCGAGTTTGAAGACGGTTCTGTTTTTGATGGTGAAGTTCATTATGAAGGCGATGATTATTTAGTTGGAAGCCACTTAAGGGATGTCATCAGCGGCAAGGGAGGAGATGACCAGATCATGGGCGGTAAAGGTGATGATGATCTGAGTGGCGGAGAGGGTAATGATGAGCTTTACGGAGATAGTGGTAATGATGCGTTAAGTGGCGGGCTCGGCAATGATTATTTATCGGGCGGGAGTGGCGATGATCGCTTATGGGGTGGAGATGGCAATGATACGCTCCGCGGTGGCTCTGGAGATGATTTACTAGAGGGTGGCAATGGAGATGATGCATACGAGTATGGAAGAGCAGACGGGAATATAACCATTGTTGAAGAAAATGGTTTAAATACAGAAGTTTTAAAATTTCTTGATGGTATTAAACCAGACGAATTGTTTTTAAAGCGTAATAGTGAAGATCTCCTTATAGACTTCCAAGGGAGCTCAATTGCAATCGATGGTTTCTTTGATTCTGGATTCAATATCACGTTTATGGATGGTACGGCCTGGAATGTAGAAGATGTCATTAATCATCTGGATGTTATTAATTATAAACCGCAAGCTAATGATGACAGCCTTTCTTATAGTATAAATTCTGGTGAAAGTACTAACATTGATGTTCAGGATATATTGGCTAACGATACAGATTCTGATGGCGATACTTTGAATGTTATTTCTGTAAATTCACGTTCTGGAAGTGTTTCTTTAAACGAAGCGGGAAATAATATTCACTACATAGCGGATAACGATTATTCGGGCGATGCAAAAGTACATTACACTATTTCTGATGGAAATGGTGGGCTCTCTGATGGGACTATTGTTATCAGCGTTAAGAACGTGATTAGCGGAACTGAACAGGCAGAGCAGTTAGTCGGAAATGGCCGGGCTGATTATATATACGGGTATGCCGGCAACGATGTCATATTTGCATTTAGCGGTGACGATGAGCTTTACGGTGGTGCTGGTAATGATCAGCTTTATGGTGGGAATGGTTCCGGCAACGATAGCGGTGATGACCTTCTTATAGGGGGTGACGGTAACGATACTCTCAGGGGGGAAGATGGACAAGACTTCTTGCAGGGAGGCGCTGGTAATGATCACTATTACTATAGCGCGGGTGATGGCGTAGATGTCATTGATAATGCCGGAGGCGGCGCTGACTGGATTTTACTCAATGGGGGGATAACTCGTCAGCGGCTGTCGTTTTCGCAGTCGGGTGATGACCTGGTAATTCGCCTGGATAATGATGAAAATCAGCAAATAACTGTGCTAAAGCATTTTTTAGGCGGGGACTATGCGATCAGTTATGTTCAACCTTCAGATGGTGGCTATGCGATCAGTGCCAGTGAGATAGCGGGAATGTTTTCAAGTAGTACTAGTGATTCTGAAAGCTCTGCGTCTGATAACCCTGCTTCAAATGACTCTGCTTCAAATGACTCTGCTTCTGATACATCTACCGGAGAAGGAGCTGACACTTCTGCCGAGACTGATACGGGCTTTGCTGAAACAAGCACAGGTTTAACGAGTGATAGCGGTATTGTTTTTGCTGTTAATATTGATGGGAATGATGCCTTAGTCGGCGATGCCACACATGATGTATTAGTGGCGGGTAAAGGCGATGATACGTTATCCGGTTTGACAGGTGATGATCGCTTGATGGGTGGGGCAGGTAGCGATGTGTATATTATTGGCGCCAATAACGGCAGCGACACAATAGTTGATACAGAGGGAGTAAATATCATTCGCTTTGTCGACGGCCTCGGTTTTAATGATGTGGCAAGCGGTTTGATGAGTTCCGGTGAGGATCTTATTTTGCGCATTGGTAGCAATGGCGATCAAGTACGCATCGAAAACTTTTTTGCCGTTGCTAATACTTTTGAGAAGCTGGAGTTTGAAAGTGGGGGTGAATTAACGGCCACGCAATTGTATGCAGCTTTTGGAAAAACCGCTCCAGTGGCAACAGTGCTTTCAGGAAAAGAATTTTTTGCTAATGGTAAAGATAATTCACTGATGGCAGGTGATGGTAACGATATCTTATTAGCTGGGGCCGGTGATGACGCCTTGCAAGGGGGAGGAGGCGATGATCAACTCTTTGGAGGTGCCGGCAACGATACGTACATTATTGGTTCAAATAGTGGTAAAGATAAGGTTATTGATACACAAGGACTTAATGTTATCCGCTTTATTGACGGTATCAGCTTTAATGATGTGGCAAGCGGACTCATGAGCTCCGGAGATGACCTTATACTTCGTATCGCCAGTGACGGTGATCAGGTCTGTATCGAAAACTTTTTTGCCGTTGCCAACACCTTTGAAAAACTTGAATTTGAAAGTGGCGGTGAATTAACAGCCGCACAGCTATATGGCGCTTTTGGTAGAACAACGCCGACAGCGACCGTAACGATAACCGATGCACTAAGTAGTCGAAATATCCTGGGAGATGATGCTGATAATACTTTGATGAGTGGTGCAGGTGATGATTTTTTATCGGGTGGCGAAGGCAGTGATACCTATGTCTTTAATGCAGGCTTTGGTGTGGATACACTCGAAAATCTTGATACTCAACCTGGCGATGTCGATTTGGCAAGGTTTGAGGGGGTTAATTTTGAAGATCTTTGGCTTAGCCGTAACGAAGATCACTTACAGATAGATGTGGCAGGAACTGATAATCAGGTAACTGTTAGTCACTGGTACGCAGGGAGCGATTACCAGCTGGACCAGATTGAAGTAGGTCCTGCAGTACTTCTGAATAATCAAGTAGACCAGTTGGTATCGGCGATGGCTGCTTACGATGTGCCTGGTGGCGCCGGTAATGTGATACCCCAGGATACAAAAGATAACTTACAACTTGTGTTAGCTGAAAGTTGGCAGGTAGGTTAGGTCTTTGCATTGAAGGAATGTAATAGAAGAAATTGCAGTAATTAATAGGGGGCCTTGTTAGGCCCCTTTTGGTTAGTTAGCCAGCTCTGCTTCAATCAGCTTAGTTTGAGCAGGCTCTAGCCAGTCGCGCTCACCCAAAAAGGTCATCACGCTACGGCCTTCTTTATTTAACAGGAAACTCATCGGCAAGCCGCGTATGCCAAGTGTCATAAAGGAGGCACCGCGTATATCTAATAAAATAGGAAAGGTGATATCTCTTTCCAGCAAAAACGCCTCAACTGATTCGCTATCTTCACCTGCATTGATGGCAACAACTTCAAAATCCTGTCCTGCATATTTTTGTCTTAGCTTTTCCATAGAGGGCATCTCTTTTACACAGGGCGGGCACCATGTCGCCCAGAAGTTAAGCAAAACGACTTTGCCGCGAAACTCAGTCATGCTGACGTCCCGGCCTTCTAAATCTGGGAAGGTGAGTTCGCTGAACATCATGCTGTCATCCGCGTAAGTGTGGCTGGCGCCTAAGCTGGAGAGCAATAGTAAAAAGCTGAATAAAACAGGTCGAATAATCATGATGTCTCTCCGGTTAATGAAAAAAGCTTATATAGGGTAGAGCTGTTGGCTTGTGGATTGGTTCAATACAAGAGCCCAATATAAAGGCTCAATACCAGAGCTCAGTGCAACGCTCATCTGGCAGTGCCAAGCTGTCGATATTACTTTGTTTTTGTACTTTTTGAGTAGCTTAAAAAATTGCAGTATGGCATAAACAACCTGAATGAAAGACGATTTGTTGAACAGAACTAATAAGGAAGAGAAATGAAATTAGCATTTATCGGCTTGGGAACGATGGGTTTTCCTATGGCGGGTCATCTTCAAAAGAGTGGCCACGATGTAACTGTCTATAACCGTACATCGGCGAAAGCGGATAAGTGGGTTGAAGCGTATGGTGGAGCAATGGCGGCTACTCCGGCGCTGGCGGCGAGTGGTGCTGAGATTGTTTTTACCTGTGTGGGTAACGATAATGATCTGCGTGAAGTGACTCGCGGAGCTGACGGCGTTTTGGCGGCGATGGCATCAGGAACCGTGCTGGTGGATCATACCACGGCCTCAGCAGAGGTCGCACGCGAGTTGAACCAGATAGCAATTAGCCAAGGTATCGGCTTTCTTGATGCGCCGGTTTCAGGTGGACAGGCGGGTGCAGAAAATGGCGTTCTGAGCGTTATGGTGGGTGGTGATTCAGTCTCATTTGACTTAGCTGAGCCAGTGATGAAAGCGTATGGTAAATCGATTCGCTTGTTGGGCGAAGCCGGAAACGGACAACTGGCAAAAATGGTGAATCAGATCTGTATCGCTGGTTTAGTTCAAGGTTTGGCGGAAGCCGTTCATTTTGCTAAACAGTCGGGTCTTGATGCAGAGCAGGTGTTTGATGTGATTCAGCATGGTGCTGCCGGTTCATGGCAGATGGTGAACCGCCATAAAACCATGATTGATGATGTATTTGATTACGGATTTGCTGTGGACTGGATGCGCAAAGATTTGGGTATTACTCTGGATGAAGCGCGTCGTAATGGCGCTCAATTACCTGTCACTGCGCTGGTTGATCAGTTTTATGCTGAAGTGCAAAGTATGGGTGGCGGGCGTTGGGATACCTCAAGTTTGGTAAAACGTTTTGAGTCAGATCAATAGATTGTTATAATTGCGCCAGAATTTAATTAACTATTAGACTAAAGGTATAATTATATGTTTGGCGTTGACAAATACAACTTGATCTCTATCGCACCGAGTGTGGCTGTTATTGCTGTGTGCGTAGCACTGGTTTTTGTTGGTATTGGTGTGTTGAAAAAAGTGATAGCACAGGACGCCGAAAAAGCGGCCGCCAGCGACGCTAAATAACCGTTAACTGAATTGTAGCCAGATCAATGATAGCTACACTGATTATAGATACCTGTATTATCCTTAACTTGAATTATCTTTAATCAAGGCAGTTATTGGAGAGATTCAATAACTGCTTTTTTATATCTTCATTCCCTTCCTTTTATTGTTTGATGCCGAACCTAACCCTGAATGTGAAGCAGGCCAATCGTTCCGTACAATAAATCCACGGCTGCATTCCTCCCAGCATTGTCCTTGAGTATTCCACTTTATAATGGCAATCATTTTAGGTTCTGAATCTTCTAATACGTTGTACATGAGCTCTTCATGAGTCAGCGGCGCTGGCGATTCGTAATGATGAAGGCCGCCTATCCAATACCAGCGTGGTAGAACTATAAAGGCTACCTCGGCTTCGCATAAAAGTTGATTAATCTGATGTTGAAATAACCACCAGCCACGATTGTGCTGTGGGCTAAGTGACTTATTAGCAAGCGGGTAGGTTTGCCAATCTTGATACGGATAAAACAACAGGCCGGTAAGGAGCAGTTGGCGATGGGTTGGTGTGCTTAATCCTGCATTGTGCATTGCTGCTATGGCGGCAGGCGTGCTGCTTATCGGAAGTTGATGTTGTATTAAGCGCTGCCATTTTTTATCAAGTCGATCTTTCCCGCCGGGACCTACAAAATTTTCTAAGCCGGTTTCAGAACCATACACAAGATCACTCGCAAGAGCATTTTCATCCCCTCTATAAAGGTAAAATTTAATTGCCAACTCCAGATGAATGCACTCTCCTGCCGCATTAGTATAAAGGCAATCCAGCTCACCTAAGGTTCGGTTTTCTCCTGTGATGATCAGATTTCTCTGAAGTAGTTGGGCATCCGCACTTTGTTGAAGTAGTAGTGCTATGCAGTCTTCGAACTGTCGTCCTAAACGATATGCGGGTGGTTCAGGGTAGGTTCTCCAGGACGCAGGTATATGGTGTGGGTTCTTAAGGTGATCGCTGGGTATAAATGCCTCAATACCGTCAGGAAGATTCATGATGGGGTGTGCATCCGCAAGCCATTGCAGATCTTTATTAATATCAACAACTACACTGTCTTTCACTGATATAATACTCACTATTAATGATTCACATCCAGGATGATCTCCCCTAAAGTATATTACTATCGGGACTGTTTCGGGAAAGGTTGTAGCGACAAAGAGTCGAGACAAAGAGTCAAGAGAAGTATCGGGAAAGAAATAATGAATGGCTGCAAGCAGGTAAGTATATGAGTGAAGTTACCAATACAGAACAAAGAGCACAAAAACGTTTCCCCCTGTTATCAGATACTAATATCAATACCGTATTGATGAATGGCGCTCAGATTGCTCTTTGTAAACTTAAGCGCGCGCGAAACTTTGATGCGCGGCTTTATTTTTATGCAGAAATTGGTGCGTTTCTTGAAGTGTCTTTGTCACGTGGTGCGGGAATATCGGATGATACGCGTAAGCGTCTTGAAGCGGTACATAGCGAAGCCACACATATTCATATGGACGCTACCAAGGCATCAAGAGCAATAAAATAAACGATGCTTATTTCTTATGCCTGAAACTTTTATGCCTGAAGCCGTATCCGAAGAGATTGCTGCGAAAAACGCTGAACCTGTTTTTGACAGTAAGGCTTTTTTAGCACAGTTAACGCCGCGTCCTGGTGTTTATCAGATGCAAAATACCGCTGGTGAGCTGCTTTATATTGGTAAAGCCAAAAACCTGAAAAAACGCGTCAGTAGTTATTTTCGAACCACCGGCCTAACGGTAAAAACTAAGGCGTTGGTGAGTCACATTGCCAACATAGAAATTACCGTCACCAACAGCGAAACCGAAGCGCTGCTGTTAGAGCAGAGCCTGATAAAAGAGTATCGTCCACCTTATAATATTCTGCTCAGGGATGATAAAAGCTACCCTTATATCTTTGTCTCTGAAAAAGAAGATTATCCGGTGCTAACCTTTCATCGTGGCACAAAGCGTAAAAAAGGTCGGTATTTTGGACCATTTCCAAGCCGTGCGGCGGTTAATGACAGTTTAAATATTCTGCAGAAAATATTCCGGATTCGCTCATGTGATGACGCCTTTTTCCGCAATCGCTCGCGTCCTTGTCTGCAATACCAGATAAAACGCTGTAGCGCGCCGTGTGTTGAGGCGGTCTCGCCTGAAGCTTATGCAGAAGATATCCGCCATGCGTCGATGTTTCTGGAAGGGAAAAGCCATACCATCATGAAAGAGCTGGCGGCGCAGATGGAAACAGCGGCGGCTAATCTGGATTTTGAGCGTGCCGTTGTTTATCGGGATCAGATTACCAGCCTACAGCTGATTCAGGAGCAGCAGTACGTATTTGGTGAAAGCGGTGATGCTGATGTCATGGGCTGTGCCATTCAACCGGGAGGCGTGTGTGTTCACGTCCTGTTTGTTCGCGGCGGCCGTGTGGTTGGTAGTAAGGCATTGCATCCAAAAGTGTCGATAGAAGACAGCGAAGCAATGGTTTTGTCAGCATTTGTCGCGCAATGGTATATCGGCAGTGCACGTGAAATCCCCGACCAGATTATTTGCAGCCACGACTTGGAAGATCAACCCTGTATAGAAGAAGCTTTAAGCCAGCAGCGAGGTAAAAAAATTAACCTGAGCTCGCGGGTTAAAGGCGAGCGGGCAGGGTGGCAAAAGCTGGCACTCACCAATGCAGAGCAGCATCTTGCAAGCCATTTGGCGAGTAAACAGAATATCTACAAACGTTTCCTTGCATTGCAAGAGGTCTTCTCATTAGAAGAAGTACCCAAGCGTTTAGAATGTTTTGATATTTCACATAGCTCCGGCGAAGCCACGGTAGCTTCTTGTGTCGTGTTTGATCGCAATGGCCCACTGAAAAAAGATTACCGTACGTTTAACATTGAAGGCATTACCGGCGGAGATGATTACGCTGCCATGCATCAGGCATTAATGCGCCGTTACACCCGGATCAAAAAGGGTGAAGGGGTATTACCGGATATTTTGCTGATTGACGGCGGAAAAGGACAGGTGACACAAGCGGTAAAAGTACTGGAAGAGTTACAGATAACAGAAGTACAGATTATCGGTGTTGCAAAAGGTACCAGCCGAAAAGCGGGTTTTGAAACACTGGTCATAGCAGAAACTAATCAGGAAGTGGTGTTGGCCTCCGATTCATCCGCACTGCATCTGATACAACATATACGTGATGAAGCGCATCGCTTTGCGATAACCGGACACAGAGCCCGACGCGGAAAAGCACGTAATCAATCTAAATTAGAAGGAATTGCCGGTGTAGGCCCGAAGAGAAGACGCGAATTACTCAAACATTTTGGCGGAATTGCTGCAATTGAGCGCGCTAGTGTTGAAGAAATTGCAAAAGTCACTACCATAAGCCCAGCGCTAGCCGATGAGATATACGCAGCGTTACATCCAGAAGCCTAATCCCGGAGTTGCCAGCTTATATGCTGTTATCGATGAACATACCCAATTTACTTACATTGCTACGTATCGGCCTTATTCCCGTTTTAGTGCTTTGTTACTATCTACCTTATAGCTGGGCAGCGATGGCATCGGGCGCAATATTCGCCATAGCCGCTGTTACCGACTGGCTCGATGGATATCTCGCGCGGCGTTGGGATCAGTCATCCGCTCTGGGTGCATTTTTAGATCCGGTTGCCGATAAACTGATGGTCTCGATTGCGTTGGTATTGCTCGTAGAAACCTTTGCTCAATCCTGGATGACGATTCCGGCTATGATCATTATTGGACGCGAAATTGTCATATCAGCCTTAAGAGAGTGGATGGCAGAATTAGGTAAAAGAGCCAGTGTTGCGGTCTCTAATATAGGGAAAATAAAAACGACATTACAGATGATCTCAATCTTTGTGCTGATAGCTTTTGAGCCTTATAGCATGATCTCATGGGCTGGCGTAGCGGCCTTGTATGCTGCTGCCCTGTTAACGCTGTGGTCTATGATCCTTTACCTCAAGTCAGCGTGGCCGGACTTAACAGAAGAACTGTAAGTGGTTAATCTTTAAGCAAAAATAATTCGATAACATGGTTGACACCACCGCAGATCTCTCTATAATACGCCCCACTGTTGTACAGGGCGGGAATAGCTCAGTTGGTAGAGCACGACCTTGCCAAGGTCGGGGTCGCGAGTTCGAATCTCGTTTCCCGCTCCAAATTTTGTATAGCATGCGATGGCGCGATGGCAGAGTGGTCATGCAGCGGACTGCAACTCCGTTAACGCCGGTTCGATTCCGACTCGCGCCTCCATTAAAATCAGTCACTTAGGTGGCTTTTTTTATGCCTGAAATTCCGTTTCCTAACACATTCTGTAAATTCGCGGCTTTTGGCACCGATTAGCATTTTATTATCACACAAACCGCGCTTTGTTTTACTTAGACGCTTGTATAAGTAAGCCATGGACTGCGACTGTTTTGGCTCTCCCTCTTTCTCTTATTTGAACTTTATGCCACTGACTGGTCTTATAATTACGCTGCCGTTTGTCTGGGGTCTTAAATGGGGTAGGGCAGGCGCACGGGCAAGGAGGTAGAGGCATAGGAATAAAACCAGGTTATTCGTCGGTTAACCTGTGGTGTTTGGTTATTTTAAAAGACCGGATGCAGGCTTCAGCCGGAGAAACTGAATAGCTCAATATTCTTCCTGTTTGTCCAGCAGCAACGCGAACTCTGTTGCTGGAAGCGCTTCTGAAAAAAGGAAACCCTGGCCATAATTACAGCCGGCAGATATCAGCAGATCCCTTTGTTGCTCCGTTTCTACACCTTCTGCAATCACTTTCATATCGAGTTTATGAGCCATCACTATAATCGCTTCACACAATGCATGATCATTCGAGTCAGGCTGTAGATTACGAACAAAGCTCTGATCAATTTTCAGATAATCAATGTGAAAGCGCTTAAGATAAGATAGTGACGAATAACCGGTTCCGAAATCATCTAATGAAACCTCAATGCCTGCATTTTTAAATGCCAGGAGCTTGTCAGTAACTGCTCTGCCAGCCTCCATCAAGCCGCCCTCTGTAATTTCAATATTCACCGCTGCACCATTAAGATTGATGGCTTTAAGCTTGGCTAACCAAGGCTGTAGGTCGCATTCATCTGAGCGAAACTGTACCGGCGAGGTATTAATACTGACTTGAATGTGATGCCCTTGCGCCTGCCAGTTGGCCGCTTGTTGGATTGCTGTAGCAAATACCCAATCACCAATTTCCAGAATTAACCCGGTCTCTTCTGTCATCGATATAAAGTCATCCGGAGAGACCAGGCCTCGTTCAGGATGATGCCAACGAATCAAGGCTTCCGCTTTTGATATGGCACCGCTGTCGAAATCAATGATCGGCTGATAAAACAGCTCAAGTTGCTGTAAAGATATGGCGCTACGCAGATCATTAATCAGTAACCTGCGCCGCTGTGCCTGTTCTTCCATAGCAGGCGTGAAATACAAAAAACTGTTTCGCCCTTTGGATTTAGCGGCATACATCGCCTGATCTGCGTTTTTCAACAGCATATCAATACTATCTGCATCGCTGGGATAGAAGGCAATTCCGATGCTGGCAGATACATAAGCTGTGTTGTGATTCAGATTAAAAGGCTTTCTCATTTTCGTTAAAATATTTTGCGCGATCCGCTCAACTATAGTGAAATCGTCCAGTTGATCGATAATAATCGTGAACTCATCGCCGCCCAGTCGCGCTACAGTATCAGTATCCCTGATACAGCTCTGCAAACGACAAGCGGCCTGTTGAAGTAACAGGTCGCCATGATCATGACCCAAGGTATCATTGATCTCTTTAAAGTGGTCAAGATCCATCAATAACACAGCCACCTGATGTCGGTTGCGGGAGGATTTTTTCATATAAAACGCTAACCGATCATAAAAAGTAGTTCGGTTCGGTAGCTGAGTTAACGGATCAAAGTGTGCCATGTAAGCAAGTCGTTCATTTGCTTTTTTCTGCTCGGCGAGACTGATATCGATACAATACATTTCTTGCTGCCCCCCGGAATATAGCATCACATGACTGGAGAAAACTGGAATGCGAGCGCCTTTTTTATTCAGCAACTCAACCTCACCTGCAGGTATCGGGGATTCACTTCTAAGCCAGCTCTGATGCGCTTCAATCACTTGCTCTTTTGCTTCAGGAGGGATAATCAAATCTTCTAAACGCCGTCCGATTGCCTCTGTGTTGCTGTAACCATACAGGTCAGCACTGGCATCATTCCAATAGATTACCCGGCGCTCAACATCATAGCCCTGTACCGCAATAGCCGGCAGGCTCTCGATTACCTGTCGAAAACGCAGCTCACTTTCAAGAACTAGTTGCTCCGCCATTTTCTGGTCAGTAATATTCAATAACAATCCCCGCAACCAGCGAGGCTTTTTATTTTGCAGCACCACGTTAACCATATGCCGCAGCCAAATCGTTTCACCTTGCTTATTACTAAAACGATATTCAAGAACATGATCCCTATGCTGGCTGGTTTCATTATGGCAAAAAGTGATAGAACGCTGACGGTCTTGCGGATGGATATGCTCTTGCCAGAAGCCCTTGCGAGTCCAGTCTTGCCGTTTATAACCGAGTAAACGTTCGGCATTAGCGCTTACCGAGTTAAAATTCATCCCGACAACATCGGCCTCCCAAACAATGGCATCAGTAGTATCAACCAGTTCACGAAACCGCTGTTCACTTACCCGGTGTGAAATCTCTGATCTTCTTAAGCGGTAATTCCAAAAAATGAACACCAACAGCAACAAAAATACCGCCGCGGTATATTTAACGAGCTCATTAGGCTGAATCCCTGAGGATGCTTCCAGTCCGCTCCAGCGATCATAAATAATGGCACGCTCCTGCTGAGTAATACTCGCCAGAGTCTTTTCAATAATAGAGGACAGCACAGGATTATCTTTATTGACCGCCATTCTGAAATCACTCTGGTAATCGGTATGGCCGGAAAAACTGAGATTCAGAATACGCTCTTGTTTCATGGTATAGCTGGCAGCGGTAGCATCACCGACGAAGGCATCGGCACGGCCTTCTGAGACCATCCGTAAAGCGGTTGTAAGAGTAGGAGTGTTTACAATATTGATGGCGGGGTAATCCCGCTTGAGAAGCTTATTAGTATAATGGCCTTTGTGGATCGCGACAGTTTTACCGTCCAGCCGATGCAGGTTATCTATATAACCCTTAGATTGTTTACTGATAATAACTGCAAAACTGGAAAGGTAAGGCTTGCTGAACAACAGATAGGTTTCCAGCTGTGTAGTTTCAACCAGGCAGGACACAATATCGAACTCGCCAGCCTGGGCCGCCTGCAGTCCATCGGACCATGATGTTTTAAAGATTACCGGTTCAATTCTAACACCCAAACGTTGCTCAAGAAGGTGAATGTAATCTGCGGCGATACCGTTATAGGTGCCGCGTTCATCTATCCATTCATAAGGAGCAAAATTGCGATTGATGCCTAATTTTAGTACAGGGTGCTCATTCAGCCAGGAAGACTCTTGTGCCGTCAGCTTTAGAGGTTCGAGCGGGGGGCTATTAGCGGTGAGAGCCCATTCGGACATCATGAGAAGACAGCATGAAAGAAGGATCTGGCGAATCCACTGACCCGGTGGCGGTAACATCTGACGAAAAAACAAGAACCTTAATAGTCCAAACATCCATTTCTTCCCTTTCTTCCTTAGCCAAAGCATCTCTTTTTTGCTTTAACCAAACTCAATCCATTGAATCAATACAAAGAAGTCTCTCCGAGAACAGCAACAATCAGGTTTGCCTAATGGTCAATAGTATGACTTTTTTACTTATAAGCTGAAAATTTCATCCCGGATATAATTCATGACGGTATAAACTAATATTGAAGAAATGTTCAGTAATAGCCTATCACCACATACACTGCTGTATTTAGAGCATTTAGCGAGTTCGATATCCAGTTGTTTATAACTTTCTTTTCCAATACTTGTCACTGCAGTGACTACCTCGTAGGCTGAATTTACCCGCGACATTTGAGTTATAAGTACTCTCTTCGCACGGAAGATCAGGAGTCGATATGCAAGTACACATACCCGACATCGACAATACCCTACTCACTATTTTTATTTGATATTAGCTGTTCTGTAAAGACACTTGGGGTTGGTTTTTATCAGAAGGGCATCTAGCTTGATTATTCTATGGACGTAAAAAGTGGGGGAGGTAAACGTTTAGGTTTTATTGTAGAAGGCCGCTTGAGCTTTGAGGAAATAACAGCCCAAGCGGTAAATCGTGGTACTTATTTTTCAGCTTTAACCGAGCTGCCAGCTCCAAACCATTTTTCGGCAAGGGCTTTGGCGGCTTTAAGACTCATCTGTTTGGAGTGGATATCCCCGACGGGGCGTCCCTCTTTACTAAATATTGTGTAACTCATTTTATAGCTCCAAGCTTTTATTTTTTCCATTCCAGTTAACTGTAGTCTATTTTTGACTATATTATGGATTTTAGTTCGTTTTTATATGTTGTTCTTTGGGTTTGTAGCATGAGTGTCACGATAAACGAGTATTAGATGTCTGTTGTTAAGCAGCAGTTATGGTATTCGGGGCAAGAACAATGCTTTCTTATTATACTTTAGTATTAAAAATCAAACGTTTGCTTGAATTGCGCTGCTGCGCCGAGCAGTCTGGAAGATGAGACGTGGTGTTAGCAGTTGAAGTCAGAGCAGTAATGATAATGTGCATGCTTATTATCAGTGAGCAGTAAAAGACTGCATTATCTTCATTAATCCCTTCTTTATACATGAGTGTATCGTCATTCTTATTTTGTGTAAGAACGGCATACAGCATGCGTATCAGATAATTGATAATAAAAACTGAGATTCGTAACGAAGACCGTGCGTAATGTATAACGGTATGTTACTTGCCTAGGGCCTCTCAGTTAGGAGGCGGGATGCTATTTATTACGAATCGATTTCCCAAGCAGAGCATAGAAACTGAGATCGGACGCAGCTTCGATTTTGATTTAGAAAATAACGCATCAAGCAACTCTGTATTCTTCTGTGAACGATTGGGTAAAAAAGAATACAAGGAGATTGGCAGTATTGATTTTATGACCCGCCTAAAAAACTCAAAGTACCGGCAGGTCCTGATCTATATTCATGGTTTTTCTAATCTCCCGGAAGATGTGTTTGATGGTGCCGAAGAGTTTAGTTTGTTGTGTGAAAAGAAAAAGAGTAAGGAGGTGTTAGTCATTCCGATCATCTGGCCTTGTGATAATGATCTTGGGGTTGTTCAGGATTATTGGGATGATCAGAAAGCCGCAGATCAGAGTGGAATGCCTTTCGCCCGTGTTCTGGAAAAGTTTTTAGCCTGGCGTAGTTCTGAAGAATACAACCCAGCCGAAGATCCATGCCTGAAACGTATTAATATTCTGGCCCACTCTATGGGCAATCGTGTGTTGCGTGAAACCTTATCAGTTTGGCGTAAATATGATCTTCCTCAGGGAGTGCCGTTAATTTTCAGAAATACGTTCCTGGTTGCAGCTGATGTTGTCAATGAAACCCTGCATGAAGGACAGAAAGGAGAAGTTATCTGCCACGCATCTCGTAATGTTGTCGTTTATCATGCTTCTGATGATCTGGCATTGCGCGCCAGTAAAATATCCAATCTCAAAAATAAGATCGCTTCCCGGCGCTTAGGACATACGGGACCGGAGAAAATGGATGAAACGCCGCGTAATGTTTATTCGGTAGACTGTGATGATGTCAATAACCGTTACGATAAGCCTAAAGGGCACTCCTACTTTCGATCCGGTACGAAGAAAGGCTCCCCAGGTAAAGTATTCAAGCATATCTTTTCATGTTTGTTGACAGGGAGAGTGTATCCGGATGATGAAGATCGTAGGACTTCGATTCTGAACTTAGGCAAATAAGAAATTTGTTCGTGGGGCTTAGTTAATAGACGTTTCGTGAGGTTAGGTAAACGGGATATTTAGAACATGCACTTTCTAAAAGGAGGACGAAAGTGAATACTCATACATTTAAAGCGCTGGATCCGACGGTTCGCGATGCATTCATTAAGATGAATTTTATTGGTGAGTCGGCGTTGTTTTTGCGATCTCTATGTCAGATTGAAAAAGCGGCTAAGCATGATGTTGCTGCATTACTGCTGGGTGAAACGGGTACGGGTAAAGAGTTGGCAGCGCGCGCTATTCATTATATGGGCTCGCGTGCCTCTCACCCTTTTATACCGGTTAACTGTGGCGCATTACCTGAAGATATCTTTGAAAACGAACTCTTTGGACATGCTCAGGGAGCTTATACGGATGCTAAAAAGAGCCAGTCGGGTTTGGTGGCTCAAGCGCAAGGTGGGACGCTTTTTCTGGATGAGATTGATGCACTCTCTTTAAAATCCCAGGTGGCGTTACTGCGGTTTTTGCAAGACCATCAATTTAAACCATTGGGAGCACAGGGTTATGAGGATGCCAATGTCAGATTAATCGCGGCGACCAATGCGGACTTGGCAGCATTATCTGTTAGTGGCGAGTTTAGAGAAGACCTGTATTACCGTCTCAATATTATGCAGATCACCATGCCCTCACTGCGGGAGCGGGTTGATGATTTACCATTACTGGCAGATCACTTGATTCGACGATTCTGTGTCGAATATGGTGAAGATGAGCGCTTTTTATCAGTTCAGTGTTATACATGGATGCGTCAATATTCCTGGCCAGGCAATGTACGTGAGTTGGAAAATTTTTTGTTGAGAGGCTTTCTGGAATCAGAAGGGCCAAGCATTATCGTACCTCCACCACGCCAATGGGAAGAGGCTAATCAGCAAATTAATATATCGGGTATGAATTGGGATACCGATTACAATGAGGCTAAAAGCCTTATTATTGGCGCGTTTGAAAAGAGCTATTTAATGCATGTGCTTCTCAAAGCCGATGGAAATGTTACCCGAGCCGCGCGGCTTGCTGGAAAAGAGCGGCGCTCATTGGGTAAGTTAATTAAAAAACATGGACTGAGAGAGGGCGAGGAGTAACCAGGCTTACTCTTGTGGGTTAAAAATAACCCGCTTATTCGGAAAGTGCCCCTTTTTAGTTTAATCCTCTGAATTAATTAACAATTCCTCCCTAATCAAAAACTATCACGCAGTCGCTGCGGCCTATCACTGGGTTTTTTTTGCCCCTATTTTTCTACTATTTTAAATTTAGTTGTTATTAATCAAATAATTATTTTTTGGCATGTCTCTTGTATTGCTTTTGCTTAAAGCGTTGCTGTTACGAAGATGAGAAGACGGTATGTCGAATATCAACATAGATGACACTGAAATTAAGCGCATAGCCAGTGAGATAAATCGCTATCTGGGTAACCATCCTCACGGAGGAGATACGATTGATGGCATTACTCGATGGTGGATACCCAGGCAGCGTATTGAAGAAACATCTTTGCTGGTACAGCAGGCACTAGATTATCTGGTTTCAGAATCGCGGATAGAACGAAAAACCAGCCCCGATGGTAGGTACCTGTATTTTGGGGCTGCTCCATTACGTGATGACAAATAACGCTAAAGGTCTCGAATGTAGAGAGGAGTAAGGACATGCCAGTATCTCCCACTTATCCCGGTGTATATATTGAGGAAGTCCCCAGCGGTGTACGTACCATTGCTGGGGTTGCAACATCGATTACTGCTTTTGTTGGCTACACCAAAAAAGGTGCGGTTGATAAGGCGGTTCATATTACGAGTTTTTCAGACTTTGAGCGCAGCCACGGTGGTTTAGATCGAGGCAGTCCGCTTTCCTATGCGATAAAACAGTTTTATGCCAATGGTGGGAGTGAAGCTTATGTCGTAAGGGTTGCTACCGGTTATGCCCCAGTTCGCTGGCAGATAGATGATAGCGCGGGTGCTGTGCTGGATGTTGCTGCTTCTAGCCCCGGTGTTTGGGGTAATGATCTGCGTATTAGCATTGAGCATAACGGAACACGTAACCCTGATGCCGAGTTTAATCTGGTGGTGTCGCAATTGGTCATTCAGGGAGGCGCATCGCAAACCGTACCCCTTGAGACTCATCGAAACCTCAACCTGAATCCTGATTCTCCTAACTATGTGGTGTCTGTGGTTAATGCCGCTTCAGCCACTATTTGGGTAACTCAGGCACCGGGTTTGGTGTTTTCGCGTCAAGGTTTTGTTGTCAGCAAAAGTATTACTTTTCCTCTCAATCTCACGGATACCACGTTAGCCGGCAGCATCGATGGTAATGCGTCATTTTTATTGGCGCTTTCCGCCAGTTTCGCTGATATGAGTGCCCTGGTAACCAATCTGAATGCAGCGATCGCGACGGCGGGATTGGATTCACGCATGGTGGCTGCAGAGTCAGGGCTTGATGGAGACCTGGCAGGAACTGGTAGTGTCAGAATTGCCTCGTTAGCGACGGATGAATCCTCTTCAGTTGTGGCTGCTGTGGGTGCACCGGGAGGGCTGACTTCGAGTATTGGTTTAGGTTTAGCTGCGGGTGGGCGCGAGTTTACCGGGGATTCAGAACATCGTCCTGATGTGGTGAGTAACCTACTACCGCAGACAAATGGTAATGATGGCAGTAAAGGTGCGGCTACTGAGCTGATGGGGAATCAATCAACTAAAACCGGTATGTACGCGTTACTCGATGTGGATCTGTTTAATTTGTTGTGTATTCCTGAAACCCGTGACCTCTCTCAGGGGCAGGCCGATCCTGTTATTCAGGCAGCGATCAAGCTCTGTGAAGATGAGCGCGCATTTTGCATTGTGGATCCGCCTAGCAGTTTCAATCTCTCTACTATTGCCGGCTGGGCCAATGGTGTTTCTCAATCACGCAATGCGGCGGTGTATTTTCCGAGCGTATTAGTGGCTGATCCGCTCGATAGTTTTAGACAAAACGCGATGGCTTCTTCAGGTTCTATTGCCGGTGTTTACGCGCGAACTGATAGCTCACGCGGTATTTGGAAAGCGCCAGCCGGCACGGATGCTACGTTAAATGGTGTGGCGGCTATCAGTGCACCGATGAATGATATTGAGAATGGCGGAATTAATAAGGCCGGTGTAAACGCACTACGTAACTTTCCAACTTATGGAAAAGTGATTTGGGGAGCGCGCACCATGAAAGGCGCAGACGCGCAGGCAGATGAGTACAAGTATGTGCCGGTGCGGCGTTTGGTGTTGTTTCTTGAGGAAAGTTTATATCGCGGTACTCAGTGGGTTGTGTTTGAGCCTAATGATGAACCGCTTTGGTCGCAGATCAGGCTGAATCTCGGTGCCTTTATGCACAACCTGTTTCGTCAGGGGGCATTTCAGGGAATAACGCCACGCCAGGCCTATTTCGTTAAATGCGATAGGGAAACCACAACGCAGAATGATATTGATCGAGGCATCGTCAATATCGTGGTGGGGTTTGCGCCATTAAAACCTGCTGAGTTCGTCATTATCAAATTCCAGCAGATTGCTGGCCAACTTGAAGTTTGAAGGAGTAAATCATGGCTCAGTTTAGTGTAAATCCACAAAGATTTGATCCCTACAAGAACTTCAAGTTTCGCATTAGATGGGATGGCAAGTATGTCGCGGGTATCAGTAAAGTGGGTGCGTTGAAACGCACTAATGAACCGGTGACGCATCGTGAGGGTGGCGACCCCAGCACCGAGCGTAAATCACCCGGACAAACAAAATATGAAGCGATCACGTTGGAGCGAGGCGTAACGCACGATACAGAATTTGAGAAGTGGGCGAACAAGATCTGGAATTTTGGTTCTGGCCTCGGTGCTGAAGTCTCTCTCAAGGATTTTCGTAAAGATATCGTTATTGAGATGTACAACGAAGCGGGCCAGTTGGCTATCGCTTATAAGGTGTTTCGCTGCTGGGTGTCTGAGTATCAGGCATTGCCTGAGCTGGATGCCAGCGCTAACGCCGTGGCGATTCAGACGTTGAAGTTAGAAAACGAAGGCTGGGAGCGGGATTATGAGGTAACTGAACCTGCAGAGCCCGAATTCACGGAACCCGGTTAACGGGCGGTGGTGACAGTCAATGAAAGTGCTGAGCGCAGATGAATTATTAACGGTATGGGAGCAGGGCCTGAATCAGCCTTTATTGCGGCGGGCATTGATTTTGTTGGCCGCTGCTTTTCCCGAAATACCCCCGGATAATCTTGCGCAAATGAGTATCGGCCAACGTGACGGCTTGCTGATGCAACTTCGTGAGTGTTTGTTTGG
Organism: Neptunomonas qingdaonensis; assembly: GCF_900113275.1. Lineage (GTDB taxonomy): Bacteria > Pseudomonadota > Gammaproteobacteria > Pseudomonadales > Balneatricaceae > Neptunomonas > Neptunomonas qingdaonensis. The sequence continues at coordinate 426,555 of NZ_FOOU01000003.1, forward strand.
ACAGGCATTACTCAATACGGCTGTTTGTCCTGAATGCGCTGAGCGCCTTGAGTGGCAGAATCTCCTCAGCGATTTTTTACTGTCGCCTGATCAAACTAAAGCTCCACTACATAAAGCCCAACTACATGAGTTTGATTTGGATACAGGTGGGTATCAGCTGCTGTTTCGCTTGCCCAATAGCCTTGATATCGCTGCCGTTATCAACAGTCATCACTTACAAGAACAGCAACTACATCAACTACAACCTCAACAACGGCAGCTGTTATCACGCTGTTTGCTGAAGATTGAACAGGAAGGTAATGGATGTGACTTTGAGGAATTACCTGATGCTGTTCTTCAAACCCTCTCAGCCCGTCTCGAAGCATTAGATCCTCAGGCGGATATCAGGCTTAATCTGACCTGCCCAGAATGCGCACATGAGTGGACTGTGTTATTTGATATCGCCAGTTTTTTATGGACGGAGGTCAATGATTGGTCAGAGCGAATGTTGCAAACGGTCTATCAGTTAGCCGCAGCCTATGGCTGGAGTGAGCAGGAGATTCTCCGTCTTAGTCCGGTTCGCCGACAACTCTATCTTGGCTTGATGGGGGCGTAATGGATTTTCTTCAGAATTTAATGATACGCCACCAAACGGAGACGACTCAGCCGATAGCGGGGTTACATCGTGCTGCGGTAATAGTACAGCCACGTCAAAAGTTAAGATTTGAAAGCGGCTCAGAGTCTCTTATGCCAGCAGCAGATATGAGTCAGGCAAATTTGTCTGATGCACAAATCCCAGAGGAATCTGCTGATCTTCGGCCGTTAACCGCAGCCGTTTTTGAAGAATTGGACAGGGAAGTTGCAAGAGATAGTGAGTATGGAAATAAGAATATAGATAGGGATATAAATAAGAGCTTACATAAGAGTGCAGACAAGGGGACAAATGAGCCGTTAAACAAGCTTAGTGCTAAGGCAGGTGGTAATGAAAGCGGTCTTGATCATCCGGCAATGGAGCCAATAGGGCAGATGCCCGGAAAGTCAGCCTCCATGTCGAGAGCCTCTCTGCCGGCAAATGAGCAGCATTTGATTCAGGCATCTATTCAGTCAGGCATGCAGTTAGATATGCAGCAGGGTTTGCAGCCTAATGCGAAAAATAGCATCCCGGGCAGTACCCAAAACAGTATTCAACACGGCGTCCTGGATAGAAATCAAAAGAGCACGCTTCAGAATAAACTACACTCGGCACAATCTATAGCTGGATTCATGAATACACCGCAACATGTACTTGCATCACAACTGACCTCATCACCAGCGCCACTTCTTAATTCCGGGTTATTACAGACGCCTGATTGGCTCAGCCAAATACAAGCCGATTTGCAGGATCGCTGGCAAGAACTGAATCAGCAGGCGCAGGCTGAACCTGTTATCAATGTCACCATCGGCCGTGTCGAAGTGCGTGCAGTGAGAGCAGATTCACCACAACCACCGCGTAAAAAAAGTGCGTTACCCAGTGGCGTCATGACATTAGACAGTTACCTGAAGCAGCGTGATAGCAGGGGGCCTGTATGAGCAGCCCAGATGCTTTAGCGACGGTGACCGCCACACTGAAAAGTTTATTACATCCTCTGGTTGATGATGAGGCTAAAGTGACTACTCAGCCACCCAGTAAAGCCCGCACTGGCGACGATGATCAGATCAATATTTTTTTATACAGTACGCAGATTAATACGGCCTTTAACAATGCACCTTTGCCTGGAGTGACGCGTAACGGAGAAACGGCTCATCCGCCTTTGCCTTTAACGCTTAAATATCTGATTACCGCCTACGGTGCTAATGACGATGATATTTCCGGCCAACAGTTAATGGGCCAGTTGATGAGTTTGCTACATGATCATCCGATTCTTGGGCCAACAGATATTGTTGGCATCATGCCGGACTCGGATCTGGATCATCAGACAGAGCGCATCCGTGTTACCGCTGATGGATTGTCATTGGATGAGATGTCTAAACTCTGGGCAAGCTTTCAGTCGGCAGAATACCGATTATCAGTGGGCTACGAAGTATCCTTAGTGCTGATTGAGAGTACGCGCCCGTCAATTACGCCATTGCCGGTCTTAACCAGAGGAGAAGCAGATCATGGTGTGATAGCGCAGGCAAATCTGATTCCGCCATACCCTGCGATTACTGATATTGCTTTACTGAGCCAGCAGCCAAATGCGGTGCTGGGAGATAGCCTGACTCTTCACGGCCATTACTTGGATGGAGATAGCGTAAATGTACGCTTTAAACATCCGCTGCTTGTAAATCCTATTGATGTACCTGTATTAACAGCGAGCTCGGGTACCCGGATTCGTATTGATATTCCTGATGCGTCAGCGGATTGGCGGGTAGGTTTTTATGCCGTTGAGGCCGTTATCAGCAAAGCGAGTGGGCAGCGAGTTACGAATGGTTATCCACTCACGCTGGCACCCGCTATTACGGCGATAGCACCGCTAAACCCAGTTCCTCGCAATGGTTCAGGCGCTGTGACATTAACGATCAGTTGTCGTCCTGAAATATTGCCACAGCAGCGGGTAACACTGCTTTTGGGTGATCGCGAAGTACCATCTCAAGCGCATCCGGCACAAACCGATACACTTATTTTTGTTGTTGATAACGCACCTGTTGGCTCCCGTTATATTCGTTTGCGAGTTGATGGAGTCGATAGCTTACTGATAGACCGCTCGGTTACCCCTGCGGTTTTTGATAGTGCGATGGAGGTGATCATCTCATGAATCAGCAGTCAGACTGGGTGAATGCTAATGAGGCATATTTGGCGGCTATGCTGGCATGGTTGCGGCTCTCGTTGCAGCGAATGATATCTCCGGTTGTTGAAGAGCAGCAACCCCCTGATGTGTCCTCAGCTAGCTGGTTTAAACGCATTAAAAAAACCGACAATTGTCAGGTTAAACAGCCACCTTCCTGTTCTTCACATAAACCGGATGATGCCGAGGTAAAACAAGCCTGGCATGCAGTACAGGCATGTGAAAGTCATGAACCGCCTCCTGCTATGCTGTTGTTATCGAGTGCACTGGGTTTATCCACTTTCGATACTCAGGTATTGGCGCTGTGTGTTGCAATGGAGCTGGATACTTGTATGAGCGGGTTATGTGCCAAAGCGCAAGGCGATCCGAATAAGCCCTATCCGACATTTGCATTGGCGTTTGCACTTTTTGATGAGCCTGACTGGAATGTTTTAACGCCTCATGCGCCGTTACGTTATTGGCGTCTGTTGGATATTAACCAGCCAGGCACGCAGCCTTTGACAAGCGCTGCTTTGGGCACAGATGAACGGATAGTTAACTACCTGAAAGGGCTCAATTACCTGGATGACAGGTTAGCGCCTTTAATGGATGTGGTTGATCTTGAGGATAACGATGGCTTGTTAGTGCAATCACAGCAGCACGAAGTTGATAAGGTCATTGAAGCGTTACAAGCCAGTTATGGGAGACAAAACACGCCCGTTGTTGAATTGCTCGGACATGATGCCGTCAGTAAACGCTCGGTTGCTTGGCGAATTTCCAAGGACTTAGGACTTAAGCTTTTTGCCATTAATCTGAAATCCATACCCGAGCAAAGCGCCGATTTTGAAACCTTCGTCCGCCTCTGGGAGCGGGAGTCGCTGTTAATGCCGCTGGCGCTATATATCGAGGTGGATAGCCCTGTTGAAGCAGAGCGCAGACTTCTTAAACGCTTTTTAGACAGGAGTAACGGCGTTGCTTTTGTCGGAATAGAAGATGTCGGTGTCGACAAACAGGGACAAAGCATCTGTGTAGAAATCAGTAAGCCAACACCACAAGAACAACGGCTATTGTGGCGGGACGTGTTGCAAGACGATGATAACGGTCATTCAGAACGTTTAGCCGAACAGTTCTCCTTTTCTCAGGATGTGATCCAGCATCTTGCTAAAAAATCACTGACTCACTGCCAAGGCAGTAAAACCGCTTTGAATGGTGAACTCTGGCAGGCCTGTCGTCTTGCTGCCCGGGCAAGTATGGAACAGCTGGCACGCCGTATTGATACTAAAGCGACGTGGAATCAGCTGGTCTTGCCCAACGAACAAAAAGAACTTCTGCAGAGTATTGTTGGTCAGGTGGCTTACCGCAATCATGTTTATGAAGGCTGGGGTTTTCGTGCCCAGATGAACCGCGGGTTGGGTATCAATGCCTTATTTGTCGGCGAAAGCGGCACCGGTAAAACCATGGCTGCCGAAGTGATTGCCAATGACCTTAAGCTTGATTTATATCGGGTTGATCTGTCCTCTGTGGTGAGCAAATACATTGGCGAGACGGAAAAAAATCTGCGCAAGTTATTTGATGCAGCCGAAGATAGCGGTGCAATTTTATTCTTTGATGAAGCCGATGCCTTGTTTGGTAAACGCAGCGAAGTCAAAGACAGCCATGATCGTTACGCCAATATCGAAATTAACTATCTGTTACAACGCATGGAGACCTATCGTGGCCTCGCCATACTTGCCAGCAATATGCGCAGTGCGCTGGATAAGGCTTTTGTACGACGTTTGCGTTTTATTGTGGATTTTTCATTCCCCGGCATCGAGCAACGAGCCGAAATCTGGCAAAAGGTGTTCCCACCTCAAACGCCGATTGAGGGCATGCTGGACTGCCAACATCTCGCTAAATTGAGCCTGACAGGCGGCAACATTCATAACGTCGCACTGAACGCCGCCTTTCTGGCGGCACAGCAAGGTGTGAAGATTAGTATGCCGCTGGTGTTAAGCGCTGCACGTATCGAATATAAAAAACTGGAACGACCGGCCAAAGAATCCGATTTCTTGTGGCAACAGGCCGAAGGAGTTGTCGTATGAATATTCATTTGCACATCGATACACTCGTGCTTAATGGCTTAGATATCCAGCCGCATCAGGCTCTTGCATTAAAAGAGGCGGTTGAAGCTGTTTTAACGCATCAGTTGACGTTACAAAATCAAGCCGATACGTCTTCACAATCTCCATTTGCAACAGCCTTTGCAGCGTCCGGTATACCTGAAAACCAGCCTGTTAACGCTGGCCAAATTTCCATTAACCGCAGCCAGAGTATGGAAAGTATGGGCCAAAAAATTGGCAATGCGGTTTATTGGGGGATCAGAAAATGACTATGTTAAGTACACCTCAAGTCAAAAATATAGATCGATCCACTGCTTTGTTAGCAGGACGGGTTTTGCAGCGCAAGTGCGCCTGTGGGCAGCATAGAAGGGCAAATGGTCCCTGCGAGGCATGCAGTAACAAGAAAGCTGAAGGGAGTCAGATTCCTGGCGTAGTATACGAAGCATTACGCTCATCCGGGCAGCCATTAAATAGCCAGACGCGTACCTTTATGGAGCAGCACTTATCGCAAACATTGATTAATGCACCGGTCAGATCAGTACAAAGAGGTGTGGCTGCTAGCAGTACAACAAGTAGTTTACGTCTCGGTGCACCAGATAGCATTTATGAAAAAGAAGCTGATCATGTGGCTGCTGCTTTGTCATCCAGCATACCTCGTTTTTCTGCTGCAACACAGGCACAAAAGCCTATAGATCTTTCGGCTGTGCGTATTCATACCGGTGCTAAAGCCAATGAATCAAGCTGCGCTATTAATGCCAGAGCCTATACCGTCGGCAGTGATGTGGTATTTGCAGCCAACCAATTTTCCCCTAATAGTGCTGCAGGACGCCACTTACTCGCTCATGAGTTGACCCATGTTGTTCAGCAATCGACCAATAGTCAGGTATCGCGAGTGATACAGCGGGCGGGGTGTGGAGGGCGTACGTATAAAAACTGCGCAGGTGCACCTTGTGTCGCGGTAAGTGGTCGGCGGGGTGTGTGCCAATGGGGAGGTGTTACATACGGATGTCGCTGTCGAGATCAGTCTGGTGATGAACCACCTCCTGTGAGCCGAAGAGTAAGTGATGCACTACCTTACTGGCTAGCTGCATTATTAGGCGCTGCGGCTACGGCGGCCGTTATCGCTTGTTTTGCCTCGGGGGCTTGTGAATTTGGGCTGGTCGTTGCTGGCTTAGGGACAGCGGCAGCGGCAGCAGTCATAGCGATCCTAGATGCTGCGGGTATCCGGGATACTGGTAGCGGTGGTGGTTCTGCGTAATTAACTTAGTGAGTGTGGAAGCAAATCATGTCTTATGAACGCACTGAGCAAACAAGCAACAAATCGCCGGCAACCCTGTCATCGGTGTCTCGCGTTTTGCAACGTAAGTGCGCTTGTGGGCAGCATTCGCAAAGGGGCGAATGCGAAGAGTGCGCTAAGAAAAAACATAAGCTGCAACGTAAGTTGATGGTGGGGGCCAGTAATGACCCGTTAGAGCAAGAGGCTGATCGGGTCGCTGAGCATGTTATATCGATGCCAATGCATTCATCAGCGGTGAGCATGCCGCGTATTCAGAGATTTTCAATATCATCTGGCGAAGCCTCAGGTGTAGCGCCAGAGAGTGTCGATCGGGCATTGGTAAGTCAGGGGCAACCGCTTAATGAGTCATTGCAGCAGGAGATGAGTCAGTGCTTTGGTTATGACTTCTCGGGTGTGCGGGTACATACCGGCAGCATTGCTGATCAATCAGCACGGGAGCTGGGCTCACAAGCCTATACGGTGAAACAGGATATTGTATTTGCTGCAGGTCGGTTTGCCCCACAAACCTATAGCGGCCGACGATTGCTGGCCCATGAGATGACACATGTTGTGCAGCAGTCTGGTGGTCGTTCTGCTGACTTTTCACCTGTTGGTGGCGAGAGACTTCAGCGTAAAGGTGAGTCTGGTAAGTCGGAGTCTAAATCGACAAAAAAACTTCCAAACTCTAGTAAGGATGTATCTCCGGTTGATTTTACGCCAGAGCGCTCTCCGGGCCACGATAAAGTCAAACGAATTTATATTTCGTGTGCTCAGCAGCGCCTGCGTCTAGAGACCTCTGCTATCAACTATACCTATGTCTTGACTGAGTGTTCATTACCTATGGGGTCATATGAAACCCAGGTGACTGTATCGAACAACGATTTCCATCTTGATTTCGGCAAAAGAGCAGAGGAGGGCGAAGCGTTTGAATTTACATATAAAGTTGAGGCTGATCAAGAAAATCCGGCGACGTATTTAAGCGAACAGCCAAGTGTACATGTTGATGTAGTAAGTGAAGTACCCGCTGCGCCTCAAGAGTCTATTGAGAAAAAAGCTGATAAAGAAGGGGAATTAAGTAAAAAACCTCAGTGCTCAATTAGGCTAGATGATCGTGACCTAGTGAAGTCAGATTCACTAAAAAAAGATTTATTTAAACCTAAAAAATTCAAAAAAGAGATCTGGAATCACAAAATACCTTTGGGCCAATTTGGTTGGGTGGCGGTAGTGGCGAAAGCCACTGGTGGGTTGTCGGGGAATCTTGCAGCAAGTTATGGGCCTGGGCGATTAAGTAATCTCTGTCTAACTCATCTTGTTGATAGCGGTTCTGATGGCACAACTATTGGTGTTGGTGGGCGGGCTCATTTTAGTATGCCAGCTCGTGCGGCTATTCGATTGACTGGTAATGGGAAATTAAAAATTACTGGCGATTACCTTAGTGTTATTGAAGTGGCAGCTGCAACGGGTGAATTAAATGCATTAGGAGAGGCTATTTTATCTGGGCAGATTGATGCGGATGTTGACATATTAGCGAAGGCAACAAGAGCGGGTAACGCGGTAGCTGATTCAGAATCTTCGGGCTCAGCTAGTTCAGACACAACGGCTAGCGATTCAACAACTTCAGGGTCAGTCGCCATTGATAAATCTACCATAACAGATTTGGATATAGCCGCTTCGGTAGGATTACGAGGACGGGCAAGTCTTCTCTTTAAGGTTGATCTTTCAGCAGGCTTCAGTATTGCGGGTGTTAATTTATGGAGCCAAACATGGCCTTTGGTGCGGTATAACCCCAGCGTTTCTTGGAATGGGGGGCTACGTTACAGTCCTAATCCAGGCATACATTGGGACCTAGGTGCTTTTGGTGTTGGTGATAGTTTGGATGGAAGGTCTGCCGATGATGAGGTGCTAGATGATAGCAGCTACCATTCTGATACAGCAGAAGTTGATGAGGATGATGTGGTTCAAGCTATATTGGATGAAACACGGGTGCAGGTTAATGCTCCGGATGGTTCTAGTCCGGATAAAGCACTTCCATTTGACTGGTATAAACCGATCGACCTTTATCCATTGAATATGGCTTTGCCAAATGCTGATGACCCTCAACAGCTGGGTAGGGATGACGGTCAGACCGAAATTCGTTTTCCAGTATCACTTATTCCAAGCCGCGATAGAAAGAAATATAGCCCTGACCCAGATGGCTTTGTTTATGAGCGCATTGGTGTGGATGATTGGCCTGCCGTTAGTCATGAATTTCAGTACACCCCTTACGATAGCCGCAGTGATCCTGAAAAAGAGCGCTTCAAACGTCTGGTTGATGCGCTGGGATACAGCCGTGCAGGCTTAGATATCGATCATGTTTGGGAATTAAACCTGAGGGGGCAAGAGTACGATCGTTTTGATAATTTATGGCCCGCTAGTAATCAGGAGCAACAACTGGCAGGAAGTCGTCATCGAATTCAAATTAGTAATTATGAAAGCCGCTTAGGAAATGTGAATGGTCGTTGGTTTGTTATTACACGAGTGAGGCACCCTGCCTGAGCGAGCTCTGATATGTAAATGATTATTGATATCTGAAATTAAAATTAAAAGTTAAGACAAGAAGTAAAACGAGGAACGACAACAGTAAGCGGTTAGGAGGCATGTGATGAATAAGTCAGCTAAAACTTACACCTATCGCGGAGGCGAGAAGGTCGCTTTGGAAAAAAGTCCTGATCAGATGGTGGTTAGAGCATTGCCTGCGAGTTTGGACGATGCCGCTATTGCTTCATCTGAGCAGGTGTCATCCGCCTCCACCCGAATCAATACTCGTGGCGCAGATCTTGATGCCTTAATGGAGCGTAGCCGTGTTGTCGCGCCTACGCATCATGCTTATTACGAAGCGGATTCAGGGTCTGAGTTTTTAATTACGGACCGAATTTTTGTCACCTTTAAAGAGGCGCTTTCTGATCAGGATGTTGACGCACTCGCTGGACATTATGCATTAGTGAAAGTTGCCACGTACAGTGATCGGGATTACCTGTTTCAGCTCACTAATCATACCGGCATGAATCCGGTTAAATTGGTGGTGAAACTTACAGAAGAGGAGCCTTTGATAGAGGCAGCGGAGCATGACCTGAATCAGCGGATGAGTGCTGAGCAGTTCTCTGTTCCTACTGATCCTGATTATTCAAGACAATGGCATTTACATACACATCTGAATGATCCGGATTTTGATGTGCGTTCCAGCGCCCTATGTGAGAATTCCTGGAGCTTATTGGATGGATTTGGCAGTGAGGAGGTTGTTATTGCTGTATCTGATGATGGTTGCAAGCTGGATCATCACGATTTTGATTCGCCTGATAAATTTGCTTCATGGGGGTACTTTCGTGGTTCGCGTTTGGTAAACCCCATGGATATCGACGCGGATCCCCGGCAGATGTATAAGGCAGGATCTAATCATGGAACTTCCTGTTGTGGTGTAATTGGTGGTGAGATTGACTCGGTGCTGACGGTGGGTGCAGCAGCGGGTTGCCAGTTGTTGCCGATTCAATGGGAGTCGTCAGGGCCTTCGTTATTTATCAGTGATTCTAAGTTACTCACCACGCTTAACTATATTGCTGATAAAGCCGATGTGATGTCGAACTCATGGGGTGGTGTGCCTACCAGTGTATGGGCGTTGCCGGTTATTAACCGTATTAAAAGTTTGGCATTAACCGGTGGTCGTCGTGGTAAAGGGATTGTGTTTTTATGGGCAGCAGGGAATGAAAATTGCCTGATCAACCATACCGCTAATCAGGATGTCCCATACGATCACGGTGTTGACGTGCAAGGCGGCGCTCTGGTCTGGGTGGGTGTTAATACGACGCGTGTGTTTCGTAACAATCTTGTAGGAATTCCTGGTGTGATGCATGTTGCTGCATTGGCCAGCACTGCCAGACGCAGTCACTACTCTAACTATGGGCCGGGTATCGGTGTTTGTGCGCCATCCAGTAACAGCCATGCTTATTATCGGATGACCGTCCGGGGCTTGGGTATTACCACCACTACGGGTGAATCGGGCAACGTGACAAATAGTTTTGGCGGTACTTCAAGCGCGACGCCTTTGGTGGCTGGCGTTGCGGCACTGACTATCTCATCAAACCCAAATTTGAGTGCGCTTGAGGTGATCTCGATCCTTAAGCAAACCGCGTCTAAAGATCTGAATTTTAGTGATTATCCTCGTACGCCCCCCGCAAGTTTTGATGCGGATACCGGCTGGGATGTGTCTCCCGTGGCGCCCTTTAATAATGGTGCATTTATTGACAATGGCGATGCGGAAGGTAGCTGGAGCCCTTGGTTTGGTCATGGCCGTGTGGATGCAAATGCGGCAGTAGCAGAAGCGTTAAGCCGCCGTCAGCCGGTAGGCAACAAGGTATTTAAAGCCAGCTCTGAGCCGAATAAAAGTATTCCTGACAATAATATCAGAGGTATCAAGGATAAAATCGACTGCACTAAAGTGTTTGGACTCTCGGCTATTACCGTGAGTGTTGATATCAGCCACACCTATATTGGGGATCTGCGTGTCAGCTTGATCTCTCCCTCTGGCAGCGTTGTTCCTCTACATGATCGTACCGGTGGTAGTGCCAACGATCTGCAAGTTGATTTTGATATCTCCTCTGTACCCGGTTTGCTGGCGTTGACCGGAGAACCCGTGAAGGGGGAGTGGGCACTGCATGTGCAGGATCTCGCCTTGGCTGATCGAGGCCGCCTGAAAGGCTGGTCTTTAGATATCAGCGGTCAGAAGGACACCTCTGTGGTAGTTGAAGACAGCCCCGGTATGGGTATTCCGGATAATCGGGATGCCGGTATTGAACGGACCTTGTCGGTCTCTAAAGCAGGGCTTTTGGATAGTATCGAAGTCGAGCTGGATATTACCCATACCTATATCGGAGATCTGGTTGTCGAGCTGATTTCACCTAGCTCAACCTCTGTTTTGCTACATAACCGTACGGGTGGCTCGGCCAATAACATCATTAAAACGTACAGCCTTATCAATACCACGGCCTTACAGGTATTCATGGGCGAAACCGTTAAGGGTGCCTGGAAACTCAAGGTATCGGATCATGCCGGTGTCGATCAGGGCAAGCTAAATCGTTGGGCATTGAAAATCGTTTTAATTACATAGGTTGGAACACATAGCTTCAATTAGTTAGCTTCAGTCAAATAGGAGCGGCAAACGGATGACGACTTTTCCTAACTCTCCCCGCGTTGTTAAAGGCGGAATTGTACTCATAGACCCGGCATCTGGCAGGGTAAATCGTGTGATTTCACTGCAGTACAACCCGAGTACATTGACGAGAACATTTCAGGCTCAGCATTTAGGAGAGGGCGCTACTCATGCCGAAGCGCTGCGGCTTAAAGGCCCGGCGATGGAGACGTTGAAGCTGGAAGCCGAGATCGATGCGGCGGATCAGCTGGAATTTCCTGATCAGCATCAATCAGTCGTCGACTTCGGGGTTGCTCCGCAGCTGGCGGTGTTGGAAGCACTGCTTAACCCCACCAGTGCCGCCTTGCTGAGCAACAAGGCGCTGGCGAATGCCGGTACCTTGGAGATAGCGCCGATGGAGTCGTCGTTAACCCTGTTTGTCTGGGGTGCCAGCCGTATTTTACCGGTTCAGGTGACTGAATTTTCTATCACTGAAGAGGCTTTTGATCCATCACTTAATCCAATTCGAGCCAAAGTGAATTTAGGGCTGCGTGTGCTGACGATTGATGATTTAGGTTTTGACCACAAAGGTGGTGGCTTGTTTATGGCCTATTTACAGTCGCGTGAGCAGCTGGCATCCAAAGCCGCCACTTTTGGATTTGATGCGTTGGGAATAGGAGGCATACCATGATTGATCCCTTGAAAGCATTTATGCAGGCAAATGCGCTTAGCCCTTCCGCTTTTGCGCCAGGCAGCCGTTACCACGGATTGGATACCGCCCAATGGGTGCAACCGGATGGCGAGCTCATCACCTATGTACGACGTCGTTTTATTCCCGCGCCGGAAAATTTTGCCACGATACAGGAGCATCAAGTGGTTGAAGGTGATCGACTCGATAATCTGGCAGCGACTTACCTGGGAGACCCGCAGCAATATTGGGGATTGTGTGACGGTAATGGTGCGATAAGACCGAATGAATTAACAGAGACCATCGGCCAACGTTTACGTATTACCTTACCGGAAGGTGTGCCCGGAGGCTCCGATGTCTAGCGCCATTCACATGAGCTTGCTGATTGGGCCTGTGGTGCCGATCCCGGTGCCAGCTATGATGATTAATGCGTTGGAAGAAGCCACCGTGACCAGTTCTGCAGATTCTGCCAGCGGTTTTCAGATGCGCTTTAAAATTAATAATAAATCAGAACTGAATACTATTTTCCTGATCGCCGTCGGCCAGAACGCCAGTGTGGGCACACCGCCGTTGCGCGTGGTGCTCATTGTCACACTGAACGGCAGACCGCGCCCTCTGTTTGATGGTGTCGTGACCAAGGTCGAAGTGCAGGCCGGGCAAAATGGCCAGCCTGGCAGCATTACGGTGACAGGGGATGACCTCACTAAGGTGATGGATCTGATTGATTTTAGTGGGCTCCCTTATCCTGCTATGCCGGTTTCAGCACGGGTTGCGTTGATCTGCGCAAAATATGCGGCGTTTGGCATCATTCCACTGCCGGTTCCTGCGTTGTTTCCGGATGTTCCTATACCGGTTGAACACATACCTGCTCAACAAGGAACTGATCTGGCGTATTTACAGCAGTTAGCGAATGAGGTGGGTTATGTTTTTTATATTGAACCGGGCGAAGCGCCACTGACCAATATCGCCTACTTCGGCCCGGAGATAAAAGTAGGGCCTCCGCAACCGGCACTCAATTTGGATATGGATGCGCATACCAATGTGGAGTCATTGAATTTCAGCTTTGATCCCACCAAGGGCGTGCTGCCTGTTGTGTATATTCAAAATCAACTGACGCGTGCACCGATACCCATTCCGATCCCTAATGTGAATCCTTTGCAGCCACCGTTGGGTTTATTACCGACACCCATCGCGAATCTCAAGCTGATGAAAGATACCGCCAAGATGAATCCGATGCAGGCGATTTCCAAAGGGCTGGATGAAGCGAAAAAATCCCTGGATGCGGTGAGCGGTACCGGGAGTCTGGATGTGTTGCGCTATGGGCACATTCTCAAGCCGCGCAAGCTGGTGGGGGTTCGCGGCGTGGGGGTGGCTTATGACGGTTTGTATTACGTTAGGAGTGTAACCAGCACACTTAAACGAGGTGAGTTCAAACAGAGTTTTAGCTTAACGCGTAATGGCCTGATCTCTATTACACCGAGGGTGCCTGTATGAGTGCAACATATTTTGGCAAATACCGTGGCGTGGTACTGAATAATATTGATCCGATGCAGCAGGGTCGATTGCAGATACAGGTACCCGATGTGGCTGGCTTAGTGCCTACCAGTTGGGCGATGCCATGTGTACCACTGGCGGGTATTCAAAATGGCATGGTGGCCTTGCCCATTATTGGTTCGGGTGTGTGGGTGGAGTTTGAGCAGGGGAATCCGGATTATCCCATTTGGGTGGGTTGTTTTTGGGGCAGTACCGCCGAGGTTCCTGCATTGGCATTGCTTACCCCGCCCACTACACCCGCGATTACCTTTCAAACACCACTGCAAAATGGCATGACCATATCGGATATGCCAGGACCAACAGGCGGCATCATGTTGAAGAGTACAACGGGGGCCGCTCTTATTGTGAATGATACGGGTATTTATATTCAGAACGGCAAGGGGGCAGCGATTACGCTGGTCGGCCCCACTGTGACGATTAATAACGGCGCACTCACGGTGATTTGATATGCCAGGACCGATATTGCATGTAGGCGCAACCGTGTTATGTGCACACGGCGGAACTGCGACCCCTACGGTCCCTAATCCGCGGGTACTGGTGGGTGGTCAGCCGACGGTGCTCATGAGCGCGGTTTATGCCATTGCAGGTTGCCCATTCAATGTATCAGGCAGCCCGGTTCCGTGTGTGACCGGTCAATGGGTAGTGGCGGCGACAAGAGTGACATCGAACGGCCAGCCACTGCTATTAATGGATAGCCAGGCTGTTTGTGCGCCCAATGGAACACCGCTGATGCCGGTTAACGCGCAAACGCGAGTGATAGGGAGTTAACAATGACATTACATGTGCATTTTCCCCTACAGTTTGATGGTCGAGGTCGAACCCGTGACGATGATGAAGCCCTGTGGATTCGGGGGTTAATCGAGCAGGTGCTATTTACGATGCCGGGTGAACGAGTGATGCGACCTGATTTTGGCAGTGGCCTGCGTGAATTGGTATTTGCGCCAAATAGCCCTGAACTGGCCGCGACAACGCAGTTTTTGGTTCAGAGCGCGCTGCAGCAATGGATGGCAGACCTTATCACGGTCGAGCGTGTTGAGATCTCTGCTATTGATGCGAGTTTATCGGTGAATATCAATTATGCGATTCGCCGTACCGGTAACCGTTATCAGGAAACCTTTTTACAGGAAACGGCACAAGGAGGTGGCATATGATCTACACCTGTTGCGAAGAGAACCGCCGCGCAGCTGTTGAGATTCATGCCACATTGAATGGGATCGATTGGCTTGAAGTGCTGGATCTTGATGCGCCTGCAGACAGCCCTCGTCAGCGAACCTTGATGTTGCGATTGTTGAAACCGGTGCCCTCAGGATTAACACCAGAGAATGTGCGTATTAAGGGAGGTGAGCGCATCCGCCATATCTCTGTTGAGTGGCTGGAAATTGCCAGTGAGGCGCCTTTATCGCCTTTGATGACGTTGGCCGAACAAACCGTATTCGCGGCGTTGCCGGATGCTGATCATGTGCTATTGATACGCACCGACAGCAGCGGTGACTTTTCTGAGTATCAGTTGAAATTGGTGAGTGGTAGCAACAATGATGCGCCGCTAACAGACTTTGATCCACGGCTATCGTCGATTGATTTTACATTTAAAGTAGAGTGCCCCAGTGATTTTGATTGTGCTGACAACACGGATTGTCAGCAAGAACCCGCCAGTTCTCCTGCCATTAATTATCTGGCGCGAGATTTTTCCAGTTTACGTCGCTTAGTTATAGATCGGATGAGCCGGCAGATGCCCGGCTGGCGCGACCGTAGTCCTGCTGATCTGGCAACGACATTAGCAGAACTTATTGCCTATGTTGGCGATATGCAGCACTACCATCTGGATGCCATTGCCACTGAAGCTTATCTGCATACTGCCCGTTTACGCAGCAGTATTCGCCGGCATGCGCTGCTGGTGGATTACCACATGCATGAAGGGTGTAATGCGCGAACATGGTTACATATTAATGTTAACGGTGGGCCATTTCCTTTGCCCCCTGATATACGTTTTTATACGCATGTACCGGGTGCGCCAATACATTTCTTGTCAGGCTCTGCTGAAGATCGTAAAGCGTTACAGTCGACACCCTTAGTGTTTGAGCCGATGCATACCATCACTTTGCGGGCAGAGCACAATCAATTCGAATTCTATACATGGGGGGATGAACGTTGCTGCTTACCCATTGCGGCAACTCAGGCAACCTTGCGGGGGCACTGGCCGGATCTGGTTGAGGGTGATGTACTTATTTTTCGTGAAATCATAGGCGCGCTCAGTGGCACCACCGAAGATGCCGATCCTACACATCGACATGCCGTTAGGTTAGTTGCAGTGAATGCTTTTGACGGTACTGATCCGCTGCTAGATCCATTGCATGATATTGAGATAACCGAAATACGCTGGCATAGCGAGGATGCACTGCCATTTCCACTTTGTATCTCTTCGCAAACTGACCAGGCGCACGATGATCTACTACTGAATAATGTCAGCCTTGCCTTTGGGAACAATGTGTTGGTTGATCATGGTGCCAGTATTATTGATGCACCGACTGAGCCTGTTCCCGCTGCTCAGCTACATTATTCGACCGCCAGCTCTGGAAAAAACAACAGCTGTAACAGGGAGAATCGCCAACCCTTGCCGCCACGTTTTAAACCGCACTTGGCTCAGGGGCCGGTGACTTATCAGGGCCAGATAACCAAAACCATTGTTGAGCAGGGCATTCGTCGCAGTATCCAGCTGCCGTTTGATCCTCAAGGGTCTGCCAAGTCAGCGTTTGAATGGCAATGTGCGGATGCTGTACCTGTTGTCCGCTTGCATGATGGAAGTCAAAATTGGCATCCAAGTCGTGAGTTGTTATCTAACCGTGCTATCGATAAAAACTTTGTACTTGAAAGCGAAAATGATGGGAGCACCCATGTGCGTTTCGGTGATGATGTTCATGGTCGCCGCCCGGATATTGGTATGGTTTTCACTCCCCATTATCGTGTTGGTAACGGCCCACAGGGTAATGTGGGTGCAGATAGCATTGTGCATGTGGTGAGTAGTGAAACCCGTATTAATCGCGTTACTAATTTACTGCCAGCATACGGTGGTCTGGCGGCTGAAACGATTAGCGAGGTACGGCGACATGCGCCTTATGCATTTCGTACACAGGAGCGCGCAGTCACTCCAGCCGATTACGCCAGTGTCGCTGAGCGTCTTGACGGTGTTCAGCGCGCAGCGGCGAGCCTGCGTTGGACCGGAAGCTGGCATACGGTGTTCACCACCGTTGATCGTGATGGCGGTATGCAGGTTAATGAGGATGGTTTTGATAAATCGGTTGTTGAACATATGGATCGGTACCGCATGGCTGGCCATGATCTGAAGGTCAATGATCCACTGCATGTATCACTTGAAATCGACATGCTGGTGTGTGTTAACGCGCACTATTTTCGTAGTGATGTGCGCCGTGGTTTGCTGGATATTTTCAGCAGCACTGTTCGCGCTGATGGCTCGCTTGGCTTATTTCATCCGGATAATTTTAGTTTCGGCCAAACTGTTTTTCTGAGTCCGTTGTATACGGCGGCGCGACATGTGGCCGGTGTCGATTCTGTTCAGATCACACGTTTTCAGCGACAGAATCAGGAAGATCTTAAACCCTTAGCGGATGGTTATATGACGCTAGGTCGATTTGAAATTGCGCGTCTGGATAATAACCCCAACTTCC
Source organism: Neptunomonas qingdaonensis (assembly GCF_900113275.1). Classification (GTDB taxonomy): domain Bacteria; phylum Pseudomonadota; class Gammaproteobacteria; order Pseudomonadales; family Balneatricaceae; genus Neptunomonas; species Neptunomonas qingdaonensis. Next base: position 443,778 of record NZ_FOOU01000003.1, read on the forward strand.
CAGAGCGCGGCGTGCTGCGGCTTGAGCTGCACGGAGGAAAATGATGAACGGACACAATAGTACAAAACCTGGTTGCGATTGCTGCAGTGGCGTTGATGCAGTCACACCTCGTCGTATTGATAATCCGCCGGGGCTGACACAGTTTCCTTACCGGATAGGGCGTCATAGTGATTTTTTTGAGTCTATCCAGTCACGTCTGTCTAGTGTTGATAATCCGGCATTAGCAGCACTCACCACCCGAGAGAGTAGCGACTTTACGCTTGCCATCGGTGATGCATTGGCCTGCTCTCTGGATGTTCTGAGCTTTTACACCGAACGCTACGCACATGAACATTATCTGCGAACAGCGACTGAGCGTTTATCAGTGGGTGCGATGGCACGCCTGATCGGCTATGAACTAGCGCCGGGTGTTGCCGCCAGTACTCATCTGGCATTTACCCTGCAAAGTGTGCCGGGCGCGCCTGCTAAGCCTATAGAAATCCCGATGGGGACGCGTGTCCAGAGTGTGCCGGGACAAGATGAACAAGCACAAACATTTGAGACGGTTGCTCCGGCTGCAGCGCGTGCGCAATGGAATGCCATCAAGCTTCAACAGAGTGAGTTTCAACTGCCTGTCTATGGTGACACACAGCTTTGGCTGGAGGGTATTGATAGTGGCTTGGCCGTCGGTGATTTGATCCTGATTGTGGGTGCTGAACACGAAGCTGCTCCCCAGGATGAGCGTTGGGATGTGCGGGTGATCACCCGGCTGAATATCGATATGCCACGGCAATTGACGTGTGTCGGTTGGCAACAGGCGCTTGGGCATAGTCGGCCATTTGTTCTGCCCGCGAGTGAAGGCGTACAGATTTATACGTTTCGCACCCGAGCGGCTGTTTTTGGCCATACCGCACCGGATTGGCGGGCGTTGTCTGATGAGAGCAAAGCCGATTATATCGGTTTACTCAGTCCGGATGAGCTTATCCGGCCCGCAGATATCGAGGAGTGGCCTGATTATAGCGTGCTGGCACCGCTTTACCCTGAACGTCGTAGTGGCAGTTCGGATATTTCAAAAGTGCACAGGGCTGCTACCGTTGAGGAAATTGTAGCCGCCGCTAATGGTGCTGCGCAGGGTGCAGCAGCAATGGCCATGCATAAAGCGGCTAATGCGGGTAGCGGTGTAGTAATGGCCGGTGGTCAGATCGCTGAAACAGCCATGAATATGGCGCGCGAAAGTGCTGAAGGGCTGAGTGAGGTGGCTAATCTGGCGGTTAATGAAGTAACTCAACGTGCGCGCACGCTGATTCACTCTCAGGGGCAGTCGTTGCAAGCATTGCAATTGACAGCCGAAGATTTGGCACGTGTAATCGCGCGGGATTTTTTTCAACAAGGAATTGCCGATAGTCTTGCAGCGCTACCCGCGAAAGTTCAGGATTTGACTGCTCAAGGCTTAACTGACCGGATCGCTATTGCTGAGGCTGTGTTAGACGAATTGATAGATTCTTTACAGCTTGGGAATGAGAACTATCCGGTAGACCCACTGCCTGGTTTAGAGCAAATCTGGAGTGATGCTGTTGTTGAAGCTATCGGTACAATAGAAACGGTAAAAGGCGACCTCGGAAGTTTGTTGGATAATATCGTGGGTTCATTTTTAGGAGCAGAAAAAGCTCTTGAAGAAGCAAAAACCAGAGTGGGTGATATTTCCTTAAGTAATGGTCTCAGTACTACATCATCAATTATGGCAGAGGTTATTGAGGCATTTAAAACGGTTATTGGTACTGAATTCAGCGGAGAAAACTTTCAGAAGATAATAAATTTTGATGGCGTATTTGAAAGCGTTCAGGAGTGGACCGAAGGCCTCTTTACCGTCGGATCTGATGTTGTGTTGTTACTCAAGCAAATGCAGGATGAAATCGCCAATTCAACCGGTGTTATGTTTTCTAAACTAGGCCAGGACGTGGCGAAAATGGCACAAGAGGCGCAATCGGGGATTGCTGGTACGGCTGCTCTGCTGAATCCTGCAGAAGCGTTGGCGGCACTTAATGATGCGGCTTCTGAAATGCGTGAACAGTCCCGACACGCGGGTGTTGCTGCGTTGAGTGCTGCAGCGACAGCCGACGTCGCTGCGCTGGTGACCACAGCGGTTACTATCGCACAGAATTTACCACCTCCGTTTCCGGCAGCAACGCCTGAAAGCATTGCCGAAGTAGCACGTCACTTTGCCGCTTTGGGCGTAGCACGCGCAGGTGGTAGCTCAGCAAGTGAAGCCGCAGCGGGTAGCGTGCTGGCGAAAATCGAGACTCTTATGCCAACATCGCTGCAGGCGCCTGTTGAGTTTGCAGAGCAATTGTTGCCGCTGTTGGGTGATGTTGATGATCTGCTCAGTTCACCTCGTAGTGGTGCTGAATCCGCTTATCAACGCATTGTTGCTGATGTTGAGCGTGCGCTTGTTGGTAAAGTAGTGAACGTTTCGACACGACGCGCTCCATTGGTTCGTTCCCCGGATAGGATTGACCTGAGCCGGGTCCATGACTCAGTGGTAGCAGGAAGTTGGGCATTATTGTCTGTGCCTAATTCTACCGAGCTGTACCGGATCAATAGTGCAGTAGCGGCCAGCCGGGCAGAGTATCTGATGTCTGGACAAACCACGCGGGTCGAACTTGAGGGTGAGTTAACGAATGGGCGCTTACCAGCAGAGTTTGAACATGCGGTACGTAGTTTGTCAGTGCATGTTGACAGTGAGCAACTTGCATTGGCTGAAATACCGCTGAGTTATCCGGTTTATGGTGAGCGCATAGCGCTGGCAGGTCATGTGGAGGGATTACTTGCAGGGCAGCCTCTGGCGCTGAGTGGTAAACGACAGCGTGTCATCATGCTACGGGGAATCAGCAATCGGATTCTTAGCTGTGACGATGGTAGCCAGCGCCTGTTGGTCGAAGGCGATAGCTTGTTAATGATGAAAGCACCTGAGCGTCTGACGGGTGAGACAACTAATTATCTACCCCCGCAGGATTTTGCCCGGTTACTCGGTAAACGCAACATATGGTTCCGTTTGACCTTACAGGACCGTGATGGCTGTGTTGGTCAGGTTGCACTCAGAGGATCAGAAATCGCATTGGAAAAAGCATATAAAGATGATGCGTTGGTGTCTGAAATCATTTTTCTTGTCGATACCGATGAGGCGATTACTCAAGATCGTAATCGTAGTTATCTGAAGCTTACGGCATCAACGCAGCAGTGCTATGAAAGAATCAGTACGCGTATTAACGCCAATGTTGCGCCTGCCACTCAGGGTGAAACGGTGGCCAATACTATACTGGGCAGTGGCAATGGTAGCGTTTTTAATCAGCATTTTACCTTAACGCAAACACCACTGACGTTTGTCAGTGCCAATACTCCCACCGGTCGGACTTCTACTTTACAGGTTAGGGTTGGGGATGTGCTTTGGACTGAAGTGCCTATGCTGCATGGTGCTGAATCCGATGCGCGAGTGTATGAGATTAATCAGGATGATACTGCGCACACCACCCTTCAGTTTGGCGATGGCATTGAAGGTGCTCGCTTGCCCAGTGGTGAGAGTAATCTGCGTGTTAGTTATCGCAAGGGTATCGGCTTAGCGGGTAATGTTGATGCAGGAACGCTGACAACCTTATTGTCCCGACCGCTGGGCGTGAGTGAGGCGGTTAATCCTGTTGCGGCAACAGGAGGAGAAGATGCCGAGCCATTATCACGCGCTCGGGATAACGCGCCATTGACCGTCCTCACACTTGATCGGGTGGTTTCTGTTGAAGATTACGCAAACTTTGCCCGTGCTTTTGCAGGGATTGATAAAGCGCATGCTTTATGGGTTCCGGCGGGACCGGCACGGGGAATGTTTCTCAGTATAGCCGGTGTTGATGGTGCGATGGTGCCAGAAACCAGTCAGACATTTAAGAATCTTCTGGGTGCTTTACAGATATATGGTGATCCGCAGATACCGCTGCGTATGACTAACTATATTGATACGCGCTTTCGTTGCCGCTTATCCATCAAGGTTCAGGATGATTATGAAATTGATCCGGTAATTGATAACGTCGATGCAGCAATACGTAGCCACTTTGGTTTTGCACAACGACGGTTTGGGCAGACGGTATCGGCAGATGAGGTGGTCGCGGTAGCACAAGCGGTGCGTGGTATTGCAGGCGTTCATATTACCCAGTTGTATCGCGCGGGTGATCCACCACCTGCCAACGTTATACCCCGGTTATTTGCACGTTTACCTGTGGCATCACTGAGCAGTTTGCCGCTCGCTGCCGAGCTGCTGACAGTTGATGAAAATGCGATTCAACTGGAGGTGTTGCCATGAGTTTCGATACGCAGGCTCTATTCGTTCTTTTACCCGCCATCCACCGCATCCGGGATGCAGAAATGGCTCAAGCTAACGGTCTTGAGCGAGGTCCGTTGGAAGAGCTTATTGGCGTGTTAGCAGAACAGATCAGTGTCGCTGATGAGAGTTTGGAACAGCTCTATGATGATCTGTTTATTGAGACATGTGCTGAATGGGTCGTACCTTATATCGGTGATCTGATTGGCTATCAGAGCTTACATAATGTGGTTGCCAAGGTAGCAAGTTCACGGGCGGAAGTTGCACATACGATCGCTTTGCGGCGTCGTAAAGGCACGGCACTGGTCCTTGAACAATTAGCCCGCGATGTAACCGGCTGGGATGCACGCGCGGTTGAGTACTTCCAGCGATTAAATACCACCCAGTATATGAACCATCCACGCTTAGATAATCTGCAATCAGCAGATTTACGCAAGGGAGAAGCTCTGGAGTGGACAGGGAGTGCTTTCGAAACCGCCAATCGCACCGTCAATGTTCGTCGGATCGAGTCTTCAGGACGGCATAATATCCCTAACGTTGGATTACATCTGTGGCGGATTCAGGCGTATCCACGCACCTTGTCTGCGGCACACAGAGAAGGCCCGCATCGTTATCGGATTAATCCGCTTGGGTTTGATATGCCAATTTACAATCATCCGCAGGCGGAGGTTGAAATCACCCATCTGGCTGATCCTGATAATGTACCCTGGCCGCTGTCCCGGCGTCGAATGCATCATCATCTTGAGCGCTATTATGGAGAAAGAGCAAGTGTTGCAGGGACGCTAGATAATCCTAATCCTAGTCTTCAGTTGTTTGTTGATGGTGTCTTGATTGAAAGAGATAAGGTGCGAATCTGTAATCTCAGTGATGATGACGTAGGTTGGGCTAATAGCCCACCCCCCGGGGGTATTTATGCGATTGATCCGCAACTGGGACGTGTCGCTTTGCCTGCAGAAGCAGACGATCCATCGGATGTCCGTCTGAAGTGGCACGAAGGTTTTAGTGCCGATATCGGCGGTGGTGAATATGAACGTGGTGATAGTTTGCCTGTTCCGGCGGATCTTACCACCTTGGTGCGTGTACCGGATCAGCATTCAACATTGGCAAGTGCTTTAGTGGCGATTGCTGGCAACGGTGTGATTGAAATTACTGATAATAGCCGCTACAGCGAAATAGTTGCGATTAACGTTGTTGATGAAGGTCGTGTAGAAATTCGCGCAAGTAATAATTGTCGGCCTGTATTGGATCTGGGTGGCTTCAGCGTCACCGGAGGCGAGAACAGTAGCTGTATTTTTAATGGTTTAGTCATCAGTGGCGCACCGTTAGACATCGCGGATGAAGCAGATAATCAGCTTGCCAAACTAGATCTTATTCACTGTACGCTGGTGCCGGGTATTGAATTGAACACTGATGGTTCTTCGCGACAAGCGGGTGCCGCGAGTTTGATAGTCGCTATTCATGGTGTAGATATCGGTATTCAAAAATGCATTTTGGGTGCTATTCGTTGCCATGAACGAAGTAGTGTGAGGGCAGAGGACAGCTGTATCGATGCCAATAATCCGGAGGCGGTTGCCTATGCAGGTATAGATGGTGAGTCGCCTGGTGCTGTCTTATCGCTGCTTGCTTGTACCCTAATCGGTAAAGTACATGCTAGTGAAATGTCGCTTGTTTCAAATAGTATTCTGTTGGCAGCGCTCTCTGCTACAGACTCCTGGGTTGTGCCGGTTAGAGCTGAACGAAAGCAGGCCGGGTGTGTGCGATTTTCCTGGTTGCCTTTCAGCTCTATTGTTCCGGCGCGCTACCAGTGCCAACCGGATTCAGCAGAGGCCGGCCTGCAGGTAACACCAGGTTTTACATCGCTCCATTATGGCACGCCTGCTTATGGTCAGCTTGCAGGCAGCACTCCTGATCAAATAATCAGAGGCGCTGATGACGAGAGCGAGATGGGCATGTTTCATCATTTATACGGCGCTCAGCGCGACACTAATCTGCGTATACGTCTTGCGGAGTACCTGCGGGTAGGGTTACGCGCCGGAATTTTTTACGAATCGTGAGGGAGTACATATTATGACTTTCGATCTCAGTCGCATTCGCTTTGATGCTCGCAAGGACTTTTTAGGCGTCGTAATGCAACAAGGCCGGGTTCAGTTGGATTCCGACTGGAATGAATGGGTTGCGCAATTGTCACGTCGCCTTCAGGCGGGCACTTTGGATATGTTTAATGGTAGCGTAGTGCCACGTATCACCCCTGAAGGGTTTCTTATTGAGGCAGCCGGTGGTGCGCTCAGTATTGGCGCTGGCCGAATCTATGTTGATGGTTTGTTGGCTGAAAATCATGGCGGAGCACCATTAGCCTGGAATCCACAATTGGCAGAGCTCAGCGGTACAGCCGCTATTGATTACGCTAGCCAGCCGTATTTACGACCCTATCCGTCTGATGATTTTAACAATAGCGCCTTACCACAAGGAGGGCCGCACCTGGCATATGTAGATGTGTGGCAGCGTGATGTCAGTGCTGTAGAACAACCGGACTTGATCGAAACCGCAGTTGGCGTGGATACCACAGGCCGCCGTCAGACGGTCTGGCAAGTCAAAGTGCTGGAGAATGTCGGAAATATCAGCCGCGATACACCCGAAGAAAATATTCCCGGTTGGCGCGAAGCCACTGAGCCTTCGGCTGCACGCTTAAGTGTAGGCGTTGGATCGCCTCCCGATGAGGCGGATAATCCCTGTTTGATATCGCCAACCGCCGGGTATCGAGGACTGGAGAACCAGCTGTATCGTGTTGAGGTTCATACAGGCGGGTCTCTGGGAACCGCCACCTTTAAATGGTCGCGAGATAATGCAACGGTTGCGTCACGTGTTACTCATATCAACCCTGAACGGGACCGGATCACCGTTGAAAGTATCGGCCGTGATGACCTGTTGCGTTTTAACGATGGAGATTGGGTAGAGGTTACAGATGATTGGCGTGAATTAAATAACCTGCCGGGTGAATTACGGCGGATTAAAGCCGGTGGTGGTGTCGATGAAATTGCACGTACGCTGGCGTTTGATAGGCCTTTACCTGCAGAACCGAGCAGTATTAATGATCCCTGCAATTTTCCTGTTGGCGGCAATAATGCAACAGATTCAAGCCGCAATACCCGCGTTCGTCGTTGGGATCATACCGGACAGGTTCGTCGTGACGATGGTAGCGTTGCGCAGAATCTTAACGATCCGGGGAGTAATGGTGAAATCGTTATTCCACCAACCGCTACTGGTTTGTTTATTGAGCACGGTATTGTCGTGCATTTTGATTTAAGTCCTGATGCAGCGTTACATCCGTCTGGTGGTGAGTTTAAAAGCGGTGATTATTGGGTGTTTGCCGCACGCAGTGCAGATGCCAGTGTGGAATTGCTGGATAGGGCAGCACCGTTGGGTATTCATCACCATTATGCGCGCTTGGCACGTGTCCGTTTCCCTGACGATGAAACCGATTTCAGAACTTTATGGCCTGCGATTGCTGAGGGAGAAGACTGTAGTTGTTCGGTTTGTGTCAGTGCAGAAAGCCATAATAACGGTACAGGAACGATCCAGCAGGCGATTGATAGCATTAAAGATACGGGGGGGACTGTGTGTCTGGGGATCGGGACCTATAACATTGGTCGTCCTCTGGACGTAATCGGTGCGCGAGTGCTGACTATACGAGGTCAGGGGTGGAGAACGTCATTGGTAGGCACAGAGCCCGGTGGTATTTTTAATATTGCTGATAGTAAAAGTGTCTCGTTGGAATATTTTACGGCCATTGCTTCTGCAGGAAAATCTGGGGTAAGCAGTGTCATTGCGGCGCATAATGTCATTGATCTGAGTGCTGATCACATCAACTTGATAGGGCTAGCTGTAGACAGTAGTACCAGCGTTGGGCTTGGCTTATCCGGCTTGGTCTTAGGTGCTCATATCAGCCATTGTGCCATTATTGCCGAGCGTGGTATCGCGGTTACCGGAACCGGTAAAGTAAATTTCGTTATTACCGGTGAGTTGCATATCGAACATAATCTGTTCTTTTGTAGCCAACGCGCTGTCAGTTTCGATGCGCTAAGCCTGCACTTTGGCAATAGCCGGATGACAGCTAATCTGATGTTAACCGGTAATGATGCCGCCATTGTTGTGACGGGTGCTGTCCTGAAACGATCTCAGATGTTTATTGCTGATAATACGATCGCTACCACGGGTGATGGTATTCGTGCAGGTGTTGGTTGTCTTAGCGTCAGAGGCAATAAATTAAGTGGTTCAGGAAGGCAGAGTAGCCAGGGTATTGTATTGCAGCAAGGTATTGATCCAGCTGCTATCGATCAAATCATCATATCTGAGAATCGAATTTCAGGATTTAATGGCAATGCTATTACTATCAACTGTCGTATTGAAAGTATCATCATTTCGCAAAATCTGATCAAAGAAATTGGGCTCGGTGCATTGGTGATGAGTGAAAGCGCAGCGGCAGACTTGCTGACGTTTAGCGCTAATCAGTGTCATAAACTTGGCCTTCAGGCAAGGGATGACGATACCGCTTTTGCTGCGATACAGCTAATCCGTGTTTCACGCTGTGATGTGCTGGATAATGTTATAGGCAGCGTTGCGTTGTTATCTATTACCAGCCCTGGTGTTGATGCGATCCGCACAGCAGCAACCGGTCAGTTACGAGTGGCCGGGAATAGGTTTTTTGCGATAGGGCCCGACCGCATTAGCAGCGCCGCCACGGTTAATGCAGCACATTTTTTGCCCCCTTTTGATCATCTTAGTTTTGAGAATAACAGTGTTGAGCGTCTTGGTGATGAGAGTCAAAAACCGACCTCTATTAATTGGCAGGCAATAAATATGTCGCCAGAAGCTGTTCAATTGAGATATTTCGCAGAAGCTAGCTTTATTAGCACAGAGAAGGGCGGTGAGGCTTACCTGCTAACAGCGACGGGGGTTTCTGCTGTTGATTTTCGGGTACCATCTGCATCAGTCAGGGGTAATCATTTACGTGCACACCTGACCGATGTGGCGCTCAATCAGTGTGCTCAGATCGATAGCTGTTTGTTCACAGAAAATCACTGTGAAGTGACCGGCGAGACAAGTAAGCAGTTCTTGCTGGGGGATCTTAGAGCAGGAACATTGAATGTCAGTAATAACCATCTGATAGGCGCGCGAGACCGGGATACGTTGCACTTAGCTACAAGGATTAAACGTGCAATTGTGATTGGAAATACCGCGAGTGGCCCGATTATCGTTCAGGGCGATCCAGTACCTGCTGATATTAATCTGACGAATATTATTGGCTTTTGAAGGAGATAGATTATGCGTATAGCAACTTTTCGTGGTGAACGTAATGTAGCCGATATTGCTGAAAACCTATTTGCCAGGCTGAACGATACTCAACGTGAAAAAGTGGTTGAGCAGCTATTAAAAGCAAACCCTCAACTACGAAACATCAGTAAAATGAAAAAAGGTACTATTTTACGTGTGCCTTCAATACCTGATCTTCGCGTTAAAACTACCCGAAGCCTGGAAAACTCAAGTGACCAGGTAGCTGAAGAGTTAGCCGATGCTTTAAATAACTTTGAAGCACGAATGCAAAAACGTACCGAAGCAGAAATCAAAAATACGCAAGTACAACTGTCGGTATTAAAAAGTGATAACTTTCAGGCAATGATTGCTGATTCTGAAATACCTAACGTGTTGGCAAAAAGCACGGCTGAAGCACTCGAAACACGTACTAAAGAGCTGCCAAAACGACATGATGAAGTGAGCAAAGCGATCCGATTGGGACTGGATGACTTGAAAAAAATGCTGAAATAAAAAACAGGCGCTGTAGATGGAGCATAAGTTAAAAGGTAAGAATACATGTAATCTGATGAATTTTTAGTAAAGAGCGTGTTAATACAAGTATTTTGAGGTTGTCATAATGACTCGGGAAAAATTTGTAAGCTTTTGAAATAAAACACTTGTAATCATTCAGAATATTCGGATAATACGCCCCATCTCAACGAGATACAGGGGCTTACTTACGGCCTCCACCTACTCCAGTAGCAAAAGCTGCAACGGAGAATCCAGCCCGGATGGTGAAATTGGTAGACACACAAGACTTAAAATCTTGCGCTTGAAAGAGCGTGCCGGTTCAATTCCGGCTCCGGGCACCATCATCCTATTCAGTCGTTTAAAATATCTCATTACTTGTAATCTTCCTGGTGCTGCGCGGCTTTAGCGATAGTCGATTGGCAGCAGTCATGCTGAGCATGCGATACGTCCCGTTTTGATAGGTCGAAAACCTCAGGCCTTTCTCTGCGAGCCAGGCGGGCGCGCCAGTGCTAAACTGTTCTGTCTTATGGATAAGGCGAAAGCGGACGGGTTTAAGTCCTGTGCTTGTCTGGCAAGCTATTTACCTTATTGTCGCAAGCGAAAACGCTGGGGGGGATTAGTGTCTTTGGTGAGTATGTAAAATAGCAGGAAGGCAATTACCTCCGTGGTAAGCCAGCCATCCTATGCGGGTTCTCTTCCTGAGAATGCCTTCCATGCCATAAGCTCATCCTGAGCTTCAGATAACTATAGTCTGCTTCCGGTGATTTGCAAGTAAGTGGCTAATTTAGGAGGGGTGGCTGTGGTTGGTTTGGAACTTAGTATGCTGATACTGCATGTTTAGATGATTCTTCTGACTATCATAACTATGAGTTGGTTATTGAGGGGGCTTAAGTACGCTGTTTGGCTTTAGGTATTTTAAGTAGTAATCAAAGGCGCCCGCGTGGCGCCTTTGTTGTTTTCAGTATGTTTTTGCAATAATTATCACTTTTTTAAGGCAGGGCTGTTGACTCCTTTTGGGGAGTCTGTAGAATGCGCACCTCTTCCCAAGGAGGCTGCCAAACAGGTAGCTGAGATGAGAAGATGCTGGTTAGTAAGATCTTGATATTTAACATTTTTTCAAGGTTTTGTGATTGGTGGTTGGAGTCAGGTTTTGCAGCCGGAAGATTTCGAAAAAGTTGCAAAATAAAGATTGACTTCAACGCGGCGTTCGGTAGAATATGCGCCTCACTTGAACGACACGTTCAAGCGCTCTTTAACAGATTGGTCAGATAATTCGTGTGGGCGCTTGTCAGGA
>NZ_FOOU01000016.1 GCF_900113275.1 Neptunomonas qingdaonensis
AATTGCTCGTGAGGCTTGACCATATAACGCCAAAGGCGTGTGGGAAGCATGTTGTGACGCTGAATGAAGTAGGCATCACCGTAAAAGATAAAGTTACTAGCGCTTGTTAACACAGACAAACACAAAAGATACCAACCAAAAACATTCATCAAATCCTCGTTGTGACAGTTTACGCTTGGCGACCATAGCGAAATGGAACCACCTGATCCCATCCCGAACTCAGCAGTGAAACGTTTTAGCGCCGATGGTAGTGTGGGGTTTCCCCATGTGAGAGTAGGTCATTGCCAAGCACCTATTAGAGAAACCCCGATCACGCTGTGATCGGGGTTTTTTTATGCCTGTGAGAAATTAAACTCCGTATTTCGATTTTGTGCGCTGCACTAATAAATACTGGATTCTAAGAAAAAAGTAATGATATTGACTTGCGGTTGATGTACTTTGGTCTATATTGCATTGCAGCATTCTCGTCTTTTAGGAGTTTAAAAAATGAGTATTCCTTTTTCCTTGGAAGGTAAACGTGGAGTCATATTAGGTATTGCAAATCGTCATTCCATTGCATATGGATGTGCGGAAGTGTTAAGTGGATTGGGTGCTGAGCTTTGTATTACCTATCTTAATGAGAAATCTAAACCTTTTGTGGCTCCTTTAGCAGAAAAGTTATCAACCACATTGTTTCTTCCTTGCGATGTGAGTAAGGCCGGAGAGCTTGAGTCTGTTTTTGATGAAGCCCAAAAGCAGTGGGGTACGATAGATTTTGTCGTTCACTCAATAGCGTGGTCACCCTTAGATGAATTGCATGGCCGTTTGGTTGACTCATCCTCTGAAGGCTTTGCTATGGCAATGGATATCTCTTGTCATTCGTTTATTCGTACCGCGCGCTTGGCTGAGCCTTTAATGAAAGAAAATGGTGGCGCATTAATCACCATGACTTATTACGGCTCAGAGAAGGTGGTGGATCATTATGGCATGATGGGGCCGGTTAAAGCGGCGCTGGAGAGCTCTGTTCGCTATATGGCATCGGAGCTTGGGGAATATGGAATCCGGGTGCACTCAGTGTCACCAGGCCCAATGCCTACTCGTGCGGGCTCTGGTATTGCAGACTTTGATGGCTTAATGAATGACGCTGTAAGTCGTTCCCCGTTGCATCGCTTAGGTAGCCCTGAAGATGTCGGTCGTTTAACAGCGTTTTTGATTAGTGATTGGGCTTCTAGCCAGACGGGTAGTCAGCTATTTGTCGATGCAGGTCATAATATCATGGCTTAAGGTATCTATATTCAAGTTTCAAGAGGCCTCTTTCAGAGGCCTTTTTTCGTTGTAAATGAAGTAGCTAGCCTTTGCTGTTGTAGAAATGCAGTGCGTGTTCCAGATATTCGCTTAGCAGTTTACGGCTGACGACAAAGATATGGCCGATGTTCTTTTCAATGGTCCGATTCAGACCGTCTGTGGTTTCACTGTTGCCACCATGATCGACTCCCCAGTTCTCACTGGCAATGCAGGATCCCGCAGGAGAGATAGGGTCACGTAGCCCACGATAATCCATTAACTGGACGCCGGCCCGGGTCAGGGCGTGCATGTCGACCGGCTTACCATCCAGCGCCGGTATACTTGAAGATAAGCAGTATTTGTCTCGCCATATCTGGTTATCTGTAAATATGTTTTCGATCCATTCTTGGTGCGCTCGAGCCGGAAAACGTGTGCCGTGATTTAGCCAGTTGAGGAAAGGTGCTGCATCCTCAATGGCGCCGTCGAATGAGGCTCGTTCATAGAAACCGTGGCTGACGGTATAGCGTACTCCGGGTTGAATCTGGTGCATACCTGCTTCGATTAGCTGTGGTGGGATGTTGCTGCCATCAAATATCTGGCTAATCATTTCCTTGTCATAACGGGTTCGGATCAGCTCCCGCATCGGTCCATGGCCGCTGCCCGCGTCATCAAACAATATGGGTGTAGCCATCAGAACTAACTTAGTGATATCCATCGCCAGACCTTGTGCTTGGCGCTCTTCAGCCCGTCGGGCCAGATAGGTAACAAACAGGGTGCCCCCCATACAGTAACCCATCGCGTGGATCTTTTGTTCTGGATATTGTTGCTGGATCAGATTCAGATAGCGGTCATGAATCTGTTTGCCAAAGAAATCGAGTCCTTGCCCGGTGTCTTGATCCCCCGCCTGGCTATAATCAACCAGATAAACGTGATGTCCGTTGGATATCAGGCCTTCGATAACCGATTTTCCTGGTGACAAATCAAAAATATCAGCACGATTTATTAAGGGGCTGCTGAGATAGATAATGGGTTTTTTATCAGCGTTTTTTGATTGGCTCGGGTAGTAGCGTAGCTGTACTCCGTGCAATGACGAATCTTTAACAACGCTGTAATCACAACAGCCTAGCTTAGCGGCTGGGGAGTGCTCGCTGAAATACAGCAGATCAAAGGCTTGTTGCTGATACAGTTTTTCTAATCGGAGCTGGCACTTAGCCAGATATTCGTCAAAGCTATCGAGTGGTTGGTTGTTGTCATATTTGCGATAGGGTTGTGGATCTGTGGTCGGTGTGCCGGTTATCAATATAAGCAGGCTGGTCAGTAGCTCTTTTTGTGCTGTCAGGCGAGTCAGGCCGAGGCTATTGTATTGGTATTCCAGCGCAGCAAGCTTGATCAGGCGAAAGTAGAATAGTTGGCTTTGTAGCGGATCAGTGAATATCTTAGCGGCCCGGGTCGGGGAGAATTTGTCGTTCTCAAAGCACTGTTGGCAGAGCTCTCCTGTGAGCTTGGCATATTGGGTTTCGATATCAATGTTCTGCTGTTTAAACAGGTCTGGATCTGTTCGGTTTAATACTGCTTGTTTTGCTTTATTTCTAACAGGATCAAACAGAAAGGTTTGCATCCATTGCTGTGTCATCTGCAAATTAAATGCGGCTATCGAGTTATCGGGTAGCCTCCGGTTTAGGCTATCCAGTTGTTGATAATGCTGCTGCATCCCTCGTAACCAGTTACCGCACAGGTCACTCTTCCAATCTAAAGAGGTGTCGAGTCCGATGTTATTATTTGCGCCGGACCACTGACTCAACGCTAGCAACTGTTCAGTTGTGGGGGTATGGGCGGGGAATATGGATGTCCATTCCATGGAGGGTGCCTCTTAGAGTTGAGTTCGTTGTTATAAGATAATTAATTAGAATAGCTTAATATTGGATAAACAGGGCGTTAATATCAAGTGTGGATATGCTGATCGTAAAGCGTTCAGCATGTTTTGAGGAGATCTGGCCGGTTTTATTTAAATAACCAGGTGGGCTGATTATTTAATGCTGTTAGTACCTAACTTATCTATCCGGTAGTTACCCATAGCAACTCATTGCTAGCTGGGGCTGGTTTATCTTGGTGATCTGTCCACCCTTTGTTGGTAGGCCTATGGGCATTTGGATCTGTTGCGACAACGGTCTACTTTCTGCTAATACAATTCCTTTCTTTTTAGCTCTAAATAGTTTCACAGAAAACTGAGGGGTCATAAACATTAGGTTTTTGTGTCAGCGTGGGGTATTGTATTTAAAATTATAATGATCTATATCAATCATTTATGACGGTATAAAAATGGCTGAACTGTTGTTTTACACTAAACCAGAAATTTTAAACCGGGAAAATCATAAAGATTTAAACTTCCTCGCTGTAACCGATCTGAGTTTTTCGCGTGATGTTAACTCGGTGCCTGTATTGGGTATTGAGTTCTTTGAGGCTAGTCGCGATATGCCAATTTTATTTAGTCGCGATGAATCGGGTGCCTATTTTCCTATCGCTTTGCTTTCGCTTAGAAATGAAGGTCATGACCAGTTGAATGACAGCGGACAGTGGAAAGGTAACTACACACCGGCTTTTATTCGTCGCTATCCATTTGCCCTGACTGACGATAAAAACATTTGTTTTGATCAGGATTATGCGGGGTTTAATGTGGACGATGGAGAGCCGCTTTTTGACGAAGAAGGCGCCAACACAAAAACCCTCGATAATATTATAGAGTTCGTGACGAACTTTGACGTTGAGCATCAGCGGAGCAGAGAGTTTTGTGATGCCCTGACTGAGCAGGAGTTGCTTACCCCTTTCAGGCTACAAATAATGACGGCGGACAAGCAGCCCTTGCGCATGGATGGTTTATTCGTTATTGATGAGAAAAAGCTGGAAAGCCTAACTGATGATGTTGTAAGTGATTGGTTTAAAGAAGGATTTATTGCCTGGGCTTACGCTCATTTGCATTCGCTTGGCGCTCTCAGGCAGTTGGGTGAGCAACTGGACACCCGTTAAGTTCACCACATAATAATTAAAAAATCCGCGGTTAGTTAGCGCGAAAAACTACACGCTGCGATGCAGTGAAGGAAAGCTATACGCCATGGAATATCCTCGTAGCAAGATTGCTGTAGCAGTTGCCCAGTGCATTAATTTAGCCGAGCCTCATAGACTGAAGGCGCCTCTGTGGATGGCCGTGCTGTCAGCTGGCGCGATGCAGGCGGTGGCTGCCACGCCGCACAATATTGTCGAGGATTCAAGCACCGTTATCAAAACGATTGGCCCTGCTGGTACAACTAGCTTAGTCAACGATAATAATCGCGTCAACGGTAATGCCGTCAATGTTTTTCAACATTTTGTGGTGGGCAATGGCAATACTGTCAACCTGATCGTTCCCGGTGATGTTTCCAAACTGGTCAATATTGTCAAAGACAGTACTCCCGAGGTGCATGGCACTCTCAACAGCTATAAGAGCGGTGCACTGGGTGGGGATGTTGTGTTTGCCAGCTCACATGGCTTTCTGGTGGGCCCGGAGGGTGTGGTTAATGTGGGTGGGCTCACAGTGCGAACCCCTAGCAGTAGTGATATAGACAACTTGATCAGCGGTTCGGTGACACTCGATGAGGTGAAGTCGATATCATCAACGGGTGTGATCACCATTGATGGTAAGATCAACGCGAAAACCGGAGTCCAATTGAATGGTCAAGAGGTTGTTGTTGGGACCAATGGTGTGGTTATTGCTGGTAATCCTTGGGCTGCAACGGCGGTAAATCTAGGTGATTACACCCCTCCGACCGAGTTGAAACAAAACGGCGGTACTATCAGTATCGCGTCGGCCGGTGGTGCATCGGGCGATGCTTATGATGTCTCCCTAGACGGAAGTTTGCTAGCTGATGGTGGCATCACGATCACGGCACCCAAGATATCGGTGGGTGGGGATGGAGAGCTTGATACGCGACAGCAAGGTGCGTTGGTTGATGGTACGGGCGATGATGTTCAGATTAATCGCGCCATTGAGACGGGCGGCGATGTTGAGATTACAGCCAGTGCGCAGCAAGCATTGGGCTTTGGTGTTGCGACAGCAGATACTCAAGTGATTGTGGACGGAGAGATCCGAGCTGCAAATATCACCATCACTGCGCACAGTGATGCTTCCTCCTCGTTCATTGATCAGCCGGGTGCAGGTTTGGCAACCAACCTGGTCGCGGGAACATTCGCTGGTGCGAGTGTCTATGTCATGCAAGCTGATGCAGATGCCAGTATTTCTGTCGGTGGCCAGCTCTACTCTGACGCTGATATCACTCTGGGCAGCCAGGCCCTCGCCTTAAGTGAATCGACCTCTATTGCCACTTCTCAAGCCGGCGTTAGTGGTAGTGCCTCATTGGCGGCAACCTACAACAGCAGCAACGCGACAAGTTCAGCAAGAATAAAGAGTGGTGCCATAGTTGAGGCCGGTGGTGATTTGACCGTGACGGCACACAACGAAGCCTACTTGCTGGGCAGTGCGCTGGACATTGTGTCGACCACGGCGAATAAGGCGGTACTGGCCTTGGCCATCGGTGAGTCTGATGTGAGTTCAACGGCCATCATTGAGTCTGGAAGTACCCTGGCGGCGGAAAATTTGGTGTTGTCTGCTGAAAACCAGAACTCTTACACAGTATCAGCTAACGCAACGGGGCTGAGGAATACGGAATGGGGCGTCGCAGTAGCAGTCGGTGATTTTGAGACCAATGCGACGGCGCAGCTGGGTGCCAGCCTGGGCAGCGTTACCGATCCAGTGGGTAACGTAAGCATTACCGCTCTTGATCGTACTGTAAACCAGCAAGTGAAGTCGGCGGTGACCATCGGCAGTAATTTAGCGGCGCGAACTGTATTTCGCCCGCTGGTCACTACAGTTTCGGCTGTACAGGGCGGGGCCGACTCGCTGATTAAGCTCTTTGCTGGTGACCAGCAAACGCCAGCGGATAGCAGTGGAAAAATTCCCTTCAAGGGTGGTTTGGCCTTCACGCTGAACCTGTCAGACCATGAGGCATACAGTTATCTTGGGACCAATACGGCAGGGCAATTGGATGCGCCAAGTGTCCATGCTTCCGGTAATATCCTGGTGGCCAGTGCTGTCGATCTGGGCACAGACAACGCAACCATCGCCGGAGGTAATGATAACGCGGCCCACGGCGATGATCAGGGTGCATGGAGAACCTCGGCAGAAACTGCGATTTCCTCTCCCAGTGCAGCAGCAGGGGGTGGAAGTCAAACCAAACCCGCTGATGAAAGTCTGGCTCTTGCAATCAACCTTGCGATCAATAGCGGCGATTCGGTCGCCGAGATTGGTGATTATGTTGAGATTAACGCTTCAGCTCTGGGCGTTTCAGCGAGTTATAAGCTTCCTGCAGTTTCTACCTACGACAAGTGGGATTCTATCTCGTCGGTGCTCAATAAATTAACCGGTGTGCTTGGATTGCAGAATAACATCCTCACGACGTTCGCCAATGCCGGAGCCTCGGCAGATAAAGACGCAACGGGGGGATCGCTGAATGTGGTTGCTAACGATCTGGATACTAAGGCCTGGATCGGCGATAACGCGACGATTACAACAACCGGGAGTGGGGATTGGTCGGCTCGGCGTATTCTGCCCGGCAGTCTGGAAGCCCCGGGTATTCTGGACGACTCTAAGCCCTTTAAGCAGATCACTTACGATTTTAACTTTAATAGCTCAGTCGATGTTCGTGCCTATACGCTGAACGAAAGCATTAATCTGGCCGGTAATCTTGGAACTCTGGGGCTTATTCCCAATGGGGTCGGTACCAATGAGCAGGGCAAAATGATTGGCGCAGGCGTCAGTTTTGTACAGCAGAACGTCAATACCGTGGCTGGTATCGGTGAATCTACGGTGACGGCAAATGGCAATGTCGGTATCAGCGCATTTACTGATGAGCGCCACGTCCTGATTGCGCCGTCTTCCGGCGCGGGTAAAGGTATGGGCTTCAACGGTGTGTTGGCGATTTTGAATAATGAGGTGCTGACCCATGCATCTTTGAGTAATCAGGCAAGAATTACGGCCGGTGAATTATCAGTGTTAGCCGATTATGATTTTGGCAACTGGTCGGCAGCCGGAGCGGTAAACAAAGCTGAGGACTCTGCCGTGGGTGTTGCCGTTGCTATTAATATTACTCAGGGTGATACCAAGGCGTTCATAGGCGACAATAGTGAGGAAGCAGCAAAAGTCGATTTTGCGAGTGGCTTTGTAAACGATACCCAGCCAGAACCCACTTCGCCCACGTCTCCAGTGCCTGATCCACGTGCTGTTATTGTCAATAACGTCACTGTTAGATCGCGTGCTTCCGGCAGCAATGGTGCGCTAGCTCTGGCAGGGGCGCTCAGTAAGGAAGATAGCGGCACGCCGGGAATCGCCGAGAAGTTTGAACAACGCTGGTCGCCCTTGGGCAAGAAAACAGCCGACGCTCAGCAGGGTGCAGCCTCGGGTAGTGGAGATGCTTCGGTATCCGGTGCTGCAGGTGCTGCAAAAACCGATAGTGCGGCTTCTGGCAACAGCACCCCTACAATCGATGAAAATAAGACCGGGCTTGCTGGCGCCGGTAGTTTTTCAGTGGTGTTCAATAACATCGATTCGAAAGCCATTATTGATGATGCGGTGATCCAGGGCAGGAACGACAGCGACGTCGATGTTTCTGTACAGGCCCTGGAAAATGCGGTCTCTGTATCTGCTTCAGGCTCGGCCGCCCTGTCCTGGATGAGCGGTTCGCAGAATCCTCCGGCGACTCAGAATACCATTGCCGGTGCGATCGCTTACCAAATCAGCTTTAACGATACTCTGGCCTGGATTGAGGGTTCGGTGATTTCCAATGCTGATGAGGTGACCGTGCAGGCAGTCCACGGCGGTGAACTGGTTTCTATTGGTCTGTCGGTTGCGGTCACCAAAGCCCCGCAGGCTGAAACTACAACCCGCAATGGCGCCCTGTCTGTTTCGGGTGCCCAGATTTACGATGGTACCTCGGCCCGAATAGAGGGTAGCACGATCGAGAGCAATGACGATGGCGACGAGAGTCTGGAAGTATCGGCTTATAACAATGCCTCTGTGGGCGTAGGTGGCGGTTCCCTTTATCTCGGTGGTAAAAGTGGTGGTGGTTTGGCAATTACCTTTGCCGAAATCAATGATCCGTCAGCTATCCTCGCTGGGCTTAACCCCGATTCTGATAGTAACCTCAGTGCTACCGAGAACGAAGATATTAATGATGTCTATGGTGGCGCAGCGGTCGAAGCGGTAATCGCAGGTATTGACACGAATCGCAGTGCTATCACCAATTTCAATGATGTAACGGTGACCGCATCAGCGCTTAATCACATTGGTATCGGTGCGGCGGGTGGTGGCTACCAGGGCGTTGCAAATTCAGCGGGCTATGCCGGTAGTTTTGCGGTTGGTGTGATTGGGGCTGACACCAAAGCTCTGGTCGATACCACCGATATTGAGGGTGTCGTCACGCTCTCAATCAATGCTAGCGGTGAACTGGACAGTGACCTTGACCAGCTCCTGACCGACCTGGGGGATAGTGATGTCAATGACGATTTTGATTTCACGGGTGCTTCGGCGATTGATAGCACCGAGATTTTTACCAATGATCAGGGCGCCGGCAGTTCTTACCAGTACGACAGTGAGGGCAAACGCATCATTGCAGTTGCCGGCCTATTGCAAATTGGCAAGAGCAACAAGGGTATTTCCTACGCTCATACGGATATAAAAAGTGATACCACAGCACGCTTAGACGCATCCACGATTAATGCGACCGGAGACAGAGCGAATCAGGTATCGGTTAATGCCCGCGACGATTCTCTGTTGTACAGCGTTGCGGTGGGTGTCGGCGTAGCTACCGGCGGTAATGCCGGGGTTGGGTCTGTGGCGGTGAATCGATTGAACAACCAGGTGGTTGCAGAGGTCGGTGACTGGATCGGTGTTGATAGTGGCAGCATCAGTACCGAAAACCTGGCGGTCACTGCCACCAATGATATGGATCTGATCAATGTGGCCGGCTCGGTTGCGGCGAGTACTTCGGACTCTTCGAGTTTTTCTTCCACCAAGGGGCTGGCGGTGGCGCTGAACCTGGTGGGTACCAATGCGCATGAAACACGTGCGCGTATCGCCAACACGGATTTGCTGGCCGGTGGCGACGTGCTGGTGAGAGCGACCAGCGGAGCCTCGGATGACAGTAACCTGCTGGTGGGTAATGCCATCGGTGTGGGTATTTCAGCCAGCGAAGACGCGGCTTATGCCGGTGCTGTGGGTGTCAATAATGTGGATCAGTTGGTCACGGCGGGTATCAAGAATGTCGGCACCGGGCTTGATGCCGATGGTGTCGCAGTGGTGGGTGATACCTACCGCGTACATGCTTATGACTATACCGATAGCGTGGCCACGGCCTGGATCGGTACTCTTTCTGTGGGTGGTGATGCCGGCGGTATTGCCGTTGCTACTAATCGGGTGGATTCCGATGTTACCGCCGAAGTGCTTGGCGATGGCTTAACCCGCGGTAGCTCCACGCTGAATCTGGCCAACCTGGATATTCGAGCGGCCCGCGACAACTGGTTATTGACCATTGATGCTGGCATTGCAAACGGTGGCCAGGATGCGTTGGCGGCTTCGGTAGGCACCGGTGTGATTGACGGTGATGTAACCGCCCGTATTGCAGACGATGCGACGGTGACGGCTAGTAATAATGTACTGGTCAATGCGGATGCCAAGAGCGTGAATATCGTCGGTAGTGGCTCGATTGGCTTTGCTGTGGGCGATAACGCCGGTGCGGTAGCGATCTCCACGACGCTCGAGTATGGCAAAACCCTAGCCAGTATCGATAACTCCAGTGTTACTGCCCGCGGAGCGGACGGTAATAACGTGTTGCGGGTGGATACTGGAGAACTGTCGAATTACGGTACCCTGCCGGATTTATCGACCTCGGGACAGACCGAGGACGATAATGATGCGGACACCGCTGCACCGGTAGATCGCGATGCGCTGACCACAGGCTTTAGCCTGATAGATCAGGATAAGGAAACCGAAGATGCCAGTGGACTGGTGGTGAATGCTACCAGTCGTACCAAGCAACAGGCGATTACCATTGCCGGATCTGCCAGCGCGTCAAAAGGCTTTGCGGCCAACGTATCAACCAATGCTTCAACCAGCAGTGCTGAGGCCCTGGTCACGGGTTCAGAGATAAACTCAGGTGTTGCTGGCGCAGATGTGCGCGTGCGTGCCAATGCCCATGAGGCAGGTCTGTCGATAGCAGTCGGCGGTTCTATCAGTGGCTCTGCAGGCGTTGGGGGCGTGGCTACCAACAGCCAGAAGAAGGCAGCACAAGCGACGGTTGACGACAGCAATATTAATGCAGATTCCGTGGTTATTGGCGCCCATACTTCCAAGGTTGCCCAGGCCGTCTCTGCGGGGATCGCGGTGGGTACAGGAGATGGCGGCATCGGTGGTGCTGCCTCGGTAGTGATTACCGAACAATCCGGCTCGACCCGTTCCTGGCTTCGCGGCGGTACTATGGTGGCGAATGCCATGGAGGTTTCCTCAGACCGGCGTCAGGAAGCGAATGTAGCGGCGGGCTCTGCCGGTATTGGCCCCAAAGCGGGCATCGGTTTTGGTTTGGCGGTGAATCTAATCGGCGATGACAGTAGCGCATTGATCGGCAATAACTTGTCTGATGCTAACGATTCACGCAATACCGTTGTGCAGGTGAGCGACGTTACGGTTGATGCTGATCGTTTTGAAAATGTAAACAGTTATGCCTTTGGCGCCGGGGTTTCGGGTGGCGTAGGCGCGGCTGCGATGATCAATGTCACCGAATTTAGTGGGGAAACCCGCGCGGCGATCCACGGCAAAGTCGTGGGTAACGCCTATACAACCCAAGTGCGAAGTAAAGATGGCACGAGCGAGGCGGATACGGTCTCGGTTAATGGGCAAGAAATTCTCAGAGCCAATCATGCCGCATTCGGAATCGGCGTTGGCGCCAAGGTGGGTATCGGCGCCGTGGCCAACGTTGCTCTGGGGCGCAGCCAGGTTTATGGCGAGATTGTTGGTTCCGATATTCAATCGGGCCTTCTGGATATTGATGCAACCGCCCAACGTGAGGCTGATCTGCTGAGTGTTGCCGGTGCTGCGGGACAAGCCGCGGCTGCGGTTAGTATTGGTGTGGCACTGTTCGGTCAGGGCGATAGCACCGCCGAAGACGGCACTAATGCCGAAGATGAGTTTGATCCATCAAGGTCTGTAGCCAATGATGCACTGACATCCGGTTATCTGCGTTTGAACACACAGCTCGACAGTGCTGAGTTGGCCGTGGCCGAAGCAGGCCCTGCTAGCACCGTGGCCGATGGCAGCACGCCGACAACAGTGACAACGACCGCATCGGGCCAATCCTTGCGTATTGACGGGGAGAGCGTGACAGCTGCGAGAATTTCTGGAGGCCGCATTGATGTGGGCAGCCTCAGTGTCAACGGTCGAACCCGCCTGCATACCTTGCAGGGCCTGGGTGCAGCCCAGGCTTCCGCCGTTGGCTTTGCCGGCGTTGTGGGTATTACTAGGATGTACGACATCAATGTAGCGACAGTGGATACAGACCTGAACGCAAATTCTGTCGTCGTCGGCGCCTTGATTGAAGACCTGTCGGCAGAAGATGCGGCGGGAGAGGCAAGATCCTTTGTGGTCGGTCTCGGCGGCTTCACCACGGTGGTCAACTATCTCGATGTGCGCAGCCGTCAGCAAGTGGTTGCCGGTGTCGCCGGAGCCACGGGTACCGATGTCGATGATTTGACGGTCAGTGCCAAAGACACCACAGAGTTGCGCGCAGGAGATCTTGGAGCGGGTAAGCCGACCGTGGTAACCGACAGTGGTGCCAGTGTGAATCTGGGTGGTACCGCTGTTGGTGTCAGTTATGGCTATGCCAATAAAGACAGCGATGTTGATGTCTGGCTGGGTAGGAGTGGCCGCACTGTTGATGGTTATAACAATATCACTGTGATTGCCGAAAGCTCGGGGATGGTCAAGAGTACTGCGTTTGCTCTCTCTGGAGGTATTGCCGGGGGCGCGCAAGGCGTCATTACTGACGCTGAAGACAACTCTGACGTGAATGCCGCGGTCTATGGCACCATTGGTACAGGCTCTGGTGTCACCAGCATTTCTGCGCAGTCAGTTCCCGAGCTCTACTCCAACTCTTTTGGCGTTACGGTGAGTGGCGGTTACTCCATGGGGGCCTCTTTTGCCTATGCCACAACAGATAGCACAGCCACAGCAGAGATTACCGACGGTGTTATTTTTACAGGTGATGGCAATGTGATCCTAACCAGTGAAACCGGCGACGCTAGTGATGCTGATTATGAAACAGCAAATGCTACGGCGCTGGCGGCCTCCGGAGGGCTTATCCTGGGCGCGGCGGGTTCAGAAGCTCGTTCTACCAACGAGTCGGAGTCAGTCGCTCGCGTGGGTGACAATGTCACCATTCCCAATGCTAATTTCGAGGTGTATGCGCGCCATACCGGTGTTCAGTACGGTGACGCCAATGGCTACTTCTTTGGTGCGTTGGCAGGGGGTTATCAGACAGGTGTGGCTCAGTCCTATACCTCGACCCGGGTTGAGTTTGGTATGGACCCCAACGCGACTCTGGGTCGCACGGGCAATCTAATTCTTGATGCCTCAAGTTCCAATGCTAACCAAGCGTTTACCACGGCGGGTGGCGGTGGTGTCTTTTCGGGCAGCGCCGCAATTTCTGTGGTCGATGCAGGCAATCACAAAAACGGCAATGCTGCCGCTGCGGTGCTGATCGATGACTGGTTCGACGGTTATCGGGTATTGCCTGTTGATGCGGGTAATATTGTGATTAAGGCTGAGAACAACATTGAGTTCTTTGCTGGAACCGATGCCACGACGGTCTCCGCGGTGGGTGGTTCTGGTGCTGAATCTGATGTCGACATCAGCACCAATACTCAGGTGACTCTGGGCGAGAACGTGGGTTTTGACGCCTTCGATATTGATATTGATGCGCGGAATAAGGCGCGCCAGGTGCAGGTACCTTTTAACCGTTCATTCGAATCCAGTATTCGGGCAGGCGGCGGCGGCGGCGCTAATGGGACCGCGGGCTTGTCCTACCAGAACATCAAGAGTTTGTCGGCACGCGTTAATATCGGTGAAAATGCAGTCTTGAAAGTGTCTCCCCTAGTGCTCAGCTCCTCGGCTGATGTTGCCGGTGTCTCATCTCTTTCCTCATCGCTGAATTCCGCCGATCATCGCATCGCGATCGATGCCAGTACTGACTTTATTGTCTTTGATCAGGCTATCCTCGAAGTGGGTGGCGCCCTGCAGGGCGCCGGTACCGAGTCGGATGTTGACGTCAATGCCCGTAATTCGGTCACCCTAAATGATGGCGTGCAGCTTCTCAACGGAATCGGCGAAGTGGGTGTGGGTACCTATTCTAAGGGTAATGCCGCCGCCAGTGCCAATGTGACGGTCTGGGCGATCGCGGGCGTGGCCGGCGGCACCTCGACGTCTACGGTTGATGTGGACAATGACGTCACTCTGGGTGAAGGCGTCATTATCGATTCAATCGAAGAAATTAATATATTTGCCGGCCGCAGTTCCGACGGGCTGGGCCAGAATCAGATCTTTGCCGATGCCAGAACCAATGTTTACAATTGGACGGCAGTACCTATTCCTGCAGGTAATACGGCGCGTAGTCGAATTACCCTGGAAAACAATGTGTCCTTCGCTGACAGTTACCAACTGGGTAGTGATGGCGACGTCAATATCGGTGCTCTCAAGGGGCAGGTCAATGCGACTCATAGCGGAATCGAGCGCAACCCGTATCTTGAACTGTTCAGCGCCGAGACCACGTTTGGATCCAGCCGCAGCACTACCAATACCAATCAGTTGGTGTTTGGCGATCTGGGTCAGATCACTGCCGGACAGTACGCTTATCAATACGTGAGAATTGATGAAAGTGGTCGCATTGTCGACAACCTGGCCAGGTTTGGTGAGGCGCAACAGCTCAATGAGAAATATTCCTCGCGTGCTGAGCTGCAGGCGTTTATCGACGATCTGGACAGACGAATCACCGAGCTGCAGGCCTGGGACGGCTCTGCGACAACAACGAGTGGAGTGTCTGTCGGTGAAGCGGTTGCTGAGTTGAGCACCCAGCCTGAGGTCGACGCCTATATTGCCGAACTTACAGGGCTGAAGGCTGCGGCTACAGAAACTGACTATATCGCTGAACTGGATGCTGAAATTGTGTTATTGCAGGCTTGGGACGGCGTAACCACGCTGACGGTTTCGCCGGTTGATGGTAGTAGTACATCCGGCTCCAGCAGTGGAGCCAGTGTCACGGCAAGCACCCCGGGGGTCAACCCCTTCCTCGCTGAAATCGGCGATCTGCAGGCACAAAAAGTCTTGTTGAGTGGGGTTGTGAACCAGCTCTCAGGGGTAGCCAATTTTGCGGTTGAGGTTTCCAATGTGCGGGCTTCGGCGGGCAATATCAATCTGCTTGCCGGCGACATCAGCATGACGGGTGCCGGCAATACCTCAATGTTTACCGCCAAGGGTAATGCCACCATCGAGATCGACAATCTGGATGATCAGCATCTGATTCTGAATGAAATCAGAATCGCCAACAAGACCGGCGGTAATGTGTTTGTTTCCGGTGGCGCTACCAGTCTGTCCAGTAGCCATGTTGATAAGCAGCAGGGTGCACTGATTCCGGGTACGACGACCGGGCAATTTAAATCCGGTATTTATGTGAATCACCAGCCGGTTGGCCCCGACAGGCTTGACGCCGATGTTATCGTTAGCGGCAAGCTCAGCAATGTGCTATCCACGGTTAACATCGTGGTCGGTGAGGGCGATTTGATTCAGCAGGGCGTCATCGAAGCCAATTCGATTGAACTGGATGTTGCGGGCATATATCTGGTGAACAACCCCAATGAAGAGCAGGCGTTGACCCGTACGCCTTCCAGTCTGCTCAATTTTGTGAGCCGCTGGAAACCCCAGAACGCCGAAGAGGTGGTGCAGTATTATCTCAACGCCAAGTACTCAGACAAAATTGGCGATACTAACCTTGCCAGATTCAATGAGTGGTTCAGTGGGCGTGCACTGAGTTACGAGAACGTGGTTTTGCCCCCTGACCCTTATTTTGGCAGGCCAGATAAACTCAATATTTATTTCAACTGGGGCTTCAGTAACGCTAACGATTATTTGGCGGGCGATGCGCTGGTTTTCAATATGCTCAGCGATGACAGCTCCCGTGGTAGCACCAAATGGGGCTTTAAACCTGTCTTGAATAAGCAGTCGCTGTTATCGCAGACGGCAACCTACAATCAGGTGAAAGGTACCCCGGGGTTCGGCACTTCGCCTGAATCAGTGATTGGCGAGAAGGTTCTCATCAACGCCGCACGACTTGATATCAATGGCACCATCGTTGTGGGTAAAAACAACAACTGGTCGGTGGATGTGGGTAGCGGGTTTGATGCTGAAATACAGCGATATATTAGCGATACTGGTCTGTCGGCGGGCAATACGATTACCTTCACACCTGGCGAAACCAAGACAGTAAGGCGGGAGAACCCAGACTATCAACCCATTAGTTTGTTTCCTGATCATGACGGTCGTCGCTATCTTACGGATATTTATGATTTTGATATTGGCAAAACCGCAGGCGCCTCCGGTATAGAATTGAAATACGACGTTGCCACCGGCAAACTGGAAGTGGATGACATTCCGGTGAGTGGTGGCGGCTATGCGGAGATCCGCGCACGGATTACCTCGACCGGTGAGGAAGGCCGGATCAAGATCAGAGATGGTCTGGGTCAGATCTCTATCAATAATGACTCCAATACAGAGTTGGTGGTGGGCACTCTTAGCGCGGGCGATGACCCCAGAGGTGTTGTCCGTATTACCGATCTCAATAAGCCCGTAATCAGGACCTCGGAGAATAGTTCCGGCTACGAATCTCAGTGGTATGTGCATAGCCCGGGCAGCCAGATTGAGCGCTACACGACTACAGCGCTAGCGACGGCCTATACGCCTGCGGACTATGTTGAGAGTCTCGGAGTCGCAGGTACCACATCGACTACCAGCTACAATCCGCTTCGCGGGCAGTTATATTACTTCAGCGAAACTGCCACAGTTGCTCGCGAGGTAGACTTGCCGCCAGATGGCTACTTCGCCAAGTATCCAGGCACTGTAGGCTCCTGGGCGTATACAACTGACTGGCCCACTGATCCAGACGAGGATCCCAATTTTACCGACTATTATACCAATTGTACCTACAAGCCACAGGCTTGCGCAGGTGGTGTTGTTACCGATTACTTGTTGCACAAGTACAGTATCGGCAGCCAGAGAACGACCGGTTTCAGTGCCTGGAACCTGAGCTATGCGCCATACTACGGATCGCTTCTGGTCGCTACAGATCCGGCGATAACGATCGCAAAGCAGGTGCAAGTCCGTACCGAGACTTATGTCAAAGCCGATCACTCAATCGCACTGGAGTTCACCGGTTCGGCGACTGGCAGCATCGGCATCGATTCAAAGACATCGCTGCAGTTGACCGGGAATATCTTCAACCCTCGTGGTAATACCTTTATTGCTACCGAGGCGGACTTCACCAATTCCGGTGCGGCGGTCATCACCTCGGATGTCATCGACATTACCGCCTTTGGCAATATTGGAGAGGACGCTGCGCCGCTGACGGTCCGGACCAATGAGTTGTCGCTTCGTTCGAGTGAAGGCTCCCTGAACTTCGATGCCTCTGCGCTGAATAGCGATAATGTTGCACTGGGTGAGTTGAGTGCTCGATATGATATTGTTGGCACCGTCGATAAGAGTATTGTGGCCCGTGATGCGAGTTCACTGGTTTCTGCGGACACTGTTGACCTGACTAGCGAGACTGGCAGCATTGGTCGCGTTGGTTTGATCAGCGATCCAACGAGTTACGAATTTATTCGGATGGCGTCCACTGGCGCGGTATCACTGAAGTCTGATGGAGACGTAGCAGTCTCACAGGCAAGGGGAGATATGGCGGTACTTGCTATCGATGCTCGTAATAGCGTGGTCATTAGTCTGGGCGATGGTGACTTGATCAATGCCATTGGGCAGCAGGCGAAGTCGGCAAAAGAGCTGGCCTACCAAGCTTCGGTTTGGGATTCTCTGAACTTGCTGGATGGTTCTGCGGGCGAGCGTTATGTCAGCGCCTACGAGAATCAGTTCAATAATAAGTATAATGGCTACTGGCTGATCAGGCAGCGTCTTAGTGATGCCAGCGATGCAGGTTTTTCTCTGGATGTTGCTTTCGTCGATGCGCTCGGGATTCGTTACGGTGAGACAGATCTCACCGCGTTGACCGCCTTGGTTAAGGCTGACTATGATGCGCTTAACGGCTGGTTTGCGGACCAGCAGGCGACGCCCGAAGTCTATACTAATGTGACTGATGCAATCGGCCAGGAGCAAAAAGGTATACTGGCTGGTTTTGATTACGGTAGTTTGTTTGACAGCTATGACGAGAATTACAGTTTAACCATTGCACCCGGTAGCAATATTTATGATCGGATGGTCGACGGTGCAACTTGGAAGCAAAGCCAGCTGGATATCAGCATTTCGGCGGCGGCACTCAGTGCTGATGCCTCAGGTCAGCTTAGCGGTCGTGCGGCCAACATCACAGCACCAAATATAAAATTATTGACTAGTAGCGGCAGTGTTGGCCAGAACCTCTCGGATCTGGTGTTCAGTATTCCTCTGGATGATACGGCATCGGTTACCGATGCCCAGAAGGCAGCACTGTTAAGCGCAGGGCCTGGCGATATCACCTCAGTTGTCACGGATACACTAGCAACGTTGACGGTGAGGCAGGTTGACCCAGTCAAGGTGGATACTCTGAATGCGCTGAATGTTTCAGCCCGGGATGAAATCTATATCGAGGCGGCGAACTCGCTGCTTCTGGGTGCATTGAACTCGGCCACTAACGACATTCGTGTCGTGGTGGATGGCCAGATTTCGGCTCAGGACGGAGCTATCAACCTGACTGCGAGAGATCTTTTTCTGGCGAATACTCAAGGTGATATTGGATCTTCCAGCCAGGCCGTATCGTTACAGTTGGGTGGCGCGCTTCGCCAAGCCGGTGCTGCGGCAGATCTATTCCTGTCTCAGACGGGTGGCGATCTGCGGGTAGGTTCAATAGCCGCGGGCGGGGTTTTGTCGCTCACTAATGAGCAGGATATTTTGGCTAACGATAGTAATCAGTTCATGTCGGCCTCCGGAATTACGCTCAATGTGGGCGCCTCTAATCTGGGTGCTGCTGATAGCAGGCTCAATCTTAGTGTGCTAGGCGACGATGGACTCACTGTTACGGCTGGTAATGCCTGGTTGAATATCACGAACACACCATCGTTGACTTTGGGCAATATGCTCGTTAATCAGCGCCTAGATCTGGTTACAGTGGGTGATGTTGATATCACTGGTGCTCTTCGCGCCGCGAGTCTTGAGTTGGATGTGGACGCTGCTGTAACCGGTACTTCCTCGGGTTCTGTTACTGTTGATGATTATCTGCGAATCCAAGCGTCTAGTATCGATCTGGCGCAGCTGGATATTAGTACCGGAGCAGCGACTCTGCAAACCATGGGCGGTGACCTGTCTGTTGGGAGTGTGCGAGTAAGCAACGGTGATCTTGGCTTGTTGGCAACGGGCGAGCTGATACTCAATGGAGATATAGGTGTGCAGTCTGGATCGCTGGTGGGTGATGCGCAACGGGTGCAGATGGCATCCGGAACTCGTTTGGGCACCAGCGGTGATTTAACCCTAACAGCGATCGAATCGGCTAGGTTAGACGAGCTGCAGGTGGGTGGAGATCTGGCAGTCAGTGTGGCGAACGCGCTGAATGCGGCCGAGGGACGGGCTGATTTCGAAGGTAATGTGAGCGCACAAGCGATCACGGTCACTGCCAATGCCGGTATTGATATTGAAGCAAATCTGCTTGGCACCACGGTGACGCTGAATGCCGGTGCTGGCTCGTTGAATGCCGCTTCGGCTTCGATGGTGAGCTCACGCACTAGCACGACAAGCCTGACGGGCCTCGGTATCGCATTTGCGGCTGATTCGCAGCTCGACAGTGCGGGTGACCTATCAATTAATGCAGGTGCTGAAGGCGTGAGCCTGGGTAGGGTCAGCAGTGGGTCGCTCACGATGGTGAGTGGCGGCGATATTGACCTAAACAACGATGTGACGATGGCGAATACATCAAGCTTGCAGGCTGTCGGTGCCCTGACCGGTGACAACATCCGAGTGAGCAACGGTGATCTTGGCCTGCTAGCAACGGGCGAACTGATACTCAATGGCGATATAGATGTGCAGTCTGGATCGCTGGTGGGGGATGCGCAACGAGTGCAGATGGCATCCGGAACTCGTTTGGGCGCCAGCGGTGATTTAACCCTAACAGCGATCGAATCGGCTAGGTTAGACGAGCTGCAGGTGGGTGGAGATCTGGCAGTCAGTGTGGCGAACGCGCTGAATGCGGCCGAGGGACGGGCTGACTTTCAAGGTAATGTGAGCGCACAAGCGATCACGGTCACTGCCAATGCCGGTATTGATCTTGAAGCAAATCTGCTTGGCACCACGGTGACGCTGGATGCTGGCGCTGGCTCGTTGAATGCCGCTTCGGCTTCGATGGTGAGCTCACGCAGTAGCACGACAAGCCTCACGGGCCTCGGTATCGCATTTGCGGCTGATTCGCAGCTCCACAGTGCGGGTGACCTATCGATTAATGCAAGTGCTGTAGGCGTGAGCCTGGGTAGGGTAAGCAGCGACGGACGGCTCACGATGGTGAGTGGCGGCGATACCGTGCTTAATGGTGATATTAGTGTTGCCAATGCGGCAGTGTTGCAGGCTAACGGTGGCATTACTCTGTCCAGCGGAAAGTCCCTGGTTAGTGCCAACGAGATGGGCTTTATTACGGCTGACTTGCTGGAACTGTTGGCAGGTAGCGAGGTGAATGGTGGATCTGAAGTGACTGTCGTCGCTGCTGGCATAGCAATGGGCCAGGGTTCTCGGATCACCGCAGGCGGGCCGGTAAGCATCAACACACGTGATGATATGCTTTTATCGTTTGTAGAGACGGACTGGGACGGTGAAGATGCATTGCGCCTTACCAGCGGCGCTAAAATCGAAGGCCGCGAGGATAGCCTGTTGCACCTCAAGGCTGTCGGCGATAATGCCCAGAGCCACCTGAGTGCGGCCACTGGAATCGGAAGCCCGCTGGTGGTGGACTTGCCATGGTTGGCGGCTCAAACGAGGGCTGGTGATATTAAGATAGTCGCTGAGCGAGGTCTCTATTCACCGTTTATTGATGCGGGTAATGGCAATGTTGAGTTGTCAGTTTCTGGGGATCTGGAAATTGGTGAGTTGATTGGTAATCCTTACCTGTGGATCGACGGCGGTATTCATGTTGAGCGAGTGGTTCTGGATGAAGGGACGCTTGCTTCTCGCGAACGAATTGAGATAGATCAAATTGACCTTTTCGGTGAAGGCCCGCTGGCGTTGGAATCTGCGCTTATCGATGTATCTGTAGACAGTAAAAACTCGGAAAATACCACTATATCCTTGACTGGATTCGAGGGCTTGGCAGCAGATTCGATTGATCTGACCGTTCGAAACACCAACAAGCTGTCCATCACTAAGTTATTTACTAATAGCGGCGCATTAACGTTTGACGGTGATCTAAGATTGGCTGCTGGCCGCGTTGAGAGCAACCTGGAGATTGAATCCTCTGCGCTGATACTAAGCCTTGATAATATTAATCCGGCGGCACAGTATTTTGATGGCCAATTGGTGACGCCTAATGGTGAGTTCTGGCTGGCAATGACCGGTAACGAAGTGCGGACTAATGCAGTAGTTACCCGTTACCGGGATCCTGTCGTTCTTTTCTTTACGCCACCAGAAGACTTTGAATCTGGTACACAGGCGCTGAATCAATCCCAGCAGCAAAGCACTTATCAGCGACTAAGTGTCGAGAACCTGACTCTCATGGATATGTATAAGGATCTGAGCCAGCCACTGTTCTCTGGCGGAACCCGGCAATTCCCGGCGGTTGCCTTCGACGGCAGCAATATACAGACACAGTTTATCAACTCGCTGCTGGAACAGACCTTGCCGGCAGAAGACGACGATCTGCTGGAAATTGCCGCTAATGCCGGGCCATCCTCACCCGAACCGATTGAATAGGGAATAATTAATTGAATTATTGGTGTCATGCCCCGCGAGTCGCAGTGCTCGCTTTATTACCTGTAAATCTGCTTGCAGCAACTCTTCCTCCCGCTATTGATCCCGCTGGTCAAAATCAGGATTTGATGCGCCGGGAGGAGAAAATTCAGCAGCGGGAGCAAGCTGAGAAAAAGCCGGTCTTAATTGACGAGAAGCCAGTGGCTACGTCGACAGACGATGGTGCTTTTTTCGTATTAAAGAGTGTTCGTTTCACCAAGTCAGAAATACTGAATGCCGATGATTTGCGTAAGGTCGTTGGCCCTTATCTTGGCAAGAAAACTCGTCTCTCTGATCTTAATAAACTGGTTGCTGGGATTAATGCTGCTTATCGTGAGAAAGGGATATTCACCGCAGCGGCGTTACTTCCCCCGCAGGATATTAACGGCGGTACTGTCATTGTTAGGTTGGTTGAAGGAAAGCTGGGTGAGCTTGTGGTCGAAGGGAATGATTACGTTCCTGATACCTATGTGCGTGACTGGATCCGCAATGTTCAGGGCGAACAGCTGAGTGATATGACTTTGCTGGAAAGCGATATTCTTCAGTTCAACCGCGTTAACGATTCACGCCTGCAGGCCGAGTTGCGAGCAGGTAAGGGTTTTGGTTTAACAGACGTAGTGATTTTAGTTGATGAGGTTGCACAGAACAATTTCCAATTGTTCGTAGATAATTACGGTTATGAAAGCTCCGGCGAAAATGAAGTAGGTGGTCTTTATAGGCGCTATGGTTTGTTTAACGGTAGCGACCGCGCTTTGGTTTATGGATTGGTAACAGATGGTAATATAGCGTTTAGTGCCGGTTATAATACGCCAGTGAGGTCTACGCGTTGGAGGGTCGGTAGCTCTGTATCCCTCAACCAAACCGAAATTACCAGTGGCGACTTTGAAAACGTTTTGGTTAATGGAGACTCCAGCAGCATTACCCTGGATGCCTCGTGGTTAGCATATTCCACCCCAAATTTTTGGCTTAATGCAGTTAGCTCCGCGTTCTATTCGGATTCCGAAACCACTGTGGCAGATGAGATCATCAGTGACTATAGCATTACTAAACTCAATACCGGGGCGCAGTTTACTTGGTATGGTGCCGGTTGGCAGTGGACAGGTCGACAGCTTGTCAGCTGGGTCAGCACCAAGAACAAGGCAGTTGTCGATAATGATCAGGCTTTTATGGTTCTCAGCGGTGATACTACTGCTTTTTTCCGCCCTGGTAATACGAATGGCTATGGCTTGCTTCAACTTGATTACCAGTACACCGCTGAGGATTCTATTCCCGGTGCTGTCGCCTATTCATTAGGAGGAGCAGCGTCAGTTCGTGGCTATAAAGCCGGGGTGGTAAGCGGCGATTCTGCGTATCAAATAAGTCTTGAAGCACATTATACTGGCTGGAGAGCCTTCGGCGGTGATGTTGATAGCTTTGTTTTCTACGATGCTGGAGAAGTCTATTCCACTAGCCCCTCGCAAATGGTGCAGTCCGTCGGCGTAGGGTTAGGGTGGCACAATGCCGCCGGTCTTTCTGCGGATTTTACGGTTGCCAATGCCATTGATAATGTCGTGCCAGATCAGGACGACGTTGTCTTCTATGGCCGCTTTAGTTGGAAGTGGTCGAAATAGTGTGAGCTAAGCAACTGCTAACAAGAGAGGCGTGTTAGACCGTGAAATATTTACGGAGCTGACAAATCGTATATGAGGATTAAAGTGCTCATCGTTACCCAAAAGCCGCAGACTGAAAAGCTCTAACGGTGTATGGGGTGTGGCTATCTGAATTTAGCTGCTACGCTGACCTGAAATGGACCAGAGCCCATAAACAACAAAGCCCCACATATGACTGTGAGGCCTTAGTACTTGGTGCCCGGAGGCGGAATCGAACCACCGACACGAGGATTTTCAATCCTCTGCTCTACCGACTGAGCTATCCGGGCATCTCAAGAGGTGCATATTCAATCATTTAGCGTTTCTTAGTTCAAGCTTATTGTTTGTTTTTGTACATAATTCTGCTGGCTTAAGCTGTTATGTCGCCTAAACTAATATGAATACTAGCCGTTATATATAGAATCCCTATTGAGGCTAGTGCTAAATCCTCTTCTATTAGTCGTTTTAATCTTTAAGATTGCGTAAAAGGAGTTACTGATTTGCTTCGGTTCAGAAAGAAAAATAGTAGATCGAATGGATTAGTTGCTATCCACCTTCTGCCGGAGGGAGTCGCGTTGGCCTGCGTTGCTTCTGTAGAAAATAAGCGAAAGTTAACCGCCGCTGCCTTTTTGAATGTGTCTGACCCTTTGAATAACCCGGCTATAGTGGCTACATCCGTTTCTGAAGCAGGAATGGCTAACAGCCGTTGTTCATTGGTTTTATCTTCGGGTGAGTATCAGTTGGTGTTGATTGAAGCCCCGGACGTACCTAAAGAAGAGTTAAAAGAAGCACTGCTTTGGCGTGTTAAAGATATGATTCAGTATTCCACCGATGATGCCATTATCGATTATTATGAGCTGCCTGAAGATGCATTTCGAGGCCGCGGTAAAATGCTGTATGTCGTGGCTGCTGATCGAAAACTAATAGCAAAGCGCATCTCTTGGCTAGAAAGTATCGGGCTCTTTCCAGAGTATATTGATGTGCCTGAAATGGCATTATTGAATATTGCGGAAGGTCTGAGTGAATCAGAGGCAGGTACAGCAGTACTTTATTTAAATGAGAAGCAAAGTGTTATTAACATGATGTCTTCGGCTGGTCTGTATCTCTCCAGAGCCTTGTCTTATGACCATAGTGTGCAGATTGATAATGCCGTCTTGGATCTGCAGCGTTCGATGGATTATTTTGAGAGCCAGATAGGTAAGCCTCCTTGTATGCGTATT
The DNA here is from genome assembly GCF_900113275.1 of Neptunomonas qingdaonensis. Lineage (GTDB taxonomy): Bacteria > Pseudomonadota > Gammaproteobacteria > Pseudomonadales > Balneatricaceae > Neptunomonas > Neptunomonas qingdaonensis. The sequence continues at coordinate 24,414 of NZ_FOOU01000016.1, forward strand.
ATTGTGATGCCCCTGCAGGTCGGTGAGACTCCGTTGATGATGGAGTTACGTAATAATCTGGGCGCGGATGTCCAGTCACTGGATTTAAGCGATGTTGTTGAATCAGATGAGCCCTTAACGATTGATCTCCAGCAGCGCTGTTTCGTATCGATTGCTGCAGCGTTGCGCTGTGAAGAGAGTAAGTGAGTTATGAAACAACGAATTAACCTGCTTCCGCCCCGGCCTAAAATTGAGCGTGATTATTTACGATTTAATTATGTAATCTGGACTTTTACGGGAGTGTTGTTACTTTGTTCCGTGATAAGTGCCTGGATCTGGAGAGACGTTCATCAGACTGATGAACAGCTACAGGGCTATGTGATCCAACTGCAGCAACAGCAGCAGGCGTTAAAAAAACTTGAGGTGCTTCAGAGCCAGCGTAAACCTGATCCGGCACTTGAGGATTACAGGGATCAGTTACAACAGACAGTATTATCTAAACAGCGTTTGTCTGGACTATTAGAGACGGTACAGCCGGAGCACCAACAAGGTTTCTCACAAGGGCTGTTGGCATTCTCAAATAGTACGCCGGATAAAGTATGGCTGACCGCTTTCAAGATGACGTCAGGTTCTTTAATCCTTGATCTTGCTGGTGAAAGCGCGGATACATCACAAATTCCCGTTTTTCTAAGACAGTTAGCGCAACAGAGCTTCTTCAATAAAATGCATTTCGCTGAACTTAAAACCGAAAAGAAGGATGATAAAGCCTACCTGTTTAATGCTCATGGGGTGATCGCGGGTAAAACACATGATTAATTCTATTGCTGAAAAGTTTAATGCACTGGAAAAGCGTGAACGCTTGCTGATTGCGGTGACCTGTACTGTTTTGATAATAGCAGTGTTTTTTATGGCCGTGATTGAGCCTTTGATGAAAAAGTCTTCAAGGTTTAATGCTCAAATTGAGCAGAATGTGCGTATGGTGAACACCCGGCAGACGGAAATAGATGCATTTACCCGCGCCTTAAATGTTGATCCCTCCGCTGCAGTTCGGGCCAAGATTGCTGAGCTGGAAAAAACAGATAAACAAGTGACCAGCATCCTGCAAAGACGTTCTATAAATTTGATGGATCCTGGTCAAATGGGGCAGGTGTTAGAAACGGTTTTAAGAGATAAGCCGGGTATTGTGTTGCAGCGACTGTCTTCTTTGCCAGTAAAGCCTTTACGCTTGTCACCTGATGTTGAGACAGAATCAGATGCAAAACCATCTATAGTGAATGCCCCCGTCTATTCGCACGGATTTGAAGTGGAGCTACGTGGGGGATACGAGGATATTTATGATTACTTGCGTCATCTGGAGGGGCTTTCCTCATCATTTTTTTGGGATTCGCTGGAGTATAAAGTGTCCAAGTACCCTGATTCTGAAGTAACCTTACGCGTTCATACGCTGAGTGCTGTGGAGGGCTGGATAGGTGGTTAGAATATGGAGAGCTAAGATAATCGGTTTTTTGATGCTGTGCTGTTCGGTACCAGTGTGGGCTGATCCTGTGCTTAAGGATCCGACACAACCCTATCGTATACAGGTTGGAGAATCTGTGGCCGTCGTAGAAAAAAAGGACTTTGAAGTGACCTCTATACTAAAAAGAAAACATGTTGCCTGGGCTATTGTAAATGGCATTAAAGCCAATGTCGGGGATCGTGTCGGTGGCGCAAAAGTATTGCAGATTACCTATGACAAAGTGTTACTTGATATGGGCGATAGCCGGCGCTGGGTACTTCTTTCAAACAATTCTGGGCTGAAGATAAGCCGGTAACATTATAAGGTTTGCTCATGAAGCATATACAAAGACATCTGATTTTAATTATTGCAGGGTTATTAGCAGGATGTCAGACCGTTGGACATGTGACCGAAGAACCGCCGCAGCAGGAGTCAGAAAAAATCCTTCAGGCGGCATTATCAGATACTGCTAACCGAACACAAGCGGTTGCCGGGTTGCCGGTACTACCCTCATTAGCGCCACTACGCTTGGATGATTTGGCTCAGGTGCAGGAAGAGCGCTTTGATGTTTCCGCAAGCCAGTTATCAGCCCGCACTTTTTTTATGGGCTTAGTGGAAGGTTCGCCCTACAACATGATTGTCCATGAAGGGATTGAAGGTAACATTTCGCTTCAATTGAAAGATGTAACCGTTGCTGAAGTAATGAAAGCTGTACGTGAGGTATACGGTTATGAGTATAAACGTAGCGGCAATTTATATCAGGTGCTTCCGGCAAACCTTGAAACGCTGATTTACCAAGTCAACTATCTGGATGTTCAACGTGAAGGGCAATCGCAGACGTCGGTTAGCGCAGGTTCAGTTAGCCAGGCGGGGTCGAGTGATAATTCGTCAAGTGACAGCAGTTCTTCCGGTAATAGTTCTTCCAATAATAGTGCTGCCAGTAATTCGGGGCAGGGAGTGTTGGTTGGCACGCACATCAGCACGCGCAGTAAGACAGATTTCTGGGGCGGTTTGCAGGCGACCTTATCGACTATCATCGGTACTGACAAAGGCCAGCGTGTGGTGGTAACGCCACAGGCGGGTGTCGTCGTGGTAAGAGCGTTTCCAAGTGAACAGCAGACTGTTCGTGAATATCTGGAGAAAGCTGAATTAATACTAGGGCGTCAGGTGGTTATCGAAGCAAAAATCCTGGAGGTGAATCTGAATAATGGCTTCCAGGCAGGGATCGACTGGAGTGCAGTTGGAAGAATAAATGCGAAAAATTCGGGAGTGTATGGGGTTAGTTCCGAATCGATCACGAACTTTAACGGGCTAGGTGGCGTATTTAGTGCAGCGTTAGATCTGAACGATTTTACGGCGCTGATTGAACTGTTGGGTACGCAGGGTAATGTGCAGGTTTTGTCGAGCCCGCGTGTTTCTACCATGAATAATCAGAAGGCGGTGATTAAAGTAGGCACCGATGAGTTTTATGTCACCGATATACAAAACACCACAACCACCGGCACAGCTACGACCTCTACGCCTGATATTGAGCTAACGCCCTTCTTCTCTGGCATCGCTTTGGATGTCACGCCACAGATCAGCGCAGATAACGAAATTATCCTGCATATTCACCCCTCAGTTAGCGAGGTCGAAGATCAGCAGAAATTGATCAGCGTGGGTAAAGATCAATTCAATATACCGCTCGCTTTAAGCTCCATTCGTGAATCAGACAGCGTGGTCAAAGCCAGCAGTGGTCAGGTTATTGTGATTGGTGGGCTGATGACATCAGGCAGCAGCGATACTTTTGCTAAGACACCGGGGCTGGGTGATATTCCGGCGGTGGGTAAGCTTTTTCAACAGCGCAGCCAAGGCTCGAATAAAAGTGAACTGGTCATTCTGTTAAGACCTGTTATTGCTAATGCGACCGGCTGGAAGCAAGAGCTGCAGCGTAGCCTTGAGGGGTTTCAGTCATTAAAGCAGCGCTAAGCAATGCTCAGCACAAAAGTGATGGATTAGATATCTATGTATATTGATCACTTTGGCATGCGGGAGCTACCGTTTACATTAACGCCCAATACGCGATTTTTTCTGCAGTTGCCAACGCATCAGGAAGCCCTGAATCTGTTATTGGTAGCCTTGGGCGGTGGCGATGGCTTTATCAAAGTGGTGGGTGAAGTCGGCACAGGTAAAACCATGCTATGCCGCACCTTGCTGAATGCGTTGGACAAGGAATCTTGCATTACTGCGTATATCCCTAATCCTTATTTGAGTCCTGAAGCGCTACGCCGAAATTTTGCATTGGAGATTGGCATTGAAAATGCCTTGGCGATAGCGGATTTTGAGCTGGTTAATCGCATTAACCAGAGATTAGTAGAGATAGCGAAAGACGGTTTGTACACGGTCTTGATTGTGGATGAAGCACAAGCGATGCCGGAAGAAACCATAGAAGCATTGCGATTGCTGACGAATCTTGAGACCGAATCAGAGAAGCTTTTTCAGGTTGTGCTTTTTGGTCAGCCTGAATTGGATCAGTTATTAAGTCGGCCATCGCTTCGACAGCTGTTACAACGTATTACCTTTAGTTGCCGATTAAATACTCTGCCGGTCGCGGCTGTCAGCCATTATCTTGAACAACGTGCCAGCCGGGCAGGATATGCAGGGCTTTCTCTATTTTCGTCCGCTGCAGCAAAGTTGATAGCAAAAGCGTCTGGCGGCGTGCCGCGGTTGGTTAATATCCTGGCACATAAGTCTTTGATGAGCGCCTATGGACGTGGCGACAGCACGATAAAAAAAGCACATGTTATCAAGGCGATAGAAGATACTGAGGGCGTCGATGTTCCGCTAATGAGTGGTATTGCCAAGCTTCTGCTGGGCTCCGTTATTATGACTAGCTCAGTATGCGGAATGCTTTACTGGGCGACCATGCGAGGGCTTATATGAGTCTGGTGAATGATATGTTGCGTGACCTGGATGAGCGCAAAAGGGAAGGCTCTACAGGCTATCGCGCGGTTGCCAAACGCGATAGTAATACGGGTCATTGGATTTGGATTGCACTGCTTATTGCCTTAGTGACGATTGTTGGCTTTTTTGTCAGAGAATGGGGGGGAAAGATCAATGAGCGTAGCGACTTCTTATCCTGGCTTGATAAAGAACAGGTCCAAACAGCCAGTACTAGTCAGCCGCCTCTGCAGGAATCGCTTGCATTAATTGCTCAGCAGACAGACGTGCAAAAGGAAATAGCTGCACCTGAACCTGAGCCTGAACGTAAAGCTAAGCCTGAAATAACAGCTCCTGTTACTACCAATATCAGTGCCATAAACTGGACATCACAATCAGATCTACGCGGCACCTTGACCTTCTGGCTGGATCAGGTGAAGCCTTTTGTGCTTTATAGCCGGTCAACCATGACATTGGATATTGCCATTGAGGAGTCGCTTTTGGCCGTTGGTCTACCGGACATCAGTGGCTCATTATTGGCGACAATTGACATCGTTCCTGAAGAGGGCAAGAGCCGCTTTAAACTTGTCGCAAGCGACCCTGTGGAGTTTTCTCCTAAACTAAAACAAAACCCGGCCCGTTTAGTTGTTGAGGTCAGCCGTCCTGCACCTGTGGTGTCAGCCGTTATACCCACAAGATCAGCAGACAAAGAAACCACAGCCGTCTTAGCCGCCGCGAAAACAAGCCCCCCGGCACAGCCTACAGCTGCTCCCAGGGTTGCGGTATCGGAAGATGCGACAGAGGTCTCTCACACGGCAGCTAATACGACAGATCAGAGGGCAGGTCAGGCAACAGGCCAGAAGGCAGGTCAGTGGAAGAAATCACTGAATACGCTGCCAACAGACAGTTCTGTTGTGCGAAGTGCCCGCCGCCTGCTCAGTCAGCAACGTACCGATGAAGCGCTGGACTTACTAAAAGACTATGTCAATAAAGCGCCTGCTTCGCTGCAGAGCCGTTACTTACTAGTACAACTTTATCTGGCAACCGAGCGTTATGCCCCCGCATCAGAAATATTACACACAGCACCCGACAATCTATCGTGGGGGCTTTTGCAAGCGCGGGCTTTTCTGCAGCAAGGGCAAGCAAAGCACGCAATAGAGTTACTGGAGCAATATCCGGATGGGCAGAGTCGGCAGGATTATTTGGATCTGCTGGCATCGGGTTATCAGCAAGCAGGACAACATGCAGCAGCGGTTGCGCGTTATCTGAGTTTATTAACCCTGAACTCTCAGGAAGGTCGCTGGTGGATTAATCTGGGAGTCTCTCTGGAGCATCTCGGGCAGACAAGAAAAGCACTGGATGCTTATCGTTCAGCGTTACAGATTCCGGATTTGGAACAATCCTTAAAACAGTATGCGCAGTTGCAGTCGCAAAGATTGATGCAATCGCAATAAGAAGGGTTAAGAGGCATGGCATCACCAAAGATGAAAATCCGTATTGGCGACCTGATGGTTCAGAATGGTGTTATTTCTGAGCAGCAGTTGACCAGTGCACTGGCCCGGCAGAAGGAAACACGCCAGAAACTGGGGCGCTCTTTAGTCTCTCTTGGTTATGTCGATGAGCAGCAATTTTTAGAGTTTCTTGCGCAACAGTTGAGTGTGCCGCTGGTTGACCTGTCCCATTACAATTTTAAGCAGGAGGATGTGTTACGTCTTTCTGAAACCCATGCCCGACGCTTTCGTTCGATTGTATTAAAAGAAAACCCGGATCATTTTTTAGTGGGGATGTCGGATCCACTGGATATTTTTGCTTTTGATGAGTTGCAGCGCCTGTTGCCAAAAACCATCGAACTGGCCGTCGTTGCAGAGAGTCAATTGCTGCAAACATTGGATCTGATGTATCGCAGAACCAATGATATTGACTCGCTGGCAGATCAGCTCAGCGAAGATATTGTGGAAGATAGTTTCGATCTTTCGCGCTTAACGGCTACCGATGAAACCGATGCACCGGTTGTGCGTTTGTTGAAGAGTATTTTTGAGGATGCTGTGCAAGTCGGTGCATCCGATATTCATATCGAACCTGACGAGCATGTTTTGCGGATTCGCCAGCGTGTTGATGGGGTATTGCATGAACATGTCATGAAAGAGACACGTATTGCCGCCGTATTGGTATTACGTTTGAAGTTGATGGCCGAGCTTAATATCTCTGAAAAACGTCTGCCTCAGGATGGACGATTTAATATTACGGTTAAAAATCATAACGTTGATGTGCGTATTTCGACGTTACCGATTCAGCATGGCGAATCAGTCGTTATGCGTCTGCTGGATCAGAGCGCCGGTCTGATTGATCTGAATAACGCCGGATTGCCGCCACGTATGCTCGCTAAGGTGCGACGCATAATACATGAGCCACATGGTCTGCTGTTGGTTACGGGGCCTACGGGGAGTGGTAAAACCACCACCTTATACGGCGCATTAAATGAGTTAAATGATGCTTCGAAAAAGATTATCACTGTTGAGGATCCTGTGGAGTATCGTTTGTCTCGGGTGAATCAGGTTCAGGTGCATCCTCAGATAGGGCTGACGTTCTCAAAAGTATTGCGTTCCTGTTTGCGTCAGGACCCGGATATACTGTTAGTCGGTGAGATTCGCGATCTGGAAACCGCCGATATTGCTATGCGAGCGGCGATGACAGGGCATTTCGTATTGTCTACCTTACACACCAATGATGCTATCTCCAGTGCCATGCGCTTGGTTGATATTGGCGTGGAAGGTTATCTGGCAGGGACGGCGTTGCGTGGTATTCTCGCTCAGCGACTGGTGCGCCGAATTTGCGAAAATTGTAAAGAGCCCCATATACCGACGGCACAGGAACAGGTGTGGCTGGATATCAAAGGTGAAGAGGCGCAACTGCAGATCACTGAGCTAAAGCACGGAAAAGGATGCACATACTGTAATAATACAGGCTACAAGGGCCGCGTTGGTATCTTTGAACTCCTTGAAATGAATGATGAGATGGCTGATGCGCTGCGGCGTAATGATAATTCTGCTTTCAGCCAGGCGGCCAGAAGCAGTGAAGGCTATCAACCCCTTGTTATGAGCGCATTAGCCATGGCAAGCCAAGGTATTACTTCTCTGCAGGAGGTGTTCCGGGTGACTGAGCAGATGGATGAGTCTGCTTATCTGGAAAGTGCTGAGACCCTATCACCGGCTCAACCCGACAGCCATCTGGAGCTGGAGTAATTATGGCTGCGTTTCAGTACACAGGACGTCATGCGGATGGCTCAGCGGCGACAGGGCGTGTTGAAGCGTTAAATAAAGCGGCAGTGGCTTCACAGCTTCTGGATCAGGGCATCACACCGGTTAAGGTCGAGCTGGCAACCCAGGACAAAGAAGACCTGAAGTCCAGAAAGCGCGGCCAGATTCGCCTTTTTGAAAAAGTATCTGTCGATGAAATGATCATGTTTAGCCGTCAGATGGCCAGTCTGACCCGCGCCGGTGTGCCTATTACCAATGGTATGCGTGGTTTGGCAAATACTATTCGAAACCCTTTGCTGCAAAGTTCTCTGAATAAGATCGCGGATGATCTTGAAAGGGGGAACTCGCTATCAACAACCTTGAGTAAACACCCTAAGCTATTCAATAACCTTTATGTCAGCATGATCCATGTGGGTGAGAATACCGGCCAGCTGGATCAATCGTTTACCCAGATGGCCTCCTATCTTGATTTAGAACGCAAAACCGCGCGAAGTATCAAACAAGCTACCCGCTACCCTATGTTCGTGATTATTGCGATCTCAATAGCATTAGGTGTGATCAATGTGTTTGTTATTCCGGCATTCAAATCAGTTTTTGATAGCTTTGGCGGAAATATGCCTTGGCAAACCCGGGTGTTAATCGCTATTTCAGATTTTACGGTTAACTGGTGGCACCTGATTATAGGGGTATTGATAGCACTGATTTTTCTCTTTGTAAGATGGCGAAAAACAGATGAGGGTCATCGTAAATGGGATCGGGTTAAATTACGTTTTCCGCTGGTAGGCGGGATCTTCTATCGTGCTATTTTAGGCCGTTTTGCACGTACATTCAGTGTGGTGCTTAAAGCAGGAATACCTATTGAACAAGGACTATTGATCGTCTCACGCGCCATGGGAAATGTGTATATCGGTGAAAAAGTAGCGGAGATGCGTAAAGGGATTGAGCGTGGAGAAGGGTTTAGCGCAACCGCGCACCGCAACGGTATGTTTAGTCCCTTGGTGATGCAGATGTTAGCAGTAGGGGAGGAAACAGGACGGGTAGATGAGATGCTGGAAGATGTCGCCAACTTTTATGAAGAGGAGGTTGAGTATGATCTGCAAAACCTATCCAGTGTCATTGAGCCTATATTGATTGTGGCTATTGGTATTATGGTATTGGTGCTGGCATTGGGCGTATTCCTTCCCTTGTGGGAATTAAGTACCACTATTAATGGTTAACATCAGGAAAGACAAAGGTTTTACCCTGCTTGAACTGGTTGTGAGTTTGCTGCTGATTTTGATTTTATACGGCGTGCTTTCGACGCGTTTGGGAAGTGTTGCCGAATCAGCAGAACGTGCTGCCATGTATGGCGTGCTAGGGCAAATTCAGCAGCAGATAAATTTACGCCTGGCCTCGTTTTACATTGAAGGATCTCCGCATAAAGCAAAAAATCTTCTAACACAAAACCCTTTTAGCTGGATCTCTCCTACAGCGAAACACTATGGCGGTGAAATACAAGCCGGTGCTGATCAGACGCTGTTAGCAGGGCGTTGGTACTTTGATCAGGTTAGCCGGGAGCTGGTCTATCGGGTGCAACGCAATAATAATTTAAAAATTCAGGGTGATGACCAGCGAAATCTCAGATTTGTGCTTAAATTAAATGGTAATGCAGCCGATAACCAACAAAACAAGGCTGTTTATAGCATTAAGATTCAAGCGGTTAAACCGTTTGTTTGGGATATAGCAGCTTAAGAAGCCATCCAGGCTAAAGCAATTTCGAGTAGTACGGCGATCATCGTCAAGTAGAGAACGGAGTGGTTACATGAAACGACAGGCTGGTTTTACAATTATCGAGTTGGTAGTAGTCATAGCACTACTGGGGATTTTAGCGGCGGTGGCATTGCCACGCTTTATTGATGTAACCACTGATGCGCATCGCGCCTCTGTCCAAGGCTCTGCCGGTGCCTTAGGTGCTGCAGTTGCTTTGGTTAAGGCCCAAGCCATTGTTAAAAATGTTGGAGCAGGTGATACCGTCGCTATTGATGGTACTAATATTATCGTCAATGGCACTCGTTTTCCTGTCAGCACCAATGGGGCTGTTATTACCGGCGGAACAACGGCTGTACCGGCGCTATCGGCAGCGACTTGTGTTGCAACGTGGGATGCCGTGCTGCAAGCGAGCGCACCTTCCGTTGCAGCAGCAGCGGGGTCTGATTATCTGGCAACGGTGTCGGGAACAATTTGTACTTATGCCTATCAAAATAACCTGCCAACAGTGCGTACCATTGCGTATGATACAAACAATGGTGACGTAAGCACGACTAATCCTTAATAATCATGCTGGCGTAGCTCTGATGCAGTCCTGAAACAGTCCTGATACAGCTCTGGTATAGTTCTGATATGAAATACAGCTTACGTCAGCAAACAGGCTTTACGTTAATCGAGATGGTCACTGTGCTGGTCCTGTTAGGGATTTTAAGTGCAGTGGCCTTCGCACGTTTAGGGGGCGTATCCTCCTACAGCGAATCACTTTTTCAGCAACAGCTACTGTCTTATTTACGTTTGGCGCAACGCACTGCGGTCGCGCATCAAGGTAGCGGTGCCCAATTGAATATCACGCGTAGCACCACGACGCAGTGGGATATCTCATTGCAGTTTTCTGCTCAAACGTTAGCCTATCAATTGGAAGGTGGGCACTCTTTCACCTTTGCTTCGGGGGCTAGCTCAGGAACTATCGCCACAGGTAATACACTATCGCTGCTCTACCGTGATACCGGAGATCTGGCTCAACTGATCACTCCGGTTACTGCCCCTGTGGCTGCACCTATAAGCGCCAGCCTTTCCCTGCTGGTGGCCGGCAGCCATCCTACATGTGTTTCACCAACAGGATTCGCCTATGAAGGCCCCTGTCTCTGAATCCGGCTTCTCACTGGTTGAGACTATCCTGACCATTGTTATCATCAGCATTTCGCTGGTGGTGTTGGTTTCGGCTTGGGGGCAATCAGCACGACACAGCGCAGATCCTTTCTGGCATGCGAAAGCGGCTCATCTGGGCCAGGCCTATATAGAAGAGATTCTCACCAAGCGATTTGATGAAAATACGCCAGTCGGTGGTCAGCCTGCATGTACGAGTGCCAGCTGTTCTGCAACCTTAGGGGTGGATAAGCTGTCAGACGGTGTGACGGATGAAACAAGAGACCTGTTTGATGATGTGGATGATTATCACGGCTTAAATGAAACGCCCTCAGAAAACGCTTTAGGCGTTATCCGTCCGGAATATGATCGCTATCAGGTCGCTGTGAATGTCTCGTATGCCGGTGTTGAGTTAGGAAGGCCGGCAAAAACAGTCAAACGCATTAATGTCACGGTGACACCGCCCGGCGAATCAGCACAGTTGTTTGTGGTGTATCGGGGAAATTATTAATGCGTCGCACTCACGGATACAAGCAAACAGGCTTTACGCTGCTGGAGCTGATTGTTGTTATCGTTTTGCTGGGTATTATTTCCGTGGGTACCAGCGGTTTTATCGTTAACTCGCTACAAGGTTATAGCGATTTGGTGAGGCGCGATGGTATTGCTGCAACCAGCCGTGTGGCGATGGATCGTATGGTTAGGGCGCTGCGTAATGCATTGCCGAATAGCTCACGCACTCAGCAGGATGCGAGTGGCGCATGTCTGGAATATATCCCCATTCTGGATGCAACATCTTATATTTCAATGCCTCTCACCAGCGCCGCCAGCTCCTTTTCTATTATTCCTTTTTCCGAGGCGCCTGAGCTGGGTAAAACAGCAATCTATCCGATCAGCACACCGGCTGTTTATCAGACCGGTTCGCCCGCGGTGATCTCTCCCGACATTAGTTCGTCTCCAGCCAGCCTGTTAGGACCGGGTGCTACCACGTTGACATTGGCCAGTGCACATCAGTATCCGGCTGAATCACCCTCTAAGCGGATGTTTATTGTTGATGGTCCGGTTAGTTTTTGTCTGGTCGGGGATCGCTTGTATCAATACCGTAACTATGCACGCTCCGCCACGCAGCCAATGCCTGCAAGTCTGCCAAGTACCGAACCCAACAGAGCGTTGCTGGCTTATCCGGTGACATCGGCTCAGCCATTTACCGTAGTGAACGCTACGTTACAGCGTAATGCCCTGGTGATGCTGGAGTTCAGTGTTGAGCAAAACTCAGAAAAACTACTGATTCAGCAGGAGGTGCAGATCCGTAATGCGCCCTAACCTGAATCAAGCCTATAAAAAACAGAACGGCCTTGGGCTGATCTCTGCTATTTTCGTCATAGTAGTGTTGGCGATGCTGGTGGCGGGTATGAGCAGCATTATGACAGCCAGCCAAACGTATCGATCACAGGAGATATTAGCGGTCAGGGCATTGTCAGCGGCACAAACAGGTTCAGAGTTGCACCTGTCTGAGTTATTGCATCCGGAAAATGCGCAGGTCTGCAACACAGATGTGGCGCCGCTAGCCCTGGCAACACCCGGGCTGCTTGATTGTAGTTATCAGGCGAGTTGTGCTTCAGTAACCGTGGGGTCAGATACGTATTATACGATTAAGAGTGTCGGCCGGTGTGGCTCGGGAGTTGATTCGGCCACCCGCGAAGTCAAAGTACGGGTGGCGCCTTAAAGAGTAGTGCGAACAATAACTTAGATGCCGTATTCAGCTCGATATGCCTGGATTGCAGGTACGACTTCGTCATAACCACCGACTTCCAGTAGATAATCAACCACATCCTGCAGTGAAACAATGCTGATCACCTGCATGGCGTAATCACGCTCAACTTCCTGAATAGCCGATAGCTCACCTTTGCCACGCTCCATACGATTAAGTGCAATCATCACCGCGGCGGGTGTCGCTTCTGCGGCATTAATGATCTCCATTACTTCGCGGATGGCGGTACCGGCGGTAATGACGTCATCAATGATCATTACACGACCTTCTAATGGCGCGCCGACTAAGCTGCCGCCTTCGCCATGGCTTTTCGCTTCTTTACGGTTAAACACATAAGGCACGTCACGATTGTAATCGTTAGAGAGTGCAATCGCTGCCGCCGCCGCCAGCGGGATACCTTTGTAAGCAGGGCCAAACAATACATCAAATTCAACATTGGCTTCATCAATGGCCGCGGCATAGTAACGGCCTAATTTTGCCAGTGCCGTACCGCTATTAAAAAGGCCTGCATTGAAAAAGTAGGGGCTAACCCGGCCAGATTTTAATGTGAACTCACCAAAGCGCAATACATTCTGTTCGATGGCAAACTGGATAAATTCTCTCTGGTAATCGCGCATGGCAGGGTCTCATATCGTATAAAACGCGTATTCTACCATTAGCTTGGCATATGAACGAGATTTTCGGGGGTTAGTAAATTTCCTTTTTGCTGACTACACTATACAATTCCCCTTTAACTTTTTTGTGCGCTTTACAGGAATAACCAATATGCGTGTTATCACCTTCAATACACAAGGTATTGAACAGGCGGCTGATAGAGGCTTCTTCGACTGGATGGTCAAGCAGAATGCAGACGTCATCTGCTTGCAGGACCTTCGGCTAAGAGAATATCAGCTGGATGGTGACCGTTATCACCCTGAAGGCTATTATCCTTACTTCTTTGATGCGTTCGAAGATGGCTATAGCGGTGTGGCTATTTATACGCGCCAGGTGCCAAAAGCGATAATGACGGGTTTGGGATTTGAGCTGTGTGATACTCAGGGGCGCTTTATTCAGGCGGACTTTGATAAAGTCAGTGTGTCATCTCTGCATATCCCATCCGGACTAAAAAGCTTTTCGGCACAGCAAACAAAAGAAGAGTTTATGTCTCACTTTTTGGGGCACCTGAAGAAAACGTTACGTAAGCGTCGTGACTTTATTTTTTGCGGCACTCTGAATACGGCTCATCGTCCAATGGATTTGAGTAATTGGTATGCGAACCAGACTGTTTCCGGTTTTCTGCCAAGTGAGCGTGCATGGATGGAAGAGATGCTGGGTGACCTGGGCTTTGTGGATGCTTTCCGTGAGATCAACAAGGCAGAGCGTCAGTTTACCTGGTGGCCGGATTACAACCGCGCCCGCACCTTAAATGAAGGCGCCCGACTGGATTATCAGATAACTACGGCGAACCTGCGTAAGATGGTTAAAAACGTATCTATTTTTAAAGACCAGATGTTTTCTGAGCATGCGCCGTTAACCATCGATTACGATGGTGATTTTTAAAACTCCTTAGATAAACAAAGAGCAGAAAAACAAAAAGGGTGCCGAAGCACCCTTTTTAATGTCTAAAAAAGCTTATTAATTGAAAGCCGCTTTTTGCATCTCAATAATTTCTTTAATGCCTTTATTCGCCAGAGCCAGCATTTTGTTCAGCTCGTCCTGAGTATATGGCGCGCCTTCGGCAGTACCCTGTACTTCAATAAAACCACCCTGGTCAGTCATGATGACATTCATATCAGTTTCTGCTGACGAGTCTTCGTCGTAATCCAGATCCAATACGGCTTCACCTTTATAGATGCCCACAGAAATAGCCGCCAGCATATATTTGATTGGATTACCTTTTAGCGCGCCATGTTTATCTTTTTTCAGGAAGTTAATGGCATCCATGAGCGCTACGCAAGCACCGGTAATCGATGCGGTACGTGTGCCGCCATCGGCCTGAATAACATCGCAGTCGATAGTAATGGTATTTTCGCCGAGTTTTTTAAGATCCAGAGCGGCGCGTAGTGAGCGACCAATAAGACGTTGGATTTCGATAGTACGGCCTGTTTGCTTACCGCGTGCCGCTTCCCGGCCATTACGCGTATTGGTAGAGCGAGGTAGCATTCCATATTCGGCGGTCACCCAGCCAGAACCTGAACCACGCAAAAAGCGCGGCACGCCACGCTCAACCGTAGCGGTACAGATCACTTTTGTCTCACCAAATTCAACCAGCACCGAACCTTCTGCATGCTTAGTGAAATTACGTGTAATACGGATTTCACGCAACTGGTCGGGTTGGCGACCACTCGGACGCATGCTGGCAAGACCCAGGTTTTGAAGTTGATCTGACATGGTAGGACTCATCTGTAAAATACACCTTAACAATAATGAATGATTTGCTGCATAGAGCATCGGTCTTCAGACTGGTAAACTAGCCGAATAGGATAATTCTAATCGAGATACGACAACATGACACGTAGTATGACCGCTTTTGCTCGTCAAGAGAGCCAACAGGCGTGGGGAACCCTCACCTGGGAAGTCCGTTCTGTTAACCATCGCTTCCTTGAACCTCAATTGAGACTCCCGGAACAGCTCCGGGAGCTGGAAGGGGCATTGCGGGAAACACTGCGCAAACGCTTCAGCCGTGGCAAGGTCGAATGCATGCTGCGTTTTATACCCGATGAGCAAGCACAAACACTGCAAGTCAACGAAGCATTTGCCAAGCAGCTACTTGCCGCTACTGAGCAGATGGAGCAGTTAATGCCCGTATCTCAGTCGTTGAATCCGCTCGACCTGTTGCGTTGGCCGGGTGTTTTGCAAGACGTAAAGATTGATATGGAAGAAGTAAAGCGTGAAGCCCTGCAGCTATTCAATAAGGCGCTGGCAGATCTTCAGGCAGGCCGTGAGCGCGAAGGCAAAGAGCTGGCAGGTTTAATAGAGCAGCGTCTAGATGCTATTAGTATTGTAATCAGTGACGTGCGCACCAAGCTTCCGCAGATCCTGCAGAATCAACGTAACATGCTCAGATCACGTGTCACCGATCTGGGTGTGGATCTAGACCCGCAACGGCTTGAGCAAGAAGTGGTACTGCTGGCACAAAAAGCCGATGTAGATGAAGAGATGGATCGCCTCGACACACACGTACAGGAAGTACGCCGTATCCTTAAACAGAAAGAACCCATAGGTCGCCGTTTAGACTTCCTGATGCAGGAACTCAACCGTGAAGCGAACACGCTTTCATCGAAATCGATAGTGACGGATACCACGCAAAGCGCGGTGGAGCTTAAGGTATTAATTGAACAGATGCGGGAGCAAATTCAAAACATTGAATAAATAAAGTAACTTTACAGTGCTTCAATATAGAAGAATGAGAAGATACCGAGCCTGCGAGCCGCAGGTGCTCGGTATTTTTTCAGTGTTTTAAGCCGTTTCGCTCAGGGCTAATTTCTTAGCCGTTGCAAAATCGTTTTTCCCCGACCCTAACTTAGGCACTGTATCCACTGCTACCCAGTTGGCTGGAATCATTAAACCGCTGACGCCATTAGCTAGCATGGTTTGCCTGACACCAGAAGTTTCCAAATGTCCTTCATAGAGTAGTGTTATCGACTCACCTTTCTTGTCGCAAGGAAGGTTGATAGCGACGAGCTCTATATCTTTTTCGGGTATGGCATTGCGGACGTTTTGCTCTAGCTCGCTCAAGCTAATCATCTCACCAGCTATTTTGGCAAATCGGGAGTAGCGGTCCAAAATGGTGAGGAAGCCTTGCTCATCAATTGAGCCTTTGTCGCCGGTCACATACCAGCGTTGGTCCTCAATTTGTTTTAGGACTTCGGCATTTTTTTCAGGGTTGTTAAGGTAACCCTGCATCACTTGCACACCGCCGATGAGGATCATACCCGCTTCGCCAGTGGTTAACTCTGCGAAAGTGTTTGGATCTACTATCTTAAAGCTCGTTCCCGGTAGCGGCATTCCGACGGTACCTTGTTTTCCGCCTTTTTGTACTTTCCAATAGTGTGTATCGAGCGCGTCTGGTAGGTTGACGCTGGCGACCGGCGTGGTTTCTGTACAGCCATAGCCCTCTAAAATTGGCTTGCCAAACTTCAATTGGAAGCTGTCCCGTACATCTGAATTCAGTTTTTCGGCCCCAGAAACGACGATACGTAAGCTGTCGAACATAAGCGGGTGCACTTTATGATTACGCGCAAACAGCCGTAAGAAAGTCGATGTGCCACACATGACGGTTGCTTGATGCTTCGCCACGGCTTTGGCGATACCTAATGCGTCTGTTGGATCAGGGTGACAGATCATCGGCAAACCTTCGATCAAAGGCAAGAATTGAGTAACCGTTAAACCAAATGCATGAAACAACGGCAAGGAGGCCATGATAACGTCATCATCATTCATATTGAGCACATCAGCGGCCTGTTTAACATTGGCCATGATATTGCGATGACTCAACATAACGCCTTTAGGTGCGCCTTCACTGCCGCTCGAAAAGAGAATGGCAGCGGTTGCAAGTGGATCACGTTGTTTACACACCAAGCGAGTAAGCAGAGAGGCCGGAAGGAGCTTAGCCATTAGCCAATGGCTGAGTAGCTCGCCTTTGCCTATAGTTTTTTTCAGTTCTTCTAAATAGACAAGCTGCACACCGTCAAATAATGGGGTTAGATCTACACCGCGCTTCGCTAGTTTTTTAACAAAGCGCTCAGATGTGTAGATGGTTGTGATGTTAGCCTGTTTTACTGCCGACAGTAGTGCGTCAACGGAAGCTGAATAGTTCAGGTTTACGACTGTTTTTCCTGCCATGAGAGATGCCATATTGGCTAACACCCCGCCAGCGCTGGTAGGCACTAATAAGCCGACTTGTTCTTCTGGACTGAGCTTTCCAATACGCCGAGATATTGCCATAGCACCCGCCAGGGCACTTAAACCCGACATGTCTGCCCCAGTAGTGTCTGCAATCGCCAGGCTGGTGCCTTGCTGCTTGGCGGTAGTGACCCAAGCTTCTGCTAGTGTTGGCAGTTGTTCAACATAGTTCTGCCAAGAGCTGATGGATAGATCAAAAACCCGACGCTTAAGCACATCAACCGCGGTGTTTTTATCTAAAGGAGCGCCAAAAGACACGACAATATCACGTTTTATACCACGAGAACTGTGGCGTTTGAGTCGCTCAGAAGAGTGAGAGAATTTACTGCCCCATAGGCCGCGAAGATAAAATGGAACGATGCTGACATTGTCGTTTGCTTCTTTACAGGCAATCTCATAACCACGACGAAATTCAGCAAGATGACCTGTACGACTAATGCTGCCTTCAGGGAAGATGCAAACGACTTCGCCAGCATTAAGAGCCTCGGTAACTTTAGCGAGGGAGTCTCGGCTTGATGTGCCTGGCTGAATGGGTACGCAGCCCATCATTTTTAGAAAGCTGTTGAGGTACCATTTGTCGTAAATTGATTTCAACATTACAAATCTGATGGGGCGGGGAGTTGCGATTTGAATGATGGCCCAATCTACCCAGCTAATGTGGTTACCCAGTAGTAGTACGCCACCACTGCTAGGGATGTTCTTCATCCCTTGCACGCTAACACGGTAGCGTTTGCTCATTAATGAACTAAGAATAACGCGTACCAAACTTTGCGGTAGCTTTACGATGGTATACAAACCACCGATTAATGCTACCGCAGCGATGATCTGTAACAGGGTACGGCTGTCAAATCCTTGTAGAGAGAACACAACGGTCAGCGCTAAAAAGCTGGCCATGGCAACATTCTGCACCCAGTTATTAACGGCGAGCACTTTCCCCATCTCATGATCTTCGGCATGAAATTGTATTAAGGCATTTAAAGGGACAATGAATAACCCTCCTGAAACCCCCACAACTGTAAATAGTAATGCTTGGCCTTGCAGAGTTGTGATGCTTGGCAGTAGCCATAAGCTAAAAGCAACCCCTAGCGCACCTAAGGGTACGAGTCCCGTTTCTATATAATGACGTGATGCTCGTCCAGCTAGCCATGAACCAAAGACGATACCAAGGCCGGTACATGCAAGAACACCTTGAATGATGACTGTGTTAGTAACTCCAAAACTATCTTTTGCGTAGGAAGGAAATGCAGATAAAAGTACTTGGCCTACAGACCAGAATGTTGCCAACCCAATGATGGATAAACGGATGACCGCGCGGTTGTTGACTGCTTTAAGATTGCTAGCAATGAGCTTGCCTTTGATGTAATCGGGCACTGAAAACTGTTTTGACGGTTCGCCTTGCTCGAGTGTCGGCAGGCGATACATGGCTAGTAGCTCGAGCACAGCATTGAACACTAAGATCCAACCCAGTGGCGCGATAGCCAAGAGAATAGCGCTGCTATCTGTCGCCCCCTCAGGGTAAAGGGATTCAAAGAAGAGAGAGTACACTACAGTGCCTGCTAAAATAGCAACGATAGTGACCGCTTGTACCAGCGCGTTAGCGGGAACTAAGCCCTCCTTTCCAAAAAGAGGCTTGATGTAGCCGTACTTGGCTGGTGAGTAAAATGCTGACTGAATTGCTAGTAAAAAGGTCATGGCAAAAGCAGCCCAAAACCAGCCTTGGTAGTAGCAAAAGGTAATGGCTAAGGTGAGGCCTACTGCAAACCAAGCAGCGACTTTGAGGACTTTATTTTTGGGGTATTTATCGGCAACAAATGCTGACGGCGATAACAGTAAGATAAAAGGCAGCAGGATTAAACCGTTAATAATCGCGGTTAAGATAACCTGAGTCTGGTCGTCGTACACTTTGAAGATAGTGTTTTGAATTACAATCTTGTGGCCGAGGTCAACAAAGGCGTTAAGAAACACAGCCGCTAAGTAAGCTAAAGAGCCGGTGATTTTGAGTAGTTTATCCATAAGAACATTCCTTGGTGTGATTCGAATGCCATCCAGTATTGGCGAATACTCGAGAGATGAAATACTATCTGCAAAAGGCGCGGCACATCAAACATATAGTATTACATTATGATCCTTACAAGGATTGCTGCGTTTTTGTTTGGTTCTGAATTTTCTTGTGAGCTAGGAATATGACTTCTGTAAAGCACCGTCCGCAAACCAATGCCTTGATTGCCACGCTTAAGCGTCAACTTAAAGCGAGTGGCAAAACCTATCAAGATATCGCTTCATTGCTAGGGTTAAGTGAGGCATCTATTAAGCGGTTATTTCGTGAAGGTGATTTGTCGTTGCCGCGTTTAGAAATAATTTGTGATGGCATCGGACTTGAGCTGAGCGAGCTATTTCAATTAATGGCCCATCAGAGACAGCAACTGCAGGGCTTGAGTCGTGAGCAGGAACAGCAAATTGTCGATGATCAGGTGCTTCTATTGGTCGCTATCTGTTGCGTTAATGGTTACAAGTTTCAAGAGATTCTTGATCAGTACACGCTTGAGCAAACAACACTAATCAGCAAGTTAGCCGCTCTGGATCGGCTCAAAATAATTGAGTTACTGCCTAACAACCGCATTAAATTATGCATAGCGCCAAACTTCAATTGGCTTGCTAACGGGCCTATTCAAAACTTTTTCCATAGCCGAATTAAAGAAGAGTTTTTTCAAGCATCATTTGCAAAATCATTTGATAAGTTGCTAGTGGCTAACGGCCTAATTGCTAATAGCAGTAATGCCGAATTGCAAAAACGCATGCAGAAATTAATCAATGAGTTTACTGAGCATAGCCGTAAAGATGCCGCCCTGGAGATGGGTGAGCGACATGGCACTATGATGGTAGTGGCGATGCGACAGTGGCAGCCTAGTTTGTTTAAAGGCCATGTTAAAAAAGCTCCATGTAGATAAGCACTCAGTAACCAAAGGTTGCAGAATACGCTACTTTTTTGCCTTTGCTGTTCTCGAGCCGTGAAAATCACAACACTGCTTTCCATCACCACTGACGTGGATCATGAAGGAGAGTTGTTATGTTGTGGAAGCAAGTGATTAGTAAATGTATTGGCGGAGTGTTGTTATGCGCAGGGGTTTCACTCAGCGCTCAGGCAGCAGGATTAATGAAACCGGTTAACAGTGTGTTGCCGGACTTGAGCATCCAGCAGCACCATGTAAATGTGCTGGTGGAGGATGGTTATGTAACCACCACGGTTGAGCAGGTGTTTCACAACCCGAGCAATTCACAGTTAGAAGCAAAATACTCTTTTCCTGTACCGGAGAGGGCCGCAGTAGGTGAGTTTATTTACTGGATAAATGGCCAGCCGGTGATAGGTGAAGTGGTTGCTAAACAACAAGCTCAACAGATTTATCAGCAGCAAAAACAAGCCGGTAATCATGTCGCTTTAACTGAGAAAGACGGCTACCGAACGTTTGACAGTTTTATCTATCCCGTTGAAGCCAATGCTGATGTACGTATCAAATTAGTCTATATACAGGCCGCGCACCTTGATACGAATACAGGTCGATACCTCTACCCATTAGAAGATGGCGGTGTTGATGAGCAAACAAATAGCTTTTGGTCTCGTAACGAAATCGTGCAGGAAAGTTTCAGTTTCAATATGGATATTCGCTCCAGTTATCCACTTGATGGGGTTAGGCTGCCCAAACATACTAATGCCATCATTACACAGGTATCACCACAACAATGGACGGTTGCTCTTTCTTCCTCAGCTCAGGTCGATGAAGGCAGTGGTAAGCATCAGCCTGCAGCGTCGTTAAGCGAAGATATTTTGGTCTACTGGCGGTTAGAAGAAGGGCTACCAGGCTCGGTTGATTTAGTCAGTTATCGTCATCCTGACAGCCCCCAAGGAACCTTTATGCTGACCTTAACGCCAGGAGATGATCTGCCTTCAGTACAAGGCAATCGAGATTGGACTTTTGTGTTGGATGTGTCGGGTTCTATGGAAGGAAAGTATTCGACCCTCCTCGAAGGTGTCCGCCAAGGGCTGGCAAAATTACCGACTGAAGATCGCTTTAGGTTGATTACATTTAACAACGAAGCACGTGATATAACCGGCGGCTACCAATCGATAAGTACCGAAAATGTCACTCGATATATAGAGCAGTTACAGCAAAATGGCACCGGTGGAGGGACCAACCTATACGCGGGCCTGGCAAAAGGTTTGAAACACCTGGATGACGACAGATCCACGGCTATCGTATTAGTAACAGATGGGGTGGCTAATGTCGGAACCACTGAAAAGAAAGACTTCCTAAAACTTGTTCAAGAAAATGATGTTCGGCTTTTCACTTTTATTATGGGAAACAGCGCTAACCGTCCTATGTTGAAGGAAATGACAGAGTTATCTAATGGTTTTGCTGCCAATATCTCTAATGCAGATGATGTTATTGGCCAGGTGATGTTAGCAACCAGTAAGCTCAATCATGCTTCAATGAGAGATATAGACGTGAGCATCAAGGGTCGGCGGGTTAGTGATCTAACACCCGAGCAGATCAATACAGTTTATCGTGGACAGCAATTGGTATTGTTTGGTCACTATTTCGAAGCAGGCCCCGCCGAAGTAGTACTGAGCGGAAAAGTGGGTGCACAAGAGCGAGTGTACAGGGCTCAGGTTGAGCTAGCCGATGTGTCGAAAGGTAACCCCGAACTGGAACGCTTTTGGGCCTACAGCAAGATAGAAGCACTACAGAAAAAAATGGACTACCTAGGAGCTGATGCCGACTCAGAGCAAGCTATTACTGACTTAGCAGTAGAGTACGGTTTGGTAACTGACTATACCTCGTTATTAGTGGTGGAAGAGGAAGTGTTCGAGCAGCTAGCGATTCAACGCACAAATAAACTGCGGGTTAACAAAGAACAGCAGGCTCGCCAGCAACGCAATAAGCGAGAACAGGTGCAAGACAATCGTGCAGGTAGTAACCAGCCGATGTTCAAGCAGCCTCGTGCAAGTACCGGCTCAGGAGCCATTGATAGTTCACTGCTTTTACTTCTACTCGCGTTGGGCCTGCCATCGTTGTTTGCAAGGTTTAAAGCGAGCAGCGTCGCGATCGAAACTTCCAAGAAATGATAATTCGTCAAATGACTATGCCCTGGATCACTGTTGCTTTTAGCACAGTGGTTCTGGGCTTGGGTTTGTTACCCGATTTGTTTCAACTCCTATATTTTGATCGCTCCTTGATTGTTGAACAACAACAGTGGTGGCGGCTGTTGACGGGTCATCTGGTACATAGCAGTGAGACGCATTTAGTCTGGGATCTATTAGGGTTTGCCGTGTTCTCGGGTATTGCTGAATGTTGGCACCGCAAAAAATTTAATATCTCCCTTGGCGTAGCATTATTCATGTTGAACTGTTTGTTATTGTCACCCTTTGGGCTGGAACGTTATTGTGGTTTGTCGGGTATTCTTTGTGCTCCTGCAACGCTGATACTGTGGGCACACTTCAATAAGCAGCGAGACCTACTGCATTTTTTACCTTTATTAATAGCAGGGCTGAAACTCGTGGTCGAAGCCAGTAACGCTGACCTTTTATTCGCACAGCAAGTATTAGCTCAACAAGGTTGGCCTTTGTATGCACCGGCACATTGGGTGGGAGTGATAGCGGGGTTTTTAAGTATTAGTTTGTTTTCTATCTCACGACTAGGTTTACGAAGAATATGAGCGTACGGATGATGCTACTTGAACAAGAAGTGGAACTACTGGCACAAAAAGCCGACAGGAAGTACGCCGTATCCTTAACAGAAAGAGCCAATAGGTGGCCGTATTCTTTGTTTGATTTCTGCCAGCTTACGGAATTTTATTTTGCGTTTAGGTGTTTAGCTAACTCAGTCGTGGCTTTTTTCAGAACATTTTGCAGACCTGCCTTCATGCACTTCCTCCTGTTGGGGCTAGCTAACTCTCTATCCTCAGTTATTTTAACAAGTGCTTATTCATTTGGTAGGTGTTATTTAACTGCTGCTCAATCAGCACGATAGTCTCTTTATTTACTCCTAAGGCTTTGGCTTGCGCGCTAAAATCCGACAGGCTGTTAACTACTTCATCCAGTACCTGCTTTGCCTGCGACCATTGAGAAAAGTTTGCCGTGGCTGCCAGTTGCTGGATTATTTTCAGAGGTGGTTGTTTGCCGTAACCTCCAAAGGCTGTTGCCTGTTCCCCAAAGGGGTTGGGGCTGAAAGTGACATCATAAAAAGGAGCCAGAGACCAGGCGCCGTCATCGCTTTGTAAAAAGGACCAGTTTTTACTGTGATCATCCTGATTGGCAGCGAACAGGTTAAACATGGCACGTCGGAATTGGATTTGTCCGGCCTGAGGACTCTTGCACAACATGCTACTGGCTTTTATCAGATCATCGTAATCGAGGCTTGGGCTACGAAAGTCAGCATCTAGCAGGCCACAGGCGCTGTGCATATGTAAATGGCCTAAGCGCCCGTCATCGTTAGTTAACCTGTCAAACCGCTTGATGGCTAGCCAATGACTCGCGCCCGAACGCTGGGGGGCGGGGAGTAGCTTCCAGGTGGGCACCTCTAGTCCAGACTGTGCAGCTAAGTTTAGATAAACGGCCTCACACAACCCTTCTTCATGCCCAAGTGCGAGATTTCTGGAAGTGAATTTAACCAGCCAGGCGTCATCGCCTTTATTGGGTTTTGCCCGGCAGGTGGTGAAATCGTTGTTGGCAAAATACACCTGCGCTTTTGGCCGTGCCCCCCCTGAGCTGCCGGCCGTCACTAACGCTTCGAGCATTACATCAGTTTGGCCATCAAACAGAGCCTGAGCCTGTAATCCTAGTGCAGATAGATCAAGTTCTTGCTGTTCACTTTGTGGTGATAGAGGTGATGCAGGACGGTAACTCAGCGCTCCCATGGCCGAATCGCCAATGAACATTAAGCGATCCATGGCTGTGACATTGGTCGGTAGGATAGTGTGCTGTCGGAACATTCGATCCATCAGAAGCAGTCCCCAACCATCGGGCAGTGAGTCGGAAAACACACCATACAGGCCATTGTGTGGCTGCTTTGGTGCACGTTGCAGCTCGTTATTTTGCTTTAAAGTAAAGGGAGACAGGTTGGCGTTGTGTTTTAGATAGTTTGCAGCGTACTGAAAAAACACACCTTGGTTATTCTGCGCTAATAACCCTACCAACACCTGTTGGTTATCGCTGAGAGTGCGCCATACTTCAAGCTTGCGTACAGGCGTGAATGTCATTGTGCTAGTACCTCATCAATGCTTTTGGGCAGAGAAGGCAAAGAAGACGCTGGCTTAGTCAGTTGTTGTAAACGTGCCAAGTCGTCCAAACTTTGCCAAAGTAGCAGAAACTGACGTAGCGAGATCTGACCGGTCGTTTCAAATTTCTTGATTGTGGATTCTGGCACAGTGCTACGCTGCGCCAACGCCGAGCGT
Source organism: Neptunomonas qingdaonensis (assembly GCF_900113275.1). Taxonomy (GTDB): domain Bacteria; phylum Pseudomonadota; class Gammaproteobacteria; order Pseudomonadales; family Balneatricaceae; genus Neptunomonas; species Neptunomonas qingdaonensis. Next base: position 49,057 of record NZ_FOOU01000016.1, read on the forward strand.
GATAACTTGCTGGCTTTACGCTGTGCTAAAAGGTACGTTGCAAACGATTGCTGCACATTGCTACTGGAAAGTAATAAGAGATCATTCATTGCGATAGCCATTAAACAGATATAATAGTGTCTATTTTAGCTTAAAATAATACATTTTTGATACTATAGTATCTTTTTTGGATCGAAGTGCGCTAGATGAGATCAATAATATGTTATCTACTAAAAAGCACTTTAAGTTAAGGATTGATGTGTGCAACAAATTGGTATCTACAAACAGTTGATTACGCAGGTCGTTGAGAAAACACTTAACCGCAAACAGTTTTATAACAGCAAGCGCTGACATGGTTCCAATAAAATGTTGCCGCCTATAGAGTATGAAAACCAATTTGAAAGACGGCTGAGAAGTGTCTAAAGAACTAGTGGCGATTTAGACGATGATGCTCATCACATCATAAGACGTGAGCGATAAAGTAGGACTATATTCCAATTGTTACCCACAGTTATAGGAATACAGTCCTGGTTTTGCGTTTTTCAACAAGCGGTTTCCGCACTAGGCTCCAAAGAAATCCCCTCAAGCGTTGAATTTTTTCGACCTGTCGCCATCTATAGAATGTCTATTTAACAACGCTTAGCTTTGCGTCGGCAAACATCAGGTCGAGCGCGGAGCAATGTATTGAATCTTGTTTGAACACATAACGTCACTGGGAGATACAGATGACTGCAGAGGTTGTGGTTGCTGATAGCAGCGAAAGTACTAAGAGCACTGAAAGCATCGTCAGTACAGCAAGCACGCATCAGGCGACGTTACAACGCTTACGTGTGGCGCTGCAGAGTAAAGTGGTAGGGCAGGATGGCTTGATTGAACACCTGTTGATTGCTTTGTTAACCGATGGGCATGTGCTGCTGGAAGGCCCTCCAGGTCTGGCTAAAACGCGGACGATTCATGCGTTGAGTGACCTGTTGGAAGGTGAGTTTAAGCGCGCGCAGTTCACGCCGGATTTATTGCCGAGTGATATTACCGGCACAGAAATTTTTAATGCACAAAAGGGTGAGTTTCAGTTCCGCCCCGGCCCGTTATTTTGCAATATGCTACTGGCCGATGAGATCAACCGTGCCCCGGCTAAGGTTCAGTCTGCCTTGCTGGAAGCGATGGGTGAGCGTCAGGTGACAGTGGCGGGGCAGACTTATCCGTTACCGCGCTCCTTTATGGTGATGGCGACGCAGAATCCGCTGGAGCAGGAAGGTACATACCCGTTGCCCGAAGCGCAGCTGGACCGCTTTATGTTACATGTGCGTGTCGATTACCCGCAGCATGAACAGGAAAAGCTGATTTTACGGCTGGTGCGCAATGAACATACGGATGTTGTGAAGCCAAAAGATAGCAGCATTGACGTGGTGTTGACTGAAGCGGCATTGTTGGAAGCACAGCGTGAAGTGATGGGTGTGTTTCTGGCGGATAGTCTGGAAGATTATCTGGTCGCGCTGGTGATGGCGACGCGTAACATTGCTGCCTACGGGGACGATCTTAAAGACAGCTTAACCTTTGGTGCCAGCCCACGCGCCACTATTGCTCTGGATCGTGCAGTGCGTGCTAAAGCCTGGTTACAGGGGCGTGATTTTGTCACGCCGGATGATATTCAGGAGATGCTGCCGAGTGTTTTGCGTCACCGTATCGGCCTGAGTTATATCGCCGAGGCGAATGGTCTGGATAAAGATCAGTTGATTGCTAAGTTGATCGCCCGTGTAGCCGTACCGTAGGCGGAGAGGTCATCATGTTTGTTGCAGATAACAGCCCACGTCCGGTGCCAGCACAGCGTCATTGTATCTCGTTAGATGAGCTACTCAGTTTGCGTCATTGGCCGCCGGCGCGTAGCCCTGGACGACAGCGGATGGCGATTCGTGAAGGTCATCATCTCAGCCATATTCGTGGCCGTGGGATGGAATATGATGATGTGCGCGAATACCAGCCGGGTGATGATATCCGTCATCTGGACTGGCGTTTAATGGCACGTACCGGCGAAGCACATACCAAGCTGTATCGCGAAGAACGTGAGCGTCCGGTTTTTGTGCTGGCTGACCTTCGGCCTCCGATGTTTTTTGCCACTCAGGGGCATTACAAATCGGTACTCGCCAGTTACGCCGCTGCCATGACAATCTGGACGACACTGGCGAATGGTGATCGGGTTGGCGGGCAGATTTTAGGTGCTGGCAGTGAGCAACTGTTTCGCCCCAGTAGTAATCGTCAGCAGGTGATGGCGATGATGGCCGCCTTAGAGCGCAGCAGTGCCTGTGCTGAGGCTGGTTTGAATAGCAACAAGCCAGACAATACGGCGTCCTCACTCTCGTTGGCTGATGTGCTGGCGGGTGCGGATCGTTACATCAGTAGTGGCACCTTGTTATATATCTTCAGTGATTTTCATGATGTTGATGAAGCGGTGCAGCAGCACCTGATGCGGCTTGCACAGCGTTGTGAACTCAAACTGGTACTCATCTCTGATCCGCTTGAACAACAATTGCCGCAGGGTAAACGTTACCGTTTTTTCGGCAGTGGCCGCGAATTGTTAGTGGATGCCGACCAGCAGCAACAACAGCGTTATCAGCAGCAGTTTCAAGCTCGCATCGAGTTGTTAGAGCGCTTACGTAATCTGCGCGGTGTTGAGTTTGCGCATTGGCAGACACATCATCATCCGCTATTTAGATCACCACTAATGCAGGAAATGATCTGATGAACGCAGAATCGTTGCCTTTGCGTCCGATGCAGTTACCGGAAGCTGTTGGCTGGTGGCCGATGGCACCGGGCTGGTGGCTGCTGATTCTTTTGTCGGTGGCCATCGTCATCGCTTTGATCTGCTGGCTCCGCCGGCGTCTGGCAGACCCGCGCCGCGCTGCATTAGCTGAGCTGAAAAGTATCCAACAGCGTTTTCAGCATGATGGAGATAAGAGGGCGCTGATTAATCACTGTAACCAACTGTTAAAACGCACCGCGTTAACGCTCTTTCCGCGTCAGGATGTGGCGGCGTTGTCAGGTGATGAGTGGCTGACGTTTCTATTAAGTAGTAGCCGTGGTTGTCAGCCCCAGGCATTGCAGTGCTTAGCAGATGGTCCTTACCGTCCTCATACTGATTACGATACGACGGCACTGTTTTCAGCTTGCCGTCAGTGGTTGAAAACTGTCAAAAAAGGGAAGCAAAAGCATGTTTGACGTCGCTTTGCCCTGGTTGCTGTTGCTGGCGCCTTTGCCTTGGTTGGTTCGCTGGCTAGTGCCCGCTGCCCAGCATTCAAAACAGAGTGCTTTACAGGTGCCTTTTATTGAAAGCATGGAGCAGGCGGTGGGTAGATCGACCAGCATCACTCAGCGGAGTAATTTTTGGATCACCTTGATCGCTTATCTGGCGTGGTGTCTTTTGCTGGTGGCTGCTGCACGGCCACAGTGGTTGGGTGAGCCCGTTGCGCAGCAACGTGAAGGGCGCGATATGATGCTCGCCATCGATCTGTCTGAAAGTATGTTAGAAGAGGATTTTGAATTAGGCGGGCGCTTGATCAACCGCCTGATCGCGACCAAGGTGGTGGCGGGTGATTTCATTGAGCGCCGCAAAGGTGATCGCATCGGTCTGATTCTGTTTGGTGAGCAAGCGTACCTGCAAGCGCCGCTGACACGTGACCGTAAAACGGTTAAGCAATTACTGGATGAAGCGCAGATAGGTCTGGCGGGAAAACGAACCGCCATTGGCGATGCGATTGGGTTGGCGGTGAAGCGCTTTAAAGAGATGGATAACGAGCAGCGGATACTGGTGTTGATCACTGATGGTACTAACACCGCAGGCTCGATTGAGCCGGATAAAGCCACTGAACTGGCGGCGGCCGAAGGCTTGAAAATTTATACCATCGGAATTGGCCGGGACCGGACTCAGCAGGGTCTGATCAGTCAGTTTTTTGGCGGCGGCACGTCCGAAATTGATGAAGCGACTTTGCAGTACATTGCAGAAAATACCGGGGGGCGATATTTTCGGGCGCGTGATCTGGAGCAGTTATCTGAGATTTACTCATTGTTGAATGAGCTGGAACCTATCGGTCAGGATGATGATTTTTATCGTCCGGTAGTGTCGCTTTATCAATGGCCGTTACTCGGTGGGATTTTCTTACTGTGTCTCACTGGATTACTACAGCGGAGGCGCTCTTAAAATGTTAGCTGCATTTCATTTCCAGCAACCCCTCTGGCTGCTGCTGCTACCGGTTTTTGCCGTGCTGGGTTATCTCTGGCAACACCAGAAAGGTCGCACTCAGGAATATTGGTCGCAAGTGTGTGATCCTGCCTTGTTGCCGCTGCTGTTAAAAGAAGGACAAACGGCATCAACAAAAAGAGCGCCGCTGTTGGCTATTGCGGTTGCGGCTGTGTTGCTTGCGGTTGCGGCTGCACAGCCGGTGTGGAAACAACAACCCGTGCCTGCCTTTAAACAAAGCGCGGCAGTGGTGATTGCATTGGATCTGTCAGCGTCGATGAATGCGACCGATATTAAACCGAGCCGACTTCAGCGGGCACACTTTAAAATTGAGGATCTGCTGGGCCGTTTGCCGGATAGTCAGGTTGCGCTGGTGGTGTACGCCGGTGATGCCTTTGTTGTCACACCTTTAACAGAAGACACCAGTACTATTTTGGCGCAGTTGCCAGTGATGCAACCTGAGATTATGCCTTCCCCTGGCAGCCGTGCTGATCGCGCGCTTAAACAAGCGAATGAGGTGCTGACACAGGCCGGCGTGCGAGGCGGTAGCGTTTTGCTCATCAGTGATGAAGTTGAACCTGCGCAGATAGCGGCAGAGGCGAGTCGTTTAGCGCAACAGGGAAGAACACTGTCGATTTTAGCCGTAGGGTCAGCGCAGGGCGCACCGATACCGACGCAGTTTGGACCCTTAAAAGATCGCCAGGGGCAGGTCATACTGGCGCGTACCAATATGTCTGAGATGCGTGAAGCGGCCGCACTAGGCGGCGGTAAGGCCGTGCAGCTGGTGGCGGATGACTCCGATTTAACCACCCTTATTGCCACATTCGCCAGTGGCAAGCGCGAAGAAGTAAAAGCCGCCACTGAGGTTGAACGCTGGATAGCGGAAGGTCCGTGGTTTGTGTTACTGGCGCTTCCGTTGCTGTTGCCGCTGTTTCGGCGCGGCATGTTGAACCAGGTGTTGCCTCTGATGTTACCTGTAATATGTCTGGGTGCCGTGTCTTTTACGCCGGATGCGCAAGCCGGGATATGGCAGGATTTATGGAAAACGGCGGATCAGCAGGCCGCAGAAAAGTATCAGGCGGGTGATAAAGCGGCGGCTGCAGACACATTTGCAGACCCGCGCTGGAAGCAAGTTGCCGCGTATGAAGCGCAGAACTATGACGCGGCATTACAGAGTGTCGCGACCCCGGAAACCGCTGCCGATTGGTATAATCGCGGTAATATTCTGGCGCAACAGCAGAAGATTGATGAGGCGATTGCGGCGTTTGAGCAGGCACTGAAGCAACAACCTGATCATGAAAATGCTAAGGTAAATAAGAAACTGCTGGAAGATCTGAAAAAGCAGCAGGAACAGCAGCAAAAACAGGATCAACAGCAGCAAGATCAACAGCAGGGCGGCGAACCGCAACAGTCATCCTCTGATAAACAGGACAAGCAGGATCAGCAAGGGCAGCAAAGTGAGCCAACTGATCAGACTCAATCAGGCGAACAGGCATCAAATAATGAAAAAAACGCTTCGGCCGAAACGCCACCCCAAACCGACCCGGCAAAGAAAGATCTACAAGGTGAAACGGCCAATCAAACTGCAGAGCAAGCAGCGGATAGTACGAAAGAAAAGGATAAAGGTCAGAAACAAGCGGCAGATTATCTTAAGCAACAGATGGATCAGGCTCGGTCACATGATGGCGAAGAGACGGCCAGTGTTGCTGCAGAGCAACCTGATCAGCCCATAGATGAATCTGAACAAGCGAGGCAGCAGCTCCTTAACCGAATAGTGGATGATCCGGCAGGCTTATGGCGTCGCAAATTTCTCTATCAGTATCGCCAACAGGCTGAGCAAAACTCGGGAGAGGAAAAAACATGGTAAGCAGAACACGAGCATGCTTATTCGTTATGCTTTTGTGTGCCAGTCTTAATCTTCAGGCAGCCATTAAAAGCAGTATTAATCATAGTCTGATTGAACAGGGCGACAGCATTCGCCTGAGTATTGATCTGGAAAATGTCGATGGCGATAAGATTGATTTAACGCCGCTGGAAGTGGATTTTGAAGTGCTCGGCCGAAGCCAGCAGTCCAGCACGATCATTCGAAATGGCCAGCTCAACAGTTCGACAACGCTGGTGCTGACACTGTTACCCAAACGGGCCGGAGATCTGCAGATACCGCCGATCAGCATTGATGGAGAACAGACCGAATCGCATGCGCTGCGGGTGTCAAAAGTCACTCAGCCCACAGCAGTAGAGGGTGGCATCGAGATGTTATCAACGCTCTCCAGCCAGCAACCAAAAGTGCAGCAGCCATTAGTTTATCAAACCAGTTTATTGCTGGGGCGGCAGATATTTAACGCCACCTTACAAGGCCCTGAAATCACAGCAGGACAGGCATTGATTGAACCCTTGGGTGATCAGCGACAGTATCAGCAAACATTAAACGGCCGTCAGATTAGCGTCGTTGAACAGGCCTGGCTGATTACACCGCAACAGAGTGGGTCGTTGACTATCAGCCCTGCAAGACTCATCGGGCAGATCCAAACGGGCCGGCAGAGCCGCAGTCCTTTTAGTGGTGGTTTCTCCGGTTTTTCTGATCCTGGTGAGATGCGCCGCATTCAGATAGCGGCTCAAGGCTATCAGTTGGAGGTTGAGCCGATACCCGCCAGTTTTACTGGTAATACCTGGCTTCCTGCAGAAAACCTAACCTTGACGGATAGCTGGAGCAGTGATCAGTTCATGGTGGGTGAGCCCATAACCCGGACAATAACGCTGCATGCCGAAGGCGTCAGTCGCCATCAGATAGCAGAACTCGCTTTGCCGGATATTGATGGCATTAAGCAGTATGCATCTACCCCTGATGTTAGCCAGAAGTATGAAAACGACTTGTTGTCCTCGACGCTGACGTTGGAAGTGACCTTGATACCCGAACGTGCAGGTCAGCTGATATTGCCCGAGTTACGCATTCCCTGGTGGGATGTGAAGAGCAACAGCGAACAAACAGCCATACTTGCCGCGCGAAGCATACCGGTGGCGGCGGCGAAAAATGTACAGCGGCAGCCTGACCCTGCTACAGCATCTACAACAGCGAAGCCTCAGGATCCAATAGGCAATTCGCGAACAGATCCTGTTTTGCACAACCCAGCGCCAAGCTCTGCGACACAAACACAAACACAAACACAAACACATACACAGTCAACGCCAACGAATTCAGTGGCTGCGGTTCCTGCCCAAGCTTCGTCAGTGGCTACAAATGATCAATCGATCAGCATAGGATGGATTGCGTTCTTCGGGGCGCTGGTGGGCAGTCTGGCAACATTAATGATCGTCTGGCTACTACAAAGGCGCGCTCGTCAGCAGCCGGTAAACTCTGATGCCGAGTCGCCATTGAACCCGCCCCGGTCGCTCTCTTCTTTGAAAGAAGCGTGCCACAGTCATAATGCCGCTGCAGCACGATTGGCGCTGATTGAGTGGGGGCAGCAGTTTTGGCCAGAGTGTAGTAATTTGAACCAGCTCTCTTTGAGAGTCAGCCCAGAGCTGCGAGAGGCGATTGCAGAGCTGCACAAGCACAGTTATAGCCAGAAGAGTTATAGCCAGAAGAGTTACAGCCAGAAAACCGATCAGGCTGAGCAGCGTTGGCAGGGCGATGCTTTGTGGAACGCCGTGCAGGCGTTTAAGGGTAAAGAGGCTGCAAATAAGCAGCCCGAGGATAAATTAGCGCCGCTGTTTTTGTCTTAAGCAGAAGGTAAAAACAGCAAAATAGATTATTTGTGTTGTCCGCCACGGCATTGGCTGCCGGGCACGTGGCTATGTACTACAGCGGGTTCTGTTAACTCCTCAGTAGGATGATCCAACTCGCGCAGAATACCACAATCGCGGGTGGTATGGGCTGCCCGGCACTGGCCGCGTAGCTCAATCAGTTGTGTTTCCAGTATTTGCAGCTCGGCGATTCTGGCTTGTACATGATGTATATGTTCATCAATTAATTCATTAATCGTTTCACAACTGGCATTCGGTTGAACGCGGGCCTGTAGCAGCACCTGAATTTCTTCATGCGTCATCGCCAGTGTGCGGCAGCGACGGATGAAAATTAGCCGCTCCAAGTGGCTATGATCGTAGCGGCGGTAGTTGTTGGCCGGGTCACGCAGGGCCGGATGCAGCAATCCTTCTTTTTCATAGTAACGGATGGTTTCTACGGTGAAGCCAACCTGTTTTGCTAATTCACCAATTTTCATCGTTTGCTCCAGGATCGTTCTGCTTTCTTCCTAGTTTATTCACTTTTGAGCCTTGACCCTAAAGCAGCTTCAGGGTGTTTAATGCTAAGCATACGACAGAATGAGGTTAATCACTATGCGCGATTCGATAAGCAGTTGTTGTGGGTCAGTAGCCGATAATAACCCTCAGGAGAAAGAGCAGGGTCATGTCAACAATCACACAGATGATAACCGTGTGACGTCGTGCTGTGCTGCTGAGCCTGCTATTGCCAGCCCGCTATCCGGGTCGCAGAGAGTGGATAGTGGATTTCGTACCCCTATTCGTATTATGCAGATGGATTGTCCGACTGAAGAGGCGCTGATTCGCAAAAAATTGGGCACTATGCCGGATGTCATCAGTTTGGAGTTTAATCTGATGCAACGGGTGCTCATGGTTGAGCATACAGAGGATGCGCTGGAAGCGGTGTTAGCAGGGATTCGTTCGCTCGGATTTGAACCGGAAGTGTCCGGCGCACAGGGGGAGTTGCCGCCAAAGACCGAGCCGAAAAAATCATGGTGGCCATTGGGGCTTGCCGCTGTGGCGGCGCTTATGGCTGAGGTGGTTGGTTGGTTAGAGCCGATTAATGGACTCTCGGGTTGGCTGTCTGGTGAGCTATCTAATAATGGTTTAGCCGCTGTGCTGGCGTTAATTGCGGTCGGGCTTAGTGGACTGACGACCTATAAAAAAGGTTGGGTGGCGGTTCGTCACGGTGATCTGAATATCAATGCGTTGATGAGTATTGCGGTGACGGGGGCCTTGATATTAGGACAGTGGCCAGAGGCGGCGATGGTGATGGTGCTGTTTACGCTGGCAGAACTGATTGAGGCGAAATCGCTGGATCGGGCGCGTAATGCGATTGCCGGCTTAATGAATTTGGCACCGGAAAAAGCAACGGTACAACAATCTGATGGTAGCTGGCTGGAAGTCGCGGCAGCCACTGTGGCCGTTGGCAGTCGGGTCAGGGTTAAACCAGGAGAACGCATTGCTCTTGATGGAGAGATAGTGCGGGGCCGCTCAACCTTGAATCAGGCGCCAATTACTGGCGAAAGTTTACCTGTGGATAAGGCGGAGGGCGATCAGGTATATGCGGGTACGATCAATGAATCGGGTTCATTTGAGTATAAGGTGAGTGCCGCGGCGGATGATTCCGCACTGGCGCGCATTATTCATGCAGTAGAAGAAGCGCAGGGTGCGAAAGCGCCTACACAACGTTTTGTCGATCAATTTGCGCGCCTCTATACACCGATTGTTTTTTTTATTGCGTTAGCCGTGGCCGTTGTGCCTCCGTTATTGATGGGTGGTGACTGGTTTGACTGGGTTTATAAAGCACTGGTGCTGTTGGTAATCGCCTGCCCGTGTGCGCTGGTGATCTCTACCCCTGTGACAATTGTCAGTGGTTTGGCGGCGGCTGCCCGGCGCGGCATTCTGATTAAAGGTGGGGTTTATCTGGAAGAGGGGCACAAGCTCTCATGGTTGGCGCTGGATAAGACCGGCACGCTTACTCACGGTAAACCTGTGTTAACCGAGTTTGAGGTCTTAATTGATCCGCGGGCGGCGCAAACGGCTGGGCATACAATTGAGGGGTGCTATCAGTTGGCTGCGAGTCTTGCCATGCGATCAGATCATCCTGTTTCGCAGGCGATTGCGAAAGCGGAGGCGGCTAATTTTGTTAATGTGAGCACTGCACAGAAGAGTCCAGGGGCATCTTTGAATGTAGATAGCTTTGAAGCGATTCCTGGACGGGGTGTGAAAGGGCGCATCAAAGGGCGGTCTTACTCTCTGGGTAATCATCGCCTGATAGAAGAGTCAGGGCTTTGCTCCAGTGCGCTTGAAGCACGTTTAGGTCAACTTGAACGAGAAGGGAAAAGCGTAGTGATGCTGGTGGATGATCAGCAAGTATTGGCTCTGTTTGCGGTTGCTGATACGGTAAAAGCGACCAGCCGCGAAGCGGTTGCTGAGCTGCATCAACTAGGTATAAAAACGATTATGTTGACGGGGGATAATCAGCACACGGCAACAGCGATTGCTCAACAAGTCGGTATCGATGAAGCACGGGGTAATCAACTTCCCGAAGATAAACTGGCGGCGATTACCGCCTTGGAAAAAGACGCGACTGTTGGCATGGTCGGTGATGGCATTAATGATGCCCCTGCACTGGCCCGCGCACAGATAGGCTTTGCGATGGGGGCGATGGGTTCAGATACTGCGATTGAAACCGCCGATGTTGCTTTGATGGATGATGATCTGCGTAAAGTGCCTGCTTTTGTGCGTTTATCACGGCAAACCCGTCGCATTTTGATTCAGAACATTGCACTGGCGCTGGGTATAAAAGCGGTCTTTCTGGTGCTGACAGTCATGGGATTAGGCACCATGTGGATGGCTGTTTTTGCTGATATGGGGGCGAGCTTGCTGGTGGTTGGCAATGGCTTGCGTTTACTGAGGAAATAATCGGTTTTTGTGGAAACAGAGAGCTACCCTCACGACAACAGTGAGGGCGCTTCAGGCCTACGCCATGTACTGGCCGCCATTCACCGAGACATTACTGCCGGTAATAAATCCGGCCTCATCTGCTGTCAGAAACACCACCGCACGAGCGATCTCTTCCGGCTGTCCGAGTCGGCCCACAGGAATCCCCGCAACGATACTGTTTAAGACGTTTTCCGGGACCTTGCGGACCATCGGCGTATCAATATAGCCGGGGGATATGGAATTAACAGTAACGCCTTTTTTTGCGCCTTCCTGAGCAATCGCTTTGGTGAATCCATATATGCCTGCTTTGGCGGCAGAGTAGTTTGCCTGGCCGAACTGACCTTTTTGACCGTTTAAAGAGGAAATGTTCACGATTCGCCCCCAGCCGCGACTACACATCGCTTCAAATATTGGTTGGCTCATATTAAACATTGAGTTCAGGTTGGTTTGAATCACCGCCTGCCATTGATCAGGCTGCATCTTTTTCAACGGAGCGTCGCGTGTGATACCGGCGTTATTCACCAGAATGTCGACGCTGCCTTCACTGCTTTCGACTTCCTCAAGCATGCGTTTGCAGGCGTCATAATCTGATACATCCACCGCTTTAATAATGATATCGAAACCCTGCTGTTTCATCTTTTCCTGCCAGCTGGTTGCGGCAGCATCGTGGCCCGGTACGTAAGTGCCAATGACTTTGCGGCCTTGTCCGATCAGGGCTTTACACATGGATTCGCCTAAGCCGCCGTTAGCACCGGTTACAATTGCGATTCGTTGAGTCATTTTATTATTCCTTTTTATTTGAAATACCGTACGAGTTATCTGAAATCCCGTACGTGTTGTTTGCTGATATTAGTTATTCAGTAAGGCTTTTATTGAGGAGGAAAGGGAGCGTGTTCCATGGCTGAGGTAGGCCTGGCTGCGTTCTTCAATGTTGGCCAGATCATACAGGTAGTTGACCATGAAACCAGCCGACTGCTTCAGGCCGTTTTCAGAGGTATCCGCCATCCAGTTAAGCTGCGCGACCTGTGCGCCGTTGCTCAGATGGAAGTGAGTGACCCGGTCGGCTGCGGTGCCTCCCGGGCGCTCCGCTTTGGCCAGATAATAGGCGGCCTGTTTGCTCAGGGCTGCGCGCAGCTGCTCATCAGATGGCTGATTTTGAGCCATATTCTGCGCTAGCTTTTGGGTAATGTCGGGTGCGTTCTGATTGAGCCAGTGGCGTAAACCGGGGATAGGCGACAGTGTTGAAAACTGCGTTAAATGCGGGAAGTCATGGCGTAACTCTTTGACGACCCGTTTGATCAGGAAGTTACCAAAACTGATACCTGCAAGGCCTCGTTGGGCATTCGATATACTATAAAAAATAGCGGTATCGGCCTGCTCTATATCGCCAACCGGAGCGGATTCATCCAGCAGTGTCTGCACGTTATCTGCCAGGCCTTTTACCAGTGCAACTTCAACAAAAATAATCGGCTCATTGGGCATGTTTGGGTGGAAAAAAGCAAAGCAGCGGCGGTCTGAATCAAGACGGTTTTTCAGGTCGTCCCAGCTTTTTATGGCGTGAACTGCTTCATAGGCAATCAGCTTTTCGAGTAACTCTGCACTGGATTGCCAGTTGATCTGTTCGAGTTGTAACAAGCCAATATCGAACCAGCTGATAAACAGGCGTTTAAGATCTGCCTCCAGCGGCTTTAATTCAGGGTGCTGGTTTTTCAATGTGAGAATCTGTGCACGCATGTCTACCAGAAACTTGATCCCTTCGGGTAGCTCATTAAATAATGTCAGCAATTTCATGCGTGGCGGCTCGAGCACTTTCCTTAATTGGCGTGCGGCTTCTGCGCGGGTGTCATCTGAGGAGGCTTGCCAGTCAGCAATACGCTGCTCCACTGCTGTTGCATCTGTATCGTAATGCTGTGCCAAGATCGACAGAAAGCGCTGTTGTCCGGTTGGATTAAGCTCCAGATAACTTTTGCCTAATGTGGCAGCACGCGCTCTTGAAGCGACTTCACCGCCTTTGTCGGTCAGGCAGTGGTCGAACCATGTACGCAGTATCACGGCGTCATCATCACTGAGCTCTGGCGACAAATTTAATTGTTCGAGTGATGTTCGATTATCTGTCGCCTCTCTCCAGGCGAGCCTTAAGTGGCTGAATGTGCGTTCCAGAAAGCCGTTATTTGATGGATTTGTCATGCATCACCTCGTGCTTTTGAGCAGAGATTGAAAAGGATTGTGCTCATTAACTCATCATAAGCTAGCAAAATAAAAACACAAAACCAAGTAAAAACCCTTGGTTTTTTGATAATAAAGCATTAGCGTAGAGGACATCCAAATTGACAATGACGAAACAGCGAGGCTTTAAATGCAGGAATTACATGGTTTTTATCTTGAAGATCTGAGTATCGGACAATCTGCAAGCTATGCAAAAACGATCACTGAAGCGGATGTTGTATTGTTTGCCGGTATTTCGGGTGATGATAATCCCGTACATATCAATGCGGAATATGCCGCCCAGACGATGTTTAAAGATCGTATTGTGCACGGCATGTTTAGTGCTGCATTGATCTCTGCTGTATTGGGAACGCGAATGCCTGGCCCCGGTGCCATCTATGTTGATCAGCAAATTAGCTTTAAAGCACCTGTTTATATAGGCGATACTGTGACAGCCACAGCAACAGTGATCGACATTAACCCTGAGCGTCGTCGTGTTACTTTGGAAACGATATGCAGCGTAAAAGGTAAAGTGGTTGCTCAAGGTGTGGCGACTAATATGGTGGACCGTCGTCCTGTAGAGGGAAAATAATATGATGTTACAAAAAGACAAGTCGTGCCTGATGGTGATTGATGTGCAGTCACGTTTATTACCGGGCATTCATGAAAGTGACAAGTTGGTGCAGTATTGCGATTCGTTAGTTGAATTGGCGCATGCGCTGAATATACCTGTGTTTGGCACAGAGCAGTATCCTGAAGGTGTTGGCCCAACGGCAGACGGGCTACGCGAGCGTGTTGGCGCAGATAACTTCACCGGCAAGACTTTCTTCTCCTGTGTTGATGCGCCGCAGTTTCAGGATAAGTTGAAAACGATCACGCAGGATCAGGTTGTCATTTGTGGCATGGAAGCTCATGCCTGTGTGCTCCAAAGCGCCATGAGTTTTAAGGCCATGGGTAAGCAGGTATTTGTGGTTGCGGATGCGATATCAGCCCGTAATCCTAAAGATACTGAATTCGCCATTGCGCGTATGCGTGACGAAGGCATCAAAATTATTACCCGTGAGATGGTTGGATTTGAGTGGTTGCGACGCTCGGATGCAGAGGGTTTTAAATTGTTCAGTAAGAAGTTTTTGCGTTAAGACAGAGCACAATTAAGGTCAGCGAAAAAGGTCAGCGACACCTCTTGAATTCAGCTGAGTAGCCCTGCGCAGTTAGCTCGTTAAATTGTTATGATGGGAGTAATGATCGTAAGTCAGAGGAAAGCACTCATTAAGACTAAAGGCCCCTGTCAGCTATCGCCGGATACCAGCACCCTGACCGATGATGCAGAACGTAATAGGTTGCTGGCGGAGATGGCTGAGCAGTCTACCGATATGATATCGCGTCATACACCGGATGAGTGGCGCTTCATCTATGCTTCGCCAGCGGTGGAACATTTGCTGGGGTTTAGTGTTGATGAGATTGTTGGCATGTCTGCTTATGAGCTCTATCATCCGGACGATGTTGAGGATTTTAAGCGCCGTAGGCCCAGCGTATATTACGAAAAAGGTTTTTATACCCACACCTACCGTTTTCGCTGTAAAGACGGTCACTATACCTGGTTGGAAAGTACCAGCCGCTCTATTCGGGATGCGTCGACAGGTGAGCTGAAAGAGATTCTTGTGGTTTCTCGTGATGTTAGCCGTCGGATTGAATCAGAAGCGCGCGTATTGCAATACCAAAAAGAACTCAACCGTGCATCACGTTTGGCGGCGATGGGTGAGATGGCCTCAGGTCTCGCTCATGAACTCAACCAGCCGCTGACGGCGATTGTTAATTATGCGCGTGGCACTGAGCGACGCCTGAAGGCAACACCTCCTCCGACACTGGAGGAGCTCTCTCCTATTTTGCAGCGCATCACTGCTACGGCACTTCGTGCTGGCGGCATTCTACATCGGATGATGGATTTTGCCCGCAAGCAGGAGCCGCTACGAGAGCCGCTGGACCTGCATCAGCTCATCGATAATCTGATCGATTTTTGTGCCAGTTCGGCAGGCCAGCACAACGTGTTATTGGAGAATTGCACGCCCAGTGTTTTACCGCCGGTGCTGGCTGATCAGATACAGCTTGAGCAGGTGTTTCTTAATTTGTTGTTGAATGCGATTGAGTCCAGTCATTCACAACCGGATCATACGCCACGAAGGGTGTGGATAGACGCTTCTCTGCAAAACCGCGATCAGGTTATAATTTCTGTTTTCGATCAGGGAGAAGGATTCTCTAATGATAGTGAGCGATTGTTCGAGCAGTTCTATAGCACCAAGCCAGAAGGGTTGGGGATGGGACTGCCGATCAGCCGTTCATTGGTGGAAGCGCATGGAGGTCAACTGACGGCTGAGCATCGGCCTGAAGGTGGGGCGGTGTTTCGGGTCATGTTACCATTGGAGCTGAATGCGGCTAAGGATTTGAATGCATAACGAACCTGTACAACATGTTTTTGTCGTCGATGATGATGCTGATGTTCGCGATTCGTTGAAATGGCTGCTTGAGTCTGCTGGTTTTAAAACGGTAACGTATGACTCGGCTCAGGACTTTCTGGAAAACTGTTCTGCTGATACACAAGGGTGCATTCTGATGGATGTAAGAATGCCCGGCATGAGCGGCTTAAGTGCGCAGAAAAAACTATGTGCGCGTGACATTTCACTTCCGCTGATTATGATCTCCGGGCATGCGGATGTAGATATGGCGGTAACGGCGATGACGCAGGGGGCGTTAACCTTCCTGCAGAAGCCGTTCAGTGACCAGGCGCTGATCGATCATGTGCAGCAGGCTTTGTTGTTGAACCTGAATAACTGGAAGCAGGCTGCTCAGGTGCAAGATATACGCCTTCATTATCAGAGTCTTACTAAACGTGAGCGTCAGGTATTTGAAGGTGTGGTAGCCGGGCATGCGAATCAGGAAATAGCAGATTGGCTGGCTATTAATCGTAAAACTGTCGAAGGTCATCGTGCGAATATGATGGCTAAAATGCAGGCGAATTCATTGTCTGAACTGATCCGGATGTCTGTTGCTCTGGGTCTGGTAAAAAGTTTCGGGCAACATTAAATCGTTTTAGAGAATCAAAAGATGAGCGTTAAAGGCACACTGTATATTGTTTCGGCTCCTTCCGGAGCAGGTAAAACCAGCTTGGTTAAAGCGCTGCTTGAACAGGATGCGCAGGTGCGGGTGTCGGTGTCACATACGACACGATCGATGCGTCCGGGTGAGCAGGACGGGGTGGACTACAATTTCATCACAATGGAGCAGTTCGATGCTTTAATTGCAGAAAATCTTTTTCTTGAATATGCCGATGTATTTACTAACAAATATGGCACGTCGCGGGTTTGGGTTGAGGATGAGCTGAGTCGCGGAGTGGATGTGATTCTGGAAATAGATTGGCAGGGTGCACAGCAAGTGCGGGCACTGATGCCAGAGGCCGTTTCCGTTTTTATTTTGCCGCCGTCCCAACAAGAGTTGCGTAAGCGTCTCACCGGTCGTGGCCAGGATGGCTCCGAAGTGATTGATCTTCGCATGTCTCAGGCCGTTAATGAGATGGCGCATTACAATGAGTTTGATTATGTGGTGATAAACGATGATTTCAGCACAGCATTAGCGCAATTGCAGGCCATATTAACCTCGCAGCGGCTGCGGTTGGAGGTGCAACACGCACTGCATGTGGATTTGCTGAATGATCTCTTGTCAGCATAAGCGGTCTGATGTAAAATTTTCGGTCCTTCGTATTTCACAAATTTTTTGGGGTTTTAAGCATGGCTCGTGTCACAGTTGAAGATTGTCTGGACAATGTAGATAACCGTTTTGAGCTGGTTATGGTTGCAGCAAAGCGTGCGCGTCAGTTGGCAACAGGCGGAAAAGAACCCAAAGTTGATCGTGAAAACGATAAAGATACTGTTGTTGCGTTGCGTGAAATTGCTGAAGGTTTGGTCGATCGGTCTATTCTTGATGATCTCGGCAAAAGATAAGTACTGCATTTTTTAATCGGGCATTGTTCCATCTGGAAGCTTTAGTGAGTAGATTATTGCTAGCGCCGATGTACTGGAGGAATGATGCCGACGATTGATTCCCTTTCTGACCGATTAAACGAATATCTGGATCTTCAGCAGATCAAGGAAGTTCGTCGTGCTTATTTCTATGCGGAACAAGCGCATGATGGTCAGCGTCGAAAAAGTGGCGAGCCCTATGTGACTCACCCCTTGGCTGTTTCCAGTATTCTTGCGACTATGCATATGGATCATCAAAGCCTGATGGCGGCGATGTTGCATGATGTGATTGAAGATACCGATATCAGTTATGAGGGCATTGAAAACCAATTTGGCACTTCGGTAGCCGATATTGTCGATGGTGTCTCAAAGCTGACGCATCTGGAGTTTGAAACCAAAGCAGAAGCGCAGGCAGAAAACTTCCAGAAAATGGTCCTGGCCATGGCGGAAGATATTCGCGTTATTTTGGTTAAACTGGCTGATCGTCTGCACAATATGCGCACTCTGGGTGCTATGCCTCCGGCAAAACAGCGACGAATTGCCCGTGAAACCATGGATATCTATGCACCGGTAGCCGCTCGTTTGGGTATGCGTGATATGCAGGTCGAGCTTGAAGACCTGGCTTTTCAGTCCTTTTACCCGATGCGTGCTAAATATATTCGTCGTGCCGTTGTACAGGCGCGTGGCCAACGCAAAGATATGATCAGCTCTATTGAAGAGGCTATCCGCCAGCGGCTTGTGCAGGAAGGGTTGCCCGGTGTTGTCTCTGGGCGAGAAAAACACCTGTATAGTATTTACCGCAAGATGAAAGCGCAGCGTAAGTCGTTTGCGGAGATTATGGATGTCTTCGCCTTCAGAATCGTCACGGATACTGTTGATGAGTGTTATCGGATCCTGGGCGCTATCCACAATCTATATAAGCCTGTTCATGGGCGCTTCAAAGACTACATCGCTATCCCGAAAGCGAATGGCTACCAATCGCTGCATACTGAGCTGTTTGTGGCACGTGATGTCACCATAGAAGTGCAGATTCGTAATCGCGAAATGGATGCGGTTGCGTCGTTAGGTATTGCGGAACACAGTCATTATAAGGTCTATGGTGATTCGGACAGCGCCGTGGGGTCGTATAACCGTGCCCGTAAGTGGGTGCTGGGTCTGCTGGAGATGCAAAAACGTGCCGGTGATTCCATGGAGTTTATCGAACACGTTAAAAAAGATCTCTTCCCCGATGAGGTTTATGTTTTTACACCCAAGGGACGTATTCTTGAACTCCCCCGAGGCGCTACGCCTGTCGATTTTGCCTACGCAGTACACACCGATGTGGGTAATTCCTGTGTATCATGTCGGATTAACCGTCGTTTAGCGCCGTTATCTGCGCCATTGGAAAGCGGTGAGACGATTGAAATCATTACTACCCGTAGTGCCCAGCCCAACATGGCATGGCTGAATTTTGTCGTGACGGGTAAGGCTCGTTCGAGTATTCGGCATTTCCTGAAGAACCAGCAGCGGCACGAATCCATTGAGCTGGGACGTCGTTTGCTGAACCAGTTTCTCGGCCATTATGGTATTTCGGTTGATGAAATAGATGCTGAAAAGCTCAATGCTGTACTGGAGTGCGCAGATTTTGAGTCTATTGAAGACCTGCTGGAAGATATCGGCATGGGAAATCGTATGGCTTATGTAGTGGCGCGAAAGCTCAAACCTGATGAAACATCCGGTGAGTCGCTTAAGGGACAAAAACCCATTGCCGTACAAGGTACCGAAGGGTTGGTAATCCAATACGCTAAGTGCTGCTATCCAATTTTTGGTGATCAGATTGTTGGCCATATCAGTAGTGGCCGGGGGCTGGTCGTTCACCGCACTGAGTGTAGTAATATTCGTTATATGCGTGATGATCCCGAAAAATGTATCTATCTGGAGTGGTCGGATGTGATGGATGATGAATTCACGGTGATGTTGAAGCTGGAAGTTGCTTCTCATCGTGGCATCATCGCTAGTCTGGCGACAACCGTATCTGCAACAGGAGCGAATATCCTGAGAATTGATATGGGTGAAAAAGAAGGGCAACTGGCTACCGTCGATATGGAAATTGCGGTGACGGATAGGGTACATCTGGCAGGAGCCATTAAGAAGCTCAGGGCATTACGTGCGGTTAGTCGCGTTATACGTGTTTGATACAGTCGTGCGGGAAAGCCGAACCTGGCCATTTTTGATCCTGTTTTTCGTTGAATAGAACCACTATTCGCCTCTGAACAGAATCAAAACTGTCTCAAGTCGATCTTCCCCTCACTACGACCGGTCAAGTCCGACAGACACCTGAATTTGTTTGTAGTATTTAAAATTTAAAATAGTGTCGCATTAAGTGACTAATTGAATGTTTTGCCTATACTCTAACTGTAATGTCGTTGAATGTTATGAATTAGTCAGCTGTGATGGGAGGGAGCACATTGGCCATAGGCGTAAATACATTAGAAACTGATGCTGGCAAAAGCAACTTTGCCCGATTAGTCTTGCTGCACGATAACATTGGTAAAGTACTGGTTTTGCTCCCGGCGGTTAAGTTGCTTAATCTTGTGAGCATCTGGCGGGAAACTGAGCGTCATCTGCAGCCGGTTAAAGGTGATGATGTGCGACGATTTTTTAGTCAGGAAACTTTACGGACAAAAGAGGGACAGCGTAAACTTTTCTCTCTCCCTGTCTTTGTTGACGATGCTTTTGAATGCCAGGATGTGCTCGATGTACTTGAGCCCTATAGCGGCTTACGCTTTAGTGCTGATCGCTCATGGTATATCGCTAATATGCGCTCCATACGTTTGGGCTTAAGTGCTTCTGATATTGATAGAGCACAGCCAAAGGGCGATGATGAAGCGGTGATCTCTCATGCGGTTGAGCGTTTTACTGCCCTTAGAATTCGTCAGCGTCTTGAGGATACTCTGGGTTTGCCCAGTTTGGCACCGACCACTCAGAAAATTATTATGCTACGTTCTGATCCTGCTGCCGGTGTAGATCGTTTGGTACCTGTGGTTAAAGTCGATCCGAGTTTGTCGGCACAGGTGATGAGTTGGTCTGTTTCACCTTATTATGCGGCACCTGGCAGTATTCAATCCATTGATGATGCGATTATTCGGGTCTTGGGGTTTGATCTTGTGGTGAATCTGGCGTTAGGTATCGCGATGGGTAAAACACTGACCCTTCCTGAAGATACTCCCAGAAATCAAACACCGTATTGGCAGCAAGCAGTGTATACAGCGACCTTGGCTGAGCGTTTAGCTAAAAAAATGGAAAGTAGCATCCGGCCAAAACCCGGGCTCGTGTATTTATCAGGCCTGCTGCATAATTTTGGTTATATCGTACTCGCGCATCTGTTTCCGCCGCATTTCTCACTCTTGTCCCGCTATATAGAAGCCAATCCGCATTTGCGTCTGGACTACATAGAAAAGCATATCTTGCATGTAACGCGAGAGCAGGTAGGCGCGTGGCTTATGGAAAGCTGGTCGTTACCCGAAGAAGTTTGTAATGGCGTCAGATACCTGAACGAGCCTTTGAACCCTAACGCCGGGGTGTATGCGCAGATCGTCCATCTGGCCAATCATGCGCTCCGCCTGAAAGGTTGGGCTGACGGTCCGCTAGAGAAGGAGTTTAATGCCGATGTGCTGGCGCTAACAGGACTCACTCAGCAACAGGTGATGGCTGAAGTTGAAGGGATGGAAGCGGACAGTGAGGTTCTGAAAGAGTTTACGAACGCGCTCGCGAGTCATTAATTGATCGCGAGTGCCAGTTCCAGCGTCTCCAGGTTTTCCAGTTGCTCCATCCACTGCGTTTCTGTGTCGTCTATCTGCTGTTTTAGCTGAGCTTGCGAGTTCAGCGTTTCTTTCAGTTTCTCTTTGTTGGCTGCTTCATACAAGCTGCTGTCACCCAATTCGGTTTCGATTGAATTAAGTTTGGCATGCAATGTTTCCAGCTGCTTTTCCAGTTTGTTTGTCTGTGCTTTTAGCGGGCTGAGTTTTTTGCGCAATTCGGCCGCTTCTCGTTTTTGTGCTTTGCGCTCTGTCGCCGATAAAGAGCGGTTCTCGCGTGTTTCGGTTTCGTTACTGTTGTTTTGTTGCTCACTACGGCGCTGCTCTGTCAGCCATTTTTGGTAGTCGTCCAGATCTCCGCTGAACTCTTCAACTTTGCCATTAGCAACCAGCAAGAACTGATCAACGGTATTTCGCAACAAATGACGGTCATGTGATACCAGAATGACAGCGCCTTCAAATTCCTGCATGGCAACCGTCAACGCATGACGTACTTCCAGATCAAGGTGGTTGGTAGGCTCATCCAGTAACAGCAGGTTTGGTTTTTGCCAGGCAATCAGCGCCAGCGCTACGCGTGCTTTTTCGCCGCCTGAAAAGCGTTTTACCGGTTCCAGTGCATCGTTACCCATGAAGCCAAAAGAGCCAAGGTAGTTACGTACTTCCTGGTCAGTCGCTTGAGGAGAGAGGCGCATGATATGCAGCAGAGGAGAGGCTTCTAAATCTAACGCTTCTAGCTGGTGTTGTGCGAAATAACCGACCCGAAGGTGTTCGCCTGAATAGCGTTCACCGCTGAGCTGGGCTAAATCACCCACCAATGTTTTAATCAGCGTCGATTTACCGGCACCGTTCGGGCCGAGTAAGCCGATGCGGGAACCCGGTACTAATGTCAGGGATATGTTTTTCAGTATCGGGCTGGCGGCATAACCACAGTCAGCTTCGCGTATGGATAATAACGGGTTGGATACCTTGTCGCTGCTGTAGAAATGGAAAGTGAAAGGGCTGTCGATATGAGCTGCCGATATTTGCTCCATACGTTCCAGCTCTTTAACCCGGCTTTGCGCTTGTTTCGCTTTTGATGCTTTGGCTTTGAAGCGGCGGACAAACTGCTCAATTTCAGCAATGCGCTGTTGCTGCTTTTCGAATTGAGCTTGTTGTTGTGAGAGGCGCTCTGCTTTAGCGCGCTCAAATGCACTGTACTGACCTTTATAAAGAGTCAGCTGCTGTTGATACATATGCGTGATATGCGTGACAACCTGATCCAGAAAGTCGCGATCATGCGAGATCAGTAGCAGGGTTCCCGGGTAGTTCTTCAGCCATTGTTCAAGCCATAGCGTCGCATCGAGATCCAGATGGTTAGTCGGTTCATCCAATAGAAGAATGTCTGAGCGGCACATTAATGCCTGAGCGAGGTTAAGGCGGATTCTCCAGCCGCCAGAGAGTGCTTTGACCTCTTTTTGCATATCGGCAGGGGTGAAGCCTAAACCCGCCAGCAGCTGCTGGCCGCGAGCGGAGGCGCTGTAGCCTTCAATCGCATCGAGTTCTGCGTGCAGTTCGCCTAGTTGGTCATTTGCCCCGTTAGCCTCTGCCTGTTCAAGTGCGTGCTGAATGCGGCGTAACGCTTTGTCACCATCCAGTACATAATCCAGTACAGTGCGATTAATCGCCGTGACTTCCTGTGCCATATGGGCAATAGTAAGATGCGGCGGCAGGTAGCAGTCGCCGGCATCCGGTTGCAGCTCTCCCAAAAGTAGTTTGAACAGGCTGGATTTACCTACGCCATTGGCGCCGATAATTCCTACCTTCCAGCCGGGATAGATGGTTAAGTCGGCTTGCTCTAGTAAAAACTGAGTGCCACGGTGTAAGCTGAGTTTAGATAACTGAATCATAGGCGCGAGATTCTACCATAGCTATGCAATTACAAAATCCTCTTTGGGCATTTGCGTTAAAATTTTATTCATATTCTGAGGTGGAAGCGTGTTGCCTGGCTCTGCAGAATGAATATGGAATGAGTATCAATCGCTTATTATATGCAGCGTGGCTGGCGACGCAGCATAAATTGCTGGATACAGCGGCGCTGCAGCAGAGCTCAGCTCAACAGTGGCAGCATGATATGACACACCCATTAAGGGCCTTGAGATATCGGGTGAGGAGTATACGCGCCGATGAGCCTGTTTTGGATGCCTTCTATGTGACGATGCGAAAGGCAGAGCTTGAGGCAGAGAGAATCGAGTTGGCGTATCTGTATGCGCTGGCGCAAAGCTGGCCTGAAGAGGTTGGCTCGGTGGAGCTCTTAATCAAGGAAAATGTAAAACGATTGCTTGCAGAAGATAGCACTTCAGCCGATACGCTGCTTGTGCCTGCCGGCCAGCGTGATTTATTAACCTCTTTTTGTCGGTACATACTTACCAGTACATAGCTCACTATAGAGTGGCGAGAGGATAAGATTGGCATCTCTTTGAACTTTACGGTTTAATCGGGCACTAAGGCTGTAACAAACTCTTATATGTGTAAATCCAAGGGAAACAGAATGAAAAAAACATTACTGGCCATGGCTGTGGCAAGTTCTTTAGTTGTAATGCCGGTGGCTCAGGCGGTTGAATTGGAAACTGACAATCAGAAGGTAAGCTATAGCCTGGGTTTGGTATTGGGCGAAAAGCTGAAACTGGACCTTGAAGAGATGGATCTGGATGCCTTTCAGGAAGGTATTAAGGCTATCTATGAAGATGCAACGCCATTAATGGATTCACAACAAGTCGGCGAAACCATGCAGGCTTTCCAGATGAAGAAGATGGAAGAGCAGCGTCAGGAAGTGGCTAAGTTAGCACAGGCAAATCTGGATGAAGGCGAGAAATTCCTGGCTGAAAATGCTAAAAAGTCTGGTGTTAAAACGACTGACAGTGGTTTGCAGTATGAAGAAACCCAAGCGGGCACCGGTAAGCAACCAACGGAAACAGACACCGTTAAAGTTCATTATCGCGGTACTTTGATTGATGGTACTGAATTTGACAGCTCTTACGCACGTGATGAGCCCGTGTCTTTTCCTCTCAATGGTGTCATTCCGGGTTGGACTGAAGGGTTACAGCTAATGAAAGAGGGTGGCAAAGCCAAATTAGCAATCCCGGCTGAGCTCGCTTACGGGCCGGGTGGTATGGGTAATGCGATTGGCCCGAATTCAGCATTGCTGTTTGACGTAGAGCTGTTGGAAGTTAATCCAGCTGAGTAATTATCACTAAGCTGGTTAAAAAAATGGCCGCTGATGCGGCCATTTTTATTGGTAACTCTTATCAATAGTGCTTATTTAAGTATATTCATCACACCGTTAGAACCGATGGCATAATATTCACCTGAACCAAAACCAACCGCATAGATACTGGTGCTGGTTGGACCATAAGGCTCGCGTTTATGTGCACGCCAGCGCTTAAGTTCATTTCCTGAGTTGCTATCCCATAGTTGAATAAGCCCTGCCGCAGTACCTGTTAATAACTGATCGCCATTTTTTGAGAAACGTGCTGCAACATAGCTCATTCGTTTAGGGAAAAAACCGGCAGTGCTTGATAATGTATGTTGGATCTCGCCTGATTGGGTGTCCCAGATAATCGCGGTATCCAGATTGCTTGCACTAAAGGCTTTGTCTCCGTTGGGACTCAATGCGACAACATCGATCACATTATTTAAGGAGATTTGATGAGTAGCTTCACCGCTTTGCATATCCCATACGGTAGTTTTGTAGTCATCTGAACCAGTCAGTGCCGTCAGCGTATCGGCACTTAAATCGACACTTCTGACGCGCCCTTGGTGGCGTAACGTGCGACGTATACCGCCATTTTTTATATCAAAATAAACGGCTTCGTGGTTTGCTAATCCGAGTAGTGCGAAATTCCCGTCTGCTGCAATGGCCAGATCCAGAATCTCGCCGGGTGAACTCCAGAACCATTCTGGCTGTCCGGTTAAGGTATGCCAGAGAACCAGATCCTGTTGATTGGCTGTTACTGCGAAGTTTGCCTCAGGCGAGAAACCTGATTCGGCGATGATAGAGCGTTCATCTTTGCGGTGGTTCCAGTCAAACAGTCGTGCATTTTTCTGAATATCCCATAAACTACCCCCCTCATCCTGAGAGCCAATAACGGCGTAATGGCCGTCCAGCGATATATCAGCACTGTATGCTCCGAGTGTAGTGTATTCATAAACGGAGGATGGTGAGTTAGCGCTATCGCACGCAGCTAAAGCACTTGCAAGAAGGGGAATGAGTATCAGCCTGTGGGGCTTTTTAAGCATTAATATATTCCCCCTGTGCGCACTAAGCCTCATCCATGACCCTGTCACGGTGTGAAGTGTGTAAAATTTCTATCAGCTGATCTTCTAATGCAAAGCGTTCTTCCAGGTTCTCTCCCAGCTTGGAAAGCTGAAAAGAAAACTCCCTGATCTGCTGCACAGTCGGGTTTTTCAGCGATGCATAAGCATCATTAAAGTCCAGAGCGATGTCCGTTGTGGGTTGAATGCGTGGGAATATTTTCTGCGCTTCTTCCAGACCACCATCATTGAATTCGCTGCCTTCATGTAACAACTTTTCATACACTTCAAAATGACCTGAGGACAAGTAGTCCATCATGGATGTGCAGAAAAATTCTACATGGCTTTCAATATCCCTGACCTCGACATTTGGCAGTGATACGAATTTACTGATCAGCTTTTGTCTGTGTTCCAGCCATTGATCAATAATGTCGCTGATACCTCCCCAGCGTTCGCGTGCACTTTCGCATTTTTCCAACATGATCGAATCCTTATTCGTTAATATAATTTAATACTAATCCTAAGCGACTTTCAGGTGCAATAGTGATCAAACCTGGCGTAGTCTAAATTGACGGTTATACTTATCTGATATGACTATCTCAACTCTTTATTATCAACCGGAGCCCTGACGCTATGCTACTACGTTTTTTCGCCATTGTTTTTTTTAGTTTGTGGTTGCCGTCAACATGGGCTGCAGAGGAAGAACAACCGATTACTTCTGATTATATAGGATATGTTGAACTCAAGCCCTTTATTGCTAATTTTGGAGGGCCGGGAAAAATCCGCTTTCTCAAGTGTGAAGTAACGGTTCAGGTGGGATCGGAAGCGGCGAGCTTTGCGATTAATCAACATATGCCGAATGTTCGCAATGATTTGGTATTTCTCTTCAGTGCGCAGACAGAAGCTGATTTAGAGACCGTTGAGGCGCAAAAGGTGTTAGCAAAGAAGGGGTTACAACTGATACAAAAATTGCTGGTTGAAGAAGAAGGCGAGGGGATGGTAACCGACCTCTTCTTCACCAGCTTCGTTATACAGTAGTGCCAGGTCGGCCAGCCCGCTAGCTGGCCAGGTAGTCCGCTAAATATTGATCGAAGTCCACTGTATCGCTGGCTTCGATCTCTTTTTGCAGCTGCACTGATGTACTGACTTGTTGCGTTAGTGCCTGTTGTACGTCACTGCTTAAGGTGGAACGCATAAAGGTTTGTCTGTGTTCCGCGCTTTTTTGCAGCAGCCATTGTGTGTGGCTTAAGCCGCTTTCTTTGAGTTCCTTTAAAACCTGTGCAGAGGGTGTCAGCGAAACATCGTCGAGCTTTGCTTGCTGGGCGGTGATCGCCAGCTGGTATTCACGGCTTTGATGAAGGGTGTCAAGCAACTCTGTCGTCATCTGAACCTGTTCAAGTATGCTGTTACCCGCCTGTTGCAGTGATACAGGCCCGTCAGGCGTCTCCAGCATCAGGCCTGGTTTGCGCCCGCGAGTGACGACTTTCTCCAGATTGTCGCTGATCATATCGCATTCAATCTCACTGATTTCATCATCACCCATTAACAGACAGCTGATCAGAAATGCATCGAGAAATTTGGATTGTTGTACATCAATGCCTGTCGGTAGGAAAGGGTTGATATCGGTGTTGCGTACTTCGATATATTCGACGCCACGTTGTTGCAGAGCATGCAGAGGCTTTTCTCCGGCATGAGCAACCCGCTTAGGACGAACATCACTGTAATATTCATTTTCAATCTGCAGGATGTTGGTGTTTATCTGTTTATAGTGCCCATCAACTTTAACCCCGGTCTTTTCATAAGCAGGATAAGGCGTATGAATGGCCCTGTGCAGTGAGCTGATATAGGTATTCAGGTGGTTGAAGCAGATGTTCAGAGAAGACTGGGCTTTGTTCGAATAACCCAGGTCACTCATGCGCAGAGAGGTTGCGTAGGGCAGATACAGGGTATGTTCCTGTAATGTCTCAAGTTTATGTTTCTTACCGTTTAAAAATGAATCACACAGGGCTGGTGAAGCACCAAAGAGGTAGAGTAGTAACCAGGAGTGGCGACGAAAATTTCTGATCAGGCGAAAATAGGATGCTGATCGGAAGGTCTGCAGTGAATCGGTATTTCCCTGTTGCGTTTGTAGCGCCTGCCAGAAGTTATCTGGAAGAGAAAAGTTATAATGGATGCCAGCAATTGTCTGCATCATTTTACCGTAGCGGTGTTCAAGACCCACGCGGTAGATATGTTTTAGCTGACCAACATTGGATGCACCGAAACGGGCAATAGGGATGTCTGCCTCGTTATTGATGTGGCAGGGCATGCTGCCCCCCCATATCAGTTCATCCCCTAAATGCTGGTAGCTGAAGCGATGCAGGTTATCCAGAAAGTTGAGAGCGGCTTCTGGTGTTTCAAAAACCGGTGTAATGAATTCCAGTAATGATTCTGAATAATCGGTTGTAATCGTGCTGTTGGTTAGCGCAGATCCCAGCCCTGCAGGATGGCCCGTCTGTGATAATTCACCCGAGCCATCAACACGTAAACCTTCTTTTTCAATGCCATGCAGCACGCCTTTTAAGTGGACGTAATGGCCGCTGGAAACCAATTGTTCAAGCTGTTTTTTCAGAACGGATGCCAAAGCTTAGCCCTTCCTGGATGATAAAATGGATAGCATTATAACCAGACCTTCCCTCAGAAGGCACAGAAACAGTGCGTTGCATTATTTGATTTTGAAACCGGCTGCTTTTAAACCCGCCGCCAGCCCGTTATTTGTCTGCATACTTTTTGGCTTTTTCTCTGCTGCAGACGATGCCGGCAAGGCGCTTTTGGCTTTAGCAGGTACGGGTTTCCCGACTGTGGCCTGGCTTTTCATCGACAACGCAATACGTCGTCTGGCTTCGTCCACCTCGGTTACACGAACCTGAACAATATCGCCGGTTTTAACAATAGAGTGCGGATCTTTAACAAACCGGTCTGCTAACTGTGAAATATGCACCAGTCCGTCCTGATGTACGCCGATATCAACAAAAGCACCGAAGTTTGTCACGTTGGTGATAACGCCCTCTAGCTGCATACCGATGTGCAGGTCTTTGAGTGTTTCTACGCCCTCTGCAAACTGCGCGGTTTTAAACTCAGGTCGTGGATCTCTGCCGGGCTTCTCCAGTTCGGCGATCACGTCATTTACGGTATATTCACCATATTGATCGGAAATGAACTGTTGTGCAGCAAGTGTCTTTATTAAGGTGCTGTTACCGATAAGTTCAGCCGTTTTACAGCGTAGCGTTAACGCCATTTTATCTACCAGAGGATACGCTTCAGGGTGCACTGCGGAATTATCGAGAGGCTGTTTGCCGTCGCGGATTCTGAGAAAGGCAGCACATTGCTCAAAAGCCTTGGCGCCAAGACGAGGAACTTTGAGTAACTGCTTTCGATCAGTGAAGCGTCCTTGTTTATCCCGGTAGTCAATGATGTTCTGTGCGGTAGTGCGGTTTAATCCGGCCACCTGTGATAATAACTCACAGGAGGCGGTGTTCAGATCAACGCCTACATGGTTGACGCCATCTTCGACAACATTTTCTAGTGACCCCGCTAATGCTTTCTGGTCGACATCATGCTGATATTGTCCGACACCAATCGCCTTAGGCTCGATTTTTACCAGTTCGGCGAGCGGGTCTTGCAGGCGTCGTGCGATAGATACTGCGCCTCGGATAGTGACATCCAGATCCGGAAATTCGCGACTGGCCAGTTCGGAAGCAGAATAGATGGAAGCTCCCGCTTCATTGACGATCACAGAGGTTAGGTTGAGTTCGGGGTGGCGTTTACTCAGCTCTTTTACCAGTTGCTCGGTCTCCCGGGACGCGGTGCCGTTACCGATACTGATCAGCGAGACCTTGTGCTTAGCGGCGAGCTTGGCCAGCGTGCTAACGGATTCATCCCACTTTTTATGCGGAGCGTGCGGATAAATATTGCCATGATCGAGTAATTTTCCGGTGGAGTCGACGACGGCTACCTTAACGCCGGTCCTGAGGCCAGGATCAAGTCCCAGGGTTACTTTCTGTCCGGCGGGGGCTGCTAGCAGCAAATCTTTCAGGTTGCGCGCAAAAACGTCAATGGCTTCCGTTTCAGCCTCATCACGCAAGCGTTTAAGCAGATCGTTTTCAATCTGTTTGTGCAGTTTCTGACTCCATGTCAGCTCAACGCAGTTCTGCAACCACAACGCGCGGAGTCCTTTGCCTGCAGGGATGTGGTTTTGTTGAGCGATGGCTTGAATGGGGTCCTTATGCATCGATTCTGGCGGTAGCAGCGTAATTTTCAGTTCGCCCTCTTTACTGCCGCGAAACATCGCCAGGGCGCGATGTGATGGCATATTTCGGATCGCTTCCTGATGGTCGTAGTAGTCACGGAATTTACTATTGTCTGATGCTTTACCGCGGGCCACGCTGACATTGATAATGCCGTTCTGCCATAACCAGGTGCGTAATCGCTCCAATAGTTCTGCCTGCTCTGAGAACTGTTCAATCAGAATCTGTTGTGCTCCGGCTAATGCGGCATCTGCATCCGCGATCTCTTTTTCCGGACTAATAAAGGGGCAGGCGGCTTGCTGAGGGTCACACCCGGTGTTCAGCAGCTGTAAGGCGAGGGGTTCCAGTCCGGCTTCACGTGCAGCCTGCGCTTTAGTGCGGCGTTTTGGGCGATAGGGCAGATACAGATCTTCGAGGCGCACTTTGGTGTCTGCTGATGCGATGGCGCTGGCGAGAGTTTCGGTTAACTTGCCCTGCTCTTTGATGCTGCTCAGAATGGTTTGTTTGCGGCTATCAAGATCTCTTAGATAATCAACCCTCAACGCCAGCTGACGTAGCTGAATATCATCCAGAGCGCCGGTTACCTCTTTGCGATAACGGGCAATAAAAGGAACGGTGGCGCCTTCATCCAGCAAAGTGATGGTTGCTGAAACCTGTTGTGGGCGCACCCCTAGTTCCTGAGCAATTTGAGCAGCGAGATTCATAAGGCTATCCGGTTGTTTGGCGGTTCAGTGAAAGATTATCAGTTAAAACACAATACGCTTCTAAGATTCAAATAAAAACGGAGGCAAGAGCCTCCTTAGATCAAATAGCTGTGTCAGACAGTGTGTTGAGATTTTCTAAGGAACCTGCAGCACCTGCATCGAGTTAGTACGACCATTTTCGCCGATAGTAGCGCCACGAGTCAGTATGATCAGGTCACCACTATTGAGTAGCTCTTTGGCTTTTAGTCCGGCAAGAATCTCATCATTTAAACGAGATTCATCGACGTTGGTCGCATCGAAGAACATTGCTTCTACACCACGATACAGTGCCATACGGCGCATGATGCGATCATGGCGGGTGAGTGCGTAAATAGGTAACCCTGAGCGGATACGGGACATCCAGCGAGGTGTTGATCCGGATTCTGTCAGACAAATAATCGCTTTGATGCCGATGAGATGGTTGGCGGTATACATCGCCGAGCGGGCAATGGTTTCATCTATCCGGTCGCTTTGCTGGGTAATACTGGTGACGCTCGGACGTGCGGACTGGTGGCGTTCGGCCCCCTGGCAGATTTCAGTCATCGATCTGACGACTTCGATGGGAAAATCCCCTGCAGCTGTTTCTGCCGAGAGCATGACGGCATCGGTGCCATCGAGTATTGCATTGGCGACATCAAATACCTCGGCACGTGTCGGCATTGGGTTTTTGATCATGGTCTCCATCATTTGTGTGGCAGTAATGACGGTACGGCTTAATTCGCGGGCGCGATTGATAATGTGTTTTTGCACGCCAATTAACTGCGCATCACCGATTTCAACGCCCAGGTCACCACGAGCAACCATGACGCTATCACTGGCGAGGATGAGTGCATCCAGCACTTCATCATCGGCTACCGTTTCGGCGCGTTCTATTTTGGCAATGATCTCGGCACGACAACCTGCTGCTTTCAATAGTGCGCGGGCTTCGTCTATGTCGGCTGCCGAGCGAGGGAAAGATACAGCAACGTAGTCCATGTCCAGTTCTGCAGCGACCAGAATGTCACGTTTATCTTTATCAGTCAGGGCAGCTGCAGATAAGCCTCCGCCTTGTTTGTTAATCCCTTTATTGTTGGACAGAGGGCCATTGAGTAAGACTTCTGTTTCGACGCGTGAGCCGTTGACCTTGAGTACTTTGAGTTGCATCCGGCCATCATCCAGCAGTAAAACGTCGCCGGGGAGGCAGTCCTTTGGCAGCTCTTTATAATCGAGACCGACCTGATGCTGGTCACCTGCTGTGCTGGAGAGTTCGCCATCCAGCGTGAACAGATCGCCGCTTTTTAACTCAATTCGGTCTGTTTTGAATTTAGCAATGCGGATTTTAGGACCCTGCAGGTCACCCATGACAGCGACCACTTTACCGATGCGCCGTGCTGTTTCCCGCACGGCTTGTGCACGCTGACGATGGTCGTTAGCGGTGCCGTGTGAGAAGTTCAAGCGTACAACATTTACACCAGCGCGAATTAATGCCTCGAGCACGCCGGGCTTATCCGTTGACGGTCCTAAAGTAGCTACAATTTTAGTACGTTTCAGCATAAGGTATCTCGGTCATCTTTACTTAATGAATTAAAGGAGTCGTTAAACGTGGATCGAAAAAATAGCATTCTGCGTGCTTCGGTGTAGAAATTAAAGGTTTCCTATAGAATCATAGCAGCAGATAATTTCCACTTCATACTAAGATCTGTTGGTTTGGTTATAAATTATTTAGAAGGAGTGTGATTCTGGCAAGGTATTTTTTAACTTACCGTCCCTTAATCGTCCTGGCTCTGGTGTGCGGCTTTATATTGTTACTGATTCAGGTGACAAGCTTGAGCCGCCATCAGGGAATGGGTTCTCTGCAACAGAAAACCAAGGCAGATATGAATCGTTACATGCTGAGTTTACAGCAGACACTGGACCGTTATAAAGACCTGCCTCGCTTACTATCCACCCACTCTGAGTTAATTAACACACTGCTATATGATGGGAGCAATGATGCCCAAATGCGGGCTAATCTCTATCTTGAGCAGGTTAATGACGTTATCGGCGCATCTGATACCTACTTAATGAACGAAGAAGGGTTAACGGTTTCGGCGAGTAACTGGAGTAAAGACGCTTCGTTTGTCGGTAGGGACTTTGCATTCAGGCCCTACTTTCAGGATGCTATTCAGGGACGTCCCGGGCGTTATTTTGCATTAGGTACTACGTCTAAAAAACGCGGTTACTTTTTTTCTTATCCTGTTGAGCATCGTGGCAAGATTATTGGTGCAGTGGTGGTAAAAATCGATCTTAATGAGATTGAGACGGATTGGAATGATGTTTCTACTGATCTGATTGTGAGCGATGAGGACGGTGTTATTTTTATCTCGACGCGTAAAGATTGGAAGTTTCATACACTGACGCCGTTGTTAGAAACTGATACACAGCGAATTTACCAAAGTATGCGTTATGGAGACTACCCGCTGACGTCGCTGAATATCATTAAGCGCGAGCAACGCGACGATGGGAGTCAGTTGATCACACTGGTGGATGCTGACACGCTGCGTAATGGAGCGCTGGATGACTTGAAAAGCGGAGAGTTTCTTTTGCAGAGCACACCTGTTGAGGACGCGGGTTATACGGTTTCAATTCTTGCCAGTATGAAGCCGGTGCATAAGCAGGTGCTGAACGCAGTCATGCTGGCTGCCTTTGTGTATATCGCGCTGGTGTTATTGGTGATGGTTGTCACTTCCAGGCGCCGTATCGTCAAAGAGCGTACACGTTTTAAGCTACGGGAAATACAAACGCTGGAGAGAAATGAATCCCGCATTCGGGATATTATCGATAATACTCAGGCGGGGCTGATAACGCTGGATAAAGAGGGGCGGGTTGAATCGTTTAATCATATGGCTGAAAAGTTATTCGGTTACAGCGAGGAGGATGTAAAGCATCAATACTTTAGCTTATTTTTATCGCAGGCGGATCGTTCGGTTTGTTGGCAGCACATTACGCGAGCGGCTTTGAGCGAATTGCCAGACCTGTTCATAGAAGCATCGGGTCAGCGCCAGGATGGAAGTGGTTTTCCTATTGAGGTCACCATTGGGAAAATGCACAGAGAGGATACTAAGCGCTTTATCGTGACGATTCATGATATCACTCAGCGTAAAGAGTATGAACTTGCGCTGCAAAACTCCCAGGCAGAGCTGGAAAGCCGTGTGCGCGAACGGACTATCGATCTGACATATGCCAATGAAAAAATCAGAGAAGAGATGGACCTGCATAAGAACACGCAGAATGAGCTGATTCAAACCGCTAAATTGGCGGTGTTGGGGCAGATGTCAGCGGGTATCAATCACGAACTGAATCAGCCCCTGACGGCTATTCGGGCCTATGCAGATAATGCACGACAGTTTTTGAAAATGAATCGTCTGGAACCGGTAGCCACCAATTTGTCTGAAATAAGTCAGTTAACCGAACGCATGGCAAAGATCATTCATCCGTTAAAAGAGTTCGCCCGAAAAACCAGTGGTCATACAGAATCAGTTTCTATGCAATCAGTTAAAGAGGGCGCTATGTCCATTATGTATGGACGTCTGGGACGTGAAAAAGTCTCGATTAACTGGCCGAAGAATTTAGAGTCCTGTTATGTTTTGGGTGATATCGTTCGGATAGAACAGGTAATGGTTAACTTAATCAGTAATGCTATGCAGGCAATGGAAACACAGGAAAATAAAAAGATTGATATCTTGCTGAGTTCTCAGGAGGCGAAGCTGATTTTACAGGTGCGTGATTATGGCCCGGGAATTCCTGAGAAGGAGTTAGAGCGGGTGTTTGAGCCTTTCTATACGACTAAGAAAGCAGGTCAGGGCCTCGGCCTTGGACTGTCAATTTCGTATCGTATTATTGATAGCCTGGGTGGGCAACTGAGTGTCTCCAATCATCCTGAAGGTGGCGCTGTCTTTACGCTTTCACTGCCGGCAGATTCTGCCCGGGATTTTAGCCAACAACTGACATCTTTGTAACGGGAAAACGTATGCAGTCTCTGAACCTGGATCAAGATAACATTAATCAGAATAATACTGTGCTGCTGGTTGATGATGAGAAACATATCAGACTTTCAGCAGGACAAACGCTTGAACTGGCCGGTTATAGCGTGATTGCTCTGGCTACGGCAGAGCAGGCGCTTGAACATATAACTGAGCAGTGGTGCGGTGTGTTGGTGACCGATATTAATATGCCCGGTGTTGATGGGCTTGAGTTGATGCGAAAAGCACGGGCTATTGATGTAGATCTGCCGGTCATCCTGATTACCGGGCATGGTGATATATCAATGGCAGTCAGCGCTATGCGCAACGGTGCCTATGACTTTATTGAAAAGCCATTTTCAACTGAATTGCTGGTAGATATTGTGCGCCGGGCAATGGAGAAACGGGCCCTGACCATCGAAAACCGTCGGTTACGCCTGGAACTGGAAGCGCAAAGTGCACCTGGCCCGCGTATTATCGGCAATTCGCCGTCCGTGATTCAGCTGCGACGCTTAGTTAATACGGTGGCCGATACACCTGCCGATATACTGCTTCTTGCTGAGACAGGCTCAGGTAAAGATCTGTTGGCCCGTTATATCCATGAACACAGTAGCCGACGTGACAAGAATTTTGTAGCGATTAACTGTGGCGCCGTGCCCGAAAGCTTGATAGAAAGTGAGTTATTCGGGCATGAAAAGGGCGCTTTTACTGATGCAAAAGCGAAACGCATTGGTAAGTTTGAGCATGCTGATGGTGGCACGGTGTTTCTCGATGAAATTGAGAGTATGCCGCTGAGTCTGCAGGTTAAATTACTCAGAGTGCTGGAGGAGCGAACCATTGAACGACTTGGCTCTAACGAGTTGATCCCGTTGAATATTCGGGTGATAGCGGCGAGTAAAGCCGACTTGAAAACGCAGGCCGAGCAGGGAAGGTTTCGTGAAGATTTGTACTATCGATTAAATGTGGTACGTGTCGATATTCCTCCGTTAAGGCAGCGGCTTGACGATATTCCTATGTTGTTTCAGCACTTTTCCATTCTGGCATCCACACAATATGGTCGGGAAGTGTTGCCGCTGAGCATAGAGCGTATGCATAGTCTGATGACGCATGATTGGCCGGGCAATGTCAGAGAATTACGTAATTTGGCCGAGCGTTATGTGCTGTTAGGGGAAAGCTGTACCTTTGACTTTGACAACCGCCCGATTACAGACAGTGCTGAGACGGGGCAAATGACCCTGCCGAAGCAGGTTGAGCGCTTTGAGAAAATTCTTTTGCAAACTGAGCTGGCCCGTCATGGAGGATCAATAAAGGACACGCTGAGTAGCCTCGGCCTGCCGCGCAAAACCTTGTATGACAAAATGTGTAAATACGGGCTGGATAAGAACGACTTTAAAGTTTAAAACGGCTGACCAATGTGCCCAATTGTGAGGCCAGCGTTGCCAGCTCGGCAGAAACCGTTGTTAACTGGGAAGCGCGATCGGCTGTTCGGCTGGCGCTCTGGCTGATATCGTGAACACTGGCTTCTACGCTCGCTGTCATTTGTGATTGCTCCTGAATGGAACTGGCTACCTTATGGTTCATGTCATTGATGACACGCACTTCTTCTGCAATATTTATCAACGCATTTGATGTTTTCTGTACGCTTTCAACACCGGCTTCAGCGCTGTTCATAGCAATTTGCATCACGGAAACCGCTCCTTCAGCATCTTTTTGTAAACGTCCGATAATATTGTTAATTTCTTCGGTAGATTGGTGGGTTCGGCTGGCGAGCGTTCTGACTTCGTCGGCGACAACCGCAAAGCCTCTGCCTTGCTCGCCGGCACGTGCTGCCTCTATGGCGGCGTTCAGGGCCAGTAAGTTGGTTTGTCCGGCAATTTTCTGGATCACCTCTAACACCGTCCCTACATTCTGGCTTTGAGTATTCAACTGTTGAATGGCGTGCGTAGCGCGTACCATATTCTCTTTCAGGCTTTCAATCTCTTGTAATGCCGCCTGAGTGATTTGAGTACCGCTGTTGGTTTCCTTAAGCGCTAAATCTGAAGCGGCAACGGTATGTTCTGCATTAGTCGCTACGCTATGTGTCGCAGACTCCATCTGTTGGATTGCTGAAGCAACAGCGCTGGTTTGAAGTTGTTGATTACTAACGGCTTGAGACGCCATATTGGCTATCTTGTTAATCTGTGTGCTGGACGTTCCCAATTGTAAAATGGTAATACTTACTTGCTGTAGGCTGTCGTGAAAATGGTTCAGCATTGAGTTAAAGGCGGTGGACATATGTCCGATTTCATCTTGCGAGGTAACATCTATTCTCAGATTGAGGTTGCCCTCTTTTTCGATGCTCTGGATGGTATTGCTGAGGCGGTTGATAGGTGTGATAACTAACCGGCGAAGGAGCAAACTGATGACAATAATGCCTGCGATAAATAAAGCCAACTCTACCAAAGCTATAGCCGTGATATTGCTGGTGATGGCTGCATCAAGGCTGTTAAAGGAGTAGGTCACGCGAACGGCACCGAGAATATCACCCTCGCTGACCTGATGGCAGAGCAGGCAATTAGTGCCTTTGTAGTTGCTTAACGCTTTCATGGGCGTCACGACAACCAGTCGATGGCCTTTATCATCATTTATCTCTTCAACGATATGTTCGCCTTTCATTGCGCGTCGATCAAAGTCATCCTCTATGCCTGAATCGCTTGAACCGGCCCCGTATACGCCTGAAACGGCATCGCCACGTATAATTCTGGCTTCTGTGAGGTCGTCATTTGTGATGATTTTCTGCTGTAATGTGGCACGGTTGGTCATTGCTCCGCTGAGCATCAATATATTGATGCTGTCAAAATAGGAGTCAGCGGTTGCGAGTGTGGTTTTACG
The DNA here is from genome assembly GCF_900113275.1 of Neptunomonas qingdaonensis. Taxonomy (GTDB): domain Bacteria; phylum Pseudomonadota; class Gammaproteobacteria; order Pseudomonadales; family Balneatricaceae; genus Neptunomonas; species Neptunomonas qingdaonensis. The sequence goes on from NZ_FOOU01000016.1 coordinate 86,160, forward strand.
CGCGACCTGATGGCTGAGTTCGGTTTCACTTTTGAATATAGCGGTTAGGCTGCTGATGAACACAACCAAGAAAACAGCAATAAGTGAAAAGTTGACCTTCGTCTGAATAGACATTCCTTTGTTGGTATTCATCCTGGAAGCCACATCTTACTCCTGAGTTACAAATATCATCTTAATATAAACTTAACAGCGGCAAACTATAGTGATTCTTTAGTTTTTGTCTCTAACCCATATCAAAAAATGACGCTCCTGGCATTTGCTCCGCCTCTAATTCAAACAGGATGGGTGGTTTTCCGCCATTTTATCTGTTTGCCGATGGGTGGAACTACGCCATTTTGGATTGAAAAAAACAGAAAGATTTTTATAACTTGCTGTTTTATAAAATAAAATATTTTATGGCATCGTCTTTGCTTTATTAGTGTAGACGCTGACGTCAGGGCTTTACAAAGCAGACGTGAGTAAAAACGCACAACAAGCAGAATAAATCCAATAACAGGAGAGACACTATGCGTTTATTGACCGCCGCTGTAACTGCAATCGCTTTGGCACTGGGTGCCCAGGCCGCTGTAGCAGCCCCAATCGAAATTAAATTTTCTCATGTAGTTGCTGAAAGTACCCCTAAAGGACAGATGGCTCTTAAATTCAAAGAGCTGGTCGATGAGCGTCTTGCCGGGAAAGTCAAAGTTGAGGTGTTTCCCAGCTCGCAGTTGTTCGGCGATGGCAAGGAGCTTGAAGCAATGTTGCTAGGCGATATTCAGCTAATTGCGCCTTCATTATCTAAATTCCAAAAATACACACCAGAATTGCAGGTCTTCGATCTACCTTTCTTGTTTAAAGACATGGACGCTGTGGAGCGTTTTCAGCAAGGTCCAGAAGGTCAGGGGCTATTAAGCTCGCTTGAATCGAAAGGGCTGATAGGTCTGGGTTACCTGCATAATGGTATGAAGCAGTTGTCTGCGAGTAACCCATTGAGAGTACCTGCAGATGCTGCGGGCAGAAAATTCCGTATTATGACCTCTGATGTGCTTCAGGCGCAGTTTGAAGCGGTTGAAGCCGTCCCTCTGAAAAAACCGTTTTCTGAAGTATTTACACTACTGCAGACCAGGGCTATCGACGGTCAGGAAAATACCTGGTCGAATATCTACTCGCAAAAATTCTTCGAAGTACAGCCTTACATCACCGAATCTAATCACGGTGTTCTTGATTACTTAGTGGTGACTTCTACTGAGTTCTGGATGTCGCTGGATGATGATCTGCGCGTTGAGCTGAAAAAAGCACTGAGTGATGCCATTGCATACGGTAATGGCATTGCTGATGAAAAAGCTAATGAAGATAAGCAGCAAATTATTGACTCTAATCGTTCTGAAATCATCACCCTGACAGATACTGAGCGCCAGCAGTGGGTTGATGCAATGAAGCCTGTTTGGAAGCAGTTTGAAAAAGATATCGGTGTTCAGCTGATTAACGCAGCCCAAGCCGCTAATCAATAAGCTTGTATTGCTTTACAGGCGGGCCGTCCCGGTCCGTCTGTATTTTCCAGAAATTCTTACCTAGAAAGTAATACCTAGAGAATATTGTTTAGAAGAGAGCTTCTCCCTGTGCTGCTGCAGCTGTACATAATCGTCGTAATGATTAGTTGCACTGATTTGTTGTCTGGGTTGAGCTGTCCTGTAAGTGTTGTCTCAACATAAAAATAATCGATGTAAGTCGTGTCGATGGGGGCTGTGATGATTAAAAAACTGATTTCGAACTTTGAGGAGGGCTTTTTATCCTTACTCATAGTATCAATGACCCTATTAGTATTCGCTGAGGTGGTGGCCAGGTTTGGTTTCAACGCGGGTATCCACTGGGCTCAGGAAGTGACTTTGCTGATGTCCGCCTGGTTTGTACTGTTTGGTGCTTCCTATGGCGTTAAGGTGGGTGCACATATTGGCGTTGATGTGTTCGTGAAAATGTTGCCAAGCAGAATACACAGGTTTTTGACAGTGCTGGCCATCGTGCTGTGTCTGATCTATTGCTTTCTGTTTTTATATGGATCGTGGATCTATATCGAGAAGCTAATCAAGATTGGCATTGAGCTGGAGGATGTTCCGATTCCACGTTGGATGCCGACCAGTATTCTGGTGATCGGATTTGTTTTATTGATTGTTCGTTTCCTGCAACTCGGCTGGAAAGTCATCATTGGTCAAGCGGATGGTTTCCATTTTGCGGATGAAGCCGAAGAGTCGATGGAGATTGCCAAAGCGCTGAAAGAGTCATCATTGGGTGATACCGATTCCAATAAAGATAAGGGAGATAAATCATGACTATCGCCGTTCTTTTCATCACCCTGTTCTTTTGTATGTTTATCGGTATGCCGATAGCCGTTGCACTGGGGCTGTCGTCCGTGGCTACTATTCTGATGTTCTCTAATGATTCGCTAGCGTCTATTTCGCTAAAATTATTTGAAGCAACATCTGAGCATTATACGCTGTTAGCGATCCCTTTCTTTATATTGTCATCGGCATTTTTGTCGACCGGTGGTGTTGCCAAACGCCTGATCAACTTTGCCGTTGATACCGTAGGCCACATTCGCGGTGGTCTGGCGATGGCTTCGGTTATGGCCTGTATGCTGTTTGCTGCGGTGTCGGGCTCATCTCCTGCTACGGTAGCGGCGATTGGAACTATCTGTATCGCCGGCATGGTGCGTTCAGGTTATCCACAATCTTTTGCCGCAGGTGTTGTTGCTAACGCAGGTACGTTAGGGATCTTGATTCCACCTTCAATCGTTATGCTGGTCTATGCAGCGGCGACTGAAGTGTCTGCTTCACGTATGTTTATGGCCGGTTTCATACCTGGCTTGATGATGGGTCTTATTTTGATGATCGCTATTTATATTGTGGCGCGCATTAAGGGGCTGCCTGCACAGCCGTTCCCAGGCTTTAAAGCCCTGGCGCGTTCAGGTGTGATTGCGTTAGGTGGGATGATGTTGATCATCATCGTACTGGGCTCTATCTACGGGGGTATAGCATCACCGACAGAAGCCGCTGCCGTTGCAGCCGTGTACGGTTATTTTATTGCCGTGATTGGTTACCGTGATATCGGTCCGATGAAGGGCATTCCGTGGCAGAAAGAGGGTGAAAACTATGCCTCGGCTGCTGCGCGTAATACCGCTCAGATGTTGATGGCGATTCCTAAGTCCTTTGCGGATCCAGAAGTTCGCAAAGTGATACTTGATGCGTCAAAAGTATCCCTGATGCTGTTATTCATTATTGCCAATGCGATGCTGTTCGCTCACGTGCTGACGACCGAACGTATCCCGCATACGATTGCTGAATCGATCATGGCGTGGGGCTTGCCGGCGTGGGGCTTCCTGATCGTGGTGAACATCTTACTGCTGATGGCTGGTAACTTTATGGAGCCGTCAGCGATCATATTGATTATGGCGCCTATCTTATTCCCGATCGCTGTACAGCTGGGTATTGACCCGATCCATCTGGGTATCATCATGGTAGTGAACATGGAGATCGGTATGTTAACGCCGCCGGTGGGGCTGAACCTCTTCGTAACGGCGGGTATTACCGGACAGAATATGATCTGGGTAATTAAGGCGTGTCTGCCGTGGTTATGTCTGTTGTTAGGCTTCCTGATGCTGATCACTTATGTACCCCAGATTTCGCTGTTCTTGCCGGAGTACATTGATGAGTTGAAGGGTTATTAAGCTATAAATGAAAGTATCTATGTAAGTTTTGAGTGAGTAACGTGCACTTCACCGCCCTTAATGGGCGGTTTTTTTTGTTTAGTATCGGTCAAAGTTGAGTACAATACGCAGCTTAAATGGCGAAATCTGGAAGAGATACGAGAGTGCTAGGGTATATTGCTGTTCTGTGGGGCATCACGGGTATCGGTTTGCTGCTGGGTAGTGCCATCTATCGATTAAGTGCGATCGGTTGGCAAACCTTTGATTACAACCTTGAGTGGTATCATTGGCTGGCGCTAGTGGCGTGTATTATTTTTATGGGCTTTTCTGAAGGATATCGAGGCTTTCAGCAGGCGTGGTCTCCCCGAGTGGCTGCTCGTATCCTCTATCTGTCTCAAAATGTTACGCCGTTGAGGTTGTTGTTAGCGCCGCTGTTTTGCATGGGATTCTTTTCAATTATTCGTAAACGCATGATTGTGACCTACAGTCTGACGCTGGGGATTATCGCGATGGTTCTGCTGGTGCATCAGTTGGCGCAGCCGTGGCGCGGTATAATTGATCTGGGTGTTGTTACCGGTTTGATCTGGGGACTCGCCTCTCTTTGCCTGTTTACATTTCAGGCATTTTTTAGCAAAAGTTTTGAGCATTCTGCGGAGATGCCTTGACGCAGGATTGTCTTCCACTTTCAGAAAGAGAGCAGGCGGAGGAAGGTTTTTGTTTGAATTTTTCTGTGCTGACGGAGTCTGTCAGCACAGTTGCTGCGTTTTTAGCTGCCCGACTGGTTGAGCGTGATGTTGCTCAGTTGCCGTACTCTTTTCAGGAGGGCTGGGTCAAGGTTGATGGTCTGGTTGTTCCGCCGGCCTACCCGCTTGTTATCGGGCAACAGGTAACCCTCTATTTAGCGGATCATCTTGAAGCTCAGGTCGACGTTAATTGGCGGCTCCTGTGGCAAAACGATGAGCTGATGACGGTGTATAAGCCCGCCTTACTGCCGGTTAGCCGCACCACGCGTAATCTTTATCAGACATTGATCTCACTGATCAGGCGTGAAACCGCCTATGCTGATGCGCGTCTGTTGCATCGAATGGATACAGAAACCAGCGGTATTTTACTGATTGCCAAAGACAAAAATGCAGATCAGAAATGGAAAAAGCATTTTCAGCAGCTCGTCCGCAGGAAGGTATATCATGCATGGGTTAATGGTAGCCCGGCCTGGGATCAACTGACCTTTGAGTGCGAGTTATCCGGGAAGATGGCTAGTGTCATTCGAAGCCAGATGTATGTTGTCGACCCTAACTGTTTAACAGACTACCCTAAGCCAAAATTCAGTAAAACAGTCTTTCGGGTTCTGGAACGACAGGCTGATAAATCACTGATCGAATGTGAGCTATTCACTGGCCGCAAGCATCAGATTCGTGCCCATCTTGCTCATTTGGGTTACCCCATTATCGGCGACAAGATCTACTCACACGATGGCCACTTTTATCTGAAACGCCTGCAGCAGCCGCTTACGGTGGATGACATGGCGGTATTAGGGGCAGAGCATCATCTGCTGGAGTCTGTGCTGCTTGAGCTGGATGATCAGCTTCTGGCAAGCACTGCTGAATCGACAACACAACAGGCATAAAAATGTATGGTTCCCCTCATGATTGCAACACAGATTTGTGATCATGAGGTGGTTTTGCGCTAATGTATTCGGAGTCTTTAATTAGGAATGTGTTATTCCCGCTCCACGATGAGCATCCGCGCCAGATAGCCCTTAAAAAGCCGGCAGCTTTTCACAGCTGTTTTTTATGACAGGTTTGCCACCCGGACGGTCAACCGTTTTCATCATCACGCTCTATTATTGCAAACCCGATTAAACCTGTTGTGCCTGATAAGGCTCATTCTTACTTAAAACAGCATAGGCTATCCGCGACAACTTGTTCGCCAGTGCAATGCATACCACATTAAATGACTTACTTACTCGCAGCT
>NZ_FOOU01000017.1 GCF_900113275.1 Neptunomonas qingdaonensis
CCAGGTGACAACGTTAAGATGGTTGTTACTCTGATTGCACCAATCGCAATGGATGAAGGTCTGCGTTTTGCGATTCGTGAAGGCGGTCGTACTGTAGGCGCTGGTGTAGTATCTAAAATTATCGCGTAATTCCTTTTCGGGATTGAGTGATAGTAAAAAGCCCTCTTATTGAGGGCTTTTTTGCTTTTGGTTAATAATTAGTCGGCCGGCCTTGACGTGGGCTGCTCTCCTGAGTAGAATTTGCGTCCCCTTCATAGAAGGGGAGGTCGGCTATTGCCGTAATAATCATTTGAAAAGTGTGATCAAAATGCAAAATCAGAAAATCAGAATTCGTCTGAAAGCGTTTGATCATCGCCTGATCGATTCGTCCGCGCAGGAAATTGTAAATACTGCTAAGCGTACGGGTGCACAGGTGCATGGTCCGATCCCGCTTCCAACTCGCAAAGAACGTTTTACCGTTCTGATCTCTCCGCATGTCAATAAAGATGCGCGTGATCAGTACGAAATTCGTACGCATAAGCGTGTTCTGGATATCGTTGAGCCAACAGAAAAAACTGTTGATGCTTTGATGAAGCTGGATCTAGCTGCGGGTGTAGAAGTGCAGATCAGTTTAGGCTAATCAGTCACTGCGCAGAATTATTTATTTAATGAAGCGCTGTTTGTGGAATGTTCCTGAAATGGACAGCCGTAGTGGGTAACAGCCCCGTACACAACTGGCAAGAGGTATAGGAAATGTCTGTAGGTTTAATCGGACGTAAAGCGGGTATGACTCGCATCTTCACAGAAGATGGCGTATCCGTGCCAGTCACGGTCATCGAGGTGGATCCGAATCGCGTAACGCAGGTTAAAACTGTTGAAACTGACGGCTACATGGCTGTGCAGGTGACTACTGGTGCTGTTAAGGCTAATCGCCTGAACAAACCAAAAGCGGGTCACTTCGCTAAAGCTAGCGTAGAAGCAGGACGTGGTTTGTGGGAGTTCCGTCTGTCGGGTGATGAAGGTATCAACGTTGGTGATTCACTAACGGTTGAGCGCTTCGCAGTAGGTCAGAAAGTAGATGTTGCCGGTCAATCTAAAGGTAAAGGTTTCCAGGGTGCTATTAAGCGCTGGAACTTTTCCATGCAAGATGCGACTCATGGTAACTCACTATCTCACCGTTCTGCAGGTTCCATCGGTCAGTGTCAGACTCCTGGTCGTGTTTGGAAAGGCAAGAAGATGGCAGGTCACATGGGCGCTGAGCGCGTTACTGTTCAGACTCTAGAAGTTGTACGTGTAGACGTAGAACGTAACCTGTTATTGATCAAGGGTGCTGTTCCAGGCGCAACTGGCGGTGACGTAATCGTTAAACTAGCTGTTAAAGCTGGCGCCTAAGGGGGGTTATGATGAATCTGAATCTCGCTGGAGCTAATGGATCGGTCGAAGTATCCGATCTGGCATTTGGTAAAGAATTCAACGAAGCATTGGTTCACCAGGTTGTTAACGCATACCTGGCTGGTGCTCGTCAAGGTACAAAAGCACAGAAAACTCGCTCTGAAGTTTCTGGTGGTGGTGCTAAGCCATTCCGTCAGAAAGGAACAGGTCGTGCGCGTGCCGGTACAATTCGTTCGCCTATCTGGCGTAGTGGTGGCGTTACGTTTGCTGCGAAGCCTCGTAACCACTCGCAGAAAGTGAACAAAAAAATGTATCGTGCAGCGATGCGTTGCATCTTCTCTGAATTGGTTCGCCAGGATCGCCTGGTAGTTGTTGATCAGTTCTCCATGGATACGCCAAAAACTAAACAGTTTATTGCTAAGATGAAAGAATTTGATCTGGCAAACGCGTTGATCGTAACTGAAGATGTTGAAGCAAACCTATACCTGGCTGCTCGTAATGTTCCGCATGTGGACGTACGTGATGTTGCAGGAATCGACCCGGTTAGCCTGGTTGGTTTTGATAAGGTTGTAGTTACTGTACCTGCTCTTAAGAAAATTGAGGAGGCATTAGCATGAACCAGGAACGTCTATACAAAGTATTGTTAGGTCCTCATATCTCGGAAAAAGCAACTATTGTCGCTGACGATGCTCAGCAGGTAGTTTTTCGTGTGGCTAAAGATGCTACCAAACCTGAAATCAAAGAAGCGGTTGAGCAGCTGTTTAACGTCAAAGTATCTGGCGTAAACGTTCTCAATGCTAAGGGTAAGACCAAGCGCACTGCACGCGGCCTAGGCAAGCGTAGCGATGTTCGTAAGGCATATGTATGTCTTGCTGCTGGCTCTGAGATTGATTTTCTTGGTGGCGAATAAGAGAGGTTAAGTTATGGCGGTTATGAAATCAAAGCCAACCTCTGCTGGACGTCGTCACGTAGTTAAGGTTGCAAGTGTTGAGCTGCATAAAGGCAAGCCTTTAGCTGCATTGATCGAAAAGAAAAGCAAGAGCGGTGGTCGTAACAATAATGGTCGCATTACGACTCGTCACATTGGTGGCGGTCATAAGCAGCATTATCGTGTAGTTGATTTTCGTCGCAATAAGGATGGTATCCCAGCCGTTGTTGAACATCTGGAATATGATCCGAACCGTACTGCGCACCTTGCCCTGCTGAAATATGCAGATGGTGAGCGTCGCTACATTATTGCGCCAAAAGGTGTTGTTGCTGGAGCTACTGTTGTTTCCGGTATTGATGCTGATATTAAAGCGGGTAACACGTTGCCGTTGCGCAACATACCTTTGGGTAGTGTTATTCACTGTATCGAACTGAAGCCTGGTAAAGGTGCTCAGATCGCTCGTTCTGCGGGTACATCTGCTCAGTTAGTTGCGCGTGAAGGAACTTACGCTACATTGCGTCTGCGTTCTGGTGAAATGCGTAAAGTGCTGGTTGAGTGTCGCGCAACGTTGGGTGAAGTTGGCAACAGCGAACATAGTCTTCGTCAGCTCGGTAAAGCCGGTGCTAAGCGTTGGTTGGGTGTTCGTCCTACCGTCCGCGGTGTTGCAATGAACCCAGTTGATCACCCACATGGTGGTGGTGAAGGTCGTACTTCGGGCGGTCGTCATCCTGTTACACCGTGGGGCGTTCCAACTAAAGGTTATAAGACACGTAAGAACAAGCGTACGAACAAACTAATCGTTCGTCGTCGTTCGGCTAAGTAACTAACTTGAGGATACAGCTGTGCCACGTTCACTGAAGAAAGGTCCATTTATCGACCTTCACCTGTTGAAGAAGGTAGAGGCTGCAATTGATGCGGGCGATCGTAAGCCAATTAAAACTTGGTCACGTCGCTCTACTATCTTCCCACATTTTGTTGGGATGACGATTGCAGTTCATAACGGCCGCCAGCACGTTCCAGTCTTCGTGACTGAAGATATGGTCGGCCATAAACTTGGCGAATTCGCTGCTACACGTACTTACCGTGGTCATGCTGCGGATAAGAAGGCTAAGAAGCGTTAATAAGGGGTTAAATGATGGAAGTCGCTGCTAAATTAATAGGCGCCCGCATTTCTGCCCAGAAAGCGCGCTTAGTCGCAGATCAGATTCGCGGGAAGTCGGTGGGTGAAGCTTTGAATATCTTAGCTTTCAGTCCGAAAAAAGGAGCAGATATCGTCAAGAAAGTGCTGGAGTCTGCGATTGCAAACGCCGAGCATAATGACGGTGCTGATATTGATGAGCTGCATGTCTCTGTTGTCTTCGTTGATGAAGGTGTGACTATGAAGCGAATCAAGCCACGTGCCAAGGGTCGCGCAGATCGCATCCTGAAGCGCAACTCCCACATCACCGTTAAGGTGTCCGACTAAGGCTGAGTGCTAGGAGAGTTCGTTATGGGTCAGAAAATACATCCGACCGGTATTCGACTTGGAATCGTCAAAGATCACACGTCTGTGTGGTATGCCGATAAGTCTGAATATGCAAGAAAATTGCTGAACGATCTTCAGGTGCGTGAATACCTTGAAGGTCAGTTAAAAAATGCTTCTGTCAGCCGCATCGAAATTGAGCGTCCTGCACAGAATGCAAAGATCACTATATACACGGCTCGTCCAGGTATCGTGATTGGTAAAAAAGGTGAAGATGTTGAGAAACTGCGTAATGCTGTTTCTAAAATGATGGGTGTTCCCGTTCACATCAACATCGAAGAAATTCGTAAGCCAGAACTAGATGCAATGTTAGTGGCACAAGGTGTTGCTAGTCAGCTTGAGCGTCGCGTTATGTTCCGTCGTGCTATGAAGCGTGCGGTTCAGAATGCAATGCGCTTAGGTGCTAAGGGCATTAAGATTCAGGTAGGCGGACGTTTAGGTGGCGCTGAGATCGCACGTTCTGAGTGGTATCGTGAAGGTCGTGTACCTTTGCATACACTGCGTGCAGATATCGATTACGCACCTTATGAGGCGCACACTACTTATGGTGTGATTGGCGTTAAAGTCTGGATCTTCAAAGGTGAAGTTCTTGGTGGTATCGGTCAGGTACGTGCTGAGAAAAATAACGCACCTAAGAAGAAAGGTTCTAAGTGAGGTAAACGTCAATGTTGCAACCTAAACGACTTAAATTCCGTAAGATGATGAAAGGCCGCAATCGCGGTCTGGCACATCGCGGTAGCAAAGTTAGCTTTGGTGAGTACGGTCTCAAAGCTACCGGCCGTGGTCGTATTACTGCGCGCCAGATTGAAGCGGCGCGTCGTGCTATGACCCGTCACGTTAAACGTGGTGGTAAAATCTGGATTCGTATCTTTCCAGATAAGCCGATTACTAATAAGCCACTAGAAGTACGTATGGGTAAAGGTAAGGGTAACGTTGAGTATTGGGTAGCGCAGATCCAGCCGGGTCGTGTGTTATTTGAAATTAGCGGTGTACCTGAAGAACTGGTTAATGAAGCTTTTGCTCTTGCGACTGCTAAATTGCCGGTGTCTACAACCATTGTCAAACGGACGGTGATGTGATGAATGCCAAAGAACTTCGTGAAAAGTCTTCAGAAGAACTTCAGCAAGTATTGCTGGGTTTACTGAAAGATCAGTTCCATCTGCGTATGCAGAAATCAACTGGTCAGCTGTCACAGACTCACCTTCTGGGTCAGGTTCGTCGCGACGTGGCTCGCGTTAAGACAGTACTGAATGATAAGGCAGGTGAAAAATGAGCGCTGAAAAACGTACTCGAACCGTTGTTGGCCGTGTCGTCAGCGACAAGATGGATAAAACCATCACAGTTCTGGTTGAGCGTAAAGAGAAGCATCCGATATACGGAAAGTTCATGACTCGCTCCTCTAAGCTGCATGCTCATGACGAAAAGAATGAGTGCCATGCGGGTGATCTCGTAACGATCGAAGAAACCCGTCCTTACTCCAAGAGTAAAACTTGGGCGCTTGTACGTATTGAAGAGCGTGCTGCGAAGGTGTAGAATACGCGCCTTCGCTCCAGTGACGGTTTGCCCGTCATGATTTTGACGGGCAGCTAACATATTTTGGAGTAGACCATGATTCAAACTGAATCGATGCTTGATGTCGCTGATAACAGCGGTGCCAAGCGAGTACAGTGTATTAAGGTTCTGGGTGGTTCACACCGCCGTTACGCAGGTATTGGTGACATCATTAAAGTTACTGTGAAGGAAGCAATTCCGCGCGGTAAAGTTAAAAAAGGTCAGGTTCTTAATGCCGTTGTTGTACGTACCCGTAAAGGTGTTCGTCGTCCAGATGGTTCTGTAATCCGCTTTGATGTTAACTCTGCGGTATTGCTGAATGCGAACAACGCACCTATGGGTACGCGTATTTTTGGCCCAGTAACGCGTGAACTTCGCTCTGAAAAGTTCATGAAAATCATTTCCCTGGCGCCTGAAGTGCTTTAAGACAGAATTCTTTGGAGTTTTGTCTGTTTAACGCCACTCCCGAAAGGGTTTGGCGTTTTTGAGCATGAGCAGGTAGTAGGAAGCGATAAAGGTATAGCATGCGTAAAATTAAACGTGACGACGAAGTGGTCGTTATCGCAGGTAAAGATAAAGGTAAGCGCGGTAAAGTTCTTCGTGTATTGAAGGATGATCGTCTTATTATTTCCGGTATCAACATGATCAAGAAAAGCACCAAGCCTAACCCTCAGTTGGGTAAGCCGGGTGGTATTGTTGAGAAAGAAGCTGGGATTGCTACTTCGAATGTTGCGATTTTCAATTCAGCAACAGGTAAAGGTGATCGTGTGGGCTTTAAAGTGCTTGAAGATGGCACCAAGGTTCGCTTCTTCAAGTCCAACGGCGAAATCGTCGGCGGCGGAAAATAAGGAGCGAATGTTATGTCAAGATTAAAAGCGCTTTATGCTAACGAAGTTAAGCAGAAGCTGAAAGAAGAGTTAAGCAGCCCGAACATTATGGCTGTTCCGCGTCTGACTAAAATCACACTGAACATGGGTGTGGGTGAAGCTTTAGGTGATAAAAAGCAGTTGGAATACGCTGTAAATGATATGACCAAAATTGCTGGTCAGAAACCTGTAGTGACATTGGCGCGTACATCTATCGCTGGTTTCAAGGTACGTGAAGGTTGGCCTATCGGTTGTAAGGTTACCTTGCGCGGACAACAGATGTGGGAATTCCTGGATCGCCTGATAGATGTTTCTATCCCGCGTATTCGTGACTTCCGTGGCCTGAACCCGAAATCTTTTGACGGTCGTGGCAACTACAGCATGGGTGTCAAAGAGCAGATTATCTTCCCTGAAATCGAATTTGATAAAGTAGATAAGATGCGTGGTCTGGATATTACGATCACAACTACTGCTAAGACAAACGACGAGGGTCGCGCCCTGCTGGCTGCCCTGAATTTTCCGTTTAAGATTTAACAGGGGTAAAGAATGGCTAAGTCATCTATGAAGGCGCGTGAAGATAAGCGCACCAAAGCTGTTGCTAAATACGCTGTTAAGCGTACACAGCTTAAAGAAATTATTAATAGTGCCGCCTCTTCGGAAGAAGAGCGTTGGGACGCAACTGTTGCGCTGCAGAAACTGCCGCGTGACTCTAGCCCGAGCCGTCAGCGTAATCGTTGTCAGATTACTGGTCGCCCACATGGTGTGTATCGTAAATTTGGTCTGTGTCGTAACAAGTTACGTGAAGCAGCAATGCGCGGTGATGTTCCGGGTCTTAAGAAAGCAAGCTGGTAAGACAGTTTGTTAAATGGTAAGCACAATGGTCTGGGCAGGAAACTGCTACCGCATTGTGCTGCACAACTGAGGAAGTAAATGCATGAGCATGCAAGATACATTAGCGGATATGTTTACTCGTATCCGTAATGGTCATATGGCTGAAAAAACAGCTGTATCCATGCCGTCTTCCAAGATCAAAGTATCAGTTGCTGAAGTGTTGAAGAGTGAAGGTTATATCGCTGACTACGCTGTAGAAGGTGAAGCTAAACCTCTTCTCACTATCGAACTGAAATATTTTGATGGTAAGCCGGTAATCGAAGAGATTAAACGAGTTAGTCGTCCAGGTCTGCGCATCTATAAGGCAACTAAAGAGCTGCCTACTATCGCAGCTGGTCTTGGTGTTGCGATCGTATCTACCTCTAAAGGTATGATGACTGATCGTGCTGCACGCGCTGCCGGTATCGGTGGTGAAATCATTTGCACGGTATTCTAAGGGGTTACAATGTCACGTATTGCTAAAAATCCCGTAGTCATTCCTGCAGGTGTAGAACTGAAACTTGATGGACAGTCCGTTAGTGTTACTGGTAAGAATGGCCAGTTAGCTATCAACATGCATCCATCTGTTTCAATGGAACAAGAAGGTGATGTTCTGACTTTTGCTGCTCGCGATGGTTCTAAAATTGCGCGTTCTATGTCAGGCACTGCTCGTTCTATTGTGAACAATATGGTTGTCGGTGTATGCGAAGGTTTCGCGAAAACTTTATTATTACAGGGTGTTGGTTACCGTGCTGCCGTTAAAGGAAGCGCTATTAATCTTACTCTGGGTTTCTCGCATCCAATCGAATATCAATTGCCTGAAGGCATAACAGCTGAAATGCCTAACCAAACCACAATTGTTATTCGTGGTGCTGATAAACAGCGGGTTGGTCAGGTCGCGGCAGAAGTTCGTGCGTTCCGTCCACCAGAGCCTTATAAAGGTAAGGGTGTGCGTTATGCTGACGAACATGTTCGTCGTAAAGAGGCTAAGAAGAAGTAAGGCAGGGTTATGAACGCTAAGAAAAAAGCTCGTATTCGTCGCTCACTGCGTGCTCGCCTGAAAATGCGTGAACTGGGTGCTGCGCGTCTGTGTGTTAACCGCACACCACGTCACATTTATGCTCAGCTAATTTCTGCTGATGGCGGCCAGGTTCTGGCTTCCGCATCAACAGTTGAGCAAGCGCTGCGCACAGGCAGTACTGGTAACGCCGAAGCTGCAGTAAAAGTAGGCGCACTGATTGCAGAGCGCGCTAAAGAAGCAGGTATCACTAAGGTTGCTTTTGATCGTTCGGGATTTAAATTCCACGGTCGTATAAAAGCGCTAGCTGACGCAGCCCGTGAAGGCGGCCTGGAATTCTAAAGGGGTCGATGATGTCAAATCACGAACAAAAAGATGGTGATCTACAGGAAAAGCTAGTTCAAGTAAATCGCGTTGCCAAAGTAGTAAAAGGCGGACGTATTTTTGCTTTTACAGCACTGACTGTAGTTGGTGACGGTAAAGGGCGTGTTGGTTTCGGCCGAGGTAAAGCCCGCGAAGTGCCTGTTGCAATTCAAAAAGCAATGGAAGCCGCTCGTCGCAACATGATCCGTGTTGAGCTTAATGGTGATACTTTGCAGTATCCTATTAAAGCACGTCACGGTGCGTCAAAAGTTTATATGCAGCCAGCCTCTCAGGGTACTGGTGTAATTGCCGGTGGTGCTATGCGTTCCGTTTTGGAAATTGCTGGTGTGCATAACGTATTGGCTAAATGCTACGGATCTACAAATCCTATCAACGTTGTACGTGCAACATTTAAAGGTTTGCAGCAAATGCGCTCACCTGAAGATATTGCCGCTAAGCGTGGTAAGTCTGTAGAAGAGATTCTGGGGTAGACGATTATGGCTAATACTTTGAAAGTAAAACTGGTCCGCAGCCCAATCGGTATCCTGCCTAAGCACAAATTATGTGTTAAGGGTCTTGGTTTGCGCCGTATCGGACATATTGTTGAGCTGGAAGATACTCCTTCAGTTCGCGGTATGATCAATAAAGTCCACTACATGGTTAGTGTAGTAGGCGAGTAAGAGGAGTTCGTCATGCGTCTGAACACTCTAAGTCCAGCTGCTGGTTCTAAGCCTGCACCAAAACGCGTAGGACGCGGTATTGGTTCTGGTTTGGGCAAAACCGGTGGTCGTGGTCACAAGGGTCAGAAGTCCCGCTCTGGCGGTACTGTAAAACCGGGTTTTGAAGGCGGTCAGATGCCGTTGCAGCGTCGTCTGCCGAAGTTCGGCTTCACTTCCCGTATAGCTCGTTTTGTTGCAGAAGTTCGTTTGAACGAACTGAACGGCATTGAAGCGGAAGTAATCGATCTGGCAGCATTGAAAGCTGCAGATATTATCTCTGAAGAGATCAAGTCTGCAAAAATCATTCTGTCAGGTGAGCTTAAGAAAGCAGTCAACATCAAAGGTCTTCGTGTGACCAAAGGTGCTTTGGTTGCAATCGAAACTGCTGGCGGCAAAGTCGAGGCGTAAATGGCTAAGAAAGGATCAATACCGGCAGGCAATCAGAGTGGTTTAGGTGAGCTATGGTCTCGTCTGCGCTTTGTGTTGCTGGCTATCGTGGTTTATCGTATCGGTGCACACATACCTGTGCCTGGTATTAACCCTGATCGTCTGGCCGCACTGTTCGATCAAAATCAGGGGACGATTCTCAGCCTCTTTAATATGTTCTCAGGCGGTGCTTTAGAGCGTATGAGTATTCTTGCGCTTGGTATCATGCCTTATATCTCTGCCTCTATTATTATGCAGTTGATGACGGTGGTGAGTCCGCAGCTTGAGCAATTAAAGAAAGAAGGTGAGTCGGGTCGTCGTAAGATCAATCAATACACACGCTACGGTACTGTCCTGCTGGCTACTGTTCAGTCGTTTGGTATGGCTGTTGGACTAGCTAATCAGGGTGTTGCCTTCCTTGGAGGGCCCAGCTTCTACTTTGTCGCCGTTGTGACATTGGTAGCTGGCGCAGTTTTCCTGATGTGGTTAGGAGAGCAGGTAACTGAGCGCGGTATTGGTAATGGTATTTCGATTTTGATTTTCGCTGGTATTGTTGCTGGTTTACCGAGTGCCATCGGGCAGTCTTTCGAGTCTGCACGACAGGGTGACCTGAACATTCTTGCGTTACTGGCGATTGCTGTATTAGCGGTTGCTACAGTCGGATTTGTTGTATTTATGGAGCGCGGCCAACGCCGTATCACCATAAATTACGCGAAACGTCAGCAAGGACGTCAGGTGTACGCTGCTCAGACCAGCCATCTGCCATTGAAAGTTAATATGGCGGGTGTGATTCCTCCGATCTTTGCGTCTAGTATTTTGCTGTTTCCTGCGTCAGTTGGCCAATGGTTTGGTCAGACTGAAGGAATGGAATGGTTAGGTGATATTGCTTTGGCTCTCGGGCCTGGGCAGCCGCTTTACATCATTTTGTTCTCAGTATGCATAGTGTTCTTCTGTTACTTTTATACGGCGATTATGTTTAATCCTCGTGAAGTGGCAGACAACTTGAAGAAGTCAGGTGCTTTTATTCCGGGCATACGCCCAGGTGAGCAATCGGCTCGTTACATTGACTCTGTGTTGGGTCGCCTAACTTTGTTTGGTGCACTTTACATCACAGCGGTATCTCTCATGCCACAATTTTTAGTTGTTGCCTGGAATGTACCTTTCTACTTTGGCGGAACGTCTTTGCTGATCGTAGTGGTTGTTGTAATGGACTTTATGGCTCAGGTGCAGTCACATTTGATGTCTCACCAATACGAGTCCCTGATGAAAAAATCAAATCTCAAAGGTGGCGGTGCAGGTTTACTGCGCTGAGCGCTCTAGGAGTGGATCATGAAGGTGCGTGCATCTGTTAAAAAGATCTGTCGTAACTGCAAGATTGTACGTCGCAACGGTTCGGTTCGTGTAATCTGCAAGGTGGAACCCCGCCATAAGCAGCGCCAGGGTTAATTTCCTGGAAAGGGAGTAGAGAGCGCGAAGTCTTGATTTAATATTAATCAAGGCGTATAATCTCGCGCTTTCTATGAACGTATTTATAGAATTTTGCTCAATGAGAGCATTTTTAAGATGGAGTAAGTTGAATGGCCCGTATAGCTGGCGTCAATATTCCTGACAATAAGCATGCGGTTATTTCTCTGACTTACATTTATGGGATTGGCCGTACGACTGCAAAGAAAATCTGCGTAACTTCTGGTATTACCGAAGCGACAAAGATTTCAGAGCTTAGCGAAGAGCAGCTCGATGTAGTTCGTGGTGAAGTTGGCAAGTTTACAGTTGAAGGTGACCTACGCCGTGAAGTGTCTATGAGCATTAAACGTCTCATGGATCTCGGTTGTTTCCGTGGTATTCGTCATCGTCGTAACCTGCCTGTTCGTGGGCAGCGTAGTAAGACCAACGCGCGTACGCGCAAAGGTCCACGTAAGCCGATCCGTAAATAAGTGTTAAGCGATAGGAATTTCCAATATGGCTAAGCCAGGTAATCGCACACGTAAGAAAGTTAAAAAGCAAGTCGTAGATGGGTTAGCCCATATCCACGCTTCTTTTAACAATACAATTATCACCATTACCGACCGCCAGGGTAATGCACTTTCATGGGCAACTTCAGGCGGCTCCGGCTTCCGTGGTTCTCGTAAAAGTACACCGTTCGCTGCGCAGGTTGCTGCAGAGCGTGCCGGCCAGGCTGCTTTGGATTATGGTTTGAAAAATCTCGACGTGTTTGTAAAAGGTCCTGGACCTGGTCGTGAATCGGCAGTTCGTGCGCTGAACGGTTGCGGCTACAAAATTACAAACATTACTGATGTCACGCCGATTCCACATAACGGCTGTCGTCCACCGAAAAAACGTCGCGTATAAACTGGAGACGGTATAATGGCAAGATATCTTGGGCCAAAGTGCAAGCTGTCACGCCGTGAAGGTACAGACCTGTTCTTGAAGAGTGGTGTCCGTGCACTGGATAGTAAGTGTAAAGCTGAAACTGTTCCTGGTGTACATGGTGCTCGTCGAGGTCGTCTGTCCGATTACGGTCTACAGCTTCGTGAAAAACAAAAAGTACGTCGTATTTATGGTGTACTGGAACGTCAGTTCCGCAATTACTACAAAGAAGCCGCTCGTCAGGCTGGCTCAACAGGTGAAAACCTGCTTCAGCTGCTTGAAGGTCGTCTGGATAACGTAGTTTATCGTATGGGTTTTGGTTCTACACGTGCTGAAGCTCGTCAGGTCGTATCACACCGACAGATCACGATTAATGGTCAGGTTGTAAACATTGCATCTTATAAAGTGCAAGCGGGTGATGTGGTCGCAGTTCGTGAAAAAGCTAAAAATCAGTTGCGTGTTAAAAGCGCTCTGACTCTAGCTTCGCAGCGTGCTCCAATTGAGTGGGTTTCAGTTGATGCTGGCAAAATGGAAGGCGTTTATAAGTCCGTTCCTGAGCGTAGCGAATTGTCGGCTGACATCAATGAGCAGCTGATCGTTGAGCTGTACTCTAAGTAATTCATGAACTCTTGATTGGTGGAACTATGCAGCGTTCTGTAAATGAGTTTCTGAGTCCTCGTCATATTGACGTTCAGGAAATCAGTAACACACGTGCTAAAGTGACCCTGGAACCGCTTGAACGTGGTTTCGGTCATACGTTGGGTAATGCCTTGCGTCGTATTTTACTTTCTTCAATGCCTGGCTGTGCCATCACTGAAGTTGAGATTGACGGCGTCTTGCATGAATACAGCACAATTGAAGGCGTACAGGAGGATGTCATTGAGATTCTTCTGAACCTTAAAGGCGTTGCTATCACGCTACACAATGGCGAAGAAGCAACTCTGACATTGAGCAAATCAGGCTCAGGTGCTGTAACAGCTGGTGACATTCAGTTGAACCAGGATGCAGAGATTGCAAATCCCGACCACGTGATTGCTCACCTGAACTCAGGCGCGACTCTGAATATGCAGCTTAAGGTAACCAACGGACGTGGTTATGTTCCTGCTGACACTCGCGCTAATGACGAAGATGAAACTCGTGCTATTGGTCGTCTCCAGTTGGATGCTTCTTATAGTCCGGTACGCCGTGTTTCTTATGTTGTCGAAAGTGCTCGTGTGGAGCAGCGTACTGACCTAGATAAGCTGGTTATTGATATCGAGTCAAATGGTACGATTGATCCTGAAGAGTGCATTCGTCGTGCAGCTACAATTCTTCAACATCAGTTGTCTGTTTTTGTTGATCTTGAAGATGCAGCTGACCAGGCGAAGGATGAGCCAGCAGAGCCGGAAGTTGATCCGATTCTGTTGCGCCCAGTCGATGATTTGGAATTGACGGTTCGTTCTGCCAACTGCCTGAAAGCTGAACAGATTTACTATATTGGTGATCTGATCCAGCGGACAGAAGTTGAGCTGCTGAAAACCCCAAATCTAGGTAAGAAGTCGCTGACAGAGATTAAAGATGTACTTGCTTCCAAAGGACTTTCTTTGGGCATGCGTCTTGAAAACTGGCCTCCGGCTAGCCTGAAGAACGACGATAAAATCGCATCGTAAGATGCGGTTTTAACTGACCAAGTTGGTAAGGAATTTATAATGCGTCATCGTAAATCTGGTCGCCATTTAAATCGTACCAGCTCGCACCGCAAAGCGATGTTCAAGAACATGGCATGCTCATTATTTGAACATGAACTGATCAGAACTACTTTGCCAAAAGCGAAAGAACTTCGCCGCGTAGCTGAGCCACTGATTACTCTGGCGAAAGAAGATTCGGTTGCAAACCGCCGTCTGGCATTTGACCGAACTCGTAGTAAAGAAGCTGTTGGTAAGCTTTTCACAGATCTGGGTCCTCGCTATGCGAACCGTCCAGGTGGATATATCCGCATTTTGAAATGTGGAAATCGTCCAGGTGATAACGCTCCTATGGCTTACGTTGAGCTAGTAGACCGTAAGGTTTCTGGCGCAGCCGCTGAAGATGTTGAAGGTTAATCTACCTTCATAAAAAAACCCGGCTTCGGCCGGGTTTTTTATGTCTGTTACTTTATCTCTTTTCGAGGAGTGGTTTCAGGAAGTGACCCGTATGTGAGTTGCACTCGTTTGCAACGTTTTCCGGTGTGCCCGCCGCCACAATAGTACCTCCGTTAATGCCTCCCTCGGGTCCTAAGTCGACGATCCAGTCCGCTGTTTTTATCACGTCAAGGTTGTGTTCAATAATGACGACGGTGTTGCCGTGATCTCTGAGTCTCGACAGTACCGCCATCAGCTGCTCTATGTCGTGAAAATGCAGTCCTGTTGTTGGTTCATCCAGTATATAAAGTGTTTTACCTGTGTCCCTTTTAGACAGCTCTTTCGCTAGTTTAACGCGTTGTGCTTCACCGCCGGAGAGTGTGGTGGCGGCTTGTCCGAGGCGTATATATGACAGACCTACATCAATCAGTGTTTGCAGGCGGCGCGCCAAAGCGGGAATGGCATCGAAGAACTCTCTTGCATCTTCTACGGTCAGGTTGAGTATTGCGTCAATACTTTTTCCTTTGTACTGAATCTCAAGTGTCTCGCGGTTGTAGCGCTTACTTTTGCAGATGTCGCACGGTACGTAGATATCGGCGAGAAAATGCATTTCAACCTTGATTACGCCATCTCCCTGGCAGGCTTCACAGCGACCGCCTTTTACATTGAAGCTAAACCGCCCGGGCTTGTAGCCACGAGAGCGAGCCTCTTGTGTACCGGCCAGAAGTTCGCGTATCGGTGTGAAGATGCCAGTATAGGTGGCTGGGTTAGAGCGTGGCGTTCGGCCTATCGGACTTTGGTCGATGTCTATGACTTTATCAAGATGTTGTAAACCGTCTATCGACTCATACGGGGCTGCATCTAATGTTGTTGCGTGGTTGAGAACTGCCGCTGCGAGGGGATACAGGGTGTTATTAATCAGTGTGGATTTACCTGATCCTGAGACTCCTGTGATACACGTCATCAGTCCCAGTGGAATCTCAATGGTGACATTCTGCAGGTTGTTACCCGTAGCGCCGGCGAGTGTTAGTGTTTTATTGTGATCAAACGGGTGGCGTTTATCAGGTATGGCGATTGATTTTATGCCTGACAGGTATTGTCCTGTCAGTGAGTTTTTATTGTTAATAACTTCATCAGGGGTGCCATAAGCAACAATCTCACCGCCGTGAACGCCTGCGCCGGGTCCTACATCTATCACATAATCTGCGAGACGAATCGCATCTTCGTCGTGCTCAACGACAATGACGGTATTACCCAGATCACGTAAATGAATGAGCGTTTTGAGTAAGCGTTCATTATCACGTTGATGCAGGCCAATCGAGGGCTCGTCGAGTATGTACATGACGCCAACAAGACCCGCGCCGATCTGGCTGGCAAGTCGTATGCGTTGGGCTTCTCCGCCTGATAGCGTGTCTGCTTTTCGATCAAGTGACAGATAATCCAGTCCTACATTTACCAGAAAGGACAAGCGCAACCGAATTTCTTTAAGGATTTTGTCTGCGATCTCGCCTTGTTTGCCGGTAAGTTTAAGGTTCTGGTAATACTCCAGGCTGGCTCCGATCGGCATGGTGACAAGATCAGGTAGGGTATGCTGGTCTATGTATACATGCCTTGCATCTCTTCTGAGTCTGCTGCCATGACACGATGGGCATGGCTGCATATTCAGATATTTAGCCAGGTCCTCGCGGACCATGTCAGACTCTGTTTCCTTGTATCGGCGTTGAAGGTTGTTGAGTACTCCTTCGAACGGGTGCGACTTAATAATGGTATCGCCGCGATCATTTAAATAAGTAAAAGGAACCTCTTCTGTTCCTGTGCCTTCGAGAATTAATGTTTGGTGTTTGGCCGACAGGTTTTCAAAGGGAGTATCGATATCAAACGAGTAATGTTTGGCAACAGCTTTGAGTTGCTGAAAGTAGTAAAGCGTTCTTCTGTCCCAGCCGCGAATGGCGCCTTCTGATAGGGTGAGTGTAGGGTCTTGAATGACTTTATGGGCATCAAAAAATTGTTTTACACCTAAGCCGTCACAGCTGGGGCAGGCCCCATGAGGGTTATTAAACGAAAACAAACGTGGTTCTAATTCCTGAATACTGTGGCCGCATTCCGGGCAGGCAAAGCGGGATGAAAAGACAAGGTCTGTTGCTTCTCCATCCATATAAGCAATACGTGCGATGCCATCCGTAAGGTTCAGTGCTGTTTCAAAAGATTCTGCCAGCCTGATTTGCAGATCACTTCGTACCTTGAAGCGATCGACCACTGCTTCAATCGAATGTTTTTTGTTTTTATCCAGTTCCGGGGCGCTATCAAGGTCGACAACAATGCCGTTGATTCTAGCGCGGACAAATCCTTGCTTTTTCAGGTCGTGAAGGGTGTGTAAGTGCTCACCTTTGCGCCCTTGTACAACGGGTGCTAGCAGCATTAGTTTGCTGCCTTCTTCCAGGGCTAGTACCTGATCCACCATCTGGCTGACAGTTTGAGCCGCTAACGGTAAATTGTGATCGGGGCAGCGAGGTTCGCCTGCCCGGGCAAATAGCAAGCGCAAGTAATCGTAAATTTCGGTGATGGTGCCGACAGTAGATCTGGGATTGTGTGACGTTGATTTCTGTTCAATCGAGATAGCAGGGGATAGCCCTTCGATGTGGTCAACGTCCGGCTTTTCCATCATAGATAGAAATTGCCTGGCGTAAGTAGATAAGGACTCAACATAGCGTCTCTGACCCTCCGCGTATAACGTATCGAACGCCAGTGATGATTTTCCAGAACCGGAAAGGCCTGTTATTACCACAAGCTTATCGCGCGGGATGTCCAGATCAATATTTTTCAGGTTGTGGGTGCGCGCACCGCGAACCAGAATAGTGTCCATGCTTGCTCCAGAGAGAAATACAAAAGAGATCGATTATAAAGTACTGAGGGGCGACAGCGCCATGTGTTCTGTTTCATATAAATGAATATGTTGGATCTGTTGTGCTGCGTATAAATTCATATGTTCTCTGTGGTATGCTTTGCAGAAATGAATAATGGTTTCCCTCTTTTGTAGGGGCTGATTTATGTGACGGAGAGAAGCATGGCGCGCGGTGTAAATAAAGTAATTTTGGTAGGTAATATGGGTGGCGATCCTGAGGTGAGGTATATGCCGTCAGGAAATGCTGTTACCAATGTTACGCTGGCTACTAGTGAGTCCTGGAAAGATAAGCAAACGGGTCAGAATCAGGAACGTACTGAATGGCATCGTGTTGTTTTTTTCAATAAATTAGCTGAGATTGCCGGTGAATATCTGCGTAAGGGATCTCAGGTCTATATTGAAGGTGCATTACGTACACGTAAGTGGCAGGATCAGAGTGGTCAGGATCGTTATACGACTGAAATTGTTGCCAGTGAAATGCAGATGTTAGGTGGCCGCGGCGGTAATAACGATAATGCTGGCTATTCTCAAGATCAGGAATATAGTCAGCAGGCCCCAGCACCGCAGCAAAGAGCTCCTCAGCAGGCGCGCCCGCAGAGCGCTCCGCCACAGCAAAAACCACAGCAGGCTCCTGCGAAGCCACAACAACCTGCCCCTAACTTTGATGACTTTGACGACGATATACCGTTCTAGGATACAATTTATGTAAAGTGTAGCGTTTTATAGATATCCTTTCTTAAAAGCCCCGCAATAGCGGGGCTTTTTTGTTTTTGTGGCATTGAAAAAGTGCAGAAATATTGGCACGAAAGAAAACCCAATAGTGCTAAAGGTGATGACAATATATTCAAGATCACTGCTGACTATTGTCGACTCATTTTCATGGGGCAGAATTAGTATATGTAAAACAGCCTCTCGTGAATTCAGTATAGATACCCCGTCTAAATATAAAGTCATGCCTTTGTGGCTAGAGTCGCAAGGCTGGATTCACTCACCCTATTGACCGACCCTAAACAGAAGGAGCTTTTTAGAAGTTGTGTGATAAAGAAGGCGTCGCGACCTCACAAAAAGTGAGACAGTTTATCCGTGAGTATTTTCAAGAAAGTCTGGCTCGCGAAGGGCAGATTAGGTTTTTGTCGGGTGTTAACCGGAGTCTTCTTAATGACAGGCATGGTTTATGTTCATTTCTATTCAATGGCGTGGTAAAAGTAAGTTTTCAGGCTATTTCAGACTAGGATCAGCGTAGTATGACGGAATGGACAAAACTGTTGCCAATCAAAATTCTTGTCACCGGTGGTGGCGGGCAGGTAGCGCATGATTTGGTGATGTTGGGAAAGCAAGACAGTCATTTTGATCTGATCACTTTAGATGCTTCGCGCCTTGATGTTGCCTCCCCAGCGTCTATTCAGAAAGCATTGGATCTGTATATGCCGGATTATGTGGTGAATACGGTTGCTTTTAATAATGTCGATGCAGCGGAGCATGACACCGCGTTTTGTTATCAATTAAATGCTACTGGTGTCAAAAACCTTGCTGTTGAGTGCGGGGCCTTATCTATTCCGCTTATCCACCTTTCGACAGATCATCTGTTTGATGGGCATTACGCGAGTGGCTACAGTGAAGATGATGAGGTTTCACCGTTAGGTGTCTTTGGTGAAAGCAAGCGCCAGGGTGAGGAGTTATTGAGGCAGTACCAGCCCAAGCATATTATTTTGCGGGTTAGCTGGATTTTCAGCGCTCGGGGTGATAACTATCTGCTTCGCACATTAGAAAAAGCGCGTACATTGTCGGCCATTGAAACAGCGGATGACCGACAAGGGTGTCCTACCTCTGCTGTGGATGTCGGGCGTGTCATCCTTGCTATTATCAAGCAGCTGCATAATGGTGCTGATGCATGGGGTACTTATCATTATTGTGGTGCGGAAGTGACGACCCGATATCGTTTTACTGAGGCGATACTTGCGGCGGCAAGGCAGTATGAAGAGCTAAAGACAACATCGCTGGTTCCGGTCTCTTCTCGTACGCTGCATGCTGAAGTTGATCGACCTGCTTCCTCGGTACTTCAGTGTAAGAAGTTGTTAAGTACCTTCGGTATCAGGCAGCGTCCCTGGCGTAACGAGTTAGTTGCTGTGCTGCGCCAGATTTATAAAACTAAAACTAAAACGGAAGCTAAATCGGGTTAGCTCCAGGGTAAGGCATTATGTGTTATAGCAACACTTAGCACGTAGGCAACGCAGCACAATGCAAGAATAAAGGCTGTGATTCTAATAGCTTTGGTTTTGCCGCGTTTCAAGGCAATCGTACCAAAACCGATATACAGAAACAGACCGATGACTTTCGCGGTTAACCAGTCTGCGACGAAGGGGTATTGACTCAGAATGATTGTGAGTGCGATCGCGCTGGCTAACAGGATTGTATCGATAATATGGGGTAATACTCTGACGAGTTTCTTTTGCAGCCACTCGGCGTCAACCAGCATGCCGGCACCGCGTACCACAAAGAATAAAATGCTTAAGGTGACGCTGGTCAGGTGAATATGTTTGATTAACGGATAGTATTCGGACATCAGTTTTTCCTGTTGGGCATTATGGCGGCCTATTAAACTCGCTTGCTTTTAAGACTGCAAGCTTTTAAGGCGTCAGTGCAGCGAGCAAATGAATACGAATAATACGAGGATTAAAGGATGTCTGTTGATCAAAATTCTGAATTGATCTCTATTGATGATGCCTTATCTGCGCTTTTGCAGGCGGCCCCGCAGCCCACAGAAACAGACGTGGTCTATCTTGAGCATGCGGTAGGCAGGGTGTTAGCTGAGTCGCCGGTAGCTGCGATCAATGTTCCGCCTGCGGATAATAGTAGTATGGATGGTTACGCTATTCAGAGCAGCGCCTTGAATGCTCAGGGGAGTACGTCGTTACCTGTTTCTCAGAGAATACCTGCAGGGAAAGCGCCGGATGTACTGTTGGCGGGTACTGCCGCCAGAATTTTTACCGGCGCAGAAATACCTGAAGGGGCTGATGCTGTAGTGATGCAGGAAGCGGTTGGATTAGATGGCGACAATGTCATTATCAGAAACGCAGTACTGCCAGGGCAGAATATCCGGCGTAAAGGTCAGGATATTCAGGCGGGGCAGGTGGTTCTGGATAAAGGTATGCGTCTTCAGGCTGTTGATGTGGGTGTGTTGGCATCGGTGGGGCTGGATAGTGTGACAGTATATCGGCCGTTAAAGGTGGCAATTTTGTCAACGGGAGATGAGTTGGTCAATCCCGGTGAGTCGTTGGCGGCGGGTCAGATATATAACGCTAATCGCTTTGTTTTGAGCTCGCTTTTGATTCAGATGGGCTGCGTTCCTGTTGATCTTGGAAGTGTTGTCGATAGCGCTGAAGCTGTCGAGGAGGCGCTTGAGTCTGCTGCCAGGCAGGCCGATTGCATTATTAGTACAGGTGGTGTGTCGGTCGGAGAGGAAGATTATGTTAAGCCGTCGGTTGAGCGTCTCGGGCAGCTAGATATCTGGCGCTTAAAAATGAAGCCGGGTAAACCGTTGGCGTTTGGTCGTGTCAAGCAGGTTCCTTTCTTTGGCTTGCCGGGCAATCCGGCTTCGGCGCTCATTACCTTTTGTTTATTGGCGCGTCCTTTTTTGCTGCGGATGCAAGGTGCAAATATGGATCCGCCGCTGGTATTTAACGTTCCGGCAGGTTTTGATCATCCCAAACCCGGTACGCGTCAGGAGTATTTACGGGCCAGAATAGAGAAAGGAGAGGTGGTGGTGTTTCATAATCAGAGCTCGGGTATGCTTTCTTCTGCCAGTTGGGCAAATGGTTTGGCTGTCATCCCGCCTGATACGGTAGTCGGTAAAGGAGATATAGTGAGCTTTATACCGTTTTCAGAGCTGTTAGGCTGATATTATTGGGTTTAGTATCTAATAGAAGGTAAAATGCGCAGTTTATTGGCTGGTCAGAGATCTTGATGGAAGTGAATACGCAACAGGACCCATTCAAAGAAATACGTCCTTATCATGACAACGAAGTCGAAGCTGTATTGCAGCGTTTGCTTTATGACAATGAATTGATAGGTGCGGTAACTCATTATCAGTTTCCTTCTTTACCCTCCTGGTTGGCAAAACTATTGAGGCCATTTGTCCGCATCGGGCTGGCGCGAGAGTTTGGTGATATTCAGTCTGTGAGGCAGTTTCAGCAGGCCGTCGCTAAATATATGGCAAAAATGATTGCCAGGTCGACGACCCGTCTGAGTTGCTCAGGGATGGAGGGCCTGGAAGATGATGAGGCTTATCTGTTTGTGTCGAATCATCGTGATATTGCCATGGATCCAGCCTTTGTTAACTGGACGCACTATCAGCGCAACCTGCCGACGGTGAGGGTTGCGATAGGTGATAATTTACTCTCTAAGCCTTACGTTTCTGATCTTATGCGCTTAAATAAAAGTTTTATTGTTAAGCGTTCGTCAAAAGGACCCAGAGAGATGTTGGCTGCTGTGACTCAGTTATCAGCTTACATCGACCAGAGTATTCATGAAGGAGAATCTGTCTGGATTGCGCAAAGGGAAGGTCGGGCAAAAGATGGAAATGACAAGACCGATCCTGCTATTCTCAAAATGTTTTATATGAGTCAGCGTAAGCAGCGCAGCTTTGCAGAAGCTATTAAGCGCCTGAATATTGTACCTGTTTCTATTTCTTACGAATTTGACCCTTGTGATCGTGCAAAAGCCATAGAGTTGGCCGAACGCGAGATAACGGGCGGATATAAAAAAGGCCAGCATGAAGATATTGAAAGTATTGTGCAGGGCATTACAGGATATAAAGGCGCTGTGCATATTCACTTTGGTGATGTGATTGTTAATGACTATGATGCCCCGGAAGTGTTGGCCGCCGAGTTGGATCGCCAGATTCATCAAGGCTACTTCTTGCACCCTTCCAACTATATTGCTGCGGGTCAGCTGGATAAAGCGACAGCTGAAGAGCGGGATGCTTTTGAAGAGCGTTTTAACGGGTTGAACCAGCGCCAAAGTGAAATTATGCGACGCATGTATGCCAATCCCGTTTATAACCAGGAATTAAATAAGGGTGATGCTTGTGAGTAAATTGACTCATCTGGATGAGCAGGGCCATGCTCATATGGTAGATGTCTCCGAAAAAGCGGTTACTACCCGTGAAGCACGTGCTTATGCGGAGATACATATGTTACCGCAGACACTGGAGATGATTGTATCTGGTGGCCATAAAAAAGGTGATGTACTTGCTGTGGCGCGTATTGCCGGTATTCAGGCGGCGAAGCGCACCAGTGATCTGATTCCGCTGTGTCACCCTCTGATGCTGACCAAGGTGTCGGTGGAGCTTCAGCCTGATTTGAAAAAATCGGCGATCTGCATCACGACATTGTGCCGCTTATCAGGTCAGACAGGCGTGGAGATGGAGGCATTAACAGCCGCATCGGTCGCTGCGCTGACCTTGTATGATATGTGTAAAGCGGTTGATAAAGGCATGGTGATTTCAGGCGTTAAGCTGCTGGAGAAAAAAGGTGGTAAAAGCGGTCACTGGATATCGGAGGATAAATGATGTTATCACTCGTTTTTTTTGCCAGTGTGCGAGAAAAGTTAGGTGTCGAAAAAGAGCAATGGGAGTGGAGCGCTGATATCTTAACGGTCGAGCAGTTGCTGGTTGCCTTAGTTGAAGCCAAAGGTGAGCATTGGGGTAGTGTATTGCTGCAGCCTAATTTGTTGATAGCGGTGAATCAGGAGATGGTCAGTTCGGATACTAGTATTAATGATGGCGATGAGATCGCTTTTTTCCCACCGGTAACAGGCGGCTAATTGATGTCAAAGCAGGAAAAAACAGTATTGGGTTATCTTCGAGCGTCTGTCTATTACATGGCATTTTATCCTGCCACTATTGTTTATAGCTTACTGTGTGTTGTTGTGGCCAGACCACTGCCGTTTCCTCAGCGATTTAAGTTCGTTACCTTGATTAATTATTTTTATATCGCATGGTTACGTATTTGTTGTGGTGTGAAATTACATATTGAAGGACTGGAGAATTTGCCGAAAGAGGGCGCTTATGTCGCGATTGCTAACCACCAGAGCGAATGGGAAACTATTTACTTTCAGGTGTTGATTCGTCCTCAGTGTATTGTATTAAAGAAAGAACTCTTAAAGATGCCGTTTTTTGGTTGGGCGATGGGCTTATTAGATCCGATTGCGTTAGATCGAAGCCAGAAGCGTGGTGCGCTGAAAGAGTTGCTGTTACAAGGAAAAGATCGCTTGGGTAGAGGTATACCGATCGTCATTTTTCCTCAGGGAACCCGGCTTGCAGTGGGGGAGCGGGGTAAATTTAATAAAGGTGGAGCGATGTTGGCGGTCAGCTCTGAAGTGCCTGTTATTCCAATTGCTCATAATGCCGGTGTCTATTGGCCGGGTAAGAGCTTCATTAAATATCCTGGTACCATTCAGTTGCGCATAGGTAAGCCTGTCTCCTCTGTAGGCAGAAGTGTTGATGAAGTTCATACAGAATCTGTGGGCTGGTTGCTGGCGCAGATGGAGCAGATGGAGCAGGTAGAGTCAGAAGAGCGCCTCTGATTTTTTGCTTGCGGCAGTGAACAGATATAAATTACAGATATAAAAAAACCGCCACTGGCGGTTTTTTTGATTTTGCTTCACGTATTAGCCGTTGTAGCGCTGAAATACCAGAGTAGAGTTAGTGCCGCCAAAGCCAAAGCTGTTGGACATAACGCGGTCTAACTTCACATTATCTTTACGCACGGTAACAATCGGCATGCCTTCTGCTTCAGCATCGAGTTCATCAATGTTGGCTGATGCGCAGATGAAATCGTTTTCCATCATCAGCAGGCTGTAGATCGCTTCCTGGGCACCTGTTGCGCCAAGGGAGTGCCCGGTGAGTGATTTGGTAGAGCTTACAGGAGGCATGTCAGCACCGAAGGTGTTCTTCATTGCTTTGAGTTCCTGTATGTCTCCGGCAGGTGTTGAGGTTCCGTGGGAATTGATATAGTCGATATTACCGTCGACGGTAGCCATTGCCTGCTGCATGCAGCGCATCGCGCCTTCGCCGGACGGGGCAACCATATCGTAACCATCGGAGGTAGCACCGTAGCCGACTAACTCGCCATAAATTTTAGCACCACGTGCTTTGGCGTGTTCCAGCTCTTCGAGAACCAGCATGCCTGCACCGCCTGCGATGACGAAACCGTCACGATTGGCGTCATAGGCACGAGATGCTTTGTCTGGTGTTTCATTGTACTTGCTGGACAGTGCGCCCATGGCATCAAACATCACAGTCAGAGACCAGTGCAGCTCTTCGCCGCCACCCGCAAAAACGATGTCTTGCTTGCCCATCTGAATCTGCTCCATTGCATTGCCAATGCAGTGAGCACTGGTGGCGCAGGCGGAGGTAATGGAGTAGTTGATGCCTTTAATTTTAAACGGTGTGGCGAGGCACGCTGAGACGGTGCTGCCCATAGTGCGAGTGACCCTGTAAGGGCCTACGCGGCGCACGCCTTTGTCGCGTAAAATGTCAGCGCTTTCAACGATATCAGCAGAGGATGCACCGCCGGAACCGGCAATCAGTCCAGTGCGAACATTGGATACCTGATCGTCAGTGAGCTGTGCGTCTTTAATGGCTTGTTCCATCGCAAGGTATGAATATGCTGCAGCATTACCCATAAAGCGACGAAGTTTGCGATCAATCAGCGCCTCCAGGTCGATATCAATGCTACCGGCCACATGGCTACGAAAACCTAATTCTTTGTACTCTTCCTGGAACTTAATGCCAGAACGGCCTTGTTTCAATGAATCAAGTACGGTTTCTTTATCGTTACCCAAGCAGGATACGATACCCATTCCTGTCACTACAACGCGTCGCATATGTTGTATCTCCTGTTAAGAGGATTTTGTTCTTATTGTTGATGGATTAGTGTGCCTGTAAAGCCCGCTCTGCATTTGATAAACGAAGTGGGCAAGACTGAATAATAGATCAGAAGTTGTCGGTCGATGTGAACAGGCCTACGCGCAGATCTTTAGCGGTATAAATTACACGCCCATCAACAGAAACAGTGCCATCGGCAATACCCATTACCAGTTTGCGTTCAATAACACGCTTTAATTCAATATGGTATGTTACTTTCTTGGCTGTAGGTAATACCTGTCCGGTGAATTTCACTTCGCCAGAACCGAGTGCGCGTCCACGACCTTTGTTGCCTCTCCAGCCAAGGTAGAAACCAACAATTTGCCACATGGCGTCTAAGCCTAAACAGCCAGGCATAACCGGATCCGTTGGGAAGTGGCATTCGAAAAACCATAGGTCTGGATTAATGTCGAGTTCGGCAATGATTTCTCCTTTGCCAAATTGTCCGCCATCATCGGATATGTTGGTGATGCGATCCATCATTAACATATTTCCTACTGGCAGCCGCGCATTGCCAGGTCCAAACATTTCGCCGTGCCCGCATTTCAACAGGTCTTCGCGTTCAAAAGAGGATGCTTTAGTCATGAGGAGGCTGTCTATCCCGAGAAAATTTTAGTCAAAATATGGGTTGATTATACCGGTTTGATTCACGCTAGGCACGGTTTGAGTCGGGTAAATTGCTCAAAGAGGCTTTTTTATTTTCTAAAAAGAGGCTTATTTCGGCGAAAATCCGGATTTCTGCCCATCTGAAGCTCAGATGGGCGCATTGATGGATGGCGTGGAGAGAATATTAAGCTTTTCTGTTTACAGCAATATGAGCCAGTAGTTCGAGGGTTTCTTTAAAGGAAGAATCAGGCAGAGAAGACAGTGCTTCTATTGCATAATCGGCTTGCTGGAGCGCGCTTTGCTGGGTGTATTCAATCGCGCCGCTACGTTTTACAATATCCAGTACGGGCTCTAAGTTTTCAAGTCCGCCTTTGCGAATGGTTTGGCGAATCAGTTGGCGCTCATCTTCTGTGGCAACTTTCATGGCCTGAATCAGAGGGAGAGTGGGTTTCCCTTCTGCTAAATCATCACCTGCGTTTTTGCCCATCTCTTCAGCAGTGGAAAGATAGTCCATGACATCGTCAATCAGTTGAAAAGCGATACCTAGATGGTGCCCGTAAATGCGCAATGCTTCCTGATGTTCTTTGGGGGCGTTCGCTAATATCGCGCCGACTTCGGTAGCGGCTTCAAAAAGCATGGCTGTTTTGCCGATGATGACTTGCATATAGTCTTCTTCGGTGGTGTCCGGATTGCGGCAGTTTAAGAGTTGTAATACTTCGCCTTCGGCAATCACATTGGTGGTGTTGGATATGACGTGCATAATGTCCATGCTGCCGATCTCTACCATGATCTGAAAAGCGCGCGAATAGAGGAAATCGCCTACCAGAACGCTGGGTGCATTGCCCCATTTTGCATTAGCCGTGTCTTTTCCCCGGCGCAGGTCTGAGTTGTCTACCACGTCGTCGTGAAGCAGTGTTGCTGTATGGATAAACTCAATAACGGCTGACAGAGATATATGATGGTTGCCTGTATAATTGCAGGCATTGGCAGCCAGCAATACCAGTAATGGCCTCAATCGCTTACCGCCACTTTCAACAATGTAGTGCCCGATCTTTTCGACCAGTGGGACATTTGATCCCAAGTGATTGATTATATAATCATTTACGGATTCGAATTGTGGCTCTATGGCTGGGTTTAGCTGATGTGGTTGCATGCGACAACTTTATTATATTGAAATGGACGTAAGGGCGCATGCTAGGGCTTGAGAGGCAAGCTGTCAAGAATTGGCAGTCAAGGTAGTAAATTGCTTGAGTTATTAGATCGATTGCTTTAAAATCTCGCGCCCTGAGCTTATCCAACTTAGCTCCCTACCATATGGGTTGTCCATTAGAAGTAGGCTTCGTTTTAGTAGCCGGATAAGCGTAAATTGGAGATAAAGATGTTTGCAGTAATCGTAAGCGGTGGAAAGCAGTATCGAGTACAGGAAGGTTATACGCTGAAGCTGGAAAAGCTGAACGCAGAAGCCGGTTCTAGTATTGAATTTGATCGTGTTTTGATGGTCGGTAATGGCGATGACGTTAAAGTTGGGTTGCCAACTGTCGAAGGCGCAAAAGTTACTGCTGAAGTGATCGGGAATGGTCGTGGCGCTAAAGTGTCAATTATCAAATTCCGTCGCCGTAAGCACAGCATGACTCGTCAGGGCCACCGTCAGTGGTTTACTGAAGTAAAAATCACTGGAATCAGCGCATAAGCTGAGTTGTCGGGAGATAGAAAATGGCTCATAAGAAAGCGGGTGGTTCTACTCGAAATGGTCGCGACTCACAATCCAAGCGTTTAGGTGTTAAGCGCTTCGGTGGACAGGTCGTGATCGCAGGTAACATTATTGTTCGTCAGCGTGGTACGCATTTTCATGCAGGTACTAACGTAGGTCTAGGAAAAGATCATACTCTGTTTGCTAAAGCAGATGGTGTGGTTAAATTCGAAGTCAAAGGCGCGAATAATCGTAAATACGTCAGCATCGTTCCAGCTTAAAAACTGGTGTTGTTGCTGAAAAAAAAGCTCCGCTCAGCGGGGCTTTTTTTGTTTCTGATCAATCCTCGCGGTATGCTTTGCGGGATTGTTCTTGGGAGATAGGTTATGAAATTTGTAGATGAAGCGACGATCACTGTTGAAGCGGGCAAGGGCGGTAATGGCTGTCTTAGCTTTCGTCGTGAAAAATATGTACCCAAGGGCGGTCCTGATGGCGGTGATGGCGGTGATGGCGGGTCGATCTTTTTAGAGGCTGTTGCTGGTCTGAATACGCTGGTGGATTTTCGTTTTACGCGTGTGCATAAAGCGCAGACGGGTCAGAGTGGCATGGGGCGTAACTGCTCGGGTAATAAAGGTGAAGATCTTATTCTCAAGGTGCCTGTGGGTACGACTGTTATTGATATTGATACCAATGAAGTGTTGGCGGATTTAACGGTTGAGGGGCAGTGCGAAAAAGTGGCTCAAGGTGGTTTTCATGGCTTGGGTAATACACGTTATAAGAGTAGTGTGAATCGCGCGCCACGACAGACCAGTAATGGTAGTGCGGGTGAGTTTCGCAATCTTAAACTTGAGCTTAAAGTGCTGGCTGATGTCGGCTTGCTGGGTTTGCCGAATGCAGGTAAATCGACGTTTGTGCGTGCCGTTTCCGCGGCGACACCTAAGGTGGCGGATTATCCGTTTACCACCCTGGTGCCGAGTTTAGGGGTTGTCAGAACCGAACGTAATCGTAGTTTTGTAGTAGCTGATATTCCTGGCATTATCGAAGGGGCGGCTGAAGGTGCGGGCCTGGGAATACGTTTCCTTAAGCATCTGGCTCGAAATCGTGTTTTGTTGCATATCGTTGATATGGCGCCGTGGGACGAACAGACTCCTGAGCAATCCGCTAAAGTGGTGGTTGAGGAGTTGACTAAGTTTAGTCCGACATTGGCTGCTCAGCCTCGCTGGTTGGTGTTGAATAAACTGGATATGGTACCTGCAGATGAGCAGGATGAGCGCTGTCAGTCTGTGATTGATGCGCTGGGTTGGGAAGGGCCTGTTTATCGCATCTCGGCCATCGATAAAGGTGGTGTGAAGCCGCTGACAATGGATTTACAGAATTTTCTTGATGAAAGGGCGGCTGCATTTGCTGCTGATCCTGAATTGCAGCAAGAAGAGAATGAGATCCGGGCGCTGGTAGATGCTGAGGCGCGTCTGCATATTGAGCGGCTGCGCCAGTCTATGCGTAAGAAGCGTGATAGCGATCAGGATATTGATATCGATGAAGATGATGACTTCGACGATGATGATTATGATGTTGATGTGGAATATGTTCGCTGAGTGTAGCGGGTAGGGGTAGATGTGACAGCAAATCGAGAGAGAATGCAAAAGGCGCGTCGATGGGTTGTTAAGATCGGTAGTGCTTTGTTAACCAATGATGGTCAGGGATTAGATGCGCAGGCGATCAGTCGCTGGGTGGATCAATTGGCGGCATTGAGGCAGCAGGGGATGGAGGTTGTACTGGTTTCCTCTGGTGCAGTGGCGGAAGGGATGACGCGGCTTGGCTGGTCTGCCCGGCCGAAAGAATTAAATCGTCTGCAGGCGGCGGCAGCTGTTGGGCAGACGGGGCTGGTGCAGGCCTATGAGGCTAATTTTCAGCGTCATGGTACTCATACTGCTCAGATTTTGCTGACGCATGATGATTTAACGAATCGAAATCGCTATCTGAATGCCAGGGCAACGCTGAAGACATTGATTGAAATGGGTGTCGTGCCGGTTGTGAATGAGAATGACACGGTCGTTACTGACGAGTTTCGTTTTGGTGATAATGATACGTTGGCGGCGTTAGTGGCAAACCTGATTGAGGCTGACGGTGTTATTCTGCTAACAGATCAGCTTGGTTTGTATACGGCTGATCCTCGCTCTAATCCGCAGGCTGAGTTGATTTCTCAGGCGCGGGCTGAGGATGAGGCGCTCGTCGCGGTGGCGGGCGGTGGTGGCAGGCTGGGGCAGGGCGGTATGGCGACCAAGGTAAGGGCGGCAAAATTAGCGGCCCGCTCTGGGGCGGTGACCTTGATAGCCAGTGGTCGGGAAGATGATGTGCTGCTGCGTTTGAAGCAGGGTGAGGTGCTGGGTACCTTGTTGGTGCCTGATCGCAGCCCGATGGCAGCGCGAAAGCAGTGGCTGGCGGGGCATCTGCAGGCTCGGGGTACGCTGGTGCTTGATGCGGGTGCTGTGTTGGCCTTAACGGAGCGTGGTAAGAGTTTGTTGCCGGCGGGTGTTCGCAGCTTGACGGGGCGATTTACGCGCGGTGAGATGGTGTTGCTCACGGATGAGGCGGGTAGAGTGGTTGCGCGTGGTTTGGTTAATTATGGGGCTGAAGATGCCCGAAAAATTATCGGTAAACCTAGTTCTTCAATATCTGTGACGTTAGGCTATGTCAGTGAAGAGGAGTTGGTGCACAGGGATAATCTGGTACTGGCTTGATTCTTTTTGGCAGTTGTTAAAATTTTGTTTAGTCTTGTTTTGGTGTCTGTGTTTTATCGAAATGCAGGCATAAAAATTACCAGAATACAGGCACAAAAAAACCGGCAGAAGCCGGTTTTTTTAATGGGCGTTGGAGATTAAGCCATAGCCTTGATTCGTGTGTTCATGCGGCTTTTGCTGCGGGCAATTTTGTTTTTCTCAAAAATGCCTTTGTTAACAGAAGCGTCCATGAATGGCTGTGCAACTTTCAATGCTTCAGTTGCAGCAGCTTTGTCACCGCTTGCAATAGCAGCAGTAACTTTTTTGATGTACGTGCGAACCATGGAGCGGAGGCTAGCATTATGCTGACGACGTTTCTCCGACTGGCGAGCGCGTTTACGGGATCCTGCGGAGTTGGCCACAATCCGGCTCCTTTCAAGTAGGGTTAATTTCCATCTGGTAAATCACCAGAATTTGAGACGCAAGATTATTCATGTTTCTGTGCCCGCTGTCAATAAAGAGAAGAAAGTTTATTATAAAATAGATAAGATGCGTGGCGTATATGGCCGTCGTTTAAAGGTGGATTGTGAATAAAGGCGCTGCAGAAGGGGTTAAAAAGCGGAGCGGATTGTTACGCTCCAGCGGTGTTGTCGGCATCATGACGATGCTGTCTCGTGTTTTAGGCTTGGTTCGGGACGTTGTTATCGCTGGGTATTTTGGTGCCAGTGGCAGTGCTGATGCGTTTTTTGTGGCGTTCAAAATTCCTAATTTTTTGCGCCGTTTGTTTGCAGAGGGGGCTTTCTCACAGGCGTTTGTGCCTGTTTTATCAGAGTATCAGACGCAGCAGGATCATGAGGCGGTAAAGCGTCTGGTCGATAGGGTGGCTGGAACGCTGGGGCTTATTCTGTTGGTGATTACTATTGTGGCGGTGTTGGCTGCGCCAGTGCTGACGGCCATTTTTGCACCGGGATTCTATATGAATCACAGTGCTAAGTTTGAGCTTGCATCTGAGATGCTGCGAATCACTTTTCCTTACTTGTTACTGATTTCTTTAACCGCTTTTGCGGGGGCTATTCTGAATACTTATGGGCGTTTTGCTATCCCGGCATTTACGCCAGTGTTATTGAATGTCAGCTTGATTGGGTCTGCTGTATTTCTCAGCCCGATGTTTGACGAACCCATAGTGGCGCTAGCCTGGGGGGTGTTGATAGCGGGTGTGTTGCAGTTGGTGTTTCAGTTTCCTTTTTTAATGCATCTGAAGTTGCTGCCAAAACCTGTGTTTGGATGGCAGGATGAAGGTGTTCAACGTATTCTTAAACTGATGATCCCCGCTTTATTTGGCGTGTCGGTTGCGCAGATAAATCTTCTGCTAGATACAGTGCTGGCGTCTTTTTTACAGACCGGGAGTGTCTCCTGGCTCTATTATTCGGACCGCTTGACTGAATTGCCGTTGGGTGTTTTTGGTATAGCGATATCGACAGTCATTCTGCCCAGCCTTGCCCGGAAACATGCCACTCGTTCGGCAAAAGAGTTCGCGCATACTCTGGACTGGGCAGTGCGTATGATTTTGTTGATTGGCTTGCCTTCCGCGGTGGCGTTGATTCTGTTGGCGGAGCCGCTCATCATTACCTTGTTTAAATACGGTGCGTTGACAGAAAGAGATGTCGCCATGTCGGCGATGAGTTTGCGGGCGTACTCCTGTGGATTGTTAGCGTTTATGTTGATTAAGGTATTGGCTCCCGGATATTTTTCGCGGCAGGATATGAAAACGCCGGTGAAAATTGCAGTTCAGGCGATGGTGGCTAATATGGTCTTGAATCTGTTGTTAATTTGGAATTTTCAGCATGTTGGCCTGGCAATGGCGACGGCATTATCTGCTTTTTTAAATGCAGGTCTTTTGTTGCGGGGCTTGCTGCGCGAAGGTGTATTTATATGGCAGCCGGGCTGGGCTATGTTGTTGGTGCGCCTGTTGCTGGCAGTGCTTGCGTTGGCTGCAGTGATCGTGTGGTTTAGCCCTGCAGCCAGTGTTTGGATGGCAGGTGATGTGTGGATGCGAGTTCAGCATATGTTGATTGTCGTCGTTGGCGGTGCCGCTGCGTACTTTGGTGTATTGCTGTTGGCAGGGCTTCGATTGGCACATATTCGGGCCTAATTCGAATTTGCAGTACTCGTTGTGCACTAACTGAGCTATAATTCTGCGTTTTTCTTCAGGTTGTATTAAATTCGATGGAATTGATTCGCGGGCTGCATAATTTACGAGAGAAACACCGTGGATGTGTGGCTACCATTGGCAATTTTGATGGCGTCCATCTTGGGCATGTGCGTGTTTTGGAGCAGGTTAAGACCAAAGCACGGCAGCTGGGCTTGCCGACTACCGTAATTATCTTCGAGCCACAGCCTCGGGAGTTTTTTGGTGGTGATAATGTGCCGTCAAGATTGACTCGTTTTGGGGAAAAAGTCAGCCTGTTGCGGGCCCAGGGGATTGATCGTGTTTTGTGCCTGGCATTCAACGCTCAGTTACAGAAAATGACGGCCGCCGAGTTCGTTGAAAGCCTGTTATTGAAAGGGCTGGATGTAAAGCATTTCGTGGTGGGTGATGATTTCCGTTTTGGTTGCGATCGTGCCGGTGATTACCGGATGCTCAAGTCCGTCGGAGAGCAGTATGGTTTTAGCGTTGTTAATACCCAAACCTTCACTGTTGATGCTGAGCGGGTGAGTAGTTCTCGGGTCAGACAGGTATTGGAACAAAGCGATTTTGACCTGGCTGAGCGCCTGTTGGGGCGCCGCTACTGCATAACAGGGCGTGTTATGCATGGTCAGAAACTCGGGCGCCAGCTAGGTGTGCCTACAGCGAATATCCGTATGCATCGGTTTATCGCGCCATTGAGAGGCGTTTATGCGGTCACAATGTATCGTGATCAGCAGTTGGTTGGACAAGGTGTGTGCAATATTGGGATGCGCCCTACGGTCAATGGCACTCATCCGGTTTTAGAAGTTCACCTGTTAGGTTTTGACGGTGATCTTTATGGGCAGTTGCTCAGTGTGGAATTTGAAAAATTCCTGCGAAAAGAACAGAAGTTTGATGGGCTCGAACAGCTCCGCAAACAAATTTTTAATGATATAGAGGTGGCGCAAACCTATTTTGCTCAGCCTAAATGATCTGGAATAAATGTGATGACCGACTATAAAGCGACATTGAATCTGCCGGATACCGAATTCCCAATGCGAGGTAACCTGGCGAAGCGTGAGCCCGATATGCTAAAAAAATGGCAGGATATGGGGTTATACCAGAAGATTCGTGAGATAAGTGCAGGCCGGCCGACGTTTGTTTTGCATGATGGGCCTCCCTACGCGAACGGCAACATTCATCTTGGCCACGCTGTTAACAAAGTATTGAAAGATATTATCGTTAAATCTAAAACGCTCAGCGGCTTTGATGCGCCTTATGTGCCTGGTTGGGATTGCCATGGTTTGCCCATCGAGCACAAGGTGGAAGTCACCCACGGCAAGAACATGGGGGCAGATAAAACCCGCGAACTATGCCGCAGCTATGCGCATGAGCAGATTGAAGGTCAGAAAAATGACTTTATTCGCCTGGGTGTGTTTGGTGATTGGGCTAATCCATACAAAACAATGGATTTTGCCAATGAAGCAGGAGAGATCCGCGCTTTAGGGAAAATGGTAGAAGGCGGGTACGTTTTTAAAGGCCTGAAACCGGTTAACTGGTGTTTTGATTGCGGTTCAGCGCTGGCTGAGGCGGAAGTGGAATATGCGGATAAAAAATCGTCAGCCATCGATGTGGCTTTCGAATGTACTGCAGCGGATAAATTAGCGGCTGCATTCGGTTTGAGTGCGCTGGATAAGCCGGCTTTTTCTGTTATCTGGACGACGACACCCTGGACAATTCCTGCTAACCAGGCGATGAATGTTCATCCTGAGTTTGAATATGCGCTGGTGGATGTGGGCGACCGTTTTCTGCTGTTGGCAGCGGAGTTGGTTGAAAGTTGTTTGCAACGCTATGA
Source organism: Neptunomonas qingdaonensis (assembly GCF_900113275.1). Lineage (GTDB taxonomy): Bacteria > Pseudomonadota > Gammaproteobacteria > Pseudomonadales > Balneatricaceae > Neptunomonas > Neptunomonas qingdaonensis. The sequence continues at coordinate 33,968 of NZ_FOOU01000017.1, forward strand.
ATTGCAAGGCCATATTGTGGCTAAAACAATGGGTGCAACACTAGAGCATATCGCCTTTAAGCACCCGCTGTATGATCGTGAGTCTCCGATCTATTTGGCTGATTATGTGGCGCTGGATGCCGGTACTGGTATCGTACACTCCTCACCCGCCTACGGCGTAGATGACTTTGTAACTTGTCGTAGCTACGGCATGGAATTTGACCAGATTTTGAGTCTGGTGAAAGCTGATGGTGTTTATATTGACGATCTGGAAGACTTTGGTGGGTTATCCATCTGGGATGCCAATCCTAAGATCGTCGAAAAGTTACAAGAAAAGCAGCGTTTGCTGACGCATAAAACTATCACTCATAGTTATATGCATTGCTGGCGACATAAAACGCCATTGATCTACCGTGCGACAGCGCAGTGGTTTGTGGGTATGGATAAACAACCCGAATCTGGCACGACATTACGCGAGAGTGCGCTGGACGCGATCGAAAAAACTCAGTTTGTACCGGGTTGGGGTAAACCGCGTTTGCACAGCATGATTGCTAATCGTCCCGACTGGTGTATCTCGCGTCAGCGTAACTGGGGTGTGCCGATCCCGTTTTTCCTGAATAAAGAAACAGGTGAGCTACATGAGGATACGGTTGCACTGATCGAGCAAGTGGCCTTGCGTGTTGAGCAAGAGGGTATTGAAGCTTGGTTTAAACTGGATTCCGCTGAGCTGCTGGGTGACGACGCTGATCAATATGACAAAGTCACCGATACATTAGATGTATGGTTTGACTCAGGTACGACACACTGGCATGTGATGCGTGGTTCTCATCCAATGGGGCATGATAGCGGCCCGCGTGCTGATCTGTATCTGGAAGGCTCGGATCAGCATCGAGGATGGTTCCATTCATCCTTGCTGACAGGTTGTGCGATTGACGGTCATGCGCCCTATAAAGAGCTGCTAACCCACGGTTTTACCGTTGATGAGAAGGGCTATAAAATGTCTAAATCATTGGGTAATACGGTCGTTCCGCAAGAAGTGACGGATACCTTAGGCGCAGATATTCTGCGTTTATGGGTAGCCTCAACCGATTACTCAGGTGAAATGGCGGTATCAAAGCAGATCCTGCAGCGTACAGCCGACTCCTATCGTCGTATCCGAAACACATCCCGATTCCTGTTGGCGAATCTGAATGGTTTTGATCCGGTGACGGATCTGGTGGCACCAGAAAATATGCTGGCACTGGATCGCTGGGCTGTTGATGCCACTGCTCGCTTACAAGAGAAGGTCAAAGAATCATACGCCAGTTATCGCTTTTTGGATGTTTATCAGCAGGTGCACCATTTCTGTGTTCAGGAGTTAGGTGGTTTCTATCTGGATATCATCAAGGACCGCCAGTACACCACTAAAGCCGACAGTCTGGTGCGCCACTCTTGTCAGACAGCGCTTTATCATATTGCACAGGCGCTGACTCGCTGGATTGCGCCGATCCTCAGCTTTACTGCAGAAGAGATCTACGCCGCATTGCCGGGTCAGGGCAAGAGCGAAAGCATCTTCTTTGAAACCTGGTACGAAGGCTTGTTTGAGCTGGATGCCGACGTTGCTTTTGACCGGGATTACTGGGTTCGGATCTTCGCTGTAAAAAGTGCGGTCAACAAAGTATTGGAAGAAGCGCGTAACGAAAAACTGGTGAAAGCATCCTTATCTACGGAAGCTACTCTGTATGTGAATGACAGCATTATGGCTGACCTGCAGCAGTTGGGTGATGAGCTGCGGTTCGTCCTGATTACATCAGAGGCGGCGCTGAAACCCCTCAGTGAGGCTGAAGCGGCACGTGAAACCGAACTGGATGGAATGAAGGTCGCGCTGAAGGCGTCCGAGCATGTGAAATGTGAGCGTTGCTGGCATCACCGCGAAGATGTGGGTGCGCATGCTGACCATCCGGAGTTGTGTAATCGTTGCGTAGATAATGTTTATGGTGTGGGTGAGGCGCGGAAATTCGCTTAAAAAAATGACGAAACTGGTAACAGGAAGCACGTTGGGTTCATTAAAATGGTTGTGGCTAACTGTATTTGTGTTAGCGGCTGATCTGCTGAGTAAGAAACTGGCACAGCAATGGCTGGATTATGGTGTGCCACATTCACTATTCAGCGGATTAGATATGACGCTGCTCTATAACACGGGCGCGGCATTTAGTTTTTTATCTGAAGCAGGCGGTTGGCAGCGTTGGTTATTTGTTGCTATTGCCGTGTTGATTAGTGGTGTGCTGGTTGTCTGGCTGAAACGTACCGATAAGCGTCAGTGGTGGCTGGGTATGGGCTTGGCTCTGATACTTGGCGGCGCATTGGGAAATCTGCATGACCGCATTTTGTTGGGTTATGTTGTCGATTTCATATCTGTCTATTATCAGACAAGCTTCTTTCCGGCGTTTAATTTAGCGGATAGTGCGATCACGCTTGGTGCAGCCATTATGATTATTGATATGCTGTTTTTGGAAAAGCAGAATGAAGATGCTAATGGTGAGCCAGAAGAGCATCCCGACCGGAGAAAAACATGACTGAGCAAATAATTGAACAACTGCAAATAGGTCCTGAAAAAACCATCACATTACACTTTGAAATAAGGTTGCAGAGTGGTGATGTGGTGGACAGTAATTTCAAGGGGCAGCCGGCGACTTTCACTATTGGTGACGGTAATATGCTGGCTGGATTTGAAGCCGCAATTTTTGGTCTGAAAGCAGGTGATCGCCAAACCTTTCAAATTACGCCTGAACACGGATTTGGTATGCCTAATCCGAGTAATATTCAAAAAGTAGGGCGTGAAAACTTTGCTGATATGGAGCTTGAATCAGGCTTGGTTGTCGCCTTTCAGGATGCCAGTGGCGAACTGCCGGGTGTTGTTGTTTCATTTGATGAAAAAAATGTTGCTGTTGATTTCAATCATCCACTGGCAGGCAAAACCCTGGAGTTTGAAGTCGAAATACTTGAAGTGCTTTAAAGAGGTGCTTTAAAGCGCTGTTTTAAGAAGTAGTTGAAATGCCTCTTAGCTGTTATCTGCTGTTATGTAAGTTAGACAAGGATTGTCTTCCCTCCTCATGCTATAAAACTCCTGCTGTTTTTTACTTTCTGTCGAAAATGGCCACATTCATTTTTTAGCCTATACTATTATTGCTGCTGTGTTTAGATTTTCTACAGTAAGCAAACAGTAGCACGTTACGTGTTTGAATTTGAATGAAATCTTCATGGAAAGAAGATTAGCCAAGACAACGGATTGTTAATGCTCCAGTACAGATAAATATATAATTATATGAAGCGAAACCTTGGTTTTACACTCGTTGAATTAATGGTGACTTTGGCTGTTTTAGTGATATTGATCAGTATAGCCATCCCTAGTTTTATGAACATGATTCAGAATAGCCGCTCAGCTGCTTTAGCCAATAGCATTGTTATTGCATTGAATGTGGCACGTAGCGAGGCAGTCAAAAGAAATGCCTTGGTGAACCTTTGTCCCAGTAGTGATGGCGCAACCTGTATGGCGGCGCCACTCGACTGGAGCGTAGGCTGGATTGTCCAGCAAAATGCTGGAGCGACTTTGCAGGTTTGGGATGCACCGGATGCGGGTGCCGTGATTGCTCAAACGGGCGGCGCGGCGGCCATTCAGTTTGATGGCAGTGGGTTGATGAGGCTGCCGGCGGCGGCGGTCACTATTAATAGCCGCTACCCTAACTGTACAGGGCAGCAAGCCAGACAGCTACAGATCAGTATTACGGGACGCGTTAGTGTAACGCGGGTGGCTTGTCCATAGAGTAACTATCTGAATGGATATATGAACGGATATATGAACGGTTATGTGAAAATGAAAAAAAACAAACAAGCCGGGTCTAGCTTAATAGAGGTGCTGATTACCGTTTTAGTGTTGTCGGTAGGTTTGCTGGGTATGGCGACACTACAGTTTGATGCAGTGAAGTTAAACCATGATTCCTTTTTACGTTCTCAGGCGGTTAATTTGGCTTACGATATGTCTGATCGTATCAGAGTAAACAGATCGGGAGCGAATGCTGGAGATTACGCTATCGCAATTGCTGCAGCACCACCCTCAGCCGTTGATACACCTGCTACTCCTGCTGAAATAGCCGATTCAGATATGAACATTTGGTTAAATAACTTAGCCTCAGAGCTTCCCTCTGGTGATGGAAGTATTGCGTACCGGACGGATGGCAATGTTAATCAGTTTGGAGATGAGTTTACCGTACAGGTTTGCTGGGATGAAAGTCGCGGAAATGGTGCCCCATTAACATGCTTCAGTTTTGTGACAGGTTTATGATGAGAAACAGGCCTTTTGAACATGTGCGCAGTGCAGAGAGAGGTTTTTCTCTGATTGAGTTAATGATCTCGATGGTATTAGGGCTGGTATTGATTACCGGCGTTATCAATCTCTTTTTGGCTTCTAGTCAAACCTATAGATTGCAGGACGCTATGTTTCGAGTACAAGAGTCTGGGCGGTTTGCTCTGGATTTTGTGTTAAGGGATTTAAGGTCGGCAGGATTCCAGAATGTACTGCCAACGAACACTTTCAGAAATACCAGCATTCAGGCAGTTGAGGGATTTCTACCTGCCGCAGCGGCTCCGCTTGGTGATGTTAAGGATGATGTCACTAGTGAAGCATTAAAAATATTTTCGACAGGTATCGCAGGTGGTGATGTTTATTACTATGTCGCGCCTGATGTTGGTGGAAGGCTAACATTGTTTCGAAATTTAAGTGCAGTTGTTGAAGGTGTCGAAGATGTTGCGTTTCTTTATGGAGTCGATACATCAGGTGATCGGCAGGCGGATAGCTTTTTGGCTCTTGGTGCTGTGACTGCTGCGCAATGGAGCGATGTTGTGGCTGTCAGAGTTAGCTTTTTAGTCGCTAGCAACGATGCGGGTGTCGTTGAAGCTGTGCAAGCCCCGCCAGCGCCGTTTGCCAGTATTCCTTCGGATAGACGTATGTATCAGGCATTCACGTCAACGGTTGCTTTACGTAACAAAATGCCATAATGGAAAACGGCCCAACGCATATGAATAAAAAACTACAAAATATTAGCGGATGGAAGCGTCAGCAAGGTGCTGCGTTGATAGTAGGCATGGTCATGATGCTGGTATTAACAATTATTGGTTTAAGTGCAATGCAAGGCACTGCAATGCAAGAAAAAATGAGCGGTAACATGCGTGATGCAAATTTGGCGTTGCAGGCGGGTGAAGCCGCGCTACGGTATGTAGAGGAAGGATATTTAAAGAGTCTGGATGATTTGGACGTCGGTAAGCCCTACGGAAGTTGTGCCGCTAATTGTCAAATTATTAACTCCTCAGATGCAACCACGTTGCCGGCCTCAGATAATGCTGCCTGGGATACCCAATCGATTAATTTTGGAAGTCTAAATGCCCCAAATGGTAATGTTATATCAGCCCCTGCAGGCTCAGAAATAAACACCAGTCATTTCCATTCTGTACCTTCTTTCGTGGTTGAATATGTGTCGTATAAAACGGATTCATATGATATCGGAGGAGGTGTTGTAGAGGATACGGGGAGCGCATTGTATCGCAATACCATTAAAGCACGGGGTGGCTCGGAAAATTCCGAAGTTTTACTGGAAACTATTTTTGCGCGTCGTTTCAGATAAAAGGAGGTTGTGATGAATAAATATAATCAAGTGCTGATGCCGGTTGCATTTTGTGCAGCTGTTTTTTTACCGGTTAAATTATATGCGGCAAATGATTTATCACTGGCAGAAGCCCCTTTGCTTGTTACAACGACAGTGCAACCCAACGTAATGTTGCTGTTGGATAACTCCGGGAGTATGGAAAACGTTGTTTGGTATCCGGGCGGTGTAATCGGTGGCGTTACCTACGCCGGGTATGATGATAGTGTGACTTATGATGATTGGAACTGGAATACTAACACGACCTATACTCCTCTGAATGATGGTAATGGGGACTGTAACGGAGACTCGGTTCGAGGCTTAAGAGGCGGTAATATCCGCTGTTTAATTCTACCGGATCCTGAAGGCGATAGTACCCGCTACAAAGGTAATTATCTTAATTACCTGTTTGTCACATTTGGGGTGAATGGCACAGCAAATACCGAAGATTTAACCGCATCCTTTGATGCAAAATACCAACAATCAAGGCTGCAAACCGTTCAAACCGTAGCCAAAGCGGTGACCGCAGCGACCAACACGAAAATGCGATTTGGTTTAGCAAAATTAGCTACGCTGGATGTTGGTGGAAATAACAATAAAGGCGGCACTGTTGTGAGTGCCTGCCAGCCAAATCAAAATTTAGATACTGCTATAGATGCTTTGACCCCGTCAACCTGGACGCCACTATCTGAAGCGCTATATGAAGTCACACGTTATTTCAGAGGTCTTGATCCCTTTTATTCAGCTGGAAGCTTTCCTAAGTGGGATGGCACTCATGTGAGTCCTATTGAATACCGATGCCAAAAGAACTTTACCATAGTGCTGACCGATGGTCTGCCAACCTATGATATGGAGTTTCCAGGTAGTGCTGATGACGACGATATTCCAACCGGAAGAAGCGTTCAAAACTGGGATGAAAATAGTGCAAATGATGGTCCTCAAGGAACAAGTGATGGAGATCAGCAAGATGAAGGCAATAGCCTTTATCTGGACGATATAGCCAAGTTTGCCTGGGATACTGATTTCAAAACAGCTGCTGATGGTAATGATGTTACCTCTGTCAGTTATCAGGATCCGGCATTTGAAAAGCAAAACATGCATACCTATACCGTCGGATTTGCTGTGGATAATCAGATGCTGCAGCATGCTGCGGAAGGTTTGCCCGCTGTGGATGGGGTGTCTGCTGCTGTGCCTTATGGCCATGGTCACTATTATACGGCAACGGACTCAGATGGGCTTACGGATGCACTCCTGGCCGCGTTTGCCGATATTGCAAAAAAAACAGGCTCCTCTTCATCTGCAGCGGCCAATACAGGAAGAGTACAGTCTGGTTCTCGGGCTTATCAGGCCCGCTTTAATAGTACGGACTGGTCTGGGCAGTTACTCGCATTTGAAATTGAATCCGACGCAACAGAGGCGGCGTATGGGGATGTGTTGACAGATGGTGCTGGTCCAAGCGGCTCTGAGTTTGATGCGGGAGAAAGTATCCCGGATTGGGATAGTCGAATTATTATAACCAATAAACTTGATACGTCGGTGAGTCCTTCCGTAGAGACAGGCTATAGATTCAGTTGGGATCAATTTACAGCGGCAGAGAAAACAGCTTATTTTGACGATCAGGAGGCAGTGCTGGAGTATTTGCGCGGCAGGAACGATAGTGCTGTTAGCGCTTACAGAGCACGCACTTCTATCTTAGGTGATATAGTCAGCTCCTCGCCTTACTTTGTCGGCAAGCCATCAGCGCGTTACCCTGAAACCTGGGGTGTGACCGGTAAAAGATATTCTGATTTTAAAGACTCGTTTGCTACAACACCGCGGCAAAATTTACTTTATGTAGGTGCTAATGATGGCATGCTACATGCTTTTGATGCCGATACCGGTGTTGAAAAAATGGCGTATATACCCGGTTCAGTATTGCCTAAATTGAAGGCGCTGGCCGATCCTGATTATGCGCATGATTTTTATGTGGATGGGTCGCCGACAGTGGTTGATGCCTATGATGCAACCACGGCTGCGTGGAAAACAGTATTAATAGGTGGGCTTAATAAAGGGGGCCAGGCTATTTACGCATTGGACATTACCAATCCGAGTACCTTTTCTGAGGCTAATGCCAACTCGATTTTCATGTGGGAATTTACCGATCAAGAAGATGCTGATTTAGGTTATACCTATAGCAGGCCTAAAATTGTGAAGTTACAAGATGGTCAATGGTACGCCATCTTCGGCAATGGCTATAACAGTACTGAAACAGATGGCCAAGCAAGTAGCAGTGGTGATGCCGTCATCTACATTGTTAATTTGTTTGACGGCACGCTAAAAAAGAAAATATCAACGAATGTGGGTGTCGCTGAAGACCCTGCTAATGCCAGTCGGCCGAATGGATTTGCTACGGTAACCCCGGTTGATGTGGACGGCGACCAAGTGGCGGATTTTGTTTATGGCGGAGATCTGTTCGGCAATGTATGGAAGTTTACTTTGGATAGCTCAAGCTCAGTAGATTGGGCGCTTGATTATAAGTTATTCTCTGCTTGTAGTGCTAATACTTGCACTTCCTCTAATGTTCAGCCGATTACCACGCCTGTTACTATCGGACGGCCTAAATATGGTACAGATCCAATGGTTTACTTTGGCACCGGTAAGTATTTAGAGACAACAGATAATAACGGCTCATTAGGCGGGATACAGAGCTTTTATGCTATTCATGATGAAGGTGCCGTTGTGCTCCGGTCTGCGTTATTACAGCAGAGTATTCTTGATGAATCATCAGTCACAGTGACAAATAAAAATGGCACACCTAATGATGCCAGCGATGATTATTCAGAAGACGTACCCTTGCGTAAAACATCAAATCTATATATGGCTTCTCATAAAGGCTGGTATTTAGATTTTGTACCTCCGCAAGGGGAACGTGGCGAACGATTGGTATCGGCACCAGCATTAAGAGGGGGGCGTGTACTTTTCGTGACTAACATTCCGGCTAATGATCCCTGCTCGCCAGGGGGGGATAGTTGGTTAATGTCACTTGATGCCTTTAGTGGCGGTCGTTTAATCAATACCTATGACATCGATAATAGTGGCTCGTTTGGCGCTGGAGATAGGGTCTATACTGATGCGGGAAGCCAAATAGTTGCTAGCGGTATTAAAGTTGGATCTGGAGGTAATGCTCCTAGTTTCATGCCTGGCAGTGATACAGATAAAGCTATTATTTCCGGTAACGATCAATTGGAAACATACGATGTTTATGGAGGGGATGATGTCAATCGCCAAAGTTGGCAGCAAATTACACGTTAGGAGTTGTTAAAATGCAGAAATTATATCGTTTGCTGTTTTCTATAGTATTTGTACTAACGGCTGTGGTCGCGCTTCCTATACAAGCCAGTGAATCAGGAAAACATAACAGTAAAGTCATTAATGATGTTCAAGGGGTGATCGAGAGTAAAGGCAAAAATGAGATCGTCATTGATGGTGTGAAATATAAGGTTGCATCGCACGCAAAGATTCGGGAAGGGGAGTCTGCTCTTCGCTTGCGCCATCTATTGATTGGCGCCGATATTGAGTTTGATTATAAGACGAAGAACAAAAGTGCGCCCGTTATTACGTCTATTAGCGTTATTATGAAGTGAATCATATGAAATCAAAGCAAAAGGGTTTTACCCTTATCGAACTGATGATCGTCGTCGCCATTGTCGGTATATTGGCTGCCATTGCTTACCCGAGTTATCAACAGTATGTGTTGCGTTCGTGGCGCACCACCGCGAGTGGATGTGTACTTTCTCTGGCGCAAAGCATGGAGCGCCAATTTACAGCAAATATGACGTATTCAGCGGCAGTGCCTGTGAGTGGCTGTACCACTGAAAATGGTATGGCAGCAAGATATACCATAGGGCTATCGGCATCGGGTGCAACTGCTACGGCTTATACTATTCAGGCGCAACCGCAAGGCGCCCAAGCCGCAGATACGCAATGTGGCACGATTAGTATTAATCAAATAGGTACGCGGGCTGAAACGGGTACAGGGAGTGTGCAAGACTGCTGGTAGAAGCATTTTAATTACAATTAATGATTTTGGCTAAGGATAGCCTGAGGACAAAAATATGCACAGGGAAGCGCATTATAAGTCGTTGCATTCGCAATTCGGCTTCACATTGATTGAGTTAATGGTCGCGTTGGCTGTTTCCTTAATTCTCATTGTTATCGGCATACCTTCATGGACACACATTTTGGCGCGTAGTGATGTTACATCAACCTCATTAGCCATTCGTGCTGGTTTGTCTATTGCCCGATCAGAGGCGGTAAAGCGTGGTGCGAGTGTCCAGGTGTGTAGTCTTGATAATGTATTGACACAATGTGCAGGTCATGTGGGTATAGGTCGATTGATGTGGGGTAACGGGTTTATCGTATTTCAGGATGTGGATAAGGATCGGGTCTATACCGCTGGGACCGATGAGCTATTGAACCTTACTCACTTTAGTGAGCCTGTAGACATAGATTGGGGACGAGGGCATTATTTAATTTATGCGCCCAGTGGTCGTCTGCAAATGGGTAACAGCTCATTTCATATCAAGCATTTAGCTTCTTCTCTTGAACGACATCTGATACTTAACAATGTGGGGCGGGTGCGTTCAACGGATATTTAAAATACACTAGCGGGCTTCTTTCTCTTCAAATCATCAGGTGCAGGAATGAGTGATTTTGTGATTGTCGGTGCAGGTGTGATCGGTATGATGCTGGCGCGTGAGCTAATGCAGGCCGGTGCTACGGTTTCGCTGGTGGATCGTTCAGCATGCGCACAGGAGGCGACGTGGGCGGGTGGTGGTATTGTTTCACCTTTATATCCATGGCGTTATTCTGATCCGGTAACTCAGTTGGCAACCTGGTCGCAAAGTAGTTATCTGCATCTGTCACAGGACCTGATCGAAGAAACCGGTTGTGATCCTGAGCTTCGTCAAAAAGGTATGTATATGGTGGATGTTGAGGATGAGCAAGACGCCTTGAGTTGGGCTGCACAGTTTAACCGGCCGATGAGTAAGGTGGGAGCCTCTCATCTTTATGCTCGGGAAGCTAATTTTTGTAGAGGCTATCAAAGTGCGTTGTGGATGCCGGAAGTATGCAGCATTCGCAATCCTCGTTTAGGCAAGTCATTAAGAGCCAGCTTGGAAAAATCACCCCGTGTGACCTTGTATGAACATCACGATGTGCACCACTTACTGTTAGATAACGATAAGGTTCATGGTGTGAGAACTGCACAAGGCGATATTAACGGCGGAAAAACCATTATCACTGCCGGTGCCTGGAGTGCTGAGTTACTGAAGCCGTTGGATATTAACTTGCCAGTTGAGCCTGTTAAGGGGCAGATGATGATCTTTAAAACCCCGGTGGGTACGGTTAATCGCGTCATCCTGATGGCGGGGCGTTATGTGATTCCGCGTAATGATGGTCGTGTTTTGGTCGGATCCACCCTGGAAAGAGAAGGGTTTGATAAACACACCACGCAGGGTGCTTATCAATCTTTACACCAGACAGCTATTCAGATCATTCCTGCGTTAGCCAAATGCGAAGTTGAGCATCATTGGGCCGGGTTGCGGCCAGGGTCGCCTGAAGGAATTCCGTTTATTGGTGATGTGCCGGGTGTTGCTGGTCTGGCGGTTAATGCGGGCCAATATCGTAATGGACTGGTTTTAGCGCCCGCATCGACGCGTATGCATGCGGATATGTTACTCGGACGTGAGCCTGTCGTGAATCCTGCGGCTTATCAGTTGGAAGGGCGTATTTAACCCTTCCTGCCCGCAAGGTCGGTTAATCGTAGATGGTTGGGATGGCGTTGCGCTTATGCTGGGTTTTCAGGTAGATGCTGATTAGTTTTTCCTGTATCTGCGTATCTACGTTTTTTCCTTCCAGGAAATCATCGATATTTTCGTAGGTTAGTCCTAGCGCATGCTCATCGGCTTTTTGCGGGACAAGGCATTCCAGGTCGGCGGTTGGTATTTTATGGACTAAGCTTTCTGGGGCACCGAGTTCCATCGCGAGCTGGCGTACCTGACGTTTACTCAGGCCAAACAACGGCGCCAGATCGCATGCTCCATCTCCCCATTTAGTATAAAAACCGGTGATGTTTTCCGCTGAGTGGTCGGTTCCCAGCACTAAGCCGCCAACAATACCCGCGATTTCATACTGGGCGATCATGCGTGCTCTGGCTTTTACGTTGCCTTTAGCGAAGTCGATGGCGGCTTCGCTGGCATTTAATAGCCGGCTTTCATGCAATGATGCGGTGACTTCTTGATGCAGGCCATCCGCGCCCGGCTTTACATTAACCGTCAGGGTTTCTGTCGGTTTTATAAAGGACAGCGCATGTTGAGCATCCACTTCATCATGCTGTGTGCCATAGGGTAGGCGCACAGCGATAAACGCAAAATGATTTGAGCCCGTTTCTGAGTTGAGTTCATCAACGGCTAATTGGGCTAATCTGCCACACGTGGAGGAGTCGACACCCCCGCTGATACCTAACACCAGATGTTTGAGTCCGGAGGCACGTAAACGCTCTTTAATAAAACCAATACGTCGTGCGATTTCAAACCCTGGCTCTATTTCAGGGATAACTCGCATCTCTTTAATGATGTCATTAGCATTCATCGCGCTTAGGTTCCTTTCTTAATTATTTGGGCTTAATTACTCGCAAGTAACAACTACTAAAATAGTGTATTACTCAAATACACCAAAGGTAATCCTGTCAAACCAGGATCTTTCTGTTTTTTCCGTCTTATCCTGCGTAACACCAGCGTTACTGTTAACTGTAGGACGTGATGGAGGAGTGGCGGCTGCATCGCTGCTGCCAAGTAGCCCGAAAGTGGCTGTTTCCAATAACGTCTTATTTTCTTTACGATAGGTTTTCAGGTCATAATCTGGGTAGTTTGTCAGTAAAACATCACGCGCACTGTTTGCCAGATCCGTCATACCCAGTTCGGTGTACGCCTGATACATAACGGCAAGCGCCTGAGGCGTTGCCGAGGTGTTTTGTAAATTCTCTACGACATATCGCCCGCGATTGGCCGCGGCGACAAAGGCACCGCGTTTCATATAAAAACGGGCAACATTGACTTCATAGGTCGCCAGCCGGTTTTTCAGGAAGATCATGCGCTTATTGGCATCAGGTGCATATTTGCTGTCCGGATAGCGATTCAGCAGTGTCGAAAAGCTTTCGAAAGAGGAGAGAGCGGCGCCAGGATCGCGGCGTGTAATATCGATGGGCAAGTAGCGCTCAAAGAATGTTCTGTCTTGCTCGAAGGCTGTCAGGCCCTTGAGGTAATAGGCGTAATCGATATTTTCATGCGATGGGTGCAGACGAATAAAGCGGTCAGCGGATGCACTGGCAGCTTCCGGTTCATAGTTCTTATGGTACGCGTAAATCAGTTCTAGCTGTGCTTGCTCTGAGTAACGCCCAAACGGATAGCGAGCTTCTAATAGCTGCAGTTTATCTACCGCTAACTGGTAATCAGCCTTTTCCAACGCCGCGATTGATTCTTCATATAATTGTTGTTCCGGAATATCCGGTTGCTCCTTATCGCCACCAAACCATGAACAGCCCGAAGCGAGAATGCAAAGAGTGACGATGCCAACGATTTTTACCAAGCGCATGTAATAAATCCTGATATTCCACGTATCCGATTCTCGGCGTAACTCGCCGTATCGGGTATACTGAGCCAAAATGCTTAATTAACGGTCTATTTAACCATAACCTGAAGCTAAGCAAAATCATCAGCGCTACAGATCGGTATATTGATGTCAGAAAAGATTGAATTAGAAGTGGTGGTCCCCGGTGAATTAACCGGAAAACGTCTTGATCAGGTGGTTGCGCAACTGTTTTCAGAATACTCACGCTCACGCCTGCAGTCCTGGATTAAAGATGGTTTTGTGACGGTGGATGGTAAACACGCAAAAATCCGTGAAAAACTCTACGGTGGTGAGCGTATCCGGGTGGACGCGACGGTTGAGCCGATAGAGAGCCATGCCGCCGAAAATATTCCGTTGGATATTGTCTATGAGGACGATGATATTCTGGTTGTTAATAAGCCGGCAGGGTTGGTGGTGCATCCGGCAGTCGGGCACCGGTCAGGTACCTTGCTAAATGCTTTGTTACATCACTTTCCTGATATAGCTTTAGTGCCGCGTGCCGGTATTGTGCATCGACTGGATATGGATACGACCGGTTTAATGGTGGTAGCCAAGACGATTCAGGCGCAGACAGAGTTGGTGTGTCAGTTGCAGGATCGTTCGATGGGGCGCGAGTATGAAGCCATAGTGCTCGGTGTTATGACCGGCGGCGGTTGTGTTGATGAGCCGATGGGACGTCACACAAAAAACCGCCTTAAAATGGCGGTCATTCGTGGTGGTAAAGAAGCGGTGACACATTACCGTGTTTTGGAAAAGCTACGTGTGCATACTCACTTGCGATTAAAGTTGGAGACAGGGCGCACGCACCAGATACGCGTGCATATGGCCCACATTAATTACCCTTTAGTGGGTGATCAGCTGTATGGCGGTCGTTTCCGTATGCCAAAAGGTGCCAGTGAAGAGACACAAGTCGTGTTGCAGGGCTTTAAACGTCAGGCCTTACATGCTAAAAAACTTGAATTGTGGCACCCTGCCACAAGAGAACAGATGTCCTGGGAAGTCGATCTGCCAGAAGATTTCCAGCAACTGCTGGCTGCGTTGCAGCAAGACAGTAAAGATTATGAAGATGACGATTTTTAGATGCGAATTTCTAGATGAGTGATGCTTCTATGCAGTTAATTAAGCCGTGCTGGGAGGCTCCCGGGCAGATTCAAGTGATATCCACCACTCGCTTCGGGGGTGTTAGCCAAGCGCCTTATGATGCTTTGAATCTGGGCGATCATGTGGGTGATCAGCCGGCTGCCGTCGCATTAAACCGATCACGACTGTTAGATGAGATTGGTGTTCAGAATGCTCAATGGCTGACTCAGGTGCATGGTACCGGATGCGTTGAAGCAAAACCTGATGGTTTGATCCATGAAGCCGATGCGTGCTGGACAGATCAGGCAGGCCTGGCGTGTGTCATTATGACGGCGGATTGTTTACCGGTTGTCCTTACTGATGGTAACAAAGTCGCCGCCGCTCATGCCGGTTGGCGAGGGCTGGCGGATGGCGTTTTAGAAACCACATTGGCGCAGTTTTCGGGCTCTGAGGTTTATGTCTGGTTAGGGCCTGCTATCGGGCCTGATGCATTTGAGGTGGGTGAAGAGGTCAGGCAGCAGTTCTGTGATCATCTGCCGTCATCAGCTGAATGCTTCAGAGCTTCTGTAAATAATGGTAAATGGTTGGCGGATCTCTATCAGTTAGCCAGATTGCGTTTGCTACGTGCCGGTGTGCAGCACATTAGCGGAGGCAACTTTTGTACTTACTCTGATCCGGCGCAATTTTTCTCTTATCGACGTGAGCAGCAGACTGGGCGCATGGCGACCCTGATCTGGAAAACTGAGATTGATGGTTAATTTATCGAAAGGCTTTAGTACTCTGCTAAGCCTCTCTTAAGATCAGATCGGCAATGCCGTCGTATATTTAATTTGCTCCATAGCAAAACTGGAAGTGACATCACTCAAATCGGGTGTTTCTTCTACTAAGCGTTTATAAAATCGATCAAAGGCGGCGATATCTGCGACAACAATGCGCATCAGATAATCGTATTCTCCGCTCATTCGGTAAAACTCGGCCACTTCATCGTAGTGCGCTATTTTTTCTGCGAAGTTCACATACCAGGCATGCGAATGGTTACGTGTTTTGATATGCACGAATACCGAAACATTTAATCCCACTTTGGCCGGATCAAGTAACACGACTTGTTTTCGGATTACACCTGCATCCTGTAGTTTTTGTACTCTGCGCCAGCAGGGAGTTGACGATAGGTTCACGCGTGCTGCTAACTCTGTAATACCAAGTTCGGCATTGTCTTGTAGCTCACGCAGTATTTGGCGATCTGTAGAATCAATTTTTATATTATTCATAAAATTAGAATTAATTTCTATTTATGTGAGTATTTAAGGAAATAATAACAGTATTTTTCTCGACTGACTCCTGCATAATCTAGCTTTAAAAAAGGAGAAGGTGCTATGAGTCAGAATCATTGGGTCGCCAACGCAATACGTCTAATTGAAGCAGACTATAATCGTTCTGCTGATACTCATCTGATTAAGCTGGATATGTCGGTTTTTCCTGATATTGATATCTATTTAAAAGACGAATCTACGCACCCGACCGGTAGTTTAAAGCACCGTTTGGCCCGCTCGCTGTTTCTCTATGCGCTGTGTAATGGCTGGATTAAGCAAGGCACTCCGGTCATCGAAGCCTCATCAGGCAGTACTGCGATCTCTGAAGCATATTTTGCAAGGCTGCTTGGTTTGCCCTTTATCGCCGTGGTGCCTGAGGGAACGGCGCTACGAAAAATGCGACAAATTGCTTTCTACGGTGGGCAATGTCACCAAGTCGCGGCATCTAATGTGTGTCAGGCAGCGGCAGATATGGCGCACGAAATGGGTGGCCACTTTATGGATCAGTTTACTTACGCAGAACGAGCCACCGACTGGCGTGGTAACAATAACATTGCAGAATCGATCTTTCGCCAGATGAGCGCGGAACGTTATCCTCAGCCGAGCTGGATCGTTATGAGTGCCGGGACGGGCGGAACCTCAGCGACGATTGGTCGGTACTTGCGATATCAGCAGTGCTGGCAACAACCGTCGCAGCTGTGTGTCGTAGATCCGGAGAACTCTGTATTTTTCGATTATTTCAATACAGGTGATAAATCCTTATCGATTCAACAAGGTTCGCGTATAGAGGGTATAGGGCGACCTCGGGTAGAGCCCTCTTTTTCTGCCGCTGTGATTGATCGCATGTTGCAGGTAGAAGGTAGTGAAAGTCTGGCGGCGGCACATTTTTTATCCGCTAAATTGGGACGGTTAGTGGGCGGCTCGACGGGCACAAATTTTGTGGGTGTGTTGACGTTGGCTGAAGAGATGAAGCAGCGTGATGAACGGGGGAGTATCGTAACCTTATTATGTGATGGGGGCGAGCGCTATCAAGATAGCTATTTTAATGATGAGTGGCTGGCGCAACGTGGATTTAATGTGGCAGAAAGAGTAAAACAGTTAGAAGAGCTTTATGAATAGTCTTTTATATTGGATTTTTTTACAGAATAAAATCAATCCTGGCTATTAATCGACTATTTTATTCTGTTATAGTGGATTTTATTCCAATATTAAGGTTTTTCGGGGGTGGCATGAAACGTTCAGACTTTCTGCAGCAATTGGCTGCACAGGCCGATCAGTTAAAGAGTGAAGGGTTATATAAAGCTGAGCGAGAGATTGTTTCTCCGCAGTCATCGCATATTCGTCTGCGCGATGGCAGTGATGTCATCAACTTTTGCGCCAATAACTATTTGGGGCTGGCGAACAATCCTGAACTGATCAGCGCGGCCAAGCAGGGCTTAGATGAGCATGGTTTTGGTATGTCATCGGTACGTTTTATATGCGGGACTCAGGACATTCACAAGCAACTCGAAGCCGCACTAAGCCAGTTTCTGGGAATGGAGGATTCCATTCTTTATTCGTCCTGTTTTGATGCCAATGGCGGGCTGTTCGAGACCCTGTTGGGTGAAGAGGACGCGATTATCAGTGATGCCTTGAATCATGCCAGTATTATTGATGGTGTGCGTTTGAGTAAAGCGCGCCGATTACGTTATGCGAATAATAACCTGGCTGAATTGGAGCAATGCCTGCAACAGTCACAGGATGCTCGTGTCAGATTAATTGCGACAGACGGCGTGTTTTCGATGGATGGTGTGATAGCCAACCTGCAAGGGATCTGTGATCTGGCTGATAAGTATAATGCGCTGGTAATGGTTGATGATTCGCATGCCGTTGGTTTTGTCGGAGAACATGGACGCGGCAGTCATGAATACTGCCAGGTAATGGGCCGTGTCGACATTATTACCGGTACTCTGGGTAAGGCCTTAGGCGGAGCTTCTGGTGGTTACACCGCCGCAAAGCGTGAAGTCGTTGAATGGCTGCGGCAGCGCTCAAGGCCTTATCTGTTTTCCAACTCTGTAGCCCCTTCTATTGTTCAGGCGACATTGAAAGCGCTGGAGCTGGTCGGGCAGGGTGGCGACCTGCGTCAGCAGCTTAATAGCAATGCTGATTATTTCAGAACACAAATGGAGCGTGCCGGTTTTACGATGGCCGGGAGTGGCCATGCCATCATTCCGGTGATGATAGGTGATGCGGCGCTGGCATCGGAGCTGTCGAATCGCTTACTCCAGGAGGGTATCTACGTGGTCGGATTCTCTTTTCCGGTCGTACCTAAAGGGCAGGCGAGAATTCGTACACAGATGTCGGCTGCACATAGCCGCGAGCAATTGGATCAGGCTATTGATGCCTTTACGCGGATTGGCCGCGAGCTGGGAATTATCTGAGGAGAGATGGCATGAAAGCGCTGGCAAAACTTTATCCACAGGAAGGGATCTGGTTACATGAAACGGATAAACCGGCAGTAGGCCATAACGACTTGTTAATAAAAATTCGTAAAACCGCCATCTGTGGTACCGATGTACATATTTATAACTGGGATGAATGGTCACAGAAAACCATTCCAGTACCGATGACGGTGGGCCATGAGTATGTGGGCACGGTGGTCGAGATTGGTTGTGAAGTCGAGGGGTTCACGGTGGGTGACCGGGTTTCGGGTGAGGGACACATCACTTGTGGTCATTGTCGAAACTGTCGGGCGGGGCGGCGTCACCTCTGCCGAAATACGCAGGGTGTGGGTGTGAATCGTTCGGGATCCTTTGCTGAATACTTATCACTGCCGGCGGTGAATGCTTTTAAAATCCCCGATAATATATCGGATGACTTTGCCGCTATTTTTGACCCGTTCGGCAATGCGGTGCATACCGCATTGTCATTTGATCTGGTGGGTGAGGATGTGCTGATTACCGGTGCGGGGCCGATTGGCATTATGGCGGCGGCAGTCGCACGTCATGTTGGTGCTCGTCATGTAGTACTGACCGATATCAATGACTATCGTTTATCGCTGGCCAATAAAATGGGAGTCGTACATACCGTTAATGTTGCCGAGCAATCTCTGCAAGACAAAATGTCAGAGTTGCAGATGACCGAAGGCTTCGATGTTGGTTTAGAGATGTCGGGTGCGCCGCCCGCCTTTCGCTCTATGCTGGATGTGATGAATCATGGCGGAAAAGTGGCCATGTTAGGTATCCCTTCCGGTGATATGGCCATTGACTGGACTAAGGTGATTTTTAAAGGACTGATTCTGAAAGGGATATACGGCAGAGAGATGTTCGAAACCTGGTATAAAATGGCCAGCATTATTCAATCAGGGCTGGATCTTACCCCGATTATTACACATCACTTCCCACTGGAAGATTTCCAGCAGGGGTTTGATGTAATGCGCTCAGGTGCTTCGGGTAAGGTCATACTCGATTGGCCTGAATGAGTGAGTCAATACTTTAGCGCTTATGCACGACCAGAAATGCCCGGGCAGTGATGCTTCCCGGATTTTTTATGCAATGTTGAATATCGGCTGGGTAGCGTAACGTATCGCCTAATGATCCGGTTTCACTGACCTCTTCGCGCTCAGCTCTCAGTTCAGCTCTTAACTCAACTCTCATCTGGCCTTCAATCACAGACAGGTGCTCCTGAGTACCGCGCACATGTGCTTCAGATTCCAGTTGGCTGCCCGGTTGAATGATGAGCTGATACCACTCAAATTCAGTGGCGGTGTCTACCGGGTTTAAAGCAATGAGCTCACACCCCTTATCTTTACTGCGCATTCTAGGGGTATTGATCGCGTTTTGCCGTTCGATAACCGGAGGCGGATTTTCGCTGCTGTTATGTGCCAGCTCATCAATGCTGACGCCCAGTGCCTGGGTAATATTCCACAGGTTAGTGAAAGTCGGATTGGCATTGCCGCGCTCTATTTCGGAGAGCATGGAGCGGGACACATTAGAAAGCTCTGCCAGTTGCAATAGATTGAGTCCCAGGGCTTTGCGGCGCTGCTTCATGGCCGCTCCAAGGTTAGGTGTGCTTCTGTGACTTACGGACAATTCCTGCATCCTCATAAAAGATAGCGCTTATGATAAAACACTCGAAGGTATTTGTCCTTAATCAACAGGGGCGATCTGGTCAGGCGTGAATTAGATAAGTTTGATATAAGTCATATATTGATAAGCGAACAAAGAGGATAATCATTCTCATTATCTTCTAATGAGAGGTGTTGTGACGTGACACTTGATTCTTTAACACGTGGTCAGCGGTGTGAAATTCTGAATATTGCAGGCCCGGACGCATTGCGACAACGTTTGGCAACGCTAGGGGTTTTGCGCGGGCAGAGCATTCAGCTTGCTGCCGTCTCCCCTTGGGGAAACCCAAGAGTTTATCGGTTGGGGCGACAGCAGATATGTCTACGCAATGAAGAAGCAGTCTATATTACGGTAACGGATCAAGGTAACGGACGGTGAATAACATGCATTTTACGGTTGCGTTGGTGGGGAATCCTAACTGTGGCAAAACCTCTTTGTTTAACCTGCTGACGGGCGCCCGGCAGCGAACCGGTAACATGGCCGGCGTCACAGTCGATGTTAAACAGGGAGCGCGTGAGCATAAAGGGCTAACCCTGACCTTTGTTGACCTGCCTGGCATCTATTCGTTAAGCCAAAATAGGGTTGAGGAGCGGGTCGCACGCGATTATCTGTTGAATACTCCCCCTGATTTTGTGCTGAATGTTTTGGATGCCAGTCATCTATCACGCCATTTGGCGTTAACGACTCAGCTATTGGAGCAGGGCCTGCCCACCATGCTGGCATTGAATATGATGGATGAAGCGGCGCGTCTGCGTTGTGTCCCCGATATTAAACAGTTATCGAAACAGCTGGGTGTGCCGGTGTTGCCCAGTGATGGACGCAAATCTGCTGCGATCGAGCCTCTGTTGGATCAACTGGTAGCCTCCTTGTTAGCCAACCATCAGCATCAGGCATCACTGATAACCACCTGTAGTGCGCTGATGATTAATTATGAGCCTCATGTCGAACAAGCCATACAGCAACTGACTCAGAAAAATATATCACGTTGGCAGGCTGTGCAGAGTTTAGAGGCCGCAGGCGATGTCGGTTTTCCAATATCAGAGGAGGTGCGGCAAACGCTATCGGATCAATTAACACTGTTGGCGCAAAGGCATGATGAAACGGCTACTGAACTGATTACCGCCGGTCGTTATGGGTACATTCATGGACTGTTTCATGAAATAGATGAAGCCCATATTGATATAAGTCGGTTGGATACCTGGTTAGATGCGATAACGCTCAACCGTTGGTTGGGTTTGCCGCTGTTCTTTTTTGCGTTATGGCTTATTTTTGAAGCGACATTCACCTTGGGTGCTTACCCTGCTGACTGGATTGATCAGACGGTAGGGTTGATCGGCGAAGGAGTGACACATTGGCTACCTGATACGCTGTTTCGTAATGTTATTACGGATGGCTTACTGGCTGGAGTCGGAGGGGTTTTAGTTTTTTTACCGAATGTGGTGTTGTTGTTTTTATTTATAGCGATACTTGAGCAAAGTGGATATATGGCACGCGCTGCTTTTCTGACAGATCGGGTGATGAGCAAAGTCGGCTTACATGGCAAGGCGTTTGTGCCGCTGGTCATGGGTTTTGGCTGTAATGTACCGGCGATTATGGCAACGCGGACTATTGAGGAGCCCAGGGCGCGCTTGATTACCATTTTGATCAATCCCTTTATGAGCTGCTCGGCACGTTTGCCGGTATATGTTCTATTGGCAGGGATCTTCTTTGCAGATAATGCAGGCAGTGCACTTTTTGGCATACATATGCTGGGGATTATGGTTGCCTTTGTTATTGCCGCGCTTTTATCTCGCTGGTTGCCGGCGCAGCCAAATGAGATTTTTATCATGGAACTGCCGCCTTGGCGCTGGCCCTCCTTCCGCTCGCTGATGATGCATGTGTGGGATAAAGTACAGGATTTTCTACATAAGGTAGGGGGTGTGATTCTGGTCGGTTCGATGGCTGTTTGGGTGTTACAAACGTTTCCTATGCAGGGCGAAATGTCATTTCTGGAGCAGCTCGGACGCTGGATGGCACCGCTTTTTGCCCCTTTAGGCTTTCAGTGGCAGGAAACCGTTGCGCTGCTGTCGGGCTTTCTTGCAAAAGAGGTCATTGCGGCAACGCTGGCTATGGTTTATCAGGTGAACGCAGAAGATATGGGTGGTTTGCAGTTAGCGATGCAAGCGGGCTTAGCGCCGGCTGCAGGTTTAGCCTTGATGGTGTTTACCTTGCTCTACATGCCTTGTCTGGCTACGTTGGCAGTGATACGGCGGGAAACCGGTAGCTGGCGTTGGGCTGCACTCTCTATTTTCTCAGGGTTAGTGCTGGCGTGGTTGGGTGGATGGATGGCATTTAATCTGGGTGGGTTGTTTTTCTAAGGGTGGGTACTCTTTAATTTGCGTCAACTTGCGCCTTAAATTTTGTTGATCTGGGTCACATCTGGTTAATTATTAAGCATCACGGGCTTGAATCGGACGAGTAATAACCCCATATCAGATGCAAAGAGACAGCAGTCACGTCCTAATGATGGCTGCTTACAAGGAGAAAATTATCTATGCGGCCCGATAAATTTACATCAAAACTTCAGGATGCCTTAGGTGAAGCGCAATCGTTAGCTGTGGGTAAGGATCATAACCATATAGAGCCTATTCATTTACTAGCGGCTTTTCTGCAACAGCAGGATAGTTCCGTTCGTCCATTGCTGTCACAGGCCGGTGCTGCGCTTCCGCAGCTTGCTCGCAGTGTGGGTGAAGCGCTGGATCGTTTGCCACAAGTACAAAGCCCGGATGGCGAGATCCGTCTGTCACAGAATATGGCACGTATCTTTAATCTGACGGATAAACTTGCACAAAAGCGTGGCGATCAATTTATCGCCAGTGAGCTGATTGTATTAGCGATGGTTGATGATAAAAGCGATGTCGGCAAGGTATTACGTGATGCCGGTGTCACTAAACAATCATTAGAAGAGGCGATCAATAATATGCGTGGCGGTGATAGTGTTAATGATCCTAATGCTGAAGGGAGTCGTCAGGCATTAGATAAGTATTGTGTTGATCTCACCGAGCAGGCAGAGCTGGGTAAACTGGACCCGGTGATTGGTCGTGACGATGAAATTCGCCGTACCATTCAGGTGCTGCAGCGTCGTACTAAAAACAACCCGGTTCTTATCGGGGAGCCGGGTGTAGGTAAAACAGCCATTGTTGAAGGCTTGGCGCAACGTATTGTCAATGGGGAAGTGCCCGAAGGCCTGAAGCGTAAAAAAGTGCTTTCACTGGATATGGGGTCGTTAATTGCCGGTGCAAAATTCCGTGGTGAATTTGAAGAGCGTCTCAAAGCGGTACTGAACGAGCTGTCTAAACAGGAAGGTCAGATCATTCTCTTTATTGATGAGCTACATACCATGGTCGGTGCCGGTAAAGGCGAAGGCGCCATGGATGCCGGCAATATGCTCAAGCCTGCGTTAGCACGTGGTGAACTGCATTGTGTCGGTGCGACGACGCTGGATGAGTATCGACAGTATGTAGAGAAAGATGCTGCGCTGGAGCGTCGTTTCCAGAAAGTCATAGTAGATGAACCTACAGAAGAAGATACTGTTGCCATTTTGCGTGGTTTGAAGCAGCGCTATGAAGTTCATCATGGTGTAGAAATTACTGACTCTGCGATTATCGCGGCGGCGAAACTATCACAGCGCTATATTACGGATCGTCAGTTACCAGATAAGGCGATCGATCTGATCGATGAGGCCGGTTCGCGTATTCGCATGGAAATGGACTCAAAACCAGAAGATCTGGATCGTCTCGAACGTCGTCTGATTCAGCTGAAAATGGAACGTGAGGCGCTGAAAAAAGAGAAAGATGAGGCGGCCCGTAAGCGGTTGGATGAGCTGGAAAAAACCATTGCGACGCTTGAACGTGAATTCGCCGATCTGGATGATATCTGGAAAGCGGAAAAAGCGGCCTTGCAGGGCTCTCAGAAGGTCAATGAGGCGTTAGATCAGGCCTTAGTAGAGTTGGAGCAGGTGAAGCGATCCGGGGATCTGGCGAAAGCCTCTGAGCTGCAATATGGGATCATCCCTGAATTGAAAAAGCAGCTGGCTGCTGCCAGTGAAGCGGAAGAAACGGGCCAGGAAAGTAATAAACTGCTGCGCAATAAAGTGACCGAAGAAGAGGTGGCTGAAGTTGTCGCGCGTTGGACAGGTATCCCTGTTAGTAAAATGCTGGAAGGTGAGCGCGAAAAACTGTTGCGTATGGAAGATGCGCTGCATGATCGGGTTGTTGGCCAGAGTGAAGCGGTTATTGCTGTCTCCAATGCCGTGCGACGTTCGCGTGCCGGTTTATCTGATCCAAACCGCCCTAATGGTAGTTTTCTGTTTCTCGGCCCAACCGGTGTGGGTAAAACCGAGCTGTGTAAAGCATTGGCCAATTACCTGTTCGACACTGACGATGCGATGGTGCGCATTGATATGTCCGAGTTTATGGAGAAACACTCAGTTGCCCGCTTGATTGGTGCACCTCCGGGCTATGTCGGCTACGAAGAAGGAGGCTATCTGACCGAAGCCGTTCGTCGTAAACCTTATTCGGTATTGTTGTTGGATGAGGTGGAGAAAGCACATCCTGATGTCTTCAATATCCTGTTGCAAGTGTTAGAGGATGGCCGTTTAACCGATGGTCAGGGCCGTACGGTTGATTTCAGAAATACTATTGTTGTTATGACCTCTAACCTTGGGTCGCATCTGATACAGAGTTTCAGTGATGACGACGATTACGATCTGATGAAAAGAGCGGTGATGGAAGAAGTGGGTTCCCACTTCCGTCCTGAAGTGATCAATCGTATTGATGAAGTGGTGGTATTCCATAGTCTGCGCAAAGATCAGGTGGCAGGTATTGCGACTATCCAGTTGGAGCGTTTACGCCAGCGTTTGGCGGAACGGGATTTAACCTTGACCCTGACATCGACAGCGCTCGACAAGCTGGTGGAAGTAGGATTCGAGCCTATCTATGGTGCGCGTCCGTTGAAACGAGCGATTCAGCAATGGATAGAAAACCCATTGGCGCAGGCTTTACTGGCGGGTAAATATCTGCCGGGGACTGAGATAGCCGTGGATGTCGAGGCGGGAGAGTTTGTGTTCCGCTAAACTCTTCATAGGGGAATAATAGGGAAATAATCGAGGAATATTGCAGGTTCTGCTAAGCCCGTCATCGTGACGGGCTTTTTTTTGTGTTTTCTAAATACTGGAGAATACGCAGGTTATGGCCTATTTTAATCTTACTGACCGAGCATCTGTCAGTGAGTTTCCTGTTTTGCGGTTCGGCCCGTTTTTAGAGAGTAGTAGATGAAGAGTCTGAAAGTATTAATCGTTGATGATGCTAAGTTTATTTGTGAACTCGTCACTAAAATAGTCAGTGATGCATTTCCTGAAGCAACGGTTAAAGCAGCGTTTAATGGCGAAGAAGCACAGGTATTACTGACGTCAGGTGCGTTTGATATCATTTTGTGTGATTGGGAGATGCCCAAAATGAGTGGCTTGGAAGTGCTGAAATGGACGCGTGCACAACCCCGATATAAAACGGTTCCGTTTGTCATGGTGACTAGCCGGGGTGAGCGTGAATATGTCCTTAAGGCAATTCATGCGGGTGTTAATGATTATCTGGGCAAACCGTTTTCAAAAGAGCAGCTTATACAGAAAATAAATAAAGTGTTGCATAAGCAGAAAGCACCGGATGTGATCCAGCAGGCTAAGGCCGCTAAAATGTTGGCAGAGGAACAGCAGGAAAATGTACCGCCATCCAGGAGTGTGCTCAAGCCTAAGGGAATGGCGTATCTGCGGGTGGGGGATCAGGTGTACAAATGTGCGATTAAAGATATGAGCCTGAAAGATGTGCTGGTGGTTGTTAAAAATGAGGGTGAATTCCCTCAGGTGCTGGATCAGGCGGTTATTGATATTGAGCAGTTATCGGGTGACAGTGTGGCACGTGTGAATGGATTTATTCAGATGGTGGAGGCTGCCGACGTGCATATTAACTCTGCTTTTATCAATATCAGGATCACCCTGGTAGATGATGATCCTGATAAAATGGCGCACCTTTCTAAATATATTGCCAGTGTCCGCTAGACTTTGTCATAGCCCTTGTCAGAGTCTTTGTAATAGTCCCTGTACCATTCAATAAACAGACGAACTCCCTCTTCAATGGGGGTGTCTGGCGTAAATCCCGTGGCTTTGCTGAGCGCATCGATATCGGCAAATGTTTCAACGACATCACCTGCTTGCATCGGCAAATACTCTTTAACGGCAGCTGTACCTAATGATGTTTCAATCTGCTGGATAAAGTACTCCAGCTCGACTGGCTGGTTATTGCCAATATTGAAAATCTTATAGGGCGCAGCGCTTTCGTCGGTTTGCCCATCCCATTGTGTGTTGGCTTGCGGAATGATGTTCTGGATGCGAACAATGCCCTCAACAATATCATCGATATAGGTGAAATCCCGACGCATTTTTCCGTAGTTGAATACCTTAATAGGCCTTCCTTCAGAAATGGCACTGGCGAATAGCATGGGGGCCATATCCGGGCGTCCCCAAGGGCCATAGACAGTAAAGAAGCGTAAGCCTGTCGTCGGAATGTTATACAGGTGTGAATAGCTATGAGCCATCAGCTCGTTGCTTTTTTTGGTGGCCGCATACAAGGAGGCCGGATGATCAACGCCGTCGGTGGTTGAGAACGGAATTTTAGTATTGGTGCCGTAAACAGAACTGGAGGAGGCATAGATCAAATGTTCTATAGCAAAGTGACGGCAGCATTCCAGTATGACCAGCATGCCTAACAAATTAGAACTGGCGTAATCAAAGGGCTGATTAATAGAGTGTCGGACACCGGCCTGTGCGCCTAGATGAATGACACGTTGAATCGCTTCTTCTTTAAATATCTGTTCAACACCTTCTTTATCCGCAAGATCACATTTGTAAAAAGTGAAGTCGGAAAAAGGCTTTAGCAATTCAAGGCGATCTAATTTGAGTTGAGGGTCATAATAATCGTTCAAATTATCCAGACCAACGACCTGATGCCCTTCTTTGAGCAGGCGCTGTGCGACGTGAAAGCCGATAAAACCTGCTGCACCTGTGACCAGAAAACGCATCGTGCCTACTCCTTGTGTGAAAGTCGTGGTATTAACCCATGACGTGATAGTTGGTGATAAATACTCGCTAAGCTGATGGCCGATGCCGTCACGGCAAAAAGCCATGTATGCGGAAAACCACCATCATAGTTAATCAGTGTAATAGCACAACCCGCATGGATGATCAGCAAGATCAGATAGAAACGGCCGCTAAAAAAACGCTGCCAACGATCACATAACTGTAGCCCTGCCCATGCAGAAAAAAGCCCGCCAGCAGCCCCCATGCAGACATCTGCAGGCCAGTGTACACCGACAGCGACACGTGACCAGCCAATAAAGCAGGCAGCAATCAGGATTAAAAATTGTATCGCTTTATTGGCAGTTAAGCGTGTTAACAAGCCAGCCGCAGCAAAAGCCGTTAAGGTATGTCCTGAAGGCATGCTTTTTTTGGAGATGCTGGAGCCAATGAGTTGAAAACTACCGGGATCTAACACGCCAGGGGGGCGAGGTGTGGCAAGCCAGGGTTTTATGCCGTGGGTAATCAAGGTACCTACGATGGCTGTAATCAGTAAAGCGAATAGCAGGTGTGGGTAACGATAGGCAAATAATAGCGCCAGTGTTAAAACAACCAGCGTATCTCCCATGAACGAAAGATGCTCCCATGCTATGGGAGGTAATATCAGGCTGAGAAACTGGACGCTATAAAAGCCGGTTTGTAAGCCGTTTGCCATTAATAGAGCAGTCCCCAGCGAAAATGCCAAAATGGCTGCCCACAGAAGTAGTTTGTCGCTGTTTTGTGTTGTCGGCCAAGTCTTGCAGGCTGAGGCAACATGCTGATTAAGTTTATTCATAAGAGTAAAGTGCGACTCCTCCTTTGGCGTACAGACGGGTCGGTTTCACAGCAGGATCTAATGTCAGCAAGTTTTCTTGTTTATCGATTCGGGTGAAAACGAGCTCGCCACGCTGGGGGGCTCGTCTGGGCACAATTGCATCCCGGTAAACAGAAAAGCTGGGCATGTTGATACCGTAACTCACCACCGGTCCGCCAATTTTCTTAGCGAGCAGGGCTGCCTCACGAACGGGCTCTTGCTGGGCGGCCCCTAACAATGGCAGTAGCAAAAAATTAAACATCAGCATGCTTCCGGCAGCACCTACAAGAAGGCGCGCTGGATAGCTTGTGTTTTTGAAAAAATATAATGCAACGATCAATAACAGGCCTAGTACAGAGATTGCCTGAAAAGCAGTGTTGTACTCTGTCGTGGCGAGCTCCAGTACTGCTTTATCAAAAGGCTTGTTCGATTGTTCAGCTGCGTAGCCAAAAAATAAAGGTAGCAGGCTGACGAGCAGAATGGTCAGTGCCGGTGCTGATAATGACCAGAACCCTGCATTGAGAAGGTGTCGTGCCATCAAAAAGAGTATCGGTGTAACCCCATACAGAATGTAATGCGGCAGTTGTGTTTTAGAAAACGAGAAGATAACCAGTACTAAAAGAAACCAGGTGATCAGGTATAGCTCAAGTCCTCGTGGGCGCTGTTTAAACAGTGATTTGATGACCGGGGCAATCAATCCTGTAAAAGGCACGAATAATAGCGGCAGTAGCATCATGTAGTAATAGGGCTTACCCCCGTGGCTTTCCATCGTTGTGCTGAAGCGATCAATATTATGCTTCAGGTAGAAGCCTTTAAAGAACTCCCAGCCCTGGTCCAGGTAGACGGCGATATGCCAGGGCAAAACAATCACTATAAAAGTGATAATAATGATCGGATGAAAAACGGCTCTCAGCCAGTCTTTAAAGCGGCCTTCAAAGGCAAATAAAACCAAACTGGCAATCAGAGGTAGTGCGCAGGCAATCGGGCCTTTGGTGAGAAAGCCTAATCCCAGCCAGATACCGATACGCAACAGAGTGGCGTTATCGGCGCGTTGGAAATAACGATAGATATCGAAGAAAGTTGCACATAACAGGAAGTTCAGCAGCGCATCGGCAATGGCGGCTTTAAAGATAATGCTGGCTAATGGCAAGGCGGCTAATAACCACACCATTAAGCGTGCTTCCGTATCGTCTCTTTGTTCTTTGACAAAGCGATAACTGATCCAGATCCAGGCCAGTGCCGCCAGGCAGGACGGTAGCCGCAAGCTGAAAGTATTGAGGCCAAAACCGGATACGCTGAGTGCCTGAAGCCAGTAGATTAAAATGGGTTTATCGTGCCTGGGTACCCCATTCATGTAGGTTGAGATCCAGTTGCCGGTTTCAATCATTTCGCGTGTTGCGGTGGTGAAGGCGCCTTCATCCAGATCAAACAGCGGTAACCAGGCGGCATAACCAAACGTGCTGACCAGCGCCAGTAATATGAGTACGGGAGTTGAGAGCAGGAGCTTCATCAGACCCTGCTGATCGAGTGTCTTATTCACTCCACCCCCTCTGCGCAGGAGCGTTAGCTGATGGGCGGACAGGCATTTTTGCGTGAGCAGTACTACGGGTGAGTATTTCAGCCAGAACGCCGGTGGTTATCAATTGTGCACTGGTCATGACAAAGAGGATGCCGGTGAAGAGTAAGGGACGATTGCCGATATCTTCTCCCATAAAGATTTTAACCCCAAACAGATAGGTCAGAATCAGACCGCCAATGGCACCTAAAAATAGCCCGATTGAGCCAAAGAAATGCCCGGGACGCCGCGAAAAGCGCATGAAGAAAAATACGGCTAACAGGTCCAGAATAACGCGGATGGTACGCGAAATGCCGTATTTTGATTCGCCGAACTGGCGGGCACGATGGTTCACCGGCATGTCACTGATACGATCTGGAGAGGTGACGCAGGCCACCCATGCGGGAATGAAGCGGTGCATCTCACCAATTAAGTGCACCTGTTTGATTACCCAGGAGCGGTAAACTTTTAAGCTGCAGCCGTAATCATTGACATAGACACCGGTGTTTTTGCGGATCAGCCAGTTGGCAATGCGTGACGGTAATTTGCGGTTGATGGCTCCGTCCTGGCGATCTTTACGCCAGCCGCTGATCATATCCAGATCGCGTTCTTCGAGCGCAACAATCAGTTTCGGAATATCGGCAGGATCGTTTTGTAAGTCGCCATCCAGTGTGGCAATCAGATCGCCGCGTGCAGCATCAATACCTGCCTGCATCGCTGCCGTCTGGCCAAAGTTACGCGCAAAATGGATCGCGTGTACATGGTCGCCATACTCAGCTACGGCTTTATCCAGCGCCTGGGTTGTTCCGTCGTTACTGCCATCATTAACAGCGATCAATTCCCATTGGCCCGGATAGTCTTTTAGTGCGGCGTGTACCTCTTCCATGAAGGGTTTAATGTTTTCCTCTTCATTATAGAAAGGTACAACCACTGAAAGGCTTTGGTTACAGGGATTGTCAGCAACGGTGTCGGTTGCTGTCGTGTCAGTTGGCGTGTCAATTATGTCGATCATATTGAGATATCCTCTCTCGTTGGCTTGGCAACGGGAATCCAGAAACATAACAGGGCAAAGAGTGATGTTGCCCCTAGTATAAACAGGTGTAAATTGACCGCTAGCCCCAATATATCTGTACTGAGCAGTCCTATGGGGGCGAGGCCGGCCATAAAGGCGGCTTCGAAGCTACCGCTACCCGCAACACCATGGATGGGTAATATGCTGCTTAGTTCAGCACCGAGCACTCCAGCCAGAGCTTCAAAAACGCTGAGTGATTGCAATGCACGGGTGATCATTATTAAGGAGGCAAGTTTGCAACCCCAGGAGAGAAACGTCCAGATGATAACCCGGATAAATTGCCGGCGACTTTGTGGGGCTGTATTTTTAAGCTGGTTTATCATAGGTTCGATTTTAGGGTAAAAAGAGTGCTGAATCAGCCATTGTCGCCCTTTAGTTCGGTACAGGGCGTAGAGTAAAAGCATGAAGAGTGTGCCAAGTCCGACGGCTAATAATGAAAATAGAGGAAAAAAGTAGCTGAAGGTCACCGCTACCAGAGCACCGGCAATGATCAGATCCAGAACTCTTAGCCAAATGAGGCGTGCAAAACCTTCAGCAAAACCAACCGCAAAGTAGCGTTTCATCAAAATAGGGAATAATCCCTCTCCTAAACGCATCGGCAGCATGTTATTGGCATAAAGGTGAAGGACGCTTAATTTAAGTACGCTGATGAATCGCCCCTTTAAATCGGGTTGGCATAGATCGTAGATGCGCCAGGCGCGTAATAAGTAGCTGGCGGCGAACAGTATCAGTGCGGGTATCAGGGTGCTCAGTGGCATGGTTTTCCACTGAGCGAACACAGCCGTCCAGCCTACGATATATTCCACCGTGACCAACATGGCAATAAAGATCAGAATGCCGACTGTCCAGGGAAGTAGCTTTCGCTTGGAAAACAGCTTGTATTGGGTAGCGTTTTGCATAGATAGTTACGAAAAATGACAAAGTTGAGCATTGTACCTTTTGCATAGATGAGATGGCAGCGATAATAGGCGCAAATCTAATTAAGTAGGGGTGCTAAGGTGCTTAGCTATCAACATGGCTTCCATGCCGGTAATTTTGCGGATGTGCATAAGCACATGATATTGGCGTTAATACTGGAGGCGCTTAATCTAAAAGATAAGCCTTGGAGTTATCTTGAAACACATGGCGGTTGTGCGCTCTATGACTTGGCGGGCGACAAAGCACAAAAAACCGGTGAGTACCTGGCAGGGATAGGTAAACTCTGGAATCGACAGGATATGCCTGATGCCATCCGCCCTTATATAGCACAAGTACAAGCGGTGAATCAGGATAAAGAGTTGAGGTTTTATCCAGGCTCGCCATCCATTGCATCGAGGCTGGCACGTGCATCTGATCGTCTTGCTGTGATGGAGTTGCATCCGGCGGAATACCAGCAGGTAAAACAACATTTTAGAGGCCAGGCTCAGGTGGCTGTGCATCATCGCGATGGTTACGAAGGGGTGCTGTCTATGATGCCGCCTAAACCTAATCGGGGACTGGTGTTGATTGATCCCTCTTATGAGGTGAAAACTGAGTATAAGCAGGTGGCAAAATTTGCTCAGCAATTGTTGGCTCGCTGGCCAAATGGCAGTATTGCAATCTGGTATCCCATTTTGAAAGCGGGTCTGCACCAGGACATGATTGATAATATTGTTGCTTCGGGTGTTCGCAGAGTATATCAGTCCGAATTTTATGTGCAGGATTCAGGCTCGCAACGGATGTTCGGCAGTGGCATGTTGCTGATTAATCCACCGTGGCAATTGGATCAGAAAATTGCCACTGTGATGCCCTGGCTCTATCATATGCTGGCGCAGCCAGAAGCTGACGAGCCACAGGAAAAGTGGCTCGTGCCGGAGTAGCTATAAAAAAACGGGGCCCTTTTAATAAAACAGGTCTTTTTTAATAAAGGGCGGTTTCATCCCGCACAATATCTTTTAGCAGATCGAGAAACAGTTCGTCGGCCTCGCTGTGTTCTGCCGGAATTTTCACGTTAGTCAGTGATGATAGTTCGTCCGCAATGAGTACATTAGCGTTTGGGCTTTTCAGATGCTTGCGGGCAATGTCTTTGGCTATCGTGCATATTTCAGGTTCAGAAAATACCTTGCGAATGAATAGGGTGAGTTCTTTGATGACTCGCTCTTTGTTTTTAATTTGCGCAACACTCATGGGCCAATCTCCAGTGATTTTTTCAGATAATATAACCTGACTTTTGTCTATGTGCATCTGCTGTATGCAAAGCGTGTTCCTGAGGTTGATCAATAGTACGCAAAATGAGAGAATGCTGGGCTATTTTTCTTCGCTCGTTTGCAGTAGGGGACCCCGAAACAAATGGCGAAACTAATGTTGGCGAAACAGTTCTCAGGATTGTTTTAACAACATTGAGTAAGCACTACCCAGCTTAAGTTTCAGAAGGTCTGCCGGTTAAGAGATCCTTAGCCTGCATTCATCCGGACATGGGCCAATACACATGGTGTGCTTTTGGTTTTCCGCTGTTCTTGCGTCATCATCGCACAGCGGCCTGAACATGTTCATTATTGCAGAATCTCTGAACTGTTTACTCACCGACGAGATCGGTGTCGACTAGAGGGTAAGAAAGTGGAATTACTATCAGGCGCAGAAATGGTTGTTCGCGCTCTTCGTGATGAGGGTGTGAAATTTATCTATGGATATCCGGGCGGAGCGTTGCTTCATGTCTATGATGCAATTTTCCAGCAGGATGAAGTAGAGCATATTCTGGTGCGCCACGAGCAAGCAGCAACACATATGGCTGATGCCTATGCGCGCGCGACCGGTAAGGCCGGTGTTGCGTTAGTGACATCTGGGCCAGGCGCAACCAATGCCGTAACGGGTATCGCAACGGCTTATATGGATTCAATTCCTATGGTGGTCATTACCGGTCAGGTCATGAGTCATCTGATTGGTGAAGATGCGTTTCAGGAAACGGACATGATCGGTATTTCCCGTCCGATTGTGAAGCATAACTTCAGCGTACGAAGTGTAGAAGAGATCCCTGAGATTATTCGTAAAGCATTTCATATTGCAGAAACGGGTCGTCCTGGACCGGTTGTGGTCGATATTCCTAAGGATATGACCAACCCAACGGATCGTTTTCCGTATGTATTCCCTAAACAAGTCAAGCTGCGTTCATATAACCCGGTGACTAAAGGTCATAGCGGGCAAATCAAGAAAGCGTTTGATCTGTTGATGAGTGCTAAGCGCCCGATTATCTATACGGGTGGTGGTGTCATTATGGGCGATGCCAGCGAGGAATTGACCGAATTGGCTCGAGCGCTGAATTATCCTGTTACCAATACCCTGATGGGGTTGGGCGGGTATCCGGGAACGGATCCGCTGTTCGTAGGTATGCTCGGTATGCATGGCAGCTATGAAGCCAATATGGTGATGCATCACAGCGACTTGATTCTGGCGATTGGTGCACGTTTTGATGACCGTGTAACCAATGGTGTCGATAAGTTCTGTCCTACTGCCAAAATTGTTCATATTGATGTGGACCCGGCTTCAATCTCGAAAACTATCCGCGCAGATGTGCCCATTGTGGGTCCTGCTAAAGCGGTTCTTGAAGAGATGCTGCAGCTGCTAAAAGCCAGTAAAAAGACGCCAGATCAAGAAGCCAATAAAACCTGGTGGGCGCAAATTAATGAATGGCGCACCCGTCATGGTGGGCATTTCCGTACAGACGATTCTGAGAAGATGAAACCTCAACAGGTTATCGAAATGCTCAGTAAAGTTACCGGCGGTGATGCTTATATTTGCTCTGATGTTGGTCAGCACCAGATGTTTGCAGCCCAGTACTACAAGTTCAATAAGCCTAACCGTTGGATTAACTCAGGTGGTTTGGGCACGATGGGCTTTGGTCTGCCGGCGGCGATGGGTGTGAAAATGAACTTCCCGGATGCTGATGTTGCCTGTGTGACGGGTGAAGGCAGTATCCAGATGAATATTCAGGAACTGTCGACCTGTAATCAATACAATATTCCGGTCAAAATTATCTGCCTGAACAACGGTTCGTTAGGCATGGTGCGTCAGTGGCAGGATATGAACTATGAATCCCGTCATTCGCAATCTTATATGGAATCACTCCCTGACTTCATCAAGCTGGCGGAGGCTTATGGACATGTCGGTATAAAGGTCGATAAATATTCTGACTTGGAAGCAGCAATGGTAAAAGCCTTTGCTATGAAAGATCGTCTGGTGTTTATGGATATTACGGTTGACCCACATGAGCATGTGTACCCTATGCAGGTACCGCGCGGTTCTATGCGTGACATGTGGCTGAGCAAAACGGAGAGGACTTAAATATGCGTCATATCATTTCTGTTCTTCTTGAAAACGAACCGGGTGCACTGTCTCGCGTAGTAGGTTTGTTCTCTCAGCGAAACTTCAACATTGAATCGCTGACCGTTGCGCCAACCGATGATGAGACATTGTCGCGTTTGACCGTAACCACGGTAGGTGATGATAGAGTTGTTGAGCAGATTACTAAACAGCTCAATAAGCTAATCGATGTTGTTAAAGTTGTTGATCTGACCGAAGGCGAACACATTGAACGTGAATTGATGATGATCAAGTTCAAGGCAGCGGGTGCATTTCGGGCGGAAGTTAAGCGTACCGCTGATATTTTCCGCGGGCAGATTATCGACATTACACCTAATACTTATACCGTGCAGTTGGTAGGCTCCAGCGCTAAGCTGGATGCGTTTATTGATGCATTAGGTACGGCCAGTATTATGGAAGTAGTGCGCTCAGGTGTATCTGGTATTGCGCGCGGAGAAAAGGTGCTTAGCCTGTAATCACTGCGTTAGTCAGTAAAAAGCCGCTCCTGTTGGTATAAAAGGAGCGGCTTTTTTATATCTTCGCTATCAAGCGTCAATCTTATTTATCAACGTGAAAATAGGAAAGTAGATGGAAACGCCGTTTCAGATAAGTAGTAAAGTGCGCGACTATGAGTTGGATATGCAAGGTATTGTCAATAACGGTGTTTACTTTAATTACCTTGAGCATGCACGTCATGAATACTTGCTGGCTCATGGTGTGGATTTTTCTGCGTTAGCGTCGCAAGGTATTCACTTGGTGGTCGTGCGTTCTGAGCTGGACTATAAAGCCTCTTTAACAAGTGGTGATGAGTATGTGGTACAGGTTGTTGTTGAGCGGCTCAGTAAGGTGAAGTTTGCTTTTCGGCAAAAGGTTATTCGTTCATCAGACCAGAAACTCTGTGTTGAGGCGTTGGTTGTAGGTACGGCACTTAATGAACGTGGACGTCCTTATTTATCTCCAGACATTGAGGCGCTCTTTGTTAATACTTAGTTTACTGAGGGGTGTTGGTTTTGATTTGGCACCAGAGTGCATTGATTAACGGGTTTTTAAGTTTCTTTTCTAATGTGAACAGGCCGACTTCATATGGTTTTAGTTCGGGTTTGATAGCTAATATTTCGATTTTTTCTGCTAACGGGCTATTGTCCAAAACGATTTTTGGGACGACGCCCACACCAAACCCAAGACTGACCATGCTGACAATCGCTTCGTTTCCGGCGACTTGGGCATAGATGTTGGGCTTCACTCCTTTCTGGCGGAACCACTCATCAAGCCTGTCCCTTGATACCCCGCCTTCAGGAAGAATCATAGGAATGCTACTCCATTGCTCTGTCGTTGTTGGGGGTAAAAGGCTTTCATCCAGCGTGTTTTTTTCTTTGGGGGCAATAAAAAGCAACGGAGATATTCCAACCGGCTTGAATGCCAGATCTTTAGGCAGAGCATCTGGTTTGGCAGCTATGGAGATGTCTTCTTCGTTATTCTGTACTCGGCGGAGTGCGTGGTCAGGGTCTCCGGTGTGTAATTTTATTTCAATGGCGGGAAAGTTATGACGAAACTGACTAAGAATATCGTATAGGAAGCTGTAGCTGGCTGTGACTGAGCAATAGATGCTGACCTCGCCGTGAAGTTCTTTGGCTTCTGCCAGTAGGGTGTTGCGTGTTAGGTCCCATTGAGCTAACGCCTCGCGGGCATAGGCCTGGAATAGCATTCCTTCATGGGTGAGTTGCACGCTGCGGTTATCGCGTACAAACAAAACAACGTTTAGCTCTGTCTCGAGTTGTTTAATAGACCGGCTGAGTGCTGAGGCGCTAAGGTGGCAGAGTGCGCTCGCACGTCCGAAATGCAGTGTGTCAGATAAACTAAGAAAATGCTTTAAAGTGCGTGTATCCATACGTCATTATCACATAAATGAAACCTGCCTTTGTATAAACGATTTAATAAATTTAAAACCCGGAGTGTAGCGTGAGCCGCTTTTTCTGTTATATTTGTGCAGTGCACAATAATGAATGGAGGTTGTTATGCAGAGCATTAAGGTCAATCTTGCTTTACAGGGCGGCGGTGCGCATGGGGCTTTTACATGGGGAGTTATTGATCGTCTTCTGGAAGAAGAATTATTGTCGTTCGAAGGTATTAGTGGGACCAGCGCCGGAGCAATGAATGCGGTGATGCTTGCGGAAGGGTGGCGTTTAGGAGGCCCTCAGGGAGCTAGAGATAAATTGGATGAGTTTTGGGGCGCTATTTCTGCTTTGGATTATGGGAATGTGTTGCCTGAGCATCTTGAAGGCTCTATGGCTCGTTTGTGGTTGTATGCGATGAAATATGTCTCTCCGTATGATATCAACAAGCTTGATATTAACCCTTTGCGCAGCTTAGTGAGTCAATTGGTTGATTTTGAACAGCTATCGCTCGACTCTCCGTTTAAGTTATTTCTTGCTGCCACGGAAGTTAGTACGGGTAAATTAAAAATTTTCAGAGAGTCTGAGCTTACGGTAAATCATCTGCTGGCCTCAGCTTGCCTGCCTAATATACATAAAGCGATAGAGATAGATGGGTTGAATTATTGGGATGGTGGTTTTTCTGCTAATCCGGCGATTTTCCCGTTGATATATGATTGTGATAGCGATGATGTCCTTATTGTTTTGTTGCAGTCTTTGGTGGGGAATGAGTTGCCTATAACAGCAGAAACCATTGGGGAGCGGGTAACAGAAATGAGCTTCCAAAGTACTTTTTTGCGAGAAATGAGCAGTATTGCTGCTATTAAACGACAATCAATGCCTCAGGGTTGGTTTTCAGGTAAAGCTGTACGAAAAATTGGAAGAATGCGTACACATATTATAGAGAGTCATGAATTGTTGTCTGGTTTGAGGCGTGCCAGTAAATACGATACGCGTAAAACGTTTCTGCATGGCTTGAAAGAGGCCGGGCGTGACGCT
Organism: Neptunomonas qingdaonensis; assembly: GCF_900113275.1. Taxonomy (GTDB): domain Bacteria; phylum Pseudomonadota; class Gammaproteobacteria; order Pseudomonadales; family Balneatricaceae; genus Neptunomonas; species Neptunomonas qingdaonensis. The sequence continues at coordinate 71,615 of NZ_FOOU01000017.1, forward strand.
GCTTCTGTTTGGCTGGGGGAGCATCAGGGTGTGTTGGGCAAAAAAACGAGTTGTGATATTGATGCATTGTTTGCCTGATAAACTATCGTGCTGTTGAATGGCGCTGTAGAATAAGGCTCTTTTATTATTTAGATAGTGACGTTATGACTGAAGAAAATGAATCTTTTCATGAGGATGAGTCTGTTTCAGAGCAGGGTGTGAAACCGAGGCGTGGTATCTACCTGTTGCCTAACCTTTTTACTACAGGAGCACTATTTTCTGGGTTTTACGCGGTAATCGCGGGTATGAACTCTCATTTCGAGGCGGCCGCTATCGCTATTTTTGTCGCCATGGTGCTGGATGGTCTTGATGGTCGTGTAGCAAGAATGACTAATACATCAAGTGCCTTTGGTGCTGAGTATGATTCTTTATCAGATATGGTCTCTTTTGGTGTGGCTCCCGCATTAGTGACATTTAGCTGGGTATTAGGTGATATCGGTAAGGTGGGCTGGTTCGCGGCGTTCATCTATGTGGCGTGTGCTGCTCTGCGGTTAGCGAGATTTAATACGCAGATCGGTTCTGTCGATAAACGTTATTTTATCGGTCTTCCTTCGCCTGCGGCAGCCGCTGCCGTGGCTGGTTTAGTATGGGCTGCAACAGAATATAATATTGATCCAGCGCCTTTTGCTTATATCATTGCGCTTTATGTTGCCTTAGCTGGCATCATGATGGTGAGTAATGCGCTTTATAATAGCTTCAAAGATGTAGACCTGAAAGGAAAGGTGCCGTTCGTCATTCTGGCAGCAATTGTATTGGGTGTGGGTGTGATATCGATTGAGCCTGCACTATTTCTGTGGGTTTTGTTCCTGGTGTACAGTGCATCAGGGCCGGTTATGTGGCTGTTGCGGAAAAGGAAAAAAGCGTAAAGGGAATTATTTCTGGTAAAAAGGTCTAAATTTTCATTGGTATTTATTACAGTGAGAATTTAGATGTTAATTAAAAAGGCTGAAGAAATAAAAAGCTCCGAGATAACGCCAGAGTCTATTTATAAGCAGCGTCGTCTTTTTATGCAAGGTTTGGCAGGCACTGCCGCCTTGCTTTCCTCCGCTACCGTTTCAGCCCTATCAAAATATGACTTCAAAGAAGACTGGCCTATCTATGCGGGTCCTGAGTGGATGCAGCCATCTATCAAGGCTGCGGAGCGGAATAATCGTTTCTCCTCAAATGAAAAGCCTGCTCCATATCCTGATGTAATTACGCACAATAATTTTTATGAATTCGGGCTTGGTAAGCAGGACCCCAGTCGTAAAGCTCAGCAGTTTAAAACGGATCCCTGGACAATAGAGGTTGAGGGGGAGGCAGAGAGAGTTGGTAAATTTGCATTAGAGGATTTAATAAAACCGCATAAGTTCGAGGAAAGAATATATCGGTTACGTTGTGTTGAGGCGTGGTCGATGGTTATTCCGTGGCTGGGGGTTCCTCTGGCGGACCTTTTAAAACAGTTTCAGCCTACCAGTAAGGCAAAGTTTGTTGAGTTTACTACGCTGCATGATCCGCAGCAGATGCCAGGTCAAAAAGCTCTTTTCAGCTCCTTAGATTGGCCTTATGTTGAAGGATTAAGAATAGATGAGGCGATGCATCCTTTGAGTTTCCTGGCTACAGGCCTTTATGGGCAAGCCTTGCCGCCACAAAACGGAGCGCCGCTGAGGTTGGTTGTTCCATGGAAATATGGATTCAAAAGTATCAAGTCGATAGTGAAGATTCGTTTCACTGAAACGATGCCTGAATCGACATGGAATCTTACTGCGCCCAAAGAGTACGGCTTTTTTGCTAATGTGAATCCCGAGGTTGACCATCCCAGATGGACGCAGGCATCTGAAAGACGTTTGCCTTCATCTTTATTTTCGCCTAACCGAATTGAGACATTACCCTTTAATGGTTATGCGGAGGAGGTGGCTCATCTTTACACTGGGATGGATTTGCGTAAATGGTTTTAGGTATTAACCCTGCAAAAAGCAGGCTTGTTTGGTGCTGCGTTTTTTTTGGGTTGCTACTGCCGTTATTAATATTGTCATATGATATTTATGCGCAGCAGTTAGGCGCTGACCCGGCGATAGAGATAGTCAAGTATTTGGGTACATGGGCCATTATTTCATTATGGTTAAGCCTTTGGGTGACTCCGTTGCGTCGTCGGTTATCGCTTACTTGGCTGATGAGATTTCGTCGCATGTTTGGTTTATATGCATTCTTTTATAGTGTCCTGCATTTATTGGCATTCGCTACTTTTATAGTGGGGTGGCAGTTTGACATATTGCTGCAAGAGTTTTTAGAGCGGCCTTATATTATAGTGGGCGCAGCGGCAGTGTTGTTTCTGTTGCCGCTTGCGGTCACGTCTACGAAAAAGATGCAACGTCGCCTGGGGCGGCGTTGGATTCAATTGCATAAGCTGGTGTATCTCATTTCAATCTTGGTAATGATTCATGTGATATGGATGGTGAGAGCTAGTTATGAAGATGCCATCGTTTATGGTGGGTTTTTGCTGATTGCGTTGGCTGAGAGGGTCTGTTTTAGTTTTAAAAAGAAAAAACAACGGCAGAAGGTTTGAATATGGTGTTATTTTACAAATAAATCACTTTTTTCAGGCAGGGCTGTTGACTCCTTTTGGGGAGTCTGTAGAATGCGCACCTCTTCCCAAGGAGGCTGCCAAACAGGTAGCTGAGATGAGAAGATGCTGGTTAGTAAGATCTTGATATTTAACATTTTTTCAAGGTTTTGTGATTGGTGGTTGGAGTCAGGTTTTGCAGCCGGAAGATTTCGGAAAAGATGCAAAATAAAGATTGACTTCAACACGGCGTTCGGTAGAATATGCGCCTCACTTGAACGACACGTTCAAGCGCTCTTTAACAGATTGGTCAGATAATTCGTGTGGGCGCTTGTCAG
>NZ_FOOU01000022.1 GCF_900113275.1 Neptunomonas qingdaonensis
CTGCCTCTGCTGCCTCTGCTGCCTCTGCTGCCTCTGCTGCCATCAATGATAAACCCATGGAGGAAATATCAAGTGTTAATTTGCTATTATCGGCAGTTTTTTTAGCATTAATGATGTCGTTAAAAAGCGTTTCTATTGCATTTTCAAGGTCTTTAACACTAAAAGGCTTACACAAGGTAACACTGCGATTCCATTCCAGATGCGCGATTGAGATAACAATAGCCGGTAGGTTTATTTTGCTTTCGAGATAGGTTTGCAGTAAAGCTTTTGGCTGAGGTTGGTCTGCGTTAAAAATAGCCCAGTTAGCTTGTTGCGCCGTAGTGACAACGCTGTATTTTTTTCCGCTATGATGAGACTGAAAAAAGTACTCAAGCGTGTGTAAAGTACTTCCCTGAAAACCCACAAGCAAAACATTGGTGAATTCTCCATTTCTAACAGCCATTCAGCGCTGCTCCTTCTTTTGATAAGTAGCAGGCAAGCTACAACCATTTATCAAGATTGACGCTGACACGTCCAGCTGGAGAATACCATTTGCCGTTTTAGCCTCGGCAATTGTTTTAAGCTGCTCACATAAATCCGCCTCTAAAATAGCTCCGGCCTCTTTAATAAGCCGAAGTAATAAAGGATTGCCTCGGTATCTTAAAATAATAAGAAGGTCTATTAACGCTCCCAGGACCTTTTTCTCGGAACGACACAGCATGGCAAGGTAGAAACGTTTTACGTGTGTCATTAATTCCATAGGCTGACTGGCTACTTTTCGGATAGCCAAATTCAAATTAAGCTCAGATAAAGTGCCCTTATAAATCAGACTTTTTTGCTCCATAGATTCAAATGCGGCCTGAATATTTTCAGCCAGGTCACTTTCAAGTTCTGCATTAATCCCCCAATCTGACAGCGCCATCCAAATGGGAGAATTAACATTTTCATTTTCCTGAACTAGCATAATTGAATGATTCTTAGTTTATCCGTCAGATTGTTAACCGCGTGTCATGATTTACAGCATAGTATAATAATGAAGAATTGATGGGAGAATTGCTTATTTTTCATAAAATTCAAAATAGTAGAACGGTTATGCGACAGCTTAGACACAAAGTCTAACACTCTGATTTGTCTACAAACTTAACTTTAAGCCGCCTATAAGCTAGAATCTGCACGCATATTAATAACGAGACTAAATCTTTACCAACACCGAATTTCCGGTGTAATGAGTAAAGACCGGTGGGAATAACAGTTGAGGGCTATATCGTGCTAGAAGCTTATCGTAAACACGTAGAAGAACGCGCCGTTGAAGGCATACCAGCAAAACCACTAGACGCTGATCAAACAGCCGGGCTGGTTGAACTACTGAAAAACCCACCTGCAGGTGAAGAAGATTTCCTGTTAGACCTGTTGATGAACCGCGTTCCAGCTGGTGTTGATCAGGCAGCCTATGTAAAAGCAGGTTTTCTTGCAGCCGTCACTAAAGGCGAAGCAAAGTCTCCTTTATTAGATAAAGTAAAAGCCACTGAAATTTTGGGCACTATGCTGGGTGGTTATAACATTCAGCCGCTGATTGATTGCCTTGACGATGAGTCACTGGCACCTACAGCAGCTACAGCGCTTTCTCATACTTTACTGGTATTTGATGCATTCCATGATGTTCAGGAAAAAGCAGAAGCAGGCAATGCCCACGCTAAACAGATTCTTGAATCATGGGCAAATGCTGAATGGTTCACGTCAAAACCAGAACTTGCTGAAAAAATCACTGTTACTGTATTTAAAGTAACCGGTGAAACTAACACTGACGACCTGTCTCCAGCGCCTGACGCATTCACACGTCCAGACATCCCGGCGCATGCCAACGCAATGCTGAAAATGGAACGTGACGGTATTATTCCTGATGTACCAGGCTCTGTTGGCCCGCTAAAACAGATCGCAGAGATCAAAGCTAAAGGCCACCCTGTTGCCTACGTTGGCGATGTTGTAGGTACAGGCTCTTCGCGTAAATCTGCTACTAACTCTGTTTTGTGGTTCTTCGGTGACGATATCCCGCACGTGCCAAACAAACGCGCTGGCGGATACTGTTTCGGTAACAAAATTGCTCCTATCTTCTTCAACACAATGGAAGATGCCGGCGCTTTGCCGATCGAAATGGATGTAGAAAAAATGAATATGGGTGACGTTATTGACGTTTATCCATATAAAGGTATTGCTAAAAACGCTGAAACTGGCGAAGAGCTCTGCACTTTCGAACTGAAAACGCAGGTACTGCTTGATGAAGTTCGTGCGGGCGGTCGTATTCCACTGATCATCGGTCGTGGTTTGACTGACAAAGCACGTACAGCACTAGGTTTAGCCCCTACTGAGTTATTCCGTAAACCGGATCAACCAGTAGATAGTGGCAAAAGCTACACGCATGCTCAGAAAATGGTGGGTATTGCATGCGGCGTAGCCGGTGTCCTTCCCGGCACTTACTGTGAGCCCAAAATGACGACAGTAGGCTCTCAGGATACTACCGGGCCTATGACGCGTGATGAACTTAAAGATCTCGCTTGTCTGGGCTTCTCTGCCGATTTGACAATGCAGTCTTTCTGCCACACAGCAGCGTATCCAAAACCAGTTGATGTTCAGACTCATCACACGCTGCCTGATTTCATTATGAACCGTGGCGGTGTTTCTCTGCGCCCTGGCGACGGTATCATTCACTCTTGGCTGAACCGCATGCTGCTGCCTGACACAGTCGGTACTGGTGGTGACTCTCATACACGTTTCCCAATTGGTATCTCTTTCCCAGCGGGTTCTGGTCTGGTTGCATTCGCTGCAGCTACCGGGGTCATGCCTCTGGATATGCCTGAATCTGTATTGGTTCGCTTTAAAGGTGACAAAATGCACCCGGGTATCACATTACGTGACCTGGTTAACGCAATTCCTTTGTACGCCATTAAAGCAGGTCTGCTGACAGTTGCTAAAGCGGGTAAGAAAAACATCTTCTCTGGCCGCATCCTGGAAATCGAAGGCTTACCTAACCTGAAAGTTGAGCAGGCATTCGAACTGTCTGACTCTGCTGCAGAACGCTCAGCAGCGGCTTGTTCTATCAAGCTGGATGAAGCACCTATCCGCGAATACCTGAACTCTAACATCGTCATGCTGAAGTGGATGATTTCTGAAGGCTACGGTGATGTTCGCACTATCGAACGCCGTATTGCAGGTATGCAGGAATGGCTGGCTAAACCTGAACTGCTGTCTGCTGATGCAGATGCTCAATATGCAGCGGTCATCGAAATTGATCTGAATGATGTTAAAGAACCAATTCTGGCCTGCCCTAACGATCCGGATGATGTGAAAATCCTGTCTGAAGTGGCCGGTACTAAAATTGATGAGGTCTTCCTTGGTTCGTGCATGACCAACATTGGTCACTTCCGTGCGGCCGGTAAGCTGTTAGACGCTGCTAACACTTCGCTGCCTACACGTATGTGGATTGCTCCACCAACGAAAATGGACGCCGCTCAGCTAACTGAAGAAGGTTATTACAACATCTTCGGCAGAGCCGGCGCCCGTATGGAAATGCCTGGATGTTCACTGTGTATGGGTAACCAGGCACGTGTAGCAGAGAAGTCAACGGTTGTATCTACTTCAACACGTAACTTCCCTAACCGTCTGGGTAACGGTGCCAATGTTTACCTGTCATCGGCTGAGCTGGCTGCGGTTGCCGCACTGCTTGGTAAGATCCCAACCGTTGAAGAGTACATGGAATACACCGCTAAGCTGGATCCGATGGCTGAAGATGTATACCGCTACCTGAACTTCGATCAGATCGAAAACTACACAGCTAAAGCGGCTACTGTTATTCCTACAGTTCAAGCTTAATTACAGCTGATAATAAAAAGCCCGTCGCATGACGGGTTTTTTTGTTTTAGTCCTCAATTTCTTCGCTTTGCTTTACACTATTGATTGTTCAAAAAAATCGTTGGATCTCGCTATGAAAACGCCTGCTGTAGACACCCCTATTTCCAAAAACACTGAAACCAACCAGACAAAGAATGGTTTTCTGCTATTGGTTTCAAAAATGACATTTGATGAGAACCTACCCATACGCTTTATGTATAAAACCGTACCTGAGCATCTTAACGACACGGGTTGGCGTTTATATACAGGCTACGAATCAGAAGAATATGTAGAAAATGAGCTGGCCAATATGCTTCCTGTTCCTTTGCAGAAGATATGCGAAATGGATCCAACACTGACCGAACTGTTAACTTACAATGCCGGAACCGTGTGGGAACGTACGCCTGAAAGCACAAACTGGGAGCGGGTTTATGACTTTAAGATCCCATCAGCTAACGTCACTGTGGATATTACCAACGATTTGGATCGATTTAATATTAAGGACACCACAAAGAATTAGTTGCTGCTCTGTATATTATGCTTGTCCAAATCTGTATGTGAGCCGCCTGTCAGCTGGTGAGTTAATCGGCAACAGGCCGGTTAACTCGCCTTGTGTCTGCTGAGTGCTTTTAAGACACAAAGAAGAAAACTAAATAAGTAAGTCGTCACCTATTGGATGAAAAACACTGGCCGCTTCAACCAGCGAATGAGCGGTGAGCGAAGGAACGCCATACACTTCTGCAGTAACGTGATAATCATTACGGATTTTGTCCATCAGCAGATCAAAATCGCCATCTCCCGACAATAATATAACAGTATCAACACCTCTGGAGAGGTCCATCACATCAATCGTGATACCCACATCCCAATCGCCTTTTGCCGAGCCGTCACTGCGTTGAATAAAAGGCTTAAGTTTGACGGTAAAACCCATATGCTTGAGCGCATTTTGAAATTTAAGCTGCTTCTCATCGCCGCGATGAATGGCATAAGCCGTTGCCGAAACTATTTCACCCTGCGCGCTGATGCGCTCCCACAGCTTACGATAATTAAACTGGCGGCCATAAGCTTGTCGCGTGGTGTAATAAATATTTTGTACATCGACAAATACTGCAATTTTTTTCAAGAAAACAGCCTATTTTAAAAAATAATATATGACAAAAAGTACTTACTCAAAAACACACTCATGAGCAAAGCATTTCTATTTGTCGATCAAAGTCGTGCCGCAATGGCCGGGGTGCATACGCAGGATCATAGCCATCGACCGCTAACTTAGCAACCACATCAGCTTAGGATCGGCCATTCACCCTATCCGCTATGGACATCAGCATTTGCTGTCTGATCATGATGTTATTTTCAGGATAACGCAGCGCCAGAAAGCTCTTCGGCCTATTAAAAAGAGAAGCGGTAACAGGAAAAACGTAAGCTAACTCAGAGGCATTCGTTAAGATGTATTAGTTAAGATCTATTAATTAAGATCTATTCATTAAGAGTATTCTTGACTGAATGTGCGTCGAATCGGGGTAAAATCCGAATTTAGAAAAACCAGCATTAGCAGAAATGGCTCAGACGATTTTAATCAAAACCGCCTGATCATAATGAGCAAACCGTTACAAACGGTGATTAATTACTCTTGGTCCTTCTTCTCATTTTCTGCTTTACGCTTTGCAGCATCAGCTTGCTCTTGCTGTTTAATTTCTTCTGCATCCTGACCACCACACGAACCGCAACATGTACTCATTATCGTTAACCTGCTTGATTATGTTAGATAGCGTCATAATAACTGTGCCCAAAGGTCTGATAATTGACGCATATCAGTTTTGTTATATTTCCAATGTAAAACAAGCCGCAATTAATACACCCGCTTCCAGCAATTCGATCAGAGCACCTGCCGTATCACCGGTAGTGCCCTTAATACGCAACAACATGGCCCTGCGCGCTAAAACAAACAAAACCGCAACAACCCCTAACCAAACGATGCTCAACCCTGCTAATAAAACAGCACCGGACACCGCCAGCAGATAAACACCTTGTTTTGGCATATATTCTACCATCGGTGACGCAATACCCTGCGCTCGCACATACGGGGTTATAGCCAGCAACAAAATGACTGCCAATCTTGCGACTAACGGAGCAATGAGAATGGCTAGAAGCTGGTTCGCCGCCAGCAAGGTTATGAGTGCAGACCATTTAAGTAGCAGGTGCAATATCAACGTCAGCGAACCAATGGCGCCGATGCAAGGATCTTTCATAATGACTAACGTACGCTGTTGATCGCCTAAGCCTCCCATCCAGCCATCAGCACTATCTGCCAACCCATCCAGATGCAGCCCGCCCGTCAGCAGCACCCATAAAATCAATACTAATGTCGCCTGAATAAAATTTGATTGTCCGTTCAGCATCCACGCCAGCATCGTCAGCGCCAGACCGATAAACATGCCAACCAGCGGATAATAAAGTAACGACTGCCCTTGTAGTCGTGCACAAGGAGAACGCTTCAGGTGAACCGGTATTTGTGTGAGAAATTGTGCAGCAATACAAAAAGCCTGCCACTGTTGATTAAGGACTTTCATCATTGGCGCTGCCAGACAAAGCGATGCAATTCACCATGCTGGGCACTGATGTTTGCCATGACACTGGCCGGTCGGCCCTGATGCAAACACGTCAGGACTTTAATCACACCACCATGGGTAATCAATAAGATACGGTAATGCGGGCCTTGCAACTCCTTGTCGACAAACTTTCTGACGCGTTGGAAAAACAGTGGCAATAGCTCAGCCTGAGGAGGGGGAAAGTTTTCAGGGTCCTTCCAAAAGTCACCCAGCTCATCAGGCCAATGTCGCATTATGTCAATCGCCGTGCTGCCATCCCATAAACCAAAATCATATTCCTGAATAGCGGCATCAATTCGTATTGATTTGTTGACAGAAACTTTCGCTGCTATCCATTCTTCCGCAAAAGATTTACACCTCAATAAGGGTGAGGTGATGATGGCGTCATAATCATCCAGGTTAATATCATTACGGATATTCTGCATACCTCCCTGTTTATCACCTTGAAGAGCTTCCGCCATCTGATCCCAGCCGGCAGGCGTTAGTTCTGCGTCCGTGCGCCCTAGAAAGCACTTCCCTTTAACGGTCTCACCATGACGCAACGCATCGATAATCAGCGGTTTTCGCATCTCACATAAGCTCTTCATGTTGAGGCCTTTTAGAGGATTCTTCAGGCGATTGATTAGTTGTCGATGCACTAACAGCCGCTTCTGCAAACGTAGCCATCTGATTATGCAAGGCACAAGCAAAGCGTATCAACGGAACCGCAATGGCAGCACCACTAGCCTCACCTAATCGCAACTCCAGATTAAGTAACGGCACAGCATCAAAGCTATCCAACAACATGTCATAGGCGGGTTCTGCTGAGGTATGAGACAAGATCATCCAATCAGCCACGCGAGGATTAATGCGACACGCAACCATTGCCGCCACCGTGCAAATAAAACCATCAACAACAGCCGGTACACCTTCCTGCGCACAGGTAAGATAAGCAGCGGTCAGTGCTGCAATTTCAAACCCTCCAAAATACTGTAATGCGACCAAGGGATCGTCTATAGAAGCTTTCAGCTCTGGCCATTCACATTCAGTGCTATTAAATGCAGAGCGATGAAATTCAATCGCCTGTGTAATAATTTTTGCTTTATGAGAAATACCAACGGCATCAAGACCCGTGCCGGGTCCGGTTAATTTTTCTGCAGCACAACCCAGTAATACTGAAGCGATCGCCGTTGCCGACGTAGTATTAGCGATTCCCATCTCACCCGCTATGAATAAATGTAAACGCTGATTGTCATTATCCTGTATCGCTTTTTGACCCTCATCATCAGTTGAATCATATTCTGAATGACCGGCCACGCTACCCATCACATTACTTACGGCAAGACGACCCACATCCATAGCCGCAGCAAGCTGTGCAGGCGTCATGGCAGGATGCTGCAAAAAATTCGCAGTTTGCGGAGCAATGGGTTTATTAACCACATTAGCCAGTCCATCCGTAGGCGTGACTGTGCCCAAATTATAAACCGTTAACGGGGCTGCGATATAACGTGCGGCAACACAGATCGCCGCTCCCCCCCCTGCAAAATTCTTAACCATCTCGGCAGTCACGGCTTGTGGAAATGCAGATACGCCCTCTGCCGCGATACCATGATCAGCGGCAAAAACAGCAATGGCCACTTTTTCGGCAGAGGGCAAACTATTGCCCTGCATTCCTGCTAAACGTATAGCGACCTTCTCCAGTTTACCCAGCGAGCCCGCCGGCTTTGTTAATTGCTGCTGGCGCTCTGAAGCAGCACGCATCGCAACGGAATCTAACGTTTTGACAGGGTTTTCAATCCAGTTTAAAGATGGCATTGTCGTGTTCATAGGGCTCTCTGGAAGATAGTCTTGGCGCTTGTGGTTGTAGTTGTCGTGGTTGTCGTGGTTGTCGTAGCTGTCGTTATCGTAGAATCAGATTTTACAGATGGCAGCTGTTTAGTAAGACGGCGGCCCTTTAATAACCAGAGGAATACCTGCCACCATCAGGACCACCTCGTCTGCCAGTGCTGCAATGTCCTGGTGTAGCCAACCCCCTTCATCACAATAGCGACGGGTTAGTTCGCCCATAGGCACAACGCCCATTCCGGTTTCGTTACTGACGAGAATGATGTCACTTTCTGATTGGCGCAGTACTTCCATGAAAACCTGCTTAGCTGTCGTGACGTCACAGTTTTCACACAGTAGATTAGTCAACCAAAGTGTCAAACAATCTATTAATATACAATTAGTTACACTGCTATTATCAGATAACACCTGATCTATATTCATCGATTCTTCAATGCACCGCCATTCCTGTGGACGTTGCTTTTTATGCTGTAAAATACGCGCTTTCATCTCATCGTCATATGCCTGAGCCGTAGCGATGTAGATCACTTCTTTGCCACTAGCACTGGCCAATTGTTCTGCATAGCGGCTTTTTCCAGAGCGGGCACCACCCAAAATAAAACGAATCATGTATTGTCCTCACGCTTGTAGTTGTTCTTGTTCATTCTCGGATTATCAGCATTGAGCAGCCCAAAAATGGCATCCATATCGAGGTGCTGTTCAAGGGTGTCTGCCAGACGATCCAAATCCTGATCACGGCGCTGCTGATAATCAAACGCAGCAATATTACTCAGCCCCGCCCACTGTAAAACCTGATCTACCACAGCGCCTGATTCAAACAAGCCATGCAGATAGGTGCCTGCAATATTGCCGTCAATCGATAGTGCACCGTCAGGCGTCCCATCCGAAAAATGGATCAAGGGCAGACACAGCGCTTCACCTGAAGAAACACCGCAGTGAATTTCATAACCTTGCACCGCCACCGGCTCGCTCCCCTGAAAACAAAATGTGCCCGTCTGAGTCGTCAGGTGTTTCTTAGCATAGAGCCGCGTATTCATCGCCAGCAAGCCTAAACCTTGAGAGCAACCAGCCTCCCCTTCAATAGCGTCAGAATCATCTATCTCATGTCCCAACATCTGAAAGCCACCGCAAATCCCCAGTAATTTCCCACCATAACGCAGGTGTTTAGTCATCGCCTTGTCCCAACCTTGAACACGTAACCACTCAAGATCATGACGGACCGATTTTGAACCGGGAATAATAATAAGATCTGCCGCTGGAATGACCTGATCAGGCCCGACATAAATCAGCTCGACTGACGGGTGTAAACGCAAAGGATCAAAGTCTGTATGGTTACTGATATGCGGCAGAACCGGCACAATGACGCGTAATACCTGTGCAGCAACGTCTGATGGATTGATGGGTTGATCTGCACATATAGCATCCTCAGCTTCAAGATGAAACCCGTGTAAATAAGGCAGAACCCCGAGCACGGGTTTACCGCTATATTCTTCAAGCCAGTCCAGTCCGGATTCCAATAACGTAATATCTCCACGGAATCGATTAATCACAAAGCCTTTAACCCGCGCCTGCTCTGTCTCGGATAACAGCGCAAGTGTGCCTACTAAATGAGCAAACACCCCGCCCTTATCAATATCCGCAATAATAATCACCGGGCAATCTTCACGCTCAGCGAAGCCCATATTGGCAATATCATTTTCGCGTAAGTTGATTTCTGCAGGCGAACCCGCACCTTCCACAATCACATAGCGATAAATGCCACGTAATCGCTGGTGCGATACCTCAACCGCCTTCCAGGCCAGCTGCTTATAATCATGATAAACCGTGGCTTCCATGTTAATCAGAGGCTTGCCATGAATAATGACCTGCGCGCCGGTATCACTGTTAGGCTTTAATAAAACAGGGTTCATATCAATGTGTGGCGCAAGACCACAGGCATACGCCTGCACGGCCTGGGCACGACCTATCTCTCCTCCGTCGGCGGTGACTGCACTATTAAGCGCCATGTTCTGCGGTTTAAAGGGAGCCACAGACAACCCCTGGCGCCACAAAACCCGACATAATCCCGCCACCAGAGTACTTTTGCCAGCATCCGAGGTGGTACCCTGAACCATTAACGTACCTGTACTTTTCATCGTTTCAACTCTATCAATGCCGATTCAAGTCGCTGCCATGCGATTTCATTGGCGGGCAACCCTAATCGCAGCGCTTCATATTGTTCAAAGTAACGAATAAGAATCCCCTGCCGGGCAAGCTGCTGATAAATATCAGCCGCCAACCCTTTATGACTTTCACTCAGGTCTAGTGTGCAAAATAGTGGTGTCGATAGACAGACAAAAACCGGTTGCTCCAGAGGCGGTGTTAACAGCTCTGTCAGGCTTTGTGTTAACAGCTCTGTTAGGCGTTGGCCTTCAGCAAAGAGCCGTTGTCTCATCTGTGATTGCCAAGCAGAATCCTGTAACGAGATTGCACCTGCCCAGCGGGCGACGCTTGAGACAGACCAGGTTCCAAGCTTTGCGCTCAACCCTTCCAGCAATGCAGGCGGCGCCCAAACAAAGCCTAAACGGATACCGGCTAAGCCAAAAAATTTACCTACCGAGCGCAGAACAATCAGGTTAGTCACAGGGTCTTGAGTGATCATCGATATCGCATTATTTGCCGGCAACGCATCGATAAACGCCTCATCAACAATCAACCAGCCATTGTGTTGTTGTAGTACGTTAAGCCATCGGTTTAAGCGCGATGTCGATAAAAACTCAGCCGTTGGATTGTTCGGACGTATGACCACCACTACATCCAGATGCGGCAACCTTACTTCTATCTCATCAGCAGTCAGCGCTTCAACTTGATGTCCTTGGCGTTTCCATTGATAGGCATACTCAGCGTAAGCCGGAGACAGGATTCCGACACGGCTGGTTTGTCTTATCGTGTGTCTTAATGTGGGCAGATGCTCAATAGCCAACTGGCTACCGGCCACCGCCAGCAGATGTGCAGACCCGTAATATTCAGCGGCTATTCTCAGCAAATTGTCGCCATTATCCGGTAATTTCTGCCAAACCGACTCCGGTACGGCGGGTAACGGGTAGCTATGCGGATTAATACCCGTAGAAAGGTCAATCCAGTGATCCATAGGAATAGCAAATTGCTCAGCCGCCTGATGCAAACGACCGCCATGCACAGGTGGCGAAATAGCTGGATAAATAACCGGATGCATTAGCGCCACCCGCCGATCTGCAATATCAACAGAAACAGATCAGCTCCACAAATCAGCGCCACCCAGAGCCATAAAGTCTGCGAGACTAACCGCAGAGCACGTTGAATATCACAAGCGTTAGGTGGCTGCCCCCTGCCTAATACCGGTTTGTTATGCCAAACACCCTGATATCGCGTTGGGCCGCCCAGCAAGACACCCAGCCCACCGGCACCTGCCGCAATCACCGGCCCACCATTAGGGCTGGCGTGTTCCGGCGCTTGCTCTTTCCAGCACTTAAGTGCACGGGCGCAATCCGACAAAACGGCATAACTCAATGCCGTGCAACGGGCAGGTAAATAGTTAAGCGCGTCATCTAACCTGGCAGCCGCCCAACCAAAACTCTCATAGCGCTCGGTGCGATAACCCCACATGGCATCCAGAGTATTCACCAGACGGTAGAAGACAGCGCCCGCGCCACCAGCAATCACAAACCAGAAGATTGCAGCAAAAATTGCATCACTGCCGTTTTCTAAAATCGACTCAATGGCAGACACTTCTATGTTCAGCGCTTCAGGATCACGGCTGACAATCATGGCGGTATGATGTCGGGCACTCACATCGTCTTGTTGAAACAGAGCGTCGGCAATCGGTTGAATGTGATCCCATAAGCTGCGATGGCCTATGGCAAGATATAAAAGCAATCCATTCAACAGACTATACAAGCCGAATGATTCCCATCTGCCGGGCAGCCAATAATACAAAATCAGCGGAAGCGGCAAACATAACAGCGATAACGCCAGTGCGCCCAGCAACTTAAGTTTTATTGAAGATAACTGAAGCCGCTTCAGGTTAAACAGGTGCTCCACATGTTGCGCCAACCAACCAAAACCAACCAATGGATGGCAGCGCTTAGGCTCTCCGGCAAGCCAGTCGATTAGCACGCCTAGTATAATGGCCAGACTGATCATTCGGGCTTAAAAAGCGCGATACAAGCGTCCGTTGCAGATGGAAAATAATGATGGATGTAACTGGCGTATAGGTTTCCTTTTCTATAAACCGCTTCCGAGGTTCGGGCATAATTAGGACACAAGCCCTGATAGTCCGGCACCTCGTCAGTGTCAAAAGAGGAGTGATGGTAAGTATGCCCACGCAACACACCTTCTGGCAGAGTAACGCTCTGCATCGCCAACGCCTTGAGCCGTGGCTGCATTGTTACTGTGCCGCGAAGCACGCCAAGCATGGCTTGAGTATTCCCAGCCAGATCTGTCAGGGATTCACTGAGATACAACATACCGCCACATTCAGCCACTAAAGGCTTGTTCTGATCGACATGCGCGTTAATCGCCGCTTTCATACCACTATTAGCCGCCAACTCGGCAGCAAATAATTCGGGATACCCTCCGGGTAGATACACACTGTCTACGTCCGGCAGCGTCTGATCATGTAAGGGCGAGAAGAATAGCAACTCGGCACCCAGCTGTTCGAGCAGCGTTAAATTAGCGGGATAGATAAAGGAAAATGCTTGGTCTTTAGCGATACCGATTCGTACACCCGATAACGGCTTAGGGAGCTGGTTCGGCTGCCCTTCAGAACCATCAGAACTTTTTGTTTCAAAGCTTTTTGTTTCAACACAAGTGGCTTCAAAACTATTCGTTTTAAGTTCAATCGCTTTAACTTCATTCGCTTCAAAAGTAATGGGCACCGGCAACTCACTTGCACCCGTTGCAGAGACCATCTGTGCGACTGCGTTAAGACGCTCATCTAAATCAGTAATTTCACTACTTTGCAGCAAGCCTAAATGCCGACTCGGTAGCTCAACATCCTTAGAGCGTTTAATCGCACCGTACCAGTGAATCGAATCAGGCAAGCAGTCACGTAAAATTTCCGCATGTCGATCGCTGCCGATACGATTCGCCAGCACACCTGAAAAAGGCAAGGTGTCTTGAAATGTCGCCAAGCCATGCGCAACAGCCGCAAAAGTCTGTGCCATAGCCGAGCCATCAATCACTGCTAACACCGGCACACCAAACAAGCAGGCTAAATCTGCGCCTGAAGGCGTGCCATCAAACAAGCCCATCACCCCTTCGATCAGGATCAGATCAGCACGCAGCGCCGCCTCATGCAATAAAGCACGGCACTGATGCTCGCCGACCATCCACAGGTCCAGCGCATTCACCGCTTCGCCGGAGGCGATCTGAAGAATCATCGGATCAAGAAAATCAGGCCCCGTTTTAAAAACAATCACCCGCCGCCCGGCATTACGGTGGAGTCGCGCTAACGCCGCGGTTACTGTTGTTTTTCCTTGTCCCGAGGCGGGCGCGCTAATAAACAGTGCCGGGCACGTCGCTGCAGCCCCCTTTTGCAATAACGGCTGTAATGCAGGTGATAAAGGCTGACTCATAATTCAACGCCTTTCTGCGCTTTAATACCCGCCTGATAAGCATGCTTTACGACCTGCATTTCAGTCACTGTGTCTGCAATATCTATCAAAGCCTGTGGAGCACCACGTCCGGTAATCACCACATGCTGATTCACGGGACGGCTTTGTACCGCTTTAATGACTGCCTGCAGATCAACATACTGGTACTTAAGCGCAATGTTCAGTTCATCAAGTACAACTAAGGCAATGTTCTCATCATTAAGAAGTGCCTCCGATTGCTTCCAAGCTTTAGTTGCCGCCGCAATATCACGCGCCTTATCCTGTGTTTCCCAGGTAAACCCTTCACCCATGACGTAATACTGCACTTCGGGGAAACGTCGAAAAAACGCCTCTTCACCGGTGCTAAAAGCACCTTTAATAAACTGCACAACACCGACCTGCATATCATGGCCTAACGCCCGCGCAACCATACCAAAGGCAGAACTACTCTTACCTTTGCCATTGCCGGTATGAACAAGACAGACACCGCGATCCTGGTCAGCACGTGCGATAGAGTTATCTATCACCTCTTTTTTGCGCTTCATACGTGCCAGATAACGCGCCTCGCGTTGCTGTAGTCCGGCCTGCTCATTCGAAGGCTCTGAGAATTTTTTATCACTCATAGCGTTTCAGCCCCAGCATGACGCGAACGCGTAAACCAACTTAAAAACAGGTGTATGGTAAGCGCGCAACCTACATAGAAAAATACGGCTTCAAATTGAGAAGGTGAGTATTTAATTAAACGGTTAAGCATTTCAGCCATCGTCGGGTCTGTATATCGGCCAGAGTAAAAATAGAAGCTGCCACTGGAAATAACCTGACAAACAGCAGTACCGGATATCAAGCTACTAAACAGCGTCAGTAAACTGCTCCATCGCTCCTGATGGCGCTTCGCATACCAACGACCAGCCCACCACATTGATGCATAAGCCGGAACCAGCATGATGTAAGTGGGTGTAACGCAAAACGAGCTAACACCGCCCCAGGTAATTGCCGCAAAATCTAACAGAAAGGCTTGCAGAATCAGCAACGGAAAAGCCCACAAAGGCTTAAGGTAAATACCTGCCAGAAAAAACACTGCCCAGGATGCACTCGGCAGATGATCAATAGATGCGAAATGATGACCCCGTGTCACCGCCATCAACAAAATCAAAAACGCACCGATCATCAGTTGTGATCGCTGTTGAATATTTATCATGATAGACATCTCTTAAATAAATTGAACTAATGCTGTTTAGTAATTGTTTTGAATAGAGTTTTAAAGATTTACTGAGGTTGATATGCCAGTGTAAACAACGCCGTTGAACCGGCCTGGTTGTAACCACTTACCGTTTGGTATTCTTTATCTAACAAGTTGCTGAGCTTGGCTCTTACCTGCCAGACAGGTGCTAGCTGATAAGCCGCACGCAGATCGACAGTGCCGAAGCCTCCCAGAGAGCTGGTATTACTATCGTTGCTGTAACGACTGCTTTCAGCATGCAGGGTTGCGCCTAAAGCCAATGCGCCAAAATCACGGTCAACATTAATATTTGCAATTTTATCTGCACGGCGCTGTAAGCGATTGCCTTTATTAACACCCGAACGATTTTCAGGATCGATAAAAGAGACGTTGCCGCTTAATGTCCATTGCTGCCATTGATAATCAGCACTGATTTCCAAACCACGAATACGTGCTTGGTTAATGTTACTCGGAGCCCAGGTAGAAGAACCCACAGCAATAGGTGCCCAGGCAATCATATTGTCAAAGGAAGTTTGGTACAGGGAAGTTTGCCAGTTGATGCCCTTAAGAGTGCCTCTCAGGCTAAGCTCGAAAGTATCCGACTCTTCCGGTACCAGTGCAGCATTACCGCTACCCGGGTAATACAGGTCATTAAACGAAGGCGCCTTAAAAGCAGTGCCGTAAGACGCGACAAAGTCAATCGCACCATTCAACGGAATCCCCCAGGCGATGCCGCCAGTAGTATGAGAACCAAATTGTTCGTTATCATCAACACGCACACTGAACTGCAGATCAGACTGCCCCATTGGTAGCTGATATTGCGCAAAGCCTGCCCAGTTATTACGCTCAGTTTCTGCGTAGCTATAACTTGATTCAATCTGATCGTTCAGATAATCCACGCCAAAAATTAACTGATTATCATCGCCTATCAACAGATCATTCTGAACGCTAAGAGAATCACGTGTCGTCTCATAACGGCTGCTAAACGTATTGCCCGAGAAGGTTTTAGCATGATTCCAGCTGCGACCTGCAGACAGGTTCACACGCCACATTTCAGAGACCTCAAGGGTGCTACGGGCACCTAACACTTGTGTCCGTGTATCACCTTTGTCAGTGAAGCCATCGTATTCATTTTCAGAATCAGTGACCGAGAAAAATCCTTCAACTTCATGGCCACCATTAAAACGCTGGCCCACTTTTAGCTGTAAGCCCTGGTTGTGATAACCATCATCGTCACTATCGCCCGTCGTTTTAGCATCAAACCCATCAGTGCTAATGCCTGAAGCGGTTACATTAAACCAACGATTTTGATCGCCGCCTTGTAAGCCCACTTCTGCTAAAGCCGTACCGTCTGATCCTGTAGAAACAACAAAAGAAGGTGTTAACTTACCCGCACCACGACGTGTAAAGATCTGAATGACACCCCCGGCAGCATCTGATCCGTACAATGAAGAACGAGGGCCACGCACAATTTCAATACGCTCGACCTGGCTCAGGTTAAGATCCTCAACACTGACCTGTCCTAATGTTGCCGAGCCGACACGAATACCATCAATCAGTATAAGCAGGTCTTTGGTGGATGTTCCACGCAGATAAATGCTACTCGCTTTGCCGATACCCCCACTGTTGGTGATCATCACGCCAGGCGTCTTTTGCAATATATCAGCTACCGTAATTGCCTGTGAACGTTCAATATCTTTACGCGTGATCAAGGTGGCCGAAGCCAGTGTTTCGTCAACGGATTGAGCTGTACGAGAAGCGGTAACCAGTACTTCGTTAAGATAGGTGGGTTGCGCAGCTGCAACCAAAGAAGAATAACAGCACGCCGCTGCCAGAACGGTGATGGAAAGTTTTTTCATGGGTCAGATTGTGTCCTGTACGTGCCCGCCGCACGCCGATTAAATTAACGGCAATAACGAGCAGGAATGAACAGAAACACGACAACCGCAAAACATGAACCAGCTAATTAACCAGAACAAAAACTACAGGAATGTGCTGCCGTTGCATTAGCCCTCCGCTATGCCGACTGAGTAGTGTTTGAGGCCGGTCTCCGGACTTTCGAGTGGACTATCATCCCAACATTACGCCTTCCCATGTATCACACAGTGGCTTTGTAATGCCTTAACTCGATTACCGTTGCGGGGGCAGTGTTGGCTTTGCCTGTTAAAAAATGCATGCTAAACAATAACAGTACGCACCAACTTCCCGTTTAAAATCCTGCTTTACAACAGGATTACCAAAAACTGAGTGCATTCTAGGGAGATGAACCGGTGGGGTCAACATCAAAGGTCATGAATAAAATTAACGATTAATCACGTTTTATTCATCTATGATTTTTATCAAGACTGATAAAAAAACAAGCGCGTAAAACGCGCTTGTAATCTTATTTATGGAATGCTGTAGATGCTATTTAAAAGTACAGGTGATTAATCGTCTACCTGATCACGAATCAACTTTTTGTTAACCTTACCCACACTGGTTTTAGGAATCTCGGTCACAATACTGATCCGCTCAGGAATCGCCCATTTAGCAATCTGGCCACTTTCCACATATTGCTCCAGATGCTGCTTGATACCTGCCGCATCAATCGAATGCCCTTCTGCAGCTACAATCATCGCAAAAGGACGTTCACCCCAGCGTGCATCCGGCACACCGACAACCGCCACCTGATTGACTGCCTCGTTCTGGCTGATGAGGTTTTCAAGTTCCAAAGAGGATATCCACTCGCCGCCTGTTTTTATCACATCTTTAATACGGTCTTTAATCTCAAGCGTGCCATCAACGGAGATAGAAGCCACATCACCGGTATGCAGCCAACCATTCGCCCACAGCTCATCCCCCTTCTCTGGTTCTTTGTAATAGCCTTGTGTTAACCACGGAGCACGCACCACCACCTCGCCCATCGCCTCACCGTCATGCGGAACATAATTACCATCGGGATCAACAATCCGAAGATCCACCAAACCGGCAGGCACGCCGGCTTTAATACGATAGGGCATCTGCTCACTCATCGGCAGATTCAGCTCATCACTATGTAAATAGGTCGCCGTCACTATCGGGCACGTCTCAGACATACCGTAAGCCGTGAAGAAAAGGATACCGCGTTCGGCCATATGCTTAGCCATACCCAAGGTCGGTGCACTACCGCCGGTGAGCATTTTCCAACCACTTAAGTCAGTGGTTTTCGCCGCCTCGCAGTCCAGAATCATTTGCAGCACGGTTGGCACACCATGCGAGAAAGTCACCTTCTCTTTAGCAAATAATTTAACCAACTTATTCGGCTCATAACGGCCAGGGTAGACTTGCTTAATGCCCATCATCGTAGCCACGTAAGGCATACCCCATGCATGCACATGAAACATAGGCGTCATTGGCATATAGACATCATCTGAGCGCAACATTGGCTGGCCCTCATAACACCCGGCCGTTGCCGCCGTATTCAATGTATGCAGCACCAATTGTCGGTGCGAGAAGTAAACGCCTTTCGGGTTACCTGTGGTACCGGTGGTGTAAAAAGTGGTAGCTATTGAGTTCTCATCAAAGTCCGGAAAATCATACTGGTCAGAGGCATTTGCCAGTAAGTCCTCGTACTCGCCGAGTGTAGATAAACTTGTTTGAGCTGGCGCAGGGTTATCAGATAACTGCACATAACCACGCACACTTGGGATTTTCTCACCAAACTGCTCAGCAAGAACTAAAAAGTCATCATGCACCAACACATAATTATCTTCCGCATGGTGCATCGTGTAGATGATCTGATCGATACTCAAACGCACATTCACATGATGCAGCACAGCACCAATCATAGGCACGGCAAAATAAGCTTCCAGATACCGATGGCTGTCCCAATCCATCACCGCCACTGTATCACCTGCCTTAACCCCCGCCTCTGTTAATACATTGGCCAGCTTGCAGATACGTTGATTGAGCGTTTTGTAGTCATAACGTAAAACATCGCTGTAAACAATTTCACGATTGGGTTCATAACGCTGCCCAGAAAGTAGCAAGCTTTTGATAAGTAATGGATATTGATGTGCATTAGGAGAGGGAGTGATTATTTTTGTATTCATTATGCAAACCTGTTGTTTTTATTGTGCTTTATGAAACGACCTGATGAACCAACCTCTGGGCGCTGAACAAAGAATAAGTAGATACACCTATCCTAGCTATCTTGTAACTATCATCTCAATAACAAAAAAGGTCAACCAGGTAACAAATTTATTCAGGCAGCATGGGATGAGCGAAGATAAACACAAGGTAGCTAAAGCGAGCAGTTATAAATAATCAGCGATCCAAAAACGAATCGATAGATGAATTTTTCTAACCTATAGATGGAAATATAGTCATTTGTTAAGGGTACGATTAAAGTCTAGTATCCATCCATATTAAAACATCGTATGGAGTTCACCCATGAACACATCTATCAATGAAACAGATTTAAGCAACTACGATCTACAAGCAATCATTAAACGAGCCAAAAAAGAGCGCGCTCTTTACGTTAAAGAAATGCATTCAGCGGCATACAAAAAGCTAATCGGCCTGTTATCTGCAGAACTGCCTAAATTCATCCCAGGCCCACTGGCCCACTCTTAAGAGAGCCAGTCCGCTATCAGCAACAATCCTCCTGATTACGCATTAAAACAAACAAGGCAAACGTTTTAATTTATGATTAACTGCAGTCATCAGTAGCCTCTGGAATGATTATGGCACAGCAATCTGCAACTATTTCTGCTTATCACGCCCATGTTTATTTTGCTGCCGGCAGCCTCAATCAGGCAGTATCCCTGTGCGAAAATGCACGGGATAACCTACCTGTCGCCATGGGCAGGGTTCATCAAAAACGAGTAGGACCGCATCCCGAATGGAGCTGCCAGCTCTCTTTCAGCGCAAACCATATTGGTGAAGTACTACCCTGGCTGATCCTCAACCGTAACGGACTGACAGTTTTTCTCCATCCTGTCACCGGTAATGATCTAGATGATCACACAAAATATATTACGTGGCTTGGCGACAGCAAACCCCTGAATATTAAAATGTTTTTAAAGAAAAAATGATACTGTTTAAGGCGCTCGTTTTTATTAACAATAACAGATCCGTACCGAGCAAAGCCGACTCTGGTTATTTTAAGATTGGCCGCTAATGCGGCCAATCTTTTACCTACTCCTTAAAGAACACGTCCAACGATTATGGCGGTGGCGACAGTGGTGGTGGCAGAACGGCTGCCGGATCTACCGGAATTTTGCGCCCTGTGTTTGCATCATAAGGGAAACCGGTCGGAATAATATGCACCCCGGTTGGGCAGCTAATCAGCGCAGCCAAACCAAGAATCATGCCCTCACCTGCAGCACCGTAGCCACCCACAGAGATAGCTTTACAGCCTACCGTCTGTATTCTATTGATGGCTAATTGAAGTTCTTGGGCAGCCTCAGCACCTGTGGCTGAAGATTCACCAATGATAACGAAGCTCTTGGTTGGAGCCGAAGAAACGGGATTGTGTTGGCATCCCGTAATGAAGATAGCCGCAGCTATGAGTGACGCAACGCCTATTGATCTCGTATTCATAATTACCTCCATAGATAATATGATGATACTTATCGCATCGTTATGTGATTATGAACTCACTAATCTAACTTACCTCTTTTTGCCTTTCCTTTCCCATCTTCTTTTGCAGCTCTTTTTCGCAGCGCCTTTTAATTAGACAGGCACAAACTCACCGGGCAGCGCCCTTCCCCACCCCAAAAAAATTAAGCAAAGGTGACAGTAAGCAGGATTATCGTATACTAAACCTCACCGAGAACTGCACTTAATACAAAAGGAGCGCCCCATGCTGCTTGATACTCCCCTCTGCGATTTTGGCTGGCAAGCAGTAGATTTCACCTTAAAGGACCCTGGCGGACGCTCTTTTGAGATGAAGGAGTATCTTGGTGAAAAAGGTCTCCTTATCGCCTTTATCTGCAATCATTGCCCTTATGTCCAAGCGATAGCAGAGCGGCTCGCACAAGACACTACCGAACTCATGGCCGAAGGCATTAATGTGTTAGCGGTAATGTCCAACGACTACCGTCATGTACCGGCAGACAGCCCTAAAAATATGCTGCGCTTTGCTAAAAAATATGGTTTTGCATTTCCTTACCTGATTGATGAAGACCAAGCGGTTGGCAAAGCCTATGGCGCCGTTTGCACACCAGACTTCTTTGGCTTTAATAAACAGGGAGGCCTGCAGTATCGCGGCAGGCTCGACAATGCCAACATGAAAAACACCACAAAGCGTGACAAAGAGCTTGTTAATGCCATGCGCCAAATCGCTGCCACGGGCAAAGGCCCCGTTCAACAAACGGCATCGATGGGCTGTTCCATTAAGTGGAATTAACTTTATGATTGGCCGCTGATGCGGCCGGCCTGAGTTATGAAGCCCTGATTAGTTGAGGAGCCTGATTTCTGTTCTGTTTATGAGGGCAGAAATTTATAATACTCACCAAGGCCAGCGAGTATGTTGGTGGTAGCAACAGACGTAAGAATCAGCCCCATGACTCGGCTTATAACACTCGCACCACTACTACCGACCAGTTTGTTAATAAAACCAGCCAGCAGCATGAGTACATAAGCGAAAAGCAGAACGGATAACATCACAAATGCTGTTTGTAATTGTTCCAGAATAGTAAATACAGAATTTTTTGTTAGCAGTACTGCCGCTAACATCGCGCCCGGGCTTGCAATTGAAGGTACAGCAAGAGGGAAAATAGCGGTTTCCCGATGGGAGTTTTGTAATAGTTTTATCTCTTCATCAGGCTTACTATCACCAAATATCATATTTAGAGCGAATAGAAACAAAACTATTCCGCCAGATATTTGAAATGCGGGAAGCGGAATTGACAATGCATTTAATAATAGCTCGCCACCCACCATAAAAAATAACAACACAAACGTCGAAACTATCGTTGCCAGTAAAGCAACACGACGTTTTGTTTTTTGATCGTATTTATCGGTTACCGCGATGAATACCGGCACTGTACCAATCGGATCAATAACTGCAAAAAAAGTAATAAAAACAGCTATGTAATCTATCATTTAGTATTTATTCCATCATGAGGGCAGCGTGAAATCGCCGTTTATGAACAGACTTAATCAATGCTGAAAAGTTCATTATGATTGATCATTTAGAAGCGCTTTAGCATTCCCACAGAAAGCCCACCCAGCGCTAAAGATTCCAAATTGTAATAATCAGTGGGCAGCGGCTCAATGCCTGCCTAATTTCTTCTGCCGTTGGCTTCACTCCTAAAGCGTTGCTCCTGAACTGCTTCTTCACTCCGCGCAAACTGACTGAATAATCACTTTTGCTGTACTATGTGCAGGCAGCTCTCGAAGCCAGCTTGTCTTTGCAAAGTAAGCATCATCTGTTAACCGCCAAGGTCAACACAAAAACATCACTGGTCTGTTTACGATATGAACTATTAACAAAAATAATAGCTTGGTGAAATAAACAGATCATTTTTTATGGTGGCAGATAAACTCTGTCGACAAATACCCGCTAGTTTCATGATTGGATATTAAGTGTGCGGAGATATAGAGCGGATTTTAAGGAGCCGGCGGTAATTTCTGGTTACCGCTGGTTCCTTAGAGTTTAGTTAATTAGGATTTGTTCCGGCGTCGCGTAGCAAGCGTGGCTAATCCCAAGCCTAAAAGTAACAGTGATGCAGGCTCAGGAACACTGTTTGGATCTACCGGGAAAACTTCAACAGCGGTACCTTGCACGCCAACCGTAAATCCATTCCAATATTCATTGGAGGCGCTGTCCCAAGCCAAAGTATCAAACGCTCCTGTGAATTGAATAACACCATGCGGCTCAGAGCCACCCACGTTAGAGCTATTAAGTTCATAGCTAAAGTTCCCACCACCAAGATCGACAATATTCTTAGTCACTCCGCCGCAACCCCAATAACCGCAGGCGTTACCATCCTCACCACCCACGCTCAGAATATTAAAGTCTTGATTAAGGAAAGCATAGCCATTGCCATTCAGACTAACGAAAGCGAAAACGGGGTTGGCGATTGCTTCAGAAAATGCCAGGGTCTGATTCCCGGCATAACGTAAAGCAACGATGTCAGTGCCAGTGGGGCTGTTATCTACAACACTACTTGTATAAGGTGATATGGTGTCGTCACGGCCTAGTCCTCCTGCGTTCTGGTAATAGTCGGTACCACCTGAAGATTGGTAAAATCCGATACCATTCGCGTTGGTGTACGTAACACCCACCGTACTGCCTGAAGTAGTAATGGTTCCCTGCCCCTGAAAACCAGAGCTAGGGTCTTGATCTGTGCCCTCCCAGTCTGTCCAGTAAATTGGAGCGGCGATAACTGTACCGCTACAAAGCAAGGTCAGTGTGCTTATGATAATCGTGCGTTTTAGTTTTTTCATATGCTTTCCCTTCCTACTCAAAGTGAATTATTCAATGCCCGGAACTGCTTGCATATCCTGCATTTTAATTTAAACAAGAATTGTGCCAGTTTTTGATATATGAACAAATCAATATGAAAAATAAGAAGTTAGCGATGGTCGAGAAAATCAAATAGAGGATGTGTAAAGTTTTCTGACAAATAAAAAACACTAACGAGACCGAAAATCAGAAAGTCCAGCGTAAAAATAACCATTCCACAATCCTTCCTTTTTATCATTAATTGTCCACTTTTATCGATTCAAACACACTATGTTCAGCCACCACAAAGTACAAAGTTAAGACTAGTGAAACCATTTAAAGACAGTGGTCTTGGATTACTTTCAAGACTTGTTGGATTCATGGCACTTAAAAACACTACTAAAATGTTAACTAAGGAAATACTGTAGCGTGAAATTCAATTAATAAGTACAACACTTATAATGGAACAGCGTGAGACATTAGAAACTGTGAAAATAGTTTCTCAACAACCGCTATGGAAGAATTAAGCCGATGATCGCCAGCAATCAAATGCAATGAGCAGTTAACATCCTTAGCAAATGTAATGGAGTTTTCCGGTGGAATAACATCATCAGACCAACCATGAACAATTTCTATTTGAGTCTTATTCGTATAGTTTTGCTTCTTATAACCAGCCATAAATAGCGCAGGCGCTAATAAAAATATCCCTTTTGCATTCACTTGTTCTGCAGCCACCAAAGACACGTAACCGCCCATGCTTGAGCCCACAAGCAAGACATCACCTTCTACCTCTTTCAAAACGCTTACCAGACGTTCAACCCTAAGATCAGGGTCGGAAAGATCTGAATAGTCGATACTCTCAACACTGCACCCATGCTCTTTAGCCATGTTTGCGAGTCTTTTAATTTTACTTCCCCAAGGGCCGCTTTCTTTTCCATGTGAAAAATATACTTTCATATCACACCGTCTATTTTATTTGCACACCTGCAATTTCTATGACCGAATTGACATTGGCACGCTCGATAATTTTGAGCAAGGCAGATTGAATAACCTCATCTTCGCGTGTGTCCTTTTCGCTCCTGAAGCGCTGTTCCTGAACTTCTTCGTCCTCACTCTGAGCAAACTGAATAACGACTTCTGTTGCACAACCTGCACTTTTACCAAAGTACGATAATGTGATTTGAGGATAGCCTTTAAAGCCTTTCTTGACCTGTTTCGCAATTCGTTTTTTAGCTTTATCAAGATTCATACAAAATCCTTGTAACCATTGATACTCAGAAAATATTACTCTTTGGAGTGTCACGTACTGCCAGCAGCTTTTCAATGGCCACAGATACATGTCTCAGCTCACCTTTTGTGTCGCTTGATATGCACTTGCTATATCCTGTATTCGTTTAACCATAGAAACGAGCCCGTTACTCCGTGAGGGGCTCAGATGTTGTAGCAGGTTTAGTCTGGAAAAGTATTCCTGAATATTAAAATCACCAATATATTGGTAGGTCTTATCATGATAGGCCGCGAGTACAATTGCCAGCAAACCGTTAACAATAAATGCATCACTATCGGCGTTTAATTGTAATCGTCCCTGATGGTAACAATACTCAATCCATACTTGGCTTTGACACCCAGCAACAAGCTTATCATCCGTTTTACATTCAGAGGGCATCTCCGGCAATTCTTTACCCAACTCAATGATGTACTTGTATCTATCTTCCCAGTCATCAAAGAATTCTAAAGTGCCTATGATGTCATCAGTACTAATTTTTGTTCCAAAAGGATGTGTTCTCATTTCGTCACCTTTATCTAAACGATTAATGTAGCCGGCTACCACACTAAACCCGTTTCCAAGAGTGCTTCCTCTGACATCCTTTCCCGACTCCAGGGAGGATCAAAGACCAACTCGACCCTGACCTTTTTCACATGAGGCACTTGGGAGACACGATATTCAACATCCCCCATTAATATAGGTCCCATACCACAACCAGGCGCAGTGAGTGTCATCTGAATACTTACCTCACCAATATCATCGTTGATATCCAAAGCATAAATCAGGCCTAGCCTGACCAGATCCACAGGTATTTCGGGGTCATAAATCGTTTGTAATGCTTCCCACACCTGCTCTTTACTGATGAGTCCATCTAGCGGTGCTTCGAAATAAAGCTGTACCGGCTCCTTGCCGATAGCCGCTGCATCGGTACCGTCAATGCGGACCATATTCCCGTTATAGACAACCGTGTAATTCCCTCCAAGTGCCTGGGTCACTGTTAAAAAAGTGTTTGCCGGTATAATCAGAGGATCCCCCACAGGCACTAACCGGCCCGGGCAGTCCATTACAGTGGTTACGATTTGTCTGTCAGACATAATCCTATCCTCCTGAATTGTAGAATTAAGTTTTCATTTCAAAATAGTTAAGAAGGCCTCTAACATAATAAACTTCTCGCTTTTACCAGCCCCTCAACAAACTGATCAATCTCATCAAATGTGTTATAGAAGGCAAATGATGCTCTGATAGTTCCCGGGATATTTAAGCGATCCATCAGTGGCTGTGCGCAATGATGCCCATCTCTGACAGCAATACCTTGCTGATTCAGAATCGTACCAACATCGCTTGGATGTACGCCTTTAAGTGTAAAGCTGAAAATACTGGCTGAATCTTTCGCCGTACCCACCCGGTTTATTCCCGGAATGTCGGCTGCCTTTCTGATCGCGTATTCTAAGAGCCCTGCCTCATACTGAGATACCGCCTGTCGATCTATCTTGCCAAGATAGTTAATAGCAGCATCCATGCCTGTTGCTCCGGCGATATTGGGTGTGCCCGCTTCAAATTTATAGGGCAAATCGTTAAAACTAGTATCGCTAAAACTGACACGCTTAATCATTTCGCCGCCACTTTGGTATGGCGGCATTTGCTCAAGCAGTTCCCGTCTCCCCCACAGAACGCCAATCCCTGTCGGGCCATACATTTTATGGCCAGAGAACGCATAAAAATCACAGTTTAAGGACTGAACATCAATATCCCAGTGCGCTACAGCCTGTGCACCATCGACGAGAACTTTAGCACCTACGGAGTGAGCTTTTTCAATAATCTGCTCAAGCGGATTGCGCGTTCCCAATGCATTTGAGGCATGCGTCAATGCCACCAGCTTAACCCGCTGATCTAACAATGAGTCCAGATTCGTCAGATCTAATTCACCGGCGTCAGTGACTGACAAGACAATAATTTCAGCGCCTTTCTCTTTGGCCAGTAACTGCCAGGGGACTATATTTGAATGATGCTCCATCTCAGTTAAAAGGATCCTGTCTCCCGCCTGTATGTTCGCTCTTCCCCACGTTGCTGCCACCAGATTGATCGCTTCTGTGGTGCCACGAACCCAAATGATCTCCTCCATAAAAGGGCTGTTGATAAAAGCAGCCACATGACGGCGTGCCCTTTCAAAAGCATCAGTAGCCTGCGCACTTAAGGTATGAGCTGCACGATGCACATTGGCATTCATGGATCGATAATAATCATCCATCGCTTTTATAACTGACTCTGGCTTTTGCGTCGTAGCGGCATTATCAAAATAGATTAACGGCTTGCCGCCTACTTTTTTATCAAGAATAGGAAAATCCATGCGAAGTGCTGTCACATCAAAGTCATCGACAGCGTTGGCTAGCATGGTGTTATTCATTACGTTATTCATCACAACCTTCCTCCGAATAATGGCGTTGAAAATAGTGATTAATGATGGCTGTAATATGCTCAGCGAATACTGGTTCAGGTACTTGCTCAAGCAACATCGCTACAAATCCATAACTGAGCAACGCTTTGGCTTTTGCCCTGCTAATGCCTCGGGTTTGCAGGTAGTGAATGGCCAGTTCATCTAGCTGGGCGACTGTGGCGCCATGGGCACACTGCACATCATCAGCGTATATTTCTAACTCGGGTTTCGTATCGACTTCCGCTGTATCACTGGTGAGAAGGTTCTTATTACTCAGCCTCGCTAATGTTTTCTGAGCACCCGGATGAATATGGATACGACCATTAAACACCGCTTTAGATCTGCCCCCGACTACTCCTCTGAACACTTCGTTACTCGTACAGTTAGGCACAAAATGCTCCGTGCTTGTGTGATAATCCATATGCTGATCATTACACAGTAAATAAGCCCCAAACTGCTCCGAATCAGCACCCTCGCCCAGCAGGTTTACCGCCACATCAACCCGTTTAAGCGCACCACCCAGCGCCAGATGAAAGCTTTTAAGTGTTGCATTTTCATACAGGTCTGCATGTACAGCACCGATATGCAACGCATCTTCTTGCTCTTGATGAACTCTGAAATGCTGAAGGTAAGCCCCTTCTCTTAATAGCAACTCGGTTACATTGTTGGTAAAACTATTTTGCTGCGCATCATCAGATGTAAAAGTTTCAAAAATCTGTGCTTTACTGCCGGGTTCCAGCTCAATCAAGACTCTTGATGAAACGGTATAGCTCTGAGCTTGTCGCGTTGTCAGCCAAACAATCTGAATCGGCTTGTCCAGTTCAACGTTTTTATTCACCCTGATGTACATACCGTCTTTTAAGTGCAGCTCATTCAACACCCTAAAAATGGACTGATGCTTATCGGCCATCGTC
Source organism: Neptunomonas qingdaonensis (assembly GCF_900113275.1). GTDB lineage: Bacteria > Pseudomonadota > Gammaproteobacteria > Pseudomonadales > Balneatricaceae > Neptunomonas > Neptunomonas qingdaonensis. Next base: position 28,157 of record NZ_FOOU01000022.1, read on the forward strand.
CCCAAAGACGCGTTAATTGAAGTCAGATGCTGACCTTCGGCATGAGAAAATCTGACAAATTCAACGCCAGGAGGAGGCTCGACATCCGATAATTCTGCAGAAAATAAACCATTAACGAACACCAGATTATGTGCATTGGATTTATCGATACCAATAGTCTGGCTTAATGTTTTATCCAACAAGTCAGGCTCAGGATCCGGCTTAGCGGTAGTCGCATAATTATTCTCTTCTAATGCACAAAGGGATGAATATTTCCAACTTTCAGTTGCAGACTCATCAGATACTTTTCTTCCCAACGCCCCTAATCTTGCTTTTTGATGGAGACTTTCGAGCCAACCCGAAGTAACGGGGAGCGGGTTTTGCAATGTGTGCCCAATATAATCAAACATTATTCCACCTCACTGATCCAACCATAGCCCTTCTCTTCTAGTTCAAGAGCTAACGATTTATCGCCTGAGCGCACGATCTTTCCATCTGAGAGTACATGCACAAAATCCGGCTTAATATAGTCTAGCAATCGCTGGTAATGCGTTATCATCACGATGCTACGCTCACAAGATCGAAGCGAGTTCACGGCTTCCGCTACAACCTGAAGCGCATCGATATCCAGCCCCGAATCGGTTTCATCCAAAATCGCCAAAGCGGGCTGCAACATAAGCATCTGAATCAATTCGTTACGCTTCTTTTCACCCCCAGAAAACCCTTCATTGACGCCTCGTTTTAAGAAGCCAGGATCAAGATCCACCTGTTTGTACATTTCTCGTGCTTGTCGAAGGAAAGAAACCGAATCCATTGGTTGCTCTCCTTTATGTTCTTGTAACGCGTCAACAGAGGCTTTCAAGAACTCCATATTACTCACCCCCGGAATCTCAACAGGGTACTGAAAGGCTAAGAACAGCCCATTTCTAGCCCGCTGCTCAGTTTCCATTTCAATCAGGTTTTCCCCCTTAAAGAAAATACTCCCGCCTGTAATTTCATATCCGGGTCGTCCGGCCAGAACGTGGCCCAAGGTACTTTTGCCTGAACCATTGGGACCCATAATGGCGTGTACTTCACCAGGTTTGATTTCCAGATCCAGCCCTTTGAGGATCGGTTTTCCCTCAACGTTTGCTTGTAAATTTTTAATTGTCAGCATGATAAATGCTCCTAAAAAACGCTAATAATTAATCAGCCCACAGAGCCTTCAAGACTCACTTCCAATAGCTTTCCAGCTTCAACAGCGAACTCCATAGGCAACTCCTTAAACACTTCTTTGCAAAAGCCATTCACAATCATAGAAACCGCTTTTTCTGCCGCAAGCCCTCGCTGCTGACAAAGATACAACTGCTCATCACTCACCTTTGATGTGGTGGCTTCATGCTCAATGACTGCCGTAGAGTTACTGCTTTCAATGTATGGAAATGTATGGGCAGCGCACGTATCGCCGATTAATAACGAATCACACTGAGTGTAATTTCGTGCACCACTCGCCCGCGGGATGACTTTGACTAAGCCACGATAGGCGTTCGAGCTCTTACCGGCTGAAATACCTTTGGAGATGATTGTCGACTTTGTATTCTTGCCGATATGAATCATTTTGCTTCCGGTATCCGCCTGCTGATAATTGTTCGTTAATGCCACTGAATAAAACTCGCCAATACTGTTATCGCCTAATAAAATGACACTCGGGTATTTCCAGGTGATGGCAGAACCCGTTTCCACTTGTGTCCATGATATGTGTGCATTCTTATGCGCCAATCCTCGCTTGGTGACGAAGTTATATATGCCACCTTTTCCTGCTGCATCACCTGGATACCAGTTCTGTACGGTTGAATACTTGATTTCAGAATCGTTGAGTGCAACTAATTCAACGACCGCCGCATGCAGCTGATTTTCGTCCCGCATCGGCGCGGTACACCCTTCCAGATAACTGACATAGCTTCCCTCATCCGCGATGATCAGCGTTCTTTCGAACTGCCCCGTTTTTGCTTCATTAATCCTGAAATAGGTAGAAAGCTCCATTGGGCAGCGCACATCTTTGGGAATGTAAACAAACGTGCCATCACTAAATACGGCACTATTCAACGCTGCATAAAAGTTATCAGCCTGGGACACCACCGTTCCCAGATACTTCTTCACTAACTCTGGGTATTGCTTCACGGCTTCCGATATTGAACAAAAAATAACACCCGCCTCAGCTAACTTACTTCTGAAGGTTGTTGCGATGGATACCGAGTCAAAAACAGCATCGACGGCAACACCTGCCAGCGCTTCCTGTTCATGCAACGGAATACCCAGCTTTGCGTAAGTAGCCAATAGTTCCGGATCAACTTCTTCTAAACTTTTAGGCCCATCTGACATGCCTTTGGGTGATGAGTAGTAAGAAATTGCATCGAAATCTATCTTTGGAAAATTAACATGTGCCCAATCAGGTGCAGCCATTTTTAACCACTCCCGATAGGCGTTGATTCGCCACTGTAACAACCATTCAGGCTCATCTTTTTTTGCTGAAATGAAGGCAATCACATCTTCATCCAACCCTGCAGGCAGCGTATCGGACTCAATGTCAGTAACAAATCCAGCAGCGTATTCATTGTTAATGATGTGGTTAAGCGCTTGTTTAGACATTGTTCTCTACCTCTCGTAATTGCCTTCATCTCAAGAAAAAATGATTCTCAGAGATCTTATACAATAATATGCATTTCATATGCATATTATAATGCGTAATTTATGGTATTTCAAATGCATATTTAAAAAAGTATAATTATGTTACTCAAATAGCATCTTGTTGATTGATGCGAAGTAGCGGAAATATTAGAAAAACCGTTAGGACAATACTTAGGGAAATAGTTAGAAATAACCTTTAGGAAATTTTAATATGAGAATCACTTCTTTTACTGATTATGGGTTACGTACGCTGATGTACTTAGCTAGCTTGCCTCCCCAAGAGCTCAGTAGCGTAGAACAGGTTGCCAAAGTGTATGGCGTTTCACAAAACCATATGGTCAAAGTTGTCGGACAGTTGAAAAAACTGGGATACGTCGAAACGCTACGCGGCAAAAACGGTGGTATTCGATTGGAAAAGGAACCTGACGATATAAATATAGGCCAGGTTATTGAAAAGATGGAACAACACCTCGATGGTGTTGATTGTTTTACATCAAACTGCCAACTCGTTCCTTGCTGTGAACTGAAAACAGCGTTATCGATTGCGATGAAAGCGTTTCTTGACGCTATGGGAAACTACACCCTCGCTGACCTTATGCGTAATAAACAGGAGCTGATTCCACTAATGTCGATATATTCCAGTAAATAAGAGAGATGCCTCAGGAGTCTGTCCGACAGACTCCTAAAGCTTGACGATCTTTAGTTGCCAGGGCATCGAAACTAGTGGCGATTCACTACGCACAGCTCAACTCACACTTTATATTATTACGAGTCAAAGCTACTTTTTAGCATTAAATAATGGCTGCCCTTCCTTGGACTGTGCTGACCAGAAGTTAATATTAAATTGCGCATCATCACTTAGCTCTACTCTATGCCAATATAGAGGAGGACTCGTAGCAAACTCCCCCGCTGGGATCACTACTTTTACCTCAGGCTCTGTGGCCTCACTATCAGCAAATCCATAATAAGTAACAGTTCCCTCCATCACGCATAACTGACCGAAAACACTGTCGGCAGTGTTATGATGCGTCAATAGCGCTGTAGGGACGTTGTCTTTCGTAAAAAACGGAGTCGAGCGTTGTACTGTCCAGTCTTTAGGAATACGTTGATGTGTCATAGTGCCACCTCATATAGTTAAAATACTTTCATATATAGAACGAAAAGATACTGCTTGCTGCTGGTGTTCAGACAGCGCTCTCTTTGCGGTGATTCAGCTAACCTTTACGTCCCCCGATCAATCAACATTCTTTGAATTTTCCCGATAGCGACTCTCGGTTTTAACTGTTTCGGGCAGAAGACTACACAGTTCATTATTCCTCGACAGCGAAATAAGCTAAAAGGGTCATCCAATGCCGCTAATCGTTCATCTGTTGCTGTATCCCTTGAGTCAATTAGGAAACGATATGCATTTAATAATCCGGACGGGCCAATAAACTTATCAGGGTTCCACCACCATGAAGGACAGGCCGAAGTACAACACCCACATAAAATGCATTCATAGTATCCATCCAGCTCTGCTCTTTCTTCAGGTGACTGGAGGCGCTCCATGGCAGGAGCGGCCTGATCATTGATTAGCCACGGCTTTACTTGCTCGTGCTGTTTCCAAAATGAAGCCATATCAACGACGAGGTCTCTGATGACAGGTAGTCCGGGCAGAGGCCTCAATACTAAACTTACATCACCTTGTGCTGGCTTAAAATGATGACCGGAGGGTAATTCTCCGCCATTCAATACAGCTGACACTCTGGTTATACATGCCAGTGTATTCATACCATTAATGCTCATACCGTCAGAGCCACAGACACCTTCCCTGCAACTTCTTCTGTAAGCGAGCGTAGAATCTTTCTGCTTTAACCGCTCCAGAACATCAAGGACCATCATATCCTCACCCGGTTTTAGCTCCAGCGTGAAATCCTGCATATATGGGGCACTGTCTTGTTCAGGGTTATATCTATAAATACTCACCTTCATAACACCTACCTCCCGCACTTATTACACGCTTACATGCCTTAAAAACGAACATGCGATCCATTTCCTTTGCATGCTCAGCAGAAGATCCAGACTTCGACTGCTCTGACAATTGCCTCTCTTCCGGAAAGTACAAAAGCGTATTTACTTTACAAATCTATAATATGTATTTAAAATGCATATTACGAGTTTTGTACAATTTATTTGTATCAGGAGGCCAACCATGACTGTTTTTCTATTCTCACTTATGTTGCTTTTAACCGTTGTTGTCATTGCATCTATCGGCGTCATGAATGGCCGCAGAAGCCTGAAAGGCTCATGTGGCGGTGTCGGTGCCGCACTAGGGGAAAAAGATTATTCCTGCTCCATGTGTGGGGGCGATTCTAATCGATGTAATGATCAACCGGTTGATATAAACAAAGTCACTGAATCTTATGCGTTAGGCAGAGAGATGGGCTCTTAACTCACTGCCTCACATAGAGCACGGGACATAAAGAGCATGGCCAGGATAATGCCATGCTCACATTTAATGAGTGCTTTTCTTTAGTTAAATGTTTTTATTTTGCGAGGGATATTTCAATGGACATTATCAGTAAATCTTTAGCACAGCTAGTTCAGGAAGTGCCCGGTATTACGGCAGTGTTTAGTCAATTTGGCCTAAGCTATTGCTGGAATGGAAGCCAAACCCTTAAGCAAGCAATGGAAAATACAAAACTTAAGGAAAATGACGTTTTAGAAGCAATTGCTCAATTAACTGTTACTTCGGATAGGATGAATGAATGGAGGAAAATGGATAATAAGGAGCTGATTACACATTTAATGGATCGTTATCATCAGGTACATAGAGTGCAACTTGAAGAGCTATTTCGCTTAGCCTGCCGCGTCGAATCTGTTCATCATGAACATGTTAAGTGTCCGATTGGACTTGCTAACCATCTCAAACATTTTTTTATTGAATTAGAAAAGCATATGTTAAATGAAGAAACTGTATTGTTTCCTCGGCTTATGCAAGACCCGTTATCCGTCACACCTGATCATATTGTGACAATGAAGCAAGAGCATGAACTCTGCCTTGAGGCTATCAATAAAATTGATGATATAACTGAAGGAGTGATAACACCTAAAGGTGCGTGTAATACCTGGACAGCGCTTTACCTGGGATTAAGAACCTTCAAAGATGATTTGGCTAGCCATATACAGTTAGAAAACGAGATTCTTTATCGCGGCGAAATCACATGATGCAATAACTATCTTCGCTAGTAGCAGATCGGTTAAATAGTGGCATCAAGCGGCTAGCGGAGTGTTCGGCCACCTCAACCAAATGCTTGTAGATTCGGTACCCCTTGGTAGTCAGTTACGACAAAGTCACTTGGTGTTAACAGAATTAAGTAAACTGTCCCCGGAATCCTAGTAGCAGATCGGTTAAATAGTGGCATCAAGCGGCTAGCGGAGTGTTCGGCCACCTCAACCAAATGCTTGTAGATTCGGTACCCCTTGGTAGTCAGTTACGACAAAGTCACTTGGTGTTAACAGAATTAAGTAAACTGTCCCCGGAATCCCGCTTGTTCGCGGCGGCTTTACACCTCTATTCTGTTAGTTTCTTTAGGCCTGCAACCAAGTCAATTGGCATAGGGAATATGAGAGTCGAACTCTTGTCTCCGGCTATTTCCACCAGTGTTTGCAGATAACGTAACTGTAAAGCTTGCTCTTGCTGGGATAGAATCCTGGCTGCTTCGAGTAATTTTTGCGATGCTTCAAATTCGCCCTGCGCATGAATCACCTTGGCCCGACGCTCCCTCTCAGCTTCAGCTTGTTTAGCTATGGCTCGAATCATACTTTCATCAAGATCAACATGTTTTATTTCTACATTGGCAACCTTAATTCCCCATGCATCAGTTTGCTTGTCCAGTATGGATTGTACATCGGCGTTCAGTTGTTCTCGTTCTGCCAGCATATCGTCCAGCTCATGTTGGCCTAAAACAGACCGAAGGGTCGTTTGAGATAATTGGCTGGTTGCCTCTAAAAAGTTTTCAACCTGAATAATGGCTTTTTGTGGATCGATGACCCGAAAATAAATAACCGCATTAACTTTAACCGAGACATTATCCCGGGAGATAACATCTTGCGACGGCACATCCATCACCACGGTTCGTAAATCAACACGAACCATTTTTTGCAGAAACGGGATCAGAATGATCAATCCAGGCCCTTTCACTTTGTAAAAGCGTCCAAGCAAAAAAACAACGCCACGCTCATATTCGCGTAACACCCGAAACATTGATATCAATAAAACCAGCACCATAATCAAAAATGGCACGCCAAAAAACTCTATCTGAAAGTCCATTATCTTTCTCCGTTATTCTTGGTAACTACTAATCCGACGCCTTCTGCAGCGCGAACAGTGACACTATCGTGTAACGCCAGAGGTTGATCACACTGCACTTGCCAGAGTTCGCCATCTAATCGAACCAGCGGAGTATCACCATGCAATGATTCGACTTCTGCGATGCTGCCAACGTAATGATTGATTCCTGTAACGACGACTTGCTTTCGAGCCTTCACTAACAGACCTAAGGTGAACACCAGTAATACTGTGCTGAACGCGGTAAAGGCTAAGATCAAAGGAATGGCAATTTGGTATTCAGTAAGTTCGGTATCCATCAAAATGATCGAACCTATGGTAAATGCTGCGATCCCCCCCAAACCCAAAATACCAAAACTGGGAGCAAAAGCTTCTGCCGTCATCAAGCCTATACCCAGCACCATCAATGCAAGCCCGGCATAACTGACAGGCAGTACTTGGAACGCATACAAGGCAACGAAAATACAAACGGCACCGATTATGCCCGGCACACCGAAACCGGGACTAGAAGCTTCGAAAATTAATCCGTAAACACCAATCAGGATTAAAATATAGGCAACATTCGGGTCTGTAATAACTGAAAGAAACTCATTTCGCCAATCGATTGGGTGATAATATAAATCAACTTCACTGGTGCTCAGTGTCAACTCCTCATCACCTAATTTGACGATGTAGCCATCAAGCTGCTGCATAAGGTTATTGATATCGGCAGCCACTAAATCAATAACGCCTAGTGACAAAGCCTCCTCTGCCGGCAAACTAACCCCTTCCCTCACGGCCAGAGCGGCCCACTCCGAGTTACGTTCCCGTAAATCAGCCAACCCCTTAATATAGGCGACGGCGTCATTAATTATTTTCCGTTCCATAGCAGTAGATCCCACTAAAGCTGGTTGCTCATCCGTACCTTCGCTGTCCTTTTGGTTGGGGATAGAGGGCAGTTCGGGGGCACCAATTTGAACTGGGGTTGCAGCACCCAGATTCGTCGCCGGTGCCATCGCCGCTATATGCGTTGCATAGAGAAGATAAGTGCCAGCGCTGGCCGCTCGTGCGCCACTAGGAGATACATAGCCGATAATCGGGATCCCGGAGGCTAGAACTGCTTTAATCATCTGCCGCATAGCGCTATCGAGCCCGCCGGGCGTGTCGATTTTTAAGATAACAAATGGCGCCTGTTCTTCCTGTGCCTGTTCAAGTCCCCTAACCATGTGATCCGCTGTGGCGGGGCCGATGCCACCCTTAACGTCAATTAACCAGACTTTATTACTCGCGTGAGCCGGAATCTGCAAAAAGCAAAAGAGAAGGAAAACATAAGAATAGTGTTTGATGTGTGACATAACAGATCCTTTCCAACATTTGTGACTGGAGTACATCGCTACGTGCCTGGTTCTCTTAACCAAGATTAGTTCTCTTAACCGAGAAAGCTGATGGGAAAGCTCTGCCCTATTGTTCACATACTGAGATATATCCTGCATAACAGGTAGCAGGGACTGTTTGTCGACAGCCCCTTAGTTGAAACAGATGACACGTCAGTTCACTTTTATTTCGAGTTTCTTGGGCTTACTTGTCTCAACTTTCTTAAGCTCCAGCGACAATACTCCATTTTCGAACTTAGCATCAATCGCATCAGGGGCTACATCCGCCCCAACGGTGAACTGTCGCATATAGCTCCCTGTATGCCTTTCCTGACGAATAAGCTTTCCGTCCTTCTCCTCTTTTTCTTCTGTGTTACCCCTTCGTTTTTCAGTCGGCATAAAAAATTATTCAAAAAAGCATCATCAAATAATCGATTTAAACGAGTTAAATTACCTATAACCTTAAACTCTTTATATTGTTTGCACTGTATTCAAATGGTCTCAGTACGATGAGGCATATTTATAGAATATTCTTTTTAATTAATCTCAGATATGCTTGCATAAGATTTGAGTTTTATTTTGATTTATTCAGTTAAAATTGAGATGTTGATTAACCAATAGCACACGCTGAGCAAGGACAAGATATTATTAATTTGGTCATTATTAAACGCGCTCTAACGCCTGCCGCGGCCGTTTAACTTTAAGGACATCGATCAACAGAAACGAATGAAGATCTTTCCGTTGAAGGCACTGATGAGTTACTGACCTGATGAAAATATTGAAGAAAAATCTATATCACTTTTCGAACCGGACATTTATATCAATCAAGCGTTTTTGCGAGTGGTAGCGTCAGCAATCCCATACATATCAGGCATACCAGAAATATTTGTTTCTGGAACGTCTATCAATTGTTCCTTAGCTTCTGACAGCATGGTCATTTCTTTTTCAGCAATGTTAGCCAATTTAGCGTCTAACTCTTTAAAAAATTTAATCTGCAGTTCGAACCCCTCTTTCGGCTCTCGCACGCTGCTCAGCGCTAATATCTGTGCCTGTCCCGTGTTGAACAGGTCAGTCATATATTCAGTTTGAACAGCGATGAGCTTTTCCGCGGCTGATTTATTGATGTCAGCAATCATAATCACAGGCACCAAGGTTTCTTTATTGAGCAGGCCTTAATTTAATTTCAGATAGAAAAGAACAAGCACACATAGGTGGTGAGACTCATTAAAGAGTGTAATGATGTTTAAACTATTTAAAAAACAGGTACATAAATTTTCTGCTTTGTAATTTATATATTTTTTAAGAATAAATTTAATTTTTTTGATAGTTATTTTCTTAAAATAATTTAAGGAAAGCTCAATTCGATTGATTACAACACTGAGAATGTTATTTAGTAGTAAAGGTCAATATATTTTTTGAGAGATATTAAATGTCCAAAAATATGACGGAAGTTCCATCTTTTCAATATCCTATCGTATCGAGTGACTGAGGGTGAAAAATATAAAACCCTAACATTCAAAAAGACGATGTAATCATGAGCCAGTAACATATGAACAGGATTACAGCTACACAACATTCAGGAGAACACCATGTTTGAACCAATTCCATTGAGCAAAATAGCTAAAAAATGCAGTACGTTGCTGATTTTAGCCGTGTCATTTTCTATGAGTAACGCTCATGCAGAAAATCATATGATAGGTGCAGATGAGTTTCTTGCTTCTTGTTCTTCCTGTCATGGTATTAGTGGTAAAGGAGACGGGCCTATAGCTCAATTCCTTACACCAAAACCCACGGATTTAACCCAGCTCGCGAAGAATAACCATGGTTTATACCCATCCCTGGGTTCCGGAAACTATCCCTTCCAACGTGTGTTTCAGGTAATTGATGGTAGAACCCTTGTCTCGGGGCATGGAGACAGAGAGATGCCTGTCTGGGGGAGCCGTTACAAAATGGAAGAGGGAGATAAATATGGCCCGATGGGAGCTGAAAAGGTTATCAGAGGAAGGGTTCTGGAGTTAGTTTACTATATCCAGACAATTCAAGAAGAGTAATGCCTGGATAATCAGAGAACTAGCAACAGAAGGAGCAATGTATGGCTAAGTATCGCAAAATACTGGTGGCAATTGATCTCTCCGAAGAAGCAAAACAAGTTCTCGCAACGGCAGTTGATCTGCGTCAGGTTCATAACGCAGAACTGCTGGTTGTCCACATTGTTGAGCCTGTCAGCACCGCCTATGGCGGCGTATATATGATGGAGCTGGACAAGTCTCAGGATGAATTGAATACAGCAGCGAAAGAGCGCTTAACGACTTA